>NZ_GG668519.1:603293-607944 GCF_000160615.1 Mobiluncus mulieris ATCC 35243 | reverse complement strand
ACCATCCAAAATGGGCATGTCCACGTCTATGAGCGCCACGTCGATACCCCGGGTCATCTTGGTGAGGGCTTCGGCTCCGTTGGAAGCCGTGGCTTCGACTTTGATGCCGTCCTGGCTGTCAAGGAGCCTAGCGAAGCTGTCATGGATTATCGGGTCGTCGTCGGCTATGAGTACGCGGATGTCCTCACTCATTAGCTACTCCTTTCCTCCGGTGGGGATTGTAGCCCACAGTATCCAGCGGGCGGGGGTATGACTGTATTCTAGTTCGCCTCCATTAGTTGTGATTTGGTGTTCGAGGTTTGCCAGGCCAAAGCCCCCGGTGGTTCCTATGTTTGCAGGCGAATCACCGATAGTGTTGCTGGTCGTGATGGTGATGGCTCCGTCCGGTTCTCGGGTTACTTCCAGGCTGGCCGTGGTGCCGGTGGGGGCGTATTTCAAGATGTTGGTGGCGGCCTCGCGGATGACTAGGCAGGCCAGGAGGGCTTGCTGGCGGGTAACCTGTGGGTCGAGGTTTTCACTCACGTCGTTTTGTAGGGTGATGTTCCTGGTAGAGAGCATTTTGGTTACCAGGGATACGGTTTCGGTGATGTTGGCTCTCCCGGATTCGGTATCGAGTTGCAGAATGGTAGGTTTGATGCGTTTCGAGGTGGCGATGGCCTGGTTTGCCAAGGCAGCGAGTTCCTCAGGGGTGGCGCAACCCGGTTGGCTTAGTTCCTGGGCTTTAATCGCGATATGCGCGAGGTCTTTGGCTATCGTGTCGTGCAACTGAACCGCCAACTGTTTACGTATCAGACTACTGGTCTCCCGCGCCTCCCGCCGTGCGAGCTCCGCCTCGCGGCGTGCTTGTTCGGTTTGTCTGCGGCTGTGCTCTGCTTGGGTGTTGGCTTTAGCGGTTTTTAGCCGGAAATAACGGATAGCGAGCCCTAGGGCTATGGTCACGCCGGAGCCGAATACTGCTCCGATAGCCTGGAGACTCGGGTGTGGGGAAACCGCGATTAGACTTATTTCGGTCACGAGGAGCAGTAGTAGCCCCGGTATTATCCAAGACCGCACCAGCCACACCCCGACCAGCAGATATAGACCAAAAACAGGTGTTGTTAGCGGATTCAGTAGCCCCAGATAGGTGCTGGTTAAGAAAATTGTAATGAAAAACAACTCGAAATACGGAGGGAAAACTCCACACAGAGCTAGCGACGCTACCAGCGCAATCAGAGCCACTGTCGAACTTGATTCTGTAGTGCGGCTAGAGAATGTGCCGAAACCAAACTCAGACAATATCGTTGCCGCAGCCGTAGCCACGTAGAGCACTAAAATACCGGTGGTGGGTCGAAAGGGAGGGAAAACCCGCCGAAGAAGGCTTTTGAACTGGTGCTGTTTCATTCCGGCTAGAATTTGGTGCAATCTGGCGAAGATGGGATGAAGAAACATATCACTGGTTTAGCTGGTTTGACACGAGTAGCTATCGTATCCCACGCATACGGATTCAAGTCAATCGTGCCAACGAGGCAGGTAGACACTAACAGAAGGAATGCGCTAACAAAAGCAGTAAACTTCATAGTAACCAGTTCTTTCGTCAAAAAATCGAGGGCTTACCTGCATTCTAACGGAGCGAACGGACGCTGGGTACCGTCATGTGTCGGTATAAAAATACCGACACATGACGGTAGCGACGACGGTTGGGGGTGTGATTCACTAAGAGTGTCATCGAAAAATTCGCTGCCGGTGCCAGCCGGCATCACAGTAATCCAGCTCTAGGAAGCTTGGTATGATTCAAGGGAGAATGTTATGCGAAAACAGGTGGGTTTGGCGTGTGCCTACGCGGTTGTAGCTACGCTAGTGATAAGCAGTGCCGGTGTCGTGGCGTATGGCGATTCAAATCAGGATTCCAGTTCTCAGCAGCCTAAAAGCTACAGCATCGCGGGAACTAGGCAAGATAATGTACCTCCGCCACCGGCTCCCGATGCAAGTGCGACAGAGCTGTACCGCTACTATGTTGATGAGTTAGAAGAAATGGCTAAGATGTCGCCGCAATTTAACAACTTGCCACAGGCGGCAGAACTTCGAGAAGCTCGTTCAGTAATGGACAGCAAAGCAACTCTTACCGAAACGGAAGCGCAAGCTGAGCTGGATAGGTTAAAGCCACAAATGCTGCGGGAATGGCGAGAAATGATAGCCGAGAACAAAGCGCGTGATGCGAAAATAAGAGCCTCTTTAACGAATCAACCATGCGACCCTGATATCAACGGGATTCAGAATTGTCCTTGGGAAGGAGAGTTATTTTTCGATGATAATCCCAGTATGCTCTCTTTGATTGGCTATCACAACGGACTTACCAGAACAAAAATCCTAGAATCCACTAGAGTATCCAACCCTGGTGTGATAACTACAGCTATTTCTGATTTCCAAGAACAACAGCGTGACTGGTGGTGCGGGCCAGCGTCTACGAGAAATCTAGTCCACGGTTTTACAAAAGGAAGTTGGAACATCCCGCAGTCTGGATTAGCATCTAAATGGGGAATAACGCATGGAGGTAGCACTTACCTTTATCAAGTTATTGACTATCTTAATGAAGTGCAATTTAATGGATATGGGCATTGGACTTATAAAACACCATCAAGCGTGTCTGACTTGATAAGTACTATTCACACCGCGATTAACCAACATTGGGGCAAAGCCGTGATCCTTGACGGTGTCCCTACAAGGAAGCTCTCTTATTGGAGAGGTAGTAGCGGGTCCAGGGGACATTATGATGTGGGAATCGGTGTTAACTACAACAATAACAAGATTCTGGTCGGGGAGGTCTATGGTAAACAGAATGTGGATAATCCTGAAGGACCATTTCACTGGGAACCTGCTGGGAACGTGTACAAGATGGTCACAAGTAATCCAGGGTATGTTGTATATTCCACGAAGTAGAGATGGGGCTGGGAGATGAGTTTACGGAAGCAGATTTCGGCGTTGGTTCTGGTGGTAGGTGCGGCCTTAGCGGGGTGTGTTCCCGTTAACTCGGTCGAGTCGGCTTCAGGAAAGGGGCAGGCGGGCGACTCAAAGCAGGCTTCCAAGATAGCGGAGCCAGATGAGGATGTGGCGCGTGATGCGTCCCAGCCGCTTTCCGAACGCTTCGAAACTGAGTGGTTCGACAAGAAGCTCTCCCAGCCACGTTTCTTTTCTCGTCACTTGGTAGAAAAACATCGCCATGATGTGCCTTCGTTACGAGTAAAACAGCATATCCAGATGACGCTTCCCACTTACCGGGCGGAGGCTTTGCTAGCGACTTCGGCTGGGATTTATCTGGCAACGTGTCTGCAGGATTGTCACCCGTATTCTGCCGGTGCGAATGAGCCGCTGCCTACTGATTTGGTTTTGGTGGAACCGGAGCGTGACCAGATTCGGAAAATTGTGGATACCGGTGACGCTGCCTGGAGTATCATTCATATTTTTCCGTACGGTGCTAAGGGCATTGGCTGGGCGGAAGCCATGAATGTAGAGCGTGGGAATGGTGATGACAGCATGTGGACACCGTGGCGTATCAAAGCCTGCCAGGATATAAACAATTGCAGGCCTCAAATTCTCTATGAGGAAAATAGTGGCCAAACCGCATTAGAATGCAATCCCCATTCGGTTCACGGTAGACAGCTTTTATGTTGGTATTCCGTTAATACCGATAAGGAAGGATACCCAGAGGGGACGTTTTCGCTGTTGCATCTGGATATGAGCCAGAATCCGGTAAAGAGTGAGACCCTGATTACGGATTCTCCGAGTGCATACGATTTTGTGTGGCAAAAATCCGGCGACATGGTGTTTGTCGGACAATGGGGGTGTAAAGAATTTGCTTGCAAAGGAGACACTCCCAAAACCATACGGAATCATGCTGTAGAGTTTCGGCAAACTAGTTTCACTGATTTTCCCAAAAATAAGGTCATCAAAGCTCTAGACCATTCCATTACGCCGACGATAGCGTTTATCTACGGTAACGGCAAGTATGTAACTTGGGGAGAAGGGAATCCTAATCCCTTCCTGATTGGGTACTCGGCGGTACGAAAATATCTGGACCTGGAAACAGGTGGATCGATTCGCGTATTGGGTGAGGACTCCACCCTGGTTTTTGCGGACGCCTCAGAAAAATATCTCGTCTTCTTCTCCAGCCCGGCCTCGAAACTGTATCTAGTCAATCCCCGAGACAATACCGCAATTGTGCTACAGGATGATGGCGACCCTAAGGCTGAGGATGCCGCTAGCTTAGCTAATGGACAATTCGCAATCTCAGGGGATTACGTTGCCTGGATAAATAATAAATTCGCCACCCGAAGTGTTAGTCTGCGCGATGCTATGGAAAATTACCAGGCGGTTCTACACGTCGCCAAAATAGCACCAGCATCCTCATGAAAAAGCGGGCTTAGCCGTAGATATGCGGATATATTCTGTATACTACGGGACACTTCTGTAGGATGTGATACGCTGAAATCATCTATCCTGAATCATGTAACTTTAGGAACCCAGCTTGTCTAAGATTTTTTGGGCTTGTGGGGTGATGGGGTTGCTGGATTGGATTTCGTGGCCTTGAAGTGTCCCGTGTTTTGTTTCTAGGTTTTTTTGAGGGGATTGTTTTATGCCTAGGAATTATTCGCAGGGGTTTAGGGATCGTGCTGTC
>NZ_GG668519.1:600618-602182 GCF_000160615.1 Mobiluncus mulieris ATCC 35243 | reverse complement strand
GCTTCAGGCAAAACCTGGACTTTCATCGTGACTACCTATCGTTAACAACTGCGGGGGCTAAAGACTAGCGGGCTGCGGGGACTGCCACAGGGAGTTGATAGGCAGTGAATACAGCTTTCGGCCGACCAGGGTGGGTTCGGCTAGGTTCAGTACTATCCCGGCTATGAATTGCTCCCCGAGCCGGTCACGTAGGGTTTGTAGGTGTTTGAATTGTTTGGGAGCGACGCTGGTGGAGGCTTTGACTTCCACTCCGATAACACCCGAGGGAGTTTCGATGATGATGTCAACCTCGGCTCCGGCGCGGTCGCGGTAATAGAAAAGCTCATGGGGAGTGCCGCTCCAGCCTTGCTGTCGGTATAGTTCGCATACCACGAAGGTTTCTATCAGTCCGCCTAAATAGTCGAAGCCTTGGGGTGAGAGCAAATGCGCAGTGTTGAGGTTTTCCAGAGTAGTGAATAATCCGGGGTCGCTGAGGTAGAGTTTCGGACGTCGCACCTGGCGAGTGGTCAGGCTGCGTGACCAGGCTGGTAGTTCCACCGTGAGGAACATCGAGTCCAGTAGCTCTAGATAGCGACGTACGGTTTCCCGACTAATACTGAGCTTATCCGCTAAATGTTGCAGCACAAGTTCCCCGCCGGGGCTAGCCGCTAGCAGAGAGAACAGCTGCGTTAGTGTTTTCGTGTTGAGCTGCCCTAAATCGGTGGCGTCCCTTTGCAGTAGTCGCTTTAAGTAGTCCTTTAGCCATAAGTGTTGTTGTTTTTCATCCAAGTGTTGCCCGGGTGGGTAGCCGCCTTTGGCGGCGCGTTTCACGATTTCTTCGCGGGTCAAGGCGGCCAGCTGCTTATCCAGTAGCGTGGCTCCACCCTTGGCTAGTTGGGTAATCGCGGATACCCAGTCATCGTTTTGTCCTGCAAGTTCTCCCTGAGTAAATGGATGCAAGCGTAGCGTCATCGCCCGCCCTGCGAGGGAATCCTCGGACTGGGGGATGCGTAACAGATTCGCCGACCCGGTCAAGAGGTATTTCCCAACCTGGCGATTGCGGTCTACCAGCATTTTTAGTGCCAGCACTAGCTGCGGGGCTCGCTGCACTTCATCTATTACCAGTGGCGTGTCCCCGCTAGATTGCAGGAGTAGTAGGGGGTCTTCCGTGGCTAGATTCTTGGTCACGGGGTCATCCAAAGTAAGAAACCGTACCTCCGTTTGGGGCAGCAGCATTTTAGTCATGGTGGATTTACCGACCTGGCGGGCACCCTCGATAACTACAATCGGGCTGATACCCAGCAACTCCTTTACCCGCGTTTCCAGGTGTCTTTGAATCAGTTTCACCAGCACATTCTATCAAAACGCAGCGTGAAAACTAGCGAAACGCAGTTGGGAAACTGGCGAAACGCAGCGAAGGTGCGTTACCGGCGTGGCGAAATTAAGTCGGCCGGTCTGCGTATCCTCCGGTGGACGGGCTTCCCATCGGCTATGGGGTCAGGGGTCATGAGGTGCCAGTCGTCAATTTAGCGTAAATCTAGTCGCCAATTTATTTGGATTCCAGTCGTCAGTTTGTCGGAATTCT
>NZ_GG668519.1:464825-600020 GCF_000160615.1 Mobiluncus mulieris ATCC 35243 | reverse complement strand
GCCATCCAAGATGGGCATGTCTACGTCGATGAGTGCCACGTCGATACTCCGGGTCATCTTGGTGAGGGCTTCGGCTCCGTTGCTAGCGGTGGCTTCGACTTTGATGCCGTCCTGGCTGTCAAGGAGCCTAGCGAAGCTGTCATGGATTATCGGGTCGTCGTCGGCTATGAGTACGCGGATGTCCTCACTCATTAGCTACTCCTTTCCTCCGGTGGGAATTGTAGCCCACAGTATCCAGCGGGCGGGGGTATGACTGTATTCTAGTTCGCCTCCATGAAGGGTAATTTGGTGTTCGAGGTTGGCTAGGCCAAAGCCCCCGGTGGTTCCTATGTTTGCAGGCGAATCACCGATAGTGTTGCTGGTCGTGATGGTGATGGCTCCGTCCGGTTCTCGGGTTACTTCCAGGCTGGCCGTGGTGCCGGTGGGGGCGTATTTCAAGATGTTGGTGGCGGCCTCGCGGATGACTAGGCAGGCCAGGAGGGCTTGCTGGCGGGTAACTTGTGGGTCGAGGTTTTCGCTGATTTCGGTTTCTAGGGCGATGTTCCTGGTAGAGAGCATTTTGGTTACCAGGGATACGGTTTCGACGATTAAACTCTGCCAACGCAGTGGCCTCGGCAGTCTTTAATTTCTGGGAACGGGTGGCCAGCCCAATGGTGATGGTTACGCTGGAACCTACCAACGCCCCCGCGGCTTGCAGCGCGGGGTGTGGTGAAACCACAATCAGGCTTATTTCAGTAACCAGAAGTAGTAATACGCCAGGGATTATCCAAGACCGCACCAACCAGGCACCGACCAGTACGTATATCCCGATTATAGGTGAGACTAATGGCTGCAATAACTCAAGATATGCACTGGTGAGGAATACTGCGGTGTAAAGCAGCTCGAAGAAAGGCGGATAAACTCCGCACAGTGAGAGTATTGCCGCTAACAGGAATAAGGCGGACACTGAGCCTAGCTCCGATAATCCGTTGCTAGAAAGCACCCCGGAGCCGAAGTCAAACACAATTAGCAAAGCGGCCGTAGACATGTAGGGTACAGCCAAAGTCCTGGTGTCTGACGGAAAGCAGGGGACGGCTCTGCCAATCAGGCTTAGCTTTCGGTTAGTCCTTGGTTCGCTTATTTTTTGAGACATTCTGGCAGCGATGGGTTGAAAAGGCATTGTATCGGTTTTGCAGCGACGATACTTGAACTTATGGAATTGCACATGAACGGAGGTTCTATGCCAGTCACACCTGAAAAACAGATGGTTGCTGCCATTAAAATCGTGCTGGCAAGGGCTGTAAATTTCATGGTAACTAGTCCTTTCGTCTAAAAATCAAGGTTTACATGTGTTCTAGCTGAGCAAACGGACGCTGGGTACCGACAGCTGTCTATAAAATTTACCGACACATGACTGTAGCCCCGACAGCCGCAGATGTGATTCACTAAGACTGGCAGCGAAAAATCGCTGCTGGTGCATAGAAGCACCATCGTAACCCAACTAAAGGAGTTGGAGAGCGAAAAAGGAGATAATCGTGAAAAGACCAATAAATCTGGTATGTGCCTGCGCTGCTACGGTTGCGCTGGCCTTAAGTGGTGCGGGGATAGCAGCAGCAGTTCCCGTAGAACAACTCGAATCTGTTACAACGTACGATACTGATTCAGCGCGTAAAGGTATAGGTGCTACTTCGGGTCTGATTGACTCGCTAATTAAAGATACGACTCCAGTAGAAGAAAATATTGCTTACGCCAAAGAAACAAGTGTGCTTACCGGCATACCTACAAAATCGGATTTGACAATACAGACCATGAAAGGAGCTGAATTACTAAAGATTGGTGTCCCGGGTTTTAAATGGGGAGAAAAGAGAGAACTGTCAATCCTGAAAAAAGGGAGTCAAGAGGTTGTTTCTAATCCGACATCGGATGGGGTGCAAATACTATGGAAGATTAATAAAGGTAGTGGAACCGAGAGCTTGGAGTTAAAGACTGAGCTTCCAGACGGCTCTAAATGGGTCAAGGAGAGTGATGGTTCTATTTCGCTTCAGAGAAAAGCAACTGATGATTTTTCGGAAGTTGTGATGAAATCTGGTGTTCCATGGGCCATTGATGCCACAGGAAAGAAATTGCCAACTTCATATATCATTGATGGCGACAAGGTTTATCAACATGTGCAAACGGACGGGGCGGTCTTTCCTGTTGTAGCAGATCCTGATTTTGCTTGGTGGGGCAGTCTCGCCATCTGCGTAGCTGAAGTGGCATCAATTTTTGTACCAGGGGCTCAAATTATAAAGGGAGCAAAGGCTGCTAAGGCTATTGCTTTCCTTGCGAAATCACCGAAGCTGAAGAAGATTATCGATTCTCTTGGTGGTCTTAATAAAGCTATCCATACGATGTTAGGTAAACTGCAAGGCAAGAAGTATGGTGAGGTCACTGAGCGTGCTTTAAAGAAATTATTGGAAGAAGGTAAAGGAGCCTTGTTTGACATACTTGGAATCGGGGGATGCTATGGTGTATATGCAAACTAGCATGTTACCGCTAATTATTGGCGCGATGCTGGTAGTAGTAGATTCAATTCTTCGTACAGCTGTACACATATATAAGCCTTATTCCGTTCTGGTTGATAAAGCTAGCCGAGCCTCGAGGCTGGTTGCGTATGTTGTCTACGGTGTGTACTTAGATAATTTCTGGTTTCCAATTCTTGCTTATGTAATTGCTATAGTGCTTTCTACTCTAGTAGTTGCTGTATTTCCCTTTGGGGATAAAGAATGTGACTAGTATAATCCAATACAGTGTGCCTGGGGTGTGTTGATATTTTCAATACACCCCAAGCATGATTTTCGTGCACTTATAGCACATGCTGATTGATATTACTCTGGGGTTACTCAGAGGTTGCTCCTGATTAGTGGGCATCGCAGGTGAGGATTTAGGGTCTGGCTGAGAACGGAATCCACTGCGGATGTCGACATAAAGTGAATAACTGTTTACGAAGCAAGGAAGTTGGCGATGACGGTGCTGACGGGGTCGCTTTCGATTCGGAAACCATCGTAGCGCCTCGAGTTGCGCGGCGAAGCCAGAAGGCTGACATCCAAGCTGTTATACGCTAGCCTCCGTCTGGCGACTGACACATTTCCCAGTCTGCGGTGTGTCCGCCATTCAAGCCCCGAGGTTCCCGAAGGCCACGACGTGTACCCCGTCGGGGCGGGTGTAGCTAAGCCCGCCCCCGGTGACCACCACCAGCACCGGGGCATGTCTCGTGTTTCCCGCCTCCAGGTATCGCCTCGCGAAGGCTTGCAAATGGGTGGCGGCAGTGTCGATGGTGGCATCGCTGGAGCCAAGTTTCACCTCGACCAAAACCGTGCGCCCCGATATCTCCACCACCGCATCAACTTCCAGGCCGTCAGCGCCGCGGGCGTGGTATACCTCCTGGCGACTCATGAAACCCAAATCATGTACCACCTGTGACTCGAAGGCCTGCCCGAAAAACTCCAAATCCCCCAGCAGGGCATCCGCATCGGCGTGCAGGGCGGCCACGGCCAGCGCCGGGTCGGCCAGGTGACGCTTCGGGGTTTCCCGCAAAGGCACCCGTGAGCGCAAATGTGGTCGCCACGCCGACTGGTTTTGCGCCACGAAGATACGAGCCAAGGAATCGAGGTATTCGCGCACCGTGTCGCGAGACAAATCCGTGTCACGAGCCAACACGCTGGTGGTTACCTCGGTTCCCACCCCGCGCGCCAAGGCCACCAGCAGCCTTTTCACCCGCTGCGGGTCGCGATACGTGTCATCGGGCACCCGAATATCCACCGCCGCGATGGTCTCCAGGTAGTCGCGGTTGTTTTCCGTCGCCTGCTTGGCGGTAAGCCCCAAATTGCCTGGCCACCCCCCGAAAGCGAGGCGCTGGGCGATGTCGGGTATGGTCAGCCTGCTGGCGTGAGGTGCGATTTCCTCGCCGGGTGCGGATTTTGCCAGTTCGTGCAGAGAAATCGTAGCGTCACTGTGCCCGGTTTCCAGGAAAGTCATGGTTCCCATCGTGAGGCGCGCGAAACGACCGGCACCGGAATGTTTCGCGGCACCCGCCCCCGGCGCGGTGGAACCGGTGAGGATGAACTGGCCGGGCTCGCGGCGCCGGTCAATCTCGTGCCGGGATAAATCCCACAGTATCGGGTGAACCTGCCACTCGTCTATCAGCCGGGGAGTGGCACCTTGAAGTGCCAGGTCAGGCAGGATTTCGAGTTGCCGCGCCAGGCTGGGGTCTGTGTCTGCTTGCAGGGTGCTTTGCGCGATTTGCCGCGCGGTTTCGGTTTTCCCACAAGCTTTCGGTCCGGTAATCAACGCTCCACCCGCCCGTCGCAGTGCGTCTTGTAGGTCTTGATCAGCCAAACGTGGACTATACGGCGCTGAGGTCGGTGGTACTGTTGGGGTGGGCTTCGGTGCTGGTGCAGCGGGTGTTTCGGTCATGTTTTCCCTGTTCATGAGATGCTAGTCGCCAATTTACCGTAGTTAGAGTCGTCAATTTATTTAGTTTCCAGTAGTCAGTTTATCGCAAAACCGATCGTCAATTTATAGTTCCTGTGTTTTAAATGGGAACGCGGACGAAGGCTTTAATTGTGAGGTTTGTCACATTCTGTGGACATTTAGTGGCTCTGAACCCGGCATTGGCAACAAGTGGCAACCCTCTGGCCTTGGGTTTTACGATAATTGCTACATTATTCCACGCGCTAAATGTCCACGAATAGTTAGGCCAAAAAATCGGCGATGGCGGTGCCGACGGGTTCGGACTCAATGAGGAAGCCATCGTGGCCGGAGTCGGAGTGGATAATCACTGCGTGACTGTGGGGGGTTAACTCGGCAATCTGGTGGGTTTGCGCGGGATAGAACAGCCGGTCGGTGTCCACCCCCAAAGCCAGCACCTCGGCAGTGACCTGGCTCAAGGCTACCACCAGCCCGCCGCGACCCCGCCCCACATCGTGGGTCAGCATTGCCCTTGTTAACACCTGGTATGACCCCGCATCGAAACGTTTGGCCAGCTTTATCCCGTGGTGATCCAGATACGATTGCACCGCCAGGCGTCCCCCGGACAGGGGATCCTCCTGATAGCCGGGGTCGCGCCCGAAACGCTCCTGGAGCTCACGCGGGGAACGATAGGTGGTGTGGGCAATCTCGCGCGCCAAAGCCAAACCCCGGAACGGGCCGTGACCAGGCAGATTATCATAGTAGTCCCCACCACGGAAGTTCGGATCGAGTTCCAGTACGTGCATCTGGGCGTGACACCAGGCGGCCTGCTCGGCGGTGGTTGATGCTCCGGTCGCCACCGCCACCACCTTCGACATCGCCTCGGGGTAGCTCACCGCCCACTCCAAGGTACGCTGGCCGCCCAGGGAACAGCCAATCACCGCGTGCCAGCGGGTAATCCCCAGCGTGTCCATGAGGAGCTTTTCGGCCGCGACCTGGTCACGAATCGTCACCAACGGG
The DNA here is from genome assembly GCF_000160615.1 of Mobiluncus mulieris ATCC 35243. GTDB lineage: Bacteria > Actinomycetota > Actinomycetes > Actinomycetales > Actinomycetaceae > Mobiluncus > Mobiluncus mulieris. The sequence goes on along the minus strand of NZ_GG668519.1, from coordinate 594,572 downwards.
AAACTGGAACCCCAGGCACGTCCATTAGGCGCGAGTGTTGCCGGCCCCGTAGATCCCTGGCATCCACCGAGCACATTGGGACACACCACGAACCACCGGTCGGTATCCACCGCCCGTCCCGGCCCCACGACCTCGCGCCACCAGCCGGCACTGCTATGCCCGGGACCCGCCGAACCGGAGACATGGGAATCCCCGGTCAAGGCGTGGTCAATCAAAATCGCGTTGGAACGCGCAGCGTTGAGCTCCCCGAAAGTCTCGTAGGCCATCCGGAACGTGGGCAGGCGCCCCCCACCCTCCAGTTCCAAGGCTCCGAAGTGTGCGAACTGGCGGTTGCCCACCGGGGCGGTGGGCTGCCACGCGCCGGTTACCGGCAGAATTTCGGGGAGTTCGCGCATAACCTAGTCCTGGTCTTGGATTTCTTGACGTACCGCTTTCGCGGCCGCCACCAGGTTCTGCAGTGTCGCCACGGTTTCGGGATATGCTCGGGTCTTCAAGCCGCAATCCGGGTTAACCCACAACTGGCGGGGATCTAGAGCTGCCACGGCCTTTTCCAGCAGGCCGATTTCCTCGTCCAGCTTCGGCACCCGGGGCGAGTGAATATCCCAAATTCCCGGTCCCAAGCCCCGTTCGAAACCATGGTCGGCCACGGCCGGTAGAATATCCATCTTGGAACGCGAAGCCTCGATGGATGTCACATCCGCATCCAGGTGGTCAATCGCATCGACCACCACGTTGAATTCCGAGTAGCACAGGTGCGTGTGAATCTGGGTAGCCGTCTTGGCTCCGCCGGTCGCGAGCCGGAAAGCGCCTACTGACCAGTCCAAATAAGCCGCCCGACCGGCGCGGCGCAACGGCAACAGCTCCCGGATGGCCGGCTCGTCGACCTGGATAATGCGAATCCCGGATGCCTCTAAATCAGCGATCTCGGCGCGCAAGGCCAGGCCAATCTGGTCGGCGACCTCGCGTCGGGGCACATCGTCACGCACAAAAGACCAAGCCATAATGGTAACCGGGCCGGTCAACATTCCCTTCATGGGCTTGGACGTGAGCCCCTGGGCATAGGCCGACCACTCTACGGTCATCGGGCGCGGCCGGGTCACATCCCCCCACAGAATCGAAGGACGGGTACAGCGCGAACCATAGGACTGCACCCAGCCGTGCTCGGTGGTGGCGAAACCCTCCAGCTGTTCGGCAAAATATTGTACCATGTCGTTGCGTTCCGCCTCGCCGTGCACCAGCACGTCCAAACCCAAGTCCTCTTGCAAGCGAACCACCCTGGCAATCTCAGCCTTGATTTCCTCCCGGTATCCGGCATCGTCAATCTCGCCTTTACGCCACGCGGCACGCGCCCGGCGAATCTCGGCGGTTTGGGGGAAAGAACCAATCGTCGTGGTCGGCAGCAAGGGCAAGTCCAAAACTCGTTGCGCGGCCACCCGCTCGGCATAGGGTGCCCGGGTGCGGTCGCCGTCCACCACCGCAGCGGTAGCCGCCCGCACCTCAGCGCGGCGCACCCCCGGATGCTTGGCGCGGGTTTCCAAAATCCGCGCGTTTTCGGCTAGCGCCTCATGAACCGAATCAGAATCAGCCAAAGCGCGCGCCAAAACCTGTACCTCCGCGATTTTCTGGTCGGCAAACGCCAACCAGGAACGCACCTCGGGGTCGATAGCAGTCTCGACAGCGACATCATGGGGCACATGCTGCAAAGACGTCGAAGTAGACACCGCAACCCGGGGACACACGGCCTGAACCTGGCGAAGTTTTTCCAGTGCCGCCGCGAAATCAGTGCGCCAAATGTTACGCCCCGATACCACCCCAGCCACCACGGTTTTGCCCTCTAACCGCGCCAAATCCTCGGCCGCAGGAACCTGGCCAGCCACCAAATCCAAGCCGATAGCCTCAATAGGGGTTCCTGCCAGCGCCTCGCGCCCGTCAGACCCCAAGTCCCCGTACGGGGCATTCACAAACAAAGCCGGGCGCTGCGACAATCCCCCCAAGAAATCATAGGCCTTCGCCGCCGCCGCCAGCACGTCCGTGCGGGGCAGCGCCCAGGTGTCACGCACCAAACCCGGCTCGTCTAGCTGCACCCAGTCCACTCCGGCCCCCGCGAATTGTGCCAGGAACACTTCGAAGGCCGCCAACACGTCATCCAAGCGATCCAGAGGATTGAACTGCGTCGGCGCATCCCCCGTGGGTTTTGCTCCGAGCAGGTAAGTTACCGGTCCGACCAAAACCGGGCGCCCGGCCTTGCCCCCGGCCGCAACCTGGGACAGCCAGGGGTTCGCCACGGGCTTAATCGGTGTATAGAGCCCGATTTCGGGCACCAGATAGTGATAGTTCGTGTCGAACCACTTGGTCATTTCCAGCGCCGCCTTGTCATCCACCCCGCGTGCCAGGGTGAATTCGCCGTCCACATCCAGCGAGCCATCGGGGCGCACCAGGTTGCCGAAGCGTTGCGGCACCGCGCCCAGGGCACAGGTCAAAGTGAGAACTTGGTCGTAAGGCACGAAATCGGCTGGTTGCGCCGCTGCGCCGTCTAGGCCAAGCCCCTTGAGGTGGCTAATTCGCCCGTTTATCTGCTGGGATACCTCGGAATCGAAAGTCGCGCGGTCAATTTTTCCCGCCCAGTAGCGCTCCAGGCTGCGTTTGAGTTCGCGCCTCGCGCCGATACGTGGGTAGCCGGCGATGGTGGCGGCGGGGAAAAGTGTGGTTTGTGGCATGAGTTTTCTCCTTGCTTTTTGGCCGTTTGTGGCCTGGTTTCGTGGTTTGGGTTGGTTTCGGGTTCATGAGGTGCCAGCCGGGATTCACGGCGAAAAACGCTGCATGGCGGCATTCATTAAATCCAAGAGCTCCGAAGAGGAATCTTCGTCTACGTGGGTGAAACCCCTAGAGCGCAGGTGTTCGACCAGGTCGAGGACCGGGCGGGGGCGGTTGAACGTATAGAAGTGTAAACCGGGAGCCCCCGCCTGAATCAAGTCGTTGACGAAATCGAGAGTAGCGCTAAGACCTTCTAAAAAGCGTTCTTCCGGGTCGCTGATTTCGCTTATCGCTTGCAGCCGAGAGGGCACACTCACTCCGGTCAAGCCCTCGAGGCGTTGCAAACGGGCGGCATCCGTGAAGGGGATAATCCCTGGAATAATCGGGATGCTCACCCCTTGGTAGGTTGCCGAATCCAGCAGGGCACCGTAGTCATCCGCGTTGTAAAACACCTGGGTGATAGCGAAATCCGCCCCAGCGGACTGTTTTTCGGCCAAGGCAGCCACCGCATTGGTTCGAGCCGAGACGGTCCCCGCCGGATAAGCCGCCACCGCGATAGAAATCGCCCGGGCATCCCCGAGATATTCGGCGGCGACTTCCCGCAGCAGTGTCACCAGCTGACTGGCGCGGGAAAACTCGCCCGGGGCGGGTTCCCAGTTGACCGAGCCTTTCGGATTGTCCCCGCGCAGCGCCAGGAAATCCCGCACCCCTATATCTAGCATTTCGGTGATGGTGGTGCTTAGTTCCGCGCGGGTTTTCCCCACGCAGGTCAAATGGGCTAAAACCGGGCGACCCAAACGCTGCAAGGCGTGCGCCAACACGGACTGCGAGGATGCCGAGGTGGAATTAGATGTGCCGAAAGTCACCGAAACATAGTCCGGGTGGGCATCCAACAGCCGGTCTATCCCCGCCCAGGCTTGGCTGAAAGGATCGGGATTGCGCGGCGGATACAACTCGAAAGAGACCCGCACCGGGCGGGTGGGGTTTCGCGGGGATTTCGGGTTGGCACCTCGTGAAACCGAAGTAAACGCTACGGGCGCACCAGGAGTGTCGAGCACCCCACCGGCATCGGGGGCGACCCAATCAACCCCCGATGCTACAGGCGCTGCTGCATACAAATCTCGAAGCGTCACGTCACACTGCCTTTGCTGCGGCCAAACCTCGGTCAATATCCGCGATAATATCCTGGGAATCTTCGATGCCAACCGAAATCCGCACGGTTCCCGCCGAAATTCCCTGCGCGGCGAGCTCTGCCTCGCTCAACTGGGAATGCGTAGTGGAAGCCGGGTGAATCGCCAAAGACCGCACATCCCCAATGTTAGCAACATTTGCCAGCAACTCCAGGGAATCGATGAAACGCTTGCCGGCTTCGAGCCCGCCGGTCAAGTCGAAATTCAACACCGCCCCGGCACCCTTTGGGGTGTATTTTTGCGCCAGCTGGTAGTACGGCGAGGACGGCAGCGAGGACCAGCGCACGGTCTGAACCACGCCCCCACCCACCAGGGACTGTAAATGCTCGGCCACCGCGCGGGCGTTTTCCACGTGGCGTGCCACCCGCAGACTCAAGGTGTCCACCCCCAGTCCCACGGCCCACACCGCGAAAGGCGAAGCAGTGAAACCCAAGTCGCGCAAACCCTCGGCGCGAGCCTTCAAGATAAACGCCAGGTTCGCGCCCAGCGCCCCGCCCACCCCGAAATCCCGGGCGTAAACCACGCCGTGATAGGAATCGTCGGGCTGGTTGAAACCGGGGAACCTCGCGGCGACCGCCTGGTCAGCAAAGTCGAAACGCCCCGCGTCCACAATCGCTCCCAACAGCGCCGAGCCGTGTCCGCCAAGGTATTTCGTGGCGGAATGCACCACAATATCCGCGCCCCACTCTATCGGACGGCACAGATACGGCGTGGGAACCGTGTTATCCACTACCAGCGGCACCCCGAAATCATGCGCCAGATTCGCCAGCGGCTCCAAGTCCAGCACATCGCCTTGGGGGTTGGGGATGACTTCGCCATAGTAAGCAATCGTGTTTTCATCGGTCAGATCTTTCCAATCCACCAGGTGGCGGGGGTCAGTGACGAAACGGGTTTCCAAACCCAGCCGCGCCAAGGTGCGCGCCAGCAGGTTATAGGTGCCGCCGTAGATAGACGGGGAAGCCACGATGTTCTTGCCGGGGCTGGCCAAAGTCAACAGCGCCAGGGTGATGGCGCCCTGCCCGGAAGAGGTCACCAAGGCGCCCACCCCGCCTTCCAGGGAAGCCAGGCGTCCCTCTAAGGCCTCGTTAGTGGGGTTGGTCAAACGGGAATAGATAGGTCCGAGTTCTTGCAGTCCGAAACGGGCGGCCGCAGTCTGGGCGTTGGGAAAGTGGAAGGCATTCGTGGCGTAAATCGGGACAGTTTGTGCCCCGGTGGTCGGGTCGCCGGTGAAACCGGCGTGAATCTGGCGGGTGGCGAAACCCCATTCGGGGTGGTTTTGCCAGTTGGGTCCAATGGTGGTTTTAGTCATGATGATTATCCTTTGCATGTCAGTACCCCGGTTTTCGGGGTGAAAATGGGAAAATTTGGCGGTGTTCCAAAAGGTTTTTGGCTCTGACGGGCACGCAGGAACAAAATACGAATGCTGTGAGCGCACGAGGTGCTGCCGGGGCAGCTGGCGCTGGCTGTGAGTGGCTGACGTGCACGTCAGCGAGGCATTCGCTTCATCATGGGCAAGAGTGTAACAGGAAACTTCCCAGCAAGTAAAATTGGGGTGTGCCTGGCGGGTTGAATCACGCCGCTGGTGCGGGGCTGGTTTTGGGGTCGGTGGGGGAGAATTCGGTTTTCCCGCCCAGCAGTCCCGTTAAAAACATCTGTTTTGCGCTGATGGTTCCCCCGGGGCTTTCTTCCGGGTATCCGGAAATAATCAGCGCATAGGCCAGCACCTGGTTTTGGTACACCATCGTGCCCGCCAGGGAATGTGAAATCGCCAGGGTGCCGGTTTTCCCCCGCAGATTCCCCGCCGCCGTTGTTTCCTGGTAGACGTTTCTTAAGGTTCCGTCCGCCCCCGCTACCGGCAGATTCGCCAACATGGCACGCAGTTCCGGGTGCTCGGGGCTGGCCGCCGTGCGCACCAGATTGGCCAGGGCTTGCGCCGGGATTTGGGTGGAATGCGCCAGGCCGGAGCATCCCACGAGGTTCGTGTTGCCCAGGTGAACCCCCAGTTCCCCTATTGCTGTTTGTACGCTTTTTCCGCTGTCTGTAAAAGTGGGTTTTGCCCCGCGATGCAAGGCCACCAGCCGTCCCAGGGTTTCGGCCAGGGTATTGTCCGAAACTTTGAGCATTTTTCGAATCACTTGGGCGAAAGGGGCACCTTGCGCCAGTGCCACTATGGTTGGGGATTCATGAGGTGCCTGCCCGATTTCGACTACTTGTGGCAGGGGGCGAGCCGGGTCGAGAATCTCGGTTTTGGCCAGTCCAGATTTCCCGGTTTCGATCTTGGCGGGCGCAGCCCCGCTGGCACCTAATGCAGCGGCAAAAGCCTGGCCGGCCACCCCAGCTGCGTCCGGCACGTAGCCGTACTGACCGCGCGCCACCGACCCCGTGTCGATTCCTAGACCTTGAATCGGGCCAACCCACTGGTGGTCTTCGGGGCGCCACGCTGACGAGGTTTTTTCCGTCCCGAACCAGGAGGCATCCACCACCAGGGTGTAGGGAGCCTGTGTTAAAATGTTTTTGGAATGCTTGGTCAAGGCTCGAACTGTGTCGGCGGCCAGTGTCCCCAAACCGGCGTAACCGAAAATATCTTCTGGCGTGTCGGCTCCTGTCCCCAGCAGGATGTCGCCCCCTCCAATCAGGTACAGTTTGCGAGCCGATTCATCCCAAGCCACCACGGTGCGCGCCCGTCCTGTTGACCCGAAATCGTGCAAGGTTGCCGCCGCCGTGAACAGTTTTGTGGTGGATGCCGGGGCGAGCGCCAAATCCGGGTTGGCAGAGGCCAGTTCCACCCCGTCGAGGGTGCCAATCCACCACGATACTTTCATGTCTTTCATGCGGTAATCTGTGATGAACTCACGGGTCAGGTTTTTGAAAAACGCGGGGTCGGGGGCGGTGCTGGTGTCGAACAGGGGGGCTTGATTCGGGGTGGGTGACGCGGCTTTCGGGGTGGGGAAGGCCGCTACCCGTGGCAGGGGCGGCTTGAAGGTGAGTATCCCTGGCACCGCATCGGCTCCGTCTGCCATTATGTATCCGCCGCCGAGCACCAGTGCGCCCACCACGACGATGATGCCGGCTCGCGTGTGTGTCTGCATTGAAAACCTTTCGACTGGGGCAGCCCAGCTAGTCCAGCCAGTCCAGCCAGCCCAGCTGGTCTAGGGGCAAACCCGTGGATAATTATAAAAGATTACCCGTGAGCCTGTCCTTAATGGCACAATGAAGAAATAAGCTCGCAGCAGTCTAAGCCAGCTGAAGAACCAAGCAAGAAGGTAGAGATGTCAACGGATTTTTTGAAATTCAATGTCACCATCGAGATTCCTAAGGGGAACCGTAACAAGTACGAGGTTGACCATGAAACCGGTCGGATTCGGCTTGACCGCATGTTGTTTACTTCCACGCGTTATCCCGATGACTATGGGTTTATTGACGACTCGTTGGGCTTGGATGGTGACCCGCTGGATGCCTTGGTTTTGCTAGAGGAACCGACTTTCCCGGGTTGTGTGATTACTTGTCGTGCCTTGGGGATGTTCCGGATGAGTGATGAACATGGCGGGGATGACAAGGTTTTGTGTGTGCCCGCTGGGGATCAGCGAGCGTCGTGGCGTACCGAGTTAGAGGATGTCAGCGAGTTTCACCGTCTAGAGATTCAGCATTTCTTCGAGGTTTACAAGGATTTAGAGCCCGGGAAGTCCGTGGAGGGTGCCGACTGGGTGGGTCGCGCGGAGGCGGAAAAAGAGATTCTGGCTTCGCTGGCGCGTTTCCGGGAAAAGGAAGGCCCTGACGCGCATACGTATATTCACCGTTAGGGTTCGCCGGGGCGCCGTTAGGGTTCGCCGGGGTTCATGAGGTGCCATCCTTAAGACACGCGTTTGGGGGAATCCACCAGGGTCAAGTGTCCCCGTCGTGTCCCCGGGGTCTGGGGCTGGGCGGGGTTAGAGTCGCGGTCTGTTGACCCGGTATAGTGTCCGGGGGAAAGCTGTTGGCGCGGGGAATCTGTGCGGCTGGCGGCTCGAACCGCGTTGGCTAAGGCCATCAGTTCTTCGTCGTTGGGGACGGGCGGCGTAAAGGAATCCGCCAGACGCACCACCTGCCATCCGCGGGGAACAGAGAGTCTCTCGGCGTGTTTCTGGCACAGGTCATAGCCAATAGGGTCGGCTTTGGTGGCCAATGGTCCCAGGATGGCGGTGGCCTCGGCGTGGTCGAAGGTCATCGTCGCCACGGCGGGGTTGGCGCAACCGGGTTTGGAACACAAGCGGGTACAACTCACGTATCCACCCTAGCGCGGTTTAAACTAAATTGACCGGCGGCTCGCCCAGGGGCGGCTTCCTGGGAGTTTCGGGGAAGGGTGCGTTATGCTAGCAGGGTGGCTAGTGGAACACATCAAGTACGGGTTTTAGATTTCGGAGGCGAGCTGCATTGGCAGGTGTCCACTGCCCCGCGTACCCGTCGTGACCCGGTGCATCGGGATCGGCATGGACGCGGTTCGCGTGGGGTGTTGGTGCCCGCGATGCTGCCGCGTTATCGTACCCGCCGGGAGTCTTTCGATGACCTGGTGGTACAGGAAGTTCGTTCTTTGGTGGCGGTGTGTTCTGATTTTTCGGCTATCAAATACGGGGTCGAGGATGTCCCGCCTTCCGACCCGGCTCCGTGGGAGCGTGACGCAGTCGTATTGTCCCGTGGTTTCGGCGCTGATCCGCATCGTGGTCTTGACCCGCAGGTGGTGGTGTATCGTCGTCCCCTGGAACAGCGGGCGCGTTCGATAATAGAGTTGCGCGAAATGATTCACGCGGTCGTCCTCGAGGAATCCGCGCGCCTACTGGGTAAGCACCCCGAGGATATCGACCCTAGCTGGTGAACGGCGTCGCGCGGCAGCTGTGTTACTTGCCGGTCACCATTTCTATCGCGGGCATCAGGTTATTGTTGTCTTCGATGCGCAGTATCTGGATACCGGTGTGTGCATTGGTGTACGTGGGGGTGCCGTAGGTCTTCGACAAGGTGTCCTGTTCCAAATCAAAAGCGATTGTGTACGTGGCAGCTCCCTCTTTTAGGGTATCTTCAGGCAGCCTCGGTTACCTTGTTGCCCTGGTTTTACAGGAAATAGGTGCGCGTCCCGCTTGGTGCTCTGGACAGAATTCTGTGGACAAGCAATATAACACGCCCCAAGACAAAACAAAAGGAAAACCTGGATTCAGAAACCTGAAACACCGAGTCACCAGCAGAAACCCCCAAGAAGTCAGACAAGTTTTTGTGAAACATTGGCAAAACCGCCGGAAATATGACAATGTAGCTCCTGCGTGTAACTACGCAAACGGCTTCATGCCGTTCATCAAATCTGAAAGGAAAAACATATGACTCGTACCTATGGAAATTCTGCGGGGGGGGGGCGTTCTAAACGTCTTAGCGTAGCCACCCTCTCAGGCCTGCTAGTAATAGGTCTCACCCCCGCTTTTGCGAACGTAGCATTCGCCGCAGATACACCAAAGAACAGCGGAAAATTCTCCAGCTCCGGAGAGGACGCCAATCTGACGGTAGTCGTGAAAACCACCGGCGACACCAGCGGCACAAAATGGGGTAACCCAGGACCACCAATAAAAATAACCGCCACAACAGATGGAAGCAGTTGTCCTCAATGGACAGGAGACGTAGACGTAGCCAGGCTAATCAAGGACAGAATCAATTCATCCGGTGCCACAAACTACTACACCACCCCCAAGACACTCACCTTCGATTCTGCGTTTAATGCCGTAGCTGGACCGTGTAAATACACACTCACTGAAACCCTAGTTGACGATAACACTAAGAAAGCCAACTGGGCTCTCGGCACCACCACGACCGTCACCTACACCATTACCAAAGGCTCCAGCGGCTGGTCAAGCGGTAGTATCACTGCAGATAAAACCGAACTTGAAGCAACATACACCTCACCGAATACCAGTGCTAAGGTGACGATTACGTTTAAAGATTCCACTGGTACTGCTTTCACTCCGGATGCTCGTACTAAGCAGGTGAAAAAGGGTGAAGTCCCGGCTAACTATGATGGCGTGTCAACTGACGGTGCTTGCAAGGATGGTTTGGCGACTGAGTTCGTGAAGTGGGTCAAGGCTGATGGCAGTGACCCGGCTGCCTCTGACTTCAATAGTGATTTGGAATTGAAAGCTCAGTGCAAGGCTGTTAACAGCGGATCCGGTAGTACTTGGTTTGGTAACGGTGGCAGCGGCTATACGCCGTCTAGCCCGTCCACCCCGGCCAAGAAGGCTGGGGGCGGGAAGGAGAAGCCTGGCGACAAGAAGCCCGGTGCTAAGCAGTCGGTGGGAAACAAGTTTGATAAGCAGTTCACTAAGAAGCTGGATTTGTCGAAGAGTGCGGTGAAGCGTGCGGCTGGGGCTGACCGGGTGGCTACCTCGGTGGCGGCGTTGGGGCTGGCGAAGAACCATGAAGTAGTCGTGCTGGCTACCGGGTCTGGTTTTCCGGATGCCCTGGTTGGTGGTGCTCTGGCGGGTGCATATAAGGGTGGGGTCGTGTTGAGTACCGGTAGCGTGTTGGAGCAGTCTATTTTGGATTCTTTGAGGACGTATAAGACTAAGACGGTTCACATTGTTGGCGGATACCAGGCGGTGTCGGCTGCGAAGGAAGCCCAGCTAAAGAACGCTGGTTTGGAGGTAATCCGCCATGCTGGGGTTGACCGGTATGCCACTGCTGCTTCGGTGAAGGCTGCGACCCTCAAGGCTTTGGGGGGTAAATCCGCTATCGCGTGTAATGCTACTGGCGGGGACTTCCCTGATGCTTTGGCGTGTTCTTCGGCTGCTTCCCTGATGGGTGGCACGGTGGATTTGGTCAAGCCGGGTGCGGCTGTCGCTAAGGATGCTACCGCGAAAACCGTGTGTGCGGGCGGTCCGGCCTGCCGCGCCGCTGGTGCGGGGGTGGATAAGGTTGTTGGCTCTGATCGGTATGAGACCGCCTACATGTTGGCCGGGGTCACCCCCGCTAAAGGCAGCGTCCTAGTGTCCAGCGGCCAGTCCTATGCTGATTCCCTCGTGGCTGGTGCCCTGGCGGGTTCGCTGAATGCTGATTTGGTGTTGGCTAAGCCTGCCCGGGTTAACGTCCCGGCTGACACCAAGTCCATGCAGCTCTTCGGTGGCAAGGCAGTCCTGCCAGAGAACATGGCGGTGTACACCAAGTAAGGAGTTACGGCGGCGACAGCAAATCGTTGCTGTCGCTAGCCGCCTCCACGCTGTGACTGCGCCGATATGCGGGCTTCGCCCGCGCGGCGCAGCGTGGCGATTCATGGTTTCCGTAATTTCGCTTAGCGGCTTCGCCGCTAAGCGTTATCGGACAAACCATAGCTAGCCCGGCCGTGCCACCCCAGAGCATCGAGCGACAAAACAGCAAAACCGCGAGCCAAAGATTCAGATTTTCAGATTGATGGTGAAAAACAGTGGTGCCGGGCGTAAGCCCGGCACCACTGCTAAATTAGGTCATCATTGCTGTAATGCTGCGGCTTCTCTTTAGAGAGACTACGCCTTAGGCAGCTTAAATCTGGCCGCGACGCTTGAGCGCCAGGTAGGCATCGGCCACGGCCGGCGGCAAAGCATCGGGATCCGTGGTCAGAACCTGGGCACCGAGTAAACCCAGCAAATCCCCGGCGCGGCGGCGCTCCTCGCAGTCCGCCATCGCGGCGGATGCCAGAAAGGCCTCCTCGGTGTTATCAGCCTTCACTGTCAGCTCGCTAACCTCGGGATCCATCGCGGCGGCCACCAACACCTGGTGATGCCCACTCAAAGACTCCACCATCGGCATCAACTGCCCCCGATCCAGCCCGGCCTCCAAGCCAGTCAACACCACCACCAGGGAACGCTGGCGCACCGTCGCCAACAGGTTTTGTCCCAAACCCATCCAGTTCGCCTCGGTCAAAGACGATTCCAAACCGGCCATAGCACTGGCCATCTCGCCGACCAGACCCTGGCCGCGAGAAGGCTGAATATTAGCGCGAATCCGGTTGTCGAAAGCAATCAAGTGAATCCGATCCCCCGCACTGGATGCCAAAGCTCCCAACAGCAAAGCCGCCTCCATATTCGCATCCAGGCGCGGATACGCTCCCAGTCGCACCGCCGAAGTCCTTGAGGTATCCAAACAAATAATCACATTGCGGTCACGCTCCGGCCGCCAAGTTTTCACCACCGGCACCCGGTTACGCGCTGAAACATGCCATTCGATGTCACGCACATCATCACCAGGCACATATTCACGCAGCGAATCAAACTCCGATCCCTGCCCGCGTTGGGTCAATAGGGTGTTACCCTCCAGGCGCCGCAGCGTCGCCAGGCGGGACGGCAAATACTTCGCGGAACGAAACTCGGGCAGCACCCGCACTTTTTGCCCAATCGGGGCGGAAAACTGGCGGGCACCCAGGCCGAGCGGTCCAAAAGAACGTATCGTCACCGAATCACTGACCAGGGTGCCTTTGCGGGTTGGGGTGAACGTGGCTGCCAACTCCAGGGTTTGCTTGCCCGCCAGCACAAAACGATGCCGCGCCGGCGCGGCTTGCAGGGAAGGCTGCCACGCATCGCGCAGCCAGGCGCGAAATCGCCGCCGGGTGGGGTTCGAAACCGTAATCGAATAGGGGGTAGTGGCGTTAAGGCGCAGCGACACCGGCAGTTGCCGGGTAATTGTCAAGCGACGCGGCGATGGTGCCAGCAGCGCGTCAAACAGCCACAACGCGAGGCACAACAACAGCCAAGACGTCCCCGCCGCCTTCCATTCGGTCAGGAACATCAACGGAATCCCCAAGGCGATCAGTATCGCCAAGCGGGAAGTCACAGCCACTATTCTGATCCTTTCTGTAAGGGGGCGGGTTGGGTTTTTCGTTCGAATTCACGAGGTGCCATCCGGGAATCCCGGTTTTCCTCCGGGGGCTTCACCCCCCCGAGTTCAACGGGGCACCGGCGTGGCGGATAACACCGTATCCAACAGGGACTGGGCAGTGACACCCTCCATCTCGGCCTCGGCACGCAGGCGCAGCCGGTGTCGGAAAGTGGGCAACACCAAGGATTTGACATCATCAGGGGTGACGAAGTCCCGCCCGCACAGCCAAGCCCATACCCGCGAGGTCGCCAACAGAGCTGTCGCCCCGCGCGGGGATACCCCCAGCTCCACCTGGGGTAGTGTCCGAGTGGCGCGAACCAAATCCACGATGTATCCCAATACTTCCGGACCGGCGCTCACCGATTTCACGGCCTGGCGTGCCGCCGCGATATCCTCGGCACTAGCCACCGGGCGCAGCCCGGAATCCGCCAGCGCCCGGGAGTTAAACCCGCGTAAATGCAGGTTAAGAACCTCCAGTTCGGTATCCCGCGAAGGCAGGGGAACCTCGAGTTTCAGCAAGAAGCGGTCTAGCTGTGCCTCCGGCAGGGGATAGGTACCCTCGTATTCCACGGGGTTTTGGGTGGCGATTACCATAAAAGGGTTGGGTAGTTCCCGACTGACCCCGTCGGCACTGACCTGGTGTTCCTCCATGGCCTCCAACAGCGCCGACTGGGTTTTCGGGGGAGTACGGTTGATTTCATCAGCCAAAAGCAGGTTCGTGAATACCGGGCCTTCGCGGAAGGTGAAAGTCGAGGTTTGCGAGTTGAAAATCAAGGAACCGGTCAAATCTCCGGGCATCAAATCTGGGGTGAACTGCACCCGCGTGTTTTTGAGGCTCAGCCCTGCCGCCAGTGCCCGTACGGTAAGGGTTTTTGCCACCCCCGGCACGCCCTCTAACAGGACATGTCCCCCGGTGATAAGCCCGATGACCAGCCCGGTCACGATGGCATCCTGCCCCTTGACTACCTTGTTGATTTCGCCTCTAAGCGCAGAAAATTTATCCAAGATGGCAGCTTGTGTTTCCATTATTTGTGTTCCTTCCCTTTGGTGGTTTCAACCAGGCTGTTCAGATTCTTTAAAAGATTTACCAATTCAGCTCCCGTGCGTGGCGGGGATCCCGCTAGCGCCTCATGAACCCGCGACTCGGGCATCCCGGTGAGCTCCGCGACCCGCTCGCATAGCTGCTCCGCACTGATACCCCGCGCCAGATGCAGTCTTTCCCCCAAACGCCGCGCGGTGAAGCCCCGGGCGTGACGGGCGGCGGTTTCAAACGCCCCGTGAATCCGGTACATACGAGCCCGCCCATAGACGGTTTCCGCTCCGTGCACCACCACTGGAACCACCTCGGTGATGACCCGCCCCAAACGCCGACCCTTCGCCAAAGCCAAAACCAGCAAAGCCACAAAGAACAATATCAAGGCACGAGTCATGGCTGGGGGGATAACATCGGCAGTGCCCGACCCGGCGTCATGGCCAGAAGGCAGCTGGAAAGTACTGCCCACAATCCAACCCACGTTCTTGGCTGGCAGCATCAGGTTCAACAGGAACGCAGCCTGAGAGTTCTGGGTAATTTCGCGGTTTTCGGCGGCCGCAGCATCGGCCAGGAAGCTAACCCGCAGCCCCCCAGGACGCTGGAACTGCAGATAGGCGTATTTCTCGGGTGCTACCTGGTAGCAGGCCGCTTCGGGGGTACGCAAAGGCTTGAGAGAACCGCGCGAACCGTGCAAAGGACCAGCCTCGAAAGCAGCCGGCAGTTTACAACGCGGCGCCACTCCATCCGGGGTGCTCTCACCCACTGCCACCGCGTAGGGCTCTAGGCGATTCGTCTGAGCGAAAGTACCCAGGAACAACAGGTTGGTACGCGGGGATTTCATCAGGGAGCTGATGTGTTTATCCGTCAAATCCGCCACCCCGGTCACCACCAGCAGGTCGTCTTCCCCCAGTTGCGCCACGTCACGAGTGGTATAGATATTGCGGACATTCACTCCCTTTTGCTGTAAAACCTGAGCCAGTGCCATTGCCCCGCGCGGGCCGGGATTATTAGGGGACAAGGGGTTAGTGTCTGTAGGCCTGGACAGTAAACCAAAAATCAGAGAAGAGATTACCAGCAGCACGAAACCGCCCACAATCCAGCGTGACTGGTGCAAGGCTTCGCTGATACGCGGGGTGGCGGTGGGAGCGGAGGGGGAACTCATGAGGTCACCTCCGTCGAGGCAGCAGCCAGGGCGGGGGTCGGTGCTGTGGCCGCCAGCTGTGCGGAAGGATGCGCGAGGGGAGAATGTGATTTGATTTGACGCTCCAGGTTTTCATCCAAGATTCGTATCCGGTGGAAATCCGCAGGCAAAGCCTGGCGGTGACCGAAGCGCAAAGCGTTGAACTGGGTGGCGGCCCAGTTCAAGTCGACCCCGAAATTGGGGGCAATCCGGGTCAGTTTCTGGCTGGCTTCCACGGCGGTGAGCCCCGGGGGGATAACCAGCTTGCCTTCCCCTTCACACATCTTCATGAGGTGACGGAACTGTTCGAGGAAAGCCACCGAGAAGTCTTCGCGTCCCACGGCTGCCCGTGCCGCCGCCAAATATTGGATAGCGCTGCGGTTGTCGTCAAACACCACGGAATCTTTTGGTTTTTTGCCTGTTGTTGGGGCGTGGATTCGCCAGGAACTGTTGGTCAACAGCAAGGTAGCCACCGCCGCCATCACCGCTATCAACAGGGCAACCACAATCCAATTGAAGGAAGGCAAATCCGGGTTGAAATGCGCGCCGGAAAACAGTTCGATAAGCTGAGAGATAAGGCCTTTGAGTATCGAGTGATGCTCCTGGTAGATGGGTTTTTCTAGCTCCCGTTCCAACAATTCCCGCCCGGCTGCCCCCCCCAGGGGTGCGTCACTCGCACTGTCGTCGGTGGGGAAGACAGTGAAGGCGGTAAACACGGGGGCGAACACAGGGAACCTCTCAGTCCTGTTGTTGGGAAGCGCGCAGCAAACTTAAAGCCAGACCTTCGCGGCGCATTCGTAAATCGATATAGAGGATGGACTGTACCCCGGCAATAAACGGGATATAGACCCCGGCGATAACCCCGCTTAAGGTTTCGCTGATTCCCATTACCAAGGTCATGTTTTTGGTGACGGTCGCAGCCACCGTAACCACTATCTGGACAATGAAACCTAGTCCAGCCATAATCGCCATCCAAATCATGTATGTGAGAGCGATGACACCGAAAATCCGCCAAAAA
This sequence comes from Mobiluncus mulieris ATCC 35243, assembly GCF_000160615.1. Lineage (GTDB taxonomy): Bacteria > Actinomycetota > Actinomycetes > Actinomycetales > Actinomycetaceae > Mobiluncus > Mobiluncus mulieris. The sequence goes on along the minus strand of NZ_GG668519.1, from coordinate 578,541 downwards.
GACTTCTTGGTCAGAGCCCAAGAGCGGCGCATGGATGCCCCCACCCCGATGTTCTCCATAACCATAGCGGGAACCGCGAAAATAACGCGGATGGTTATGAACACATAGCACAGGAATCCGGCTAAACCAGTGAGCAACACCAGTAACCCCCCGGATACCGCCATCCACAGGTTTTGGGTATAAGTCCCAACGAAAGTCAAAATCAGCGGCGAGAAAGCCAGCATCGCCACCCCGATAGCAATCAAATCCAGCAGGAAAGTAAAGCCAATCAGCCTCCAAAAGTGGGGTTTAACCGCGTCCCAAGTGTCACCGATGGAAGGACGGCGCCCCAAAGCCATGGGGGCGATAGCCGCCACCCCGATACCCGTGGTTATCGCCAGAACCGCAATCCGAACAATACTGGTGGGGATGCTGACCAGCAGAGCGCTCTCTATCATTCCCAGGACGGTATCCAACATGGCCTCGGTGTTTTCACCGCTGTTTTCAAGCGTTTGCATCGCCTGGTTTATGTCGGGGAATGACAGGGCGGTAATAATTCCCGAAACCAAAGCAAACACGGCCCAGATTCCCAAAATCAGACCGAACATCACCGAAGGGGCTTCGCGCAGCGCCCGGAATGCGCCGTTGAAAATATCGCTCAAAGACAACGGCCGCAGGGGAATCACCCCGGGTTGAACCTGCTGGTAATCCCGAGGATTTTCACTAAACCCCGGCATGGTTCCCGCACCAGCACCAGCACTCGCACCAGCACTGGCATTCAGAGTTCCCCTAAAAGCCATCCCCGAGGTATCCGCAGTACTTTGATTGTCGGAGCCGGCTGGGTTATTTGGACGCGATATTCCGCCGAACACACCCGACGGAGGAATACTGCCATTTCCCGCCTCAGCAGTCGTGCCAGCGGGCGACCCCCCGGGATTCTGCCAGGAACCCGCGCTGAACTGTCCATATCCGCTGGTAGGAACCTCGGAGTTGCCCCAACTTGAGGGGTTGGGCGGGGTGGGTGATTGATTCGGTTGGTTCATAAATATTTGTTCCCTTTCACTAAGCCCAAGTCTATGTTGCCATGTCCGAGCCGTAATTTCTTGTCAAAGTGAATAAAAATCCCCGGCTTTCCCAGGACTAATGCCCCAGCTTCCGTAAATCATGTCAAAATAGGACTATGAGTTCTAAAATTCTGGTAGTTGACGACGACACCGCCCTGTCTGAAATGATAGGCATTATTTTGGAATCATCCGGCTACACCCCGAGCTTTTGCGCCGACGGGGCAAAAGCCCTGGGTGAATTCAACCGAATAAACCCCGACTTGGTGTTGTTGGATTTGATGCTGCCCGGGATGGATGGAATTGAAATCTGTCGGCGCATCCGCCAGACCTCGGTGGTGCCGATTATCATGTTGACTGCCAAAACCGACACCACTGATGTGGTGGCTGGCCTGGAGGCCGGGGCGGATGACTATGTGCCCAAACCCTTTAAACCCAAAGAACTCCTGGCGCGGGTCGCCGCCCGGCTGCGACACTTGGAAACCCAAGCCGAAGAAGTACTGAAAGCCGCCGACCTCGAGATTAATCTGGCCTCCCACCAGGTGACTCGCGGCGGTCGGGATTTGGGACTCACCCCTTTGGAATATGACCTGTTGGTGGCACTAGCCTCGAAACCCGGGCGGGTCTTGAGCCGCGAAGAACTCCTGGAGCAAGTATGGGGCTTACGTCACGGTGCCGACACGCGACTCGTGAACGTGCATGTACAACGACTGCGCGCCAAAGTGGAAGTTGATCCGGATAACCCCCAGGTTGTTTTGACGGTTCGAGGAGTGGGATACCGGATTGGAAGTGCGCATTCGTGAGCGCCTCTACCCCCGCAGTGTTTCGCCGCTCGAGGCGACAACGCCGGGTCAGCCAGCTAATCAACACCGTCACCCGATATTCTTTACAGCTGCTGCAGTCATCATGGGTGCCGCTGCCTTTACAAAAATCCCTGACGCTGCGCATGGGAATGGTCATGCTGGTGTCCACCCTGGTGATTTTGGGTGGAATCGGACTGTATACCGCGAATTCAATCCGAGACGGGATTTTTCAAGAACGACTCAACCAGCTGCTGGTCGAATCGGCTTCCCGCGCCAAATCAGCGCAAAATCGTTTGGATTTAGCCCCAGTCTCCACGGTGGAACAAGTGCAATCATTGGCTCAAGACGTGATTACTTCCATGGCCACCCTCGCCTCGGGGGGGAGCGCCCCGGCGGTGTTGATTCTGCGAAACCCCCACGAAACATCTTCTTTTGTGATTAACGAAATCGGGACGGGAAACCTGCGGGAAACCATCACCCCCGAACTGCGCGAAGCCGTGGAAAAAAAGCCGGGACAATACTGGCAGTCCGTGAAAATCAAGGAAACAAACGGGCGCTTTGCCCCGGGAATTGCGGTGGGAACCCCCCTGATACTGCCCTTGGCGGGAGCACATGAACTGTATTTTGTGTATTCCCTGGCCGATGAACAGGCCAATCTGGACTTGGTTATGCAAGTGTTGGGCGCGGGGGGTGTGGCTCTGCTGCTGTTGGTGGGGGCCATGACCTGGGTAGTGGTGTACTCCGTGTTGGTGCCGGTGCGCCGCACGGTGCGCACCGCCGAACGTCTGGCCGCTGGCGACCTTAACGCTAGGGTGTTGTCCCAAGGCCAAGACGAGATGGCGCAGCTGGCGGATTCCTTCAATAAAATGGCTGGATCCTTGCAATCAAAAATCGACACCCTGGGGCAAATGTCACGCCTGCAGCAGCGTTTCGTTTCGGATGTATCCCACGAGCTGCGCACCCCCCTGACCACCATGCGAATCGCCGATGATGTAATCTTTGACGCGCGCCGAGCCTTGGATCCCGCCGCGCTGCGCAGCGCGGAGTTGCTGCACGACCAAATCGAGCGTTTCGACGCGATGCTGGCGGATTTGCTGGAAATCTCGCGTATCGATTCCGGCTCGGCTCGCCTGTCTTTTGAAACGGCAGATATCAACGCCCTGGCACGCCAGGTAGTAGAGGACACCGCCAGTTTGGCCGAAAAAGTCGGCTGCAAGGTGGTGTTGAACCTGCCCGCCTATCCTTGCACCGCTGAACTCGACACCCGCCGGGTTACCCGTATCATCCGCAACCTGGTGGTAAACGCCATCGAGCATTCGGAAGGCAACCCGGTGGTCATCACCACGGACACCAGCGAAACTGCGGTTTCCCTGCGGGTAAGCGACCACGGGGTGGGCATGAGCCCGGAAGTGACCTCGAGGGTTTTCGACCGTTTCTATCGGGCGGACACCGCTCGGGCGCGCACCACCGGGGGAACCGGGTTGGGACTGGCGATTTCCCTCGAAGACGCCCGGCTCTCTGGGGGTACCTTGGAGGCCTGGGGCAAAGAAGGCTACGGCTCGTCCTTCCGTTTGACTCTGCCCCGATTGCGTGGAGGCGAAATGGGACCGGCTCCCGTAGCCTTGACTGACTACGTAGAACCCAAACTTGAGGAATACCAAAGCACAGTCGGGGGTGAAGATGTTTAGAAAGTCACAGTGGTGGGGGCGGAGAGCAACGGGGATGGCACCTCATGAACCCCGTTACGTAACGATAGCTGCCCTGTTGGTCGGGGCGGTTTCATTAGGTGCTTGCGCAACCCTGCCGTATGCCGGAACGGTACAAAAATCCGATATCGAAATCGCAGCCAACCAGCCATTGCTGGGTCTAAACGCGCCCGGGCCGGTACCGAATGCGTCCCCGGAAGAAATCGTGCGGGGCTTTATTCGCGCCTGTGCGGCCGGGTATTCCGACGATTTCACCGTAGCCAGGTCTTTTTTGGCCTCTAAGGCGGCGGTGGACTGGAAACCAGATGCCCAAGTGGTGATTGTCGACACCGATTCGGGCATAGACATCACCACCACCAGTGACGCTGCGGTTCAGGCCAACGCGAAAGCCGTGGGCAGCGTCGACAGTTCCGGGAAATATTCAGTCGCCAACACCACCTCCGAGATTCAAGAACGTTTTTCCCTGGTCAAAGCGGCGGACAACCAGTGGCGCATCGCGAATCTTGAAGACGGCGTGATTCTGTCCCAATCCGTATTTGCTTCGATTTACGCTTCAGCCCCGATATTCTTTTTGGCCGCCAACCACGGGGCCTTGATTCCAGACTTACGCTGGTACCCGCGCCGCCGCATGGCGTCCTACCTGGTCAACGCGATTTTGGCCGGGCCGCCACGAAGTTTTCGTGGCGCGGCGACCTCGGTGTTTCCCCCCGGAACCAGTCTGCGCGGGGGAACCGTCGAGGTTTTCGACGGGGTAGCCAATGTCAACATCGATTCGACCCAGCCCTTTACCGACCCACACACCATCGCTCTGGCCTATTGGCAAATCGGCTCGACTTTGCGCGATGTGGCGGGGATTTCTTCGGTCAGTTTGAGTCTGGGTAATGTACCGCTGCCAAACACCGAGCCGATTAGCGACCCGTCGGGGGTGGTCAACCCGGTGATGATTAAAGATGGCAACCTGGTTCGCCTGGATGGGGACAAAGTTGAAGTGCTGCTGTCAGCGTCGAACTTAGCGGGGATTTCTATGAGCCACCCGGCTGTGTCCGTGGATGGGAAAACGATTGCTTTCACGGATGGCGCGCGTCAAAAACTCTATGTGTGGAAGCAACGCTCCGCCCAGGTGTTGTACTCTGGCCTGGGATTAGCAGCGCCCGTGGTAGATCGTTTGGGCTGGATTTGGACGGTAGACAGCGCCCAACCCAACCATATTTTGGCGTATAACGACGACGGCAGTGGTATTCAAATCGAGCTGCCCTGGCACGATTCCCGCATAGTTACCGCCCTAGCAATCAGTCCGGACGGCAGCCGTTTGGCGGCGATTCGCAGTGTGGACGGCAAAGACCAGATTTCGCTGGCGATAATCCTGCGTAACCAGTACGGCCTGCCCGAAACCCTGGTGGGCACTCAGGAGCTGGAAATCGGCACTAGTACAGTGGCGGATTTGTCGTGGTTGCAAGGCTATACTTTGGCCGCTTTGACCGGCGGCGGCGAGAAAACCACGGTGCGTATAATCCCGCTGTTCGGTCCGGTTTCGACCCTGCCGGGGGTGAAAGACGCGGTGGCCTTGGCGGGGGGGCGCACCGAAAACGAGGTTTACCTGGCCACCAAGAACGGCGAACTCTTTTCGCGTTCGGGGCGTAACTGGCAGCACACTTTGAGCGGGGTGCAAGACCCCACCTATCCTGGGTAGTCATCGTGGGCGGTGAATTTGAGGATTCTTCACGTCGCGCACGGCGAGTCAGTCGCGAACTGCGGGCCGCGCTGACGGATTTGGGTGGGGTGCTGCTGCCCACGGAATGTGTGGGTTGCGGAGCTTGGGATGAAATGGTTTGTGACCGGTGTTTGGCGCAAATTTTGGGTGAACCCCAGGCGCTTGACCTGGAGCTTGCCGGCATCCCCGGTTTCGCTGTGGCGAATTACGAAGGCGCTATGCGCCGTTTTGTTTTGGCGGGCAAACACGACCCGCGTTTGGATTTGCGGTCTTACTTTGCGGCCGCGGGTGAAAACGCGGCGGTTTTAGCGGCGCGCCTCGGGGTCATGAGGTGCCATCGCGAAGTGTTCGTAGTCCCCGCACCCTCGACCACCCCGGGAGCATCGTCCCCGGTCGCGGGGGCTTTCGCCACCGGCATCATGTCTGGGTTGGTCAAATCCGGGGTGGCGAGCCAGTCGGGAGTGCTAGAGGTACTAAAAATGCGGCCGGGCACCAAAAAACAGGCCGGGCTGGGGTATTCGCAGCGGGTGACGAATCGGCACCATCGAATGACCCTGGTTGCGCCCGGGGCTGGTTCGGAGCTTTCCGGGGTGGCGGCGGTTTTGGTTGATGATGTCAGCGCCACTGGTTCCACCTTGCGGGAAATGGCGCGGGTTTTGCAAGGCGTGGGGACAGAAATCCTGGGTGGATTCGTGTTCGCTACCAGCCAGTTTTCCCAATAGTAGCCTGAAATTCACCGGCGAAGCCGGCGCCTCATGAAATAAACCCCCCGGAAATACTGCGCGGATAATCCGCTTGCACTAGAATAAAATTAACGTAAAAACAGCAGGTAAAACACGACGGAGTGTTGCCCGCGCGGAAGGGAGGTGAGACGCGAACCATCCGTCCCAGCAGCTGGTGCTGGGTCCCAACTCAAACTCTTAAGGAGGCCAACAATGGAAATCACACTAAAAGCCCGAAACGCCGAAATCCACCCGAATTTTCGCGAGTATGTAGAGGAAAAAATCGCCAAGGTGGAACAGTTAGCGCCGCGTACGCAACGTGTGGACGTGGAATTGACCCACGAGCGCAATCCTCGACAGGTCGATACTGCGGAGCGTATCGAAATTACAGTTCATGGCAAAGGTCCGGTGGTGCGCGCCGAGGCTTCGTCTTCGGATCGCTATGCGGCTGTTGATATTGCGGCGGGTAAACTCTATGAAAGGCTGCGTCGTGCCCGCGACCGCATCAAGAATCACCGTCGCTACGATATTCCCCCGGATGTCGATTTGGATGTGGCGATGCCCGAGCCGCAAGCCAAGCCCGCCCCGGTTCGCGCCCCGTTAAAGCCCGGCGAGGTACGCGAGGATCAACTGGGGGATTCTCCCGTGATTGTGCGTGAAAAATTGCATGAAACCACGCCGGTGAGTGTGGAGGAGGCTTTGGACGAGATGGAGCTGGTGGGGCATCCCTTCTATCTGTTTATCGATTCGGAAACCATGCAACCCGCCGTGGTTTACCACCGTCAAGGCTGGACTTATGGTGTGATTCGGCTCAACGCGAATTGCACTATCAACCAAGGATAGGTTTTATTTATTGGTTTCAGTAGCGTAGCCTCGGGGTTCTCTTTGAGCCCCGAGGCTAGGTTTCCCTGGGGGCGACGTTGGGTTTTCGGTTTCATGAGGTGCCATTTTGCCGATTTGCTTTAGCTAAATATGGAACTTTCCCCTAAAATGGGGGAGGCTGCGATGTTTTAGCTCTTTGTCGCGTCGCCACCACAGAGTCCCAAACGAGCCCCAAAGGAAAGGGAAAACGTGTCCGTTATCGATAAGTTCTTGCGTTTAGGTGAAGGTAAAGTCCTTAAGAAACTGGTGAAAATCGCCGACGCAGTGGATCGACTGGAAGATGAATACAAGGCGCTATCCGAAAAGGAGTTGAAAGCGAAAACTGCGGATTTCAAGAAGCGCCTTGAGGATGGGGAGTCCCTGGACAGCCTGCTGGTAGAGGCTTTCGCTACGGTACGCGAGGCTTCTGACCGGATTTTGGGTTTGCGCCATTTCCGGGAGCAAATCATGGGTGGGGCGGCGTTGCACTGGGGCAATATCGCTGAAATGAAAACTGGTGAAGGCAAAACCTTGGTGGCCACCTTGCCGTGTTATCTGCGAGCCTTGAGTGGTAAAGGCGTGCATGTCGTGACGGTCAACGACTATCTGGCTTCCTATCAAGGCGAGCTGATGGGGCGGGTGTACCGCTATCTCGGTTTGACCACGGGTATTATCTTGGCTCAGATGGATCCGGCGGAGCGGCGCAAGCAGTACAACTGCGATATTACCTATGGGACAAATAACGAGTTCGGTTTCGACTATCTGCGTGACAATATGGCGCAGCGGGTTGAGGACTTGGTGCAGCGTGGTCACAACTACATCATCGTCGACGAGGTTGACTCGATTCTGATTGACGAGGCTCGTACTCCCTTGATTATTTCTGGTCCCGCCCAGGGCGATGTCAACCACTGGTACCAGGATTTCGCGAAGGTGGTGTTGACCTTGAATCGCGGCGAGGACTACGAGGTTGATGAAAAGAAACGCACGATTGGTGTTCTGGAGCCCGGTATCGACAAGGTAGAGGATTACCTGGGAATTGACAATCTTTACGAGGTAGCTAACACCCCGCTGATTGGGTTTTTGAACAATGCGATTAAAGCCAAGGAATTGTTCAAACTGGACAAGGACTACATTGTTTCCCCCGAGGGTGAAGTCTTGATTGTGGATGAACACACCGGGCGTGTGTTGCCGGGTCGGCGCTATAACGAGGGGATGCACCAGGCCATTGAGGCCAAAGAAGGGGTAGAGATTAAGGCCGAGAACCAGACCTTGGCTACGATTACCCTGCAGAACTATGTGCGGCTTTACCCCCAAGGCTCGCGAGCCGGTATGACCGGTACCGCCGAGACGGAGGCCGCCGAATTCCAAGAGACTTACAAGATGGGGGTGGTGCCGATTCCGACCCACAAACCCATGATTCGTGAAGACAAACAAGATGTGGTCTACAAGTCGGCCGAAGCCAAGTTCGCGGCGGTGGTAGATGACATCGAAGAGAACTATCACCGGGGGCAACCGGTTTTGGTGGGTACGACCTCCGTGGAAAAATCCGAATATTTGTCGAGGTTACTCAATGCCCGCCATATTCCTCACCAGGTTTTGAACGCGAAGCAGCATGAACGCGAAGCAGCGGTGGTAGCGATGGCGGGGCGTAAAAGCCAAGTTACGGTGGCCACGAATATGGCTGGTCGTGGTACCGATATTATGCTTGGGGGCAACGCCGAGTTTCTGGCGGTGCAGGCTTTGAAAGACCAAGGTTTGGATCCCGAAGAAGATTCCGAGGCTTATGAAGCCGCCTGGCCAGAAGCCTTAGAGAAAGCCAAGGCGGCGGTAAAGAAGGAACACGACGAGGTTGTGGAGCTCGGCGGGTTGTATGTGTTGGGCACGGAACGCCACGAGTCGCGGCGTATCGACAACCAGTTGCGCGGTCGTTCCGGGCGTCAAGGTGACCCTGGGAAGTCGCGTTTCTATCTGTCGATGGAAGACGATTTGATGCGCCTGTTCAACACCGGGGCGGCGGCGCGGTTTATGCAGTCGGGGATGCCTGATGATATTCCCTTGGAGTTTAAGATGGTGTCCTCGGCGATTAAATCCGCCCAGGCTCAGGTGGAGGGTCGTAACGCCGAGATTCGCAAAAATGTCTTGAAATATGACGACGTGATGACCGAGCAACGCGAGACGATTTACGGGGAACGTTCCCAGGTGTTGCATGGCAAAAACTTGGAACCCACGATTGAATCCTTTATTGAGCACACCGTGTCCACGGCGGTAGAGGGGGCTACCACGGCTCAAGAATCCAGTGAATGGGATTTGAAAACTCTGTGGGCGGGGTTGAAAAACATTTACCCGGTTTCCCTAACGGTGGCGGATATAGAGAATGCCGTGGGGGGACGGAGTGCCTTGACCAGCGAATTTATCTCCGAACAGTTGGTTGATGACGCGAAACTGCAATACGAATTGGCTGAAAAATCGTTGGCGGAAAACCAGATTGCCGTAACCCAGTTGGGTAAAGACCCCATGCGCGAGATGGAACGCCGGGTGTTGCTTTCCGTGGTGGATCGCCTGTGGCGCGAACACCTCTACGAGATGGATTACTTGAAAGAAGGCATCGGTTTACGTGCCATGGGGCAGCGAAATCCCCTGGTAGAGTACAAAACCGAGGGCTACCTGATGTTTAAGTCCATGATGGAGCGGGTAAAGGAAGAAACCGTCCAAAATGTGTTCGGTTATGTTAAGGCCTTTATGGAGGCTTTTGAACAGGCACAGCTGGTGGAAGGCGGCGAAACTGAGTCGGCCGTTGCGGATGAGAACGCGGCATCAGAACCTCGTGATGAGGCCGGTCACTCCCGCAAGAGTTCGAAGCCGAAAGGGCGTCGGGCGGGAGCCAAGTCGATTAGTGCCAATCGCAGCGTCATGGGGGATACCGGGCGTGCCGCTATGAGCGAACAGGTGACGTATTCCGGGGATGATTCCCTGGAACCGGCTGTGACTGGAAACCGGGCTCAGCGTAGAGCTTCCAAGAAACGGCGGTGAATTTTTTCAGCTGAGCTTGAGTGCCAATCGTTGCGGTTGGCACTCAACCGATTTTTAGCGCCGTCACCAGCCAGCGGTTGCCCTGGTTTTCCAAGCGCATCGAGCTGGCGCGCCCCCGTTTCCCGTCGTGAAGCACCACGGTGGCCTCTTGGGCTCCGTCTAAGGTGGCACGACACCGAGCAGAAAGTACCCGGACGGGACGTACTTGCGGTGGGGTACCCAGGTTTTGTGAAAGCTTCGAGCCATGTTTCGGGCTGCGTGAACCCTGGTTGCGTTGGCGCTGCTTTTCTAGGAGCCGATATTGCAGGGGCGTAACCCACGGATTTAACTGTGTCAGTGGTCGTTCACCTTCGATGGCCTCTAGGGAACAGCGCGCAATCTGAGCTGCCCAGCGTCGTGGGTCTGGCAACTTGGGGTCATCAAAGGGGGATTTGGCCACTAAATCCGGAGAGGTTTTCCCGCGCCTAGGCCCGGGGCGGGTATCAGCGGGGCGAGTTGAGCCCGCGTTTTGACGAGTGCGCCGGAGCCGTGAGGTCTGCTGGCACAGCGAGGTGCCCCCACGTGGGGGTGTGCGGCAAGTCAAATACCGGAAGCTCTCTTCGGGAGCAACCCGGTTCGTAACAGGCTTTGTTTGATAGGTGAGGGTGGTGGATGTCATGTTGCGCCTTCTTTCATTAGGTTTAGCCACTGGTTTAGAGGGCTTAGGTTTGTTATGACTATAATACAATCATACATCAGGTTAGTTGTCAAGCGATGTTGTTTGGTGTTGTTTGATTGATTTATGCCCTGAGGGGGTGGGATGTTCTAGACTGGAAACATGAGAGAAAACCCTCTAATTAGCGATATTTCTTCACAATTTGATGCCCAGCTCCAGGTGCAACGCCAAGTGGAAGTTGCTGATATGGCCACCGCTGAGGCGACCGAAGTTACCCTGGCCGGCCGCCTCTTAGGGAGTGTGGGCACGGAGCTCGAGTTGCGACTCATGAACGGAGAATCTTTGCGGGGTCAAGTATTGCGCGCGGCGGGAACGTGGCTGATCCTGGAGCTGCAGCGCGCGCAGTTGCTGGTGTGGTACCGTTCATTAGGTGCCATCTCGGGTTTGGATGCCACTCCAGAGTGGCCAACCAAGGTAGAAGAAAGACTCACCGCCGCGAAAATTCTGCGCGACTTCGCAGCCAGTCGCTTAGAGATTCAGTTCGTAACCCACAATAGTTCCCTACAGGGCTACATTCAACGCGTGGGGCAAGATTTTGTGGACATCATCGACCACGGCAGGCAGGTTACCTTGCCTTTTGAGGCCTTGCTCTATGTGTCTTGTCCGCGCTAGCGAAGAGCTATAGGGGAAAAACCTAGTCGGCGAGCAAAACCTGTCCCGACTCGAGGCGCTCCGCGCTTTGGGCATATTGTTTTTGGACGTATTCCTCCAGTGCCGATTGTTCAATTCGCCACAATCCCCGCCCCCCAATCTGGATGGCACGCAACTCTTGGTTGTTGATGAGGTTACGCACCGCTCCGGGGGAAACCTTGAGCATGTCGGCTACATCAGCAATCGTGTAAAAATTGAAGTCCATGACATCATGGTACATCAAAAAGAACCAAGACGCAACAAAAAGTATTCAGTTGGGGATGATATTCTAAGGGAGAAAATAATAGGAGGTGATGCTAGTGCCGATTGGCAGTGGGAAAACCCAAGGGTGGTGGCACAGCCCCCGGGTATATATCGGAATCATCCTGATAGCTCTGGCTATGATGCTGACTTTTGTAGCTATTCGGGTCGCGGGTCATATGGATCGATACTGGGCGGCCAAGGACACTATCTTGGCGGGTCAATCCATAACCAAAGATATGCTGGTGGCGATAGAAGCTAATCCGGGGGTGGCGACCAGGCATTATTTCCCGGCCGCTAAACTGGGACAAATTCGCGCCACTCAAACCATCGGTGCCGGGGAATTATTGTCACGAGGCTGCGTGTCCAGCGGGTCTGGAAATGTCAAGAAAATCGTGCTGAAGTTGGCCTCCCCGCTGCCCAGTGGGGTTTCTAAAGGTGACTACCTGGAAATCTGGCAGCTCCCCAACGGGACGGACAGCGATACCGACGTAGAAACTTTGCCTCGGGAGGCGCACAATATTGCTCCTCGGGTCGTGTTTGTATCCGAGAAAAAACCCGGGGTGGCGATGCGGGTTACCGAGGATATTTCGATTGAAATCCTGGTGGAAAACAAAGACTTAGAGGACTTGCTCGCCGCCGTCGGCTTGCAGCGATCCCTCGTGGCTATTCCGGTGGCATCATGAGTGAAACCGGGATAGCCACTTGCTTGGATCCGGATTTAGAGGCTGAAATAATCCGTGAAATCGAGCAGCGGAAGCTACCGTTGAAAATAGTGCGCCGCTGTAGGGATATTACCGAGATTTTGGCGGCCTCCGCCGCGCAACTGGTAGATATAGCCATCATTGACACCGAAATCATTGATTTAGATGCGGCGGCACGCCAGGATTTGACCCAGGCTCAGACGACAGTTGTGGCCTTGGCTCCGGTGGATGACCTAGAATTGCTGACGCATTGGGGTGGAATCTCGGTACTGGCTAAAACCGATCCGCGCCTGCCCGAAATTACCGACAGCGATACCGACAGAATCCTCGCCCTGGTAATGCAACTCATGATGCCGCCCCCACCACCCAGTCCGCAGGCACCCTCCCATCCGCCAGCGAGCCCCCAGAACGACACGCCTGACGCCGCTACCGTTGCCCAAAAATCCGGCAAAGTCGTAGCGGTGTGGGGACCTCCCGGTTCTACCGGAAAATCCTCGATGGTGGTGAACTTAGCGTCATTCCTGCGTGGCTACGGCGAAGTTTTGCTGATAGATGCCGACACGGTAGATTCTTGTCTGGTACAAATGTTGGGGATTTCCCTCGAGGCTTCCGGTTTGGTGCAAGCCTGTCGTTTGGCACAACTTGGACACCTTAATCAGCGCAACTTTGCAGAGGTAGTCACGAATGTGGGGTCACAGGTAGACCTTTTGTCGGGGCTGAACAAAGGAAATCGATGGCGCGAAATTGGCGATAAACCCTTGGCGGCGGTGGTGGAATGGGCTCGCGAGAAATACGCGTGGATTCTGGTTGACTTGGCGCCCGGATTCGAAGACACCGCAGATCCTTTAGCCGGGATGGGGGCATCACGTTTTGCGGCACAGACAGCGGTTTTATCCGTTGCCGATCTGGTGCTTGAGGTAGGTTTGGCTGATCCGGTGGGTTTGCGTCGCCTGGTAGTGAACCACGACCAGGCCGTGGCGGGGGACCTGTGGCACTGTCCTGCCCTGGTGGTGGTCAATCGCGCTCGTGTTGGCGTGGCGGGTTCGCACTGGGATAAATCTATTTCCCAGGCTCTGGCTCAGTTTTTGCCAGAAATCCCCGGGGTATGTATTCGTGATGCGAGTGAAGACTTTGACCGAGCCCTGGTGGCTGGCTGTGATATCGTCACGGCAAACCCCGAGGCCAAGGTGCTGACGGATTTCCTCAAGCTAACAAATTCGGTGCTACAGCTGTTGGGAATGCGCCCGCGTCGAAAGGCGGGCATAAATTCGGGGCGGCAAAGAAAAAGCCTTTCCAAGCGTGGCCGACATTCGGGTGACGCCGAGGCGAAAAAACCCGTGACGGGCAAACCGGCAGTAGAAAAGCCGCTGCCCCCCGACAAATAAAGGAGAGCACGGTGAAAGAAGGAAAACTACATCGAGTCTATCTGGCGCTTAATCCCCATGAACTCGAAAACCTAGAGTTTAGCGGGGCTTGTGCCACGGTGGTGGACGAGGAATTCCTTAAAGCTAATAACTTCCCTGGGCTGGGCGGCCTACACGGGGAAGACCAGGAAATCGCCGAGGACACGGCTCTATACCAGGCGGCGGCGGAAACTGCCGCCGAATTGCAAAGCCGACCCGGGGAACCCGGGGAGTACTCACTGTCTCGTCCCGTGCCACTTGCGGAAGTCGTGTCATTTCATGTCAGCGAGGCTGTTACGGAAAGTGATTCTCCGGGAGGCAACGCTAGCGAAAGTGAAGCTGATGGCCTGACCTCTGCGGGAGTGGAGCTTCCCAGCTTGCTGTGGTTCGACGTTAGTGAACTAGAGTTGGTGCGAGAATTCCTGGGAATTACTCCAAACCGATAACCTGCAAATAGGATCCTTTCTTAACGGCATCCCGGTTGCCTCCCGAGCCGCTGCGATAATTTTTCACCTCGAGCTGCAGCGGAATATCCACTTTCAACTCGTTGACATGTGAAATAATCCCCACGCTGCGCTTTGAATCCTGGTAGAGTCGCTTCAGGGTGCTGATAACAATATCACGGGTGGTGTCGTCAAGGGAACCAAAGCCTTCGTCAATAAAAATATTATCCAGTTCAACACCCCCACGTTCAGCCTGTACCACCGCAGACAGCGCCAGGGCGATGGCTAGCGAGCAATAGAATTTCTCGCCACCCGATAATGACAGCGGAGAAGTAGTGGAATCCTCGGCGGCATTATAAATATTGATTCCCAAGCCCTCCTTGCTACGTGACCGGTCATCTAGGCTGTGCGAGGTAAAAGACATCTCGAGATACCCATTAGAAATATCCTTGACCGTGTCATTAGCGATCTCGATAACTTGCTTTAACCGGGTCGACAGGTAGGCGGAACTCAGACTCGGCCCTTTAGGATTATTGCCGCTAAGAGCTGCGACCAGCTCGTTTAGAGTGGCTATCTGCTTTGAGGACTCGACCCAGGCGGCTTCCTTGGCAGCGATGCCGGCGAGGCTTTCTTCGAATTTCCGAGACACTAAGGCTAGGTCTTTTTCCAAAGACTGCAAATCGGAGAGCTTCTGTTTGGCTGCAAGTTGAGCCTGCTCTAAGACGTGCATATCCGGGATTTTTTTATTCAACAGATCACGTAACACCTCTAGCTTACTTTTAGTGCTAGTCATGTCGGTTTCCCACTGGGAAACCGTGGCACAGTCGGACTCCAAGATTTTTTCCGGTTTAAAATCGTCGCGAGCTGCTGTAACGGTGTCGTACCCGTTTTCCCTTAGAGCCTGTTGCAGTTGTTCCTGCCTGGTCAGCCAGCGTTCCCGGGCAGTAAGCCACTCTTGATAGATGGCATCTATATGCTCTAAGGTCTGGACAGATTGTTGGTTGTGGCGCAGCAGCTTTGCGGCGTAGTCCTCGACGGAGACTTCGCCAGGTTTCTCTCCCAAATCAGCTTTGATGGCAGCTTGCAGTTGACGCAGCGCGACCTCTCCGGTTTCCAGATTCGCGCGAGTGGCTGCCAAAGACTTTTCCAGCTCCAAGGTGGTAGCTAAGACATCTTGGAGCTGTTTTTCCAGGGACTGGACTTCAATCTGGGTTTTTTCCAAGTCCTGCTGTGCCTGCGTGGCTGCTTGGAGCCTAGTATTCAAATCCCGATTGGTTTTTTCCAAATCCTGGCGGCTTTGACCCGCAAGAATTTTTTCCAGATTTTGGATTTCACCGTTGAGGGTACTCAGCTGTTTTTCAGATTCTTGGAGTTTTGCCTGTAACTCTTCTAACCGGGCACTGCCGGATTCAAACTCGGCGTAGTCCGCCACTGTGCCCCGGGACGTGGCTGGGTGGGGGTGTGCGCACGAACCGCAAACCGGGCAGGGCTCACCTAGCACCAAGGTCTCGGCTAACCGGGGAGCGTCAGCGGCAATCCACGCATCCAAGGCCTGTTTGACGAGGCGGGCTTGGGATTTCACCGCTTGTTTGTTCGTGGCTACTAACTGCGAGAGCTTCTGGGTCTTCTTTTGCAACCGTTCTAAATCGCGAGCCTGTTCCAAAGCCTTATCGGATTCTTGTTTCTGTTCCGCTAAGCCGACGCGGGCAGCGGCCAGCTGCTGGGCTTGTTCCAGCTTTGCCCGCGCGGCATCCTGGGCTTTGCGCAGGTTATCTTGTTGCGACAAAAGCTTTGCTTGCTCCTGGGTCAATTCTCCTAGCTGGACAGAGTAACCTTGGTTTATCTCAGCCTGCTGGTGACATTGGGTCAGTTCTCCGGCTACTGTCTGGAGTCGATTTCCTTGGCTTTGTACCAGTTCTCGTGCCCGTTTAAACCAAGATTTCCAGGAGTCACTACGCTGGAAATCCATGGTGGAATCGGCCGATAACCAGGCTTTAGTATCTGCGACTAAAACCAGCCCTTGCGCTTGTACATTGCTTAAAACCGGGTCTTTTGACAAAATTTGTTGCACCAGTGAAGACAGTTCAGCCACTTTCTGGGAGGCTTGAAGCTGGGGGGACTGGAGGTTATCAGCGGCCGTAATCACTGTGGCTGCGCGGGCGGCCTGGGCGTTTTCCTCGCGCAGATTTGCGATTTCTTCCGTGCGAGCCTCTAAAACCTGGAGTTGGTCTTGCAGGGCGTGCGCGGCCTGAATCTTTTGGAAGGTTGCTTTAGCCCCAGAAAAATCATCGGCCGCTTTATCGGCAAGTTTTTGAGCTTCCTCCAGTTGCTGTCGTGTGTGTTGACTTTGATTCGCTATAAATTCTTTCACCTGATCTAATTGCGGTTTCACCTGGGAGTAAAGGGTGTCGAAAACCCGAGGCTGCCAGCCTTTCTTCCCATCCTGTTTCGGGTGAAGAGCTTCTTGGATGGAATCGAGGTCAATACCGCAACCTTCGAGTACCGGATTATTCACCAGCCCAGAAACCAACGTGCTTAGGCGTTCCAACTGGGCGGCGTTATACTGCTTGGACTCGTCTGCACCTTGCTTTTGCCGAGCCTTGGCGGCCTCTTCCAGATCGGAATAAATCTCTGATTTAAATAGACTTTTTAGCACCCCATAGCGTTCGGTACCGTTAGCGGTCAAAAATTCTTGGGCTTTGCCCTGTGGGAGCATCACGGTTTGCTCGAAATGCTTGGATTCTAGACCAAGAACCCGCACTACCCGGTCGGCGACCGCATTGACCCCGGAGATAGTTTCGTCGATTTCACAGAAATCCGGTTTTACGGATACCTCTAGTGTCGCCGCGTGATAGTTCGACAGTTTTTCCCCCAGCTCGTTGTAACTCCACAGGGTGCGGGTTAGCCGATAGAACTTGTTACCCACGGAAAAATCCAAAGTCAGTCGAGGTTTGGTCTTGGGCGGCAGATACCAAGACACCATGCGGCGTTCGTTGTTTTCTGAGCCCCCGGGGACACTGCCGTACAGGGCACAAAACAGGGCGTCCAAAATCGTGGATTTCCCCGCCCCGGTATCCCCGTGAATCAAGAACAGGCCTTGAGAACCCAGGGCATCAAAGTCGACGACTTCCCGGTGGGCAAAGGAACCCACTCCTTCCATGGTTAGCCGATGAAATCTCATTTGCTGCCGCCTTTCACTAATTCTTCGTAGATTGTTTCCACTAGCAAGATGGCTTCCTCGGAGCACTGGGCGTTTTTCAAAAATGTCTTGGTGAATTCCAAGGGGGAAACCGCCTCGGTTACCCATTTCGCAGTTCCTCCAGTCTTCGAGGAGGTCTGCAGGCGAGTCATACGTGGAAAGATGCTTTTAATGCGTTGCAAGGCATTTTCGGGCGTGTAGTTTTCCGTAAGGGTAATCTGACAAAACGCGTCGTGAAGCCCGGCGTATTTAGGGTTTCCTAGATTCAACAGATTCTCGAAACTATCGTTAAACTCGCATACCTGATAGGGCATGCTCAAGGGGATTTTTTCGACCGTTACCTCGTGAGCCGGGTTAATCTCGACTGCGAGCACGTACTTGTCATTCGTGTCATCCGTGGCATATGGCAGAGGAGAACCCGAATACCAGGCTTCGAAGCCCGAGCTTTTTATCACTGGGTAGCACTTGTGAATGTGTCCCAAAGCGAAGTAATCCAGCCCTTGATTACCTGATACCACCCCCCCTAAGGTAGCGAGAACCGTGTTATCCACATTCGGCAGCGACCCCACAGTGTATTTGCCCACTTCGTCCTCAGGGGGCGTGAAATTCTTGGTGAAATTGTCGTGTGCTATGCCGATTAGGGGCACGGTGCGTCCCCGTGCCAAGATGTCATTACCGATACGCCTTAAAGCTGCGGCGTTGATTATCCCGGTTTTCCCAGGCAAAAGACGTTGTTGCGGAGCCTCGGATTCACTGTGTGCAGCGTTTTGTTCCAGCCACGCATCCGGATGGGGATTACCCTCGGTATCAGTCCAGGTCGAGAGCTCCTCGCGTTCCTGGTGGGGGTAAAGGTAAGGAATCGGGTACAGCCGTCCCGCCAAGTTCCCCTCGCGATTAGGAATTTCGATTGGAATCCCCACCTGTGAGCCGCGACTCACAATGTGTACCCCCACGCGATGCAAAACATCGGAGAGGAATCCCAGACGAGATGCCCCATCGTGGTTACCTGAAATTATTACCACATGGCAGTATTCGTTCGCAGCACAGATGAATTCCGACAACATAAGCACATCCACATCCGCCGGGTTCTTTTTATCCAGCACGTCCCCGGCAATCACCAGCGCATCGGGCTGGAACTCGCGGAGTAACCCTAGCATTTGCGCCAAAAATTGTTCCTGGTACTCGCGCAGGTCATAACCGTAAAATTCGCGACCCAAGTGCCAATCAGAGGTGTGTAGAATTTTCATGCTTCCAGCATAAAGGGTGCTTCCAAAGGAAAAATATTCTTCGCTGCGCTCCGGTATTTCCTGAAGATATCAAGGGAAAAGCCGCAAAACGTGAAATGAAGTTGTGAAGCGACCCGCACCTCATGAACCCCAACCGCTAAGCTAGAGGCGTGAAAACGGATGTTGCACCAACTCCTTGGTCGGCTCCTCAAGCGAGTGGGTCGGTCTATGCCAGCGTGCATCTGCCGGGATCTAAGTCGCTTAGCGCCCGGGAACTGCTGCTTTCCGCGATAGGGGATACGAATTCGCGGGTGGAGGGTCTGCTGTATGCGCGGGACACGGATTTGATGGTGCGAGCCTTGCAAGGCTTGGGGGCGCGGATTTCCCCGTGGCCCCCCGCAGGTAACCCGGTAGAAATCCAGCCGATTCCCGGTTTGTGGGAAGAAACCAAGCAATCCGGTGTCAGCAGTAATTATGGTGCAGGGCTGGAAGCTTTGGCGTCCTCGGATTCCCTAGCGAACCATCGTAACCCCCCGGAATTGGAACAACCGGTACAAATTGAGTGTGGCTTGGCTGGTACGGTGATGCGTTTCCTACCCGCCCTGGTGGTGGCTTTGGGAGTGCCGGCGCGATTTACAGCCGATGCGGCGGCAAACAAGCGCCCGTTACGCGGGTTGCTGGAGGCTTTGGCTTCATTAGGTGCCAACTGGGAAAGTGACGACCCCTTGGATGGCATCTTCCCCTTTACCATTAATCCCCGCCGAGGTGATGTTCCCGAGGTAATCACCGTGGATACCGCTGCATCCTCGCAGTTCGTCTCGGCATTGCTGCTGAGCGCGCCACTGTGGGGGAAACCTTTGACTATACGTTGTAAAACCCCGGCAGTGCCTTCGTTGCCACACATCCAGATGACCCTGGAAGCTTTGTCTTTACGCGGAATTAATGCCACTGGATCGATACAGTCCGACGGCACCTGGCAATGGCGGGTGGAACCGGATTCGGTGTTTGGCCAAGATCTTGCCATTGAACCCGACCTGTCTAACGCCGGACCGTTCCTGGCAGCAGCCGGGATTATCGGCGGGGTGGTTTCGGTGCCCGGCTGGCCAGCACATACCAGCCAAGTGGGTGATTTATGGCGCCAGATTCTGCCCCAGTTCGGCATGCAGGTGCGTCACCGCTGCGGGGTGTTCACCGCGCGTGGTACCGGGGTTTTGCGGGCGGTTTCACTAGATTGCAGTCAATGTGGCGAACTGGTTCCTACGATTGCAGCCTTGGCCGCGCACGCCTCGGGGGTGTCCCACCTCGAAGGTCTGAGTCACCTGCGGGGACACGAAACCGACCGTTTAAATGCTTTGTACCAAGAATTACAAAAACTGGGTATCAGGTGTGCTATCACCCCGGAGGACGGGTTGGAAATTATTGGAATTCCCAGAACACAGCTTGGAGCGCGGCTACCTTCCGACCAGCCCCTCATGATGCGAGCTTACGAGGATCACCGCATGGCGACTTTTGCCGCCCTGATGGGATTGTACCGAACGATACAAATTGACGATATTGGCGCCACCACGAAAACTCTGCCAGATTTTCCGCAAATGTGGGCGCAGGTTATAGGAGCACCTCATGAATCGACGTGACATTGGCACCGACGACCCCAGAGTAAAAGTGCGCCCCGGCAAAGGCACCCGCCCGCGCACCAAGAAACGTCCCAACTTTGCTGATGCCACCCCCGGAACCGTTACCGCTGTAAACCGAGGACGATTCACCGTGGCGATTCCCGACCAGCAACGAGCGGTACAAGCCGTGAAAGCCCGCGCTTTGGGACGCAAAGGCATTGTGGTGGGCGACAAAGTCAGTCTGGAAGGCGACACTTCTGGGACGGCAGACACCTTGGCGCGAATCGTAACCCTCGAGCCACGCCACACCGCGCTGCGCCGGACATTTGACGAATCAGAGACCGGGATAAAAGAAAAACTGATTGTCGCCAATGCCACCCAGATGCTGATAGTGGTGGCGGCGGCTAACCCCGAACCGAAACCCGGCATGATAGACCGCGCTATCGTCAGTGCCCTGGATGCCGGGGTCAAGCCGCTGTTAGCGATTACGAAAACCGACTTGGATGCGGCCTCGAATTTGACCAATCGGTACAAGACTCTGCTGCCGGTATGGAAATTACGCAGGGATAACTATGACACCGGGGAATTCCAGGATTTACGTGAAAGGCTGCGGGGGGAAACTACCGTGCTGCTGGGGCACTCCGGAGTGGGGAAATCCACGCTGATTAATGCCTTGGTGCCCGCCGCCCAGCGAGCCACCGGGGAAGTGAACCAGGTCACCGGCAAAGGCCGCCATACTTCGTCTTCGGCCATCGCCCTGGCGGTTCCCGACGGTTGGGTGATTGACACGCCGGGAGTGCGTTCCTTTGGGTTGGCACACGTAGATGAAGCGGGCTTGGTGAAAGGATTTAGCGAACTGGATGCCATTGCTCAACTTTGTCCGCGGGGCTGTACCCACCGGGAAGGTTCCCCCGACTGTGAACTGGACAAGCATCCCGAACACGCCGAAAGACTGGCCTCATTGCGTCGTCTTCTGGCGGAAATTCCAAAACCCTACTAGATTTAGTATTAGCTTCTAACTACCATAACATGAAAGGGATTACAGTGGCTCAGACACAGGTGTCAGGAAACCAAGCCTCACCGGAATTTATCGCCGAGTATTACCGTCAGTACCTACAAGATTCACAAACGGTTTCACCCGAATGGCGCAGCTATTTTCAACAGATGGAATCCTTGGGATTAATGAATCCAGATGGTGTGGCTAGCCGTGATACCGAGCTAGCACCTCATGAAGCCGCCCCCAGCGGGCAAACCGCCCCCAGCCCAGCGCCCGAGAGCGAGACCAGGGTTGAAGCCTACGAAAGCACCCCCACCGCTATCCCCGCTCGCACCCTCGACGTCTCCCGTTCCGACCTGCCACCAGCGCCGCGATCGCGTGCGGCCGACCCGAGTTCACCCTACGCCGCCCGGGAAGCCGCCGAAATCGAGCATAACCGGCATCTTGCCCCCGCCGCCGAAGATCAACTGGAGCGCCTCAAAGGCATCAACGCGGCCATCGCGAAAAACATGGAAGCCTCCCTGTCGGTACCCATCGCGACCTCTTACCGGCAAATCCCCGCGAAAGTATTAATTGAAAACCGCATTCAAATCAACGACCATCTGCGCCGCACTCGAGGCGGCAAGGTATCGTTCACCCACCTGATTGGATATGCCATCGTCGAAGCCCTGTCGGAACTGCCGGAAATGAATGTTCGCTACGAGCTTAGAGATGGTAAACCCTATATTTTCCATCCCGCTCACGTGGGCTTCGGACTGGCCATAGACCTGCCCAAAGACGATGGATCACGCCTATTGGTAACCCCGGTGGTGCCAAAGGCCGACACGCTGTCCTTCCACGAATTTGTGGCCGCCTACGAAGAGCTGGTGCGTAAAGCTCGCGAAGGTAAACTGACCATGGAAGACTACAACGGTGCCACCGTGACCCTGACCAATCCAGGCACCCTGGGAACGCTGATGTCCTCGCCGCGCCTCATGGTGGGGCAAGGCTCGATTATTGGCGTGGGAGCCACGGCATACCCGGCCGAGTGGGCTGGAGCTAGCGATGAACAGCTAGCCCGGGCGGGGGTTGGCAAAATCATGCATATGTCTTCGACCTATGACCATCGCGTGATTCAAGGGGCACTGTCCGGAACCTTCCTGGGGACGGTAGAAAAGAAGCTCAAGGGCGAAGATGGATTCTATGAACGGGTTTTCAACTCTGAAAAAGTTCCCTATGACCCGTATGGGTGGGTTCGAAACGAAGCTGACAACAATTACAGCAATCAGTACAAAGCGGCCAATGTGCAACGTTTGATACATGCCTACCGTTCTAGCGGCCACCTGATTGCCGACACGGACCCCCTGGATTACCGGGTACGGCATCACCCCGATTTGTGCCTGTGTAACTATGGCCTGTCGATTTGGGATTTGGACACGGAATTCCCCATCGGAGTATACGGAGGCAAGAAAAACCAGCGCATGACCTTACGCGAGCTCCTGGGGCATTTGCGCGACACCTACACTCGCACCAGCGGCATCGAATATATGCACATCCAAGACCCCGAGCAGCGTGACTGGATACAACGAGAAATCGAGCAACCCTACGAGCCCCCCACCAAGGAGGTTCGCGCGGCGATACTGAATCGTCTCAACGCCGCCGAAGCCTTTGAAAGTTTCTTGCAAACCAAGTATGTCGGCCAGAAACGCTTCTCGTTGGAAGGCGGAGAATCCTTGATTCCATTGCTGCTTAGAGTAATGGACGACGCGGCTCATGATGGTCTGGCGGGGGTGACCATCGGGATGGCGCACCGGGGAAGGCTAAATGTGTTGGTGAATGTGGCCGGGAAATCCAATGCGCAGATATTTTCGGAGTTTGAAGGAAATCTTGACCCGGGTTCTTTGCAAGGCTCGGGGGATGTGAAATACCACCTGGGCACCGAATCGGTCTATGAGTCATATGAAGGGTGCCACACCCAGGTATACATTGCCGCGAACCCTTCACACCTGGAAGCCGTTGACCCAGTGGTGCAAGGCATTGTCCGCGCCCAGCAAGACAAGGTAGGTATTGAAGGCGACTACGGATATATGCCCGTGTTGATTCACGGGGATGCGGCTTTCGTGGGGCAAGGCGTGGTGTACGAGACCTTGAACATGAGCCAGCTAAAGGCCTATAAAACCGGCGGAACCTTGCACATCATTGTGAACAACCAGATTGGTTTCACCACTTCCCCCACCAATGCCCGCTCCACGATATACTGCACGGATTTGGCTAAGGGCTTACAGGTTCCGATTTTCCACGTCAACGCCGATGATCCCGAAATGGTTACGCGGGTGGCGGGTTTGGCCTATCGTTTTCAACAAAAATTCCATAAGGATGTCATTATCGACATGCTGTGTTACCGGCGGCGGGGACACAACGAAGGCGATGACCCTTCGATGACCCAACCGGTGATGTACGGGCTGATTGATAACTTGCCTTCCACTCGCACGGTGTATGTCAACAACTTGATTGGTCGTGGCGACATCACCGACGCGGAAGCGAAAGCCGCGATGGAGGACTTCCGTGCTAAATTGGAACGTATCTTTGAGGAAACCAAGGAACACGGCTATAAGCCGACCCGTCTTGGGGAACAGGGCGGTAACGACTGGAATTTGCCGGCCTCACAAACGAACCAAAACAAAGAAATGATTGGCTGGACTTCCGCGATTCCCCTTGACGTGTTGCAGCGCATCGGGGATTCCCAAGTGGCATATCCCGAAGATTTCGCCGTTCATCCGAAAGTCGCGAAACTGTTGCAACGTCGCCAAACCATGACCCGGGAAGGCAATATTGACTGGGGATTCGGGGAGCTGCTGGCCTTTGGGTCGATTCTGATGGAAGGCACCCCCATTCGCATGTCCGGCGAGGATGCCCGGCGCGCCACTTTCGTGCAGCGCCACGCTGTGATTCACGACCACCTTACCGGCCAAGAATGGACCCCCCTGGCCTTCCTGACCCCCGACCAAGGCGATTTCATGATTTACGATTCTTCGCTGTCTGAATTTGCGCCCCTCGGTTTTGAATACGGCTATTCCGTGGAACGTCCCGAAGCCTTAACCCTATGGGAGGCTCAGTTCGGTGATTTCACCTTTGGGGGACAGACCATCATCGACGAATTCATCTCTTCTTCAGCCCAAAAATGGCATCAGCATTCCTCGCTGGTGCTGCTGTTGCCCCACGGCTTCGAAGGCCAAGGTCCCGACCATTCTTCGGCGCGTATCGAGCGGTTCCTGGCTTTGTGCGCCGAAGACAATATGTGGGTGGTGCAGCCTTCTACCCCGGCCAATCACTTCCACATGTTGCGGGCGCAGGCCTATCGTCACCCCCGCACCCCCCTGGTGGTCTTTACCCCCAAACAGCTGCTTAGGTTGCGGGCGGCAGTTTCACAGATTTCAGATTTCACGAGTGGCGAGTTTCAACGTGCTATCGGGGATACCGCAGGACTGGATGCCGCCGGGGTTAGCCGCGTGATTATCTGTACCGGCCGGGTTTACTACGACTTGGTCGCTGAACGGGACAAACGCCAGGATCGAACGACCGCGATAGTTCGTTTGGAACAGTACTATCCACTGCACGATGACCTGCGTGAAATACTGGATTCTTATCCGAATGCGGAGCTGGTTTGGGTACAAGACGAACCGGCCAACCAGGGTGCCTGGACTTTTGTTAGCGCGCACCGCGACGTGTTTACCGGGGGACGTGACCTGCGTCTGGTGTCGCGCCCGGCTATGGCCGCGCCTTCCACCGGTAACTCTACGTTCCACAAGGAACAGGCTTTGGCCTTAATGGAAGCCGCCTTTGGCGCAACCCTGTAGAGGCGACGCTGGTGGAGGAATGAAGTTTTGCAGTAAAGCACGTTGAAGAAATATCACGCTGAAGTCGTAGATAGTACCTCATAAATTGATAGACTTGCTGGCATGCGTGTTTCCGCGAAAATCCGCTACCATCTTACTGGTTGGAAACTGGTAGTTTTAGCTACCTTGGTTTTCTCTTTGGCGCAAGATTTGTCGACAATAAACGAGAAAGCTAGTCCGTTGCGTGTTCCCGGAAACATGATTGTTGAGCTTTTGGGGATGCTGCTCTTTGCATTGAGCGCGCGTTTTCCTCGCGTGTGCGGCATGGCAGTGATTATGCTATGGTTTGTGGTTTCGTATTTGCCTGGCTACGTGGTGTTTATAGGAACCTTTACTTGCGGAACAACGATTTTTGCTTATTTCGCGTTTCATCAACTTTACGCCATGTTGGGAATTTCCCTGACACTGATAGCGGTGTCTGATTTTACTACCAATACCTTCGATGTAGTGTCCTCGGTGTTCAACATCATTGGCTGTGTAATGGTTGCAGCCATAGGCTGGACATTCGGTTATTACCAACGTGGGCTTAAACGCGCACAGCACGAAAATGAGAAAATTCGCATTCAGGCTGGTATGGCTCAGGCTCAGCTACGTAACGCGCTGGCTCAAGACTTGCATGATTCGCTGGCAGCCGATTTGACCCGGCTTACCTTGATAACCGAAAATCTTGCAAAAAATCCCGAGATGAACCGCGAAGCTCGTGACATCCTGGGAATGGTGTCCACCCAGTCGCGGGGGGCGCTGGCGGACTTGCGTACCACTATTCGTCAGTTGAAAACTTCGGTAACCGAAGAATCCGCCACCACTACTTTGACCCAAATCCTGCACGATAGCATCGAAGTGGCTCGCGTCGCCGATATCAACTTGGAACTGCAAGTTCCCGCCGATATCGAGGATCAATTCAACCGTTATGAAAAAATCACCTTGTCAATGCTGGTGACGGAAGCTACCACGAACCTGATGAAGTACGGAAAACCCGGAACCTCGGCGGAACTAACCATCGAATTCAATGCGCATCACATCGAGTTCATGTCCACTAATGAAATTGGTAAAGCCAGGAGTGATTACGCTATGACCTCTGGGCTGGGGCTGAAGCAGTTAACCGCATATCTGGTGAGGCGTGGTGGAGAACTCGAATACGTCGCTAACCAGGGAATGTGGTTGCTGCACGCGCGGATTCCCCGGAGTCTGCACCAAAAAATGTTGAATACACCGCTGAACCACACCGATACGGATTCCCCGGAATCCGGCCAAGAAAGGAGTCAAATAGATGAATGAAACTCAAGTTTTACCGTTGAAAGTCCTGATGGTTGACGATGACAAAATCGTACGCACCTATCTGGGGGCATCCTTGCAATCTGACCCTAGAATCTTTGCGTTGAAAACGGCCGAGGATGGGCTGCATGCCCTGCAGATTCTTACGGAATGGACCGCTGACGTGGTGTTAATGGATGTGGATATGCCCCGGATGGATGGAATCGAGACTACGAAGCAAATCCGCACCAAACACCCGGAGACAAAGGTGCTAATCTTTACGAATTTCGAACAGCGTCCCTCGGTGATGCGCGCCATTCAGGCCGGAGCCTCTGGTTTCATTACTAAAGATAAACCGGTAGATGAAATGGTCGATGCACTGTTGGCTACACGCGATGGCAAACGTATTATCAGTGAAGATCCTGCCGCTGCCCTGGCGGATATGATTGCTGGTCAAAGCAATGCGGAGCCCCCGGACGTCGAATTTATCGAGGCTTTGCACGCGATTCCTAATCGCCTGAAAAAGGTTGTGCCCTTGCTGGTAGAGGGGAAGTCGAACCGGATTATCGCCAAAGAGCTGCACACCTCGGAGGGCACCGTGGGGGATTATGTGTCCAAGATTTTGAAGCTGACCAACTGTGAGTCCCGTACCAGTTTCGTGGTCAAGGCCTTTAAGAGCAAAATTCGGTTCTAGGCTGCCCGAGTTCCGGTTGACCCCTAGGTACCAGCCCAAGATTCAAAATTTCAGATTTATGGTAAGAAACCCGCGCTCCGAAACAGATTCAGCACACTCTTATACCAAATACCAGTAAGTGCCTGGGTAAATCAAGGAAATGAAAATCGGAGACCCCCTCGCGGGGGTCTCCGTAAAGCCTAAGCGTTTGGACGCTTGCCGTGGTTAGCGGCACTCTTCGCCCGGGCACGACGTTTGCGGCCGCGTTTCGACATGGTAATGCTCCTTTATCTTCAAGTACTTGAACCCGTGTATTGTCGCACAAATCACGCTATCTTTGCAATTGTAGACCAGTATGGTCAGCGAGCCGGGGCAGAAATCTGGGAAAAAATCGGGGTGAGGCTCAAAATAGTGGAGGCTCCCCCCTGGAAAATCCCATATTTCTGCCTTGGATAGAGAATAAAACCGGTAAAACTAGGCAAAAACCCGGGATTGTGATGAAATGGAACTATGAAAACACTCTTGCGTCTGGTGGCACGACCCATGTTGGCATCTGTGTTCTTTTTTGACGGCCTCGATGCCTTGCGCTCACCCGATGACCACGTGGAAAGATTCAAAAAAATCGAACCTGCGTTGGAAAAACTCGGATTTCCACCCGTGCTGACTTCCGATGCGCGCCTGCTTTCCCGCCTGGCCGGTTTTATCACCGTCGCCAGCGCTTTGGGGTTGGCGACGGGCAAGTACCCCCGCACTTGCGCGGCGCTGCTTGCGGCGGTGAACTTTCCGGTAACAGCGGTGAATAATCCGATGTGGATGGCGAAAACTCCTGGACAACGCCGTAACTACACGCGGGGACTGGTGGTTGGGGCTTCGCTGGCGGGGGGACTGGGAATGGCGATTCTCGACGATGATGACCAGCCCTCCAAACGGATGCGCCGTGAAATCCTGCGTGCAGCGAAGGTGGAATTAGCAAAGTAGCGCTAAGTATTCTATGAATCCGGTTTTGATAGATTGGCTGATGGTAGCGGTTGGGGTGCTGCTCACTTTTGGCACCGCTCTGTTCGTGGCGGCGGAATTTTCTTTCGTGGCCGTGGACGAAACTAAGGTATCGATGCGCGCCGCCAACGGGGATAAACGCGCCGCCTTGGTGAAAAAAGCTATTTCTCGCCTGTCTACGCAGCTATCGGGAACCCAGGTGGGAATCACTCTTACCACCATCCTGTTGGGATACACCACTCAGGCTGCTTTGACGCGGCTGATTACCTCGGGTTTGGGATACACCGGGGTGGCGTTGGGGGTTTCTGCGGTGGCGGGGGGAATCTTGGCGCTGGTATTGACCAACGTGTTTTCTATGGTTTTCGGGGAACTAGTCCCGAAAAACTTTGCTTTAGCTGATCCTCTGGGGGCGGCTGGGAATGTGGTGCGCTTCCAAAACGTCTTTACCTGGCTGTTCACCCCCATCATTGTGGTGTTAAATGGCTCGGCTAGCTGGGTGTTGCACCGGCTGGGGGTGCATTCTGTCGAGGAACTTTCCTCGAAACGCTCTGCCCAAGAACTCGCTGCTCTGGTACGTCAAAGCGCGGAGGCTGGGAAACTTGATGTTTCCACCGCTTCCCTGTTTACCCGTTCATTGCATATTTCGAAACTGTGTGCCAAAGACGTTATGACCGACCGAGGGCGTATCCACTACCTACAACAAGATGCTACGGCGGCGGATTTGATTATCCTGGCGCGCGAAACCGGGTATTCTCGCTTCCCAGTGGTGGGGGACGGAGGACTGGATGATATTTTGGGTTTCGCCAACCTGCGCCGTGCGGTATCCGTGCCCTTCGAACGCCGCGAGGAAGTTCCAGTGGCGTCATCTTCGCTGATGTTCGAGGTTCCTCGTGTCCCCGAAACCATGGATTTGGCGGATTTGCTGCTGATATTGCGTGAAGCGGGGAGTCAAACCGCTGTGGTGATTGATGAATACGGCGGTACTTCTGGTTTGGTGACGCTTGAAGACGCTGTGGAGGAAATCGTGGGCGAGGTCAGTGACGAACACGATCAACACGCGGCGGGGGTGAATGTGGTGACCGAAACCTCGTGGATGGTTCCCGGGGTGATTCGTCCTGATGAACTGCTGTTACAAAGCGGGGTGGAGCTGCCTGACGAAGGTCCTTACGAAACTCTGGGTGGTCTGATTATGAACGAGCTGCGCCGCATTCCTGCCCAAGGGGACGAAGTTGAAGTAGGTGGGTATCGGCTGCGGGTGGAACAGCTGGAAGGCCGCCGGGTTTCCCGGGTGCGCATCACCAAAATCTTTCCCGACACAGGCTCGAATGACTCAAAGGGCTCTAAATCATCTAAAGATTCGGGAGCCGAACATGAATAGTTGGCTGGGCTTGGTGGTGATGGTGGTGCTGCTGGCGGTAAACGGGTTTTTCGTCGGTGCCGAGTTCGCTGTTACCGCTTCGCGGCGCGCTGAAATCGAGCCCTTGGTCAAAGCCGGTAAACGCGGCGCTTCGGCGGCTTTGTTTGCGGTGGAACACGTCTCGGAGATGCTGGCCACCTGCCAGTTGGGTATTACCCTGGCTTCCACGGGGCTGGGGGTGGTGGCCGAGCCGGCCTTGGCGCAACTATTGACCCCAGTAGTCGAGTTGACCGGGGCACCTGCGGTCACGGCGCATGCTGCAGCGGTGTTGATAGCGCTGCTGATAGTGCTGTATCTGCATGTGGTGGGGGGTGAGGTTATCCCTAAGAATTTGTCAATTTCCGCCCACACCACCCTGATTTTGTTTTACGGGCCTACATTGGTGGCGTTGTCTAAAAGTGTTGCCCCGATTGTTCGAGCCATGAACAAAGTGGCGAATTTTTTCGTGCGCTTGGCTGGCAAGGAGCCCCGTGACGAGGTTGTCAATACCTTCACTGTCGAGGAGATGACCTCTATTGTTAAGAAATCCCAGGCAGAAGGTACGGTGGAAGACGATTTGGGGTTGCTCTCGGGTACCCTGGAATTTTCCACCGAACAGGTTTCGGGGGTGATGGTGGGGCTGAAACACCTGGTGACGCTGCCCCGCGATGTTAGTGTTTCTGGAGTGGAAAAAGCGGTGGCTCGCACCGGGTTTTCCCGCTTTCCCGTGGTGGACAAGGCCGGGCGGATTTGCGGATACCTGCACATCAAGGACGTGATTGCAGTTGACGAGGCTCGGCGCGACGAGCCCCTGGAATCGTGGCGAATTCGGGAGCTGACCGAGGTTAGCCCCGATATGGAAGTGGAAGACGCGCTGCGGGTGATGCAAAAGCAGGGAACTCATCTGGCTGGGGTGGTACCCCGGGCGGGGATGGAGGTTAGTGGGGTTATATTTCTAGAAGATATCTTGGAAAGGCTGGTGGGCGAGGTTCATGATTCTCTCCAGCGTGATAGTGAACATGGGGCTTCATGAGGCGCTAGCACCTCATGAAGCCGAGCGAAAATCACCCCGGTCGAACGGAAGGTGACCCCGAAAATTCACGCTAAACTCCCAGTTTTTCCCCAAGAAACCCGCAAAAATCCCCAAATTTTGTGACCAATGTGAAAAGTGTGAAAAATGAGGCTTTCAAACCCTTGAAAAATGTTATCGACTTGTTATAAACTTTTAGGCAGTTTGCTAAGCATCCAGAAAGGTGACTCGTGGACAGCGAAAAACCCCGCTCCCGCAGGGAACTGCGTGAAAGAGAACGGCAGCAACGCCACTCCTGGTTTAAACTTGCTTTCGGTGGCGAGAAAAAGCTCCATCACGGTGTGCTGCGGGCAGCACTGCTTGGATTGGTGGCCTCGGTGACCGTGGTAGCGCCCCTGACTGGGCTGGTGTCCCCGGATTTGTCTACTGCTGTCCCCAGTAAGATTTTTAACACCGGCGAGACCCTGCTGTCCCTGGTGGCTGCCTCGGAAGAGGTGACACTGTATGACTCGGATTTGAATGCAGTACCGGCCTCGAGCCGAATTCGCCTCAAGGAAGCCCAGCAACTAGGTGGATGTGTCTCGAAAGAAGACTCCGCTAACGGGGATGTCAAGGCAGCTGCCACCAAAGAAACCCTGGTGTGGCCCATGTTCCAAGGTTCTTACACTTACACCTCACCTTGGGGAATGCGCATTCACCCGATTACCGGGGAACGCATGATGCATGAAGGAGCCGACTGGGCAGCGCCTAGTGGAACCAATATTTACGCCGTGGCCGACGGAGAGGTTGTGAATGCCGGGATACAGGGTTCCACGGGGATTATTACGATTAAACACCACCTGAACGGGGTAGTGTTCTATTCTCGCTATCTGCACATGTACTCCAATGGGATTTACGCTGCCAAGGGCGACATGGTTAAAGCTGGGGATTTGATTGCGGGAGTTGGATCTACCGGGAGGTCCACTGGACCGCACTTGCATTTCGAAATTCGCAACTCTAGGATGGAATCCATCGAGCCCCTGAGCTTCATGGAAAAACACGGTGCGGTGTATTTGAACCAGCGTTGTGACTAGTTTTTACAGCTTGTAGCCTCCGGGAGCCTGGGTGACAATAGAGGTATGTCGCGATTTTGCTCTTATCCTTATCCGCTACCTGCCGCTGTGTTTCCTCTCGAGCCGGGGCACCTTGGGGCGGTGGCGCGCAACCAGGAAACTGTAACAGCTAGGGAAACCGGAGAGACTGTGGAGCGCCGCAAGCCGGTTTTGTTAGCCCATCGTGGTTCCCCCCTGGCGGGAGTGCCCGAGAATTCGCGGGCAGCCTTCGATGCTTGTATCCACAGTGGAGAGGCGCGGGGTTTAGAAACTGATGTTCATGCCACTCGCGACGGCTATCCCGTAATCAGCCACGACCCGCAGTGGCACGCGGCGGATGGGGATGTAGTGATTGCCGACGTGACCTGGGCGGAGCTGTGCCGGTACCGGCTTCCTAACGGCGAGGATCCGCTGGGTTTCGAGGAATTCCTGGATCGTTATCCCGGAATTTATGTGAATATCGACTTCAAGGTTGCTGCGGTTTTACCTGAAGCCTTGCGGATTCTTGAGGGTCGCAGGGATTTAGAACGGATGGGCTTGGCTTCTTTTTCGGCCGGTCGAGTTTGGGAGATAGCGGCACGCCTTGGACACGAACCGGGGTATCTGCCGGGTAGCGCGGACGTGGCGCGTTTCTTGTTGGCTTGTGAAAGCGGTGTCTTGTTTAGTGGTTTGCGGCAGTGCCGTGGGGTGGTGCCGCGTCTGCTACGTGAGTACTCCTGTGCGTTTGCGGTGCCAGAGCGGTTGTGGGGAGTGACGGTGCTCACGAGGCGCTTTATAGCGGGAGCGCATGTCTTAGGGTGTCCGGTTTATGTGTGGACTGTGAACGAGACCTCGCAGTTTCAGCGGCTCGCGCGGCTGGGAGTAGACGGAGTTTACACTGATTTTGTCCATACATTACATCAACTTCAGACAATTTGATGTCCCGGAATCAGGGTGTAAGTCCCGCATTTTCAGGCAAAATACCCGCATACATGAATGAATCATTGTAGTGAGCTAAATAACTGCTTGGAAGACGGGGTGAATCCTGGTAGGTTACTGTGCGAGTGAGATTCCCCGGGAGGAGGCAACAATGGAACGCCCCGCGATTCGTTTGGTCGATGCCGTTGCCAGTCAGAGTCATAGTCATGAAGCTTTGAAAGGCAGTCGTGTGAATGAACGCGTCTGGAGGGATGCCACTGCGGAGAGTCGCGAACGCGCGGCCACTTTTGTTTCGTTGCGTTTGATGATGTATAACTCGGCGGCACATCGTGCCTTGGATACTGATTTCTAGTTTGGGCTAGAACTTGAGGGAATCCGGCCGGGTGCGGCCGGATTTTTGATTTGTGACTGGGTTTGGTTTCTAATTTCGTGGTTGTCCTCGGTTTTATGTGGACTTCTTTTGAGGTGTCGGTTTTTACCTGTAGCGTCTCTTCGCTAGGATGGTAGGGTGAATTGTTCGCCCCGGTAGCTCAGTGGATAGAGCGTTTGCCTCCGGAGCAAAAGGTCGTGGGTTCGAATCCCGTCCGGGGCACAACTGGAAACGTTGCTATAAAGCCAAAAGGTCATGTTCCAATAATGGGGTACACCCCTTTAGGACATACGCAGGACATAAGCGAAACGGTTTTCGTTTTGGTGTTCCTTCCCGAACAACGGGTGGAGCCGTTAAGAAACGGCACTGGTGTGCCGTTTTAGGCGGAACTCCTTGTGTGAGTTGAGCATGTTATAAAACGCGGCTTTTGCCGCGTTTTATAACTTTGAGCGGTGCCCGCGAGTGGTGGAGCTGCAGTGTTGGTGGCCGTATTTTGGACGGGTCATGGCAGACGGTAGGGTTAAAGCGTGACTCCTGAAGAACTAACGAAACGGATTATTGCTGCGCTTACTGTGGTGGCAAAAGAAAACAGTCTTGACCTCAATGAGGTAGATTTGGGTGCGAAAGTCAAGGTGGAACGCCCCAAATCCCGTGAACACGGGGATTGGGCCACTAATATTGCGATGCAACTGGCCAAGACAGCAGGGGTGAAACCCCGTGATTTGGCGGAAATGTTTGTGAAAGCCATCAGTGGAATCGAAGGCGTGGAATCGGCAGAGGTCGCTGGACCCGGATTCATCAATATCCGCCTGGAAGCCGGGGCTGCGGGAGCTCTAGTGGCCGATATTTTGGCGGCGGGCGACAACTTCGGCCAGAACCAATCCTTCCAAGGCCAGCACATCAACCTGGAATATGTTTCCGCAAATCCGACCGGCCCTATCCACTTGGGTGGAGCCAGATGGGCAGCGGTGGGTGATTCCCTGGCGCGCCTCATGAAATCGAGCGGAGCTAAAGTGACCCGGGAATATTACTTTAACGACCACGGCACCCAGATAGACCGTTTCGCGGCCTCTCTGCTGGCCGCAGCGCGCGGCCTGCCCGCCCCCGAGGACGGCTACGGCGGGCAGTATATTGCCGATATCGCCGCCCAGGTGCAAACCCAAGCCCAGCAAGCCGGCGACCCGGATCCCGCTACTCTGCCCGATGCGGCGGCACAGGAGTACTTCCGGGCACATGGCGTGACCCTCATGTTCAGCGAAATCAAGGCAGCGCTCGCAAAATTCCGCACTGAATTTGACGTGTTTTTCCACGAAAACTCGCTCTATGAAACCGGCAAAGTAGAGGCCGCCATTGAGTTCTTGGATGGCTTGGGTGAAATTGCCCACAAAGACGGCGCGACCTGGCTGTTAACCACTAAACACGGGGACGACAAAGACCGGGTGCTGATTAAATCCGACGGCAACGCGGCCTACTTCGCGGCCGATATTGCCTATTACCGGGACAAGCGCGAACGCGGCGCAGATTGCGCGATATACCTGCTGGGAGCAGACCACCACGGCTATATTGGGCGCATGATGGCGATGTGTGCGGCCTTCGGCGACACCCCGGGGGTGAACCTGCAAATTCTAATCGGTCAGCTGGTGAACCTGTATCGCAGTGGCCAACTGGTGAAAATGAGCAAACGTGCCGGCAACATCGTCACCCTGGATGACTTCGTAGAGGCGGTTGGTGTGGATGCGGCGCGTTACTCGCTGGTGCGCTCCTCGATGGATACCCAGTTGGATATTGACCTTGACGTGTTGGCTTCACATACTAACGAAAATCCCGTGTATTACGTGCAGTATGCACATGCTCGCACCTGTAATGTTGCGAAAAACGCGGCAGCTCATGGGGTGTCACGAGGTGCTGGCTTTGATCCTGGGCAGTTGCGCGCCGCAGCGGACGGAGAACTAATTGGAGTCCTAGCACAATTCCCTACTACCGTAGCACAGGCGGCCACGGAGCGTGCTCCGCACCTGGTGGCGCGGTATTTGGAAAACCTGGCCGGGGCGTATCACGCCTGGTACGGCAAACGTCGAGTCACCCCGGCAGGAGACGACCCGGTTACGGCCGAACATGCGGCTTTATTGGCACTAAACGACGCGGTCACAGTAGTGTTGAGGAATGGATTGAACCTGTTGGGGGTTTCCGCTCCCGAACGGATGTAAACCCCGACCCCGTCAGATAGTCCTGACCAGGAGGCATTGTGAGTCAAGATTCTTTAGCCCCCGAAGACCCGGCGTGGCTCGCTCCCGGCGACCCGGGTTTGCAAGCCTTGGCCGCCCCGGAACCTAGCGAGCGGCCTGATATGTGGCCGGCTGGTTTAAACCGCGCGGCCTCCGGCGAACTGCGTATACATGGGCAAAACCTGGTTGCGCTGTTGGCGCAACAGCATGGACGCACCCCGGTGTTCATCATGGATATGGACGATTTCCGGAAGCGAGCGCGAGCCTGGCGCGAGGCCTTCACAAAGACTTTCGGGAAGGGCAACGCCCAGGTGTACTATGCCGGCAAAGCCTTCCTGTGCCTGGGGTTGGCGCGTGTTGCCACAGCGCAAGGACTGGGGCTGGACACGGCTTCTTCTGGTGAGTTGACACTGGCTTTGGCTAGTGGGATTGACCCGTTGCGGGTCGGCCTGCACGGCAACGGAAAGTCTGCGGCTTTGTTACACCAGGCGGTCAGCGCCGGAATCGGGCGGATTATTATTGATTCCCTGGCCGAAATCCCCCGACTGCAAAGAGTTTTGGATGCGCTGCCTCAGGCCGCGACGGTGCCGGTGATGATTCGCTTGACCACCGGGGTTCACGCCGGGGGGCATGAATATATCGCCACCGCGCATGAAGACCAAAAATTCGGGCTGTCCTTGGAGCCGGGTACCCACGCTGGATTGTGCCCGGATGACTCGGATTGGGACGGTCGCTATGCGGTTTCACCGGCGGACTCGCCGGCGCTAGCAGCGGTGAAACTCATCTTGGCTGATGACCGGTTAGAACTGGTGGGTTTGCATTCCCATATCGGTTCGCAGATTAGCGCCTTTGCGGGTTTCACGGCGGCTGCGCAGAAAATTATCGAGTTTCGCGGCGCGGTAGCGCGCGAAACGGGCTATTTAGTGCCGGAAATCGATCTTGGAGGGGGATACGGGGTGGCCTACACAGCGGCGACACCACCCGGGATGGCACCTCATGAAATCGCCGAAAAACTGTACCGAGCGGTACAAGACGCGTGCGAGCAACACGACCAGCCGCTCCCCGCAGTCTCGGTGGAGCCCGGAAGATCGCTGGTAGCGCCCACTACCATCACTTTGTATCGCGTGCTCAACATAAAAGATCAACCCGTGGGAACCCGCCTGGACGGCAGCGTTGTGTATCGCCGCTATGTCGCGGTGGATGGGGGAATGAGTGACAATATTCGCCCTGCGCTCTATGACGCGCACTACACGGCGACCCTGGCAAACCGGCTTAGTGCCGCGCCGCTGGTGGCTACGCGCGTGGTGGGGACACATTGCGAATCGGGGGATATTGTGGTGCGAAACGTGGCTTTACCGGCGGATTTGACGGAAGGCGACCTGCTGGCAGTGCCGATGACGGGAGCCTATGGTTGGTCGATGAGTTCGAATTACAACTGGTTTACCCGCCCCGGAGTGTTAGGGGTGTGGCAAGTTTCCGGCGACGATACGGATTCGGCTTCACGAGGTGCCATCCCGGAAACGAAAGAAACTTGGCGGGCGGACTGGCTAATTTCTGGGGAAAACGCCGAAGAAATGCTGGCGCACCACGACCCGGCGTTTAGGAAATATTTATGGACTCACCCCGTGATACCTTAGGGTGAGAGCCGATACGGAAGGGCAAATATGAGCGAAAAAACCGTAAAGATAGGGTTACTGGGAGCTGGAACTGTTGGTTTGCAGGTGGCGCGAATCCTGAGGGAACAAAACCGGGAACTTAGCGCGCGTGCCGGAGCAAAACTAGTGTTGTCCGGGGTGGCGGTGCGCGATACCGGTAAGGTGCGCCCGGGAATAGACTCGGCGCTGCTTACCAGCGATATTGACCGGGTAATCGATAATGCGGATTTAGTTATCGAGCTGATGGGCGGTTTGGAACCGGCACGTACCGCGATGCTTAGAGCCCTGCAGCACGGCAAAACCGTGGTGACTGGGAACAAGGCCGTGCTGGCAACGCATGGGCCGGAACTGAATGTTGCGGCCGACACCCACGACGCGAGCTTGTACTTTGAGGCGGCAGTGGCCGGGGCAGTGCCGGTGGTGTATGGTTTGCGCGAATCCCTGGCAGGAGACCGCATCAACCAGGTATTGGGGATTGTAAACGGCACCACGAACTATATTCTTGACCAGATGAGCACTCAAGGCTGGTCCTATGAACAGGCCTTGGCTAAGGCTCAGGAGCTCGGCTTCGCCGAAGCCGAGCCGAGCGCCGATGTGGAAGGACACGACGCGGCTGCGAAATGCGCGATTTTGGCCTCATTGGCCTATCACACTCGGGTGTCTATCAGTGATGTTCCCACCAAGGGGATTACCGAGATTACCCCCGCCGATATCGCCCAAGCACGCGAGGCCGGATATGTGGTGAAGCTGTTGGCCAAAGCCGAACGAGTGATGGTAAACGGGCAAGAACAGATTGCTTTGGGGGTGGAACCAACCCTGGTGCCACAAACACATCCCTTGGCGGGAATTAACGGGCCGTACAACGCGATTGTGCTGGAAACCGAGTTTGCGGGGCGACTGATGTTTTACGGGGCGGGAGCTGGC
Organism: Mobiluncus mulieris ATCC 35243; assembly: GCF_000160615.1. GTDB lineage: Bacteria > Actinomycetota > Actinomycetes > Actinomycetales > Actinomycetaceae > Mobiluncus > Mobiluncus mulieris. The sequence goes on along the minus strand of NZ_GG668519.1, from coordinate 541,070 downwards.
GGGGCACCTACTGCCTCTGCGGTGCTTTCCGATGTGGTGGCCGGGGCGGGGCATATTGCGAACGGGGGGCACGCTCCCCGCGAATCGACCTATGCGGCCTTGCCAATCAGCGACCCGGGGTTGGTACAAACCAGGCTGCAGCTGCGCCTGGAGGTATCACAGCAAATCGGAGCGCTCTCCCAAGTGCTCCAGGCTTGCCTTGACCAAGGGGTTTCGGTGGCTTCCGTGCGTCAGCCTTTGGTTGAATCGGGGGCTGACCAGGCCACTTTGTTTATTTCCACGCATTCGGCCAGCCGCCAGCAGCTCGACGCGATTTTGGCGGTTTTGGCCAAATCCCCCTTGGTGCATAGAATCGCATCGGTGCTGTCAGTTGAACAGTAGCCCTAGCCGTAAGAGAGAATAAGGAGTGATTCACCCATGGCTAATGTGTGGAGCGGCCTGATTGAGGAATACCGGAACCGTCTTCCCCTGGAACCAGGCGACCCCGTAGTTACCTTGTTCGAGGGAAACACCCCTTTGGTGCGAGCATCGCGACTCGAAGAGCGGGTGGCGCTGGCCAGTGAAGCGGTGGGCGTGGACGCTAGTGGCACCAGGATTTACGTGAAATTTGAGGGTGCCAATCCCACTGGGTCGTTTAAAGACCGGGGGATGACCATGGCGATGACCAAGGTGAAGGCGGCTGGAACCCAGATGGTGGCTTGTGCTTCTACTGGAAACACTTCCGCTTCCGCTGCCGCCTACGCGGTGGCGGCCGGGGTAGAATGCGCCGTGGTTCTTCCGGCCGGCAAGATTGCGCTGGGGAAACTGGCACAAGCGGTGATGCACGGGGCGAGACTGGTGGCCGTGGATGGGAACTTTGATGACTGTTTGCGTATCACCCGAGAGCTGACCGAAAAATACCCGGTTGCATTGGTGAACTCGATTAACCCCTATCGGCTGCAGGGACAAAAAACCGCCGCCTTCGAGATTTGTGATGCTTTAGGGGATGCCCCGGATATTCACGTGTTGCCGGTGGGTAATGCTGGTAATATCAGCGCCTACTGGATGGGGTACAACGAATACTTTGGACATAAAGTGGCTTCTTCCATCGAGGACTCTGCCATGAGGCTCAAACCGCAAAGCACCAAGGTGCCCCGCATGTGGGGTATCCAAGCCGAAGGGGCGGCTCCTTTCGTGGCCGGAAAACCCGTTGAGAACCCCGAAACTGTGGCCACCGCCATTCGCATCGGCAACCCGGCTTCTTGGGATTATGCGGTGGCGGCTCGCGATGATTCCCAGGGACTGATAACGGCCGTATCGGATGCGGCCATTATGGAAGCCCAAGCGATTTTGGCCGCTGAGGTGGGGGTGTTTTGCGAGCCCGCTTCAGCAGCGAGCGTCGCGGGGTTGCTGGCCTTGGCAGCAGAGGGTAAAGTGCCCGCCGGCGCTGAAATCGTGTGTACACTCACGGGTAACGGGCTTAAAGACACCGCCACCGCCATGGAAAATCGAGGGAATATCGCCCCCCAGGTGATTGCCCCGGAGTTGAGTGCAGCCGTTACCGCTTTGGGGTTGTAAGTCCAGATAGAACCGAGGGAAAGACCGAACAGCCATGAGGATAGTACGCGATCAGGTTACTGTCTGTGTTCCAGCTTCATCAGCTAATCTAGGTCCGGGTTTTGACGCTATAGGCTTGGCTCTTGAAATACGTGACGAAATTACGGTGCGTGCCATCACCGGTGCTACCCGAGTCAGCGTGGAAGGCGAAGGGGCTGGGCGAGTCATGAAGGATGAAGACAATCTGGTGGTACAGTCGCTACGCCTGGGCTTGGAAACCGTGGGGGCGCCGCAAATCGGTATAGAGATGCATTGCTTGAATCGGATTCCTCACGGGCGGGGTCTGGGGTCATCCTCGGCGGCGATAGTTTCCGGGTTGGCGGCCGCCAGTGCGCTGGTGGAACCGGGAGCGCTGCCCGCCGATAAAATCTTTCAACTGGCCACCAAGCTAGAAGGACACCCCGATAATGCTGCTCCCGCTGTTTACGGGGGTGCCGTGGTGGGATGGATTGAACCTGCCAATCCGCGTGACCCGCAACAAGCCGGGGAATCCCGGGCTTTTGCGCTGCCCTTTCCGATTCATTCCGAAGTGAAAGTCACGGTGTTGATTCCCGACTTTCAGCTGGCCACTTCGAAGGCACGCGGACTGTTGCCTGAATTTGTTCCGCACCGGGACGCGGTGTTCACCGCCGGTAGGGCGGCCTTGCTGCCTTTGGCGTTAAGCGCGCATCCGGAACTGCTGTTTTACGCTACCCAAGACCGGTTGCACCAAGAATACCGTCGCGAAGGGATGCCAGCCAGCCTGGAACTGGTGGATTATTTACGGGCGCAAAATTATCCGGCCGCAGTTTCCGGTGCCGGTCCCACGGTTATCGTGTTCTCGCATCTGCCGGTGGCGTTACGCCAGGGTCTGGAACATAAAGGTTGGAGGGTGTTATCCCCGGCGGTGGCTGGAACCGGGATTATCACCTCATGAACCCGCCACCAAGCGGACGAAAACCGCACCGAGAGAAAAGTATTTAGGTGTATTGTTGCAAAATCCGGCTTACCGCGTGCAGATATCCGCCCCCAAACAGTGCTAAATGCAAGGTCATCATATACAGCTGGTGCAAGGACAGGCGTTCTTTCCACCCGGGGCTCAACGGCGAGACACTTTGATAACCAGCATAGATTTCGTTGATATACGGCGTGGAAAACACTTCGCATTCCGCTAAATCGGTTTCGGCGTGACCCCCGTACGCGCTGGGGTCAATCAGGACAATGCCGGGGCGTGTCCAACACAGATTCCCCGCCCACAAATCCCCGTGTAGCCTGGCGGCGGGGGTTTTCACGAGTTGCGGTTGCGGAGAATCAAACTCTCCGGTTTGTAACACGTGGTACAGTTTCTCGAATCGTGCCATTAGCTTCGGGGGTAAATCACCATGTTTTGCGGCGGCCTCGGCCACCGGTTGCAGGCGTTGCGCGCTTAACCAGGTTCCGAAAGACTGATATGGAAAGTCCTTTCCAGCGGGAACCACGCTCATGGGCATCAGTCCTTTAAAGGCCTGCTCGCTGTCCCACGTGGGGGGAGCTGCCCCCCATCCGGGTGCCCCGGCGGCGTGGGTGGCAGCTAAGGCGGCTCCGAATTCATGAGCGGCTTTCGGGGATTGAAAGCCGTCTTCCAAGAACTCCAGGTGTAATCCGGCGTGGTCGTGGCGCAACACTTTTACGATACGTGCTCCATTTGCCTGATCCAGCCACTCTAAGCTGGCGGCTTCATAGGCCAGAGCCTGGGGAGTGCCTTGTTTAAGAAATTCAGCTTTTGACATGTTTTTAAGCATAGCTGCCCGATGCGTTTTACTTTGGAACCTAAAAACTAGTATCATCGTTATTAGGAAGGTTCTTACCTCCAGGTTCGCGGAATTGTGCCGAACCGAAGCTGCCTGATTCATTTTTCGGAATCAGTGCGCCCCGAGTCTTCACCCGGGGAAGTTGTATTCTATCTCCTCCTAAGATAAGGAAACTGGTGAACGATAATCAATCATTTGCTGCAATGAAACTGGGCGAACTGCGCGAGTTGGCAAAGTCGCTGGGAATAAGGGGAATCTCGCAGGCGCGCAAACCCCAACTTATTGAGGCTATCCAAGAAAACCAGATGGCTCAAGGTTTCGGTTCGAAGCAGGCCGAGGCTGGTTCCCCCCAAGAATCGGAATCGGCACCGGCCGGTGTCAAGGATAACTTAGAGCAGCTCTCGAAAGAAAGCGGAAAAAGGGACGCTAAGGAAAACCTCAAGGAAAGTGGAAAGGAAGACTCGCCGGAAACGCTGCCTACTCGGGGACGTACTCGGCGGCGTGCCTCGGCACCAGCGGGGGAACCCGAGCATGAATCTGAGGTGAAGCTTGATGTTAAAGCAGCGCTGGAACATGATTTGGGGGCGGCTCCGAGTAAAAAAGAGTCGCTTGATGCCAGCATGGAAGAATTGGAAAGTATCCCGGTTTTGGAAGCGGTAGCTAATGAGGCCAGTGCTAAGAGGGAGTTTAACCAGGAACGCTCCGAGCGTTTTGAGCGACGCAACCGCAACCAGGAACGTGGCCGTAACCGCAATCGTAACCGCAATCGGGGTCGCGAGCGGGATGAAAACGATAATGGTAGTTCTTCTAGTGGCGGCGAGGAACTGAGTCCGGAAGAAATGCTGCCTATTGCAGGTATCTTGGATATAAAGGAAAACCACGCTTTTGTGCGCACTTCGGGATATCTGCCTGGATCCAATGATGTTTACGTTACTTTGGGGCAGGTACGTCGCTGGGGACTGCGTCCCGGGGATGCCATTGTGGGAGCGATTCGTAAACCTCGCGAGGGCGAAGTACAGCGTGTGAAACACAATGCGTTGGTGCACCTGGAGTCTGTCAATGGGTTGACGGTTGAAGAAGCACAGGGGCGGGTGCAGTTCGAGAAACTTACTCCCTTGTATCCAGATGAGCAACTGCGTTTAGAGACCAATGCTAAGGCGGTAACCTCGCGGGTGATTGACCTGGTGGCTCCAATCGGTAAAGGACAGCGAGGTTTGATTGTCTCGCCTCCGAAAGCCGGTAAAACCATTATTTTGCAACAGATTGCGAATGCGATCTCCATTAATAATCCGGAAGTCCACATCATGGTGGTTTTGGTTGATGAGCGTCCCGAAGAAGTCACCGATATGCAACGCACTGTAAAGGGTGAAGTTATTGCTTCGACTTTCGACCGACCCGCTAATGAACATACGACCGTGGCGGAACTGGCGATTGAACGTGCTAAACGCCTGGTGGAACTGGGTGGGGATGTAGTGGTTTTGCTCGATTCCATCACTAGATTGGGGCGGGCTTATAATCTGGCGGCTCCCGCTTCCGGACGGATTCTTTCCGGTGGGGTGGATGCCTCGGCGCTGTATCCGCCCAAGCGTTTCTTTGGGGCGGCGCGTAATGTGGAAAATGGTGGGTCGCTGACGATTTTGGCCACTGCCCTGGTTGAAACCGGTTCCAAGATGGACGAGGTAATCTTCGAGGAATTCAAGGGCACGGGCAATATGGAATTGCGTCTGTCTCGGGAGCTGTCTGAAAAGCGCATCTATCCGGCGGTGGATGTCAATGCTTCGGGCACTCGCCATGAAGAGGTACTGTTGACTAAAGAAGAACTGGCTATTATGTGGCGCTTGCGTCGTTTGATGGCCGGACTGGAAACCCAGGCGGCCACCGAACTGGTGTTGAAGAAGCTAAAGGACACCCAGTCTAATGCCGAGTTTTTGATGGTGGTGGCCAAGACCACCCCGGCCGAGTAAGACACCGCTGGTTTAGTTTAGGAATAATTTGGCGCGGCTCTTTTTCAGAGCCGCGCCAAACATTTCTGCACTCTGATTGACACCGGTCCACCCTTTAAGTTAAGCCCAGCTGTTACAGATGTTACTCGTGATGTTGTAGATAAAATTGGGGAAATTATTAACTTAAGTTAACTTTGGTGCCAAATGTGTTTAATGGTGTTAGAGTTAAGGAAGTTGACTCTCGGGGAGGATATCTTGATTTGTGAAACTCTAGGAACCGGAACATCGCTCAAAACGTGGCAGAAACGCCTCATGGTCGGCGCGGTTCTCGCTGCGTTTAGCTGGTGTGGAGTGGCTTTACCCCCAGCCACTGCCGCTCCGGAAAGCAAATCGGATAAGATTGCTAAACTTGAAAGCCAGATTGCGCAAAACCGTGTCAAAGCTGAAAAGGCTGCCTTGGCTGTAGACCAGACTGCCGCTGCCTATGCCCAAGCCTTTGATGAGCTGCAAGCCGCTGAAACTAGCGCTAAAGCAGCCATAAGCAAAGCCAAGGAAGCCGCTCTAGCCGCCGAGTCAGCTAAAGCCAAACTGGGGTTGCTGGCGGTGGCGAAGTATCGGCAAGAACATCACAATTTGGCTGATTTCGAAACTATTACCGAAACCGATGCCTTCCACACCCAGGCGCTCAAGCAGGAAGTTAATAACATCTTAGGTGCCAAGGCTGATGCTCAGGTACAGAGCCTTACCGCCTTGAAAAATGTGGCGGAGGTTTTGCAAGAAAAAGCCAATCAAGCCGTGCAAGGCAAAAAACTGGCCGCTAAGAACCTGGAAGAAACAGAGAAAAAAGCCCGAGCTCGCGCCCAGGAAGCGGTGAAAGACCTCGAAAGGGCTTCGGCGCAACGTGAACAGATTATCGCTGAGCTGGCGCGTGCCCGAGAAATTAGCCTCGCTCAGGAACGTGAGCGTCAAGCCAAAGCTGAAGCGGCTAGACAAGCCGCCTTAGCCGCCGCTGCCGAAAAGAAACGCCAAGAGGAAGCAGCTCGGGCGGCTCGCGAGGCCGAACGCAAGAAGGCTCAAGAATTACGCGAAGCGCAAATCCGTGCCCAACGCCAAGCTGAGGCGGCTCGCAAGGCTCAGGAAGCCGCTGCGGCGAAGGCTCGCGCTGATGCCCAAGAACGAATCCGGGCACAGCAGGCGGCGCAACTTGCCCAAGACCGTGCTGTTAGCGCCGCTAAACAAGCCGAAGAAATCGAAAAGAAGCCCGCGAGTATTGCCCCCAGTGCCGCTGCTTCTCAGGGAGTCGGTTCCGCCTTGTTGAGCTGGGCGTATGGCAAAGTGGGCCTGCCCTACATTTGGGGTGGCAGCGGCCCGAATGGCTATGATTGCTCCGGCTTGATATATGCCGGAATGAGAGACCTCGGTTTTTCGATAGCGCGCGTCGCTTCGGGGCAATACTCCAGCTTGGCGAATATCTCTTATGCGGAGCGCCAGCCGGGGGATTTAATCTTTTTCTCTTCGGATGGAACCGCCGCCGGGGTCTATCACGTCGGGATTTACGCCGGTGATGGCAAATTACTCCACGCCCCCAGACCGGGGCAAACAATTACGGTAGTGCCGCTTTACAGCGTGAATAAAATCATGCCTTATGTAGCGCGACTCTGAATTGTTATAGGCTTATTTCATGACTGACGCGATTGCTCCCTACATTTCGGCAACCGGTCGAAGCAAGGAGCTGTGGAACCACGACGCTGGCGGGGCTCTGGGTGAAATTCAACTCGTATTGAAAGACTGTCTGGGGGACGACGACTATACCGATACCTTGCTGGTGGTGGCACTTTCCGGCGGCCCGGATTCGCTGGCTTTGGCGGCGGGTTTGTTGCGGGCAGCGACGCGGCGGGTTCCAGCGGGTAATCTGGTGGCGTTAACGGTAGATCATGAGTGGCGTGCCGAATCGGCAAGCGAGGCCGCTGCGGCGGCTAAGTGTGCTCGGGATTTGGGCTATGCTCAAGCGAAAGTGCTTCGCGCTCAGATTCCGGAGACCGGCGCAGGACCCGAGGGGAGCGCCCGGGAAATGCGATGGCGCCTCATGACGCGAGCAGCACTGAGTATCGCGCGCGAACGCAAGCTAAAGAGCATCCATTTCTTCACGGGACACACCCTGGATGACCAGGCCGAAACCGTGTTGTTACGGCTGGGGCGCGGTGCCTCCCTGTTGGCGCTGTCAGCGATGTGGCCAGTTGACATGCTGGATTCCACCAGCGGATTACCTCGGCGTGAAGAACCCCCGGAGAACTCTGTCAAAAACGACGAGGATGTCCTGGTGTGGATTTCGCGCCCACTATTGGGGGTGCGCCGGGAGACTACCCACGAGGCGTGTCGCCAAGCCGGGCTTATTCCTGCCCACGACCCCACCAATGAACTGGAATCTGAGGCTAAAACCGCAGCGGGCGAGGCTTTGCCGCGTGTGGCGATACGTCAACGCGTTTTACCGGAATTACGGCGAGCTTTGGGACAAGACCCTGCTCCCGCGCTGGCACGTTTAGCCGAGCAAGCCTATAGCGACGAGATGTATCTGCAAGTAGAAGCCGCTGAGGTATTAGATAAAGTCTTTATGGACGAGGCTACGTGGGATGTGGGACAACCTTTGAGACTCGATTTTTCGGGAATAGGAAAAGCAAGAATCGTGCCGCGCCCAATCCTGCGTCGCGTAATGTATCGGGCTGGACGCTGGGCGGGAATGCGAGCGGGGGATGTTACCATGGAGCATCTCGAATCCGTGACAGATTTAGTGCATGATTGGCACGGGCAAGGGCCGCTGGATTTGCCCGGAGTTCAAGTGTCTAGGGAGAACGGCCAGATTGTGTTTAGAAAGACTGGTAATTAGTCCCTTGAAAACGGTCTAGAATCAAGTAGTAAATTTAGAAAGGAACCTGATGGATGCCAATGACATGGGCAGTGACCTCCAAAAGATTTTGCTGACCGAAGCACAAATTCAAAACCGCCTAGCACAGATGGCGGCTGTAATCGACCAAGACTATGTTGGCCATGAAATCCTCTTGGTGGGGGTGCTGCGTGGCGCGGTTATGGTGATGGCTGATTTAGCCCGCAAACTCCACACCCCGGTAGCGATGGACTGGATGGCGGTTTCCTCGTACGGTTCCGGGACTAAGTCTTCGGGGGTGGTGCGGATTTTGAAGGATTTGGACACTGACATCAAAGACCGCCACGTTTTGATAGTCGAAGACATTATCGATTCGGGTTTGACACTGTCATGGCTAGAGTCTAACTTGCGGGGTCGCGGTTGCGCTTCGCTTAACATTGCGGCTTTGTTGCGCAAACCTGACGCAGCCAAGACCACCATTAGTCCGCGTTATGTAGGTTTCGATATTCCCAACGAGTTCGTGGTGGGCTACGGTCTGGACTATGCGGAAAAATACCGCAATCTGCCATTTGTAGGACTTTTAGCCCCCCACGTCTACGAGTAGCTCTAGTTGTCTCGAGACAGAGGTGTCAACTTAGGGTTATTTTCATCCCGGCGGACTTGATAGGCTTAGGGGGTCTAGTAAATCGAAAGAAAACGGGAAAATGGAACATAGTCCAAAACTTGCCAAAAAAAGGCGGCTCACCGGGTGGATAACCCTGCTGGTAGTACTGGCGGTACTAGCAGTTATTATGATGATTTCGGTCGGGTCTGGTCCCAAACGCATCACCACTGCGGAGGGCATCGATTTGTTGGCGAGCCACACTGTGGAAAAAGTCGTGATTAATGACGGCACTCAAACTGTGTCGATGACCTTGACCAAGGATTATAAACGTCCTAAACGCTATCTACCCAAGGAAGGTCTGTTCGGAATCAAGCCTGACCCGGTAGTGGGCAAAGAAGTCGTGTTCACCTATGTGCGACCTCAAGCGGAAACTGTGGCCACCGCCGTAGCAAAGGCTGACCCCCAGAAGGGTTACGACTCGATTTACCCGGTCTCCACTTGGTGGGAGGGCATGCTGACACTGATGATTCCGATGTTGCTATTGTTCGGCCTGTTCTTCTGGTTCGCTTCGCGGATGAGTGGTGGAATTAGCTCCTTAGGATTCGGGAAATCTCGGGCACGGAAATTTAATAAAGAGGATGAAACCAAGGTTACTTTTGCGGATGTGGCCGGGGTGAATGAAGCCGTAGAGGAGCTGCAAGAAATCAAAGAATTCTTGGCTGAACCAGATAAATTCCATAAGCTGGGTGCGAAAATTCCCAAAGGCGTGTTGCTCTATGGCCCTCCGGGCACCGGGAAAACCCTATTGGCTAAAGCAGTAGCGGGGGAAGCTGGGGTGCCCTTCTTTTCCATGAGTGGCTCGGAATTCGTGGAAATGTTTGTGGGTATGGGAGCCTCTCGAGTGCGGGATTTATTTGAGCAAGCCCGTAATGCTGCTCCCGCGATTATTTTCGTCGATGAAATCGACGCGGTAGGACGTCACCGGGGCACCGGTATGGGGGGAGGCCATGATGAACGCGAGCAAACCCTCAATCAGCTATTGGTGGAAATGGACGGCTTCGACGAGCGTACCAATGTAATCCTGATTGCGGCTACCAACCGTCCCGATGTGCTTGATCCCGCCTTGCTGCGCCCGGGACGTTTTGACCGGCAAGTAGCGGTGGAAGCTCCTGATATCAAGGGGCGCGAAGCTATCTTGACAGTACACGCCAAGAACAAACCCCTGAGTAAAGACACTGACTTGAAAGCCCTAGCGAAACGTACTCCCGGATTCACCGGGGCTGATTTGGCTAATGTTTTGAACGAAGCCGCACTGTTAGCAGCGCGTCACACGCGGGAAGAAATCAATGCTAGCGACCTCGATGAAGCTGTGGATCGAGTGGTGGCCGGACCCCAGAAACACTCCCGGATTATGAATGACCACGACAAGCTGGTAACTGCCTATCACGAGGGCGGGCACGCTCTTTGCGCGGCAGCCTCGAACTATTCCGATCCAGTTACTAAAGTGACAATTTTACCGCGCGGGCGGGCGCTGGGTTACACCATGGTGATGCCCACTGAAGATCGCTATTCCGAGACTCGCAATCAGTTGCTCGACCAACTGGTTTACGCCATGGGCGGTCGAGTGGTGGAGGAAATCGTGTTTCGTGATCCTTCCACCGGGGCGGCTAATGATATTGAAAAAGCCACCGAGATTGCCCGAAAAATGGTTACCAGATGGGGATTATCTGCGGGCTTGGGAACAGTGAAGTACGGTAGTTCCCATGATGAGCCTTTTGTGGGGATGGAATATGGTAGGGGGCCGGGGTACTCTGATACCACGGCGGCCACTATCGACCAAGAGATTCAGCAGCTTATGGAAGCAGCTCACCGTGAAGCCTGGTGGATTATCGAAAATAACCGCGATATTCTCGATGAATTGGCCAGGCGCCTGCTCGAAGAAGAAACCCTGGACGAAAAAGCCTTGGCCGAAATCTTTGCGGGCGTGACCAAGTCGGCAAAACGCGGAACATGGCAGTCCTATCCCGGGCTGGAAGCCGCGAATCGTGAACCGATAGAAATCCCCGAGGCGGTACGGATTCGAACCGCTAAAGCCCTTGAAGCCACCAGCGGTAACTTTGCGCTTGATGCCGCGAACCGTCCGTTGGCCGAAGCTGGTTTGGGGGGGACAGTGCCTTTCAACCCGGAAGAGGTAAACTCCACCCCTACGACTGGTTCTATCTCGAGTGACGCTCCGAATCCAGCGCAGCCCCCGAAACCCCCGGCTGACGAGATCCGGATTCTCGACGAAGAAGAACCTTATACCACCAACCCTTCCTCTCAGGATTCCCACGATTTTCCACCCCTACCGCCGAGTAATCCCAGCTCAACAACACCTTCCGGGGAGGCTAAACAATGACTGTACGTAAATACGATGCTGCCAAAGTGGAACAAGCCGTGCGGGATTTGCTTGCCGCCGTCGGTGAAGATCCCCAGCGAGAAGGCCTGATAGAAACCCCGGCGCGACTGGGACGCTCATTTGCGGAACTGTTGGAAGGCTACCGTGAGGATCCCAAAGAACACCTGCGGCGTTTGTTTCCCGTCGATCACAATGACCTGATTTTAGTTAAAGACATTCCCTTCAACTCCACCTGTGAACATCACCTGTTGCCCTTCTTTGGACACGCCCATGTGGGCTATATCCCGAAGGGTAAACGAGTCACGGGGTTGTCTAAACTAGCGCGTCTAGTGGATGGTTATGCCCACCGTTTACAGGTTCAAGAACGCCTCACCGAGCAAATCTCGCAGGCCTTGTGGGAAGTGCTCGACCCGCTGGGAGTGATAGTAGTATTACAGGCCGAACACATGTGCATGACGGTACGCGGGGTCAAAAAACCCGGAGCCAGAACCACCACCTCGGCTGTACGCGGGGTGATGCAAAGCTCCCAAGTTACCCGTTCGGAAGCTATGAGTTTGATTCTGTCTCGAGATTAGGCCGGCACCTCATGAACCCTGACCACACTGTCAAGCAAGTGACCCCAGAATATCTGCGACCCGGGAAAACCCTGGTTATGGGGGTACTGAACGTGACCCCGAATTCTTTCTCCGACGGGGGGAAATGGCTCGACACGGATGCCGCCGTAGCTCATGGCCAGGAACTGTTGGCCGCCGGAGCTGACCTAATCGACGTGGGTGGAGAATCCACTGCCCCCGGAAATGACCCGGTTTCCCCCCAGGAAGAAACCGCACGGGTGGTACCAGTAATCGAAGCCTTGGCCGCCAACGGTGCCCTGATTTCATGCGACACTAGACACGCCGAAACTGCCCGCGCTGCCGCTGCAGCGGGAGCGCTCATCATCAATGATGTTAGCGGGGGACTGACGGATCCGGACATGTTCGACACCGTGGCAGCCCTGCAAGCGCAACATCCGCAGCTCAGCTATATATGTCAGCATTGGCGTGGCCACCTCAAGGATGCCAACCGGATGGCAATTTACGACAATCCTCACCGGGAAGTACTCCAAGAGGTTCAGGAACGCGTCGCAGTGATGCGCCAGCGCGGCGACATAGACCTTGGTCGGGTCATCCTCGATCCCGGTTTCGGATTTTCCAAACAAGGCGATCAAGACTGGAATATTTTGGCAAATCTGGAGGCTTTTTTGGCGCAGGGCTTTCCGGTTTTGGTGGGAGTTTCGCGTAAACGTTTCCTGGCGGGATTCGAAACCAGTATCCCGGGTCGCCACCCTCGTGACGAAGTCACGGCGCTGCTATCCTTATATTGCGCCCTCAAAGGCGTGTGGGCAGTGCGGGTACACCAGGTGGAAACGATAGCGATGGGGATTCGTGCCTTGCGAAAAATGTCGGAATGCCGTGAATTCCCAGTCCAAAACTAGGATTACCGCTGTATTACTGCAGTGTGTTTCAAGGGTTCAGGAGGCTGAGCGTGACTAAGCAACAACACCAGGCACATCCGCTTACGGGAGATTGCATCACGTTGCGAGGGATTCACACCCTGGCAATTCACGGCGTATTGGATTTTGAACACCACCAGCCCCAAGATTTTCTGGTGGATGTGTCCCTGTGGTTCGACTCCCGTCCCGCCGCCCGAGTCGATGATTTGGCTCTGACGGTGGATTACTCCGAGGTAGCCACGAAAGTCCAGGCCGTGCTTGGCGGTAAAAGCCGGGCTTTGATTGAACGCCTGGCTGATAATATCGCAATGCGCATCCTTGAAGACGAACAAATTTTGGCCGTTGATGTCACTGTGCATAAGCCACATGCTCCTTTGGATGTTGAATTTCAAGACGTTTCCATCTGTATCCACCGCACCCGCGAAGACTTTGAAAATGAGGCGACTTTGCTACCAGCGGATTTGACAGTTCGCCCGAATAAACCCCGAGTAGCGGTCTTAGCCTTGGGGGCGAATCTGGGGGATCCGGTGCGAACCTTGCGGGAAGTCGTAGCTGATTTACAAAGTGTCCCCGAGTTCTTAGAAGTCCAAGTCTCGCCTCTAGCACGCACCCGTCCCGTGCTGGCTAAGAACCAGGCTCCGCAACCGGATTACTACAATGCGGTGGTGCGGGTGGTGTCCCGGCTTTCCGCCGCCGAGCTGTTGGATTTGGCGCAGCACTTGGAACAAAACCACCACCGGAAGCGTCCCTCGCGGTGGGCAGCACGCACCTTGGATATCGACATTATCGCGGTAGAAGGATTGGAATCAGACCACCCCAGTTTGACCTTGCCGCATCCGCGTGCTGCCTCGCGTGCCTTTGTGTTGGTGCCGTGGCTGGAGCTGGATGCGACAGCTCGCCTGGAGGGACAACCCGTAGCAGAATTAGCCGCCGCCCAGGACCGCGAGGGGATTGTGAATCTGTGGCTCGACTGGCTAGACACCCCCCGTGCTGATTCCCGCGAACCCCATCCGGAAGAACCCGGCAAGACTGCTGTGGCTCCAGCTTCACCTGAGGCTGCTACCGAGACGGCCAGTGTTTTGGGGACTCCCGCCGGCCCGCCCCCCAGCGAAGCCGCTGACTTTGGCTTACCGTCGTGGCGGGCCGCTTTGGGGACACCCGCCGCCCAGCGGGTTGTGGACGATGTGGCCGGGGACATTTATTCTCCCCCCGGTTCGATTCAAGAAACGGGTGCATCTGCGCCAGCACCTCATGAACCCGGTACCGCCCCCAGCACCCCCGTCACCCCGGATTGGCAGCGCGTACGTAAACACGAGGCACGCTGATGCACTCACGTCCGCTGGTGTTACTGGGTCTCGCCCTCGGCGTGGGGGTGGTGACAGCGGCGGTTTTCGGGGGGATGCTGAACCGGGGGCTGAGCCTGCCTGTCGGCGGCTACGATTTCGGGTTGGCTAGCGTGGTTATCTGCGGGTTCGCCGGGTGGTTGGGGTGGCACGTTAAACGGTTTAAGTCTCGTAAGAAGACGTGGATTACGGCGGTTGGCGCTTCACGAGTCGCGGCTCTGGCTTTAGCTTTATCCCATGTCGGAGCCATATTGGGAGGATTTTTCGGCGGCCAAACGGTAAATTTGCTGCTCCACTTGACCAATGAAGCCTTGGAGGCACTGTTGGGCGCGAAAATCATGGCGCTGGGGGGCGCGGTGTTGATGGTTATAACCGGAATCTTGGTCGAGAAAATCTGCACTATAAATCCTAATGATCCCAAGTCCCCACCCCCATCCGGGATGGTTCGAGCCCCCGCCTAAGAGTGAAACCCGGAGTGGCGCCTCATGAAACCTGTCTACTAGCGGAGTCGTCGAGAAGATTAACCGCGCCGAAAAGCAACCCGAGGGGAATCGCTTGACGAGTGTGGGCGAAACGCACCCCCTCGCGTCGCCGACGCTCCCCGCGCCGAAACAGCCAAGTTTCTATCCAAATAGAACCCGTGATGATAGCACCCCCGAAGCTGAACAGCAGCACCAGCATCGGCACATTCAAGTTCTCGCGCGTTAGCTGCACCGTATTCGAATTCATTTCCCAGGCTTCCTCGTCTGGGCTTTCCATAGTGAAGTCACGGCGCACTTCGTTGACGGTATTCTTTGTTATCGCAGCAAATACTCCCGCGAGACCGCCCAGAGCCGCTAGGCGGGTGAAAAAGCGCGCCTTTTTTTCAGTTATGAAATCCGGGATGGCGTACCACAGAAAAACCACCAAGGTGCCAAACAAAGTAACGGATTGCTGGCGCGCGTTGGGAACAAATGGGAAACGTCGAGTCTTGGGGTTGTCATGTGATGGCATAGCACACTCCTTTGTCTACGGACGATTCTAGCAAAGCACGGCGTGGAACCGGAGAAAAACCGCGCTCGCGCCTAAACTTTGAAAAGTGGTGTCTAAAAAAACCTCCTCAGCGAAGCCCTCGGGTTCCTCCTCGCGCCGGCCTTCGGGTGCGAAACCTGGCGCGAAACCTGGCGCGAAACCTGGCGCGAAACCTGCGGTGCGTCGCAAATACACCCCCGCTCAAATTCGACGCAATCGGATTATTGCTCTGATGATTTTGGCGTTGGTGGTGGTGGTTATCATCGCAATTGTGATGGTAATTCGCTCCAGCGTGGCTGCCCTTGAGCGTTGGCAAAAAAACCAGGCCGCTGAAGACAGGGCCTACCAGATTCGCATGGAAGAACGCACCTTCGAGCCGCCCAAACCCTGCGCGGCGTCAAACCTGAAAATTGCCCTTACTCCCGGCGCGCCCCTGGTGTATGTGGGGACGGGCGAGAAAATGGCCTTCGAGATTCAAAATGCCAGCAAAACGCCTTGCACCGTCGTGATTGACCCCCGAAAATCTGGGGTACAAATCGTTTCCGGAAACCAAATTGTTTATAACTCCACCAGCTGTCAACCGGAAAAGACTGCCACCAAGCAGCTTTTACTGGCTGGCGGGAAAAGCTGGAAACAGACCCTGAACTGGGATGGGATGGTGCACAACTCGGATTGCAGTCCCGCTACACAAGTGGCGCGGGCGGGAACCTATCGCAGCCAAGCAATTTGGGATGGGGTGGCGGTTGACCCCGAAACCGTGTTGGCGCTCCAAGATCCGCCCCCGCCCTCTGCCCAGACGGAAAACTCCGGTGAAAACCCTGCCAAAACCGCTGGATAACTATTAGGATAAAACCATGAGTGACGCGCAAAGATTCCGGGAAGTTATTACTATGTTGGCTCCCGGGACGGAGCTGCGCGACGGGTTAGACCGGGTTATCAAAGCCTCGGCGGGGGCACTGGTTGTGTTGGGATACGAAGACCACATCAAGCGGATGTGTTCAGATGGCTTTGAAATCGATGTCGAGTTTTCCGCTACCAGGTTGCGCGAACTGTGCAAAATGGACGGAGCTGTGATTATTGACCCGGAACGGTGGCGGATTCGTCGGGCTAATGTCCAGCTGCTGCCCGACCCTTCCATTCCCACTACGGAATCCGGGATGCGCCACCGTACTGCTCACCGGGTGGCGGTGCAAACTGGGAACCCGGTAATTGCTGTTTCGCATTCTCTGCGAGCGATTTCGCTGTATCTGGACAATAGGCGCTATGTTTTGGATGACCCCGAAACGTTGCTGTCGCGAACTAGTTTGGCTATTGCTACCTTAGAGAAATATCGCAACCGTCTTGACGAGGTTTCCGAATCCTTAACTGCCCTTGAAATTGACGATATGGTGACGGCACGTGACGTGTCCCTGGTGGTACAACGCCAGGAAATGGTGCGCCGGGTGGGTCACGAAGTTTCCGACCAATTGATTCAGCTCGGTGAATACGGTCGCTTGCTCAAAATGCAGCAATCCGAGTTGATGCGTGGTTTTGCGGTGAACCGTTCCCTGCTGATTCGCGACTATATCCCGCAGGGTTTTTCGGAGGAAAAAGTCGTGGATCGCCTGGGGGGATTGGACGACGCGGAACTGCTCGACTTGGGTTTGGTGGCGCGCATAATCGGGGTTTCCGGTGCTGGCTCGGAGATTCTCGAGACTCCTTTGCTGCCGCGCGGGCTGCGAATGTTGGCGCGTATTCCCCGTCTGCCGGCGCATATCGTCGAAGCGATTTCGCGCCGCTGGGGCACCCTGTCGGAACTGCTGGAGGTCTCTACCGAGGAACTTCAAGAAATTGATGGGGTCGGACCACAGCGCGCACAAATCATTCATGATGGTTTGGAGCAACTGGTTGAAAATTCCGCTTTCAACCGCATGCACTAAGATGTGAAACCCAACTAGCTAAAGGAGATTTACCAGCAATGATGCCATATACAGTTTATGAATCCCCCGAGGAATTGGCGCGTGATTTTGCGGCTTGTGTCGCGGCGGTTTTCCGCGACAAGCCCAATGGAGTGCTTGGAACCGCTACGGGTTCTTCCCCCTTAGAGGTTTATCGGGTGCTGGGTCGCCTGGTGGAAATCGGGGCGGTTAGCCTGAAGAATGTGAGGACTTTCCAACTCGATGAATATGTGGGGTTGCCGGTCGGTCACGAACAGAGCTATCGGACTTTTATCGAGGAAAACCTGGTGGCGCTCACGGACTTGAATTCGGCTAATGTGGCGGTGCCGAATCCACATCTGGTGGGTGACCCAGGTATCGCTACCCTCGATGATGCTGCGGCGGCCTATGATCTGGATATCAAAGCTGCGGGGGGAGTGGACTTCCAGATCCTGGGGATTGGTTCTGATGGACACATTGCTTTCAATGAGCCGGGCACGCCCTTGGATTCCCGTACCCATGTGGCGGATTTGGCACCCCAGACGATTGCGGATAATGCGCGGTTTTTCGGGGGTGACCAGAGCCAGGTTCCCACACAGTGCATCACTCAGGGTTTGGGCACGATTATGGAGGCGCGTGCTATCGGTTTGATTGCCATGGGCGAGAACAAAGCTCAGGCGGTCTATGACATGATTCACGGTCCGGTCAGCCCGGATTGCCCCGCGAGTGTGTTGCAAAACCACCCGGATGTGCGGGTTTATCTGGATGCGGGGGCGGCAAGGCTGCTCTAGTCGCGTTGGGTTTGTCTGCCGGGTTCACTTGCGGTAATGGCGGGGGTTTCGCCTGTGTTGGGTACTTCGTCGGTGGGGGTTTTGGTTTCATGAGGTGCCATTTCGGGCGCTTCGCGTGGCGTGAGTTTCCAAATCACCCCGGCTGCAAGCAGTCCAATCACGGCTGTTAGCAGTGAACCCTCAATCCCGACGCTGCCTCCGGTTAACCAAGTTGGGCCGTGGAGTGTCCCGTCCAGTAGCCCGCTTTGTTTCCCGGTTCCCGACACGTTGACACCCCAAAATGCCGCTTGCATGGCGTTCCACCCAAAGTGCAGGCCGATGGGGAACCACAGGCGGCGTTTCCACAGGTAGGCTGTCCCCAGTAGGAACCCGGCTTCGACACCGATAGTCAAGGCTCCCAGCCAGGTAACGCCGGGATTACTCAGGTGCATAGCCCCAAATACCAGGCTGGTGACAACCAGTGCTCCGGGGGCTCCCCACTTTTGTTCCAGTAGCCTCAGGAAGACTCCGCGCATGAGGAGCTCTTCGAAAACACAGGCTATCAACCCGATTCCAATGCCTTTGAGAATCCCGGAGTTAATGGCAAAAGAGTTAAAACGCCAAAATCCTCGCGCCCAAAGTATCAGCATCGGCAGACTGACCAGCACGGATCCCACCAAAATTCCCAGCGCGGTTTCCTTAATACAACCGGTAGCGCCCAATTCTGTGACCGGGCGTTTGGCGAATCGTTTTACCAAGAACCGATAGGCGAGGATTTCCGAGGCTCCTAAAACCAAGCCGGTGAGCAATAACCAGTGCGGGGAATCCATCAAAAGTACCCGGGTCGCATCACTGGTGCCACTGGTGGTCATATCCAGAATCATGCCTCCATTAATGACCAGAATCTCAATCGCCACCAGGGCGATAGGGAGGAGCGTGGCCTGTTGCCACAAGCCGGAATTCTTTGATGATTGTTGGGGTATAATCATGTGTTAATCATAGTACTGGGCTGGCACCTCATGAAGCGGCAATTGAAACGAAATTGCCAGCCGATAGGGAATTTTGCTAGAATCTCCGTTTGGTGTCTGTTTTTAGTCACCCAGAGCCTTTCGGAGAAACCCGAGAGGACAGCGGGCTCCTATCGTTTGGAGTTCCGGACGCAACCTCAGCCGTTTCACGCGGACGGAAGGCGGGCCGGCCCCCAGACGATGTCGTGTGCCCACTGGGGGATTGGAAGCCAGAAATCCCAATTAACAGATTGCAAGAAACGGAGTAACTGTGCCAACTATTGAACAGCTCGTCCACAAGGGACGTTCCACGAAGCGCTCCAAGTCGAAGACCCCGGCCTTGGTGGGGTCTCCCCAGCGTCGTGGCGTGTGTACCCGCGTGTACACCACTACCCCGAAAAAACCTAACTCGGCGCTGCGTAAAGTGGCTCGTGTGCGGTTGTCCTCGGGCATTGAAGTATCCGCTTATATCCCCGGGGTGGGGCATAACCTGCAGGAACACTCCATCGTGCTGGTGCGCGGCGGGCGTGTGAAAGACTTGCCGGGGGTGCGCTACCACATTGTGCGCGGGGCACTCGACACCCAGGGGGTGCGTGACCGCAAGCAGGGACGTTCCAAGTACGGTGCAAAGAAGGAGAAGAAGTAATGCCACGTAAAGGTCCGGCGCCCAAGCGCCCGCTGATTGCTGACCCGGTTTACAATTCCCCGTTGGTTACACAACTGGTTAACCGCGTGCTTTTGGACGGCAAGAAGTCCATTGCCCAAAAAATTGTTTACGGAGCTTTGGAAGGCGTGGCTCGGAAAACCGAGCAAGATCCCATTCAGGTTTTGAAGCGCGCCATGGAAAATATTCGCCCCCACCTTGAGGTTCGCTCCCGCCGTGTGGGTGGGGCAACCTACCAGGTGCCCGTGGAAGTGAAAGCCGGACGGGCCACCACGCTAGCTTTGCGTTGGCTCGTGGATTTTTCACGGCAACGCCGCGAAAAATCCATGACCGAGCGACTCATGAACGAAATCTTAGATGCCTCCAACGGTCTGGGGGCAGCGGTAAAGCGCCGTGAAGATGTACACAAGATGGCCGAAGCCAACCGGGCTTTTGCCCACTACCGCTGGTAGTAGCACGGTAAGCTGCAAACTTTTTGCGGCGGAACCGAAACGAATATTTAGAGACTAACGAAGGGACAACGCTAGTGGCACTTGACGTGCTAACCGACCTGAATAGGGTTCGTAACATCGGTATCATGGCTCACATCGATGCCGGCAAAACCACCTGTACGGAACGTATTTTGTTCTATACCGGTATCAACTACAAGATTGGGGAAACCCACGATGGGGCTTCCACCATGGACTGGATGGAACAGGAACAGGAACGTGGCATCACGATTACTTCGGCTGCCACCACCTGCTTTTGGAAAGACAACCAAATCAACATTATTGACACCCCCGGCCACGTGGACTTCACTGTCGAGGTAGAGCGCTCCTTGCGCGTCCTTGACGGTGCCGTGGCGGTATTTGACGGCAAGGAAGGCGTGGAACCACAGTCCGAAACCGTGTGGCGTCAGGCCGACAAGTACAATGTGCCGCGTATCTGCCTGGTGAATAAGATGGACAAGCTCGGCGCGGACTTCGACTTTTCCGTCAAAACCATCGTTGATCGCTTGGGCGCCAAGCCGGTTGTTATCACCTTCCCGATGGGGGCGGAATCCGACTTTATCGGCGTGGTTGATGTCTTGCAGCAAAAGGCGATTTACTTCCCGGAAAAAGACGCTGATGGCAAGGAAACCAAGGGTTCTGTGTTGGAATACAAGGATATTCCCGAGGAATACAAAGCTAAGGCCGCTGAATACCTGGTGAAAGCGACGGAAGAAGCAGCCGAAGCCAGCGAAGAGCTGATGGATGCCTATATCGAAAACGACCAGTTGACCCTCGACCAGATTAAGGCGGGGATTCGTCAGCGCACTATCAATTCCGAGATTTACCCGGTCTATGCCGGTTCGGCCTTCAAGAATAAAGGGATTCAACCGGTTCTGGATGGGGTCATCGATTTCTTGCCCACACCTTTGGATATTGGTGCGGTTAATGGGTTCCGTCCCGGTCACGAGGAAGATGGCGAAACTGAGACTCGTAAACCTGACGAGAATGAACCTTTTGCCGCCTTGGCCTTCAAGATTGCGGTGCATCCTTTCTATGGCAAGCTAACCTATGTTCGGGTCTACTCCGGTAAAGCCGAACAGGGAACCCAGGTGTTGAACTCTACCAAGGGCAAGAAGGAACGCGTGGGTAAACTGTTCCAGATGCACTCTAACCACGAAAATGCTGTGGACGTGGCTCACGCCGGTCATATTTACGCTTTTGTGGGATTGAAGGAGACCACTACAGGTGACACGCTGTGCGCAATTGATAAGCCGGTGGTTTTGGAATCCATGACCTTCCCTGATCCGGTGATTCACGTGGCTATCGAGCCGAAGTCTAAGGCTGATCAAGAGAAACTGGGTATTGCTATCCAGAAACTGGCGGAAGAGGATCCGACCTTTACCGTTAAACTTGACGATGAAACTGGCCAGACTGTTATCGGCGGGATGGGCGAACTGCACCTCGACGTGCTGGTCGACCGGATGCGCCGCGAGTTCAAGGTCGAGGCTAATGTGGGTGCCCCGATGGTGGCCTACCGCGAAACCATCACCAAGAAGGTAGAAAAGGTCGAATACACTCACAAGAAGCAGACCGGTGGTTCGGGTCAGTTCGCCAAGGTTCAGGTTACCTTCGAGCCCTTGTCCGAAGAGGAAAAGGCCGAAGGCAAAACCTATCTCTTCGAAGACAAAGTTACCGGTGGTCGCATTCCGCGCGAGTACATTCCGAGTGTGGACGCGGGTATCCAAGAGGCTATGGCTTCTGGGGTGCTAGCCGGGTTCCCCTTGGTGGATTTGAAAGCCACCCTTGAGGACGGCGCCTATCACGACGTGGACTCCTCGGAAATGGCCTTCAAGATTGCCGGGAACATGGTCTTCAAAGAAGGTGCCAAGAAAGCCGGTCCGGTGATTTTGGAACCGATTATGGATGTAGAGGTGCGTACCCCCGAAGAGTACATGGGCGACGTCATTGGCGACCTGAACTCGAGGCGCGGTAATATTGCTTCTATGACCGACGCACAAGGCGTGAAGGTTGTTCGCGCCAAGGTGCCCCTATCGGAGATGTTTGGTTACATTGGCGACTTGCGTTCCAAGACGCAGGGACGCGCGATGTTCACCATGCAGTTCGATTCCTATGCTGAGGTTCCAAAGTCGATTTCCGAGAAAATCGTTTCTGAAAATCGCGGCGCCTAGGTAACAACGGGTTGAAACCGGGGGCTCTCAAGTCCTTGAGAGCCCAGGTGACACCCCATAGTACGCAGAAATAACCCAACCCAAGTAGGAAATTCCGCTAGTAAGTGGTAATCTTTTGTTGCTTATTAGTTGGAGCAAACTACCTAAAATCCAGGAGGAAGAAAAGAAGTGGCACAAGGCACTTATACTCACGACAAGCCGCACGTAAACGTCGGCACCATCGGTCACGTTGACCACGGCAAGACTACTTTGACCGCTGCTATCACTAAGGTACTGGCGGAAAAGTACCCCGATTTGCCCGCAAACAAGTTCACCCCCTTCGATCAGGTGGATAACGCTCCGGAGGAACGTCAGCGCGGCATCACCATCAACGTATCTCACGTTGAATACGAAACCCCCAGCCGTCACTACGCTCACGTGGACGCTCCCGGGCACGCCGACTACATCAAGAACATGATTACCGGCGCAGCGCAGATGGACGGTGCTATCCTCGTGGTAGCTGCCACCGACGGCCCGATGGCTCAGACGAAGGAGCACATCCTGTTGGCGAAGCAGGTTGGGGTACCCTCTATCTTGGTAGCGTTGAACAAGTGCGATTCCCCCGATGTTGACGAGGATATGCTGGAAATCGTCGAGGACGAGATTCGTGACGACCTCGAAAAGCAGGGCTTTGATCGCGATTGCCCGATTGTTCACGTTTCCGCTTTGAAGGCGCTGGAAGGCGACCCCGAGTGGACCAAAAAGATTGAAGAGCTCATGGACGCGGTGGACACTTACATTCCCACCCCCGAGCGTGACTTGGACAAGCCGTTCTTGATGCCTATCGAAGACGTATTCACCATCACCGGTCGTGGTACCGTGGTTACCGGTCGTGTGGAGCGCGGCAAGCTGCCGTTGAACTCTGAAGTGGAAATCGTGGGTATCCGCGATACCCAGAAGACCACCGTTACCGGTATTGAAATGTTCCACAAGTCCATGGACGAAGCCTACGCCGGCGAGAACTGTGGTCTGTTGCTGCGTGGTACCAAGCGTGAAGACGTAGAGCGTGGCCAGGTTGTGTGTGTTCCCGGTTCCGTGACCCCGCACACCAAGTTCGAGGGCAAGGTCTACATCTTGAAGAAGGAAGAAGGTGGACGCCACAAGTCCTTCTACGATGGCTACCGCCCGCAGTTCTTCTTCCGCACCACCGACGTTACCGGCGTTATCAAGTTGCCGGAAGGCACCGAGATGGTTATGCCTGGCGATACCACTGAAATCAGCGTGGAGCTGATTCAGCCTATCGCTATGGAAGAAGGCCTCGGCTTCGCTATTCGCGAAGGTGGCCGTACCGTTGGTTCCGGTAAGGTAACCAAGATTATCGAGTAATTTTCGATGCTATAGAGGGGGCGGGTGCGTTTGCATCCGCCCCCTCTATATGCCTTGGCTCTCACCGTTTTTACAGGTGGGAGCGTTATTTATTTTTTATTGCTGAAAATAGTCTGAGAATTCTTTCCGGATGTTAACTTTTCAAATGATGGAGACGAAGTAATTACAGAGTAGTATGGTACAGCTGAGCATTTACCGAAGGGGGGGGATTATGCAATCCGAAGTATTGGACGACCAATTTTTCGCTACTCTGTCGGAATTTTTATCCTGGATGCACGGCCCCCGTAAAGACGTGGTGGACGTAGAGTCCAGTCGGCTGTTGACTCGCGTCGCTACCGCCACCGAAGATGATGTGAAAGATTCTTTGCTTTCGGTTCAGGCCGCGCAAGTGGTGTGGCAAGAATTGCAGGGATACGGTCGCACCCAAGTAATGTCACGGTTCCGTCATTCCCTGTGGAGATTCCAGGAAGAAATTGTGGCCATGAGCCAGATGCTCAGCGGAAAATCCAAAAACGATGCCAATGAAGAGTTCTTGGATTTACTCGCTACCACCCGCAGCGCCAAGACCCTGTCCCAAAGGCTTAGTAAAAGACGGCGGGGACGCGGCTCGCTGCCTTTCTCTAAATGGCGGGTTAACTATCGTCCGGTCGGTGCTATCGGCATGTACACTTCGCCGGAATGGCCGATGTCTTCCCTGTGCGACGTTCTACAAGCCCTGGTGGCTGGCAACGCGGTAATCAACTTTGTCACCCCCCAGGCGGCTCTCGGAGCGGTTTTGCTTCATGCCATGCTGGTGGATGCCGGAATGCCTTACGGCTTGTGGAAGATTATTCCTGCCACTACTTCTGGGCCAGGCCGCTCGATCGTTCCGGGTCTGGACATGGTGGTGGTGTTGGGTTCGCAACGTTTAGGGCGGCGCGTGGCGCGTAGCGCTCAGGAGGCGGGGGTGCCGTTTAAAGGTTTCTTGCAGTTACTGAATACCGGAGTTGTCTGCGAAGATGCGAATTTCAACCGAGCTATCCGAGGAATTGCTAGGGCGGGATTCCAATCGGCCGGTCAGGCAGTAACCGCTCTAGAGGTAGTTTTCGTCCAAGATACTATCTATGATGACTTCCAAAAAGGCCTCAAAGAATATGTCGAGAAACAAGTAGTTGTCGGTTCGCTGTCTTCTAATGACACCACTGTGGGTTCCTTGCTGAATGCCAAACGCGCCGAAACCCTCCAGGAATACATCGATGATGCCGTGGCTATGGGAGCGCAGCTAATCTGTGGGGGCAAACGTCGTCAGGACTTGGGAGAAGGCTTTTTTGAGCCGACTATTCTTGCCGATGTACCCCGGGAAGCGAAAATGTACGGCAAGGAGCTTAACGGTCCGGTCATATGTTTGGTGCCCTTCTCGGAGCTCAGCGAAGTGTCCCGACACATTGGTAAGTCTCGACATGCCTATCTCGCCTACCTGTTTACTCGCTCTCAAGAGACAATGCGCAATTTCATGGATGCGGTGGATTCAGCGGCTTTGGTGGTGAACGACGCCTATATGTCTTTGTACTCTGCGTGGCGGGCTCCCATCCAGGGCGTGAAAGACACTGGAAGTGGTATCCGCCACGGGGTCGAGTCAATTACGCAGTATTCACGGCTCCAGTCGGCTACCCGTCAGCGGGGGCGAACTTGGATTCCTGATGACCTCAAACCGGGGAATCCTATTGAAAGATTCGCCGAGTTTAGCACCAAATTTTCGGTGCGGATTTCGGTGTTATTTTCCGACACCCCTCTGGCTTATCTGTTCCGCAGCTTGCGAAGATCCATCGGGTCGTGGATACACGGGCCGATATAAAAACCAGCGTGAAAACTGTGACGCAAATCTTGGATTGCTCCGTGCTCGCCACCATTAGACTTGATAACTCAGACGATATCTCAGCCAACATAGGATAAAACCAACCGCAATGCCCGCCAACCGTAGAAAGGAGGCATAATGGACTTGCCAATGGGACTGGACAAAAAGTTCCTGGATTCACTGTTCGCTGCCGCTGCCTCTGAACACGGTGAAATCGCTGTGGTCAGGAATATCCAGAAGTGGGAAAAGATTGGCGAGATTCGGGTTTCCACCCTGGACGACGCGGTAAATTCGCTGGTTCACGCCCGAGTGATGGCGGAATCCTGGTCTAGAGTCGGAGGATTTTCCCGCTCCCGGATTTTGTATCGTTTTTTGCGTCAGATGGTGCGCTATCGTAATCCCATTGTGGCGTTGTCGCAGCTGCTCAGCGGCAAGTCCTGGATTGATGCCGGCGAAGAGTACCTCGATATCCTTACCCAGGTGCGTTCTATGAAACGCGCTTTGAAGCACGTGGCTGCTCCGCGTCGGGGACGTGGGCAAGTTCCGTTCTCGTTCTATCGGGTGATGCACCGCCCCTTGGGGGTGGTGGGCTTCTTTTCTTCTTCCGATTTCCAGCTTTCAATGGTGGGGGACATATTAAACGCGCTGATGACGGGAAACCCCGTGGTTAACTTTGTCACCCCGCAAGCCGCCTTGGGAGCCCTGATGATGAAGGGCATCTTGGTTAGCTCTGGTTTACCCGCTGATGCTTGGCGTATTGTGGTTTCCCCCACCGTGGATTTGGGGATAAAGATTATTCCTGGTCTGGACTATGTTTCTATTGCGGCTTCCAGTGATACTTGCAGCCAGGTCGCGCGTCAATGCGGTTACTTTTCGGTGCCGATGTCTTCTTTCGGTTCTTTCAAGAATATCGCCATTATTTTAGAGGATGCTCGCTTGTGGGAGGCCGCCAAAGCCTGTGCTCGTTCGGCGTTCCGTAATGCTGGTCAATCTCTTTCGGGGTTAGAAGTAATTTTCGTCCAGGAACAGGTCAAAGAGTCCTTCGAGGAGCTGGTTACCCAATACACCCGTGACCAGCTGCGGGTGGGTACTTACGCCGATAGGAATGCCACGGTGGGAGCTATGCTCAATCCGCAGCGTGTGGAGCGCAGCCAAAGGGCTGTGAGGTTCTTGACGGAACACGGGGGACGTATCTTGGTGGGTTCACATGCTCGCCCGGAGGTTTCCGAAACCTTTTTCGAGCCCACCATTGTTACGGATGTCAAGGCGGTTCCCGAATTGCTCACCGAAGAGTTTTACGGTCCGCTGGTTGCGATTGTGTCTTTTGAGGATGTCACTGACGTGGTTCGTTACATGGAGAGTTCTCGGCTGGTTAACGCCGCATATCTGTTTACCCAAGACATGGAGTTTGTCTCGAATTTCATTGAGAATTCCGCAGTTTCCACGGTTTCGGTTAATGATTCTTACATGTCTTTGTGGGGGGCATGGCGAGCTCCGATTCAGGGTCGTGAGGAAACCGGGCAAGGGATTCGTCATGGGGTCGAGGCGATGTTGCAATATACTCGGGTGTTTTCGGCGGTGCGGCTAAAACGGATTTCTTGGGTGTCTCAGGATTGGCGTTCGGGTAACTGGACGGAACGTTTGACTTTCTCGGTGATGGGGATTAATTCGTGGTTGGCGCATAACGTAACGGATACGGTGTGGGTGCAGGGTTTTAAACTTGCGTGGCGCCGTCTTCAAGATCGTTTTTCAGGGCCGGTTTAGCCGCTGGTTGCGTTGGTTTCCGTTTCATGAGGTGCCAGCTTGCAGCGCCCACGGTTTGAAATCTGTGCTGGTTTTTTTATCTGTGGATGTGACGGCTTATTTCTTCGGCGTAGTGCCGCAGAGTGAATTTGCTAAACCTGGGTTTTCTAGCGTAAGCTGAATCCTCGGTGCGTCTTGAGGCTATTTCGGCCTCCCGAGAGCACCGAACTCCCAAGGGAATCCCCTTCGGGAATGGAAATCCAACGATGCAAGCACCGGCTGGAGCGTGAGAATCCATGCGACACGCCCGGAAGCGTGTATCGGTGAAGAACCAGGTAAAGGAAAGGTTGGAAGCCAATGGCGGGACAAAAAATCCGCATCCGGCTGAAGTCGTATGATCACGATGTCATCGACTCTTCGGCGAAGAAAATCGTCGAAACGGTAACCAGTGCTGGCGCTACCGTAGTCGGACCCGTGCCTCTGCCGACCGAAAAGAACGTTTACGTTGTAGTTCGGTCGCCGCACAAGTACAAGGACAGCCGCGAGCAATTCGAGGTGCGTACGCACAAACGGCTGATTGACATTATTGACCCCACGCCCAATGCGGTGGACTCGTTGATGCATCTCGAGCTGCCGGCGGACGTGAAAATCGAGATTAAGCTGTAGGGAGGGCCGCGATGACTACTGGAACACAGGCCCCGGTAAAGGCTTTACTCGGGCGTAAGCTAGGAATGACCCAGGTTTGGGACGAGGAAGGTAAGCTTGTCCCCGTAACTGTGGTCGAAGTTGAAAAGAACGTAGTAACGGACATTCGCACCCCGGAACGCGATGGTTACACGGCTTTGCAGTTGGGGTTTGGCCAATTGGATGAACGCAAGGTCACCAAGCCTATGGCCGGACACTTCGCCAAGTCTGGGGTGACTCCGCGTCGTCATCTCGCGGAAGTGCGCACCACCGATGCGGGTAGCTATGAACTTGGCCAAGAACTCGGTGCCGATTTATTCGAGACGGGTGCTTTGGTGGACGTTACCGGCAATACTAAAGGTAAGGGTTTTGCCGGGGTTATGAAGCGCCACGGCTTCCAGGGGGTTTCCTCTTCACATGGTGCCCACCGCAACCACCGTAAGCCTGGTTCAATTGGGGCTTGCGCTACGCCGGGTCGGGTTTTCCGTGGTTTGAATATGGCCGGTCGGATGGGCGGGGAGCGCCGCACCATCATGAACCTTAAAGTTCAGGCCATCGACGCGGATAAAGGATTGGTCGTCATTGCTGGCGCTATCCCCGGTCCCAAGGGCGGTATTGTGATGATTCGCTCGGCTGTGAAGGGAGACTAACAATGACTGAAACCCGCAGTATTGATGTTTTGGACGGAGCCGGCAAGAAAACTGGCACTGTGGAGCTTCCCGGCGAGGTTTTCGACCTGGAGCTGAACGTGCCCTTGCTGCACCAGGTGGTAAATGCACAGTTGGCGGCGGCTCGTCAGGGTACTCACGCGACTAAGACCCGTGGGGATGTGTCCGGTGGTGGTAAGAAGCCGTACCGGCAAAAAGGCACCGGTCGGGCTCGTCAGGGTTCGATTCGCGCCCCCCAGTTCACTGGTGGTGGTATCGTTCACGGCCCACAGCCTCGTGACTACACTCAGAAAACTCCGAAGAAAATGAAGGCCGCCGCCTTGCGCCAGGCGCTTTCGGATCGAGCTCGGGCGAATCGAGTCCATGTCCTGAGCGATTTCGGGGTCAAGGACGCGCCTTCTACGAAGGCAGCGAAAGCCGCTTTGCAAAACGCAGTGGCTGATCGTCGCGCGCTGATTGTGTTGACCCCGCAGGTTGACGACGTAGTGGCGCTGAGTGTAAATAATCTGGCGGAACATCATGTCCTGTTCGTGGGGGAACTCAATACCTACGATGTGTTGGCTAATGACGATGTGGTGTTTTCCGCTTCTGCCCTCGATTCCTTCTTGCAGAAAGGGGAAGACAAGTGAGCTTACTGTCAGAAAAAGATCCTCGCGACATTATTTTGAAACCCGTTGTAAGCGAGAAATCGTACAACTTGATTGACCACGGGCAGTACACCTTCCTGGTGGATTCCCGATCGAACAAGACCGAAATTAAGCGGGCTATTGAAGCCATTTTCAAGGTCAAGGTAGCCTCGGTAAATACCCAAAACCGCGAGGGGAAGCGCGTGCGTACCCGTACTGGTTGGGGCAAGCGTAAAGACACCAAGCGAGCCATCGTGACCTTGAAGGAAGGCTCCATTGACGTTTTCGGACAACAGGCCTAAGGGGAGATAACTAATGGGAATTCGTAAATATAAACCGACAACCCCGGGTCGTCGTGGCGCGTCGGTGGCTGATTTCAATGAAATCACCCGCGACCACCCGGAAAAGTCCCTGTTGCGTCCTTTGCACAAGACTGGGGGACGTAACAATCTGGGGCGTGTGACTTCACGACGTCGCGGTGGTGGGCACAAACGCCAATATCGCTTGATAGATTTCCGTCGCCACGACAAGGACGGTATCCCCGCTAAAGTGGCGCATATCGAATACGATCCTAACCGTACCGCGCGGATTGCTTTGCTGCACTATGCTGACGGCGAGAAGCGTTACATTTTGGCTCCTGAAAAACTCAAGCAAGGAGACTTGATTGAGCAAGGGTCAGGTGCAGATATCAAACCCGGCAACTGCTTGCCGTTGAAGAATATTCCGCTGGGTACCACCGTTCATGCGGTCGAGATGCGTCCCGGCGGGGGAGCTAAAATTGCTCGCAGCGCTGGGGTTTCCGTCCAACTGGTCGCTAAGGAAGGCAAGATGGCACAACTGCGGATGCCTTCTGGGGAAATCCGTAATGTTGACGCTCGTTGCCGCGCCACTATCGGTGAAGTTGGGAATGCCGACCACGGCAACATTGATTTAGGCAAGGCCGGTCGCTCTCGTTGGTTGGGGCGCCGTCCGAAGGTTCGTGGTGTTGTCATGAACCCCGTTGATCACCCGCATGGTGGTGGCGAAGGTCGCACCTCCGGTGGTCGTCACCCGGTGAGCCCCTGGGGCAAGCCTGAGGGTCGTACCCGTAGTAAGAAGAAGGCGTCGAATCAGTACATAGTCCGTCGCCGTAAGACTGGCAAGAAACGCTGATAGGGGAGTTCGAATATGCCACGCAGTTTGAAGAAAGGCCCCTTTGTTGACGACCACCTGCAAAAGAAGGTGGACGCGCAAAACGAGGCTAATACCAAGAACGTGATTAAAACCTGGTCACGCCGTTCTATGATTACCCCGGATTTCCTGGGTCATACCATCGCGGTTCATGATGGTCGTAAGCATGTGCCAGTGTTCATCACCGAAGCCATGGTGGGTCACAAGCTCGGAGAGTTCGCTCCGACTCGTACCTATCGGGGACACGCCAAAGACGACAAGAAAGGTCGCCGCTAAAGCGGGAGGAGGAAAACATGAAAGCAACAGCCCATTCCCGTTATGTGCGTGTTACACCGCAAAAAGCCCGTCGCGTGATTCGAGAGGTTCGTGGTTTACCCGCTAACCGAGCCCTCGACGTGTTGAAGTTCGCGCCGCAAAAACCAGCCGTACCGATTCGTAAGACCTTGGTTTCCGCCCTGGCTAACGCCGAGCAGGCAGCCCGCCGGGAGGGAAAATCTTTTGATGCCGACACTATGTTCGTGATAGAGGCCTATGTGAACGAAGGCCCGACCATGAAACGCTTCCGTGCCCGGGCTCAAGGCCGGGGTGCTCGAATCTTGAAGCGTACCTCTCATCTGACGGTTGTGGTGGGAGACGCTGCGGACAAGCGTGAGCTCGAGTCGGCACAAAAACCGGTAGTACCCCCTAAAACCGGGCGAGCTGCTGGTGAAGTCTCTAAGGCCAAGGTGAAGGCGGCGAAGACGGAGGATCAACCAGCGAGTAAGCCACGCACATCGGGTGCCAAGTCTGAAAGCAAACCGGCCGCCAAGTCTACGGCTGCTAAGTCGAGCAAACCTGCTGCTAGTACTAAGAAGGCGACGGAATCCAAGTCGGCTCCGAAAGAAAAATCGGCGGCGAAGGATAAGGAAGCCGCGACTAAGAGCCCGACTAAGAAGGCTGCGGCCAAGCCCGCCGCGAAATCTGTTGACACCGAGAAGGGAGCGAAGTAAGTATGGGTCAAAAGGTTAACCCCACCGGGTTCCGTCTTGGAATCACCACGGAACATCGTTCCCGCTGGTTCGCTGATTCCACCAAGCCGGGGCAGCGTTACCGTGACTTCGTGAAAGAAGACGTAGAGATTCGTCGTCTCATGGAGGAGAAACTGGAACGTGCCGGTATTTCTAAAGTAGGAATCGAGCGCACTCGCGACCGGGTGTCTGTGGATTTGTACACGGCGCGACCGGGGATTGTCATTGGACGCCGCGGGGCAGAAGCCGATCGCCTGCGCGCCCAGCTCGAGAAACTGACGGGCAAACAGGTGCAGCTCAATATTCGCGAGGTCAAGAACCCTGATATTGACGCCCAGCTAGTAGCCCAATCCATTGCCGAACAGCTCTCTGCTCGGGTCTCTTTCCGCCGGGCTATGCGTAAGGGCATGCAGTCCGCGCTGCGCGGTGGAGCCAAAGGTATCCGGGTACAGTGCTCGGGTCGTTTGGGTGGGGCTGAGATGTCTCGTTCCGAGTTCTATCGTGAAGGACGCGTGCCGCTGCACACCCTGCGAGCCAATATTGACTATGGCTTCTTCGAGGCTCGTACCACGTTCGGTCGTATCGGTGTCAAGGTATGGATTTACAAGGGCGACACCACCGAACGGGAGTTTGCTCGGATGCAAGCCGAACAAGCCGGACGTCAGTCCCGTCGCGGTGAACGTCACGGGAACCGTCGTCCCCGCGGCGAGCGCAGCGCCGATCAGGCTGTGGAAAACAACAAAACCGAAACTGCCACTCAGGTTGCCTCCGAGGTACCCGCTGCGGCAGCAACAGAAACGGAGGCATAAGCAATGCTGATTCCTCGTCGTACCAAGTGGCGTCGCCAGCACCGCCCTGGGCGTAGCGGCTACGCTAAGGGAGGCACCGAAATCGCTTTCGGTGAGTTTGGGATTCAGGCCCTGGAAGGTGCCTATCTGACCAACCGTCAAATCGAGGCGGCACGTATTGCCGTGACTCGTCACGTCAAGCGTGGTGGAAAAATTTGGATTAATATTTTCCCCGACCGTCCTTTGACCAAGAAGCCGGCGGAAACCCGTATGGGTTCCGGTAAAGGTTCCGTTGAATGGTGGGTAGCCCCGGTTAAACCGGGTCGTATCCTGTTGGAAATCAGCGGTGTCTCTGAGGAGCTTGCTCGCGAAGCACTGTCTCGTGCCCAGCACAAGCTGCCCATCAAGACCCGTTTCGTTACCCGTGAAGGTGGTGAGTAATCGATGATTGGTTCTAAAGGTCTTGCGCCCAATGACTTGGATGCTATGGACAACGAACAGTTGGCGGTGAAGTTGAAAGACGCGAAGCAGGAGTTGTTTAATCTTCGTTTCGCCCAGGCTACTGGCCAGCTCGAAGACCATGGTCGCATTAAAGCGGTACGCCGCGATGTGGCTCGTATCTACACCATCTATCGGGAACGCGAGCTGGGAATTCGCACCGAACCAAGCGTGAAGGAGTAAGCAATGGCTGAGGATGTTATGGAACAAACTGAACGCAACCATCGCAAGATGCGCCGTGGTTACGTGGTCTCCGACAAGATGGAAAAAACCATTGTAGTTCGTTTGGAAGACCGCAAGAAGCACCCGCTTTACGGCAAGGTTATGCGTAAAACCAAGAAGGTCAAAGTTCATGACGAGCACAACGCCGCCGGTATTGGCGACTTGGTTGTCATCATGGAGACCCGCCCACTGAGTGCCACCAAACACTGGCGCTTAGTAGAAATTGCCGAAAAGGCTAAGTAAGCTATCGAAGGTTCGCAGGCTTTCGCTTTTGCGCCGGTTAAGCAAACCTTTCTTTTGGGTAAGGGAAAGCGGCTCGGAACATCAGTTCCGAGCCGCTTTCCCGTGTTTTCGTTGGCTTCTGCTGTTGTAGCGAAGTCAAACAGAGGAATCTAGCTGGCATTTTGCCCAAAATATGACAACAATTGCCTTCCTTTTACTAGTTAAATGATGTATCCTGTGGAAAGGGACGGCGATTCAAGGTAGCTTTTGCTGTCCCTGGTTGTTTTCGTACTGCAAGGAGGTAGTAATGTCTGACAATGTCGTTAAACAGAGGCATCGCTTCAGTATTTCCATGAAGTTAGCGCTCGTCACATCGGTGATGGTGATAGCTCTTGTTCTGGTTGCTGTGGTCGGTTTTTCCGGATTGCATGCCATCAATGTGGCTAATGACAACACTATGAAGGCTAACGCCCTCAAAGAGCCGATACAAAGAATTTGGCACGCTGAAGTCTATGTGCGCATGATGGGTGACTGGGTGGCTTTGGAACTGGAAGATAAAGCCAAGGACGGCGATAAGGCTAAAGTTGAAGCTCATGATGACATTATTCAAAAAAATATTGATCGAATACAATCTTCGGCTATGATTAATCAATTACCTAGTTTTCCCAACCTGGTAAAAAGCTATGAAGCTTGGAAGAACTTGCGTACCCAACATTTGGTTCCTATGGCTTATGCGGTTAAAGACGGCCCCAACTATGCCAAAGATTTTTGGACATACGGGCTGGAAACCTTTAAAAACGGCCCACAGGACAATATGACTCTGATTGCTGCCTTTGAAGGGAATCTCACCAAGGTCGGAACCGAATTAGATAACTATATTTCAAAATGTAAGGCCGAGGCGGAGCGAGCCCAAATAGGAATGATAGTGGGTGTCGGAGTGATGGCATTACTTGGCGTTGTAATCGCAGTGGTGCTTAGTGTGGCGATGTCCAAACGCATCGTAGGTCCGATACGCCAGGTCAGTCGCGGCTTGGAAAACATGGCATCCGGGGATTTGACCGTGCATATGGATGTGAAGAGCAATGATGAAACCGGCGATATGGCACGCAGCATGAATAAAGCTAATGAAAGCCTCCGAGAGCTTATTGCC
This sequence comes from Mobiluncus mulieris ATCC 35243, assembly GCF_000160615.1. GTDB lineage: Bacteria > Actinomycetota > Actinomycetes > Actinomycetales > Actinomycetaceae > Mobiluncus > Mobiluncus mulieris. Next base: position 507,040 of record NZ_GG668519.1, on the reverse strand, counting down.
GGAACTTCCGAAGTTTCCGCCAAGGTAAAACAGGCTTCACGCAACGTGAATGCCACTCTTGAAGGAGTCTCTCAAAGTGCTACCCAAGCCAATGAACTTATCGACCAAGTGGATCAGAGTTCCGCGCAAGTCTCTTCCAATGTTTCCACGGTGGCGGCAGGCGCGGAAGAAATGGGAGCCTCGATTCGAGAAATCTCTTCTAACGCCACCGAGGCCGCTAGGGTAGCGCAAAATGCTACCGAGGTGGCCGCCCGTACCAACGAAGTGGTGGCTAAGCTGGGTGAATCTTCGCAAGAGATTGGGGAGGTGGTGAAGACTATCACCAAGATTGCCGAGCAAACAAACCTGTTGGCCTTGAACGCCACCATTGAGGCGGCGCGCGCTGGAGACGCCGGGAAAGGATTCGCAGTAGTCGCCGGGGAAGTCAAAGACTTGGCGGCCGAAACCGGCACGGCTACCGAAGAGATTTCCCAGCGTATTGAACAGATTCAACACGATACCAGCGGCGCGGTAGAAGCCATTGCTGAAATCTCGCAGATTGTGTCCCAAATCTCGGATTTCCAAACCACTATTGCCTCTGCTGTAGAGGAACAAACCGCCACCACCAACGAGATGTCGCGCTCCACCCAGGATGCGGCCACGGTGGTAGGAGAAATCAACACCATGATTTCTTCCGTGGCACAAGGCGGCGGAGAAATCGCGCAGGCAGTCCTGGAGCTGCAAGCAGCCACTCGCGAAATGGAAGAACTCTCGCAAGGCTTGGATGAGCACCTTAGCGGCTTCCGTGTTTAGGGTTTTAATTGGTGGTGGGGCGATTGTATCGCCCCACCACCAATTAAATTTGCCCGGCTGGCGGTTTACGCCTCGTTTTGCGATGGCACCTCATGAACCCGTCCGCAGATGAGGAAGGGGATATCTTGCAGCGACGGGCGGCTACTGGCGGGGCTTGCCCCAATCCGGCAGGTAAGTTTTCTCGCGTTTTTGGCGCATTTGCTCCTCCCAAGAAAACTCGGGCTCGGACCAGTCCACGAAGTAATCCGCATCCACGTCCGCTGCCCACGGCGACTCCGGCCCGGTCGGCGGCCAGGAGGGGTCATCGGTGACCGGGGGGCGAATCTCGGCGCTGGCGGGGCACTGTCGTCCGTAGCGAATCCACTGGGTATAGGTTTCCTCGAAGAAAGGCGTGCCGTCCCAACGGCCAGCGGGAGTACCGGTGTTAAAGAATCTCCCGCCCAGGGCACCGCGCATGAAACGCCCGGTGAGATGCTGTTTCTTGCGGAACTCTAACACTCGCTTCACATAGAGATTTTGCAGGTTTGTCATACAGCCGCCAATCATCTCGATATTGACCCAGTTCAGGACTTTTTGGAAAGTCGTGTCCGGCTCGTATCCCAGGCGCCAGTGGTTAATCAGGCGGGTTTGCCCGCCCTTGAGCGGCACCATGTAGAAACACCACGCCGCCGCAAAATGTTTCATTCCGGGGAAACGGAAAGCATAGGAACCGGGGGCGGCCGGTGGATGTTTCGTATCCACCCAGTGCACCAGGTATTTGCCGGGCACCACATCAACCCATTCCATAGTCATGCCGTGGAAATCGAAAGGCCCCGCATCGCCAGCCACCAGCGAATCAGGCTGCTGGTATTCCTCTTGGATTTCGTATTGGTTGAAAAACGGTAGCCGGGCAAAGACCCGCTCTAAGAACTCCGAAGAATACGAACCTGCCTTGTTGCAACCAATCTGCTTGAGATGTCGCCACACCGCGTAGGCTGGGGCGTCGATAGTTATCGCATAGGTTGAGGAATAAGCATTATCATATTCCGCATCAACCAGGTCATCGCCGGGATACTTAAAGGCACGTTCTTCCGGGGTGGCCTTGCCGGTAAACTGCGAAAACGCAAACAGGCCACCAAGCGTTGCCACGCCCGCACCCCCGGCTAGTTTCAACAATGTCTTCTTTGACACCATAATTTCCTCCTTGGAAAGACTAATTTAACACTTGGTTTCAGGATACCGTAAATTCCGGTTTCTCGCGGGGTTTTGCGACGTTAGGGGATAGTTGTTCCGGGCGCGGGTTTTGGGTTAATGCCGCTGGGTTTTTCTTTTATCGTAAGGGTTTGCCTGGTTAGATTTAGTTTAATTCATGAGGCGCTAGTTCCAGTTTCAGCTTATTTTCAGAAATATCCCCTCATGAAATCGCGATATAAACAGTCAAAGCGCGATAAACTGAAATGCAAAGATGCTTGGATGGAAACAAAGTGGTTTCCCTACTCGAGGGGTGAGTAAATGAAAGATTTATTCATGTGGGAGCTCGGCACTCCATTTGTGTATTTGATGTGGTTCGTGATTTTTGCGATGCAAATGGCGGTGGCGGAAATCCACCGGCGTTGGAACTGGACGATTTTCGCAATCTGGACGGTAGGAGGTCTAGCGGTGATGCCGTGGGCAATTGAAAACGCTATCCCTGTCGTGGGATGGTTTCCCTTTGGCAAATTCGTGTTGATGATAACCGCTGCGACTCTCAATGGCGTGCTAATCGTATTTATGAAACGTCGCCCGCTGCTGGCGCGTCGCTATGCCATTTGGATTGGGGTGATTTGCTGGTTATTGTTGGCCTCTAACATTATGGAGGCTAATATTCGTGACGTGGCGATTTATTTTAATGCCGATGGTTATTATCAATGCGCCGCAAACTGGCAATGTCTGCAAAACATCAATGCTACTCACGGAGCCGATATGCTGGTGGGGCTACCCGAGGCGCGTGGCATTACCGCCGCTGCTGACACCCCTCAATTCTATCAGGCGCTCGCCGCTAACTTTGCGGCGGCGCATGTGGGTATCGACCCGGAAACCGGTTTTCGCACCATCGGTGGGGTGTGGAACCTGTGGAGTGCAGCGGCGGGGATGCTAAACATTATCTGTATCACCGGTATTGGGAAAATTGTGGTGACTTCCAATCCGAAGCGTCGGGTGCGTGGCTTGATTTGGATTGACCAAGTCTGGCCGTGGGTAATTGGCTATGACCTGTGGAATCACGCGTTTTTGTACAATGCTTTGGCGGACTACACCTGGTATTGTTCTTTTGCGCTGTTGCTGGCATGTACGATTCCCGCCTTCACCTGGGCGAAGGGACAGTGGATTTGGTTTAGGTGCTATACCCTGATGTTTTGGATAGCAGCGAATAACCTGCTGCCATATGTTTTGGTGAAACCCTCGAAGATGTTCAACTTTGCAACCATGAACCCGGTGGCGAACATGCTTTGCTCCGGGGCGGCTGTGGCGGGGAACCTGGCCTTGTTTGGCTACTGGTTGTACCAGATTATCAAGCATCGGCGCAATCCGATTACCGGGGTGCTCTATCCCGAACTGGCCGAATTCCGCCGGATTGCCCAGACTCACTTGGATAACAAAGACAAATACTATATCTGTGACCGGATGAAAGAAACCCCGACAGAACTGGGGTTTGAACCGGATACCCCGGAGCCGCCCGCCGTTGGTTGGGTGGCGTGGATGCCGTGGTGGCGCCGCGATCATCGATACCCCAAATTACGGACTCCACTAGGCGCCGACCCGGTTTTGGCCGCCAAAGGAATTGTGTCCGATCCGAAATGGGAGGTGGCGCCGGCTCCGCTTCCGTCGGATTCCGGGCTGGCACCTCGTGAACCCGCCCAACCCAAGCAACCCGCCCAACCCAAGCAAAAGGAGGACTGACGATGCCTAGCACCTGGCTAAATCTGGTCTCGAGCCAATCCCTGGCAGACTATCCCACGCTGTTTTTCTTCGAAGTGGGCGAATGGTGGGACTATGCGATGCTGCTGGTGGTGATTGTGACGCTGGCCGGGACAGCGTGGCTGACAATCCGCTACCGCTGGGCAGTAGCGGTGTGCTTTATCGCGGCACCGGTGGGGCTGACGATCTTTTGGTGGCCACATTCTACCGAGGGAACTACGGTGTCGGGATGGTTTTTGATAGTGAAACAGTATTCCGCCTTGATTGGTTCACTATCGCTGGCGGCGCTGCAGATATTCCCGAAACTGCGGCGCAACCGCTGGTATCTGTTGATTCCGCCGATTCTGCTGGCTGTGAATATTGTCGAGGCGGTAGCGCGTGACCTGCAATGTTATTACATTCATGGGTCGGATACCAACGGGTCGGTACTGTGGGGCGGACCGTGGAACATTATGAACGCCGTTGCTGGGATTTTGAATATTTTAGCAATCTCGGGTTGGGTGGGAATTTTCGTGTCCAAACGTCGCGATCACGCGATTATCTGGGGCGACCTGACGGTTTTGTGGATTGTCGGTTATGACTTGTGGAATTTTGCCTATTGCTATAACTGCCTGTCCGACCGGTCATGGTACGCCGGTTTTGCCCTGCTGGCCTCGTGCACAATCCCGGCCTGTTTCAAATGGGGGCGCGGCGCGTGGATTCATTACCGCGCCTATACTTTGACGCTTTGGTCGGGTTTCATGTTGACTGTGCCCGGCTTCGTGGCCAGCGGGATTTTCGAGCACCGCTCCGCGCACAATCCGGTGGCTTTGTTTTTAGTGTCTTTGGCTTCATTAGTCGCCAATGCGATTTTGGTCGTATATCACGTATCCAAGATTGTTCGGACGAAGCGTAACCCCGCCACCATGGAAGTTTACGGAGACACTCCCACCTATGTCTCGTGGGTGGCTTACCACGCCACAGCAGCGGAACAAGACCGGATTGCGACGCGATTGGGCAGCACCGCTGAGAAACTGGGCTACCGCTGAGATATTGGCTTAGCGGGGAGCCGTTTTTCGCGTTGGGCTTCTAGCCACAGTCTTACGGTGTTAAGGGTATCAGTGGCGCGCAGCGAGGGCAGGTAGCACGAGACAACTGCCAGGGCGATTGAGCCCAGGGCAAGTTCATCGTTATAGGCCAAATACCAGCCCCGGTGTTCCGGGTGGAATTTGTATTTGGAATTCGCCAAAGACTGAAACCCGTAGAGCGGTTCAATGCTTTGCCCGGCTTTATTCAACACGGCATCGAGCAAACCGGGGTTTTGGATGGTGCTGCCCTTGGCTAGGGGAGCCCCCGAGAGAGAAATCCACTCCAGCCCCTCGGAGACGGCCTGCACCAAGGCTTGCGCCAAGAGGAATTCTATCACCGCGCGGAAACCCTCGCGGTCACGCCGCATGAAGTCCAAGGTGTAGCCCGCGAGTTGCCCTTGTTGGTAGACCGGCAGCCAGGAGGTGACCCCGTGTAGATTTTCCTGCTGATCCACCGCCAATAACAGCTTTGTGCCGGGAACCTGCAGTTCTTCCAGGGTACCCAAGGTGAAACCCATCTCTGGCAGCGCTTTTTGCGCCACCCATTCTTCAGAGAGTGCCGCGATTTTTTCGCGCATCTCGAGATCCAGTTCTTCCCAGGTGGTCCACAGTGCGGTGATGCCCTCTTTGGCCGCGTTATTGCGGGCAGTGCGGATATTTTGGAATTTTTTGCCAGTGAAACCCACCTGCGTGGCATGCAAAATCGACTCCTCTGCCACGTGCAACTTGTGAAATTCGGGGCGCTCAAATTCGGCGGACACGGAATACCAGGCACAGTGCCAACCCTGCTTAAGCACAAAGGCTTCAAAAGTACTGGCTAAACGCTGTTTATCACCCCCGGAGGCCACCACCGGCTCGCCCAGAGTAACCGCGACACCGCCGTGATGCCGATAGGCCACATAGCCATCATCACTAAAGAAATAGGAATTTCCCTCCCATAGGGTCATAAAAGACAAGTGATCGCCGCTGCCGGAAACGAGAATCTCTCGAGCCCGCTGCCAATCCGCATCGGAAACGCTGGAATCCGTCCCGAAAAGCAGGAAACTAAAAGCCAGCGTCAAGGCGACCCACATAATCACCACCGTCCAACTGGAGATAAACCAGCCCGCCGCAGACACCGGCACCAGATAGAAAGGCAACAATATCGACAAGACCGGTGGCAGTAATTGTGAAGGCAACTGTTGCAAAGCCAGCGCTAAAGTGGCGCGGGGTGTGAAAGCGTTGGGCATGGCCAAGGTGCCAATAAACCAAAACAGGCAGGCACTCACCAAACCCATCAGAATCACCAGCAGGCACAGGCGAGCATTTTTGCGTTTAGCTCGCACCCGGAACAAGCGCCTCGTGAAAAGTAAACTAAAGAAACAAATCAGCCAGGGAATAGCCGCAAAAGTGGTGGAAAGGATATTGAATTCCAAACGAGCCTGGCTAATGTCAACACTGATAAACTGTGTGGCCACCAGGACAAGGTTGGCCAACTGCGCCAGGAGTGAAGCCACCCAGGCGCCGCGCCGCCCGCGCAACAGCCCATAAGTGAACAGCAGCTGCAAAAGCCCCGGCAGTAAACTGGCAATCGCACTGCCCACACCATGTTGATTGGCGAGTTTCACCGCCTCGAAACACCGCAGCGAATCGGGGGTTTGACAGGCCTGATAGTTAGTGATTCTTACCTCGGTTGACTCCCACAGCAGTTGGCTGGTACGCAAGAAAGGATCTTGGGTTTCAGCATGAAAAGATACGATTAAAGGTACGAAAGTTACGCAAGCAATCAGGAAAGCCACCAAAAACCGCTGTTCACGCAAAGAAATTGTTGCCCTGAATCTAAACAGGCGGTTGCCCCCCTGAAAAGCCAACTCTCCGGCAATGAAGCCGAGCACACACCCGGTGAAAGCCACCAGGGTGGCAATAGTGCCGGTGAACAACAGCGCCGTAGTGACATAACCAAAAGCAATTAGTCGTACCCGGCGCCGCCACAAGGTTGGCATCCGGGCGGACGCCACCATAGAAGCGGTGAAAATCCAGGCTGAAGGGGAGAGGTAATTTCCCGCTGTCAACTCGTGATGCCACAAAGGCGAGCCACCCAAGAAAGCATGGCACAGCCCCAAACCCACCGGAACCGTCACCGCCTGGGAAGCTAAAACAATCAACAGATACCGCGCCCAGCCCAAAGAACGCTCTGTGACCACGCCCAAAACCGCGATAAACAAACTAGATCCCAAGGCGCCCATCAGGGTGGGGCTGGTGATACCACTGGAAAACAGGTGCAGAAAATTCGCATCCCCCCTGGTAGAGAGACCAAAAATGCGGTGCAAAGACGCGCGATTGGCACCCCCGGCAAGGAAGGCTAGCCAAATCATGGCCACCAAAATGCTCGTGATGGGGACGCGCTGCCAACAAACGTAAATCCTGGTGAAAAAGCGTTTCATGTTAGCCCCCCTCGGGCGGCAGCATAATCAAAAGTTTGTCTTAATGCCTTGCGCCACACATCGTAGTTGTGTCCCCCGGGAATGGTGGTGGCGTTGACCTTCATGCCGGCACGCCGCGCTAGGGGTGCCAGCATATTTTGTGCCCGGCGGGCGGGAGCGTCGCGCTGTCCGCAGATGAATTTACCGGTAACCCCTCGGTATTGACGGGATTTATCGGTGGCGGCACGCCGGAGCACATCGGCGGCGTTGACCTGGTGAAAAGCCTTGATATCCCCGTTGAATAGTTCCTTTACCGTAGTTTCTAAATCTTTGACGGTGGGATGGGGTTCGCCGGAAAAATCCAAGAAAGTCCCGTAGGAAGACGGCGAGTTAGCTATAATCTGCAGGGCACAGGTTCCCCCGTAACTTAAGCCCCCGATAGTCCATTTCTTTTGGTTAGGGTTGACGCGGAAGCGTTGCTTGATGAGTTCGGGTACGTCTTTAGCCAGATAGCTTTGTATCTTTAGTTTCGGTCCGTCCACGCAGCCCGGTTGTCCCCACAGCGAACCGGTCGCATCCACCGAAATCACCAGTGGTGCCCTCCCGTTGTGGCGGCGTTGATAGTCATCAGCCACATCATTGGCTTTCCCGGAGTCAAACCACGCGCTCGGCTTGCCGGGACTGCCCGCCAGCAGCACCATAACTGGCAGTTGTCGCTTTGGTTGGCTCCAGTACGCGGGGGGTACGTAGGCCAGGGCATCGCGAGCCTGGAAGCCCGAGGATGTTCCCGTTAAAGGCACTGTCACCAGGGCACCTATCGGGCGTCTGTTTATCTGAGGGGCGGTTTTTTGGTGACGGAACTGGTCATAGCTCATTTTTTTGACATTAGTGGCGGGCAGTATCGAAGCCAGAGTGGAGTACTGTCGGTAGTTTAGATTAACCACTAAAGCAGCTCCTGGCAGTGAAAGCACCAACAGCCCAGCTAGTAATAAGCGACGTTTACTGATGATTACCGTTCCGGTTGCCAAAAACAGCACCGGAAAGGCCGCCAAAAAAAGGTGCGGGGGAATTTCACCGGGGTAGGGATTTGGCCATATCAACAGGGCAAAAGCAACGCAAGCATCGACAATCAGTGCTGCTAATAGCGCCAAAAAAGTGCGGATTCGTTTACGTCGCAACGCTGCAACGAGTCCCAGAACGAAAGTAAGGATAAGCAACCCCCAAGCTAAATAGAAAGCTGGGGGATCGAGCAAATTAATCTGTCCCCAGAAGTCCCTGAAGAAAGTCACGCAGAATATTTTCCCACAAGGCCGGCGAAAAAGAGAGCCCAAATGGGGTTCCAGCGAAACTGAGCTGGTCTTTGAGCCAACCCCTCTAAGCCTAGGCTTGCGAGATGAAGTGCATTTTGACTCGCGCCCGAAACTGTTCTGGCTGCTGATTACGGCGGCAGGGGCTACTCTTGCCCCGGATTTGCTACTGTCAGCTACGCGAAAACCTGGGCTACCAAACACCCCAAGAAATCAAAGACCAATACTGGCAACGCGTCAGAAAGCACGAAATAACAGAAAACAAGGTACCCGCCCCGGAAGCAAACCCAGACGGCTTCAGGTTACAGCCAGCCCTGGTCGCGAGCGTAGCGAGCCGCCCCAGCGGAGGTATCCGCGTGGGTTTTGCTGATGGCCGAGGACAGGTAGTTGCGTACCGTACCGGGGGAGAGATAGATGGTTTTAGCGATTGTGGCGGTGTGGTGGCCGGCCTCCACTTCGCGCAGGACTTCTTGTTCACGAGGGGTCAGCGGATTTTCCCCCTCAAAGAGGGATTCGGCGGCCAGTTTCGGATCTACGACCCGACCGCCCGCCGCAATTTCGCGTACTGCCCGGGCGAGTTCCTGTGAAGGCGTGTCTTTGACCATGAAACCGCTGGCTCCGGCCTCTAGGGCGCGACGCAAGTAACCCGGACGCCCGAAAGTTGTCAAAATCAACACGCGGGTTTGTGGGTGTGCGGCGCGAATCTTGGCGGTGGCACCAATCCCGTCCAAATCCGGCATTTCAATATCCACCACGGCGACCGCAGGTGTTACCTTCGCCACTGTCGCCAGCAGCTCCTCGCCGGTGCCAGCCTCGCCCGCCACCTCGAGGTCGCCTTCCAGCTCTAGCAAAGCCTTCAAAGCCCCGCGCACCAGGGCTTGGTCATCGGCCAATACCACGCTAATCACAATAACACCTCCAGTTTGGTACCCGCAGCCGGGGAATTGGATTCGGCCAAATTAGTAAGCTTTAGGCTACCGCCAAGATTGGCGACGCGCTCGCGCAACCCCCGCAGCCCGTTACCGCAGGCACCATCCGGGATACCCCGGCCGTTGTCCGTAACAACCAAACTGTGCGGGGTCATGGTGATTTCGACCCGGCTCGCCCCCGAGTGGCGAATCACATTGGTGATGGCCTCTCGTGAACCCCAAGCAAAAACCGCCTGCGCTTGGGGCGGAATGTCAGCCACCTCACCCGTGACCCGCAGGTCAATCTCGGCGGCCAGGCAAGCCTGGCGGGCATTGGCCAACTCGGTGGCCAAATCCTGTACCCGCAAGCCACCCACGGTGGAACGCAGTTCCCCGATGGAATCACGCGCCAACTTGGTGATGGCGGCAATCTCCGCTTGGGCGCGAGTGGGGTCGCGATCCACCAGTTTCCCAGCCAACTCGGATTTCAAAGCGATTACCGTCAGGCTGTGCCCCAAAACATCGTGGACATCACGAGCCACGCGCTCGCGTTCCTGCGCAATGGCTTGGATAGTGGCTTCCTTGCCCTGGGCAATCGAATTATTGATGAAAAACGTCATGCCCAGCATCCCAAAAAACACCGCACAAGTCGCAATGGTAATTCCAATATAGTCTTGGGGACGTGCCAGGGTGAAAGACCCGACAATACCAGTCATACAAACAGCCGCCCCGAAAACCTGACCCCACAGTAGCGGCATGGTGAAACTGCTTATCGCCACCAAGAAAGGCGCGAACATGAGGGGTGAATCCACCCCCAGCCAGGGAATTTGTGACAAGGCCAGGCAAAAATTCAGGACAAAAATCAGGAAAGTATCCCACCGGAAACCATACCTGCCATCGAAGTAGCGCCACTGGCGGGTTTGGGTGGGAGCCGGGAAAAAGGACCGCCAAATCCCCGCCGTGTAGCTGACCGCAAACGCCAAGGTCAAAAGCAGAGAAACCGCTCGTGCCCGCCACGGCAACGCTAATGCTGCCAGCACCGGGAAAGCCAGGAACAACAGCCATACCGAGCTAAACAGCATCCCGACGACAACCCCGCGTCGCTGGGAGTGGGTCGCCATGGCCAGTTGTGTTTTCATCGTCTTCCCCTAGAGGTTCGCAGTACCAGCAGCGCGAACACGGCAAACAGTACCGCCCATCCCACCAGGTTCGCCACTGCTACCCCCAGACTATCAGTGTAATCCCGGCCGTTGGCATCCATGTAGGCGCCCCCGGTGGCCGCATACCTGGCCAACACGACGTAACCATAACCGGGCACAAAGGGCGCCACCTTTAGCATCCAGCCGCTTAGCTGCATAAACATGGTGGCACCAAAACCAAACAGCACGGTGGAACTCGAGGCAATCGAAACCGCCATGTCTGAGCGCAACAGCAGCGCCAACCCCATGCCGTAAAAGGTAAAGGTCAGCGAGCCTAACAGCAGCACCACGACCGCTGCCACCCAGGCTTCCGGTTTCGCCACTGCCTTGGTGGCAGCCCCGATAGCGAAAATAACCGCCACCGGCAGCACCGTCACCGCCATTCCCACCAGGGCTTTCATCGCGACATAGCTGGTGTCACGCAGTGGGGTGATCGCGATTTGGCGCCCCCAGCCCTGCAGGCGTTCCAAGGCGGCCGAGGCGGACATCGAGGTATTGGCGATGATGGCTCCGTAGGCCGCAAGATTCACCATAATCGCAAATGCCCAGTTCGCACCGTTATTTCCCAGGTCGAATTTCCCCCAGGGCGAGGCCACTCCGAAAATCACGAACATCAGGGTCGGCAGCCCCACAATGAACAGTGGGACTTCCGGGGTGCGCAGGGTGCGTTTGAGTTCCAGGGCAATAATGGTTGTTTTCATGGCTAGTTCTCCTTGCTGGTGGGTGCTTGGTTGGTGGTGTGAGCCGGTTGGGACGGTTGAGCCGTTTGCGTGGTTGTGGTTTCGATTTCATGAGGTGCCAGCCGGGCATCCGCGTTGGGGCTGCTATCAGGCTCGGTCAAATCAAAGAAGACTTGCTCCAGGGAAGGCTGGGTGACTTCGAGGTTCTCCACTCCCGGAACCGCGAGGGCGAAGCGGACAAAATCATCGGTTTGCACCAGCGACACCTGGAAGCGTCCAGCGGTCGCCACCAGGCCAACCTCGGGGTAGTGGTCGCGAATACGCGCCACCGCCGCGTCGCTGGCCGCAAAAGACACCACGCGCTGCTGGCGGGAAGTAATCTCGGCGGGGCTGCCGTCGGCCACAATTTTTCCGTGGTTCATCAACACTATGCGTTCGGCGTAATCCTGGGCTTCCTGCAGGTAGTGGGTGGCGAAAATAATGGTTTTACCGGAGGCGGCCTGGGCGTGCATGGTCTGCCAAAACTCGTGGCGGGCTTGGGCATCCATTCCGGCGGTCGGTTCGTCTAGAATCAACAAATCCGGGTTCGGCAGCAGGGCGAGCGCGAATTTCACGCGCTGTTGTTCCCCGCCGGAGCATTTGCGGATTTTGCGTTTAGCGATTTCGGTAATCCCCGCTTGCTCCATGACGCGCTCCAGATTTTCCCGGCTGTCCACGTCACCTCCGTAGGTGGCCGCAATCCAGGCTAGCGCCTCATGAACCCGCATGTCGCCCAGCAATCCGCCGGTTTGCAGCACCGCCGAAATTCGCCCCGCATTAATCGCTTCTCCGGGCGTGGTGCCCAAAACCCGTACCGTGCCAGAGGTGGGGCGCGACAGATTTAACGCCATATCCAAGGTGGTGGTTTTTCCCGCCCCGTTGGGGCCAAGCAATGCCATGACGCAGCCGGTTGGCACCGTGAGGTTCACCCCGTCAACCGCATGAACAGAACCAAAATGTTTGTGCAGGTCGCTTACCTGCAGCGCAAATGTTTGTGTCATGTTTCTAGTATCACGTGCGGCCGGTTTTGGCAACAGTCCGCCCCGTCACGACTTTTACATGACGATTGTCACGGGTGGAAGGGGGGCCCGAAGGATTGGCGCGAGGCACCAATACCTGCGGACAAATTGTCAAGAAACTGGGTGAAATTGACTTTGATAACGCCCAGGCCGCTATGGGTAGTGCCAAGTATCGCCGAGGCTTTGACTTCCAAGAACCCAAAGCCTCGGCGGTGCGAGTCGCTTGCTAAATGTCTAGGGGTATATAGCAAGCGGGACTAATGGCGGCGTAGAACGGGGAAGCGTCGCGGAATTCGCGAGGCAAGCAGCGCGAAGCCGAGCAAGCCGGAGGCGATGCCCGTGCCAACCAGGAAAGTAGCGGTGGGGTCGAGGCCAGCCTGGTTGCGCACCACTGCTGAACCGTAGGGGCTTTCGCCGGTGGCGCTTAACTGTTCATGAGGTGCCACCGGGGATTCCAAGCGAGGACTTTGGGTGGGGGGCTGGTCTGGGAGTGGCACGGGGGCGGTGGGGAGCCCGAGGCCAGCGGGAAAGCCGGAGGGATTAGCCCCAGGAAACGCCGGGAGGCTCGAAGCCGCATCTGGGACAGTACCCCCAGGCCAACCCAGGATTCCCGCAGTCTGGTTCGTGTCGGGGGAACTGGGGCTGAAACTCGTGAACCCCGTTACCCCGGTGCCGAGGGAATCCTCAGGGCTGAGGAATCCAGTACCTAAATTAAACCCAGCGGATCCAGCGGACGCGGCGGGGCTTCCCCCGGAATTATTCCCTTTAGCGGTGACCTGGGGGGCGTTACTGCCGTCCCGGGGCGGCTGGGGATTTCGAAGCGAACTCGGGGCGGGAACCGCAGAAGATTTCTTTGCGCTCTTCCACGCGCCGTGCCGCTGGTTATTAGCGGGGGTTTTTCGCTTCGAATTGGGAACCGTCGGGGCGGGAACCGCACTTTGCCCCGATTTCCCTTCCAGCGTCACTGGCGGAGTCTGGTTTTCGGGTTTTTCAGGTTTTTCGGGTTTCTGGGGTTTTTGGTCGCGACCTGGTTTGTCTGGCTCCGCAGTCTTCTCGGGCTTGTCCGTTTTAGGATTACCTGGTTTTGGCGGTACGGCAGGTACGGAAGTTTCGCTGCCCACCACCCAGGTGTAGGTACCGATATTCGATTTCACCAGTTCCCCGGACTGGTTTTCACCCGAGGCTTGCACCTTCATGGTATACACCCCGGGCTTGGCAAACAGCCAGTATACGTGCTTGTGGGCAGGATAAGACTGTTTGATTACTTCACCGGCACGCAGTTCATAGCCACCAGAAACCAGCGTCGAGTTGATACCCACATTGAACTGTCCTGGAACAAACAGGAAGGCCGTACCCGGTCCGCTGACTTCCTGGAAAGTCAAGTCAATCGAAGTGAAGTCGGGCGCTACCCCGAAAGTGTCCCAACCGGGAAACAGCGCCTCGGCTTGGTTGGAGCCATTTTCTTGCAACAGGTAGCCACTGGGCACCAAATCACCTTGCATATCCGCAGGAATATCGTATTTGGTGTTATCGCGCAGTCGCAGTAAGTAGCTTTCGGGGGTGCGGATTACCCCTGAACCGCTGATATCCTCTTTAGTTTCTAGTACCAGTTTGCCGTTGCGCGCGCTGACATTGAACACATCCATATGTCCGTGGTCGAAAACCGGGCGGGAGCCTGGCGTTTCGTCCGCGTGAGGTTTCTGGGGGCTTTCATGAGGCGCTCCGGGAGTGGCACCGCTGTTTGGAATGTGCGGCGTGCAGTTTTCATCGATTCCCACCGGGTCGTAATTGTCGGGCTGACCTTCGGTTTTCCAGGTATAGGTTACTTCGGGGGATTCCACCGTTTGACCGTGGAGTTGGCCAATAGCCTTAGCTCGGAACTGGTAGGTGCCCGGTTTGGTGAACAACCAGTGGAAATGCTGGTGCGTGGTAATTCTCAGTCGGGTGCCCGGTTCAATATAGTAGTGGTTGTCTTCCAGTATTGGCTGGGGGCCTCCCTGCAGGCTAGAGGTCAACACTAGGGCAATCCGTCCCCCTGTCGGGGCATTCACGGAAGTAAACTCGACCTTGACATCACTAAAACCCGCGCTACCCAAATCGGAAGAAGACAACCCAGGGAAAAGCATATCCCCCGAATGCAGGCTAGCAGTAGTAAAACCGGCGTTTTCGCATCCCGGCAGGTTCCAATTCAGTCCGGTTTCATACCAGTTCGTGCCCATTATCATTTCGGCGGATTCCGCCGCGCGTCGCACCCCGGAGCCGGTAATGTCTTCTTTAATCAGCAGGCGCAGATTGTTGTTTTCGTCGGGTTCGACGTGGAAAACATCCATATGTCCGTGGCGCAGTTGCGTCACCCCGGGTTTATTGGGTACGGTTTGCGGTTGTTCCCCGGGTGGCACCAAATCTTCGGGCTGTAAATCAGCAAAAGACTTGCCGGTAGCGTTGACAGTAAGAGTGAATGTTTTGCCGAAACTGGCGTTATTCTCGTCGGTGGGGTTATATATGGGGTCAACTTCACAGGTGACTAACCCTTTGCCTATGGCCAGCAGCTGAATGATGTCCCCGTCTTTCCCACTGAAGTTATAGTTAGCGTTTTGACTGGTGACGAAGTATTTCGCAATACCACTGCCGTTATCCAAAATTGGTTCGGCAGTGTTATCGCGTAAACGGTAGGCGGCTAGATATGCGTTGCCCCCGGTTTGATGAATCGAGAACCGAGCTGGAAGATTATAGGCTTGATTCCCGCTAGCTTTAACACTTATCCGCAGATTAGCAAAACCCCACTGGGGCAATTTTTCGTACTCTAATTCCGGATGCTTAGCTGCAAATTCGGCTTTTAGCTTCGCTTGGGGAACCACACCGGTGTCCTGATTAATAGCTCGGAAGCTTAAAGCGGCTGCGGAAATCGGTGTCGTTTGCGAGTTGCTAGTCAATACCGGGTCGCTAGTCAATACCGGGTCGTCGGTTTGGTTACCTACTTCTAGGTGCAACGTCGTGTCCTCGGAAACATCGGTTAAATCCCGGTTGGCATCTAATGAATCGGGTGAGGCACCCGCCCCAACGGGCAGTGCCGCCGCAGGTGCCGTAGCCCCCAGCGGTACTCCGTAGCTGAGCAACCCCAGCGTGATTCCCGCAATAATCGCAGTTTTTAGCAAGAATTTTGGCATAGTTAGTCTTTCTAGTTTCATGAGTTGCTAGTCGGCAACCGCGTTCTTCCGGTCGGCGGCCTGGAAAAACATCCCCAATCCCAGCAGGATAATTCCTCCGGCTAACACGGCCAGCGCCAGGGTCAGATTCCCGATTCCCGTGGCAGCCAAACCGCCGGTTACTCGCGAAATATTGGCGTTTTGTGCTTGGCTCCCCACTCCCAAACGACAGTACTTGCCGCTGGCGGTACGCCCCACATTGGCTGCAGACGTGGGCGCGGTAAACCACTTTTGTCCCACGATTTTCCCGAAGTTACCGGAGGTAAACGCGGCCAGACGTCCCCCCACCGGGCCGCGGAAACTCAGCAGCTCCCAGGTGACGGGTTCATTAGTCGCTTCTACCAAGCTGGGATGCTGCGTGTTCGCGCCCAGCCACGGTACGCCAGAGGTTTGGGTGGAGCCAATCATCCACACTGGGGTTCCGGCGGGAGCCAGAAACTCCAGCCCGGCCGGCAGTTTGGCCTGTGAACCAGTGCCCAGCCCGAAGGTAAGACTGCGGGGGTCGACCCAGGTGCCGCCCGGAGTGCGGTCGTCCTTCAGGGCGGCCACGAGCCGACCGTTTTCCACTTTGGCTCCCAGGTCGAAGTGGCCTTCGTTGGCGTTACCGGCGCCGCCTACGGTGAAGTTCAAAATCGTGTCCGCGCTTTGCCAGGTGCCGTTAATCCGCGCGTTTTGGCGGATTCCTACCTGGTAGTTGCCGGGTTGGGTGAAAATCCAGTTGGGGTGGACGTGGGTTTGCAGGGGCAGGGTGAATTTTTGGGAGCTGGGAATCGGATAGCACGGCTCGCTCCCAGGGTGATTGCCGGCGGGGAGCTGTGAGCCGATAGCGGCGGGAATCCCGGCGGTTTCGGGTGGGGCGGTGGTTTTGGCCGGGTCGGGCTGCGGGGAGGGTTTTTGGCCTCCTTCGGGGGTTTTGCCGGGGGTGTTAGGGGTGGGTGTGGGGCTTGCGGTGGGGGTGTTTTCCTTTTCACGAGGGGCTTTCGCGCCAGCCGGGAGCTTCGCGTCTTTTGTGTCCCGGTTTGGGGTGTCGGAGTCTGTGGCAGATGGTTCGAAGGCTCCGGTGGAGTCGCCCCCAGCCGCGAACCAGACTTGCGAGATGGCCGTGTCGAAACCGCTTTGCCACACGTGGAGGTCTCCTGGCCCAGAGAGGCTGGTCAGGGTGAAAGTCGCCTTACCTTGCAGCAGTTTTGCCACCCCGTCGTCTTGGGTATTGAATCCCAACCAGGGGATGGCGCTTTCCTGGCTTTGTGGAATTACCCAGCCCGCGCAGCCTGCACTCAGATTCAGGCCGGTACAAATCTCTGCGGGTAAATCGCGATGGGCGGCCTCGGTCAGTCCGAACCAAATTTCGCCGGGGTCTTGCCATTGTCCACTGGGGTTCTTTACTTTCGCGCTGACCTGGTTGTCGCCCTCGAGGTGCGGTCCGAAATCATAGTGTCCGGAACTGACGGTGCCCTCGGCTCCCACTTGGAAGTTTAGGGTGGCCTCGGTGGTGACACTGCTGCTGGTTTTCCCAGTGGGGTTCTGGTAGGGCACGGTGATGGCGAAAGTGGCTTGGTAGTTACCGGCCTTGGTGAACAGCCAGTTTACGTGGGTGTGTTCATTAGGTGCCATTTCGTGGGAATTGCTAGCGGCTGAAGCGGCGGGAATCCCTAAAATCGTGAGGGGCAGGGCGGTGGCAATGGCTATAACACCGGTTTTCAACCGTCGCAGGGAAATGCTTCGGCGCGGATTGGGGGTTGACATTGGCGTCTCTTTTCTAGCTTGACGGGGAATCGGGGTGGCACCTCATGAACCAGAAGCCCCACGAGGCTACCCACCTTCTATGATAATAAGAACGATTCTCAACAGCAAGTTAGCTTGAGCTATCAGATAGAAAATCTACGCCCGAACCCCGCTAGCGCCTCATGAACCCGTAACTAAAACAGTAAAACCACCGAAACCAAAATAATTTTCAGCACAATCCCAAAAGCAAAAATCGTGGCGTAACCAGCCTCGATGCGCTCATCATTCGTACGCGACTGGGCATAGGCCAACAACGCCGGCTGACCCAGACTCCCCGCCATCGAGCCGGCCGTGCGCGCCGCCGAGAGCCCCAAAACGCGCCCCGCCAAGCCCATTACCACCAAAGTTACCGTTGCCACCAGCACCCCGAGGAATCCCGCGCGCACCCCCAACTCGGTGAACGCCATCTTGACGAAGGCCGGCCCGGAACTAATCCCCACCGCCGCCAAGAACAGCATTAAACCGAGTTGACGCACCGTCAGATTCGCGCCCTGCGGCAGCTGCCAGACAATCGGGCCGGTACGTTGCAAATACCCCAGAATCAAACCCACCACCAAGGGTCCTGCGGCGGAACCCAACTGGAAAGAACTCCCACCCGGCAAGGAAATCTTGACCATGCCCAGCAAAACCCCGCAAGCAATCCCAAGTCCCAGAGCAATCGCGTCCACCTGAGCTACGCTGTTGCGTGAATCCCCAAAGAAAGCCGCTAGATTGCGCTCTTCCTCGCGTGGATAAGCCACAAATAACCGGTCGCCAAGCTCCACGGTTTTATCGTCGGCCGCCAAAGTTTCGATATCGCCGCGCTTGATGCGCGTCACTACCGCCCCGAAGCGTGCCGCCAGGTTCAAATCCGCCACGGTGGAACCCGCAATCCGCGAGCGCGAGACAATAAAAGACTGGAATTCCACCACGGAACGGTCATTGGCCAGGTGCTCGGGCAGAGCGTAGCCAATGGCTGCCACCGCCTTGTCCACATCGGCGGGCAGCCCCACCACGACTACCTGGTCGGATTTGTTCAAAATCTGGCCGGGGGCAATCACCCGGATGGAATCCCCGCTGCGGAGATAGGACATGCGAATGCTTTGGTCGAGCCAACCGGGAACATCGCGCATACTGATTTCCTTGGATACCACGGCAGTAACGGCTTGCAGTTTCTGGCCTGCCAAGGCGGGGGTGTCGCGCTGGCCTGGCCAGCGGCGTGTGACGAAAAAACCGACCATGATAATCCCGATAATTACCCCGGCCGGATAGGCCAAGGAATAGCCCACCGCTGGGTTTTGTGAACCAGTCAGGTCGGTGGCAGCCGCTAGGGCGGGGGTGGTGGTGAGGGCTCCGGCGAAGACACCGACACTCAACTCGGTTTTCATACCTAAGCCGAGTCCGCCAAGCACCGTAACCGCCACTGCCGCCACCAAAGACAGGGCGGCTGCAAGGATTAGCTTGTACTGTTTGCGCAGGTCACGGAAGAAAGTTTGCCCCGCGCTCAGCCCTACGCCGTAGACGAAGAGTGCTAGGCCGAGCTGTTGGACTAAGGCCATCTGTGAACCGTGTTTGGGGACGTAAAAGCCGACGATTATGCCCACAAACAGGGCGCCGGCCGCTCCTAGGCGCAGCGGGCCGAAGGGGATGGCGCCGAGGACGGCCCCGAGTGCTACCACTAAAAACAGGGTTAGCAGGGGGGAATTGGTCAGGAGTTCCACCGGATTTTCCTTTCATGAGGTGCTAGTTCTGGCGGGGGCGTAGTTCCGGGATGCGCCCGGGGTAAAGACCCTTAATTGTAGCCAGTCAATGTTGCAAGTCTAACCTTATTGCAACAGCTGCCAATGCGTTGAACCTTGGAGGAATTCGAGCTACAATAATTGGCAACAGACCTGGAAAATTTGTCTGACAAGTTGTAGACTGAAGGCCTGAAGGAACGAGTGAATAAAAAGGAGTCCTGTTTTCAATGTCGCAAACCTGTTCATGTACTGACAATCAAACCGACACTTCGGCCTGGGAAGGTTTCACCCCAGGAAACTGGTGCGAAACCATTGATGTTCGTGATTTCATCCAAAAGAACTACCAGCCCTACGAGGGCGATGCTTCTTTCCTGGCTGGTCCCACGGAGAAGACCAAGCGTTTGTATGACCATTTGGATAAAAAGTATCTGTCCGTGGAACGCCAAAAGCGTGTCTACGACGTGGATACTGACACCCCGGCGGATGTGGATGCTTTCGGCCCGGGATACATCAGCGATGATGACAATGTTATTGTGGGGCTGCAAACTGATGTGCCCTTGAAGCGCGCCATGATGCCCAACGGTGGGTGGCGTATGGTGGAAACCGCCATCAAGGAAGCTGGCAAGGAAGTAAACCCCGAGATTAAACACATTTTCACCCACTACCGTAAGACTCACAATGACGCGGTATTCGATATTTACACCCCCCGGATTCGCGCGGCACGTTCCAGCCACATCATCACTGGTTTACCTGATGCTTACGGACGTGGCCGGATTATTGGCGATTACCGCCGGGTGGCGCTCTACGGAGTGGATAAGCTCATCGAGGAAAAAACTGCCGCCAAAGACAAGGTGGCCGACGAGAATTTCTCGGAACACTGGGCGCGCTACCGCGAGGAGCACTCCGAACAGATTAAGGCCTTGAAGAAGCTCAAGGCCATGGCGGCGGCTTATGGTTTCGACATTTCTGGTCCAGCCAAAACCGCCAAGGAAGCTGTGCAGTGGACTTACTTCGGGTACTTGGCTTCTATCAAGTCTCAAGACGGAGCTGCCATGTCCATCGGGCGTCTCTCAGGTTTCTTCGATATCTACTTTGAGCGTGATTTCAAGCGCGGGATTCTCAACGAATCTGATGCTCAAGAGATTATCGATGCTCTGGTGATTAAGCTGCGTATCGTGCGTTTCTTGCGCACCGAAGCCTATGACCAGATTTTCTCTGGCGATCCCTACTGGGCAACCTGGTCAGACGCTGGTTTCGGTAATGACGGGCGTACCTTGGTGACCAAGACTTCCTTCCGTCTACTCCAGACTCTAGTGAACCTAGGACCGGCTCCGGAACCGAATATCACCATTTTCTGGAACGAAAAGTTGCCGACCGGATACAAGGAATTCTGCGCGAAGGTATCCATCGAAACCTCCTCTATCCAATACGAAGCTGACTCCCAGATTCGCGACCACTGGGGCGACGACGCGGCGATTGCCTGCTGTGTTTCCCCGATGCGTATCGGCAAGCAGATGCAGTTCTTTGGGGCTCGCGTCAACGCGGCCAAGGCCTTGCTCTACGCGATTAACGGCGGCCGCGATGAAATGTCTGGCAAACAGATTGTGCCTGACCACGAAGGCATTGCCGATGACGGGCCGTTGGACTTTGACGAAGTGTGGGCCAAGTACGAATCCATGCTCGACTGGGTTATCGAAACCTACGTCGAGGCCTTGAATATTATTCACTACTGCCACGATCGTTATGCTTACGAAGCCATTGAGATGGCCTTGCACGACTCCGATATTATACGCACCATGGGCTGTGGTATCGCGGGCTTGTCCATCGTGGCGGACTCTTTGTCAGCAATTCGTTACGCCAAGGTTTACCCGGTACGCGACGAAACTGGCTTGGTAATCGACTACCGTACCGAAGGTGAATTCCCGACTTACGGTAATGACGATGACCGTGCTGACGATATTGCCGCCACGGTGGTTCACACCATCATGTCCAAGATTAAAGCCATTCCGATGTACCGTGACGCTATTCCCACCCAGTCGGTTCTGACCATTACTTCCAATGTGGTTTATGGCAAGAATACGGGGGCGTTCCCTTCGGGTCACGTGGCTGGAACTCCTTTTGCTCCAGGTGCTAACCCCGAAAACGGGATTGACACTCACGGGATGCTCGCTTCCATGCTTTCGGTTGGGAAACTGGACTACGATGATGCTTTGGATGGAATCTCGCTGACCAACACGATTGTGCCTTCGTCTTTGGGACGTAACCTAGACGAACAAATCAAGAGCCTAGTTGGCATCATGGATGCTGGGTTCATCGCCAAAGGCTAATCACAAACTTTTATATAACAACAAATCACTACGAAAGGAAACGAAAATGACAGTACTAACCTATGACGAGCGCTTGAAATCTATGAAAGCGAATCGCAACTCTGCTGGTGGGATTAAGGGGCTGTACCACGCGAATATCAACGTGTTGAACCGCGACACCCTGGAAGACGCAATGGAACACCCCGAGAAGTACCCCCAGTTGACCGTGCGTGTTTCCGGCTACGCCGTGAACTTCGTGCGTTTGACTCGTGAGCAGCAACTGGACGTGATTTCTCGTACCTTCCACAACCAGAAGTAGCTCGGTTCGAGTGACTCCAACTTTAGAAAGGGCTCGGGTCGATACCATCTTCGGAACCGAAGGTTCAACGGGAGAGTATCGACCCGAACCCTTAGAAATTGAAGTACCTCGCGTTCAAGGCGCGGGTTTGGACGGCATCGCCGATGCCCCCGAGATGGATCGCAAAACCCACTTCCAACTGGTACGAGAAGGGAAGCTAGGCTCAGTCCATTCCTGGGAACTGGTCACTGCCGTAGATGGACCGGGTACCCGATTGACGGTGTTCTTGGCGGGATGCCCGCTGCGTTGTGTCTATTGCCACAACCCCGACACCCTCCAGATGCGTGAAGGCACCCCGGTTTTGGCCGATGATTTGCTGGACAAAATTTTGCGTTACAAGGCGGTCTATCAGGCCACCGGAGGGGGGGTGACCTTTTCCGGAGGCGAGCCGATGATGCAACCGATGTTTTTGAAGCGGTTGCTGCGCGGGGCTAAAGCCAACGGGGTTCACACCAATATTGACACCTCTGGTTTCTTGGGCGCGAATTTTTCTGACCAGGATTTAGAGCTGTTGGATATGGTGATGTTGGATGTGAAATCCGGCAATCCCGACACTTACCGGAAAATCACCTCCCGCCCCCTGCAACCCACCATCGATTTTGGGCAACGCCTGTTTGAGGCGGGTATCCCAGTGTGGATTCGTTTCGTGGCGGTGCCCGGTTGGACCGACGACCCGGACAATGTGTCGCGAGTAGCCGATATCGTGGCGCCGTGGAAAAATGTGCAACGCCTCGAAGTGCTGCCTTTCCACCAGATGGCACGGGACAAATGGGAGGATTTGGGGATGGAGTACCTTTTGGAAGATGTCGAACCACCCTCTAAAGAAGCTGTTGAAGCCGTGCGTGCCATTTTCCGCTCTCGGGGAATAACGGTTTTCTAGCGATTCATCAATAATTTCAAGGATTTTTCCACGCCCTAGGCGTGGAAAAATTTATTTGGGGAGGGTAAAGTCACCTACGCGCTGACCATGAGTGGCGTGCAGGGTAATAACACGCAGCGACTCATGAAACCCAATATTTTGCATGAGCCGCTTGATTCAACTAGACTTGGAGGGTTGCTTTTGGCAGAGACCTTTCACAAATGTGTCTGTGTCTGCCAGGGGTCTCAGTATTTGTCTAGAACCTAGGTGAAATTTGTGCACCCTGCAACCGTAAAGTAAAGAGCGTTCGGCTAGGCTCGCGAGAGAACCAGCCAGACGAAGGAGAAAAGATGATTCAGCAGGAGTCGCGACTCAAAGTCGCCGACAACACCGGAGCCAAGGAAATCTTGTGCATCCGCGTGATGGGCGGTTCGAAGCGACGCTATGCCGGCATCGGCGACACCATTGTCGCTACTGTCAAGGATGCAATCCCCGGCGGTAACGTCAAAAAAGGTGAGGTCGTCAAGGCCGTGGTAGTTCGCGCTAAGAAGGAAACCCGCCGCAAAGACGGATCCTATATTCGTTTCGACGAAAATGCCGCTGTCATCCTCAAGAATGATGAGGAGCCACGCGGCACCCGTATTTTTGGACCCGTCGGACGTGAACTTCGGGAAAAGAAGTTCATGCGGATTATTTCGCTCGCACCGGAGGTGATTTAATGGCAGCCAAACTGAAAGTCGGCGATGAGGTCGTCGTCATTTCTGGCCGTGACAAGGGTCAGCATGGCCGCATCTTGAGCATCGACCGGAAGCGTGAGCGTGTGGTGGTTGAAGGCGTCATGATGATGAAGCACCACAACAAGGCGGGGCGCTCCCAGCAGGGCGGCCCCACCGGCGGTATCGAAAGCAAGGAAGCCGCCATTCACATTTCCAATGTCATGTACTATGAACCCGCAGCGGCTAAGGCCAAATTGGGTAACACGACCAAAAAGATACCCGGCACTCGCGTGGGGATTCGTGAAGAGGTCGTTGACCGCGACGGTAAGGAAAAAACCGTGCGCGTGCGCGTGTCCAAGGCAACCGGGAAGGATCTGTAATGGCTGAGACAACAACATATGTTCCCCGCTTGAAGACCAAGTACCGCGACGAGATTAAACCCAAGCTACTGGCCGAGTTCAAACACCAAAATGTTCACCAGGTTGGCGGATTGGAAAAAATCGTCGTCAACATGGGCGTCGGTGCCGCAGCACACGACCATAAGCTCATTGAAGGTGCGGTGCGAGACCTGGCGACCATCACCGGCCAGAAACCAGTTATCGACAAGGCGCGCAAGTCTATCGCCCAGTTCAAGCTGCGTGAAGGGAACCCGATTGGGGCTCACGTGACTCTGCGTGGTGACCGGATGTGGGAATTCCTTGACCGCTTGCTCGCTACCGCTTTGCCGCGAATCCGTGACTTCCGTGGTCTCTCTGCCAAGCAGTTCGACGGGCACGGCAATTACACCTTCGGTTTGACCGAACAGTCCGTGTTCCACGAAATCGACCAAGATACCATCGACCACGTGCGTGGTATGGACATCACGGTTGTGACTACGGCGGCTACTGATGACGAAGGCCGTGCGCTGCTCAAGTACCTCGGTTTCCCGTTCAAGGAGGATTAAAGAATGGCAAAAACCGCTTTGAAGAACAAGGCCGCACGTAAACCTAAGTTTAAGGTGCGCGCTTACACTCGGTGCCAGCGTTGCGGACGCCCTCACTCGGTGTATCGCAAGTTCGGCCTGTGCCGTATCTGCCTGCGCGAGATGGCCCATGCGGGTGAACTCCCTGGCGTAAAGAAGTCTTCCTGGTAAACACAATCGGGGCAGGTCGATAGCGAAACCGCCTCAGAAAGGGCCAAAGCCCAATGACAATGACTGATCCCATCGCAGACATGCTGACACGTCTGCGCAACGCCTCATCGGCGTATCACGAGTCGGTAAGTATGCCGTACTCGAAAATGAAGGCCGCCATTGCGAATATCCTCCAGACCGAAGGTTACATCAAGGACTATCAGGTCGAGGAGGCGCGGGTCGGCAAGACCTTGGTACTGAATTTGAAGTACGGTACCAAACGTGAACGCGCGATTTCCGGTGTGAAGCGCGTTTCTAAGCCCGGTTTGCGGGTATATGCAAAGTCCAACAAACTGCCTAAGGTTATGGGCGGACTCGGGGTGGCGATTATTTCTTCGTCTTCCGGGTTACTCACCGATCGCGAGGCAGCTGACAAGGGTGTAGGCGGAGAAGTAATCGCCTACATCTGGTAAGGAGGGAATGACTATGTCACGTATCGGTAAGATACCAGTGGAGATTCCCTCGGGTGTGGAAGTAAACGTCAATGGCCAAGATATCTCGGTGAAAGGCCCCAAGGGGACACTGAGCCTGGCTATCGCCACTCCCATCACCGCGAAGGTGGAAGGCAACGAGGTCGTGGTAACCCGTGCTAATGACGAACGGGAATCCCGTTCCTTGCACGGCTTGACCCGTACCCTGGTGGCCAACATGATTGAGGGTGTCACTAAGGGGTATGCCAAGGTACTGGAAATCCAAGGTACTGGTTACCGCGTTACTCAAAAGGGTGCCGCCCTGGAATTCGCCCTCGGATTCTCGCATCCGGTGAATGTGGAACCCCCGGAGGGTATCACATTCAAGGTAGAAGGTAACCGTGTCACCGTCGAAGGTATCTCTAAGGAACAAGTTGGAGAGGTAGCGGCAAATATCCGCAAGATTCGTCCTCCCGAGCCGTATAAGGGCAAAGGCGTGCGTTACCTCGGCGAGAATGTTCGCCGTAAGGTCGGAAAGGCAGGTAAGTAGTTATGGCTTATTCCGTTAAAGGCAAAGGTAAGCGTATCTCTCGGATGCGCCGTCACCAGCGGGTGCGCAAGCATATCTTCGGTTCCGCCGAGAAACCCCGTTTGGTAGTCACCCGTTCCAACCGCCACATGATTGCTCAGCTGGTCGACGACTATGTCGGTAAGACCCTGGTCAGTGCCTCCACTATGGAAGACACTTTGCGGGCATCTTCGGATAAAAAGGTTGACAAGGCTCGCGAGGTTGGCAAGCTAATTGCTCAACGCGCTAAAGCGGCGGGTATTGCAGCGGTTGTTTTTGACCGTGGTGGTAACAAGTATCATGGTCGTGTCGCGGCCGTTGCTGAAGGCGCCCGCGAGGGCGGACTGAGTCTGTAGAGAAAGTAGAGAGAATGGCTGAACAAGAACAGCAAGTTACAGGCGAAACCGCTGCAGACGACTCCGGCGAAGAGCGTCGGGAGCGTCGCGGGAATCGCCGTGAGCGTGAAGATCGTCGTGACAACCGTCGCGGCAATACTGATGACAAGTACATAGAGCGCGTAGTGGCTATCAACCGTGTCGCCAAGGTAGTGAAGGGTGGTCGTAACTTCTCCTTCTGCGCTCTGGTGGTTGTTGGCGATGGTGAAGGCACGGTCGGTGTCGGCTACGGTAAGGCTAAGGAAGTTCCCGCTGCTATTGCTAAGGGCGTTGAGGAAGCCAAGAAGAGCTTCTTCAAGGTGCCGATGATTCGTCGTACCATCGTTCACGAGGTGCTAGGCGAAGATGCGGCCGGGGTCGTGTTGCTTCGCCCGGCTTCCCCTGGTACTGGGGTAATCGCCGGTGGCCCGGTTCGTGCTTTGATGGAGTGCGCTGGGGTTCACGATGTCTTGTCGAAGTCCCTGGGATCCTCGAACGCTATCAACATTGTGCGCGGAGCCGTGGCTGCTCTCAGGCAGCTTGAACAACCCGAAGCGGTGGCGGCACGTCGCGGTTTGCCTCTGGAAAAGGTGGCTCCGGCCGGGATGCTGCGGGCGCGCGCTGAGGGTGAAGCCGAGGTACGTAAGGATGTAGAGAAGGCCGAAGCCGAGGCTGCGGCGTCTGGAGTGAGTGCGTAATGGCAAAGAATTTGAAAATCACCCAGGTCAAGAGCGTGATTGGCAGCCCGCAAACTCAGCGGGACACCATGAGTTCTTTGGGCCTGAAGAAAATCCGTCAGTCCGTGGTGCACCCGGACAACCCGGCTGTGCGCGGCCAGGTTCACAAGGTGCGCCACCTGGTCACCGTAGAGGAGATTGACTAATCATGGCTGCAGCAGAAACTTCAGAAAAGAAGACCCCGGCGGCAAAGAAACCCGCCGCGAAGAAATCCGTGGCTGCACAGGATTCAGCGGCGCGGGTTACCTACCTGCACGATTTGCGTCCTGCCCCGGGTTCCAACAAGCCTAAAATGCGCGTGGGTCGTGGCGAAGGTTCCAAAGGTAAAACCTCGGGGCGTGGCACCAAGGGCACCAAGGCTCGTTACCAGGTGCCGGCTCGCTTCGAAGGTGGCCAGATGCCTTTGCATATGCGCCTTCCGAAGCTACGCGGTTTCAAGAACCCCTTCCATGTGGAGTATCAGGTGGTAAACCTGGATCGCCTCAGCGAGACTTTCCCGGAAGGTGGCACCTTGACCGTAGCGGACTTGGTTGCGAAAGGTCTGGTTCGTAAGGGAGAACTCGTTAAGGTGCTTGGCAGTGGCGAAGCCGGTGCCAAGTTCGATTTGACAGTAGATGCCTGGTCACAGTCCGCTAAGACCAAGGTAGAGGCTAAAGGCGGGAGCCTGACAGCACGTTAGAGGATTTGGCGGGGTACAGCACGCTTGTACCCCGCCCCTCGCTTTAATTCTGGGATAAACATGGTGTAACGTGTTTACCGACAGAATAATGCAAGAAACACATTGGAGGACACTTGTTTACCGCTTTCATCCAGGCCTTCAAGACGCCGGATCTTCGCAAGAAGCTGTTGTTTACCCTGTTCATCATGGCTTTGTTCCGTTGGGGTTCTTTTATACCGTTGCCTGGGGTTGACTATGGATCCCTTAAAGCCATTATGGCTGACGTCCAAAACAATGGTTCCCTGTTGGATTTGGTAAATATGTTTTCCGGCGGGGCACTGTTACAGCTTTCGATTTTTGCCTTGGGTATCATGCCCTACATCACGGCTTCCATCATTGTCCAGCTGTTGCGGGTGGTGATTCCTCGTTTCGAGGACTTACACAAGGAAGGCCAGACGGGGCAAGCCAAACTGACCCAGTACACGCGTTATCTGACGATTGCCTTGGGGGTGTTGCAATCCACCTCGATTATTACGGCGGCTCGCACCGGGGCATTGTTTGGAAATGTCTCTGACAAAAAGATTATCCCCTCCAACTCGGTGTGGCTTTTTGTGTTACAAATCCTGGTGATGACCGCCGCAACTGGTCTGATTATGTGGATGGGCGAGTTAGTAACCGAAAAGGGCGTAGGCAACGGGATGTCTATCCTGATTTTCACGTCTATCATTGCGAATCTGCCTAATAAGCTAGTCTCTATTGCCGGTGGTAACGGTGGGGTTCAAAAGTTCTTTGCCATTGTTGGCTTGATTCTGTTGGTTACCCTGGTAGTTGTTTATGTGGAACAGGCTATGCGCCGCATCCCGGTACAGTACGCCAAACGCATGGTGGGGCGGCGCATGTACGGTGGTACCACCACCTATATTCCTTTGAAGATTAACATGGCCAATGTTATTCCGGTCATTTTCGCTTCCTCTCTCTTGGCTTTGCCCATGATGATTATCCAGTTTGGCGACCAGACAGCGCCGTGGGTACGGTGGATGTCTACGTACTTTCATTCCACGCATCCCTTCCACCTAACGCTCTATGCCCTGTTGACTCTCGGCTTTACCTTCTTCTATACCTCGGTTACTTTCAATCCCGAAGAAGTAGCGGATAATATGAAGAAATACGGCGGTTTTGTGCCGGGGTTGCGTGCCGGCAGACCCACCGCTGACTACCTGCGTTACGTGATGAACCGCATCACCACTGCTGGGGCGATTTACTTGACCATCGTGGCTTTGGTACCACAGATTGCGATGGCGGCGATGAATGTGCCGCAGCTGCCCTTCGGTGGTACTACGATCCTAATTATCGTCGGTGTGGGGTTGCAAACTGTTAAGGACATTAATGCGCAACTGCATCAGCATCACTATGAAGGGTTTATGGCATGAAGCTGATTATCATGGGCCCCCCCGGGGCAGGAAAAGGTACCCACGCCACCAATATCTCTCAGCGTTTGGGGGTGCCGTGGATATCTACCGGCGATATTTTTCGCCACCACAAAGCCGCCCAGACCGACTTCGGTAAACTAATCGCCTCCTATATCGACAAAGGCGAGTTTGTTCCCGACGAGGTAACCGACCGCATCGTATGCGACCGCTTGGAACAAGCTGATGCGAGGCAAGGATTCCTGCTCGACGGTTATCCCCGAAATTTATCTCAAGCCGAGGTGTTGCGTAAGTTCCTGTCGGATAAAAGCACTTGCTTGGACGCAGCGCTCTATCTCGAGGTGCCACCCGAAGAAGTCAAACAGCGGCTTTTGCATCGCGCCGTAGTACAGGGGCGTGCCGATGACACCGAGGAAGTTATTACCCATCGGCTCGAGGTGTTCTTTAACTCCACCAAGCCTTTACTTGATTTCTACGCCCAGGAAGGTTCTTTACGTCAAATAGACGGCGTTGGAGAGATTCCCGAAATAGCGGCGCGCATAAGCGCTGTTCTCGACGAGATCGAAAGTAAGCGGTAGCGTGGCTAGCGAGGATCGGCGCATCGAAATTAAAAACACAGATCAGATTCTGCGGATGCGCCGTGCCGGAATGGTGGTCGCCCAGATTCACCAAGCGCTTAAAACGGCTTGTGAACCCGGGACTACTACCGGGGAGCTAGACCAGGTTAGCGCAGCGGTAATAGCCCGAATGGGAGCTAAATCCAATTTCTTGGGCTACGATGGTTTCCCCGCCACAGTTTGCATTTCGGTTAATGAGGAAGTCATACACGGGATTCCCGGGAACCGGGTGTTACAGTTCGGCGATTTGGTCAGTTTTGATTGCGGGGCTTATGTTCTGGATTGTAATAACCGCCAGTGGCACGCAGATGCGGCCTTCACTATGGTTTGCGGCGGAGAAGAACACGCTCGCCCCGAAGACCTGCAACTCATGACCACGACCCAACGTGCCCTGTGGTCTGGTATCGCGGCACTGGCCAAAGCGCAGCATCTGGGGGAAATCGGGGATGCTGTCGAGGAAGTCGTCTATGAGGATTCCTTACGTTTCGGTTGGGAGGCTGGAATCGTCGAGGAATACGTAGGCCACGGTATCGGTACCAGTCTGCATCAAGCTCCCGATGTGCTCAATTTTTCCACCCGTTCCAGGGGACCGAAAATCAAAACTGGAATGGTACTGGCTATAGAACCGATGCTGACTCGGGGCGGAGCTGTTACCAAGGAACTGGCGGATGGTTGGACGGTGGTAACCGTGGATGGTTCTCGCGCGGCACATTTTGAACACACCGTGGCGGTACTACCAGGGGGAGTGTGGGTTTTGACCGAACCCGATGGTGGCCGCAGTGGACTGGCTCCTTTCGGGCTTTCACCCCGAGCAATCGCACCAAGAGGATGAAATTTTGTGGTTTTCGTGACGGGAGTGTGCTTCACTAATATAGAATGTTTAGAGGTGTGCCAACCGGCACAGGTTTAGGCAAGGAGAAAGTAAAAGTGGCTCAAAGCAGCAACCCTTCTTTTCCGTCCCGTTATCGTGCGTCTGGCCGCTATGTGGAGGGTTTCGCCGACGCTTCGCCAGTTCGTCCCCCGGTGCTGACGGCACAGGGTCGCGAGGATGTGGAGAGGCTTCGCGCGAAAGTGCGTGCCCATAACCCCGGGTATATCTATGCCAACGGGGTTTCCTTGCCTTCCCAACTGCCCAGCGTGCCGGAACTGCTCGACGAACTGGCTCGGAATGTGGCCGGAGCGAAAGGGCGCAGCGAGTTGCCTGCCCGTCCGCTGCCGGAGGTGGAGCCTTCGGAGCTCGCTAAAGCGGGTTTTGATTGGCGAGCCATCGCGGATCGGGCAATAGTCGCGTTGGAACAAGGGTCGCACCGACCTTTGCCGTTGGCTAATGACCCAGAGGCTGCCGCTATTCCAGGTTTAAGCGTGATTGCTGCGGCTAGGGGGACAACACCGGAACCCAGTCCCTCGGAGTCGACTGAACCAACTCCGGCTGCGGGCAACGTTTCCGTGGAGTCAGAAGAACCGGTAGCGGTAACCGCGCAACCCGAGGTAGTTCCACCGGCTACGGAAGTCTTGCCCGAAGAACCGGTGGACGCGTCGATAGACACCGGGGCGATTGTGGAGCCTGAACCAACAGCCACCCCCGAGGTGGAAGCATTCGTGCAACCCTTGGAACCGGGAGAATCCGACACGCCGGAGGAATCTGTAGTATTGCCCGAGGAACCGGTAGTAGACACGCTCGCGGCTCCAGACTTGATGGAAACTGCGGCGGTTCAGGTTCCTGGGGAAGGGAACGGCGCGGCTTTCGAGGATACGGCTGGGGTTCACGAGGCGCCTCATGAAATGGAAACCGAGGCGACAGTGGCGAGCGAGTCAATGTCGGAAGATTTGACGGCAGCTCGAGTTTATGATGGCGAGGTTTTGGAGCCGGCTGGTAATGATGATGAGCTTTTTGTGGGTGACATTGAGCCCCAGCCAGAGATAGAGCCAATCCCGGCTGCACAGACTCTAGCTGCGGAGAGCCTCACCGCCGACTTAGATGAAGAGACCCCGGTTGAGAGTGCTTTAGTCGAGGAAATGCCTTTGGCGGAAACCCCGGCCGAGGTGAGCGGCGCGGCTTTCGAGGATATGGCTGGGGTTCACGAGGCGCCTCATGAAATGGAAACCGAGGCGACAGTGGCGAGCGAGTCGAGGTCGGAAGATTTGACGGCTGCCCGGGTTTATGATGGCGAGGTTTTGGAGCCGGCTGGTAATGATGATGAGCTTTTTGTGGGTGACATTGAGCCCCAGCCAGAGATAGAGCCAAACCAGGTAGACGAATTACCTGAAGAAATTTCGCCCCAACCGGCCGAGCCCGAGGAGGCCTTGGCGGTGGAAGAAGTCTTGCCCGAGGAAATTTCGGCGGTGGAAGAAGGCCTGCCCGAGGAGGCTCCGGAGGCAGAAGATGCTTTGCCCGAGGAGGCTCCGGAGGCAGAAGATGCTTTGCCCGAGGAAATTTCGCAACTAGCGGAAGCGCCTTTGCCAGACGCCACCGAAGAGACGTCCACAGAAACTGCGGATTCTGTGGACGAGGCACAGCTAGATGATGGCGATTCGCTGGAAGAACTGCCGGGAGAGATTCCGGCTGACATTATGGCTGAGGATTTGCCACCGACACTGCCAACCGAAGAACCCGATGTCGACGCTTTGGCAGAGGATTTGCCACCGACACTGCCAACCGAAGAACCCGATGTTGACGCTTTGGCAGAGGAATCCGGCGAGACTCCGACCCCCACGTTGTGGGACGACCTTCCGA
This sequence comes from Mobiluncus mulieris ATCC 35243, assembly GCF_000160615.1. GTDB lineage: Bacteria > Actinomycetota > Actinomycetes > Actinomycetales > Actinomycetaceae > Mobiluncus > Mobiluncus mulieris. Next base: position 475,049 of record NZ_GG668519.1, on the reverse strand, counting down.
CTGCGATCCCTGGACAGGCGGAAGAAACCGAAGCCGGAGACGACGTTGCGATAGTCGAGCCGGAAGAAGATTTGGCCGCGCCGAGCGAAGAAATCAGACCAGAAGAGATGCTCACCCCTGAAGCAGAAACAGAACTGGCAGATTTCGACCTTGACGGTTTGGACTTGGACGAGCTAGACGAAACCCCATTGGAGGACAGCCTCAACGAGGAAATCACCGCTTTGGACGAAGCACTGCCCCCCGACGGACAAGCCACAGAAACTGGGACTGTAGAATCAGATGCTGACGCAGAGGTTTTGGCCATAGAACCCGAGGATAATATCGAGTCAACACTGGACACTTCAGTTGTCAATGAACTGCCGGGTAGCGCGGCAATCGGGCTGGAAGCCTCGGAACCGGTGGACACGGATTCAGGCTTTGAACCGACTGAGGTTGACCTAGGGGAATTTGAGTTTGACACCGTTACGGGCGAAGACGAGGACACCAGCGAAGAGGCGACAGAGTTCGAGCTGGCACCTCATGAAGTCGAAGACAACGAAAGCCTCGAAGAAAACATAACTAACGACGCGATGGGAGAACAAACCGACGACGCACCGGAAACCACCAGCGACGAGATACCTTTCGAGAGCACGCCAGACAGCGGCGACGCCGCCACAGACCCGTCGGAAGACTACGCAAGCGACGAAACCGGGGGAGACCTAGACGATACCGGTGGAGCCGACACGGAGTTATTCGAGGAAAACGCTGAAGACGACGAAACCCTGGCAGAAGTCGAAGCCGTAGAGCCTCCCGCCAAGAAGGGATTTTTCCGCCGGCTTTTCGGGCGCTAAACCACTGAATAGTGAAATTGCATTGAGAACCGCTAGAATACCAATAGAGTAGCCCGAGGAGGTGAACCTGCAGATGACAACGCAGCCAGATAGGATTATTTCACTGCTATCCAAGCAGTCCGAACATCCGGTGCGTAACTCTATCCTGTTTGCCTTTGGTTGGTTCTTCTTGATTTTTGTAGGTGCAATCTTGATGGTGATAATTGTGGTACCTCGGATTCAGGGATATGTCACCTATACCTGTAGTGATGACTCGATGAATAAGACTTTTGCCGGTAGTGATTTACTGGTGTTCCAAAAGATACGACAAACTGGGGCACAGAGCCTTAATCCCGGCGATATCGTGGCTTTCCAACCCGACAGTGGTAAGGAAGTATATCGGGTGGGGCGTGTGGAAAGCATTACCGGTAGCGCCGAAAGTATGCAGTTTGACGTAGCCTTCGATAATGCGCCGGCTGCCCAAGGGGTGACCTTGGACGAGATGCGTGGCCAGCTAATGTACAAGGTTCCGATTTTCGGTGCCACCTTTAGACTGTGGCCGTCTGCCGCCAAGTCTTTTATGCTGATTATGGTTTCACAGCTGCTGTTGATTTATGCCGGTTGGCAGATTGGTACTTCGATGATTAATGCTCGTGACCCACAACGTCAAGCCCGGGCAGCGCGGTTGCGGACGGCAGCTTTGGCCGGTAACCTCGAGACCACTCGTCAACGTTTGCGCCGCCAGGGGCTGCGCTAATTAGGCTCAATTGGAAATCATAACGAAAATTCATTAAGATTGACTCTTGGACTGTCTGACAGCCAGTGGATGGTTTTAAGCCGTAGAGATTTATTGGAGACGAGGACTAATGGGGAAAAAGGACGGAGTCATTGAGGTTGAAGGAACCGTAGTGGAAGCCTTGCCTAATGCGATGTTTCGCGTCCAGCTTGCCAATGAACACCTCGTTTTGGCACATATCTCTGGGAAAATGCGTCAACATTACATTCGCATCCTGCCTGAGGATCGTGTGGTTGTGGAGTTGAGCCCGTACGACCTGGATCGCGGCCGTATTGTTTATCGTTACAAGTAAGAGACAACTCGGAGGAATGATGAAGGTTTATCCTAGCGTCAAACCCATCTGCGACAAGTGTAAGGTGATTCGCCGCCACGGTCGCGTGATGGTGATTTGCGAGAACCCGCGTCACAAACAACGCCAGGGCTAGTCCCGCAGCGAGACGCAAAGCCCGAGCCTGTGGCCTCGGGATGTGACCCAAACCGGGTCAAGCATTCGACCAGCCGCCGGGTAAAACCGGTAGCAACCCTCGGTATCGAAGGCCGGGGCCGTGAAAGCGGGGGTTGAATGACGGCCTTCGAAAACAGTAGGAGAAAAATAAATGGCACGCCTTGTCGGTGTGGATTTACCGCGCGAGAAGCGCATGGAAATCGCGTTAACATACATTTATGGGATTGGACGTACTCGCGCCAAGGAAACCCTAGAATCAACCGGGGTCAGCCCCGATACTCGCGTCAAGGATTTGACGGAAGACGAACTGATTAAACTGCGTGACTTCATCCAGGCTAACTACAAGGTCGAGGGTGATTTGCGTCGTGAGGTAGCAGCGGATATTCGCCGTAAGATTGAGATTAACTGCTACCAAGGTCGCCGCCACCGCGCCGGGCTTCCGGTTCATGGCCAGCGCACCAAGACCAACGCCCGTACCCGCAAGGGACCCAAGCGTACCGTTGCCGGTAAGAAGAAAGCTAAGTAGAGGGGGCATCAACAGTTATGGCAGCAAAAACAGCTAGTAAGCCACGTCGTAAGGAACGCAAGAACGTTGCCGAAGGCAATGCCTATATTAAGTCCACGTTCAACAACACCATTGTTTCCATCACGGATCCGACTGGGGCAGTTATCGCTTCGGCATCTTCGGGTCAGGTTGGTTTCAAAGGGTCGCGTAAGTCTACTCCCTTCGCGGCGCAGTTGGCCGCCGAAGCAGCGGCACGCCGCGCCCAGGAACACGGGATGAAGAAGGTTGACGTTTATGTAAAGGGACCGGGTTCCGGTCGGGAAACCGCGATTCGCTCCCTGCAAGCCGCTGGGCTGGAAGTGGGTTCCATCCAGGATGTTACCCCCCAGGCACACAACGGCTGCCGTCCCCCGAAGCGTCGTCGCGTCTGATTAAGGCTCCCATCCCGGGTTATTCCGCTTGTATACAGGGAAATACTCGGGATTGTATTGAAGATTTACTAAATAGGAAACTCAAATCCCTTCGCCACGGATTTGAAGCCTAAACCGGTGTGGTGGCGGATGCCGGAAAGGAAATAAACAGTGCTTATTCAAGCGCAACCGCAGCTGACTGAAGAAGTTATCAATAACCAGCGTTCACGCTTTACGATTGAACCCCTAGAACCCGGGTTTGGGTACACTTTGGGGAACTCTTTGCGGCGTACGCTGCTGTCCTCGATTCCAGGTTCGGCGGTGACGTCGATAAAGATTGAAGGTGCTCTCCACGAGTTCACCACTCTGCCTGGAGTGAAAGAGGATGTCACTCAGGTAGTTCTAAATATCAAGGAGATTGTCTTATCTTCGGATAATGACGAACCTGTGGTGATGTACCTGCGTAAAACCGGTGAAGGTGAGGTCACAGTAGGTGACATCATGCCTCCTGCCGGGGTTGTCATTCATAATCCCGAGCATCACATAGCCACCCTCAACAAAGATGGCAAACTCGAGATTGAACTGACTGTGGAACGTGGTCGAGGCTATGTTTCGGCCGCGCAAAACAAGGATCCGGAAGCTGAAATATCTCGGATTCCGGTAGACTCTATCTACTCGCCAGTGCTCAAGGTTTCGTACCATGTGGAAGCCACCCGTGTCGAACAGCGCACCGACTTCGATCGGCTGATTGTGGATGTGGAAACCAAGAAAGCGATTTCCCCACGCGACGCGATGGCCTCGGCCGGTAAAACCCTGGTGGAGCTGTTCGGTTTGGCTCGGGCGCTCAATGCAGATGCCGAAGGCATCGAGCTGGGGTCGTCTAACACTGACTCGGCTTTAGCCGAGGATTTGGCTATGTCCGTCGAGGATCTTGAGCTGACTTCCCGCGCCTTGAACTGTTTGAACCGTGAAGGTATCAAGACGGTTGGTGACCTGGTGGCTCGCTCTCAGGCCGATTTGCTTGATATTCGTAACTTTGGACACAAGTCCATTGATGAAATCAAGGAAAAACTGGCCACTATGGGGATGAGCTTGAAGGATTCCCAAAACCCCGAAACTGACAGCGGCGTACCGCAGTTCAGCGATGAATTTTAAATCCATTCTTTACTAGAAAATATTGAAGGAGAAAGAATAATGCCAAAGCCCACGAAAGGACCGCGTCTTGGTGGCAGCCCGGCTCATGAACGCCTGATGCTGTCGAACCTAGCCTGTGCGCTGTTCGAAAACAAGGCTATTACTACCACCGAGGCTCGCGCTAAGCGCCTCCAGCCCCTAGCAGAGCGCCTGGTTACCAAAGCGCGTCGCGGTGATTTGCACGCCCGCCGTCAGGTGCTGGCTCGGCTGCGCAACAAGAGTGTGGTCGCACAGCTGTTTGAAGAGATTGCCCCCGCTATTGATTCGCAGCGTGAAGGCGGCTACACCCGCCTCGTTAAAGTAGGGAACCGTCGCGGCGACAATGCCCCGCTGGTCGAGATCTCCTTGGTGCTCGAGGCCGTAGAGAAGAAAAAGAAGGCCAGTGCCCCGGCTCCGAAGGCTGAAGCTCCCAAGAAGGAAGAGCCCAAGTCCGAAGAAGCTCCGGCTGAAGGCTCCAAAGAAGAGACTACAGAAGAGAAGGCTGAGTAGTCTCAGCTAGTTTCGAGTTGGGCTGGTTGGATATTTTATCCAACCAGCCCAATGCTTTAGAGTATGAACATCGACCGCAACCCGCAAATCTATAATTATTAAATGACCCGAATTCGCTTCGACATCCGCTACGACGGCCGTCCCTTTCACGGTTGGGCGCGACAACCCGGTTTACCCACGGTGCAAGGTGCCCTGGAAACCGCGCTGACGGTGTTGTTTCGCCAGCCCGTGACCCTGACGGTGGCGGGACGCACTGATGCGGGGGTTCACGCCACGGGACAGGTCGCGCATTTTGATTTACCTGATCAGTTTTCTGGCGACTGGTTGCGGGATGCTCACGACACGGAGTTCGCGGCTTCATTAGGTGCCATCGTGGCGGCGAGCAATCCGCCGGGGATCGCGAACTTCCAACTGTCAACGGGATTACACCGACGCTTAGAATCCGTTTTGCGCCTCGTGACCTCTGGGAACACCCCAACCATCCCCGGACTAAACCTGGACGACCAACCGATATACCCGCCCGAGGCCAACGGCGCCATTGTAGTGACAGCGGCGCGCCCGGTTCCCGACGCTTTCGACGCCCGGTTTTCAGCCCTCGCCAGGCACTACGAGTACCTGGTCATCGACGAGCCCACGGCGCGTAATCCACTGACGCGAAACACCTGTTGGTGGTACGGTGCGCCCCTCAATGTGGCACGGATGCATGAGGCGAGTGCCGGATTACTGGGCACACACGATTTCGCGGCTTTTTGTAAACCCCGGGAAGGCGCCACCACGATTCGCACGCTCAAGCAGCTCGGTGTAAGCCGGTTGGCACCGGGAGAGATTCGGTTTGACGTGGCAGCTGACGCGTTTTGCCACTCGATGGTGCGATCCCTGGTGGGGGCGCTAACCGAAGTGGGGCGCGGAAAACGGGATGCGGATTGGCTGGAACAAGCATTACACAGTGCGGTGCGGATTCCGGAAATCCCCTTGGCTCCAGCCCAGGGGCTGACCTTGGTGCGGGTGGATTATCCGCAAGCGCCTCATGAACTGGCCGCCCGGCAAAAAGAAACCCGCCAGCTACGCACCTGTGGTGAATAGCTGGCGGGTGGAAGTAACAGATTAGCCGGCCGACGGATGGGTCATGTCGAGGGGCACGACCCACTTGTCGAATTCTTCGGCAGTCAGGAAACCGGATTCCAAGGCAGATTCGCGCAGGGAAATGCCCTGGTGATGCGCGTTCTTGGCAATCTTGGCGGCCTTGTCATAGCCAATGTGGCGGTTCAAAGCGGTGACCTGCATCAGATTCGAGTTCAAATTGGCCTCAATCTTTTGGTAATTCGGCTCCAAGCCGCGAGCGCAATGCTCGGTGAAGGCTCGGCAGGTGTCAGAAAGCAGCCGGATGGATTCCAAAACGCACCAGGCCATCACTGGTTTGAACACGTTCAACTGGAAGTTGCCCTGGGAACCGGCGAAGCCGACAGTTGCGTCGTTGCCAAAGACCTTGACACACACCATGGTCATGGCCTCGCACTGGGTGGGGTTGACCTTGCCTGGCATGATGGACGACCCTGGCTCGTTTTCGGGAATCAAGAGTTCGCCGATGCCGTTGCGCGGCCCGGAAGCCTCCCAGCGCACGTCGTTGGCAATCTTCATCAAGGCGTCGGCCAACACCCGCAACGACCCGGAAACTTGCACCAGGGCATCGTGGGCGGACAGCGAGGCAAACAAGTTGTCGGCCTGCTTGAACTCCAAGCCGGTTTCTTCCGAAATCTTCTTAGCACACAGTTTGCCGAATTCGGGGTGGGCGTTCAAACCGGTGCCCACCGCAGTACCACCGATAGCCAGGCCACGAGCCTGCTGGTCGGCGAAATGGATACCCTCCAGGGCGAAGTCGAGTTGCGCGGCCCAACCGGACATTTCCTGACCCACGGTAATCGGGGTGGCGTCTTGCAGGTGGGTGCGCCCGACCTTTACCACGTCCATAAAGGCCGCCGCCTTTTCCTTTAGGACGTCGCGCAGTTCCTCGACCGCCGGGAACAGAATCTGGTTCAGTTCGCTGACCACCGCGATGTGCATGGCGGTGGGGAAGGTGTCGTTAGAGGACTGGCCACGGTTGACATGGTCATTGGGATGAACCGGGGTTTTAGACCCGAGCTCACCGCCGGCCTTTTCGATGGCTAGATTGGCGATGACCTCGTTGGCATTCATATTTGACTGGGTGCCGGAACCGGTTTGGAAAACCACCAGCGGGAATTCGGTATCGCGTTTTCCGGCGATTACCTCGTCAGCGGCGGCGGTAATCAGGTCGGCCACGTCGCCGGGCAGTTCACCCAGTTCCTTGTTAGCCAAAGCTGCGGATTTCTTTAGCACGCCCAGGGCGTGAATCATGGGGCGATTCCACACGAAGGTATCGCGTCCAATCGGGAAATTATGCACGGAGCGCTCCGTTTGCGCCCCCCAGTAGTGTTCGGATGGAACCTCGATGGTACCCATCGAGTCCTTTTCAATGCGTTTACTCATAGCTTCCAATTTAGCTTTTTTGAACCCGGGATGCGGCGCAACGGTGCCGCAGCCGGGATTTTTTCGGAAAATCATTGCCAAGTGCCGGTTGACCTGCCTAAAATTAAGCCGTCAACATGCTCGAGACGATTAAAAGGGAGATAAAGTTGAGTGCCGTAAATGTTAACAGTTCGTATCCCGCCTGGGCCGCCCCGACCACGAAACTTGCCGTGATTGGTGCCGGAGCGGTGGGTTCCACCTTGGCTTATGCCGCTACCGTCGAAGGAATTGCCGCCGATATCGTGCTTTACGACATCAACAAGGAGCGGGTAGAGGCCGAGGCCTTGGATATCGCCCAGGGCATCCAGTTCACCCCCACTAAGGCCGTTAGTGGTTCGGATGATATTGAAATCTGTCGTAACGCCGATGTAGTGGTGGTTACCGCCGGTGCGGCTCAGAAGCCCGGGCAAACTCGCCTGGAATTGGCGGAATCCACTGTGAATTTAATGAAAAACCTGGTGCCGAGCCTGCTCAAGGTCGCCCCGGACGCGATTTATATTATGGTGACTAATCCGGTGGACGTGGTGACGTATTGTTCTTTGAAGATTTCTGGGTTGGGGCGTTCCCAAATGTTCGGTTCCGGCACGGTTCTGGACACCTCCCGGTTGCGCTTGCTGGTCAGCCAGGCTACCGGGGTTGCCCCGCAGTCCATTCATGCTTATATCGCCGGGGAGCACGGGGATTCCGAGATTCCCTTGTGGTCGTCGGCCACCATTGGTAACGTGCCCTTGACGCAGTGGGACAAGACTGTTGACGGGGGGCATTTCGACAGCGAGCTTATGGATGAAATCGCCCACAAGGTGGTGCGTTCGGCTTACACGATTATTGAGGGTAAAGGTTCCACGAACTACGCTATTGGCTTGGCGGTGACCTCAATTTTGCGCGCGATTATGCGTGACCAGCACCGCGTCCAGTCGATTTCGACCTTGCTGGAGGATTGGCACGGGATTAGCGATGTGTGTCTGGCGGTGCCGACGGTTACCTCGCGGACGGGGGCGGGTAAGGTGTTGTGCCCCCCGCTGACTTTGAAGGAACGCGACGGGATGACTGCTTCGGCCGAGCGCCTGCGCCAGGTCGCCCGCGACCTCGGGTTCTAGCCGCGGGTTTGCGGCTTTGGGCTTTTCGTCCCGGTCGCGTTTTCCTGTTTCTAATAGTTCGTTATTGTTCATGAGGTGCCATCCGGGATGGCACCTCATGACCCTATTCCGGTCTATCTTGAAAAAAGTGGAGCGAGCTATTTACACACCGCAAGATATAGTGTAAATTTGGATTAAAATACTCTATTTTACAGGGGGAATGCGAGATGACGAAGAAACTGTTCCCCATGGTAGCGGTGGCAATTTTTTCGCTGGGAGCGAGTTTTATGGCACGTGCCGAGACGACAGGTAGTGAGGTTCCTGAAAATTGGCAAGATGAGATTGCCGGTATAGCTACCCTTGCCGAGGAGCAATATCCCCAGGACTTCACCACTAGCACCATCGACACGGACAAGGTTAAAGGTGCGGTCTATTTTAAAGCCGAGATTCCCCGTGAAATTGCCAAAAAAGCTGCGCGACTTCCCTATCTAGAGCTAGTGGGTGATACTGGAATATCGAACCTTGAGGCGCAAGATATTCACCACGAAATCGCCGATAAGATTCATCAAGAGAACCCTGATTTAAAATTCGGGTCATTTGTTGATTTTAAGAAACGCACTGTCGAGATTGAATTAGACTCTAGCCAGGCACAGGAACGAATGAGTAATAGTATTGCAGAAATCGCTAACAAACATTACGGCAAGCTGAAACTAAATATTAAATACGCTATCAAATCAAAATCTACTCTCGACGCTCTCTATGGGGGAGGTTTTATGAACAAATGCACTTCTGCGTTTTCAGTTGAATCAGAATATTTCAATTTTGGCAATGCCCTTCTTACGGCGGGACACTGCAACACGTCTCAATCTTACCAATCAATTCCGCTTACTTATGAAGGTAATTATGTGGGAGAACGCGGGGATTTCGCCGTGTACTCCACTACCGCCTACACGGCACCACAATATTATAGTAAGCCAGGTCATTTAGTGAATGTAACCGCAACAAGGAATCCTGCTGTAGGACAAGCCCTGTGTCGTAACGGAATGACAACAGGGCAGGAATGTGGGCAGAGAGTAGTTGCTAACGGGTATTGCGATTACACAGAGAAACCTCGAGTTTGTGGATTGACAGTTATGAATTCGAGACTGGCTCGTCGGGGAGACAGTGGAGGCCCCTGGTTTTCAAGCACTTATGCCTATGGCATACATTCAAGAGCCTTACTTTATGATAATTCAGCACGCGATGCTTTTACTCCCGTAAGAGCAGCCGAAAAATATCTTAATGTTAAGGTGAAAACTGTATAGTTATTTGCATATCTCAGATATCCTAAATCGCTCATGTTCGTACACGATTTAGTAACGCTGAGGACGCTAAAATATTAGGCATCGGTTTCCCGGGGCAAGACCGTGATTTCTAGGCCGGCCAACATGCTCTCCATCATGAGGTCGAAGTATTCTTGGCTCATTTGATCTTCGTTTTGCGGGTCGGCCAGGGGGACGAAATAGTTTTGCACCATTTCCGCCAGTGTCGGCGATTTGGCGGCCAAAACTTGCATTTGTGCTACCATCTGGTTCAGGTCATGGCGCTGTTTACCCCGCGTGGGGCTGCGCAGATTACGCGCCGTGATAATCCACAGAATCGTGTTGAGAATCATGGTGTAGGCCTGGGGGGCGTAGTGGCGGAAACCTGCTTCGTGTAATTTTCGGAAAGATTCTTCGAGTATCGGCAGCATTTCGGCACTCAGATTGCCGTACATCATTCTTTCGGTCACTCCTGGATGTTCCAGCAACACCGGGCGGAGGTTTTGCGCCAGCGCCATAAACCAGGCTTTCCACTCCAAGTTTTCATCGGGCAGGGGCACCGCGCCGACCAGTTGCCCGATGATGGCGTTGACAATGGCATCCCGGCTGGCGAAATAGTGATAAATCACCGAAGGCGCGACCTCTAGGTGCTGCG
>NZ_GG668519.1:461560-464407 GCF_000160615.1 Mobiluncus mulieris ATCC 35243 | reverse complement strand
CCAAGTCGCGAATCGACCAGTTTTCCAAGCCGTGTTCGCGGGTCAGGGTCTTTGCGGCTTGGGTGATTTTGGCTTGACTCAAACCGGCGCGACGGCCGGTGTTGGGGTGGGTAACATCCATAGCTATATTTTAGCACCCACTGACAGTACTAGAATGGCGTTCTAGCCTGAGCTTAGGGCGACCTATGTTTTATAGCAAAGGGCGGAATGTGGGGGAAAGCACTGCGGGAGGCAAAACCAAACCGGGAAAAACTGGCCTCCCGGGGGTCTTGCTACGGTGGCGCGATTGCGGCTATTTTTCCGGCCGCACAGAACCTGCATTACTACCCACACTTACCGCGAAGCCGCCCGGGTCAAAGGTTGTGGGTGGCGGGGATTCAGCCAAGGCTTTGCGTCTATCTTGGGGGCTTTGCGGGGTGGGAGCCTGGAGGTTTTTGATGGGTTAATGGGGTCGGCGGTGCTTTGCGTCGCGGTGTTGGCGGTGGGGATTGTGCTGAGTGAAGAAAACCCAGACCGCTTCAGTATGGCTAACGACCCTTGTTTTTAAAGAATTTATATGCTAATCTAGCGGGATGGCTAAGGCTTATCTTACTTAGGTTAGCCTTTTCAATTTACCCCTATAGATAGTAAGGAGTCGTATGGGAGAACCTGTACCGGCACACGGGCAACGTAAAGGACCCGAAGAACAACGGATGCAAGGACACTGGCTGTTGGCCAAAATGGGCAAAAAAGTGCTGCGCCCCGGGGGATGGGAGCTAACCGAAACCCTGGTAAAGCAGCTGTCTATCGGCGCGAAAGACGACCTAGTGGAATTCGGGCCAGGTGTCGGGAAAACCGCCGAACTCATGCTGCGCGCCCACCCCACCAGTTACATCGGGGTCGACCCCAATGACCAGGTTGAAGCAAGCCTGCTCCAAGTCCTCGAGCGCTACCCGCAGGCGCGGAAAGTCGCGGCTAACGCTATGCAAACCGGGCTCGATGATGGCTGTGCCTCGGTGGTGATTGGCGAGGCCATGTTGACCATGCAGTCGCGGAAAGAAAAACTCGCTATCGCCCGCGAAGCCTTTCGCCTGTTGCGCTCCGGGGGACGCTACGCCATTCACGAGTTGGCCTTTATTCCCGACGATTGTCCCGAAAGCGTGCAAGACGAAGTCGGCAAAGCCCTGTCCCTGGCCATCAAGGTAGGCGCGCGCCCCATGACGGTATCCGACTGGAAGACCTTACTGGAAGAAGCCGGCTTCCGTGTCGAGATGACCACCACTCGTCCGATGGCTTTGTTGGAGCCCCGGCGGCTAATCAATGATGAGGGATTTTTCGGGTTCCTGCGTTTTGTGTTCAATGTGGCACGCAACCCGGCCGCTCGCAAAAGGATTTTGAACATGCGCGCGACGTTTAGTAAACATCGCGAGAACCTGGCTGCCATCGGTGCGATTGCGGTCAAACCTGAGGCCTAGGGGATACGCCACGTGAGTGCCGCCGCATATCGATGCAGCACTGGTAGAACCGTGAAGAAAGTCGCTGCGGTGGCATCTTAGACGGAACTCCTTTAGTGGAAATCGGCCACGGAACCGGACTGGCACCTCATGAAAAACCCTAAAACATCGACCGGAGAACCGGCGGAAACCGATGCGAAAAACTGTTATGGAAAAGAGGAAAGGAAGAAAATGAGCTCTAAAGAAACACAATTAAACGAGTCTTCAGTGCACCTGGATTTGCTAAATGAAATCCCAGTGGGCAAAGAATCCACCACCTCGCGGGTGCTGATTAATAACTCGGCGCTGCGCGTGGTGGTGTTCTCTTTCGATAAGGGAGAGATGCTGACCGCGCATTCCAGTCCGCGGGCGGTAGTCGTGCAACTGTTGGCTGGCAAGATGACCTTCACCCTGGATGACACGCCACACCATATGGTGGCCGGGGACATGATTTACCTCGCACCCGGCCAGGTACACGCGCTGGTTGCCGACGAGCCCTGCCAGATGTCGCTGGTAATGGTCGATGTCGCGGCGGATTCATGAGGTGCCAGTCCAAAATGCGAACGCCTTGGGAAATATATGACCGCCTCATCGAGGACATTGACCCCAGTGTGAAAGTGATTAATGCGATTGAAGGCAGTCACTATTCTGAAATTACGTCCTCGGAGAACAGCATTGGGCGGGGAATGCCCTTTGAAGTGGAATCACTACCACGAACTATGACTCTGCCGGAGATGAAGGATAAACCTCTGCGTGACGTAGCCGCCCTGGTTAAATCTTGGAATTTCATCGAAGCTAGTTTCGGGGTGGCGGCGATTAACGCTTGGTGGGGGCAAAAGGAACGGGTCTCGGCCAACGGGTTTAAACCCATGGAATCTTTGGTATTCCGAGAATTGTTCGACCCCTATCGCAACCTCGTGGCTGGCAAGAAAGTGGGAGTAATCGGGCATTTCCCATTTGCGCGCCAAGCCATGCCGGAGGCGGAGGAAATTTGTATTTTAGAAAGAAAAGTGCAAACGGGGGATTATCCTGATTCGGCGTGTGAATATCTGCTGCCGCAGTGCGACTACGTTTTCATTACCGGTTCGGCATTCGTAAATAAAACCATGCCTAGATTGCTGGAACTGTGCCAAAATCCTTATACGATTGTGGTCGGCCCTTCGGCTGCTTGCGCGCCGCTGCTGTTGGAATATGGCGCAGATACCATCCTAGGTTTTTCCTCCGAACCGGCGCTCAACCCAAAGGCGGCAAAAATGGGTAACGGTTCTATGTACGGTACACGCGTCATTCTACAGCGTGCAGACTAAACCGGCATCTGCACGGTTCATATATATATATATATATATATATATATATATATATATATACTACTACT
>NZ_GG668519.1:419520-461280 GCF_000160615.1 Mobiluncus mulieris ATCC 35243 | reverse complement strand
CGTACGTATATATATATATATATATATATATATATATATATATATATATCACTACTACACAACACTAAAAAGGAGAAAAATGTTTCGCAAATCTGTTGCCCTTGTGGTGGGTATTCTCGCAGTTAGCCTGAGCTTGAGCGGATGTACCGGTAAACCCGAGGTCAGCCCCGAGGCCAGTAGCAAACCAGAAAAAACTGTAGAGGCAAGCGGGCCGCGTGAGGTTACCGATCACGGCGGCCACAAAGCGCAGGTTCCTGCCAAGATTGAAAAAGTGGCTTTCGAACAAATCCCACTGATGTCCACTTTTGTGGCTTTTCACGACGGGAAAGCCCCGGGGCTGGTGGCAACCAGCAAACACATCGTGAACCAGATGGATGGAACCATTTTGGCCGAGAAAGTTCCCGAAGCTCTTAAAGTGGATACCTCTTTTGATGATGCCGGGGTTCCTAACGGAGAATCCCTGGCTGCCATTAAACCCGATGTAGTCTTTAATAACTGTTTTAACAAGAAGAACAGCGAAATTATTGATGCCGTCGGACTGCCTCGAGTTGGCTTTAGCACCATGGGCGCTCCCACTGAAACTTACGTGAAGTGGTTCAAGCTCCTCGAAGACGTTTACGGGGAACCCGGCAAGATGGACGACAAAATCGCAGCCGGAAAGAAACTGATTGATGATGCGCAGGCGCGGGTGAGCAAGATCAATGCCGGCCAGAAAAAGTCTGTGATGGTGGTAATGAAGGCGGCGCCAGGAAAGCTGATAGTAGCCGGAGGGAGACCTGGCTGGTTTACTGACAGCTGGGCGAATCGCATGAACTTCAACAGTGTCACGACCGGCTCCGAACAAGGCTTCATGCCGGTTAATGCGGAGCAAATCGCGGCGTGGAATCCTGATGTAATTCTGGTTACAGGTAAAGGCATGTCAAATATGACTGCTAAAGAGATACTGAATAATCAGATTGAAGGACTTGACCTCAGCGGGCTAAGGGCAGTGCAAAACAAACAGGTTTACACCACTCAACTGGGGATGTGGAACTGGTTTACCCCCAACCCGGATGCCCCGGTGGTAGCCAACTGGATGGGACAAAAGCTTTATCCCGAACAGTTCAAAGATGTGGATTTAGTTAAAATGGTGCAAGAGCACTACAAGACAACCTACGGCTGGGATTTGGATACTGCGAAAGCCGAAAAAATCCTTGACCCGGATGCCTAAACACTTCGTATATAGGCAATGTTTAAGATTGTTGCAGATGGTCGACTGCGATTGTGGTTTGTGGTGGCGCTGAGCATCCTGGTGGTGCTGTGTGCCCTGAGCGCAATCGCAGTCGGCCGCTACTCTGTTTCTCCGACACAGCTAATCTCAGTTTTCGAAGCCCGATTCGCCGGGAAACCTGCCCCCGACCAGCAAATCGATTCCATAGTGATGAATGCTCGTTTGCCCCGCGTAATACTGGCTTTGTTGATAGGCGGTGGTTTGGCGGTAGCCGGGGCAGCCTTCCAATCCCTGTTTTCCAACCCCTTAGCTACCCCCGATACCCTGGGGGTGGCGGCCGGAACCTGTGTGGGGGCGGTAATCGGATTAATGCTGGAATGGAACATGATTGGAGTCCAGCTGCTAGCCTTGATTTTTGGTTTGGGCGCGGTCACGATAGCAACCTCTATCGCCCGGCAGCGCGGGCGACTGTCGATAGTGATGTTGATTCTAGCTGGGGTGGTGATGTCGGCGGTAGCCAATGCGATTATTTCCATCCTGAAACTGGTGGCTGACCCCACCAGCAAACTTCCCGAAATTACTTACTGGTTGATGGGATCGTTATCAGGAGTTCGCTTTGAAGCAATTGCCTTGGGTGCCCCGCTAATTATCGCGGGCGTGGCAGCAATATATCTGTTACGTTGGCGTTTAAACATATTGGCTCTTTCTGAAGACGAAGCCAGAGCCTCCGGGATTAATGTGCGAGTTTTGCGCCGCGTAATCATCGTAGCCGCTACGTTAATCACAGCTTCCGTGGTTTCTATGTGTGGGCAAGTGGGCTGGATTGGTTTGCTGGTGCCGCATTGCGCCCGCATGTTAGTGGGCAACAACAACCGTCTGCTGATTCCCACCTCTTTGTTCTTAGGGTGTTCCCTGATGGTTATTATTGATACTTTAGCCCGCAGCGCCACCGAAGCCGAGATTCCCATCTCGGTGTTGACCGCCCTGATAGGGGCACCATTCTTTATCACTTTACTGCGTAAAACCGGGGGAAACTGGCAATGAGCCTGGAAGTAATTAACGGCGAATTCAGCTATCCCGGTGCCGCTAGACCCATCCTGAGCAATGTGAATCTGGCCTTGGAATATGGACAGCTCTTGGCGATTCTGGGTCCCAATGGGGCGGGGAAAACCACTTTGATGCGCACCATGATTGGTTTGCAGCGCTGGACTCGTGGTGATACCCGGGTTGACGGAATCAATCTTGGCAATATGACTCCACGCCAGATTGGGCAAACTATAGCCTACGTCCCTCAAGCTCGCAGCGCGATGAGTTTGTCCCTTACCGGCTTGGACATGGTGCAAATTGGGCGCGCCGCACGTCTCGGATCCTTTTCCCAACCAGGATCGGCAGAGCGGGAAATGGCCGGGGAGACGTTAAAAAAAATTGGAGCCGGACACTTGGCAGACATGCTGTGTTCTACCATGTCTGGCGGGCAATTTCAGATGATTCTGATAGCCAGAGCCCTGGTGGTGGAACCGAAAATCTTGGTTTTGGACGAACCGGAAACCGGCTTGGATTTTCGCAATCAACTGGTAGTTTTACAGCTGCTGCGCCACTTGGCCGATAGCGGGCTGATAGTGGTGATGAACACGCATTATCCGGCACACGCGATACGCATTGCGGATCAGGTGCTGCTGCTGGATTCCCAGCATCGTACGTTAAGCGGCTCCACTGCGGAAATATTAACCGAATCCCACCTATCAGATCTTTTCGACGTTGACGTGAGGATAGTCCGAACCTGCTTCGCCGGAGCTGAAGTTCCCACCGTAATCCCCGTTAGTCTACAGCGGTAAAGTTCTTTCGGATTCATGAGGTGCCAATCCGGGTGTTAAGCGTACGCCTGAATTCCGGACTGGCACCTCATGAACGGGAAAAACCAGCGGCCAACGCTGGCGCGAACTAGAGCGAGAAAGCGTGCCACAAAACCCGCACCGCACCCACCCCGCCCAAGAAAATCGCCAGATTACGCGCCCAAGTGGACTTTACGATTTGGCGCAGGGGGATGGAGACGAAATTTCCCACCAATACCGCCAAAACCAAGATTCCGACAATGCTCCACGACAGCTCCCCCGATGCGCCCGCCATACCAGTCAAATACTTGGTGGGCACCACCACCAGGTTCATTGCGGCGAAAATCGGTTGCATCGAAGCCGAGAACTGTTTTTGACCCCAACGCGAGGTCTGCGCATAGGCCGTGACCGCCGGACCCGACTGAGCCACGGCCGCAGATAGCGCCCCCGCCAAGGCGGCAAAGAAAAACACGGGTTTCTTGCCGTAAACACGCGGCAGCTTGAAAGAAAACACCGCCGCCGCCACCATCACCAACATCAGCAGGCCAATCGTAATCTCCAAGGACTTCAAGGGCAGCACGCTGAGCAGCAAAATCGTGATAATAATGGCGGGGGTTTGCGCCGCTACGAACAAACCCACAATCGGCCAGTTAATATCCCGGCGCAGCATCACCCCCAGGGTTATGGAGTTCACTAAACCCAAGATATTACCCATGACTACCCCGTCTATCGGGCCGAAAAACCAGATAAACACCGGTACTGTGGTCAAGCCAAAGCCCATTCCGGCCACGCCCTGGACACAGGCGCCCAAGAGTGTCATAGCAATCACGAAAACGATTTCCATTTAGCTAATATTATCCTCTTTGTTGAAGTCACAGATTCACGCCTTGAATGGAGGTGGGGGGAGGGGAAAACCCCGGTTTAGCCTGATGCTAGTGGTTTTTATTGCGATTGCGTTGGAATCATCACCGGGCGGGGCTAGGATTAAGGCGTGAGTTTTTGGGAACAACTGTGGTATCAAATCGGGCTGAGTCCCGCCCAGGCTTTGGGTGTGGTGATTGCGTCGGTTGTGATTTACCTGGTAATCAGCGCGATTATCCAGTTGTGGGGTCGCCGGATTTACGCTAATCATTCGGCGACCGGGCTGGCGGTTACCTTGGTGGTGGGCTCGATTTCGGCCCGTGCTATGTTGGGGAACTCCCCGACCCTGTTTGGGTGGGCGATTGCTATCACCGTGGTCTTGGTGTTGGAGTCAATCATGGGGATGCGTTTCGCTTTGGGATGGAAGCGCCGCCCGCGCCAGGCCGTGATTATCTATGCGCGGGATTGCTTTGACGAGGCATTGCTGCGACGCTATCACCTGTCGCGTGGCCAGATTCGCTCTAGTTTGCGGGAAAAAGGCCTGGCTTCGCTAGCTGGGGTGGGGGTGATTCTGTTGGAACCCTCCGGGCATCTGTCGGTTATCAAGGAAGGAGCGGTGCTGGTGGGTGAACTGGCGCAAGACATCCGCGACCCCAAAGGGGTGCTGTAGCTCCTGCGGCTTTATCATCGTCAGCGGGTAAAGCGGTTCGGCTGGCAGAAATTCACGAATAAATGTAGTCGACAGTGAATATACTGTAGCCTCACCCCCAAATTTTCCCGGATTTCTGCCACGCTCTCCGGTTTGCGGGTTCATGAGGTGCTAGCCGGGAACTGACCAGCCCGCAACAGCGGCCAGGCCTGGTTCCAGCCTCCCAGGCTGCGGGCAATCTTGCCGGCATCAACGATTAGGCCGTGAAAAGTCGCCAGCTCGGTGACGCTGAAATCACAGGTGGTGACTCGTGAATCCAGTGCCGTCCGCGCCCGCTCGTAGGTTTGGAAATCACCGAAACCGGCCACAGCCAACAGCCGCCGGGCATAGAGGTCGTAGATAAATACCGGCCGGTTATACACGTATAACAGCAGGTCGTCGGCGGTTTCCGCGCCAATGCCGCGCAGGGTGAGCAGTTCCGCACGCAGGTCATCAGTGGGCAGCCCCTGGGCGCGGGAGTCATGAACCGCGAACCAGGCAGTCAAGGTTTTCACATAGGCGGCCTTGGTGCGCCAGTACCCGCAGGGGTGGATTAGCTCCCCGAGGCGCGCCTCATCAACCGCCAGAATCCCCTGTGGGTGGAGCAGCCCGGCCTCCCGCAGGTTGCCAAGCGCGCGCTCCACATTCGTCCAAGCCGTATTTTGGGTCAACACCGCGCCCAAGGCTATCTCAAAGCGGGTTTCGCCCGGCCACCAGGTACCGGCCTCGACTTGAGAGGCCAGCAGCTCGAATAATTCGCGAAACGACAGGGGCGTCTGGGATTTGGCGCTTTTACTTGCGGTCATTCGTCACCCCGGTATCAAGCCAGCAAATAAAACCCATAGCAAAGCGATTCTATCTAAATAGCGCCTCGTGAATCCGCGATTTCCCCGCAAAATTAGCGCGACACCGAGCACCGGTTCAGGATTATTTAGCGCACAGCATACCGTGTTACCAAAAATGCACTCTGGTCTGTTGCTAATCCCGAGGCGCGTCTGGGCGACTAAAACTCCCGGCCATTTAGATGCTGCGGGTTATATCCTTAAAACAAGTTAAGGAGGGACGCGATGCAACTGCACGCGATTGGCGGGGACATTACCCGGGTTCACGTGGATGCGATTGTGAATGCTGCGAACTCGACGCTGCTGGGCGGCGGGGGAGTGGACGGAGCGATTCACCGTGCGGCCGGGACAGAGCTGCTGGCAGCTTGCCGGGTGATTCGTGCCACGCGCTATCCCGACGGGCTGCCGGTGGGACAGGCCGTGGCCACCAAAGGTTTCAAGCTGCCCGCCAAATGGGTGATTCACACGGTGGGTCCCAACCGGCACGCGGGCCAAACCGACCCGGGATTGTTGCGCGCGGCCTTCGTGAACTCGCTGCGCGAGGCGGCGCGGGTGGGGGCGCATTCGGTGGCTTTCCCCGCCATCTCTGGGGGAGTCTACGGTTGGGATATGGCGGAGGTGGCGCGTATCGGGGTGAGCGCGGTGCACGAGTGGCCAGCCGCGTGGCGGGCTAAGACTGCGGCGGCGAGCCTGTCCAGGCAATCCGGGGACGCGGCTGGAATTACGGCGACGCTTTATGCAAAAAAGCGCCGGACGGAAAAACTCGACGAAACGTCTTGGCTGGCAAAGGAATCTCACAGAATCGCAGCAAACACCACGCCGAGTGAAGGAAAAGCCAAGGGTGCGGCAATCCGCGGAAATGCGGAAAGCGAAAACCTGGGGGAAAGCCCCATCGAAAGCGTGACTTTCGTGTTGTTTTCCCCCGAAGCCCTGGAAATATTCCAAGACGAGATCGCCCGCAGCGAACCGGCCGCTAGCTGGCTACCAGAAAATCTGGAACTGAAACCCAGCGACACTGATAAAGTTCCTCTGGTGAATAATCTTGCGGATTGAGTCGAGGCTTAGGGCGAGATTCTGAAAGGGGATTTCGCCACAGATTTTACCCGACTTCACGTGATTATTTTCAAATCGGGCGGGGCAGCGGCGCTCTTGGTGTCGGGTTCATGAGGCGCCAGCCTGATTACCGTATCGGCTGCGTGTTCGAGCAGCTCAAAATCGTGAGTAACGACTATTACTACTGCCCCCGTGTCCGCTAACGTGCGCAGTTGGCCGGCAATCTGAAGCAGGTGGCGGTAATCTACCCCGGAGGTCGGCTCGTCGAAAATATACACCTGTTTGCGCCACGCCAGGGCGCTGGCAATCACCAGGCGTTGCTTTTGTCCCCCGGACAGTGACAGGGGGTGTCGCTCCCGTAAATCCCATAAGTCTAAGTCGTGTAGGATTTCGCGTACTCGTTCCGGTGAGGGCGCCATGCGGGAGTTTTTACTCCCGGGTTTGGGCTTTTGGGGCGCGGAGGCGGAATTGTTCGCGGGATTTTCCTCCGGTCGAGAGTTGGTAGCCTGGGTGGGGCAAACATCCGTTTTGGAAACGGGCGGGTTCTCCTTGGTTCCAGATAGGCGTGTGGTGTTCCCGTTAGGAGCGTTTCGGGTTTTTGTGCCCCCAGCGGGGAAAAGCCAGTGTTCTAGGTGAAAAGGATTCGACCCGGTTGGCTTGGTTGGCATTTGGTGGGCTTGGCGGTAGGGTTTTTGGCCTAAAGTGACTTCGGCCAGGACGGAATCGGCGAAGAGCTGGCGGTGCACGTCTTGCATCACAATGTAGGCTAGGCGCTGTCGTTCCCGGCGTGACAGAGGTTTTCCGTTCAGGCTGATCTGGCCGGAGGCTTTCGCTAAACCGCAAATCACCCGTGAGAGTGTGGTTTTGCCCACCCCGTTTTGTCCTACCAGGACACTGATGCGCCCGGCGGGAAAGGTGAAATCGGGGATGTCTAAAATCTGGTGGTTGCCATAGGAGAATCGCAGGTTTTCCAGGCGCAGCCCGCGAGAAGAAGGGTCATTAACATCGGGGGAAGGAAGCGGTTCCTGGATGTCTGGATTATCGGGGGGTGCTTTGTACGCAGTCGGAGCCGAATTCTTGAGGCGTGACCCGGGGAGGATGGTGGCGAGTTCGGCTGGCGCGGTGGCTGGGTTGGTGTTGGGATTAGTGGCGTTGTCGTGGTTCGTGTCGGGGTTGGTGTCGGTTTTGGGGCTAGTGTCGTTGTCGGATAGTTTGGGTTCGTGGACGTGGGGGACGGTTTTCATTGCCGGGGCTGGCGGTAGGAAATCTGGGACAAGTTGAACCGAGGATGAGTCGGCTCCAGGTTCCGTTAAAGTTCGCAGACCCAAATTTTGGCGAGCGCGTTCGCTCAGAGCGAAAAATTCCTGACCGTCATAGTCGGCTGCTATTTTGCCATGATCCAAAACCACTACCCGGTCGGCAAGTCCGTTCAAGAAGTACAAGCGGTGTTCGGCTACTACCATGGTGTAACCCTGAGATTTGAGATTCGCTAGGATTTTTGCGAACTCGCTGATAGAACCCGGGGACAAGTTAGAAGTAGGTTCATCGAAGAATAGTATCCGTTTCCCACTGGCCAGAGCCGCCGTGCAAGCGATTTTTTGCAGTTCTCCACCGGATAGCGCTCCGAGCGCTCGCCCCAGGAATTTCGCGGTGTCCAGCTGCTTGCAGGCTCCCAGGATGTCTTGCCAAATCTGGGCGGGTGGTTCCCCCGCGTTTTCCCCGCGAAAAGCCAGTTCCGAGGTCACATCGGCGGTAAAAAATTGCGTGCGCGGATTTTGAAACACCGTGGCCGAGGTATCACCCAGCAAAGCCAGGGGAGCGTCTGGCACACTTAGGCCTCCCACCGTGACTTCCCCGCGCAAAGTCCCGCGGTGAAAAAACGGCACCAGCCCGTTTAAAGCCCGTAAAAGCGTGGATTTCCCGCAACCCGAAGCCCCGCACAGCAGGGTCAGCGATCCTGGAGGGCATTCCAGGCTAATATCAACCAAAGCCGGAATCGTGGAGGCTTCCGGGACTTTACCGGCGCGGCGGGCGCGGCGTTGAGCTGTGGTTTCAAACACGTCGCCGTTGCTGGCCGTGGCGTAAGCAAAGTTCAGTCCCCGTACCAAGATTTCCGGTGTTAGTGTCCCGCCACCTGGTTGCTGCCTTGCCTCGCCACCGGAGACCGCGTTTGCAGAGTTTAGGGTTGGCGAGTCGACGGGGATTTTGGCAGCGGGTTTTTTCCCCGAAATTTCTGCGTCGCGTGTGGTTTTTGGGGAACGGGTGTTTTCCGGCTGGCAACTCATGAATTCACCGCCCCACGAAACGACTGGCCACTAAGGCCACCAAAACCAACACGACCACCAAGTCCGCCCCGCCGAAACCAATCGGCCACACGCAAGTGCGCCGCCCGCGTTTCCCCAAGCCCCGCACCAGCCCGGAGGCCGTCAAATCGTCGGCAATCCGGGTAGAAGAAGCCAACAGCGGCACCAAAATAAACTCCACCGTGTGTCCCGGATGCGCCAAAACCCGACCCCACGTGGGTGCCACCCCGCGCAAACGCATCGTGTCGAAAATCGCGCGCAAATCCGCCAAGGCGCTTGGCACATAACGCAGCATAACCGTCACCGGCACAATCACCGCGCGGGGCAGCTGCATCCGGGTCAGGGCGGCTGTGAGTTGCCCAGAGGATGTCGAGGCAATCAGATACCAAAAAATCCCGCCTGCCACGACAAACCTGGACATCCACAGACCCGCGAATACGAGGATATCCAAGGCGGAGTTGGCGGCGGTGTTGGCGGCGGACACGCCGCTCGCGCTGGTTTCGGCATAGGTGGCCAGCCAGGCACCTCCCAGCAGGAAGACGAAACCGCTGGCCCAGCCGAGTATTAACCGCCAGCGAACCGTGGTCGCCAGCAAAATCGCGGTGAATCCGAAACACGCCAGTAAATCCGCCGGGGCGACGCGCCCTAGCACCAGGATGTTTATGGTTAGCGCCGCCAACAGCTTCGTGCGCGGGTCAAGGCGTAGCCGGTCGGTGGTTGTCCCAAAAGTAAGCATCGCAGGTGTGATAGCACACAGGTTTTCGCGACCGGCGTTGGCGGAACCGAGGGCGGAGCGCGAGGCTGTTGGGGGGGTGACTGGGTTAGGGGTGGTGGCAGCATCAGCTGGCGCGGCTGGCTGCGTGTCGGGGTGGGAACGTGGGGTCACTGCGGGGTGGTTCCTGGAGTCGGGTTCATGAGGTGCTAGCCGTTATGCCAGGCCAGCCTTGGCGAAATGCTTGGAGAGCATGCGGGTGCCGAGCCAGCCCCCTAGCAGAGCGACCACGAAAATTCCGACTTCCATGAAAATCAGATTTGTGGGCGTGAAAATTGCTTGGAATTGATCCACGAACTGCGCAGAACGTTTCCCGGCGCGCATATGAGCGAAGTATGCTTCAGGATCGTAGAATATCTTAACATAAGGGCTGATGTACCACAGGGAAAACACCGCGTAGGCCAGGATATTGCGCCCGCGGGAACGGAAATCCCCCGAGGCGGCAATAATATCCGCCACCAACCCCGCCACCAGACAAATCGGTATCGCGGGCCAGGCGTGAGCCAGGCCAATCAGGAGCCCGGTAATCAGCCCCATAATAGTCATGGCTCCGATAGTGGGGGTGCGCACCAGATAGAGCATGACTACTACCCCGCCTATGAGCAAAGACACCACGATACCAAGCAGTGAGAAGGCCGGGCCGAGCAGGGAAAACACCATCACCGCCCAGCAAACCAGGATGTATATCACCGTGAAAACTCCGGCGTTAACCAGGTAGCGCGGCTGCAAGTCAAACCGGCTTCGGCCAGTTGGCACGTTCTTGTCCACTACATTTTGGGAATCCTTGTTCACAGGCACCACTGTCACTTCCTTGCGTGTTTTTGAGAGCTTCTAGTTTGGTTAAGCTTACCCTTAGATTTTATCCGGATTTCGGTTGAAATGCGGCATTAGCTTCTTGGGGTGGAGATACAGGGATTTTTGGAGAAGCGGGAAAGCTGGCCTCGGGGAGGTAACCCCGAGGCCAGCGTAATCCGTTGTAATCCGTTCCGACTATTTGGTGATGGTAACCGTTATGGCATTGGTCCATTCACTGGGCAGATAGCGGTCGCTTTCCTTGGCGCGGAGGCGAACCGTAAATAATTTATTGGTACCGGTGTTTTTTGGCACCTTTACGACAATGGAACTTGAATCTATGTCTACGGAACCGGTAATACCGGATGCGTCAAAACTGCCTAAGCCCGAGATTTCAACTTCGTAGTTTGCTACTTCTGGATTCTTGTTGCCCAGCTCTTTTTTGAGATTGTTCCACCCGCCGTCGTTCTTGCTAAACATGGCCACTTTATGCTCGAGGTAATCGCCGCCACTGCTTGCTGAACTAGATAGGCTGATAGTTACCGGGGTTGAACCAGACGCAGTCAGTGTGCTCGGTGCAGAATGTTGTTTCTGTACGATGAATTTGACTTCCCGGCTTTGTCCACCGACAGAGCACCACATAGTGTACCGTCCCACAGAGGTTGCAGGAGTGGTTTTGATAGTGACTGTGGACGCTGCTGGCTCAATCTGCGGGAGAGTAAGGGAAGTAGAGTCGGCGCTCCCTTGACTGAGGTTTTTCAGGTCGTCACATTTGACAGCCTCACTGCCTGCCCCTTCAAACCTCACCGTGGTTGTCTCGTTTTTTGTGGAATTTAGCGTGTTTTTGCCATTATCGAACTTGGGTTGAATCTGTGGCGAGGGCTGGGAGCGAGCGCCGGAATTTGCCCCGGAGCTGCTGGAACCGCCGGAGCTACCGGAGCTGCTGGAACTACCGGAGCTGCTGGAACCGCCGGAGCTGCCGGAGCTGCTGGAACCGCCGCCAAACCCACCGTCGGAACTACCGGAGCTGCCAGAGCTGCCGGAACCGCCGCTTGACCCGGAAGCACCAGCTTTCGGCTTTTCCTCCGCCTTCCCGTCCCCGTTCGCGCCGTCCGGTTGGGTGGCTTGACGCAGCTGTGCTTCGGGAAGGCTCGCCTGGCCACCGATGCCATAAACCATGAGGTTTTTGCCGGAATTCTTCGCGAAATCCCGTAACACGCTCGCGGTCTCGGTCGGGGTTTCCCCACCGGGCTTAACCAACAGAATCGGGCCGTGTTTCAACTGGCCGGCAATAATCGCATCGGCAGTGGCCGCACCACCCGCCACATACACTTCGCCGGCAGCGCCGTGAATCTGGGTGTAATGCTTGGCAATCGAGGCGGCGGTGGCGAAGCGATTCGCCCCACCCAAACGGGAGGCATTCGCGCTCCCAACCGCAGCAGCCGCCTGTAACGTGGCCTCCGGCAAAGCCCGAGCCCCACCCAACCCGGTTACCTGCACGGGTTTCGCCTGCGCCAGCAACTGGCGAGCCACCTCGCTCAGGGTGCCATCCGGGCGGGTCAATAAGGTCGGGCCGTCCCCCAGGGTTCCAGCCACCATGGAATCCACCAGGTGCGCGTCACTGCCATTGGCCAGGTACACCGCGCGCAACCGCCCGTTCTTGTCCAAAAGATTCTTATAAGCGGGATTACCCGCCTTCGCTTGTGCCAAGATATGCGTGGCAATAGCCTCGGCGGTCGCATAGCGGTCGGCACCCGCCAGTCGACCCGTCTGGCTCGCCTTAACCGCTTTCGCTACCGTGTCGAGTGTCGCCTCATGAACACTGGCGGTTCCACCGATAGCGGTGACCTGTTCCACCCCACTGAAGATGGGATTACTGGCGATGGCGGCAGCGAGCCTCGCGGCGGCATCGGGGCTGTTGGGTGCGTAAAGCACCGGTCCGTCAGCCAGCTTTCCGGCAGTGGTCGCGTCCACGAGGTGCCGGTCATCAGAGCTAGCGAGGTACATAACGCGTGGTTTTTGCCCTTTGAAGGCATGAGTCGCAACCTTTAAAGCGGTGTCGACTCGATTAGTGCCCGCCAGGCGCGCACTCGGGGTGGCATCGACGGGGACGGTAGTGGAGGTGGTAGCAATAGCGGGAGTAATCCCGATACTGGACAGCAAGCTGAAAGTCGCAATTCCAAGCCCCAGTTTAGTCTTGAGTTTGAGCATTGTTCGTGTTTCCTTAGGTCGTAGTTGCAAGTGCTAAGCGGCCGAGTTTGCGTTGTCCCGACGCGATACATGCCCGACGGGAGTTGTCAGACATGTTATGAAAGATACCTGATGAGACCCCTTTCGCGCATTAACCCAGGAGCCAGTAACGGGGTATAGCGCGGCGAAATCAAGGTAAAACTCCAGTTCAGAGTGGGTTTAAAATGCCTTACTAAAAAAATTTAGTTCGTTTATCCTAACCCCGGGTTTGGTGCGATTTAGAGGATTCCAACCAGCCGCCGACTGTCCATATGTCGGAATCCGGGATGGCACCTCGTGAACCCGAAACCTAAAAGGAAATCACACCGAAAGCTTTCAACAAACTGGTGACCAGCACCAACACAATCAACACCGGGGTAACGTACTGCAACATAACCACCCAGGCGCGGCGCAGACGAAAACGAGAGGACTCGCGTACCTCGTCGACCAACACGTCAGGGCGCCACACCCAGCCCACCAACAGACACGTCACCAAGGCCGCCAGTGGCATCATTACCGAGGAGGTCAAGAAATCCAAGAAATCCAGCAAAGTCGTGCCTTTGCCCAGCGGCTGGATAAAAGACAAGGAACTGTAGCCTAAAGTAACCACCGAACCCGCCAAGGTAATGAAAATAATCACAATCAACAACGATTTACGCCGCGTCCACCCCAGAGTGTCTTGCAGAATTGTCACATCGGATTCCACCAGAGAAATCATTGACGTTAAGGCCGCAAACACCACCAGCAAGAAGAACACGAAACCCAACACCGACCCGGCCACACCGAGTTTCACGAACACCTGAGGCAGAACCAGGAACATCAGCGACGGCCCGGAATTCTTAGCAACCGCATCGGCCGAGCCCAAAGCCACGAAAGTCGCGGGAATAATCATCAACCCCGCCAACAGGCTAATCCCCAAGGTAGTCAGCGTGGTTTGCAAGGAAGACGAGGTAACCGACACGTCTTTCTTCATATACGACCCGTAGGTCACCATCACCGCAGTGGCCACCGACAGCCCAAAAAAGGTCTGTCCCAGGGCGGCAATCAACAGTTCGGCGGAAAACTTCGACCAGTCAGGCACAAAGAAATACTGGAGTCCCGCCAGCGCGCCGGGCTGAGCCAAAGTGTAAATCGCAATCAGGAAAGAAATCACAATCAAAGCCGGCATCATAATCAGGTTGGCCCGCTCCACCCCGCCGTTCACCCCAAGCGCCACAGTGATAAAGGTAATCGCGGCGAACACCAACATGAAAGCCACCGACTGGGGGGAGTCCGCGATGAACGCGCTGAAACTCGCGCCCCCATCCGCCAGCTGGGCGCTTTGCCCCGCCCCATAGGCAAACATATAGTGGGTCACCCAACCCCCCACCACGCAGTAGTAAGCCGAAATGACAAAAGGAATAATCGCGATGAACACCCCGGCGGGACGCCAGCGCCGCCCGAAAGACGCGAAAGCCTTGATAACCGAACTTTGGGTGTATCGCCCCAAAGCGGCCTCTAAGACCAGCAGCGTCACCCCCAAGGTCAGCATCAGCCCTAGGAACACGATAATGAAAGTGCCCCCGCCGTAGTGCGCTGCCAAATACGGGAAGCGCCAGATAGTTCCCAAACCGACAGCGGACCCGGCCGCCGCCAAAACAAAAGCGAGCTTTCCAGACCAAGAAGCGCGCTGTTCGGGAACTACACTGACGTCAACCACGGGATATTCCTCCATTTCAGGGTGTTTTGCCCCACTGTTGTTTTAAATGTTGCCGTTTCATTCTAGCGGCCTTTTGTGGGGGTTAGTTTTCGGGGTTTCGGGGGCAGAAAGGGTGGGTTCATGAGTGGCCACTCATGAACCCACCCGGTGTTTCAGAAACCCTCGCCACCCGGTGTTTCAGAAACCCTCGCCACCCGGTGTTTCAGAAACCCTCGCCACCCGGTGTTTCAGAAACCCTCGCCACCCGGTATTTCGGCCGTGCCCCGGGTGGGAGCCAGCGTATCCGTGCAGTCTGGTTCACCCGGTTGGCTGTCTCCATCGTGTTCGGAATGAGCCTTTGCAACCCCGCCGGGGCGGAGATACAGAATATACAGACGCGTTATAGCGGCAAGATTCAACCAGCGTCGACTGGTATCTCAGTGCACGGTGCCAGTAAAAACCCTGAATCTTAGAAATCCCAATCTTCGTCGCTGGTGGACTCGGCGCTGCCGATAACGTAGGACGAACCTGAACCCGAAAAGAAATCGTGGGTTTCCTCCGAGCCGGGAGCCAAAGCCGCCAGAATATCGGCCTTTACCTCGGTTTCCTCCGGGGCAAAACGCGTGGGGTAACCCAGATTCATCATGGCCTTATTCGCGTTGTAACGCACGAATACCGCCACATCATCCATCAAACCCGTGGGTTCATAAATCTCGCCGGAATACTTCAACTCCAGCTCGTAGAGGTCATCGAGCAACTGAAAAGTAAAGTCCTCCATTTCGGCCGCCCGCTCGGGATGCAAATCCAAGCCCCGCTGGTATTTGTATCCCGAGTAATACCCGTGAACCGCCTTGTCCCGCAAAATCAAACGAATCATATCGGCGGTATTCATTAAAATTCCGCGCGCCGAGAAATACAGTGGCAAATAGAAACCCGCATACAGCAACAGCGACGACAACAGGGTAGAAGCCACCTTGCGTTTCAAGGAATCCTCGCCATAGTAATGTTGCAAAACCATCTTTGCGCGTTCTTGCAACAAATCGTTGTTTACCGCCCAAGTATAGGCCGCGTCAATCTCGGGGGTGTTCGACAGCGTAGAAAAAATCGAGGAATAGGAACGGGCATGCACCGCTTGCATAAACGCGATATTGGCATAAATAGCCTGTTCATGTTCGGTAATGCCGTCTTGAATCTGGGAAATTTCGCCGACGGTGGCCTGTACCGTATCCAACATGGTCAAACCGGTAAACACCCGCATTGTCACGTTACGTTCCATGTCACTAAGCTGGTTCCACGAAGGCAAATCATTAGACAGCGGCACCTTTTCCGGCAGCCAGAAATTACTGGTCAAGCGGTTCCAGATTTCGCGGTCTTTTTCGTCGGTAATGTTGTTCCAGTTGATGGGGCGCAAGCGTGCGGAATGGTTGTGGCGCCACTGCGGGGGAGTAACTGAGATATCAGTGTATGACATACATTTTCCTTTCTCTACGGCGAGCTACTTTTGCCAGAAATCGTCGAGCAAATCACGAACCGTCTGGACGTCGCGGGGAGTCCCCAAGAGCTCGAAACGATAGAGAATCGGCACGTTACACTTCTGGGCGATAATCGGACCGGCAATGCAGTAGTGTTCGCCAAAGTTAGTGTTCCCCGAGACAATCACGCCCCGAATCAAGGATCGATTCTGGGGGTCATTGAGGAAATGAATCACCTGTTTCGGCACGGCCGCCGCCTGGTGTCCACCGCCATAGGTGGGAACAATCAGGATGTATGGCCGACACACCCGCGGCATGCCTTCCTCTCGAGGATGCAGCGGGAGACGCAAGGCGGGGCGCTCCAACTTTTGTACGAACCTGTGGGTGTTTTGTGAAACTGACGAGAAATACACTACGTCAGGGCACTCACTT
Organism: Mobiluncus mulieris ATCC 35243; assembly: GCF_000160615.1. Taxonomy (GTDB): domain Bacteria; phylum Actinomycetota; class Actinomycetes; order Actinomycetales; family Actinomycetaceae; genus Mobiluncus; species Mobiluncus mulieris. Next base: position 445,116 of record NZ_GG668519.1, on the reverse strand, counting down.
TCGGGCAGGTCATAGTACTCAATTGGTGCGCCTTTGGCCATAGCTTTAGATTCCTTCCCTACGGGGTCACTGTTTCTTCTGTTTGTTTTATATCTAAGCATACTTATATAACTGTATCAAATATGCAGGTCGCGGTGGTTTTGCCCGCCATCGCGGCTGGCACCTCGTGAACCCGACAAAACTCCACGCCACCACCGCCACCGCGATGCTCAATCCCGGCGCCGCGCCAAATCATTGGTGTTCTCGGTGCCGCGAAACACCACGAATTTCCACCACACGAACTCCAAGACAAAGTTCAGCAACATCGTCGCAATCTTGACAATCGTGTCCGCCCCGCCCTTGCCCAGCCCGGCCACCACAAAACCACGCGCCGCCAACTCGCCGCCCCACATCGTCACCGGGATGAACACCGCGTAAAACGCCGCCACCAGCAGCATCGCGCGCGGAATATTGCCGGCCGACTTAAAGGTATAGCGCCGATTCAAAGTAAAATTCCAAATCACCGACAGCGTCAAAGACACCCCGTGTTGCGCCCAGTACGGCCAAAACGGGAACAAGAGCTCCATCAGCGCGAAAGACCCGGCTTCCACCAGCCCCGCCGATAGCGACAACAAAGTGAACTTTAGAGCCTGGATTTGGGTGTCATTTAGTCGTTTCACGAGTTGCCCCTCCTGGTTTGGCAGCGTTTAACCGAGTAAAAGCCTGGCGATTATTCCGATACAGCGTCTTAAACACGGCGTACTGTCGGTCGTAAACCGCGCGGGTGGCGGGGTTGGGACGGTACGTCGCGTTCGGCTTCACGAGTCGCGAGGTAGCCTCGGTCAAATCCCGGATTTCACCCGCCCCCACCAAGGCGACCAAGGCTGCCCCCACCGAGCCCACATTCTGGGGCGATGCGACGGTTTCCACCTGTCGCCCCAGGATATCAGCCAGAATCTGGCAGGTCACGGGGGACAGCGCCCCGCCGCCCACGAAACGCAGCGTTTTAGAAGTATTCACTTTACGTTCTTGGGTTTCCAAAAACCAGCGCAACTGGAAGCACACCCCCTCGATGACCGCGCGCAGCAACTCGGTTTTCCCGGTTTCCAGGGATATGTTAAAAAACATGGCGCGCGCATTGGCATCCTCGAAGGGGCAACGGTTGCCGTGCAGCCAGGGCGTGAAAATTACCCCGTCAGCCCCTGGCTTGGCGCAGGAAATAACCTTGGAGAGATAGTCATAGAGTGAACGATATTGGTGCTCGGTGTCCTCGGTTTGGTCATGGTGGGACAGATAGACATTGATTTCATCCTCGGCCAGATGCTTGCGTACCCACTCGAAACATTTACCGGCGGTTTCCAGCTCTGCGAAATAGTTGTATTTGCCGCAGTCAGCTCCGTCAACCGTGGCTATCATCGCTCCCGTGTCCACCACGCGCCGATCGGTCACGGTGGAAACCCAGCCAGATGTGCCCCAGTAGGCGTGCGTCGCCCCGACCGTGCAGGCTCCCGCCCCCACTCCAATCAGCGAGGCATCCCCGCCTCCGGCGTAAACCACGGCGGTGTCGGGTACCCCCAGTTCGGCGGCAATCTCGGGGCGCAAGGTTCCTACCGCCTCGGTAGAAGGCACAATCGGGGGCAGATGCGCGGGATTTACCCCGAAACTGCGGGCGAGTCGCGCCGCCCAGGCGGGTTGCGGGGCACGCACGTCTAGCAACAGGGTCGCGAAGGCTGAATCCAGGGACATGATGAAACGTCGCGTCATCCGGCCTATCAGGTATTCCTTGACATCGAGCCACCAGCGGGTGCGTGCCATGACTTCCGGTTCATTTTCTTTGACCCACAGGTATTTCCACATGGGGTCTTTCACCGAGGCCGAAACCGCCGAAGTGCGGTAAAGAGAGGATAAAAGCTTTTTTGCGTTCATCCCCGAAATCTTGAACCCGGTTTCCAAGCCATCGTGTTTTTGTTTTGTAGCCCGCTGATCCAGGTAGCTCATGGCCGGGCGCAAGTGTTGACCGGTCGCGTCAACCAACACTAATCCTTGCATCTGGGAGCAAAAACTAATCCCCGCCACCTGGGCAAGCTCTTGGGGGTGTGTCTCGCGCAGTGCCTGGGTGGTGGTAACTATGGCGCGCCACCATTCCTCGGGGTCTTGCTCTGCGCCCCCGTCAGGAAAGATTGTCAGGTCATAGGTATCCAGCGCGCTGGCTACCAGCGACAAGCTTTCGCCTGACTGATACAGACAGGTCTTGACCCCAGAGGTTCCCACATCATAAGACAACACCAACATGGTTCCTTCTTTCGTTCAAGAGTTATACAATATAACTCAGCTGATTGAACTCAGTGAGGAGGCTAATCTAATGCGTATCAACTACCCCAGCACCCGCGTTATCAACAAGCAGCTGGATGAACTCATCCAGCTACCAATCTACTCTATTAGTCCCGAGGCATTGCGCGACTACGAGGAAAATTACTTTGAAAAACGCTGCCAGGGTTCCAAAACCCTGATAGAGCAGGCCAAGGAACGCATCCCGGGGGGAGTACAGCATAACTTAGCTTTCAACCATCCTTTCCCGCTGGTAATCACCAAGGCGGCCGGCCATGAACTGACCGATATTGACGGCAATGTGTACTTCGATTTCCTCCAGGCTGGCGGTCCTACCGTGCTGGGCTCAAATCCGCCCGAAGTACGCGAGGAAGTCATCAAATTGCTTCAGGACTGCGGGCCGTCAACCGGGCTATTCCACGAATACGAATACAAGCTGGCTGACCTGATTGCTTCGCGCATCCCCACTGTCGACCAATTCCGCATGTTGGGTTCAGGCACCGAAGCCTGCATGGCTGCGATTCGGGTGGCACGCCTGGCCACCAAGAAAAAGCACATCCTCAAGATGGGTGGGGCGTATCACGGCTGGTCAGACCAGTTGGCCTACGGGATTCGCGTGCCGGGATCGAAATTTACCCAGGCACACGGCGTGCCCTGGACGATGTTCCGTTACGTCGACGAATTTAGACCCGGCGACCTGGCTGACTTGGAGCGCAAACTGCGCCTTAAAAAACTCCACGGCGGTACGGCAGCGGTCATGATTGAGCCGATTGGCCCGGAATCGGGCACCTGGCCAATAGACCAGGCCTTCCTTAAGGGGGTGGAAAAGCTGTGTCGCCGTTACGGGGCATTGCTGATTTTCGATGAAGTTGTCACCGCCTTCCGGATCAGCGATCGCGGGGCTTCCGGCCTGTTCGGTATTGACACGGATTTGACGGTTTTTGGCAAGGTCATCGCCGGGGGCTACCCCGGAGCCGGGGGATTGGGCGGCAAAAAAGAATACCTGAAGTACCTCGCCGCCGGCATCCAAAACGGGGACAAAGTGCACAAAGCCTTGATTGGCGGCACCATGGCCGCCACCCCAATCAGCTGCGTGGCCGGATATCACACCATCAAACGCATCATTGAAACGGGGGCGTGTGAATACGCCGGCAAGATGGGCAACCGTTTGACTGACGGGCTAAAGGCTTTGGTGCAAAAATACGACTTGCCTTTCGTGGCGTGGAACGAAGGCTCGGTGTGTCACCTGGAAACCGTTGGAACCATGCACTTTTCAATTAACTGGTCTAAACCCTGGACGATTCCCGGTATCCTCAAAGAGACCTCGATTCGCAAGAAGGAAATGGAATATATGGGCGCGGCCTACACCGCCGAAGGCCTGATTACCTTGGCTGGGTCGCGGTTGTACACCTCGGCCGCTTACACTCCCGAACTTATTGACGAAGCCCTGACTCGCTTCGAGCGAGTCCTCCAGAAAGTGGTAAAGAAATGACTGAAACGGAAACCGACCCGCTGATTGCCACCGCCCAGGAACTCTTGTCCGCGCGGCTGGTGGCTCGCACCTGGGGGAATCTGTCGCGCCGACTGTCGCCCGAAAGTTATCTGATTACCCCTTCGGGGCGCGATTACAATGAAATGGCGCCTCATGACCTGGTGGAAGTAACCTTTGACGGCGACTGGATAGGCGACCTGAAGCCTTCGGGCGAGCGCGGCCTGCACACCACGATTTATCGCGAACGCGGCGACGCCAAGTTCATTATTCACACCCACCAGCCCTATGCCTCGGCGCTGAGTCTAGGCGGGGACTTGGACTTACCGTCGGATTTGGCGGCGCGCGTGGGGTCGTCGGTGTTGCCGGTGGCGGAATACGGCTTGCCTTCCACCAAGAAACTGCACCAGGCCGTGGCGGATGCCATGTGGCATACGGGTTCGCGTGCGATTTTGATGCGCGCGCATGGAGCGGTGCTTTTCGGTGAAGATCCCGAAGAATTGGTGGATTTAGCACAGTCCCTGGAAGTATTTTGTGCCGAGGTGGTCACGGATTTGACCGGGGCAGAGACGTGCGGTTCGGTGCGGCGTTTCGTACGTGACGGTTTTGGTTTGCCGCCCCAGGTTGTCCACATTTTCATGAGGCGCGAGGACGCGGGAGCCGTAATCGGGGATGATTCCCCGCTGCTTTTGGAATTTAGGGAAACTGGGCTGCCGGCGTATCTGGATGATTATGCCCAGCTGATTGGGCTGCGTGCCGGGAAAACTTTCGGGACGAATCTGATTTTCGGGCGTAAAGCCGCGTATTTCCTGGGGGCTGACTTGGCGGAGGCCGAGGCGGCGCGCGAGGTTTCCCGCAAGAACGCGTTGGCGGCAAAGGTGGCGGCTTCATTAGGTGCCAGCCCTTTACCCCGGCTAGATTCCACAATTATGCGCGCGGTTTACCGGTGGAAGTACTCCAAGTTGAAAGACGGGGGATAGTTTTGGGTGTCAGCGCGGGGAATTTAGGATGGCGCCTCATGCAAGCGAACCCTAGTTTTTGACCCAGCGGAGGCAAACCGATAGGATATAACAGTTGTATGCCTGCGGGCTGGTGGCTTTTCCCACTCATACCGCTGCCGCCCCTGCGGGCACGCGAACTTTTCCGGGCACAAAAGTGTTCCGGTAGGACTATTAGAATTGAAGGCTAGAAACGTGCGTACGTATTCACCTAAGCCCGGTGATGTGAGCGCGAAGTGGCATCTGATTGACGCTGATGGCGTTGTTTTGGGGCGTTTGGCCTCACAGATTGCCACTCTTTTGCGTGGAAAACACAAGCCGACTTTCGCTCCTAACTTTGATGGCGGGGACTATGTCGTGGTCATCAACGCAGAGAAAGTTGTGCTGACCGGCAATAAATGGGACGAAAAGATGGCTTATCACCACTCGGGTTTTCCCGGTGGGTTGAAGGCTACTTCTTATGGGAAGCTGCGTGAGCAGCAGCCCGAGAAAGTTATCGAGAGGGCAGTGCGTGGGATGATGCCCCACACGACTCTCGGACGGAATCAATTGAGGAAACTGAAGGTTTATGCTGGGGCGGAGCATCCGCATGCCGGTCAGAATCCCGAAGTTTTCGAACTAACTCAAATCGCGCAGTAACGCGGTTTTCGACCTGAGGAGAGTTGTGGCGAAGACCACCGAAGAAATTGAAGAGCTGGAGGATGCCCCCAGCGAATACACCACCGAGACTCCCACCCCGAAGGATGAACCGGGACGCGGGAATTCTCGAATCGATAAAGGCATGGGTCTGGGGCGGCGTAAGAGCGCCGTGGCTCGGGTTCGCCTGGTACCGGGTGAAGGCAATTGGACCATCAATGGCCACACCCTAGAGGATTATTTCCCGAATAAACTGCATCAGCAACTGGTGATGGCTCCTTTCGTGTTGCTGGATTTGCGGGGTCGTTTCGATGTTTTGGCCAGAATCGATGGCGGCGGGATTTCCGGTCAGGCCGGTGCCCTGCGTCTGGGGATTTCGCGGGCACTAAACGAGATTGACCGCGATGCTAACCGTCCGGCTTTGAAGAAGGCCGGGTTCTTGACTCGTGATGCGCGCGAGGTGGAACGCAAGAAGGCCGGTCTGAAAAAGGCTCGCAAGGCTCCGCAGTATTCAAAGCGTTAGTCGCATCCGGCGACGCTGGTTGGGCACCGAAAAGGATTTTTGTCTGGTGTTCACCAAGTTTAGAACCGAGCCCGGGGGTTGCCCCCGGGTTCGTTTTTTTATGCGAATTGGGCACGGAGCTTTAGGTCAGCGCGTCACAACGGTGTCCGCAAGGACTGGAAGCGGAGACACTGGAGTTTTCTAGTACGTATTTTGGGGATTTCCCTAATAATCACAGTACTTTTTGATGGTATCAAGAGAGTTAGGCATGTGAGAATATTTGACGGCATGGTGTTTTCACCGGTGCCTGTCATTCACTAGAGAACAGGAGAAAATAACGATGAAATACCAGTATGGCGTTTTGCAGCGCAGAAACTGCGCTAAACGCTTCGGGGTAGCGGCGATGTGTGGAGCGGTATTGGTAGGATTGAGTCCCGTCGTCGTCAATGCGGCTTTCGCGGAATCGATACCTGGAGATAAAAAAACTATTGACGTGAAACTGGAAAACAAGCCGGCAACTAATGCGGCTCTAACAGAAGAGCTGAAAAATAAAGCTGGCACAGAGATAGAAGTTACGCCGAAAGACAATCAAACTAATTGCCCTACTCTTGCTGTTGAAGGTAAACCCGCTAAAAGCCAAAGCGGGGATGCTTATGTGTTCACTGACAAGCTCGGATTTACTGAGAATAAGAGTGAAAATCCTACTGAGGATACGACTTGTACTTACATCATCACATTACAGAACCCGGCTGAGGGCGATACGCTGGTACTAGATAAATCTGCCTATAGGCTGGAGTGGAAATACACCCCAGGGGCGGGTGCTGAGGATGCACAGAAGCGGCAAGGAACATGGGAATCCAAGTTGCGTAAGTTTGATGATAAAGCGAAAGCGGAAGCTGCTAATTCAGGTAATGAGGGAACAGAACAAAATGACGCCTATTTTCAAAGCTTTTTCAAATATTGGCATATAGAATTTGCCAGGGGAGTGCACAGTAGTAGATTTGCAGAAGAATATGTTCCAAATGGTAAGAACATTACCCAGGTTCCCGCTACTGGACAATGCGAGAGAAATACAGAGGTTTTCGAAGGATGGCAAGTAAATGGTAAGGGTGGACTTATTAGCTCTGAAGCGTTAAAGGCCGACGCTTATAAACCAACCAAGTCGGTTGTATACAAGTCATCATGCATTCCTCCACACACAGTGAAGTTCTATAAAGAAGGTACGACCAACGCGACTGGGGCGAACGCTTTCAAGACAGCGACTGTAAGGCATAATACACCGCTGACCGCCGGGGAATTGCCGCAGTACGCCAATACCGCTTGTACAGATAATTCGAGCGGTAATAATAAGCGGATTGCCGGGTGGAAACAGTTTGGTGAGACAGATACGGCTGCGAAAACCAAGACTGAGTTGACGAAGCCGGAGGCCAAGGTAACTAAAGACTTGAGCTATGTTGCGGTCTGCAAGCCTATTGTTTGGGTCAAAGTTACCTTGGATGCTAATGGCGGCACCTTGGGGGCTGGGTCTCAGTATGAATCCCAGGTCGAATCCGGTACAGCATTTTCGAAGCCTGCCGATCCCACCCCCCCCGCCAGCAAACCAGGTTCGAAGTTCCTGTTCTGGACAGAGGATGGTACCACCGGCACCAAGAAATATGATTTTACCTCCGCAGTGAACGGCAATATCACTCTCACGGCCATCTACGGCTACACGGTAACCTATAAAAAGGCTGCCGACCATGCTGATGCAGACAAGGTTATTGGAGTGGAGGATATCGTCGCTGGGGGTGATGCCACGGGTATCGCCACCAAAGGCGCAAAAACGATTAAGGTGGGGGAAAAGCTGGACTCCTACTGTAAGGCTACTGATGTTTTCAAAGAATGGACAGTTGACGAAAACGAAAACGATTCGATAGGAAAAATCGATTTACCTGCGATGGTGAACAAAAACTTTACCCTGACGGCGAAGTGCGAACCGAAGCCAGTGTCACCCCCGGCACCCCCGGTGCCTTCTGTGCCGCCAACACCGCAGCCCAGCCCGAGTGCGTCCGGTGGTTCCGGCGGCGGCTATTCTGGAAGCTATTTCCCGCCCTCCGCTTCGCCCAGTTCTTCCGCCTCTGCTGATAAGGGCAAGGAAAAAGAGAAGCCCGCCGCTAAGAAGCCGGATACTAAAAAACCGGCCGCCAAGAAACCCACCGAAACTAAGTTTGACAAGATGTTTAAGACCCCGGTGAAACTGGCCAAAGAAGCGGTGACGCGCGCGGCGGGTGCCAACCGGGTAGATACATCCTTGCAAGCCCTGTCCCAAGTTAAGAACCACGACACCGTGGTTTTGGCCACAGGTTCTAGTTTCCCCGATGCCCTGGTGGGGGGTGCCCTAGCGGGGGCGATGAAAGCGGGGGTGGTGTTGACCACCAATGACACCTTGGAGCCGGCCATCGTGAAACAGTTGCAGGCACAGGGTACCAAGACAATCCAGATTGTGGGTGGCTACGGGGCGATATCGGCCGCTAAAGAGGCCGCGCTGAAGGCGGCTGGTTTCCAGGTCACGCGCCTAGCCGGATCTGACCGCTATGAAACCGCCAAAATGGTAAAGGCTGCCACCCGCAGTGCGCTTGGACTGAAAGGCAGCGCGAAAGCAAAGGTATCTTGTAACGCAACCGGATCTAACTTCCCTGATGCTCTGGCCTGCGCCTCGGCAGCATCGCTGACGGGGGGGGTAGTCGACTTGGTGAAACCCGGCAGCGCCGTGACGGCTGATGCGAGTGCGGAAACGACGATTTGCGCCGGCGGCGCGGCTTGCGCGGCGGCCGGTCACGGCGTGAACAAAGTAGTCGGTTCTGATCGCTACGAGACAGCCTATAAGATTGCCGAACTCACTCCCGCCACCGGAAAAGTAGTGGTTTCCAATGCGAGCAACGCCGCCGCTGATGCCTTGGTGGCGGGGGCACTCTCGGCTTCGACTAATGCCCGCCTGATTCTGTCCGATGGCAAGCGGGTCAACCTGCCGGCTGGCACCAAGAATGCCCATTTGGTGGGTGGAACCCAGGCGCTACCCAATAACATCCCCATGTTTACCAGGTAAGTCCTGGTTGCTGGTTGACCCCGGGGGCAACCCCCGGGGTCAACTTTTTCCCGCTTTGCAGGGCGGTGGTTCGCCTTTAAGAATCAAGAAAGGCTGGTTTGGCTATTCATCTATTGTTTCCTCAAAGAAAGTAGCCGTTTGGCCTGGTGGTGGCCGCGGCAGGGCGGCAGTTGCAAGATACACTTGTAGGAACTCGAAGAGCACAGAATGGTATACGTACGGCGAGGGATTCGCTCCGGGTACGCAAAAACCATGGGGTTTTCATGAAAGTTGTGAGCCGAATAAACTGCGGTGTAAAATTTTGATTCGATGAGGAAAAAGTTTCATATTGTAAAACTCCATCTTGAGGGAAGAATCGACCATCCTATAAGGAATGTTTCACCCGATATGGATGTAGCTGACGAATTTCATCGGAAGATTCACAATTTTCTGTCTATCTTAATACTCCAAATCTAAGTGTGAACATGCAACCACCGATTCCAAACGCTTGGAACCATGTTCGTTATAACTCTAGTCATGCCCCCATTATAAGTGTAAAAAACTGCCCTCATCTTGATTTACTAGAATTAGCTTATTACTCTTCATTTGACCAAACTGGTAAACCTAATATTTATTCTTACATGCCGATATGTGGACCGCATACCCATGTACAATGCAGTATTACCCAAACTCTTTCCAAAAAAATTCATGATTCCTAAACGTTACCTTAGCCCAAGAGCGCGGCGGGCACGGGCGCGGGCATCGCCCGCATCGGCGGCTTGAAGCACAGCGGCGGCCGCCGCCTGGCACTGATCCAGAGTGACCGCGCCCAGCTGGGCACCGACCCCGGGGATAGCGGTGGCCGCCATCGACAGGGAAGTCACCCCCATCCCAGTCAAAACACAGGCCAAAACCGGGTCGGCGGCGGCCTCGCCACACACCCCCACCGGTTTGCCTTTCTCTTGACCGACCCGGGCAACCCGCGCAATCAACGTCAACACTGCCGGCTGCCACGAATCCGTGTAAGTCGCCAGATTCGCATTCATCCGGTCGGCCGCCATCACATATTGGGTCAAGTCATTCGTCCCAATCGACACGAAATCGACTTCTTCCAAGAAATGGTCAATCATAATCGCCGCCGCCGGGACTTCCACCATAATCCCGGCCACCAGCCCGCGTTCGCGAATCAGCTTCGTCACCCACTTGACTTCCGGCAGGGTGGAGACCATCGGCACCATCACCCAGTTCTTCCCGGAATGCTGTTTGGAAGCCGCAGCAATCGCGTCGAGCTGCCGGGTGAACAGCCCCTGGTTCAGACCCGTGGTACGCAAGCCTCGCACCCCCAGCGCCGGGTTGGGTTCCTGTTCCAAGGTTGCCCAGGCAATCGGCTTGTCCGAGCCGGAATCCAAGGTGCGGGTGACGACTTTCTGGTTGGGGAAAGCCGTGAGGACTTCGCGGTAAACGGCGGCTTGTTCGTCGAGGGTGGGTTCATGAGTGGAATCCAAAAAGCACAGCTCCGTGCGGAATAACCCCACTCCTTGGGCGTATCCCGAGGCTGCCTTTTGTGCCCCCGCTCCATCTTGGACATTAGCCAAGAGCTCCACCTCCTCGCCACTGGCCAATCTGGCCGGACCCGCCCAGTTTCTAATGGCCTCGCGGGCACGGACATCAGCTTCGACCCGGGGAAGCACCTCATGAACCGGAGCACCCAGGGTGAGCGAACCCAACGAAGCATCGACGAAAACCTTTTCACCCGGCGGGACACACCCGAGTTCACGCATCGCCACGATACAAGGAATTCCCAGTTGCCGGGCGATAATCGAGGTGTGTGAAGTCGAGCCGCCCTGTTCGGTGACCAGCGCCAAGATCATCTCGGGGTTCAACCCGGCGGTATCAGCCGGAGCCAAATCGTCGGCCAGCAGCACGGAAGGTTCGCGGAGCTGGGGCACCCCCGGTTCCGGCTCGCCCAGCAACTCCGCTACCACCCGCGTGCAAATATCGCGCAAGTCAGTAGTGCGCTCTGCCATCAGCCCGCCGGCTTTTTCAAACATGGCACAAAACTTTTCCGTGGTTTGCAAGGCAGCCACCGCCGCCGGGGTACCCGCTTTGATGGCTTGGTGCACCATCTGGCGATATCCCGGGTCGGCGGAGAGCTCGGATTGTGCCGCCAACACGTCCGAAGCGGTGCCTACAGCTTGCTTGGCGCGAGCCGCAAGCCGCGCGGAAACTGTGGCGGCGGCCTGGTCGAAACGCGTGGTCTCGGTTTCGCGCTCGGATTCCGGCAGCGGGGTTGCATCCAGTTTCGGGATTTGGAACCGGGAAACCCAGGCGGCGGGCGCATAGGCCAGGCCGTTTACTACCGGGGTGCCGTAGATGGTTTTTTCGGTGGACATAATAACCTTCCCCGTAGAGATGAATCTTACGGGTAACAGTGTCTCACTTTTTGGGGGGTCTAGGGGTATTAATGAGGGCTGATGGTCGGATTGCTGTTGCCGGGCGGCGACCAGTTCCACCCCGCGATTTAGTGACAGCGAGAGGGGGTAAATGTGCTGCGGGAAGTGCAATAATAAAAGCGACAGTATTCAGCCGTTAACACAGGGAGGCAGAGGTAATATGACCAAGCGTTTATTCGGAACCGACGGGGTGCGGGGGCTCGCGAACGAAGACATCACCGCCGAATTGGCGCTAGATTTGGGAGTGGCGGCCGCGCGTTTGGTGGTAGAGGAACGCATTATGGCCACCGGCCAGATGCCCATCGTACGTGACCTGCTGAAAGAACAACGCGAAGCCGCGATGATGGAATCGCGCACCGGCATTAAACGCCCCCAGCTTATTCCCGAAGAACCCGCCAAACCTCGCGCTATTATCGGACGCGATACCCGAGTTTCCGGGCAATTCCTCGATCATGCCCTGGCGGCTGGCCTGTCGAGCGCCGGCATGGATGTGACGCGCGTCGGGGTGATTCCCACCCCCGGCGTGGCCTATCTGACCGAGGCACAAGATATCGAACTGGGCGTGGTGATTTCCGCCTCGCACAACCCGATGCAAGACAACGGCATTAAGTTTTTTGCGCGCGGCGGATACAAGCTTCCTGACGAGATGGAAGACCGCATCCAGGCCATGCTAGGGCAAAACTGGGAACGTCCCCTGGGGGCGGGGGTTGGTAATGTGGTCGCCAACGGGGCGGCCGCAGACACCGCCTATGTCAATCACCTGGTGAACACGGTGCCGGTGTCCCTGCATGGACTGCGCATCGTGGTGGACTGCGCCAACGGGGCGGCCTCCGAGATTGGGCCGCGGGCCTTGCGGGAAGCCGGGGCGGACGTGGTGGTTATTAACGCTTCGCCCGATGGGCGCAATATCAACCTAAAGTGCGGCTCGACCCATCCCGAGCAGTTACAAACCATGGTGGTGGCGGCCGGGGCAGATTTCGGGGTGGCCTTCGACGGGGATGCCGACCGGTGCCTGGCGGTAGACGGGATTGGCAACCTGGTGGACGGCGACCAGATTATGGGGATGCTGGCGTTAAAGATGAAAGAACAGGGGATCTTGACCCACGACACCCTGGTTGTTACGGTTATGTCCAATCTGGGGCTGCGCCTGGCGATGGAGGCGGCCGGGATTAATGTCGCTACCACGGCGGTGGGCGATCGCTATGTTTTGGAAGAAATGCGGGCGCATGGCTATGTTTTGGGTGGGGAGCAATCCGGGCATGTTATCAACGCCCGTTTCGCCACCACCGGGGACGGGATTTTGACCGCCCTGCAGGTGGCGGCTACGGTTGCCGCTACCAGTGCGCCGCTAAGCGAGCTGGTGGCAAAGATTCAAAAACTACCGCAAACCTTGATAAACGTGCCGGGGGTGGACAAGACGCGGGTGGATGACCCGCAGCTGCAGGCCACTGTGGCCGAGGTCGAGTCGCGTTTGGGTGGTGGCGGACGGGTGTTGCTGCGGCCTTCTGGCACCGAGCCGCTGGTGCGGGTCATGGTGGAAGCCCCCACTCAGGAGCAGTCCGACGCGGAGGCGGCGGTTATTGCCCAGCGGGTAAAGGATTTGTTGGTGCTTTAGGCGTGAGCAGAGTGCCGGGTGGGGTGCTGCCGGGCGTTACGGGTGGGTCGGTTGCCCCGGATTCATGAGGTGCCATCCGGGATTTTGGGCGTATTCGTGGATTCTTCCCGGTAAGAGGCTGTTGTTTTAATGCTCAAACAATCTGAAGCGCGCCGGTGTCTGGCCGAAAAGGGCACTGTCGTTAGAATTGGGAGTGTTTCACGAAGGGAGTTGGCTATATGAAGCGCAAAGACATCACTAGGAAAGCTATTAGGGAGGCTGTGCGCAGCCAGACTCTCGCTTCGGCACGTTTGGAGGGTCGTGGTGTTCCGAGTGGCTTCAAGCTAGCGCCTGAAACACAAAGATTCCTTGACAGCGTTTTAGCTGCAAAACGCTCATGAATTTCTCCCCAGACTATGGCAAAACACCGCTGACGTATGACGAGGTTTCCGCTCTTACGCCGTTGTTTCGACGCGCCCAGAGGGAACCTGACAAGCAAAGTATTTATCAGATAGAGCAATCCATCGAGAATGCGGTCGGCGAAAAACTTGTACTGGCAGTAGCCTCCGGTAAATTGGGTTTATTCGATTTGCTGAGTGATTATTTTCTGCGGCGGCTTCATTCAGATTTATACGGCGGTAAACGAAGAAGCGGCTCTAGAGGCTCTACAAGCCTTCGCAGACTCGCAACTGGGACGGAAGTATCCCGCGTCGGTGAAAACCTGGGAAAACGCCTGGGAACGGTTTATCCCGTTCTTGGCGTTTGGTCCGGCTACCAGGAAGGCGATATACACCACGAACTCGATAGAGTCTTTGAACTACCAGTTGCGTAAAGTCACGAAAAACCGGGGACATTTCCCTAACGATGCCGCAGCAGTGAAACTACTATGGCTCGCTATACGTAACATAGAAGATAAACGCGCTCGTCAACGCGCTAAAGAATCCATCAAGCCCAGAAAAGACAGAACCCAAGTAGGGAAACTAGTCGAAGGACGAGCCGTGCAAGGCTGGCCACAAGTACTACAAGAACTATCCCTACACTACCCCGAAAGATTCGAAACAAACTAACAAACCAAACCCCACTTACACATAAAACTTGACAAGCTTACCAAGCACACACCACCCGATAGCACAAATCAGCGGAATGTCAAGCATGGTCACGATTTAAGCCAAAAAAGCTAAACAACACCGACTTTCCCGCATAACACCAACCAAAAAACCGAATTAAAAACACAATTAATGGGCATTAACCCGGAGATAACGGGAATGCCACGCAAACCCAAACGTCCCTGCTCAGCCCCCGGCTGTCCCGAACTAACCCACGAAAGGTTCTGCCAGCTCCACGCCAAGGAAGCGGACAAGAACTACCGCAAGTTTCAACGCGACCCGAAGATCAACAAGCGTTATGGTGCGCGCTGGCGTAAGATCCGCGCCGCTTACATTTCCCAGCATATTTTGTGCGAAGACTGTCTAGACAAAGGAGTGACCACCCCAGTGGCCGAAGTTCACCACATCCTGCCGCTCGAGTACGGCGGCAGTCACGACTTTTCCAACCTGCGTAGCCTGTGCAAACCGTGCCACTCCAGGCAGTCGGTGCTGGACGGTGACAGATGGCGGCAAGGCCCGCAGGTGTATTCGTATTAGCCCAGCCAGTCTTGGGTGTAGACCAGCAGGCCTAGAACGGCTCCGATGCCAGCACTAATAAACACCCAAAGATTGCTGGACGCCCAAGAGCGGGGCTTATCGAGGTCTTGATTGTCTTCCATGACGTAATTATTGCAGAAAACCCTGCTCCTGCGCCACAGCTTCCGTCGACCTCAAAGTTGTCTCCCTGGCTCTTGTCCGGCGCTTACGGCAAATCTCACGCGGAGGAAACCACAACTTCGATAATTTAATGGCATTATGGAAGCCCTGCCACTCGCGGATCTCCGCTTTGGACGGTGACCGCTGGCGTAGCGGAAGGTCTACCAAGCGCGATGTTTATGAGTTTTAGGCGATGGAGTCGATGGCTCGTTTCGCGGTGACGAGGTCAGCGCCGGTGCGTTCCCGAAACTTCTTGATCGCTACCACGGGTTGGCCGTTCGCTACTAGCTCGCGTTCCTCAGCCGTCACGCCATAGGCGTCAACCTGTGCTGGCACGCCAGCGGCAGCGAGCTGTGAACGGAGCTGCTCGATAGCGGCTGCTTGACGTTGGACTTCACTGCGAAGTTTATCGATTTCTGCTGCTTGATTGAACCATTTACCCATGAGGCACCTTTCACCACGATTAATTATTGATGGTTTCTATTCTCTCAGTTTTGGTAGGGGCGGTCGAATCTCTACGGGATGAGGTACTGGACAGCGGGCGGGGCCAACCGCGCACGAAGTTTCCGAATCAAACAGGGTATTAACCCGCAAGCCCTCCATTACCGGGCTAACCGCCTGGAAGGAGGCGAGATTTCATGGCGAAAGACGGAACCAATCGTGGTGGGCGCCGTGTGAGGGCTGGCGCGAAACCAGACCCGCTCAACGAGAAACTCGCAAAGGGTCTGCCTGCTACTCGCCTGGAAGATCCGCTAGCGACGCCTTTTGATTTTGAGGGTGCAGATGTTGGTGACGGGGCGGTGCTTGCTGGTGAAGTGATGCCCGAACCCTCTGAATACTTAAGCGATATTCAGCGTGATGGTAAACCCTTGGGTGCCGACATTGTGTATCGGGAGACGTGGCGCTGGCTTGATGAGCGTGGCTGTACCAGGTTTGTTTCTAAGCGTCTGATTGAGACCTACGCCCAGGCGTTCGCCCGCTATGTGCAGTGTGAGCAGGCAATCTCCAAGTTCGGTTTGCTCGGAAAGCACCCGACCACGGGGGCGGCTATCGCATCCCTATTCGTGGCCATGTCTCAGTCGTTTAGCAAGCAGGCGAATACGCTCTGGTACGAGATTTTCGATGTGGTCAAAGCCAACTCGCTGGTGGACTACTCGGGGCCGACTCCTGCGGATAACGTGATGGAACGGCTACTTCAGGCACGCTCATAGTTATTGGCGTAGTGCGGGTGCGGTGTGGGCGTAGATGACGACCACTGCAATCAAGGCGATACAGACGGTGAAGGGTGCCAGCGAGTTCCACCCGTAAAGGGCGGTCGAAGCCAGCGGGGCAATCGCGTACGCCAACCCATTATTAGCGTTGATGATGCCAGCCACTGCGCCTTGCTCATCTGCACTCATCTTCAAGGTTGGGCCAGTGTTGTACCCGGGCATCGCCAGTCCCATACCTACCCCCAGCACGATACACCCGACAACCAGTAAAGCGTGCGAGGAGGTAGGCCAAATGAGCACAGTTGCAACTAGTGTAATGGTCAGACCAGTACGTAAAAGCTTCGCTGCTCCCCACCCTGTCTTTGGAGCAATCACCGCTTGGGCAATGATCATGGTCACGCCCATGATGGTCAGGTAAATCGCGGAAATACCTGCGGTCGCAGTTGCCGACAGGGCGAAGCGGTCTTGGACAGTGAATCCAAAAATCGTAGCAACAGAAGAAAACACAAGAAACATCACCAGACCAGTTGCTAGCCAGGGAGCTACACGCGGATCAGTGAAGCGAATCCGTTGAGGCTTTGCAAAAAGTTGCCCTTGTCTTTGAGGTGCGAAACTCACCAAGAGAACAACCAGACCAATCACCATCACAACGGGCATGACCACCAAGGGCAAGAGCAGGCCACCAGCAGCGGCTAACACACCTCCAGTAACACCTCCAACAATGGAGGCCATCCCTTGAGCCGCTCCAATCATGCCTAGTGCTTTTACCCGCCCGTTCTCGCTGGCAGTATGCGTGACCAGGTGGGCTTGCGCGGTCGGGGCGATCGCTGAAATCCCACCACCATAGAGCAAACCACGAGTGATCACAACACCAAAAACTAGTCCGACACCGCCAACTACCTGGTTCATCCCCAGGTAGGAGACAATACCGAAGGCGCTCAAAGCGATGATTGCGATCACAAGCCCGGCAGCGAGTACACGTTTAGCGCCGATACGTTGGGAAGCTCGCCCCCAATAAGCACTCAAGCCCGCTAGTACAATCGCTGCCAAAGAGATAGTGGCGCCAATATGCCATTCCCGCAATCCCATCTGTCGTGACAGTGGCGCGATGATCGGATTGAGAATCATTTGCCCCATAAAGGCGAGAAAAACGATTCCCACTACCAGGTTCGCTTGCGCTCCTGGATCAATAGAACTCTGTGCCGGCTTATTACTACGAGGGTCAGGCATCACTACACTCCATTACTAGAACACTGTTTCACTTAGGGATATTGTAGAATAGTGTTCTAGTAAGGGTCAAGGGATAAGTTAGGGTCACCTTATGAACACTGTGCTAACGGGGCGAAGGGCTGGGCTATCACGCGAGCTGATTGTCAAACAAGCTGTACAGTTAAGCGCGATCAGTGGCGTTGAGGGATGGTCAGTACGGGACATTGCCCGTGAACTGGGCGTGGTTCCCTCAGTGATTTATCATTATTTTCCAAACAAGGAAGCCATTTGTGATGCTGTTGTAGACCGGGTATGTGTCGGGATTGAAGTTCCCGACCCGGACCTTGAATGGAAAGCCTGGTTTCGAGCTATGGCTCACAATCTACGCCCCGCATTGTTAGCATATCCAGGGATTACCGATAGGTTCGCGCGGGGCAAGTTCAACGAACAGTTTTTGCCGATGATCGATGGAGCCTGGGCCAGACTACAAGAACTATCCCTACACTACCCTGAAAGATTCGAAACAAACTAACAAACCAAACCCCACTTACACATAAAACTTGACAAGCTCAGTCGTTTTGGTCAACATTGAAAATCGAGTACTACTACCGGCATGCTTTCAGGACAAGAGAGGAGGTCTACGAAGGGGTTTCAAGCTGGATTGAAGGGTTTTACAACCGTAAACGGCTGTATTCCAGTATCGGCATGATGCCACCCGTGGAATACGAACTCAAGATGAGTCAGACCGCCTGGAAACAGGCAGCCTAAACAACCAACCTGTCAACAACTTGCGGTCAACCCCAATTTACGATGATAAACTCTATGTAGACAGGGTTAGGAGAGGAGTGGGGTGTGGACAATAAGATGTTTTGGTAGCTAAGAGAGAAATGAGGTCATCGAACTTCTTAACAGCAGCGGGCTTGCGGCGGCATTGATTTGCAGGATTACCGGTATCGGCAAAACAATTGTCTTTAATATGTTAAAATAAAAGAAGATTCCCCCGATTCTATTTAACAGTGTCAAAAAGGCATCTTTTATCAGCTTCATGAAAGACATGACGATACCCTTGCTTATTAAATCCCCGATTTCCTATAAGGCTATGTATAGCGAAGCAGTTCGGAAAGCGAAAGATCTTCCATCAAAAACAATTCCAGTAGCAAATACGAAAGCGAATATTCTATTGCTGGCAGGTGAAGCCGATCAATTATGGGATAGCCATAATATGGCACTATCAATTAAAGACCAACGACCTGAAAATATTGTGATTCAAAGTTATC
This sequence comes from Mobiluncus mulieris ATCC 35243, assembly GCF_000160615.1. Classification (GTDB taxonomy): domain Bacteria; phylum Actinomycetota; class Actinomycetes; order Actinomycetales; family Actinomycetaceae; genus Mobiluncus; species Mobiluncus mulieris. Next base: position 426,574 of record NZ_GG668519.1, on the reverse strand, counting down.
CCGGTGCGGGACATACTTTACAAGGCTTGAAATACGTTGATGCCGAAGCAACGATCATTGAATTCGGTGGAGAGGAAGAAGAAAATCAGAAGGCTAAAGCGGAGTCTCAAACCTTGATACTTGAAACACTTATGTTTTGGATTGATTACCGTAGTCCCTTTACACTGCCACGACGGGAAATATCAGATTGTGTAAATTAGCATTTGAAGGAGAAATCAATGAGTTTAGATGAATTGAGGAATGATATCATCATAAAGCAGAAAAAAGGTCTGCCGTTTATTCTTACGTCCGTCGTAATATGGTTATTGATTACGGTTGTCGCAGCATTGGATATAAATATTGCGATGAAAAATATCTTGGTGTTTTGTTGTTCAACGCCTATGCTTCCGCTGTCATGGCTGATAGGGAAGAAAATTGGCGTGGATATATTTTCAAAGGACAACGAGTTGGGAAATTTAGGGTTTTTATTTACAATGAATCAGATTTTATATCTTCTCATTGTAATATGGGTGTTTAACGCCGTACCTGATAAAATGATTATGGTGTATGCAATGGTCTTTGGCGCACATTTACTGCCGTATTCATGGCTGTACAAATCAAAAGTCTACCAGGTTTTCGCAATTATCATTCCTGTTTTATCGCTTGTTTTAGGAAATCTTTTTGGCGGATTTGTTGTTGCAGGAACAGCTGCAGCTGCCGAAATTGCCTTTGTCTTTATTTTGCGAAATGAACTGAATGGTATATAGATAAGTAAATGGAATTTTTTATTGCTGTAGGTTGTAAGAAGGAAACTAATTAATCATGTTTTCTGGCTAGCTGGACAAGCAAGGACATTAAACATGCAGGTAAATATGTTGACAACTTAAAAGAAGACAAGAATGTAAAAGATGGAGTCAGATTTTTTAAAATGATTTATTTAATGAGACATGGTGCAGATCCGGTCGATCGTTATGGTGGATGGAGTGAATATGGGGGTTAATGCCCGAATTATGTGTTTTTATCGGGCGTGTTGTTATCGTATGGTTCCTTTGCGGATGGAGATGTCGGGGTGGTAGTCGGTTTGGGTGAGGTTGATGCCGACATCCCATAGTGCGGGTCCTGGTTTAGGTTCTCTGGTTTGTGGTTTGGCCTGGGGTTTTAGGTGTTCAGGCTTGATGAGCAGGTGCGGGATAACGGGATTTTCACTGTGTAGGTAGCACCACCACTCGACGGCGCGTCTCATGTGGTCTTCGGACAGACCCCGATGGTTACGGATTAGCGCTTTGATTTGCGTGTTTATGCCGCCTTCCAGCGCGTTCGTAGTCGATGGCAGCGGCGAGGTGGCTTGGGCTTGCAGGCTAGGGTTTAGGAAGGCGAACAGGGTGCCTTTCCTGGTTTGGGTTGCCAGGAGGCTATAGGCTTTACGGGCGTTTTGGTGGGTGTACCACCACTCCTGGGAAGGTCTAACCCAAGTGGGTACGTTATCGGGGAGAACCTCGCTGCGGTAGGTTTTCTCTCCGAGCCATTTCCCATAAATGTTGTGGAATTCCTGGAGTTGGCCTATACATTCATCGGCCTGGTCGAGGGTCGTGATTTTCACTAGGTTTTGTGCTAGTCCCCACAGGGCTTTATGGGCATCGAGCTTGAATCTGGGTCGGGCTTCGTCGATACGCTAAATGTGGTACGCTGGCGGGATGGATACCACGTATGCGACTGTTGTGGGAGATAGGGGGCGTTTGGTAGTTCCCTCTGTTTTGCGTCGTAGTCAGGATTGGCGCCAGGGCACCCAGTTGTTGCTGCTGGAAACTCCTTACGGGGTGTTGGCGATGACTCGGAGCCAGGCCAAGGAGCTGGTGAAGCGGCAAATTGGTGCGGGGAGCCTGGTTGCGGAGCTTCTCGCGGAGCGTCGGGAGATTGCCGGGAAAGAGGCTTCCTAGTGTTTGTTTTGGATGCTTCGGCTTTGTTGGCGTTCCTGCAAGGGGAGCCTGGTTGCGAGCGGGTCGAAGAGGCGTTGCCCCAGGGTGTGGTGGGTGCGGCGAATTGGTCTGAGGTGATTCAGAAGCTCTTGTCTCGGGGTGTGGATGTGTCTTTGGCTACCAGTTTGTTGTTTTCCTATGGGGTGCAAATCCGTGAGGTAACCAAGGCTGATGCCGAACAGGCCGCGCGCTTGTGGCATCCGGGTAGTGGTCTTTCCTTGGGGGATCGACTCTGTCTGGCCTTGGGCCAGCGCCTGGATGCGACGGTTTTGACCGCCGATAAAGCCTGGGGTAATGCCACAGGAATCGAGCAAATCCGCTAGCCGCGTCCTCCCTTGTTCGCCTCGGCTGCATGAGGTGCCATCCGGGATTTACGGCTCTATTTGGTAGCGGGGTTGGGCTTCGAACTTGAATCCGGACTTTTAAATATCGAATCGATATATGGCGGTAATGGCGATATTGTCGGCTATTTGCGTGGCATTTGCGGTGCAGCGCATTGATTAAAGGTGGTTTATGCGCTACATTTGGTGCGGAGGTGTATGATGGCGACTACTAGTTTTTCGGTGCGTTTGGATTCCCAGGTAAAGGCTCAAAGCGAGCAGTTGTTTCAGGATTTGGGGATGACCTTGACTACGGCAATTAACGTGTTTTTGCGCCAGGCCATCCAGGCGGGCGGGTTACCATTCGAAGTCAAGAAGGCTGGCCCTAACCGGGAAACGTGGCAGGCGCTGGTGGAATCGCAACGTTTGTTGAACGACCCGACCGCTAAGGGGTACACGGATGTGGAACAAGCCTTGGCCGAGCTCAAAAAATGAGCCTTGAAATCCGGTGGACCGCGCGGTTCAAAAAGGACTACAAAATGCGATGCGACGCGGGCAACCGATGGAAGAGCTCGATGAGGTTATCCGCTTGCTTGCCGAGGGCGAGGAATTGCCCGAAAAATATCGGGATCACGCATTGGTTGGAAACTGGTTGGGACACCGGGAATGTCATATCCGACCGAATTGGCTGCTGATTTACGCGGTGAATAACCGAACGCTGGTACTAACCCTGGCTCGAACCGGGACACATTCGGACTTGCTGTAAGGAATCGCCCGTGTGCCGCTAAGTGCGGTGTGGCGTATTCCGTTGGCTTCATGAGGTGCCATTCGGCTTGTGTCGTAAATTCAATCAGCAAACTGCTGACGGCACCAAGATGGGAGCCTACACGGAGTTACTGCGCAAGGTGGTGTCCGAGATTACTGGGTTACAAGAGGAAAAAGGCATCGAGAACCTGTTCCGCCTGGGTGAAGTTGGGAGTGGTTCTGTCCTGGGGTTCGACGATTACTCTTTGGCAGTGAAGAATCCTAGGCTGACTGGCGAACAAAAACTGTGGAGCTCAGGCGCTAAGTGTCATTTCGTGTATATTTGAGCTGAGTCTAAGTGTCATTTCGTGTTTACTACGGGTGGCTTAGGAAGGTGAGGCGCGGAAAATGACGGTGGATCTGCGGCAAAAATCTGCCCGATCGAGGTCAAGTCGGGACGCTATCAACGGCACACTTCTTTCGATAAATTCCGAAGCAAATTCCGCACCAAACTGGGTCAGAGCTATATCCTCTACACTAAAGACCTGATGGAAAAGGACGGTATCCTCCACCTCCCCCTCTACATGGCGATGTTCATGTAGCTCGGGACATTCTTGCTTGTTGCAGTGCATAAGGGGAGGAGAGCGCCGCTCGGTTTGCCCCCGGTTATCCTGGTGAGGTGCCGCTGGGTACAGTCAAAGAGTTGTGAGCCGGGGGATGATGACGCGGTCTACCAGTTTCATCAACTCGGTTTTGTCGACTTTGCCGCGCGTCAGGATGTCCGCCAGCAGCAACAGCATCGGGAATCGAATGTAAAACGGATCCAACACCGCTTCGCTCAGTTCGCCGCGCGCTATTGCTGCCCGATAGAGACGAGTGACGGCTACAAATCCGGGGTGAACTGTTACGGCAGAGAAATGCTCACGTTGTTGCGGGCTTGCCTCCGAAAGAACGCCCAGCACGGTGACGATTTCAATATGTTCCATCCAGCGCTGTAAAACGTTGACTAGATTTTGGAAGTCTTTGCGCAGCGATGTAGAATCCTGTAATTCGGTCAGAAAGGCGGGTGCGGTGCGAACTGCTGCAAATGTCACCATTTCCGACCGTGTAGTGAATCGCCGATAGAGGACGGGTTTGCTGGTTTTCGCGCGGCGTGCCACTCCCTCGAAGGTGAGGTTTTGGTAACCGTGTTCGGTAAGTTCTGTCATGATTGCTGCGGCTAGCGCGTCAAGCAGTTCCTCTCCGGTGCGGCGTTTGGATTGCGTACCTCGATTGTAGATGATTTTTCTACATAGATACGCATCGTTTCTAAATCTGTTATGATTAGTAAGAAACGTTCCGTATCTGCAATGGAGGTTTTGGTGTCGCTCAGAGCCACACTCGCTGAACTTGAAAACTTCCGTGTGCATGGCGTAGTGCGCGCACTAGCTACGCGCCAAATCCGGGGAGGACAGCGATGAAAATCAGCGAAACACCTGTCGAGCCAGCCGTGGTCGTGGATGACCTAGTGGTTACCCGCGGCAAAGGTAAGGCGCGCAAAGAAATCTTGCACGGCATCTCTTGTGAGCTGCCCACCGGGTCGATTACGGGGCTGCTCGGCTCGTCAGGGTGCGGCAAAACGACGTTGATTCGCACGGTTGTAGGCGCTCAGCGCATCACTTCGGGCAGCGTAAGGGTGCTGGGCGGGCCTGCCGGCACCCCTAGGCTGCGCCGTCTGGTTTCCTATACGAGTCAAAATCTCTCGATTTATCCGGATATCTCGGTAGCCGATAACGTCACGTATTTCGCCCGGCTGGCGGGGGCGGGTAGCTCCAGCGTGGCAGAGGCTATCGAAACGGTGGGGCTTGACGAGCAACGCAACCAGCTGGTGTCCACGCTTTCGGGCGGTCAGGCCTCGCGCACTTCCCTGGCATGCGCACTGGTGGGCAAGCCGCAGCTGTTAGTTTTGGACGAGCCGACTGTTGGTCTCGATCCGCTCACTCGTGAATCCCTGTGGACCACGTTTCGCAATCTTGCCAATCGCGGGGTGACCTTGCTGGTTTCGAGCCACGTGATGGACGAAGCGCGGCATTGCGACAGCGTGTTGCTGATGCGCGATGGGGAGTTCCTCGCCCACGAACCTATTGCTCACCTGCAAGAACGAACCCGAACAACCAACGCGGAGGACGCCTTCTTGGCGCTGGTGAAACAGCAAGACCACGAGGAGGCAAACCGATGAAACTCGCTACCGTTTCGAGGATTAACGCCCAGTTGCGTCATGACCCGCGCACTGTCGCGCTTGTGCTGGTCGTACCCGCACTCCTCTTGACGTTGCTATATTTCGTGTTTGTCGATGTTCAAGTGCCCCCGGGAGCGCCAGCACCGTTTGATCGGATTGGGTCGATTATGCTCGCAGTGCTTCCCATGTTGATGATGTTCATCATCACTTCGGTGGTGATGCTGCGGGAACGCACCATGGGTACTTTGGAACGATTGCTGACCACGCCGGTGAGCAGGTGGAATCTAATAGGCTCGTATGCGCTGGTATTTTCGCTGCTGGCGTTGGCGCAAGCGGTTATTCTCGAGGTGTTGATTCTCGGGGTGTTCGGGGTGGAGATTGAAGGCAGCTGGTGGACGTTGCTCCTGGTAGCGGTGGGTGATGCTCTGCTTGGCGTGTCGTTCGGGCTGTTGGCGAGCTCTTTTGCCACCACCGAGTTCCAGGCAGTGCAGTTCATGCCGGTTTTCATCGGTCCGCAACTGTTGCTCTGCGGACTGTTTGCCCCCGTGGACTCCATGCCCGATGTGTTGGAGGTGATTGCCCGGTGCTTGCCGATGACCTGGGCTGCTGACGTGGTAAATATACCGTCATTGAAGACGACACTCTCGCCTGGGGGGAATGGATTCGCCTGGGAGGGCTCTTTGTGGTCTCGCTTGCCGTTCTTTTTCTCGCTTCTCTCACGATGAAGCGAACGGTGAAGTAGCCGGGGCGGGGACGTCCCGGGCGCGGTGAAGCCCCGAGTCTGGTGGTGGCGGTTCGATTCACACCCGAAGAACTGGCGAGGCTTGATGCCCGCGCCGAAGCCAGGCAGGTGACTCGTTCGTCTCTGATTCGCGAGGCAGCCTTGGCGTGAGCCTCAATATTTGGAAAACTGCTCGCAAACACGCCAAAAAGCAGCGCGACGGCGAGGGTGGCTAGCGCCGGGGGCAAACCATTAGAATTTTTCCACTTTATCGTCAAAGAGATTACGTTATTGCGAGAAAATGCTTATAGTTCTTTCCCTTGGAAAAGTTCCTTGTGAGAGCCGATGCGAATGAACCTGATTATCTGGGTCTTTTGTCGCTGGTGATAGACCACAATTACATCAAATGCGCCTTCTTGTAGATGTAAACCCCAGTAGCCGGTGTAGGTTCCGCGTGTGTGCGTCAGTAGATGCGGGTCGTAAGTCGGCGGCACTTCTCCGAGTTCCTCGATAGCGTAAATTAGCTCGCGCATCTCATCTTTAATGTGTGGATAATGCCGTACAACCTGCTTAAAATCCGTTTGAAACTGGCTGTCAAAGATAATTTTCATGAGAGGTTGTCCAGGAATTGCGCCGCCTGGTGGGCATCGTCAAAGACTGCCCCGGTTTCGGGTTTCTCGCCGTCAATCACCTTCTGGGCATCCTCGATGGCACGAGCGGTTTGCGCATTAGGAATGTAGGCGAGGGCGGGGCGGATGGGAAGTGCTTGTTCACGCACCGCTTGCTTTAAGAACATATTGAGCGCCGTGGACATATCAAGCCCCAGGGCGTCAAAGAGTTCCTCGGCAGATTGCTTGGTCTGCGCATCGGTGCGGAAGTTAATCCGGGCTGCTGCGGGAGTTGCCATACCCATCACTCCTTGTCCATAAGTGGTACATTGTATATCCATTGTACGCCTGATTGACATATCGGTAAATAGGCAGTGCACAAGGGCGTGGGGTGGGGGCAAGGGTCTAGCTAGTGCTGCGGGACGCTTCATCGGTGAACGTGGCGTAGTAAAGCTTATCTAAACCAATTGCTGCCAAAATTCTGAAGT
>NZ_GG668519.1:322736-418984 GCF_000160615.1 Mobiluncus mulieris ATCC 35243 | reverse complement strand
TGACAGCACGATCCCTAAACTCCTGCGAATAATTCCTAGGCATAAAGCAATCCTCTCAAAAAAACCTAGAAACAAAACCTGGGACACTTCAGTCTGGGTTGTGACAGAATCAGGAAATTTTGGGGGTAGCATGAAGGGGTTTGTGGCAAAATCAGGAAAATTCAAGACAGGGTGGCCGATTTAGTTCATGGTGGAGGCGGTTTTTCCTGAATTTGTCACGACAGGGTACGAATATTGCCGCCAGGTTCAGAAGTTGCTGTTGTTTTTTGATAATTTGAGATTGTAATTGGTGTTGTAACGGCAACCTAGAATCCTCTAATTTTCGGATATTAGGGTGTCAAAAACGCTAGCAAAACCAGTCTACCAGCACAAACAAAACAAAAATACGCCATATGCTACGTAATTGTGGAAGTCAGACAGAAGCCTACTGATTCGAGGGATGCTGACTCTTTTTGAGCATTTTCCGAGTCTCATTTGTGAAGCCGGAACCATCAATCTTGTGAAATGTGGGACCGGCTTGATTTATGAGATTTTCCAGTTTTTCCGGTGTTGCAAAATGCGGTCTTGAATCATGTCTATACGCAATCCGGCTGCAGTGGTTCTCACGTATCGAACCTTATTGGCAATAACCGCCTCACGTTCAACTTGGTTCCTGGATATTCTGGAATCCTTTGTCAAGGCAATCAAATTGTGTTGTCCGCAATACCTTAGCCATTCCAAGTCAGTGACTTGCTCACCACGGTCGCCAAAAGCATCCCTCATGGTTACTACATCTAGGCCAGCCTCGCACAACCCTTTAATCAATGAGGGGCTCTCTAAACACCGGTCAATGAAAAAGCGCGCTTTGGGCATGATTACGCTGCCATGGGGAGGTCGTCCATCAAATCTCTGATTGTGTCGACCGGAATACCGAAGTTTTCCTCTAAAGCTTCGTAACTGTCCCCGGCCTGGACATAGCCCACAATGTCACGGATACGAATTCCACAGCGTTCCAACATCGGTTCACCGTAATTAATCAGCGGATTTACAACCAACAGTTCGTCGCCGTACTTACGTAAACTAATCTTGACTGGAAAATCCTGTTCGAAAGTTATCTTGCGTAAAAATTGTTCCACAACTTCGTTGAAAACTCTTTGCCCAGTGCCAGCCACCACTAAGTTTCTAACGTATTGCCCATCTTCGGTTTGCCCATAATCGTAGAGAACCTCCGCACCATCAGTGTACAGGCGCTCAGACGCCAAGATGTGCTCAATTCCCAGTTCTTTTCGCAATACCTGCACTGCGGGACGAATCCGCTGCAACGGAACTCCAGCCGCCCGGAAGCCTTTGGCGACAAAAGCTTCCGCCAAGCTAATGAAAGGCATAGACAATTCACCACTGGGCACGGAGCAACGGTAAAGCATAGCACGGCCGCTCTCGTCCGGCTGAGTCCAACGACGAGCCGTGGAAGGGTTCATTTTCACTATCCGCGCAACATCCGACACCGAGTACAGCGGGGTGCTTTCAACCAGGCTTTTAATGTCATGTGCGTTCATGATTCCCTCCTTCCCTTTACAATCCATTTTCACACACCCAGAGTTCTTTGCCTAGACGCCGGCGTGCCGCATCTGATTTGGGCACGGAAACTGGGATTTTGGCCGGGGCAGTGCCCAAGCTTACGCCGGGAATCCCGGCAAGCACCTCATGAAGCCGTGTGCCTAAGCTGAGGCGATGCAGATGTCTGGAAGTCGGAAGTCGTCGGTAAGCGCTAAGTGTCGGGCGTGTGACGCTCATTTGCGCACGCTGTTTTATCTGGATGTACATCAGGTTGTCGCCGAAGCGAGATTTTCGGGACTACCATCGACAATTTTCAGGCTGGTTTTGCGGCTGCTCGGAAAGTATCCAGGCTGCGAGGCGAGCAGTTTCGTGATTCGGCTGGTTCTATCAGTGTGGTCTGCGAGTTGAGGTAGCAACAAACTCTCTAAGTGCGTAATTGCTGTGTGAGCCTGCTCGACTTCCTGACGGCGGCTTGAGCTGAACAGTGGTTCGTGGTGTGAGACACGATTACGCACCACATTGATTATTGCCAGGTTCTGTTCAATCAATTTGCGGCTGGTTCCAGGCGGAAATACCCGACTGATGTAGGGAATTCACACGGTCTTTTCGTGAGCGGCATCAGTCATATGTCGCCAAAATCCAAAAGGTAACTCGGCTATAACCTGATCCAGGGTCGGCTGCTTAGAGTGGATTCGGGTTAGAGCTTCACTGATACTTGTTCGGTTGCGTGCATTCACATCTATTAGCTGGCCACGCCGGCGACGTTGTAATGGTTGTTGCACCGGAGAGGAAGCATCAACCATCCAGCTCTGTGTACCTTCCCAGTGGGCTATGAAAACCTGATTGAAGGCGTTGCGGATAGCCACTTCTACGTGCGCCACGTCGTGAAGCACCGCACCTGCCAGGTCTAGGTTCCATTCGTAGAGTGCTAGTGAACGCTCTTGATGCCCGTCACAATAATCGAGGTAAGCCTGCCAACGTGCCGGGGAAAGCCACGATGCTACCCATTTCAAATCTGCACTCATTTGCTGGTCTTTCGTAAAAAGTCAATACCCCGGTAAGTTTACCTGCCAGATTGCTCTGCCAGGCAGCGCTCCACCGGGGCTTCACAGTAATTGTACCGTAAGTTCACTTTTCGGCGTAGCGACCCTGTGTTCAAAATGGGAGCACGGAAGCTGGGATTTTGGCCGGGGCAGTGCCCAAGCTGACGCCGGGAATCCCGGCAAGCACCTCATGAAGCCGGAAAAACCGAGCCCACCGGTCAAAGCGACAACGCCCCCACCAGACGGTAAAATCTGTCACGGAACAAAAGCTAAACGCAAAGGAACCATATGTGTGGAATTGTTGGGGTGGCGGGGAAAACCGCTGGGGGAGAGGCGCAAGCAACGGTACTGGAAGGCCTTGCCCGCCTGGAATATCGCGGCTATGACTCGGCCGGTATCGCGGTTGTCGATGCCAGCGCTGCGAACCCAAAACTACACGTAGCCAAGGAAGTGGGGAAACTCGCCGCGCTGCGGGCGGCCTTGGAAACCAAGCCGTTACCGGCGGCCACCACCGCTATCGGGCACACCCGCTGGGCGACTCATGGGGGAGTAACCCGCGAAAACGCCCACCCACACCTGTCTTTTGACGGGAAACTGGCGTTGATACACAACGGGATTATTGAAAACGCCGATGCTTACCGGGCACATCTGCAAGCCACGGGTATCACCATGGTTTCGGAAACCGACACCGAAGTCGTCGCCCACCTGTTGGAACGCGCCTTCCTGGCGGAACCGAAACCCAAGGGCGAGCGCGAAGAAAGCGTGTTTCCCGCAACTGCCACGTTGCGTGACATAGACCCGGAAAACCGTCATCCTTCGGGCGCCACCCGGCTGGTACGTGCCATGAGTCGGGTGACGCGCGATCTGGAAGGTTCTTTTACGTTGTTGGCCATTCATGAGGAGGCTCCCGGGGTCATCGTCGCGGCACGCCGCTCCTCGCCCCTGGTGGTGGGCTTGGACGAAGACACGAACTATTTGGGTTCCGATGTGCTGGCCTTTGCCAGCAAAACCAAGCAAGCCCTGGAAATCGGCCAGGACGAAATCGTCGTGGTCACCCCGGCCGGGGTACTGGTGCTGGACAGTGAAGGCCACGAAATCCTGCACACGCGCGGGCTGGAAGTCTTTGCCGCCGACCCCGAAAACCAAAATCGCCGCTTTGAAGTGGATTTTGCCACCGACCGGGTTACCAAGGAAGGCTATGACACGTTTATGGAAAAAGAAATCCGTGAACAACCCCGCGCGGTGGCGGAAACCCTCAAGGAACGCCTGGATGTCAATGGAGCCTTGACTCTGGATGAACTGCGCATCGGGGCGGATATTTTCCGGGGTATCGACTCAGTGATTATCGTAGCTTGCGGTACGGCGGCTTATGCGGGGCAAGTCGCGCGTTATGCCATTGAACACTGGTGCCGCATTCCTTGCGAAGTTGAACTGGCTCACGAGTTCCGCTATCGCGACCCGGTGGTGAGTGTGCGCACCCTGGTGGTGGCAATCAGCCAATCCGGGGAAACTATGGACACGATTATGGCAATCCGCCACGCTCGCGAACAGGGTGCTCGGGTGTTGGCGATTGTGAACGCGCCCGGCTCCACTATCAGCCGGGAATCCGACGCGGTGTTGTTGACCCACGCCGGGCCGGAAATCGCGGTGGCCTCTACCAAGGCCTTCACCGCCCAAATTACGGCCTGCTACCTGTTGGGGCTGTACCTGGCGCAGGTGCGCGGCAACAAGTATGCCGATGAAATCGCGGATTACCTGGAAAAACTTCAGGAAATGCCGGCCAAGATTCAAACCGTACTCGACCGCTATGCCAGCTCGCCAGACCTGGGGGTAAACCTAGCAGAGATTTCTTCGGTAATCTTCCTGGGGCGCCATGTCGGATTCCCCGTGGCCCTGGAAGGCGCCTTGAAACTGAAGGAAATCGCCTATCTGCGCGCCGAAGGTTTCGCCGCCGGGGAACTGAAACACGGTCCGATAGCGTTGATTGAACCCGACCAGCCTGTGGTGATTATCGTGCCCACCCCGCGCCGCCCCGAACTGCATCGCAAGGTGGTGTCCAATATCGCCGAGGTACGCGCCCGCGGCGCCATGACCCTGGTGATAGCCGAGGACGGGGACGAAACCGTCACCGAATTCGCTGAAGTCGTGTGGCGGGTGCCGCCCACCCCGACCCTGATGCGCCCCCTGGTTGATGTGCTGCCTTTACAGCTGCTAGCCTTGCGTAAAGCCCAACAGCTGGGACTCGATGTGGATCAGCCGCGCAACCTCGCCAAGTCCGTCACCGTGGAATAGGACAAGCATGGAATTATTGGCAACGCTGGCATCGGGGATGGCACCTCATGCACCCGTAACCCCAACCATAACCGCCGCAAACGCAACCGTAATCGCCATCCTCTCCGCCACCGGTCACCTGACCGGGCTGAGCCACGCCAGCGAAGCCCTAAATACCGGCTGCGTCGCCCCGCTCGGGCATCTTGCCGCCAGCGGCTCGCTGAGCGATAACATCACCGCCTGGTTCCACCACGCCGCTGGTTCCCCCGTGGTTTTGGTGGTGCTCACGGCCTTGTGCTTTATTGACGGATTCTTTCCGCCGCTGCCCTCCGAGTCGATAGTTATCGGGCTGACCTCTTGGTTTATCGCCTCGCCGCCGGGCGCGGTGGTGCCCCTGTGGGCGGTGTTCCTGGCAGCCGGTGTCGGGGCGATGCTGGGGGATTCTTTCGCGTTCTTCCTGGGCACGCGCATCCCGGTGGAAAAAATCCCCTTCCTGAACCGGGGCAAAGGGAAGACAGCCTATGACTTGACCCGGCGTACCCTGCATCGGCGCGGTACCTCGTTTATCTTCGCGGCACGTTTCATTCCCGGGGGGCGTATCGCGGTCAATATCTGTGCCGGGGCAACGAATTTTGGCTATGCGCGGTTCTTGCGCACGGATTTCATGGCGGTGATGTGCTGGGTGGCCTACGGGATGACAATCGGTGCAGTATCCGGGAAAATCGTGGGCGGGGTGCATCCGTTGCTCGCGGTAGCGGTGGGGATTATCGGCGGGCTGGTGTTGAGCCTGGTGATGGATCGGTTGGTGTCGTGGGTGCAAAAGCGTTTTTGGGACAAGCCCGCACCCGACTCTTCGGGTTCATGAGGTGCTTGTCTTAAATTTGCCGCTCGGTGCTCTGGGTCGAAACGGCCGGGCTAGCTATGTTTTGTCCAGTTTTTCTAAGCAACAAGTTGCTAAGAAAAACTCTGGTAAAACATGAATCGCCCTACGCCGTTTCGTCCCCGGCGAGCGCCCTCGCTACAGTTTGCGCAAATGCAGGCGATGCACCCGGTGATCCGAGTCCTTCTCTAGGATAAGCGTGGCACGCGACCGGGTCGGTGCCACGTTTTCCACCAGGTTCTTCAGGTTCACATCACGCCAGATTCGGCGGGCGTGTTGTTCGGCCTCCTCGTCGGGCCAGGAAGCAATCTCGCGGAAAAACGACTGGGGATTCTTGAAAGCCGTGCGGCGTAACTGGCGATAACGCGAAATGTACCACTGTTCAATGTCGGCGGGGCGAGCGTGTAAATAAATCGAAAAATCAAAGAAATCCGACACCGCCAAGGAATTCCCCGCCACTGTTATCCGGGGGGGAGCCAACACGTTCAAGCCCTCGATAATCAACACATCTGGGGCTCGCACCACCTGGGATTTCCCCGGCACAATGTCGTAAGTAACATGCGAATACACCGGGGCGCTGACCTCGGGTGCCCCGGATTTCACCGCCGCCAGAAACTGTAGCAAAGCCCGGCGGTTATAGGATTCCGGGAATCCCTTGCGATCCATAATCCCGTGCTCTACCAGCTCCCGGTTGGGATACAAAAACCCGTCCGTGGTCACCAAATCTACGCGCGGGGTACCCGGCCAGCGACTCATGAGCTCGCGCAGCAACCGCGACACCGAGGACTTGCCGACTGCCACCGAACCGGCCACCCCAATCACGAAAGGCGTGCGCACCCGGCTGGATTCCCCCAAAAAATCCGCGCGTTGTCCGCGTAACTTCACCATTCCGGTGGCGTAAATCTGGAGCAAAGCTGTCAGCGGACGGTAAATCGCGTCGACCTCGGCCAAGTCCAGGGGGTCTCCCAGGGCACGGAGCCGGTTCACATCGTCTTGGCGCAGCGGCAACGGGGTTTGGTCGGACAGCGCCGACCACTGCTCACGACTGTACATCACGAAAGGCGAGGCGGCTGCCGCTGCGGACTCGTCTGCTGGCGGGAGATGGGGGCGGGCGGAAAGCACCTCGCGCATGGCCTGGCTGTAGCGAGCCTGGCTGTAGCGAGCCTGGGTGGCGGTGGGGTCAGCCATGAAGTCACGCAGCAACTCGGTGCTGGGTGCCCAGCTAGGTTCGGAGAGGTCTTCGGGGATGGGGGCGTTTCCGTTGTCCGTCCCGGTCGCGGTGTTACTGTCGGGTTCATGAGGTGCCTGCCCCCCAGTCGGGTTCGGCTCGGATAGCACCCTGGTTTCAAACATATTTACGACAACCCCACAATCGAGCCGATACACAAAAATCCAGCCGCATCCCGGAAGAAATACGCCGAAGGCTCCTTGAGCTGAGACTCGGAAACCCGCAGATACATGGGGTATTCATCCTTTACTGCGTAAATATGCAGGCTGCGGGTTCGAATCGCCTGCAAAACCTTAAAGGCTTCGGGTGATATCTGTTTATTCTCGTCCAAGACCAGTTTTTCCCGTGCCTTCGGGCTGAACTCGGTGATGGCGGCGGGTGGGTTCCAGTGAGGGCACACCAGGGGATAGATATCCTCGCGGTCGCTGGGGCTAACCGGGGTAGTACGCCGGGTCATCAAGCGTTCCATCACATAGCTCACGTCTTGGGTGGTTACCGCGTCGACTTTCCCGCCGTAGGCCACGTTGGGACAGGTGTATCGAGAGGCGAGTTCCGTCCAAGGGGCTGTGACGTCAACGCGGTTGCCGTGCCACTTCACGCCTGTGTCAGTGACTTTCGGGCTGGTTCCCAGGGCTTGCACCAGCGCGACTTGGGCGGGTTTGGTGGCGTAGCGGTCGGTGAATACTTCGGGGGTAATAGTCCAGCAGTTGCGTTGCATCTGGGTGAAGTTTCCCTTAGCCAAGTCGTCAAAAAAAGCCTGCATTCCCAGCCACTCTACCTTTTGTCCGGCGGAAACCTGGTTGGTTTTCACGCTGGATTCCAGTCGTTGTCGCTGCCACTTTGAGGTAACTTCGGGGATGGTTTCGGCATCAGTATCGCTGTCGTCGCTGGTCAAGGCGGTGGGGAACTGGAGGTTGTCGAGCCCGGCGAGGTTTAGTGTCGCTCCGGGCGGAACCTCGTTGGGGTTGGCATCGGGGGATTCATGAGGGGCTTTTCCGGGATTCCCCGCCAAGTTTTCCGGCGAAGGCTGGCCGATAATCCCCATATTCAAGGTGGAGTGATTGCGATAGTTGCTCCCTTTCACTTCCACCAAAAGGCGGGAGTCGGTGGGGGCGCTGGCCGAGGCGCTGGGTTCGGGGTTTTGGCCGGTCTCGTCGGGGATAGCCGCAATCCGAGGGGCGATTACAAACAGGGTGACCAACACCAGGACAATCCCCGTGCTGGCCAGGGCAAACATGGCCGTCACCAGGTGTTTCGGGGTTTCAACTATCCAAGATTCCACTTTGTCTTTGACGGGCATTCTTCTTTCCTTGCGCCAGTTTCACTTTTAAGCATAAAACTAGCTTCCAGATTACTGGGTTTTTTGCCCAGCGGAAAGCGCTAGCCGGGTCTTTCCGTGCCCGCGTCTTGCTTCATTTCGCGTCCCGACTGGTTTTCCCGTAGGGTGTAAGGGTGATTCGGGGATATGCACCACAATTCGGAACGGATTTAGAACTGCCTTTGGTAAATCTGGTGACCCGCCAAGACGTCGCAAGACTGTGGCCGTGGCCGCAATTCAGTGACGATAAATACTCTCGTGGGGTACTTGCGGTTGTGGCGGGAACCGCGAAATATCCCGGGGCGGGTGTGCTGGTAGCCACGGCGGCGCTCCACGCGGGTCAGTCTTATCTTCGTTACTTGGGTGAGCCCGCCGTGCAAAACCTGGTGCTCGCCGCCGCCCCCGAGGTGGTTTTGGGGGCGGGTCAGGCTCAGGCTCTGGTAATGGGCTCGGGTTTCGATGGCCAGATTCCCGAACACCGGGCGCAACTGGGGCAAACCTGGCGGGAACACCAAGCCGGGGGCTACGTGTTATTGGATGCCGGGGCTCTCGCCTTGGTTGGAAGCGAAATAGCACCTCATGAACGTTGCCTGTTGACCCCCCACGCCGGGGAAGCCACCCGATTGGCTCAGCAGCTCGGCCACCACACCACGCGCGAAGACATCGAGTCCAGGCCCTACTATTGGGCGCGGTGGCTGGCGCGAGAAACCGGGGCAACTGTGCTGCTTAAAGGGGAAATTACCGTTATCGCTGCGCCGGACGGGGAGCTGTTCGTGGTTACGCACGGTACTGCCGACTTGGCGACGGCGGGTTCGGGCGACGTGTTAGCGGGGGTCGTCGGATTCCTGTTGGCCTCCACGAGGCGCCATCTGGATTTAGCGACAATCGCCGCGATTGGTGCCTGGCTTCATGCCGAAGCGGGGCGACTCGCCGCCCCCACACCATCCGCCACGAAAATCGCGGCCGCGATTCACCCCGCGTTAAAGCGCCTCCAGCTGCGCAAACGCTACGCGCTAAGATAGGTATTACCTTCGCGTGGTTTTTTTGTCCCATGGTAGGTCACACTGGGGGGCAAAACGTGACAAACTATTAGAGTCAAGGTTCGTCGAAAAGGAAAATAATGACTCACACAGACAATCAGGTGTCCTGGCCGGTGCGGGCCGTGGTGGATCTCGCCGCATATCGGGCGAATCTGGCGCGGATGCGGAAGTTTGCGCCGCGCAGCCAACAGATGGCCATTGTGAAAGCCGATGCCTATGGGCATGGTATGGAACAGGTCTCCCTGGCGGCTATTGAAGCTGGTGCCCAGTGGCTGGGCGTGGCGAAAGTCGCGGAGGCCTATCGTTTGCGCCAGTTCTTAGACAAGAGCGGGGTGGCGCGCGACCACTTTGGGGATACTCCCACTTCCGCTTTGTTGCGCTCACGCATGTTCCAGTCGGATGCCGCCGGGCTACCCACGGTGCAACGTCCGCGCATCTTCGCGTGGCTCTATACCCCCAGCACCGATTTAAAATCCACGATTAAAGCCGAGATTGACCTGTCGGTTTCCACTCTTGACCAGCTTGACCAGGTGTCGCACGCGGCGGATGCGGCGGGTTTGCGCGCCCGGATTCACCTAAAGGTGGACACGGGGCTGTGTCGAGGTGGCGCTACTTTGAGCGAGTTTGAAAACCTGTGCAAACTGGCGCGGGCTCGCGAGCGTTCCGGTCTGGCGGAAGTCAGTGCGATTTGGTCGCATTTTGCGCGCAGCGACGAACCCAGCGCCGAAGCCGAGGCCTTTACCCAAGGCCAGTTGGCGACTTTCAACCAGGCCTACGACATTGCTCTGGTTAACGGTTTGCAACCCAAATTGCGTCACATGGCTGCTACCGGGGCGATTCTGTGGTACCCCGAGAGCCACTTTAACCTGGTGCGAGTGGGAATCTCGGCTTATGGCCTGTCGCCCAATCCGCAAATTGCCAGTGCGCAAAACCTGGGGATTCGCCCGGTGATGCGCCTGGAAACTGAGGTGGCTCAGGTCAAAAAGGTGGCGGCTGGTTCGGCGGTTTCCTATGGCGGTGAGTGGGTGGCCGCTGAGCCGACCTGGTTGGCTTTGCTGCCGATTGGTTACGCTGACGGTTTCATGAGGCGCTTGCAAGGTAAAGCTAAAGTCTGGGTGGCGGGACACCTGTGGCCAGTGGTGGGACGCATCCCCATGGATCAGATTATTTTGAATCTCGGTTCGGCTATTGACGGGGCGGGGGACTTGATTCCTCCACCGCTAAAGCCCGGGGATTTAGCGGTGATATTCGGTGATCCGAACCGCCTGCCCCCGGGATTTCCTCCCGGGGAACCCGCCGGTGAATCCACAGTAGCGGATTTGTGGAATCACGACCCGGTGCCATCAGCGGATGCCCTGGCGGCGGCGGCCGACACGATTTCTTACGAGATTCTCACTGCTGTAGACAAGGACACGCCGCGAATCTATGTGGACAAGACCAAGAAAGAGAAATGACAGATTTAGAAACCACGGCCGCGCTACCGGTGTTGGCCACTCTTGAAACGAAAACCGCTGCTGAAACCCGACTGTTGGGTCAGGCTCTCGCGCCCTTTCTTAAAGCTGGGGATTTGCTGATTCTGGAAGGCGAACTGGGAGCGGGGAAAACCACTTTCACTCAGGGGCTGGGTGCCGGGCTCCAGGTGCAACAGCGGGTGACCTCGCCTACCTTTATTATTGCCCGCACCCATCCCGTTGCTCCCGGTTCGGGGCTGGTTCCCCTGGTGCATGTGGATGCCTATAGACTCCAGGCTGGCGACGACATTGAATCCCTAGATTTGGATTCTGCTCTTGAGGATTCCATTGTGGTGGTGGAGTGGGGTAAAGGCAAGGCCGAGGGGATTTCCCCCCACACCTTGATGGTGGAAATCGCGCGGCCGGAAACTACTTTGCCGCCGGGTTCTGATTTTGCGGATATTCCCGAAGATACCCCGTGCGTCTTGACTTTCCGTGCCTCGGCGGGAGCTTGGGATTTATCCGGATTGCCGGCTGCCTGGGAAGCCCTGGTGAGACAGGCATGAGGCTCTTGGCGGCGGTGATTGCCGGATGGCTCCTCGTGAACCCGATAACTGTTGGGACAACTGAGACGAGCTGGGCGAACCCCGCCGTGCCAAGGTGTGCCACCCTGGCTGCGGTTGCGACCAGAACCACGGCCGATATGACGGCCAGTCGAAGTGCGGCGAACCCGTCCGATGCTTCCGCTGCCCGCAAGTGGTTTGCCGCCGAGGGGAATAAGCTGGCTGCTTCCACCACAGGATACCTACCCACCGATGCCGCCGCCCCGGATGCGAAACCCGAGATTGGGGATATCACCCAGGTTTCGACCTGGTCAAAATCCATGCTGAAGGGTGCCTTTTCCCCCCAGAACGCCTTGCAGCGTATCAATATGTGGATAAGCCCCGTGACTCAAGGCGGCAGTATCCTGGGAGTGGTTGTCTATACCGGCTCTGACCAGGGTCTTTATCCGGTGGCGGTGCCGAAAAACTCGACTTTAGCTCCCAGAGTCACCGAGGGAACCCCGGAACCCACTGTGAAACCCGGTGACACGCGTAATAGCTGGGGCGCGGTGGAACCGAAAAACTCGCATTTGCCGGTGAAGACTGTGCCTCCGGGGGCGGCGTATATCTTGCCGGATTTGGCGCGCGCCTTGATAAATGGGGCGAGGAACTCGCAGCGTGTCGCGGTGCCGATTTACGATCCGGTGGTGGATGCCTGGTTCGTGCTCACCGATGACCAGCTGGTGGCGGTCTCTGCCACCGCTCGCGCGCGTCTGTCAGGTAGTGCTTCGCTGGGGCAGGTGCGCGAGGCGATTCAATCCTGGTGGGGTACCGCGCCGGTTACCCGCGCCCCGGAGGCTCTCGAAGCGGCGGTTACCCCCGCTCCCACCGCCATTTGGGTGGTGGTCGCGGCTTTTTTGGGGGCGGGACTGGTGGCGATGCTGATTTTTGTGGCTTTGCAGCGCCAAGCCAAGGCTTACGAGGAAGTCGTGCCGCTGGAGGACACGGAGCTGATTATCGTGCCGCCCCCGCCGCCTACTACCGCCGTGCCAACTATCACGGTTTCCGCCGCTGAAGCGACGCACTAAACTAGAACCGTGCGTTACCTATACATAGATACCTGCGCGGCTAGTGCCGTGGCTTTAGTTGATACTGATACTTCTGATGTGAAAACCGCCGAAGTGGCGGATAGTCGTTCCCAAGTTGAGTCGCTTTCCGGCTTGATATCGCGGGTTCTGGCGGGGAGCGTGGTGCCCGACTGTGTTATGGTTTCGCGCGGTCCCGCGCCTTTCACCGGGTTGCGGGTGGGTTTGGTGACCGCCCGCGCCTTGGGGGCGGCTTGGGGGGTGCCGGTGTTGGGCGTCGACGAGTTGACTGTGCAGGCGACGGCGGCGGTTTCGCTGTGGGACGCGGCTTCACGAGGTGCCATCCCGGATGACGGGCGTATTGTCACGGTGATGGATGCCCGTCGTCACGAGGTTTACGCGGCTTTGTTTGCTGCCGATGCGGGGGTGTCTCGCCTGTCCGAGGACTGGGTGGGGAGCCTAGAGGTTTTGGCCGGTCAGTTGACGACTTGGGATCCGGAATTCCCGGGCCGGGGGGACTTGGTGCGTTTCGTGGGGAATAAGGCTGACGCGGTGCCCACAGCCGCGACCCTGCAGCCGGGGATTGCTGATTTGGCGCGCGCGGCGCAAACCGTGGTGGCGCGCTGTTTAGCTGGGAGTGACGGGGAAACCGGGGGCGGCTTTGATTTAGAGAAATTGCGCGGGGAATCCGAGTTGCTCCTCATGAAGCGGGGGCTCGGTACCGAACCGGAGTACTTGCGTCGCCCCGACATACAGGAAAAGAAGTGAACGCGCGGGTACCTTCGGGTCGAAATTATTTTAGATAACCAAAGGTTGCGAAATACGCCCGTAAGAATAGGTAAAGGATAGCTTTTATGGGGCTGAAACGTGTCGCATTTTAATCCCCGAAACCCGGTAAAACCGCAGGTAATGACGGTTTTGTGGATGGTGAATCGGGCTTTGGGACCAGTGACCCTCGGAGAGAGGAACTAAATCTTATACAGTCGAAATCGTGACTGACACGAAACTGAGTACAGATAACAGAGCAATCAAAACCACGGTTATCATCAAACAGGCCATGGCGGTAACCGGACTGTTTTTTGTGGCCTTCGTGATTTTGCACGCCTATGGGAACCTTAAGGTGTTCCTGGGCGAAAAAGATTACAACGACTATGCGTTAGCGTTGCGGACATTTTTGATGCCGATTCTGCCCTACGAGGGGCTGTTGTGGATTTTGCGGGTCGTGCTTTTGGTGTGCATCTTGGTGCACGTGGTGGCGGCTTTCTACCTGTGGCATCGTTCGGCAAAGGCTCGCGGTTCGCGTTATATGGTCAAGAAATCCTTGGCCACCGCCTATGCGGCGCGCACGGTACGTTGGGGCGGGGTGATTTTACTGTTCTTTATTCTGTTCCACCTGGGGCACTTCACCTTGAAATGGGCCAAGATTGGGAATCCGGCCGCCTATGGTTCGCATCAGGTGACGCTTGATGCCGCTGGCGCGGTAGTACCGGAAGGGGCAGATTCCGCTGTTATCACCGTCACCGAGGGCTATCCCTATGCCATGATGTACACCACTTTCTCCAACTGGTGGATGGTGCTGATTTACGGCATCGCTGTGGCCGCGCTGTGTCTGCACATTGCCCACGGGGTGTGGTCCGCGCTGCAAAGCGTCGGCTGGTTGCGACGCAACACCGAGGTTCCGGTACAGATTATTTCCGGGCTGGTCGGGCTGGCGGTGCTGGTGATGTTCTTGCTGCCTCCGGTTTGTTTCCTGGCCGGGTTGATGCCTGCGCCCGCTCCGGTGGCCTAGGGTTTTGAGGGAGAGAAAACATGAGTGAACTGATTGACGGTTTCTATTACGAAGGCGAGAAAGTCGCCGACACCAAAGCGCCAATGGATGTGCCGATTGCCCGCCGTTGGGAGGAACGTAAATTCCGTGGTGGCCTGGTGAACCCCACCAACCGCCGCAAGCTACACATTATTGTGGTGGGAACTGGCCTGGCCGGTGGGGCAGCGGCTGCCTCGCTGGGCGAGATGGGCTATCACGTTGATGCGTTTTACTACCAGGATTCCGCGCGGCGCGCCCACTCTATCGCCGCCCAGGGCGGTATCAACGCGGCCAAGAACTATCGCAACGACAATGACTCGATTTACCGGTTGTTCTATGACACGGTTAAGGGCGGGGACTATAGGGCACGCGAAAACAACGTGTATCGCTTGGCCGAGGTTTCAGCCAATATTATCGACCAGTGCGTCGCCCAGGGGGTGCCTTTCGCCCGTGAATACGGCGGCCTGCTGGACAACCGGTCGTTTGGCGGGGTACAGGTAGCACGTACCTTTTATGCCCGCGGCCAGACCGGCCAGCAGCTTTTGATTGGGGCGTACCAAGCCTTTAGCCGCCAGGTAAAAGCCGGGACAGTAATTCCGCATTCGCGCTGCGAAATGATGGATTTGATTGTCAAAGATGGTCGGGCGCGGGGTATCGTGACCCGTGACATGTGCACCGGCGAGATTAAACCGTGGATTGCGGATGCGGTAATCCTGGCTACCGGTGGCTACGGCAATGTGTTCTTCCTGTCCACCAACGCCATGGGATGTAACGGTTCTGCGGTTTGGAATGCCTATAAACAGGGCGCGTACTTTGGAAACCCCTGTTACACCCAGATTCACCCCACCTGTATTCCGCAACACGGGGATTTCCAGTCGAAACTGACTTTGATGTCCGAGTCCCTGCGTAACGATGGGCGGATTTGGGTGCCGAAACGCGCCGAGGACTGCTCGAAGGATCCGCGTGATATCCCCGAGGAAGACCGCGACTATTACCTGGAGCGCATCTATCCGTCCTTCGGTAACCTGGTGCCTCGCGATATCGCCTCGCGTCAGGCCAAGAATATGTGTGACGAAGGCCGCGGAGTTGGCCCCAAGATTGGCGGCGTGGCACGCGGGGTTTACCTGGACTTCAGCGAGGCCATCAACCGGATGGGGCGCGACAAGGTTTCCGAGAAGTACGGCAACCTTTTCGACATGTATGAACGTATCACCGGGGATAACCCCTACGAGGTACCGATGCGTATCTATCCGGCGGTGCACTACACGATGGGTGGCCTGTGGGTTGACTACGATTTGATGAGCAACATTCCCGGGCTCTACGTTACGGGCGAGGCTAACTTCTCGGATCACGGGGCGAACCGCCTGGGTGCTTCTGCTTTGATGCAGGGTCTTTCGGATGGATATTTCGTGATGCCCGCTACCCTGTCTGATTACTTGGCGCGCGGGGCGATGCCGAAACTGGAGGTTGACGACCCGGCGGTAACGGAAACCCTAGGGCGGGTGCATCACAAGATAGACACCCTGATGGGGATTCAAGGCACCCGCTCGGCGGATTCCTTCCACAAGGAGCTCGGCCAAATCATGTGGGAGAAATGCGGCATGGAACGCACCGATGCCGGTTTGCGCGAAGCCATCGGCCAGATTCGCGCCTTGCGTGAAGAGTTCTGGAAGAACCTGCGGGTGCCGGGGCGTGCCGACGAGTTGAACCAGTCCCTAGAGAAAGCCTATCGTTTGGCGGACTTCATGGAGTTGGGTGAACTGATGTGTATCGATGCCCTGCATCGCCGGGAATCTTGTGGGGGTCACTTCCGCGCCGAATCCCAAACTGAGGAAGGCG
Organism: Mobiluncus mulieris ATCC 35243; assembly: GCF_000160615.1. Taxonomy (GTDB): domain Bacteria; phylum Actinomycetota; class Actinomycetes; order Actinomycetales; family Actinomycetaceae; genus Mobiluncus; species Mobiluncus mulieris. Next base: position 402,944 of record NZ_GG668519.1, on the reverse strand, counting down.
AAGCGAAGCGTGACGATGAAAACTTCCTCTATGTTGCGGCCTGGGAATACGGCGGGAAACCGGATGCTGCCCCGATTCTGCACAAAGAGGATTTGATTTACAAGGATATTCAGCTGAAGCAACGGAGTTACAAGTGAACATTACATTACGAGTTTGGCGACAAAACGGCCCTAAAGCTAAAGGGGCGCTTCACGAATATCACCTTACGGAGATATCCGAGGATGCCTCCTTCCTGGAAATGCTGGACATTCTCAACGAACAGCTGTTTGCTGCTGGCGAGGAACCCATTGCTTTCGACTCCGACTGCCGCGAAGGCATCTGCGGGATGTGCGGGGTGGTTATTAACGGGGTGCCCCACGGGCCACACAAGGATCGCACCACCACCTGCCAGTTGCACATGCGTACCTTTAAGGATGGCGACACGATTACTATCGAACCGTGGCGTTCCAAGGCTTTCCCGATTCTGCGTGACCTGGTGGTTAACCGCGAGGCCTATGACCGTATTGTCCAGGCCGGGGGATATATCTCGGTTAATACCGGTGCTGCCCCCGAGGCACACTCGGTGCCGGTACCCAAGGACAATGCCGACATGGCTTTCGAAGCGGCGGCGTGTATTGGGTGCGGAGCCTGCGCGGCGGCCTGTCCCAACGGGTCGGCCATGTTGTTTACTTCCGCGAAGGTGATGCACCTGGGGTTGCTGCCACAAGGCAAGCCAGAGAACTATGACCGCGTGGTGAACATGTTGAACCAGCACGACGCCGAGGGCTTCGGGGCGTGCCAGAACATTGGGGAATGCGCCAAGGTTTGCCCCAAGCAGATTCCCTTGGATTGCATCAGCTACCTCAACCGTCAGTTAGGTAAGGCCTTCTTTAAAGGCAAGTAAAGCGTTTCTTTGCAATTTTCCTATCCGGTTTGTTCCCCGGGGTTGGCTTTCGTCAGCCTCGGGGAACAAGCTTTTCTGGCTCTTCGATTTTGAGGGTGTTTTAGGGGGTTGGGGATAGGCGGGTTTTTGGGGTTCGGTGGTGTGGCGGCCTGGATTAGGTGTCGTAGCCTTTACGATGATGGTGTCTAAACATAAAACCTTCATAGAAAGACTCCGACAATGCAGAATTCTACCGTATCCGCCTGCTGTAACCGCTCCTAGCCTGGAGGCGTTTTGCGAGCTCGATAAGATGGGGATTACCGTTGTTTCCCAGCAGGTCAACCCACATCAAGCGGTACTCAACTGTAAGATAGCAAGGAAAGGCGAGTTTTGCCAGTTGTGTGGCGTACAGGGCGTAGCGCGGGGAACAAGATTACACAGGTTGGCTCATCTGCCCTACGGGTCACGTCCCACGATATTGAATCTACGAGTGCCGTGTTGGGGGTGTGCAGCCTGCGGGAAAGTATGGCGGTAAAACACCGAGCATATCGCTAAGCCACGCGGGAAAATGACCCTGAAAACCGTTCTACATGCGCTGCGGCTGGTGGTGGTAGACCACCTGTCTATCTCCTCGGTAGCCGCAACCATCGGCGTGACATGGCACGCTGCTAACGATGCCATATCCGAGTTGGGTTTGGAAGTATTGATAAACAACCCCGCTAGGCTAGAAGGAGTGCGGGTTATCGGGGTGGATGAACATGTTTGGCGGCATACCCCGCGTGGGCCGCGTTTCGTTACGGTGATAATCGATTTGACTCCCGTAGCGGACAAGACCGGGGCGGCGCGGTCGTAACGGCGACCCGCTCTACGGGGCGCGTAAAACCCTGAAAACCGGGGCAAACCTACTCACATTGAAACGCCGCGCCGCCGACATCCTGGCCTACTTCGACCATCCCCATAGTTCTAACGACCCAACCGAAGCCATCAACGGCCGCCTCGAACACCTGAGGGGCTCCGCCCTCGGATCCGCAACCTCATCAACTACCGAATCCGCAGCCTCCTCGAAACCGGAGGCTTCAAAAACCAACTACACCCTCAAAATCGAAGAGCCGCTTAAGTTGGGACTTGTGTGTTGCGCTAAATGTCTGCGGAATGTGAGCAAGTTCACATTCCAAACTTACGCCTAGAAACCAGGGTGGCACCTCGAAAACTTACGCCTGAGATTCGAGCAAGCGCCTCATGAACCCGAAGAAGACGGGATGTATCCTTGCAAAGACTTTTTGCGGCTGGTAGCTTTAGTAATAGTGAGGCAATAGGGAAGGTAGGGTGTTGGTCATGTTGAATACGATGGTGAAGGGTGCGTCGTCCGCTTCCCCTGCTGCGTCCAGTTTGCCCACCGTGAAACCACCGATTGCGCTGGGAGTCATGAATCGAGAGCAGCTTGATGCGGTTCTAGCGGAAGGCATGGCCAGTAAAGCCACTGGCAGCTACCTCACTCCCGAGGAGGTAAAAAGGAAACTCGCTGTGGAATTCTCCTTATGAGTGACATTTATCGGGTCATCTATGCCCCTCTGGCTTACCTTGATCTTCGTGATATTTATGCCTATATTGCGCTGGATTTGGAATCCCCGGATGCTGCCCAGAACCAGATTGACCGCATCCAAGACCAAGTTAGTACCCTGGAATTCATGCCTTACCGACATGCAGTGGTGGATTGGGAGCCTTGGCGCAGCCAGGAGGTGCATCGCCTTCCGGTTAACCGCTATGTGGTTTTCTATACGATAGATGAACCCATTCGCTTGGTGACCGTGATTCGTGTTGTTTATAGTGGCAGGAATCTTCTGGCGCTCGCCGCCCGGGATGGCTAGCGCCCGCGCTAAATGTCCACAACTTGCGGTTAACCTCAGCAGTTTACAAAAGCGTTCTCTGGGAACTCATCGGAAACTACCTCGGTATGACCCGTGCCGGCGCATACAAGCGATTCAAAGACCCTAGCAGCCTGCCGCCAAAGATTAGGAAGCGGAACCGGGAGAAACAGAACCGACGGGAGGTTCGTCGGCGGTGACCCACGACGGATCGTGGCCACCGGGAACCTCCCACACTTCGGTGGGCAGCACCCCCGGCAGATAGGAATTATTGCGCGAACAGAACACGGGGGTTTTGCCCTCGCGGCGCTGCGCCTCGTAGTCACGCAAAGCCCCCACGGCCCACTTGCCCAGCAGCACCAAAGCCGCCAGGTTCACCACGGCCATTACTGAAAACACCCAGTCAGACAATGCCCACGCCGCCGCCAGGGGGAGCACCGCCCCCAGGGCAGAAGAAATAATCGCCAACAAACGTACCGGCACCGTGGATTTACTGCGACCTACCAGGAAGCCCCAGTTGGACTCGGCGTAGGTGTAGTTGCCCAAGATAGTGGAATACCCAAAAGCAATCATCATCACCATAATGACCACGGCAATCACCGTCTTTATCGCCGGATTGTCATAGCCCAAGGTGGAAACCAAGGAATCATTGGTCAAAGCCGTGCCGTTTACGTCCGAACCGCGCGCCGGATCCCAAAACGGGGTGGACAGCAAAATAATAAAGGCGGTGGTGGTGCAAATCATCACGGTGTCCACGAAAACAGCTAAAGACTGAATCATGCCCTGGGTCACCGGGTGCTCCACCGTGGCGGTGGCGGCCGCATTAGGCACCGCCCCCATTCCGGCTTCGTTGGTGTACAAGCCGCGCTTGACCCCCTGGGTTAAAGCGGCAATGAATGCGCCGCCCGCCCCGGCCACCGCCGGGGGAACATAGTCGCCCTGGCCGAAAGCCGAGGCAAAGATTTGCTCGAACACATAGGGAATCTCGCGGAAGTTGATTACCAAAACCAACAAGCCCATACAAATGTAAATCACCGCCATCAAGGGAGCCAACCACTCTGAAAAACGCGCGATACGGCGAATCCCGCCCACCAAAAGCGGCAGAATCATCACCACCAAAATCAACGCCGAAACCCAAGTGGGAATCCCAAAAGACACGTGAGCCAACTGAGCCATCGAGTTAGCCTGTACCATCTCAAAGGTGCAACCATAAGTGAAAATCAGCAACACCGAGAAAATCATGCCCCAGCGACGCGAACCCAAGCCCCTCATGATGTAATACGAAGGGCCACCCCGGAAGGTGCCGTCCCCGTTACGCACCTTGAATAACTGCGCCAAGGTGGACTCGATGAAAGCCGTGGCCATCCCCAAGGTCGCCACCACCCACATCCAAAACACGGAACCCGGTCCGCCCGCCACCACCGCCAAAGCGATACCGGCAATGGAACCGGTACCAACCCGCTCGGCGATACCAATCGTGAAGGCCTGGAAGGAAGAAATCCCCCCCTTGGCGCCTTTGCGGGACTTGAAAATCACCTTTACCATGTGAGGGAACAGGCGAATCTGCATGAAGTTGGTGCGGATTGAATAATACAGACCGACTCCCAACAAAAGTGCCGAGAGCACCCAGACAATCGAGGAATCATACCCAGTGTTCAGCCAGCCGGCGATTACGTCGTTGACCTGCGTGAATGGGTCTTCCTCGGGCGTGGAAGCAGCCGAATCATAAACTGATAATAAATTAAACATATTTTTAATCCTTTCTTGGAATTAATGCTAGCGCCTCATGAACCTGAAAGAAAACCCCCCGAATATCCCCCGATAACCCCGCACACTTGACACAATAGAACCGTTGGATTGTTACCAGACAACTGCCACCCGGCACACAAACAACTAGATAACGGGAGGAAACGGCTCTAAGCCGCGAATAACTATGACAAGTGAGAAAAAAGACACAACACCGCGTGATAACACGGTGCGAATCGGCATCCTGACCAGCGGCGGCGATGCCCAAGGCATGAATGCGGCGGTACGTTCCGTAGCGCGATCCGCGATAGTACTGGGAGCCACCCCCTATGCGATACGAGAAGGCTGGTACGGGGCGGTGAACGGGGGCGACTTGATTCACCCCCTGGCCTGGGGCGACCTTTCCAACACCATCTCAAAGGGGGGCACGATTATCGGCACCGCCCGATCCGAACGATTCCGCAAACGTGAAGGTATGAAGGATGCGGTGGCGAACCTGATTTCCAACGGTATCGACCGGCTGGTTTCCATCGGGGGCGACGGCTCCCTGTCCGGCACCGAGGAACTGCGCCAACTGTGGCCGGAACTGGTAGAAGAACTGGTAGCCGAAGGACGCCTGACCAAGGCCCAAGCCGCGCAACACCCGGGGCTGATAGTGGTGGGGCTGGTGGGATCCATTGACAACGATATGACCGGCACCGACATGACCATCGGCACAGATTCCGCGCTGAACCGTATCGTGACCGCCCTAGACCAGTTGTCATCCACGGCGGCCTCACACCAGCGTACTTTCGTGGTGGAAGTAATGGGACGTAACTGTGGCTACCTGGCGTTGATGAGCGCCGTGGCGGGCGGGGCTGACTATGTGTTGGTGCCCGAAAATCCCCCCGCCCCCGGCTGGGAAGACGACATGTGCAAGAAACTGGCCGAAGGGCGCCAACAGGGACGACGCGAATCCATGGTAATTGTCGCCGAGGGCGCCCAAGACCAGCAAGGCCAGCGGATTACCGCCGACTATGTAGCGAAAGCCATCGAGGAACGCACCAGTGAATCCGCGCGGGTCACCATTTTGGGACATATCCAACGCGGCGGCACTCCCAGCGCCTATGACCGGTGGATGCCAACCCTGCTGGGCTATGCGGCGGCTCAGGAAGTCATTAAAGCCCAGCCCGGGGACAGCGCGAAGGTGCTGGGGGTGCGCTACAACCGGATTGCGCGCCTGGACTTGACCCGGACAGTAGCCGAAACCCGCCACGTCCGTAAACTGATTGAAGCCGGGGAATACGAGGCCGCGGTCGAGTCACGCGGCCGGTCTTTCACTGATATGGTCGAGGTTTTCCGGGTGTTGTCCACCCCGCCATCCCTGTTGACCCCCCTGGAATCCAAGGCGAAACGAGTCGCGATTATGCATGTGGGGGGTCTGGCTCCGGGCATGAACATGGCTTCGCGCGCGGCGGTGCGGTTTGGCTTGCAACGCGGCTTGGAAGTCTTGGGGATTCAAGGATCTTTCCAGGGTTTGATTGACGGCAACATTAAGCCGCTGGCCTGGGAAGATGTGGAAGGCTGGGGGTATCGCGGCGGGGCAGAACTGGGCACCAAACGCGAAATCCCCGTCGTTGAGGAATTCTATGCCATCGGGCGTGCGGTGGAAAACCACCAGATTGACGCGCTAATCCTGGTGGGCGGGTATAACGCCTATCTTTCGGCGCAAGCCATCGCGGGGGAGCTGAGCCGCTATCCGGCGTTGCGGATTCCGATGCTGCTGGTGCCGGCCTCGATTGACAATAACTTGCCGGGGGCAGAGATTTCGATTGGTGCCGACACGGCTTTGAATAATCTGACGTGGTCGATGGACTTAATTAAGGAATCGGCGGCGGCCGCGAAACGCTGTTTCGTGGCGGAAGCCATGGGGCGCCACTGTGGATACCTCGCGTTGATGGGGGGGCTTTCTTCCGGCGCGGAAACCGTTTACCTCGAGGAAGACTCCATCAGCCTTGACCGTCTGGGGCAAGACGCGGCGGAAATGCGGGAGTCTTTCCGCGAGGGACGCCGCCTGGCTCTGGTGGTGCGAAACGAACTGGCCGGGGGACGCTATGACCTGGATTTCATGGCGGATGTGTTCAAACAGGAATCCCACGGATACTACGATGTACGTACCGACAAAATCGGTTATCTGCAACAAGGCGGCGCCCCCACGCCTTTCGACCGCCTGTTGGCGACACGCCTGATGTACCGGGCGATGGCGCGCGTTGATGAAGCCTTGGGGCGGGGTGAGGCCCATATCGAATATTTGGGCGAGGAAAACGGACGCGTAGTGTTCCACGATATTGCCGATATGCCCGCCCAGGTTGACTCGGTCAAGCGCCGCCCGAAGAAACAGTGGTGGATGTGTATGCGTCCGTTGCTCGAAGTCATGGCTAACAGTAACGCGGCGGTGCAGGATTTCGCGCTGCCCCTGGTTGATTTGACCCAAGACCAGGACAGATAGGTGCGTTTGGGCGTGGCGGTGGTGGCACCTCATGAAACGGCTTCATGAGGTGCCAGCCGCCAAAATGACGTAAACTCACAAAAGAACATACTTGAAAACACGGAAGGAAAACCATGGAAACGAAGAACCCAACGACATTGCCGGCTTGGCAAGAATTACGTGACTTGGCCGAGGAATTTCACCTCGATTTACGCCAGGCTTTCGAGGCAGACCCGGGACGCGCCGCCGCGTTGAGTTTTGAGGCGGCGGATTTGCACGTTGATATGTCGAAAAACCTGGTGACCGAGCCGGTGGTGGCAAAGTTGCTGGAGCTGGCTGAGCAAACCGGGGTGAGTGAATGGCGCGAGGCGATGTTTGGCGGCAAACATATTAATAACACCGAGGATCGCGCCGTGCTGCACTCGGCTTTGCGGGCTCCGGCGGACGCGGCCGGGTCGCTGGTAGTCGATGGTCAAGACGTGGTGAGGGACGTGCATGAGGTGCTTACCCGGATTTATGCTTTCGCCGAGTCAGTGCGCGACGGTTCCTGGAAGGGGATTACCGGCAAACGCATCGAAACCGTGGTCAACATCGGAATTGGCGGGTCAGACCTGGGGCCGGCGATGGCTTACGAGGCTTTGCGTCCCTATGTGCAACCCGGTTTGGAATGCCGTTTCGTGTCCAATATTGACCCCACAGATGTGGGCGAGAAAACCAAGGATCTTGACCCGGAAACCACGCTGTTTATTGTGGCCTCTAAGACTTTCACCACCTTGGAAACCTTGACGAATGCGCGGGCGGCGCGGGCGTGGCTGCTGGCGGGTTTGCAACGAGCCGGGGCGATTGACGGGTCCAAGGACGCGGCTGCCGCAGCCGTGGGTCAGCACTTCGTAGCGGTTTCCACCGCTTTGGACAAGGTCGCGGCCTTCGGGATTAATCCGAAGAACGCTTTCGGATTCTGGAATTGGGTGGGCGGCCGGTATTCGGTGGATTCCGCTGTGGGAACCGCCTTGGCTGTGGCCATCGGGCGTTCCGGCTTCGAAGACTTTTTAGCGGGATTCCACGCGTTAGATGAGCACTTCCGGACAGCGCCAGCGACGGAAAACGTGCCACTCTTGATGGGGTTGTTGAACGTGTGGTACGTGAATTTCTTGGGAGCGCACACCCACGCGGTCTTGCCGTATTCCCAGTATCTGCACCGTTTCCCCGCGTATTTACAGCAGCTAACCATGGAGTCCAATGGCAAGCGGGTACGCCGGGATGGCACGGCGGTGGACTACCACACCGGCGAGGTATTCTGGGGCGAGCCGGGCACGAATGGTCAGCATGCGTTCTACCAGTTGATGCATCAGGGAACCCGGATTGTTCCGGCCGATTTTATTGCTTTCGCTAAACCAACCTGGGATTTGGTGGACACGGAGAGCGGCGTGCGGCAACACGAGTTGTTCTTGGGGAATTTCTTTGCCCAGACCCGCGCCCTGGCTTTCGGGAAAACCGCCGCTGAGGTTCGCGCCGAAGGCACCGCCGAGGACTTGGTGGCGCATCGAACCTTCCCTGGGAACCGGCCTTCGACATCTATCATGGCCGCGCAGCTGACTCCCCGGGTTTTGGGTGAACTGATTGCTCTGTACGAGATGATTACTTTCGTGCAAGGCGTGATTTGGGGCATTGATTCCTTCGACCAGTGGGGCGTGGAACTGGGCAAGGCCATGGCGATTGATTTGAAGCCGGCAATCGCGGGAGACGCGGCGGCGCTGGCCGCCACGGATCCCTCGACACGGGGCTTGCTGCAGTATTTCTTTGACCGCAAGTAAGTGATTTGAAAGGGCTAGCGTTCATGAGGTGCGAGCCAAAAGGGCTGGCACCTCATGAAACCCGCGCCTAACAGGAACACCGAAACCGAGCGGAGCAAGTCTCGTGGCAGCCCCCGAAACTCGCGGGACTTTTGGGTGAGCTTGTGGGGCGACCTTGGACTAAAATAGAGCCTGGTGATGCCCCCGTGGGCATTTGGATTAACTAACACAAAGGAGTCCTGTTATGGTAAAAAATCCCGTCAATGTAACCGTTACCGGAGCTGCTGGCAATATCGGTTATGCACTGTTGTTCCGTATTGCTTCCGGGGCGATGCTGGGTGCGGATCAACCCGTGTGCATTAAAATGCTGGAAATTCCCCCGGCTTTGAAGGCGGCGGAGGGCACCGCGATGGAGCTCAATGACTGTGCCTTTCCTCTGTTGACGGGCATTGATATTACCGATGACGCCGGGGTGGCCTTCGAAGGCTGTAACTTCGGGCTGTTGGTCGGTTCGATGCCCCGCAAGAAAGGCATGGAGCGCGCGGATTTGATCAGCGCCAACGGCGGGATTTTCGGGCCGCAAGGCAAGGCGATTAACGACCACGCGGCGGATGACGTGCGGATTCTGGTGGTGGGTAACCCTGCCAACACCAATGCGGTGATTGCGGCGGCTTCTGCCCCGGATGTGCCCGCCGATCGTTTCAACGCCATGATGCGCCTCGATCACAACCGGGCTATTTCCCAGTTGGCCGAGAAAACCGGTGCGGCTGTGGCCGACATTAAAAAGATGATCGTGTGGGGTAACCACTCCGCCGACCAGTACCCGGATGTTTCTTTCTGTGAGGTGGCCGGCAAGGCGGCGACCGGTCTGGTGGACGAGGCCTGGTTGGATGAATACTTTGTACCGACTGTGGCCAAGCGCGGCGCGGCGATTATCGAGGCGCGCGGGGCTTCCTCGGCGGCTTCGGCGGCTTCGGCGGCGATTGACCACATGCATTCTTGGGCGCTGGGTACCCCGGCGGGTGACTGGGTTACGGCCGCAGTGCCGTCTCACGGCGAATACGGCGTGCCAGAGGGGCTGTCTTACGGCTTCCCGGTGACTTCGGACGGCAAGGCGTGGAAGATTGTGGAAGGCCTGGAATTGAGCGCCAAGACCAAAGAAAAGATTGCGTTCAACGCGGCGCGCGCCACCGAAGAAATTGACACCGTGAAGTCCCTGGGGATTCTGTAAGTCCTGGGGGCGTGATTCACCTGGTGGCGTTTGTTTTCGCTTCATGAGGTGCTTGAAGCGGTGGGTGTCGGGAACGTCCCGACACCCACCACTTTGTTTGTGCAAATTATCACGAAGGAACCCGAGAGAATCGGAGGACCCGGGGGAATGGGGGGATCGAGGGGTTGCGGAACCCGAGGGGTTCCTCTTGAGACCGAGAATTGATGCTCTCCGGTATTATTGGGCTTATGAACTGCGAAACGCGGAGTTTTTCCGAGCTGGTTACGGCGGCCAGGCGGCTCTGTGTCCCGGGGCAGCGGCATCTGCTGGGAATTGCTGGTGCGCCTGGGGCGGGGAAGTCAACCCTGGCGGCGCGCCTGGTGGCAGAACTAAACGAGTCGTTAACCGAGTCATTCGACGAGTCACTAGGCGAGTTGCACGGCGAGTTGCGCGGCGTGCAGCTGGATGCTAATCCCAACGATAAACCGAGTGCATGTCAGGGAATTCAATCCAACGCCAAGCTGGGGAAGCGAGCGGTTTTACTGCCCATGGATGGATACCACCTGTCTAACCGGGTGTTGGAAGCCAAACAGCTGCGAAACCAGAAAGGCAGCCCGGCAACTTTTGATGCCACTGGCTACGCGGAGATGTTGCGGCGTCTCAAAGCGCAACAACCGGGGGATGGCAGCGTTTATGCCCCGGTGTACCACCGGGAACTTGAGGAAGCTATTGCTGCTGAAATCGAGGTGACCGGGGATATAGAGCTGGTCATCAGTGAGGGGAACTACCTACTGGCACAAAGCGAGCCGTGGAGCCAGGTTGCCCAGTTCTTCACCGAAATCTGGTACCTCGAACTTGACGATGCTACTCGAATGAGCCGGCTGGTTAAACGGCACATAGAATTCGGCAAAGACCCGGAATTTGCCCGCCAGTGGGCGTATGGCTCCGATCAACGCAACGCGGATTTCATCGCCTCCACCAAATATCTTGCTACTCGCATCATCACCCTGATTGACTAGCCTGGCGACGTGACTAACGGTGCTGAGCCTTTTACCCGCGCAGTCGTGAAGAGGGGAAGCGTAATGATTAGTTGGAAAGAAGCGCAGGCTCGGAGGCTGACGGAAATGTCGCCGGAGCAGCGCCGAGAGTATGAGGCGCAAACTGGGGTTGGCCGCAAGTTGTTGACAGGTTGGTTGTTTAGGCTGCCTGTTTCCAGGCGGTTTGACTCATCTTGAGTTCGTATTCCACGAGTGGCATCATGCCGATACTGGAATGCAGTCGTTTACGGTTGTAAAACCCTTCAATCCAGCCCGCAACCCCGGCCAGCACCTCATGAACCCGGCGACGCAAACCCCTTGAAACCAGCTTCGGCGGCTGGCTAGGGGACTACGCTGCCATTCACAATAACGGTTGGTTTGTTACTTGCTATTTACGATAAATCATGTACGGCCTGGATTTTTACGGCCAGTGTTTTGACGGCGTTTGTGACGGTTTCCCATGACACTTGTTGGGCGTAGGGGTATTTCTGGCGGTAGCGTTGCCAATGACTGGCCATTACCGGACTGGTTTCTAGCATTTCAACGGCCACCATAATGTCGGCCATTTGTCCTATGGTGCCACGCCTCTCAGCGGTGTTGGTCAGGGCAGTCCGCAGCACATCGGTGTCATATGGCTGGGTGGCGGTGAGAATGTGGATATCGTAGAAATCGCGCATCCGCGTGTTGGCGACGCTGCGCGTTACGATGGTTTCTAATTTCTCGGCCAGCACGGTTTCCAAGTTATACGCCAAAAGCTGGATATGGCGGTCTTCAAACATTAGATTGAATCCGTACTCGATTTCCTTGGGTGTCACGTGGTCGCCGGTGGTTATATCTATCTTTAGCATTTGCCGGGTTTTATCCAGCGTCGCCGCGATAGATACTCGGAATCCGGGATAATCTGCCTCTTCGTGGATCTCCTCAATTTCGCAAAGGTTCAGCCGAATGTTGTCGTTCAGTGGGATATTAGCAATTTCGGTCATGATTGATTCAAGGGTATTTCTTGATAGGGATTGCCCTTTGAGTGTTGCGTCTATATCCATAGTGGTGCGTGTGCTAATTCCGACCATTGCAGCGACTAGCAACCCACCTTTCAAAATAAAGTTGTCTCGGTATCGGGAGATGGCGAGGCGTTCTAAAAATCTCTCCATCATGAAACCGCGCAGTAATACCTCGGTCTCTACGCCGGATTGTTTCGACAGGTTACGAATCAGGGCTTTGAGCTGGGTTGAAGTTTTCATAGCAATACCTCCAGGTAAGTGCGCAACAGCCTGGCGATGCCGAATTGTTCGGCGAGGGGCATCAACAAGCCCAGGTTCTTGTCGCGCCGTGAGACGTAGCGTTTCACTGCCTCGCTAATTATCGCAGGGTCGAGCCGGGAGCGACTGCGTACAATGTCGCATACGGTGCGCTCCAATCCATAGACTCGCACCGGGTTTCCAAACACGGTGTCCGCCACCCCAATCCCCACCTCATGCAGTGTGGGTTTGATGGTGAATACCGTGAATCCTGCCATTCGCAGTCCGCTGGTGTTGTATCCACTGGGGACGGTCACGGTGTAACTTAGTGGGTCACGGTCGGTCAGGCCGTGCAGGAACAGAGCGGTGTCGTGGGAATAGATGAGTTTCGCTCGCCGCAGCTGCCAGGTGTACATTCGGTCTTCCAGTTCATGAGGTTCCATGTAAACACCATGCGCTATTCGTTGTAAATCACCTGATTTCACTAACAGTCTCAGTCGTTCGTTGGAGATTCCGGCTTGGTTGGCTTGTGCCGTGGTGACAACGTTGCCACCGTGCTCCAGTAGTGTGCGCAAATCAAGGGGAATCACTACGTGCACCTTTCTTGACTATTGTGCTTATAGTATATTTGAAATAAGCGCTAAAATCAAAAACTGTGGTTGTGGTCGTCATGGCGGGGTGCATGAGGTGCCAGCCGGGGTGGCGAGCTTTTTTCTGCTTGAATTTGCCTGAACAGCGAGTCTTGCGGTCAACCCCACAAAGAAATTTCTAAACCCTCACCACCAGCGCAAACGCCACAAAAATCCCTGACTTCCCTTGCCCGCAACCCCGGAACATCGCCCGCAACCCCGGCCAGCACCTCATGAACCCGGCGACGCTAGTTTTCCAGTCTTCCAACCCGCTAACGAGTCGCCGCTAGCGCTACGCTTTGAATGCTACAGCCATGCGGACATATACAGCGGCAGGAACATTCTCTCCCTCTCAACACGGAGCTGACCGGGGTGTAAAACGTATTGAGTGCCCACGCGTTTCCCGAATTTAGCTTTGAATTTATCCAGGGATACCGTGGTGTAGCGTTTTCCGGATTTCACTTCGAGGGGACTGATTCGTGGTTTCCCCGCAGCATTCCAGTACGGGCAGCTAATCAAAAAATCAATCTCCATACGCTCGGCGGCTTGGCGGGAATAGCGGGAATAAAAATGGAGCTCATGGCCTCGCGCCGCCAACTGTTGTGCCACCGCGTTTTCGGCCAGCATTCCTTGATTAATATCCGCGTCTCCTCGCAGTACTTGTCGGCTGGCCTGCAGCAAAACCTCGTCATTAGCAAAGGCCATGTTGGTGAGCAACCCGGTATCAGCCAGGTAGCATTTCACGGTGGTTTCATCCTCACTCAGTTCCATGCTTAAAGTGGGGTCGGTTACGGCGGTGCACAGGTTCACTGTTGCCGCATCCTTCATCCAGGAAAACGCCAGCTGATAGTCTCGCGCCCGCGAACCCTCATCGACCTGGGTGTACACGAGCCGTTTTTCCCGTTTCGAGAGCTGGCCAGGGATAGCGTCAAACACCGCTTTGACCCGTTTCGCTTCGGTTCCACCGTATTTCTCGATGTCATCCCGATAGAGTTTCACCACCAGCTGTTTCGCTTTTTGTGCCCCGGCCAAGTCGCGTCCCTGCGCGTAGGCCGCCACTGCTGCCGGCATCCCTCCCACCAGCATATATTCGTTCCACAATCGGGTGGCTTTGCGGTGCAGTTCATCCGGTAGGGGGCGACTGTTTTGGAAGCATTGTCCGATAAGTTCAGCCAAGCCGTGTTCCTCTAGCGCCCACAGGAATTCCTCGAAATCCAGGGGCTTCATGAGTAGCGATTCTTCTTCGGAAGGCAAGAGGATTTTTTCCGCGCTGCTGCGTAGCGAGACCAACGACCCGGTTTCGAGATAGTCGTATCTGCCATCAGCCACCAGGTGCTTGATAAACTGGCGTGCTTCCGGGAAAGCTTGTACCTCGTCGAAAATAATCAAGGTATCGCGGGTTTTAAAGGTCACCGCGAATGTGGCCGAAAGGTACAGAAAGAAACTGTCCAAATCGGAACGCGTATCCAAGAAAAGCTGCTTAAAATCGGGTGACACCGTGGTGAAATCAATCAGCAGACTCTGTGCGTATTCCTGGCGACCAAACTGGCTTGACACCGTGGACTTTCCCACTCGCCGGGCACCCTCGATTAGCACCGCACTGGTTCCGTTGCTGGAACGTTTCCACTGCAATAGTTGATCATAAACCTTACGATGAAACACCCGTTCACCTCCATAAACGCTCCAGTTATGCACGTTTCCTAGGTTTCAACACCCACAGAAAACACACAATTCCTAGGGGTAAGCATAGCGCACTTTTGCACGTTTCCTAGGTCTTGGCGTCGACTGCATGCACGTTTGAAAACCATTACCTTGGGGTTACCCTTGTTTTGTTGGCACTTAGTTAGTCGGGTTTTATCGGCTTTTCATGAGGTGCCATTTGAATTTGGGCTAAATGACATCTACCGGGCAGCTTGGTAGTTTAGGGTTGATTCTCGAATGACCAGCGTGTTTTCTAGTATGGTGCATCCTGGTTTTTTATCGGACAAAAGAGAATCAATCTGTGCTGAGATGGAAATAGCGAGTTGCGTATAGTCTTGGCGCACTGTCGTCAGGGCGGGGGAGACATAGGGGGCGAAGTCGGTGTCGTCGTATCCGGTTAAAGCATAGTCGCGGCCGGCAAGCATACCATAGCAGTTGAAAAGCTTGGTAGAGACACCTAGAGCAATCCAGTCGTTGGCGGCCGAAATAGCGTCGAAGGTGTAGGTGGATAACTGCTGCGCAGCGTAAGTGCCGGATTCGGAGCTCCAGTCGGGAACTTTTAGAACGAATGGTTCCAAATCATGTACTTCGCAAAAATCTAGGTAGGCTTGGCATCGCAGGTTGGCATCGATTTCGTTGTGCTCAGGTGAGATGTGTACTATTCGACGGCATCCGAGGCTGTAAAGATGCGCTAGGAGTTTCTCCATGGATTGAAGCTGTTCTAGCTCCACCCGCGCTAGCTTGCAGGATGCATCCGCTTCGTTCATGGCCAAGACGGTAGGCTGTCGTAAAAGAGGATTGAGGTATTGGGCGATAGTGACATTTTGACTCATGATGACCAGGGCTCTAAGCCGGATTGACTGCAAATAATCCAAACCTCGCTTCCAGTCGTCACGATCGTCGTAGTCTACGGAGGCCGAGACGACATAGAGTCCATTGGAGTTCTGGATACGTTCAAAATGGATATACGATTGCGCCCGGCCATAGGACAAGTGCCCAACACGTAGTACCCCTACCAGGGAAGATTCTCCCGAGGCCAAGGAAGCGGCGAGTCGGTTGGGGCGGTATCCGAGAGCCTCTACGGCTTGGAGGACTCTGTGCTTGGTGGAGTCGCTAACATTGGTTTTTCCGGATAAAACCCGTGAGACTGTCTGTGACGATACCCCGGCTAAGTTAGCTACATCTCGCATCAAAACATCCCTGCCCACGGTATACAGTTTACAACAGGTGAATGCTAACTTAATTTGATTTGCGTGATGATGCTGTGTCAGGTACCTCTGTGGTGGTCGGCGGACGGTGTGGAACAGGGGAGCTTTCGGTCCTGGAGAGGCGACTGGAACAGGCGCGACACGCTATTGACCTGCGGCTATAAGATTTTATAAAAAAAGCTTGACATTAAGGAAGGTGTCGGCTAAATTGAAGATGTTAGCGCTAACATTCCAGTTAGCTAACGTACATAGAGGTGCGAATATGACAAAACTTTTAGAACTCAAGAAGATTAGCAAGACCTTCCCAGGTGTTAAAGCCCTGTCTGACGTGAACATAGATTTGAATACTAATGAAGTGTTAGGTCTGTGTGGCGAAAACGGGGCTGGTAAATCGACTTTGATGAAAATCCTGACGGGAATCTATAAATCCGATCCCGGAGGAGAAATCTGGTTGCAAGGAAAACGGGTAACTGTTAGTGGGCCGAGGGAAGCGGAAGCCTTGGGGTTGAGTATTATTCACCAGGAGCTTAACTTGGTTCCGGATTTGACTGTTGCACAAAACATATTTCTGGGGCAAAAAGAATCCAATCGACATGGGATTTTGAATGACAAATTAATGTTTGAGAAGGCTGCAGAACTGTTTGAGCGACTGGATATAGATATAAATCCGCGGTTATATGCTCGTGACCTAACGGTGGCGAGGCAGCAAATGGTTGAAATAGCCAAAGCACTCAATAGAAATTCGCGTATATTGATTATGGATGAGCCTTCAGCGGCTCTGACCGAGGCAGAAATTCGCACTTTGTTTCGGATGATTAGATCTTATGTCAGTACCGAGACGGGGCTGATTTATATTTCACACCGCATGGATGAAATAACTGAGATTACCAACCGTGTGTCTGTGCTGCGAGACGGAGAATATATCGATACCGTCCTTACAAAGGACACTCCGATTAGCAAAATTATCTCGATGATGGTTGGGCGTGAAGTTCCGGTCGATGCACGTCCATCTGGCAAGGCCAAAATTGGTGAAGTGGTGATGAAAGTAAAGAACCTATCCACCTCGAAACTTTTGAAAGACGTTAGTTTTGAGGTAAGAAAAGGCGAGATTCTTGGATTTGCGGGACTGATGGGTGCAGGCAGAACTGAGGCTATGCGCTGCGTGTTCGGTGCCGATCCGCGGGTATCTGGTGATATCGAGATTAAGGGTAAAAAAGTACGTATAAAGAACCCGGCCGATGCAGTGCGTAATGGAATTGGTTATCTCTCCGAGGATCGTAAACGTTACGGTCTGATTTTGAATCAGGATGTGAAATCCAATATTGCGGTCGCTTCCATGTACAAGTTTACTCATGCGGGCTTCATAAATGAGAAATTAATAAAAAAGTATGGGGAGCGGTATAAAGACGAACTTCGAATCAAAACGCCGTCAGTGCATCAGCTACTGCGTAATTTGTCAGGCGGCAACCAGCAAAAGGTGGTTATTGCTAAATGGCTGTTGCGAAACTGTGACATTCTTATTTTTGATGAACCCACTCGAGGTATCGATGTGGGAGCAAAAGAAGAAATCTATAATCTATTGGAAAGGCTGGCTGCGGAAGGTAAAGCGATTATTATGATTTCATCGGAACTGCCTGAGGTCTTACGAATGAGTAACCGGATAGCTGTTATGTCCAACGGGCGTATTACTGGCATCCTCAAAAATGAGGATGCCGATCAGGAAAAAATTATGCATCTTGCAGCCAATGAAAACCAAGGAGAAAAACAATGAGTGTGGACACTATCAATGAGAAATCTTCAAATGAGTTTACGGGCAACTTAGCCCTTCTTGTGAAAGGATACGCCCAGCAGCTCATCACATTTGGCGCTCTGGTTGTCATCTACATTTTCTTTATGATTGCTGCGCCTAACTTTGCTGAACCTAGTGTCCTCTCTGACATCCTCATGAAGTCGGCAGCCATTGGGGTGATGGCACTGGGTGCAACGTTTGTTATCGCTACCAGCGGTATTGACCTCTCGGTTGGGACGGGGATGACGGTTTGTGCGGTTATGGCCGGGGTCTTTCTAGGGGAACGGTACCTCGGGATAAATCTGGTTCTTGGCATCTTTTTGACCTTGCTGATTGGTGTACTCCTAGGTGCGATTAACGGTATCAACGTAGCATATTTAAATATTCCTCCCTTTATTGCCACGCTGGCAATGATGATGGCGTGTCAGGGTATAGCTTTGATTATTTCCGGTGCTTCAACTATTCAAATCAGTAACCCTGGATACTATGCCGTAGCAAACGGTACCCTCATTCCCGGTTTGGCAAACTCGGCTCTAGTATTTCTTGGCAGCGCGATTATTGCTGCTGTTATTCTCAACAAGACACTTGTTGGAAGGTATGCTCTCTCTATCGGCTCCAATAAAGAGGCAACGCAACTGGCCGGTATTAATGTGAAATTCTGGCTTATGATTGTATACATAGTTGCCGGTATCTTCACGGCGCTGGGGGCTATTCTCTATTCTGCCCGCTTTGGATTCTCGCAACCGGCCGAAGGCCTGGGGATGGAGCTTAACGCCATCGCGGCGGTGGTAATCGGTGGAACCTCCCTTGCTGGTGGTCGTGCGAACATTTCGGGCACAGTTATTGGCACCCTAATCATGAACACCCTCACCACTGGCTTGCAAATGATGGGTCTGCCCAATGAATGGCAACTTCCAATTACTGGTGTAGTCGTCCTACTGGCCGTATTCATTGACAACGTACGTCAAAGGAGGGAAAACGCAGCCTAAAATGCAACATTATTCTTATCTTTTAGCAATTCATATCCAGAAAACTTAACAGAAAGGTAAATCAAATGCGCACATCATTCAAAGTACTCGCATTGGGTGCTATAGCCTGCCTCTCGCTAACCGCATGTGGAAGCTCCCCAGCATCATCAGACGGTAAATCGGCCGATGCCAAGTCTAATAGCAAGAAAATCATCTTGGTATCGAAAGGTTTCCAACACACATTCTGGCAATCGGTCAAGAAAGGAGCTCTCGAAAAGGGCAAAGAACTCGGCTATGAAGTTGAATTCATTGGTCCGAAAAACGAAACTGCTGTTACCGAACAGCTTGATCAGCTCAAGAACGCCTTGAATGCTAAACCCGCAGCTATCGGCTTGGCGGCACTAGACTCCAAAGCTGCAGAACCTATTCTGCAACAGATTAAGAACGCTGGCATTCCCGTCATTGCTTTCGACTCTGGCGTTGATTCCGATATTCCTCTGACGACGGTGCAAACCGACAACCGTACAGCTGGTGCTAAGGCGGCCGAAAAACTCGCCCAGCTCATGGGGAACAAGGGAACCGTCGGTATCGTCTGTCATGGCCAGGCCACCACTACCGGTAAGGGGCGCTGTTTTGGTTTCCAAGACTGGATGAAAGAACACGCTCCTGATATTAAACTTCTCCAAGAACAGTGGGCCGATGAGCGAGGCAAAGCTGCCGATGCAGCTAAGGCTATCGTCAAGTCGAATACCGATGTCACCGCCATGTACGGTTCCAATGAGGTAACCGCTGCCGGGGTGCTACAGGGTGTGAAGGAAGCCGGCAAGATGGGGCAAATCACGATTGTTGGTTTCGATTCGGGTAAAGCCCAAATCGATGCCATTAAGAGCGGTGACGAGGCTGGAGCCATTACTCAGGCTCCGGTGAAAATGGGTGCTGAAACTGTTGCGGCGGCAGATAAGGCTATAAAGGGCGAGAGCCTTGAGAAAATTATTGACTCTGGTTTTGCCTGGTACGACAAATCAAATATTGATACCCCGGAGATTCAATCCAATATTTACGAATAGTTTACTTTTGTAAAACTTATTCAAAGCATGAAGGCGTTAGAGTAGAAAGGAAAAATCTAATATGAGTACGAAAAAACCGATAATCGCTATTCGGCCAATCATTGATGGGAGGCGGCGTGGCGTACGCGAGTCACTCGAAGAACAGACGATGCAGATGGCAAAGACCGCTGCGGCCTTGATTTCAGAGAACCTCAAGTACACTGACGGTACCCCCGTCCAGACCATCGTAGCCGACCGTACCATTGGTCGCGCCGGTGAATCCCAAAAGGTTCGCGAGCAGTTCTCGCCATTCAATGTTTGTGCAGAACTTACGGTAACCCCTTGTTGGGACTATGTGACCGAGGTTATCGACATGAATCCTGCTATTCAGCATGCGGTTTGGGGTCTTAACGCCACAGAACGTCCCGGTGCGGTCACTCTAGCGGCCGCTATGGCGGCCTATGCGCAGTTCGGTATCCCCGCTTTTGGCATCTACGGCGAACATGTCCAAGATGCTGACGACACCCGCGTTCCTGAAGAAGTTAGAGAGAAAATTTTGCGGTTCTGCCGTGCGGCCATTGCGGTTGGTGAAATGCGCAACCGGAACTACCTCCAGATTGGTTCGCAGTGTATGGGTATTGCCGGATCTATGGTCGACCGTCAGTTCATGCGCGATTACCTCGGGATGGGCGTTGAATCCGTTGACATGATTGAAATGGATCGTCGCATCACCCAGGGGATTTTTGACCCTGATGAGTACGCTAAAGCGCGTGCCTGGGTCAAAGATAAGCTCCATAAAGGCGAAGATATCGTCAATCACAAGCCAGAGTATGCGCTCAGCCCTGAGGAAACGGAGGCGCAGTGGGATTACGTAACCAAGATGGTTCTTATCGGGCGTGACTTGATGGAGGGTAACCCCAAACTGGCTGACCTAGGATTCCATGAAGAAGCCGCAGGGCACAACGCTATTGTGGCCGGCTTCCAAGGCCAGCGTCAATGGACCGACTACAAGCCGAATGGTGATTTGTTGGAAACCTTTGCCAACACCACCTTTGATTGGAATGGTCCGCGTGAACCCCTGACCCTCGCTACCGAAAACGACGTCTTAAATGGCATCACCATGTTGTTCAACCACCTGCTTACCAACCGTACCCAGATGTTCTCTGACGTGCGAACCTTCTGGTCGCCAGAGGCTGTAAAGCGAGTTACGGGCTGCGAGTTAGAAGGTAAAGCTGCTGCGGGATTCCTGGATTTGCGCAACTCTGGTGCCACCACCCTTGATGCCACTGGGGCTATGCAAGATGAAAACGGTAAGCCAGTGATGAAGGAGTGGTGGAAAGTAACTGAAAAGGATATTCAGGCAGCACTTGATGCCACCACCTTCCATCCTTCCAACAAGGAATACTTCCGGGGTGGCGGGTTTTCTACCCACTTTGTAACCAAAGGGGATATGCCGTTGACTATGGTGCGGATAAACCTAGTAGCACATAGCCTCCCGGTAATTCAGTTTGTCGAAGGGTGGAGTGTAGAGATTCCAGATAAAGCCCGTGAAATCATTGAAAACCGTACGGATCCAGCCTGGCCTACGACCTTCTTTACCCCCAGGTTGACCGGTAAGTACCCGTTTGATTCCACGTACAATGTCATGGATGCCTGGGGCGCCAACCATGGTGCCATCGGGTATGGCCATTTTGGAGCCGATTTGATTACGCTAGCGGCGATGCTGCGCATTCCGGTAATGATGCATAATCTCAGCGCTGGACAAATTTATCGACCTCGAAACTGGAATGTTTTCGGAACTGATAACTTAGAATCTGCTGATTATCGGGCGTGTGAAGCATACGGCGCTCTGTATCGATAATTTTTGGAGTTGGTTGTTGTGGATGTGCTCGCAATCGATATGGGTTCCTCTGCAATCCGTGCCTTTTTAGGGCATTGGAACACTGCGGAAAATGAACTGAGCCTGCAAGAAATTTACCGACAGCCCATCGAGGTGCAGGTGGACGCTGATAACCATCTGACATGGCCGGTGGCGCAGTTCGCCGAGATTGCAAAGAAATGTGCCGCAGTTGCGGCGCAAACTCTCGGCCATGCCCCGGACTCAGTTGGAGTGGACGGCTGGGGAGTTGACTTTGTCAAAATCTTTGCCTCTGGTGAATGTGAACCGCAGGCCGTGGCCTATCGAGATACGTGCGGTCACATCGGACAAGCAGCCTTAGACACAAAAATTACACGACGCCACCAGTACCGGTTTACCGGAGTGATGCCGCAAGACATTAATTCGGTAAACCGGTTAACTGGGGCGAACGCGGTGGGTAAAGCCCCGTACGCGGGCATTTTATTCCTCCAAGATATGATTACGCGTGTTCTGGCGACCGCTGACATTCCCGGCTGGGACGCTCCCGTGGCTTGCGCTCCCTGGGCTTCGCAGGGAGTAGCCTCTACATCGGCGATGATGGATGTCAACCGCTTTGAATGGAATACCGAGATTCTCAAGGCAGCGGGGATAGACCCCAAAATTCTGCTTCCTATCCACGGAGAGCCTTCATTACTAGTAAAACGTGGGCGAACCAATGTGGCTCTAAGTGGCTCCCATGATACGGCCTGTGCGGCCTACTGTATTGCCCCCAATGTAGGGGATATATTCGTATCTTGCGGGTCTTGGGCGGTGATTGGGGCAATAACGCCAAAACCCCTGACAACAGATGAAGCCTATGAAAAAGGTGTTACCAATGAGGCCGCTACCGGGGGGAGCAACCGCGCGGAGCTAAACCAGACTGGGCTGTGGCTATTACAAGAATGTCGTCGGCAATGGTCTAAAGAAGGTAAAGACGTGAGTTTTTCCCAGTTAGACAAACAATGTTGGGAAGCGAAATCTTTGGGGGTGTTCATTAATCCCTCAGATGCGGAGCTAATCTCTCCGGGCGAGATGCCGAGTCGGCTCCGGGCGAAACTGGAATCAGAGTTCGGTATTCTCGAATGCAGCGATGGACAACTGCTACGCACCATCAAAGAATCGCTAGCACATTCCATTGTCGCCGGAATAAATGACTTGCGACACTTGGTTAAAAGCGAGGGGGTTGTGCATATTACCGGGGGAGGTACTTACGACACTTTCTTGATGCAGGAAATCACAAATTTGTTGGGAGAGCCCGTCAGGCTTGCCAAGTGCGAGGCTTCCATCATTGGAAATATGTTGGCTCAGCTTCACGTGTTGGGGGTTCCCAAAGGGGCAACACAAAAATGGTTTGACACTAGCGACTATACCGAGGTGTTGCAACCTATTACGCTTTAAATGAAAATTTGCTTTAAAGTGGTATTTATGAACAAACAGAAAGGATTAATGTAATGGATAAAGAAGAGGAAGTAAAACGCCAAGAAGTATGCGAAATTGGTATGAAAGTGTGGCAGCGCGGATATGTTGCAGCCAATGACGGAAACATATCGGTACGACTGTCTGACAACACGGTACTATGTACCCCCACCGGAATTTCTAAAGGTGCTCTAATCCCGGAAATGATATGTAAAGTAAGGCTTGATGGTTCGGTTATCAGCGAAAATCCACCTTACAAGACCTCTTCCGAAGTAAAGGTACACCTACGGCTCTACCAAGAAGACTCTAAGGTAAATGCGGTTGTACACGCACACCCTATATACGCCACCGCCTTTGCTATCGGTGGAAAAGAATTGGTCAACAAACAGATGCCGGAAAATGTTCTAGCTATGCCGGTAATTCCAGTGGCGCCGTACGCAACCCCATCCACAATGCAACTTGCCGAAAACATTGCTCCGTTTGTTCATGGACATACCGGGTGTCTGATGGAAATGCACGGAGCTCTGTCTTGGGGTGGTTCATTACTAGCGGCCTACCAGAATATGGAACGATTAGAATACACGGCGCAGCTCACGTATCTTTGCGAGCAGCTCGGATTCAAGTCTCGGCAGCTTCCCGAAGATGAAATCCAAAAATTAATATCTATGCGTCCTCAATATGGGTTATAAATCGAAAGGTGCCTAAATGTTATACAAAATACCTCATATTCTTTCACCTGAATTGGTTAAAGTCATGATGGAAATGGGACATGGTGATGAAATCACGTTTGGGGATGCCAACTATCCCCAAAATGGCTCGACCCAAAAAGTTATCAGAGCCGATGGCCTGTTGATTCCAGATATTTTAGCCGGGGTTTTGGAGCTGCTGCCGCTAGATTTTTACAATGATTGGCAGTATGCCCTCATGAATACGGTCGAGGGTGATTCGCGTCCGGATGTTTGGGATACTTACGACAAAATTGTCAAAAATGCCGCACCCCAAGCCACCCTAAAGCTCTTCGAACGCTTCGACTTCTATGAACAAGCTCGCAAGTCACAGGTAACAGTATTAACAGGGGAAACTGCCCTTTATGGGAATATTATTCTGAGGAAAGGAGTGGTAGTCAACTAAAACAATTCACGCTCTTTCTTTTTCACAACGCTCCTTATTTCGAGTGGGTTACAGTGACCGGAGATGCCTAGGCAAGTTAATCTAAGACTTTCTGGGTGTCTCTGGTCACTTTTGGTTACTGTTCACTCTTGACACGAATCGAAGCTCATAAAATCACGAAGGATTGCGCCTCGAGGCGCAGCTCGCCATCGGTGACGTGTACTTCCCCGATAGTAAAGCGGGGTTCGTGTGCCTCGCCCGGCTCTAGGTGGAGCGTGGCTCCTTCTCGGCCGGGGTTTACCGCGACCATAAGCTTGTCGTCTCCTTGGCACCTCATGAACGCAAAGATTCGACCATCCCCACCCGGGCGTACCGCGAACCCCGCCCCGGCACGCAAAGCCGGCAAATCCTTACGCAACGCAATCAAGCGTTGCAAGGAGTGCCACAGAGAATCCGGATCGGCTTGCTCCAAGGCGACAGTGGGGGCATCGGGGCTAGAGTCAACCGGCAGATACAGCGTGCCGGGATCCGCCGTGGAGAATCCCAGATTCAAGGTTTCATCCCACTGCATCGGGGTGCGGGCGCCGGTGCGCACATAGCCGCCTTCCTTAGTAGGCAGCAGTTGGTGGCGCAACCCGATTTCATCGCCATAGTAGATAAACGGCACGCCCGGCAAAGTCAGAATCGTCGCCCAGGCCAAGTTTTGTTCGCGGGTGGTCAGACGCGGCGAAACCCGCAAGGTGTCATGGTTGCCAGTAATCAGACTGAAAAACGCCCCGGCGGCCTCGGCTGAGCGTAACTGGGGAACGTATTGATCCAAAAATCCGCGCACCGAGGTATCGGCATCGGAATTAAAGTAACTCACATCGCCTTCACGCAAGAGCGGGGTATCGGTGTTACGCAGCAAGATGTTGTAGCCATTGGGATTCCCGTCCCAGCGCCAATCCAGGTAAAAGTCCATGTCGAATCCGGCGGCGACAGCCTCGTGGGGTACCCCCCATTCCGCGACGAAGGCAGCCTCGGGGAATTCGGGGCGAATCTGGTCAAACATATAGTTCCAGGTTTCAATCGTTTTGGGTTTGCCTTCATCATCGTGTTTCACCAACGAGTTTGCCATGTCGACCCGGAAGCCGTCGGCACCCCTAGTGAGCCAAAACCGCATCACATCCACCATTGCGTCACAGGTTTTTCGCGCGGCCTCGCCCAAAACCGGATCTTGCCAGGGGTATTTCGGATGTGCCCAGCCATAGTTCAAGGCTGGCTGACATTTGAAGAAATTCAGAATATAGGTGCCGTCCCGCTCGGCCTCTCCGCCGATGAAGGGATATCCATCGCCCCCGGAAATCCAGGAATTTGTCCAGATATAGCGGTCGGAAAATTCGTTTGGGGTCGGCTGGGCACTGTTTTTAAACCAGGCGTGTTCCTCGGAAGTGTGCCCCGGCACCAAGTCCAGTAACACGCGAATCCCTCGGGAATGTGCCTCTCGGAACAGTTCCTCTAGGTCGGTATTGGTGCCGTAACGCGGTGCGACCAGACGATAGTCGCGCACGTCATAGCCCGCGTCTTTGAAAGGTGAATCGAACAGGGGATTGAGCCACAGACCGGTCACTCCCAGGTCAGCCAGGTAGTCTAGACGGGAGATAATCCCGGGAATGTCGCCAATCCCGTCGCCGTTGGAATCCTGGAAAGTTTGGGGGTAAATCTCGTAGAAAACTGCGTTGTCCAACCACTGGGGACGTGGATATTGGCCAGTCATTATGCTCCTTTTACGCTGGATTGTTGGGTGGCACCTCATGAAACGGAACCGTGACAAGTTTAGCGGAAGGTGGCAGCGGGCAGGGCAGATTTCGTCGGGTCGGCTTCATGAGGTGCTGGCCGAAATGACACCGATAGCGGAAGTTTCTCAGCTGGTAACTTTAAGGGAAGGTTACGAATAGGTAAAAATGCTTTAAAGTTTGCGAAATGGGCATTTTCAGTGCTTAAAAAGTGCTAACCTCAACAACGAAAAACGTTTCGCCAGACCTGAGGCTGTCAGACGAGGGGCATGGCGGCGCTCCTTGAGAATGGAGAGAAAAGCTCTCCACGTACCGAAAGGAAAAATAATGTTGATGACTTGGAAAAAAACCCTGGGTCTTGCTGCTGCGGCAGCTGTGGCGCTCAGCATGAGTGCTTGTGGTGGCTCCGGCGATGCCGCTAAGGGCGGCGCTGCGGCCAAGGGAGGCACCGAGAATGTTAATCTCTCCGTATGGTCTCCGCAAGAAGATCAAGGTGATGGCTCGTGGTTGGCTAAGATGGAGGAAGCCTTCGAAAAGGCTCACTCTGAATACAAGATTACCTGGAAGAACGACGTGGTATCCGAGGGCGACGCAGCCAAGAAGGTAAAGGAAGATGCCTCGGCTGCCGCCGATGTTTACATGTTCGCCAATGACCAGCTAGGCGCGCTGCAGGATGTGGGCGCTATCGGCGAGTTGGGCGAGAACGAAGCCAAACAGGTCAAGGAACAGAACGAAGAATCCATGGTGGCCTCTGTGACCGGTACTGACGGCAAGATTTACGGGGTGCCTTTCACTTCCAACACCTGGTTCATGTACTACAACTCCTCTAAGTTCAGCGCTGACGACGTGAAATCCCTGGACGCGATGCTGGCTAAGGGCAAGGTGTCCTTCCCGCTGGACAATGGCTGGTACATCCAGTCCTTCTTTACCAAGGGGGCGGGGCTGACCTTCTTCGGGGACAAGAGCGATGATGCCTCTAAGGGGATTACCTTCGCTGATGGTGACGAGGCGGCGACGGCTGTCACCAAGTACCTGGTCGGCTTGGCCAGCAACCCGAACTTCACGAACGATGCCGAGGGCTCCGGCTTGGGGGCTTTGAAGGCGGGAGACACCGACGCAATATTCTCGGGTACCTGGGATGCTGAAAACGTGAAGGAAGCCTTGGGTAGCAACTACGCGGCTGCTAAACTGCCGACCTTCAAGGTGAATGGCAAGGATGTGCAGATGGACGCTTTCGCTGGTTCCAAGGCTGTGGCTTACAATCCGAACGCCAAGAATGCTAAGGCGGCCGCTCAGTTCGCGGCTTTCCTCGGTTCCACCGAAGCGCAGAAGGCTCACTACGAGATGCGCGGGATTGTACCGACCGACAAGTCTTTGGCCAGTGTAATCAAAGCCGACGACCACGCAGCAAAGGCACAGATGGAAGTGATTTCCGGCACTTCCATCCTGCAGCCGACTATCTCCGCGATGGGTTCCTGGTGGGATCCGGCGGCCGCTTTCGGTAAGGGCTTGGTGAACAAGGAAATCACGGCCGATAACGCCGGAGCGAAACTGGCGGATTGGTCGAAGCAATTGGCCGAAATGAAGGGCTAAGACACGATTATCACTCGTAAGGCCGCTGGAAGGAC
The DNA here is from genome assembly GCF_000160615.1 of Mobiluncus mulieris ATCC 35243. Classification (GTDB taxonomy): domain Bacteria; phylum Actinomycetota; class Actinomycetes; order Actinomycetales; family Actinomycetaceae; genus Mobiluncus; species Mobiluncus mulieris. Next base: position 375,559 of record NZ_GG668519.1, on the reverse strand, counting down.
AGCCTTCCTTCCAGCGGCCTTATCACAGAGCCGCAAGGCTCATTACCGGTCTTTTTGACGAAATGAGGAAACGCGAATGGATGCAACATTAACCTCAAAACGCGAAGCGAGACTTAGGAAGAAACTGGGGAAAGACTATGTTTCGCCTTCGCCCTACAGCTTGAAAGCAGCCTTCCAAGAGGGCGACGGTCTGACTAAGGCGTCAGCCGTGGTTTTCGGATTGGGTAATCTGGCACACCGGCAGATAGTTAAGGGCTTGCTGTTCCTGATCTTGGAAATCGGATTTTTTGTATTTTTATTCACCAACGGGCTGGGATTCTTAACTAAACTGCCGGGTCTGGGTGACCAAAAGCAGGGTAAAGTCCTGGTGGATGGATACTGGCAGTACACCGCAGGGGATAACTCGGTGGTTATCCTGCTTTACGGGGTGGCTACGATACTGATTATCTTGGCTTTTGTTGGTTTGTGGAATCTCTCGGTGCGTTCGGCCTATAAAGCACAAATGCTAGCGAAGACACACAACAGAGTTCCCTCCCTACGTGAAGATATTGCGCAAATGCTGGATGGTCGGGCTCATATTGGTTTCCTGTTCCTGCCCACCCTGGGAATCTTGACCTTCAGTGTGTTACCGCTGATTTTCATGATTTCTATGGCCTTCACTTCTTATGACCACAACAATCTGGTGCTGTTCGATTGGGTGGGGTTAAAGAATTTTGCGGCGATTTTCACTAACGCTACTGGCACCGTGAACCTGCGGATTTTCGGGTCGGTCTTGGTGTGGACTCTGGTGTGGGCGATTTTCGCGACCTTCCTGAACTTCTTTCTGGGAATGTTCATGGCGATGCTGATTAACCGCAAGACTACGCGCTTCAAGAACTTTTGGCGAGCCTGCTTCTCGATGTCGATTGCAGTGCCGCAATTCGTGTCTTTGCTGGTAATTAACCTAATGCTGCAGCCGCAAGGTGCTATCAACCGCTTGTTGCTGGACTGGGGTTGGATTAACGAGGCTTTGCCGTTCTTCACGAATGCCACCTGGGCGCGGGTCACCGTGATTATTGTGAACTTGTGGGTCGGGATTCCGTTCACGATTATGCAGATAACTGGTATTTTGCAAAACATCCCGGCCGACCAGTACGAGGCCGCCAAGATTGACGGTGCCAATAACTGGGTGATTTTCCGCAAGATTACCATGCCCTACATTATCTTCGTACTCACCCCTTATTTGATTACCACCTTTACCGGCAACGTCAATAACTTCAATGTTATCTATCTGCTCTCGGGCGGGGCACCGGTTCCGGTGGGGGATTCCGCCGGTAAGACAGACTTGCTGATTACCTGGCTGTACAAGTTGACCGTGGACAAGAATGACTACAACCTGGGTGCGGTTATCGGTATTATGACCTTCATCGTGCTGGCAGTCGTGTCCCTGATTACCTACCGGAGATCCGGTTCCTTCAAGAATGAGGAGGCCTTCCGATGAAAACAACGCAGAATATAGAAATGGCGCCTCATGCCGAATCAGCTCCCACCATCATGGGATCCTTGAGTAAACGGCGGATTATTGGGGACGTAGTTGTCCATACTTTCTTGGCGATTATGGCGGTTATCTGGCTGGTGCCCATTGCCTGGGTTTTGGCCGAGTCCTTCAACAAGGACACCGCGCCTTTCACCAAGACCTTCTTCCCGGCGGAGTTCTCGCTGGATAACTATGTGAAGCTCTTTACGGATCGAACGGTAATGGACTTCCCGCGTATGTATCTGAACACCTTCATCATCGCGTGTTTCACTTGCGTAATCTCGGTATTCTTCGTGCTGATGGTCGCCTATGTCATGAGTCGCATGCGGTTCCGGTTGCGTCGCACCTTCATGAGCGTGGTTTTGATTCTGGGCATGTTCCCCGGCATCATGGCGGTTTCCGCCATCTACTTCATTCTGAAGGCTATCGGTATGACGGGCGGCGGCACCACGATTCTGGCTCTGATTCTGGTGTATTCGGCCGGGTCAGGCGCGGGCTTTTATGTGATGAAAGGGTACATGGATACCATTCCCAGTTCCTTGGACGAGGCGGCTATCCTGGACGGTTGCACCCGCTCCCAGGTGTTTTGGAAGATTATCCTGCCGATTTGTAAGCCCATGATTGTGTTCCAGGCCATCACTAGCTTCCTGGGGCCGTGGCTTGACTTCGTAATGGCAAAGGTTATTGCCCGTACCCAGTCTGATTACACCGTGGCGTTGGGCTTGTGGCTGATGCTGGAAAAGGAATACATTCATAACTGGTTCGCCCGTTTCGCGGCCGGAGCAGTTTTGGTTTCTATTCCGATTGCCATCCTGTTCATCATCATGCAGCGCTTCTATCAAGAGTCCATGTCCGGCTCGGTCAAGGGCTAAATGAAGAATTCTACATCACGTACTGGGCGTCCAGAATCCGGGGGGGTAAACCCCAAGGATTTGGGGCGCCCAGCTCGTGGTCTCAGCGGGAAACGTCTGAAGATAATCGCCGGTATTATGCTGTTCTTCCAGGTGGCATCCACGGCGGTGGTGCCCGCCGCGACCGGCAAAGACTTCCAGGATATGACCACCCTGACCCTGGCAGTGATTTGTGAACTAGTGTCTTGGGCGGCCATCCCGATTTATGCGTGGCTGCTGGTAGAGGGATTTCGTAAAACCCAGGCTTTCGGCATGTATTTGGGCCGGCTCGGGGTGCTGGCTTTGCTTTGTGAAGTGCCCTATGACTTGGTCACTTTCGGACGACCTTGGGATTTTGGATCCCAAAACCCGGTGTGGGCCTTGGGCTTGGCTCTGATTGTCTTGCGCCTCATGAAACTGGGGCGGGAAAAGTACTGGGCAAGATCCACTGCGGGTGCGATTGCCTTGGAGGCGGTGGTCGCGCTGGCGGGGGTGCTGTGGGCGCTGCTATTGCGCCTGGGAACCCGCCAAGGCCTGATGCCCGTTGGAGCTATTTTGGTGGTAATGGTAGTGATTTTCTACCTGTTGGAGCTGCGGGAAAATACCATGATGATGCTGGCCGGTCTGGTGGGTGCCCTGGCCTTGGTGGCGCCGGCTATCGGCGTGGCTTTTCTGCATTATCGCAACGATACCAAGGGTTACGCTGACCCGCGCACCGGGTGGTGGCTCTATGCGATTTACCCCGTGGAGCTGCTGGTTGGCTCGGTTTTCGCCCTAATGCCGTGATAGTCGGCAATGCCGGGTAGATATAATGAGGGTGCTGCTGGTGGCTGCATAGAAGTGGCCGGGATGCGCCTAGCCTGGCAGCTGTAGCCAAAACCGAGAGGAAATAGGACAGATGAACCGTGAAGCCCGTGAGCATAACGAAGCTGTGAGGCCTAATAGCGCCGAAATAGAGCGGCTACGTCTGGCTTTCCCGGAATATTTCGATGCGCAGGATGCTTTTCGGCTCGACCGTTTCGAACAGATGCTTAAAAGTGAAGCTATCAATCTGAGTCGGGAAGGCTACGAGCTGCGGTTTTTGGGTAAAACCTATGCTAAATATCAGGCCGGTTTGGAAAGTGAAACCGTGATTGTGCCTGATATGGAACACAATGCGCAGCCTGAAAACCGAGAATCCGAGAACCTCTATATCGTGGGCGACAATCTTGATGCGTTGGGGCACCTGGTGAAATCCTATGCGGGGATGGTCAAGTGTATTTATATCGATCCGCCCTATAACACCGGGTCTGACGGGTTTGTGTACCAAGACGACTTTGGCTTTACCGCCCGCCAGCTGGTGGACAAAATTGGCATTAGTGAGGATGAAGCCAGACGTGTTTTGGATATGCGCGGCAAATCCTCCCACTCCGCGTGGCTGACCTTTATGTACCCGCGTCTTGCTCTCGCGAAAGAACTCTTGAGTGACGATGGAGTTATCTTTATCAGTATTGACGATAATGAACAGGCTAATCTGAAACTGCTGTGTGACGAAATTTTTGGGGAACAGAATTTTGTAGCCAGCTTTGTAATCGTGCGGTCAGAGGGGGGCGGTCTTGCTAAACAAGCTGTGATAGGTCATGATTATTTACCGACTTACGCAAAAAATATAGATAAATTCATTCCTCTGGGGCGTCCCAAGGATATTCGTGGCAAAATCATCAATAAAGACGGAGTCGACTATTGGATTGAAACAGATTGGTTACGAAAAGAATTTGGTAAATACGGTACATGCTATTATGAAGAAATAGTGCGGTACCTGGGTGTGGAAAAGAAGCGAGAAATCGATGCTGGAATCGAATCAGGAGACTACGTTTTAGTGCCGAAAGGGCAGTTCACAATCGTAGGCCGCTTGCGCCGCGTGGATACCGATACCTCCAAATTCTACACTGTTTTGAAGAGACTTGATGGTGAAGGCTACGCCAAGTACTTGAATAAGTTGGGGGTGGCTAACCTGTCATCATTGCAGCTAGATTCGTTTTTTTCATTCCCAAAACCGGTGGAGCTGGTCAAGTCTGTGGTACAGGGCTGCACTATCCTTTCCAAGAATGATTCTGACATTGTCCTGGATTTCTTTTCGGGTTCCTCCACGACAGCTGATGCGGTAATGCAACTGAATGCCGAAGATGGTGGGAACCGTCGTTACATTATGGTGCAGCTGCCCGAGATAATAAACCCGAAGGACAACCGGCATTCAAAGGCCGCCTACCAGGCGGGATATCGGACGATTGATGAAATTGGGCGGGAACGAATTAAGCGAGCCGCCGCGAAAATCAAAGTAGAAACCGGGGTTAACATCGACTACGGCTTCAAACTGTTTCGGCTCGAGACACCTGCCGCGAAAACTCTCGATGAACTCGATGAATTTACCCCCAATCCGGCCGAAGCCTTGGCGGGTGACTACGTATCTAAGTTCAACCTTGACGGGACTCCAGGTCGTGATGTTGTGCTCGCTACCTGGCTGAACCAAGATGGTTTCGGGCTGCTGGCTAAGCCCCAAAAACTGCTGCTTAAAGGCTATACATTGGATGTGTATGAGGACTCGGCCTATCTTATCGAGCCAGGTATTACCTCTGAGGATGTCCAGGAGCTGGTGCGCCTGCTGGAAACCAATGAGTTGCTGTTGAACCGAATCGTGGTGTTTCCTTACTCAGTGATTTTTTCGGTGATGCACGAGTTGAAGAAGAACCTGTCGGTGCTCAAGAGCGGCCAGAGTGTGGAAGTAATCGAGAGGTTTTAGCTGATGAAGATAAGGCTCCAAAACCTACCCCACCAGACTGCAGCCATCACCGCTTTGAGCCACGTGTTCCAAGACGTAGCGTTGGACAAAACCGGTTCGAGTGAAGCCAACCCGGTTATCGATATGAAAGGCTTGAAAATTGAGGAAAATATCTGGGATATCCAACACGGCAGTGTAGAAGGTGTACCGGCCATAGCTGAAGGACTGCACACCAAAGAGAGAGGCCTATACCTGGGTATCGACGTGCGAATGGAAACCGGTACCGGCAAAACCTATGTGTACACCAGAACCATGTTTGAGCTGCATAAACGCTATGGGTTTAATAAGTTTATTATCCTGGTGCCCTCCACGCCTATCAAAGAAGGAACCAGGAAGTTCATTGCCTCGGATTATGCCCGGGAACACTTTGCGGATATTTACGGTACCCAGACGCGTCTTGCGCTCGAAGTACTCGACCCCCAGAAACGCTCCAATGGGCGCAAAGTTTTCCCCACGGCAATCTCTTCTTTCGTCAGTGCTTCGCGGCTACAACGTAACCGTATCAACTGTTTGCTAATGACCGATGGGATGTTGCAGTCGAAGGCAACGATGGCCACCAACTACGACCAGGTTGTTTTGGGTGTTTCCTCGGTGCCTTACGATGCCTTGGCTGAAACTCGCCCCATTGTGTTGATAGATGAACCCCACCGTTTCCGTAAGGAAAACAAGGCTTGGGAAACTCTCATGGAACGCATCCGTCCGCAGGTGGTGATTCGCTTTGGAGCTACTTTCCCTCGCAGCGAGAAAACAGGTCGGATTGACTATAACAGCCTAATTTTCAACCTGGGCTCCATAGAAGCGTTTAACCGCCAGCTAGTCAAGGGTGTGGCGGTGCAATATCCTCAGGAGTCGACCGAAAAAACCGTGCGTTTGAAGTTAACACGTCTCTCTGCATCCAAACCCAAAACCGTCACCTTCAAGGATGAAGACACGCAGAAAAGTCACACCCTAAATCTGGGTGATTCTTTGGGGAGCATAGATGGCGATTTCGCTGGTATCACAGTGGAAGGCATTGGTAAGACGGAAAGCATCAACATCAAGTCGGGGATTACTCTGTCCAATGGCCAGATTTTGGCTCGGGGCGACACTATTACTTCTGGGGCATACTCGGATACCTACCAGGCTTTAATGCTAGAACGTGCCCTGGTCAACCATTTTGACACCGAGTGGGAAAACTTCAAACGTGGTCGCAAAATAAAAACACTGAGCCTGTTTTTCATCGACTCCATCGAGTCCTACCGTGGCAAAGACGGACATCCCGGGCATTTACGCCACAAATTTGAGCAGCTCCTCATGAAGCAAATCAAGCAACGCCTAGAGGAATACCAATCCAACCCTAGTCCCAAGGCGCAAGAATACGCCGATTATCTGCGCGCCTCCCTGGCGGACTTGCCGGCCACAAACGGCGGATATTTCTCGGCTGATAACGCCTCTACCGATGCCGCCATCCAGGCCGAAGTGGACGCAATCTTACGCGACAAAGAAGCGTTGCTGTCTTTCTGTAAACCCGATGGGGGGTGGAACACAATGCGTTTCATCTTCTCGAAGTGGACCCTGCGGGAAGGTTGGGACAATCCCAATGTGTTCCAAATTGTCAAGCTACGTTCCTCCGGTTCGGAAATCTCAAAGCTACAGGAGGTGGGACGCGGTCTGCGGCTCCCGGTAGACGAGTACGGCACCCGGATTGCCGATGAACAGTTCTATCTGATCTATCTGATTGACTTCACCGAGGCCGATTTCGCTAACAAGCTGATTCGGGAGATTAACGCCGAGGCGCCAAGCAATCCCCGCAATATTAACGCCATGCTGAAAAAGGTCGCGAAGCAGTATGGTCTGGACGAAACAGAGCTGTTTATCGAGCTGCTGCAAAAGAAACTGGTTGACACCGACAAGAATATTATCGAAGTCCGGGCGGCGGAGCTCTTTGCCAACTACCCAGAGTTCAACACGGGTCTTCATAGCGGCAAGGTAGTCGAAAAACCGATGCAAGTGCGAATCCGGAAAGAGAACTTTGCCAAGATTAGGCAGCTTTGGGAGCTGGTAAACCAGAAATACTACCTCCGTTTGGATGAACTGAGCGAGGCGGAATTTACAGCCTGTATAGACCATATTCTCGACCCCGGAGATGACATTTACACTCCACAACTGGGGGTGATTAGGCGCAACCGTATCCATAGTGACGCGACGGGAAACCTGGTTACCCAATCAGAGGCGATTGATACTTACCGAATCGAAGATACGCTGTCTTATGGTGAGTGGCTGAAGGCTGTCTACCAGCAGACATTCCTGCCAATCTCCGCAGTTCACGCTGGTTTAACGCGTCGAAACGCCACCAAGACGCTGCCCCAGGATTTCTTCTCTAAAGCTACCCTGTCAAGGTTCGTCGCTAAGTTCCATTCCTGGATGCAAGACAGTTTCGTCAGCCGCTTCTCTTACACCAGAATTGACGGTGTGCTCGGGGCGACAGCACTGACCGAAGCCAACGGGGAACCGCTTGAAAGCATCATCCAAGGAAACTTGGGAATACACCGGACGGAGCACTTCCAAGTTTCAGACAAGTATCTCTATGATGCTTTCGTTTATGATTCAGACCTGGAAAAAGCCAATATCAAAAACTCTGGGCTAAAGGAGGTCGAGGTTTTCGGCAAGATTCCACGTCGTTCCATCAAAGTTCCCCTGTATTTCGGGGGCACCACCAGTCCGGATTTCATGTATGTGCTGCGTACTCCTGAAGGTGCCTTGAGCTTGAATTTCATCGTGGAAACCAAGGATGTCAAAACCAGAAACGACCTGCGTGGGGTAGAGGTGCTCAAAATCAAAGCGGCTAAAAAATTCTTCGAGTTCATGCAACAGCAGGGAATCAGAGTACGCTTCGAACCACAGCTGAAACAAGACGACATCGTCGTAATGCTTCAGCAGCTACTGGCCGCACAGTGAGTGCGTACCTTTGGTTCAAGCTAACCGCGCAGCGACGGTGTTTCTCCAGGTTGGGTTCATGATGTCGGTCGCCTAGCTGACGGGGCAAGATTTCGCGGATATAACCGACTCGACTTTGGCTGTGATTTTTGTGGAAATTTCCTAAAGGTAACCATTCCGACATTGCGATTTTATATTCAATAGCCTTTGCAAAATGAACACAAAATTCACGTGACTTTCATGTAGGTGATGAACTATGAAGTAAAATTTTGGTTTTTTTCAAAAAAGCTGCATGAAGCTAACACTTCGGAGCATTTATGATAGATAATAGTCGCAGCTGGTTTCCTCTGGCGCGGCTGGTTCCTACCGGCTGGAAAGACAACGATGTTTAATGGATTGGAGTTTCAATGCGAAAATTATTTGCAGCTGCCGGTGCCGTAGCACTGGCTTTGACTATGACCGCGTGCGGTTCTTCAGGAGGTTCCGGGGATGCGGGTAAGGCTTCCGGCGACTCTGGCGCTGACGGAGCTAAAGAAGTCGGTGTAACCACCTGGTGGTCGGCCGGTTCAGAAAAAGACGGCTTTGAGGCTTTGTCCAAGGTGTTCAAAGAGCAGCACCCGGATATTACCCTGAAAAATCTGGCGACTTCCGGTGGTGGCGGCACTAACGCCAAACAAAAACTGGCTGCTGACCTGGCCGCCAAAAACCCGCCGGACACCTACCAGTCCCACGCGGGGGCGGAACTTTCAGCGGATATCGCCTCGGGCTATGTCGAGGATGTTTCCTCGCTCTACGACGAGTTCAAACTGCGTGAAGCCTTCCCGAAATCCCTGATTGACCGTCTGACGGTGGACGGCAAGATTTACTCGGTGCCCTCTAATATTCACCGCGCGAATGTGGTGTGGGCTAACCCGAAGGTTATGGAAAAGGCCGGCCTCGACCCCAAGAATCCCCCCAAAGACATCAAAGGCTGGATTGCTGACATGGAGAAACTCAAGGGTGCCGGGGTGAAATTCCCCATCACCGTGGGTGACACCTGGACTCAGCTAGAACTGCTGGAAACCGTGCTGATTTCCGACCTGGGGGTGGACAAGTACAACGGGCTCATGGACGGCAAAACCGACTGGGCTGGTGCGGACGTAAAGGCGGCACTCGAAGATTACGCCAAGATTATTTCCTACACCGACCCCTCTCTTTACACCGAGGACTGGGAGCCGGCCATGAAACCGATTCTGGAAGGCAAGAGCGCCTATAACGTGATGGGCGACTGGGCGCCGCCAGCCTTCGAGCACGCCAATATGGAATGGGGCAAGGACTACGTAACCTTCCCGGTTCCGGGTAACGAAGGCGTGTTTGACTTCCTGGCGGATTCCTTCACCATGCCGGTAGGCGCGAAGCATCCCGAGGGCACCAAGGCTTGGTTGCAAACGATTTCTTCGGTGGAAGGCCAGATTGCTTTCAACAAGGCCAAGGGCTCTATTCCATCTCGTTCGGATTTGACCCCGGAACAGATTAAAGAGTTCTCCGGATACCAGCAGTCCGCCATGGAATCTTTCGGTAAGGACACCATAGTGTCCTCCATCGCCCACGGGGCGGCGTTGCCACTGAAAGCCACCGAAGCCATGAAAGCAGCTTTGGGCAAGTTCATGGCAGCCAAAGACGTTGATGCCTTGCAAAAGGACTTCGTGGCTGCCGTAAAGAGCGCCGTGTAATTCCCCTTCCAAGGGTTTGTTTCGGGGGTCGGGTCGACTTCATGAGGAGCCACTCGACCCCCGGGTAAGCCCCTCATGGGACGCACCTTCCTAAAACAGGGGATTTGGGCTTTTAAAAATAAAACAAGCAGTGGAAAACAGCCGGGATGGTAACCCGCAAAATCTGCCTTGAATTGAGGATAATATGTCAGACAATCAAGCCGCTGTGAGCAAAGTAGCCGCAGCATCTAAGCCGAGAAAGGCTCGCAGTTCAAACGGTATCAAACAGTGGGGACCGGGACTGTTGCTGGTGTCACCTTCGCTGATACTGGTGGCGATTTTTGTTTACGGACTGCTGGGAACCAACGTTATTACCTCGATGCAGGATAATCACACCCCGCCGCAAGTCTCGGGGAAGGCACCCGTGCACTTTATCGGTTTTGAAAACTTCAGCACGCTGTTCGCCGACAAAGACTTCCAACATTCCTTGGTGAACCTGTTAATGTTCACGGTGATGTTCCTGGTAGGAACCCTGGTGTTGGGCTTCCTGTGGGCCTGGATTTTAGAGAAACCCATGAAAGGCGAGGGCTTCTTTCGCTCGGTATTCCTGTTTCCGATGGCCGTGTCCTTCATTGCCTCGGGCGTGGTGTGGCGCTGGCTGCTGAACTCGGCCACCGGGGATAATGCCTCGGGGCTGAACCGCTTGTTTGAAATGACAGGGTTGAAAGCCTTGGAAAACCAGTGGATATCTGATGTTCGCTTCGGTATTCTAGCCATTGGTATTCCTGCGGTGTGGCAGCTTTCTGGTTACGTAATGGCACTGTTCCTGGCCGGTTTTCGCGGCATTCCCGACGACCTGCGTGAGGCTGCCCGCATGGATGGAGCGAATGAATGGCAACTTTACCGCCACATTATTTTCCCGCAACTTGCCCCCGTGGCCTTGTCGGCTGTCATCATCATCGGACACATGTCGCTCAAATCCTTCGACTTGATTATGGCGATTGCCTCGCAGACTTTCTATCAAACCAAGGTTCCCGCCATTGATATGTATAACTTTATGACGGTGTCCGACCATTCCAATGCTGCCGCCGTGGGGACGGTGCTGCTGGTGATTGTGGCGTGCCTGGTCGTGCCCTACCTGATTCGCGACGCAAAGGAGTCGGCACGATGACCAACACCGCAGTTAAGGAAAAGACCATGAAGAAAACGAAGCCTCAAACCCGAGTGCCAGGTAAAACCGGCACCACGATAGGGAAAACCGTGCGCTACGTGCTGTTGATTTTGTTCTTGGCCGCCGTGCTGATGCCGGTTTATGTCCTGGTTGTTACCTCTTTCAAAGGCGCGAGTGATGCGGATCCCTCCCGTACCTGGTTCTTGCCTACCGAGTGGAACACCGATAACTGGGCTCGCGCCTGGGAGGCGTTAAAAGGCGGTTTGCTGAACTCGCTGCTGATGGTGATTCCGTCCTCGATTATCTCGGCCATGCTGGGCTCGGCCAATGGTTTTGTGCTGTCCCGCTGGCGTTTCCCCGGGGCAAATGTGGTCTTTACCCTGATTCTGTTCGGAATGTTCATTCCCTACCAGGCAGTGATGATTCCCCTGATGAAAATCGTGGTGTCATCCAATATTGGTTTCGGGATTCACCTGCTGATTTTCTTGCACATTGTCTATGGCATCCCGATTACCACCCTGATTTTCCGCAACTACTACGAGTCGATTCCGAAAGATTTAATAGAGGCCGCCCGGATTGACGGAGCCGGGATGCTGCGCACCTACTTCTCGGTAGTGTTGCCAATTTCGATTCCTTCCTTTGTGGTAGTGCTAATCTGGCAGTTCACAGCCGCATGGAATGACTATCTCTTTGCCCTTTTCTTTGGGGGCGGAGCCCAAAACGGCCCGGTTACCTTGGCTCTAAACGAACTGGCACACGGGTCGATTATGGCCGACTATGGCGGTTCCATGGCGGGTGCCTTGATTGCTTCCGTGCCGACATTGCTGGTCTATATTGCGCTGGGGAAGTACTTTGTGGGCGGCATGATGGCCGGTTCAGTCAAAGGCTAGCCTTCACTTTCCGTCGTTTTCCGTGGCGTTTTTCGCCGCGCCAGGTTTCGCTGCGTATTTTTGTTTCGGTTTCATGAGGTGCTTGCCTTTGTTTTACGCTGCTGCGCCGGCGCTGCTTTGCTGCATTTCTTGGGGTTTTTCTGGTGGGACGGGTTTGACCTGGGGGGATTGTGGGTTTTTCGGGTTGAGCCGGGAGCCTGAGGGAACTTGTACCCTAAATTTTTGGCAAGAAGTGTGTAGTAATGTTGCCCAGCGGGATATTCCCGCAGGCAGCTTTATGCTGCCCTATATTTAGACCCGAAAGGAAATGTAAATGAAACACGAACTTAGAAAATCGCGGGGGGTGGGGCAGCCTAAATAGACTGGGCATAGCCACGCTCTCCGGCCTGCTCATAGTAGGCCTCACCCCCACCTTCGCCAACGTGGTTTTCGCAAGTGAACCGACTATTAACAACTCCGATAAGACTGTTCCGGTGAAGGTATAGTACAAAGCGACCACCCCTGCTACAGTTGCGGGAGAACTGAAAACCACAGCTGATGTAGGAATTGCAATCGAAGCTTATACCAGGAACTCCAACTGTCCTGAGCTCGAATTCATCACGGGAGGAGGTTTCCCCTCAACTTTGCTCCGCAAAGTCTCACCTCTCAGTCTCGCTGCGCTGCGCACCTCGCGGCACCACCTTCGCTAGCGGTGGCGCGCGTCCGGGGCGGGACGGCGTAGGGCGATTCATGGTTTCCGTAATTTCTCTTAGCGGCTTTGCCGCTTAGAGAAATCGGACAAACCATAGCTAGCCCGGCCGTCCCACCCCAGAGCGCCACCGCGACAACAAGCGCGAGAACTGCCGCAGCGACAGTAGGCGGCGCCACCGCGACGGCAAGCCTAAGCGGTAAAAAAGGCAACTAAATCAATCGGGGTGCCAGGCTCAGCCTGGCACCCCGATTGATTTAGAGTAACGCGCGGTATCCGGGTATCCGGCATAAACCTATAAACATGAGTTGCTTGCCAAAGTGGCAACCAAGCTGTTATGCTTGCCATGTTGGCAACTAACTTAGGGAGTGAGCCGGCAAAGTTGATGGCACCTCATGAAAGGCGACGAACCAATGAGTGACGAAGCGAACGATGCAAGTAAAGAGCCTGGCGCGGGGATGACCATTCCGGGTGCTACCCCCAAAGCTGCAAGAGGTGAGGCCAATCCAGTCGAGACAACCCCAACAGCGGCAGATTCAGCCCAGACAGACCCGGCCGATTTAGCACTCGCTGCCACGAAACCGAGCCCCGAGGAAGCCGCGCAGCTGCTAGAACTTGTCGACCGGACGGCCGACCGGGTGTTGACTCTGCAACGTTTCCCACGCTGGTGGCTGACGCTATACATGCTGTTGCCGGCCGCGATTCAGTCGTTTCCCCTGCTGCTGGAAAACGAGTGGGTCTATGTCGCAACCGTGGCCGGGGGAATACTGGGCACGTATGCGCTGTTGACGTTGATGTGGCCCAAACTGATACGCACCGGACTGGGGCAAGACGAACGCCTGCGCTTGCAATTCCTGTTCTTGCTGCCCCTCGCGGTCGGGGGCACTGCCACGGCCAATATCCTGTGGGAAAGTAAAGGCGATTCCCCGTGGCTGCTGGCGAGTATCGTGTTTGTGGCGGTGGCGGTGGTTTTGGGATTTTATGCCCAGGTTGTCTTGCATTGGTACCGGGTGCGGGTGCTGGCCAGGGCTTTTGACTTCACCGAGTCGGAGGAAATCTGGGATTCGGCGCGCGAAGAGGTTCGTCGGCGCATCGCTGCGGTCAAGGCCGCTGAAAAGGCTAAACGCCGGGGGAGTGTTCGGTGATGAATGGTACTTCCGGGGTTGGTGGGGTACGGCGGATTCATGAGGTGCCGCCCGTCGATCCGGGCAAAACGCCCGAATCTGCGACTCGTGAAAAAGGGGTTGTGCAGCAGGAACCCGCCTCGCCCCCCGAAATAGCACCTCATGAAACCGTAAAACCCGCCCGGCGGAACAAACCTGGCGCGGCTCGGCAGGCGGAGGCTACCCCGGCCAAGTTTGATGAACTGATTCATTCCCCGAACCGGCTGCGGATTATGGCGACACTCGCGGCGGTGTCGGAAATCGACTTTGCCACGCTGGAGGAAAACGTGGAAATCACCACGCAACTCATGAGCAAACAGTTGAAACTGCTGGCCGAGGCGGGTTACCTGGCGATGGAAAAACGCCCCGAAGTGGTCGGACGCCCGCGCACCTGGGTGGCACTGACCCCGGCGGGGCGGCGCGCCTATGCCGGGCACGTCAATGCCTTGCGCGAGATTACCCGGCGGTTCTGACTGTGGTTCCGACTACTCTAAAGCCACTCTAACATTCGATGTTAGAGTAGCTGTCCGGGGTTTTCCTTGGAATTTCAAGGAGTTTTCGGTACTCTAATAGCTGCTTTAACGTACTCTAACAATGTTAGAGTACGTTAAAGCAGCTTCCTTGGGGTGTATATCTCTAAAAAGATGCTTGCCAAAGGCACCCCGGTCATCTTTCCACGGGTTCATGAGTCGCCAATCGGGATTTAGACGGCAGCGCAGCTAACAAGCCCATGCCCAGAACTGAAACCAGGGTATAGAACCCGAACATACGCGCAAAACCCAGGGATAGCCCCTCATGAAACAGGGAAAACCAACCCGCGCCGCTGGGCGAGGCATCCGACCCGTCGGCAGTCACGCCGGTGGCCAAGAAACCCACCAGCAGCGCCGGCGCCAAAGTAGTCGCAATCGAGCGTACCAAGGACAGTGTGGCCTGGCCGGAATTCGCGTCGCGCGCCGGCACCAAGTGCAATACCAAATAACTCAGCGGTGCCCCCATCAAAAACCCCATGCCGAGTCCCATCAAGGCCAAGGCCACCAAGGTCGAGGCCAGCCCGGGGAATGGGGTCGCCCAAAACACCAGCAATACCCCGGATCCGGCCGAAATCACCAGCCCCATGCCCAACACGAAACGCGGTCCAAACCTGTCCGTCAAGCGTCCCGACAGCGGTGCTCCCACTGCCGAAGCGAGCCCGACCAACACGGTGGGGAAACCGCCCGCGCCCCGGGGCAAACCCAAGGTGAACTCGGAAAACTGGGGGATGAACATTATGGTCATCATTAAAGTCCCGGCAATCCCCCCAACCAGCAAAGTCGTCAAAACTGGCAGGGTGGCGAAGTATTTGAAGTTAATAATCGGGTCGCCCCCGCGCCGCTGCAGCCGGGTTTCGCGCCACCAAAACACGGGTGCCAACACTGCGCAGCTCGCCAAAGCCAAAAACACATTCGGCTGGCGCGCCGTGCCCAGGAAATCCCCGAAATCCAGGTGCTGAAATCCCCACAGCAGCGCGATTATCATCACCACCAGCACCGCAATTCCCACTAAATCCAGCCGTCGCGTGTCGCGCGCACCTCCTCGAGGCAACACCCACGCACCCAGTCCAATCACGACCACGGCCACCGGCAGGTTGATATAGAAAATCCACTGCCAGTTCCCCGCCCCGGCCACCGCCAGCACCAGGGAACCCGCCCCGGCACCCAGCACCGAGGTCACCCCGTAAACCATGCCGACCAGCCCCAGGGCGCGACCCTGCTTCGCGGGTGGCACCACAGTGGTCACTGCCGCCGTCGCCACTGGCATAATCCCGCCCCCGCCCAGGGCTTGCACCACGCGCGAGGCCAGCAGCATCCCGTAAGACTCGAAGGTCTGGGACAGGCCACATCCCAGCGAACCGACCGCGAACAGACCAATTGCCGCCAGAAATACCGGTTTTGTGCCCCATAAATCCGCGAGTTTCCCGATTGCCGGAATCCCGGCAGCGTAGGCCAGGGTGTAAATCGTGAACACCCACACGCTGACTTGGTCGCCCACCCCCAGGCTTTCTTGGATGACGGTGCGTGCGGGGTTCACAATCGCGGTGTCCAGCGCGCCCATCCCGATTCCCGCCAGGTAGAGCGCCAAAATCAGTTTCCAGTGTCGCGGGGGAGTGAAAGTCGCGTTGGTCGCGTTGGTCGCGTTGGTTGTGTCGGTTGTGTCGGTTGTGTCGGCTGTATGAGGTGCCATCTGGGTATCAAGCGTTGCGCTTTTCATCGCGAGCCTCCCTGGTGCCAAGTTTGCAAGGCATCGGCCAGTTCCCCGAGCATCTCGGTGAATAGCTGTACTTCCCGGGGTCGACGCCCGGCAAACAGTTCCCCCATACTCTCGGATAGGGGCGTGGTGAAATAGTGGCCAACATCTGCGGCATTCTTACCCAAACCCAACAGAGTGCGCCGCCGGTCGGCCGGGTCGGAGTGGCGTTGCAGCAGCCCCTGTTCCACCAGCCGCTCGACTTGGTAGGACGCGGCCGCGCGGGTGATGTGCAGGGACATCGCGAGGTTGGAGGGGGTCAGCGGCTTGTCTTCCAGTTCCGCTTGCCACACCAGCAGCACGGCCTCGCCGTCTTTGCCATGCAGACCCAGCCGCGATGTGTAGCTGTTAATCAAGGCACTGGAGGAGAAAATCAGGCGGTGCAGTTCGAAGACTATGCGATGT
The DNA here is from genome assembly GCF_000160615.1 of Mobiluncus mulieris ATCC 35243. Lineage (GTDB taxonomy): Bacteria > Actinomycetota > Actinomycetes > Actinomycetales > Actinomycetaceae > Mobiluncus > Mobiluncus mulieris. The sequence continues at coordinate 359,128 of NZ_GG668519.1, read as the reverse complement.
CGCGCGGCATCCGGGGCAGCCTCGCTGGCAGTATCCCGCGCGGTCTTAGCGCTGGTCGCGAAGTCAGCTACGACGTTGCTGTCCGGGTCGTGGTTTCTGTTTTGGTAGGATGTTCCACTCATGTAGTTAAGTATATTGATAGTTAAGATACTTAATCAAGAGGGGAGTAAATTTATCCCCAAATCCCGAAGGATTTGGGGATAAATTTTAAGGATTACGCCAGGAATTTCGGGTGGCACCTCATGAAAAGGGCACCAGAAACCCTAAATCAAGGAGAGCACCTGGCGGGCGATGGCGACCTCTTCATTCGTGGGAATCACCAAGACCATAACCTGGGAATCCGGGGCGGAAATCTGCCATACCTCGGCGGCGCGATCGCGGTTTTCGTTGCGCTCGGGGTCAAGCTTGACCCCCATGAACGCCAGTTTTTCGCACAGTTTCGCGCGAATCCCCGGGTCATTTTCGCCGATACCGGCGGTGAATGTCAGTACATCCAGACCGCCGAGTTCCGCCGTATACGCCCCGACATACTTCAACAAGCGCTGCAAGTACACCTGCAGGGCATGGAGTGCATCGGGGTCGCCGGCCTGGCATCGTTGCCACACATCGCGCATATCATTGTCGCCGCACAGCCCCAACATGCCGGATTTCTTGTTGAACAAGGTATCCAGTTCGTCCACATTCATGCCCTTGCGCAGCAAGTGGAACACCACAGCTGGGTCGATATCGCCGGTGCGAGTCCCCATCACCAGCCCTTCCAGGGGAGTCAAGCCCATCGAAGTATCGATGGCTTTGCGTCCCAATTCCGCACAGGCCGAAGCCCCGTTGCCTAGGTGCAGAGTGATTTGCTTCACATCGTCGCGTCCCAGGTGATCACAGACCAGACCCGAGACGTATTCGTGGGATGTTCCATGCGCCCCGTAGCGGCGAATGTGGTATTTCGCGGCGGTATCTTTTTCCAAGGCATAGGTCTGGGTTTCGGTTGGCAAGTCGTGGAAAAACGCCGTGTCAAAGGCGGCGACGTGGGGCAAATCGGGCCACAGTTCCATCGCCGTGTCAATCCCAATCAGGTGGGCGGGATTGTGCAGGGGAGCCAAGTCACACAGTTCCACGATTTTAGCGTGAGTGTCCTGGTTTATGACCGCAGATCCACGGAAATACCACCCGCCCTGCACCACGCGGTGTCCACAGCCCACCACATTGGCGCTATCTAGGTCAGGTCCGTTTTCCTTGAACATTTCGACGATACGAGTAAAGGCTTCCTTGTGGGTGGGTAATGGCAAGGCATCATGGTGTTTTTCGCCGTTAGCCTCGTGGGTGATTTCACCTTTGTCGGTGCCGATACGTTCAGCGATACCCTTGGCCAACACTTCACCGGAAACGGGCTCAATCAGCTGGTACTTCAAGGAAGAGGATCCAGAGTTGATAACGAAAACTGTCTGTTTAGTCATGAATTGCCTATCTATATCTTTGAGTCTGGGTTATGTTTACAAGCTTATTATCCACTAGCCTTGCGCCTGGATAGCGGTGATAACCACGGTGTTGATAATGTCGTCCACCGTGGCGCCGCGCGACAAGTCGTTGACCGGGGCGTTGAGGCCTTGCAATACCGGGCCGATAGCCAAGGCACCGGAAGTGCGCTGTACCGCCTTGTATGTGATATTGCCGGCATTCAAATCCGGGAAAATAAAGGTATTGGCTTGACCCGCTACCTTTGAACCAGGTGCTTTCTTGGCGGCCACTGATTCCACCACGGCTGCGTCAAACTGCAGCGGTCCATCAATGGCCATTTCTGGAGCCGCCGCCTTGGCCAAGGCGGTAGCCTCGCGCACCAGGTCAACCATCGGGCCAGTTCCGGAATCAATTGTGGAATAAGACAGCATCGCCACTTTAGGTTCTAAGCCGAACTGGGTGGCGGTCGCGGCCGAAACCACGGCGATATCAGCCAGTTGCTCCGCCGTGGGAGCAATAGTCACCGCGCAGTCGGAATACACATCGAAGTGGTCGTCGAAGACCATCAGGAATGCGCCGCTGACCAGTTTTACGCCCGGGCGGGTCTTGATAACCTGCAAAGCGGGGCGAATCGTATGGGCGGTGGTGTGTGCCGCGCCGGACACCATGCCATCGGCATCCCCGCACACAATCATCATGGTAGCGAAGAAGGAAATATCCTTGAGGGTTTCCCGAGCCTTTTCCTCGGTCATCCCCTTATGCTGGCGTAACTCTACCAGTTTAGGAACATAGCGGTTCAGCCGGGTGGTGTCGTCCAATGAAACCACCGTGGCAGCGGATAAATCCACGCCAAGCACTCGAGCCTTGGTGTCAATCTCAGCTTTTTCGCCGATAAAGATGACTTCGGCCGAACCATCTTGTAACACCTGAGCTGCGGCTCGCAGCACCCGTTCGTCAGTGGCCTCGGGCAGTACAATCCGCTTCCGATTCGCGGCCGCTCGCTTGGCCAGGTTGGCCACAAATGAATCCTTAAAACCACTCATATCCAGCTCCTTTACTGTCTGTTAGACGGTATTTATCCATACGGGAATCCCCTTCATCCTAACGCAAGTGGTGGGGGAGCTAAAATGTTGTACCGCGAAAATTGTTTTGGGGTTCGGATGGAAGCGTTTTAGCGACTTTAGTATGTTCAGTGGGCAAAGTTGGTGCACTTGAAAGCGAAACGGTCAGGGCGGAATAAATATTCGCCGTAGGCTGTGACGTGTCCGGTGTCATCCAGGGACACATTTTGAACCGCCAAAACCGGAGATCCCACGGGAATCCGCAGCAGTTGCGACTCTGGGGTGGTGGCTTTACGCGCCGAAAAGGTCTGGCGAGCCTGGGCTACAATCACTCCACGTTCAGCCAAGGCGGATTCGAAAGAATCCCGCTCTAAGGCCACAGCAGCCGGGGCGATGGCAGCTCGAATCACGTCGAACATCAGTCCCACGGGTTGCTGTTCGCACAGCCGCAACCGGCGAATGGTGGAAATATCGGTGCCTACTGGCAGCTCGAGTTTAGCTGCGATTTCATTAGAGGCGGGTGACGACCCATAGGAAAGCACTTCGGTGGTGGGTTTGCGTCCTTCTGATTTCATCTGGTCGAAAACAGTTTGCAACTGGTTGGGACGGTGCACCCGGGTGGGAGCCACCTGGGTGCCAATGCCACGACGGCGTACCAGCAGCCCATGATCACCTAGTTGTTGCAGAGCCCGCCGTGCGGTGGGGCGTGAGACATTGAGTCGGCGTGCCATAGAGAGCTCGTCTTCGAGGCGAGTTCCTGGGGTGAGCTGCCCGGAAAGGATTAGTTCCTCTATTGGTTGTGCGATTTGGTGATAGAGGGGGACGGGAGAGTTCCGATCCAGCCTCACATCAGCTTCGAAGTAAGTTGGTGCCTGTACCATTTTGGTTCCTCCGTTTCCTTGATGGTCAACTCCTTTGACCTCGATTACACCTATTGTATCGACAATTAATGCCTGAATGATAGGCCAAAAGCACTGAAATTTCAACGAAATATCCCTGTTAATTAACCAAATGGTAAGTGAAATTTTGGGGTCTGGATATGGCTTAGAATTGGGGTATGGAAGAAAACGTGTCGCGCGGTAAACCCGCTGGTCCTGTCCTTGTTGTCGACTTTGGGGCACAATACGCCCAGTTAATCGCTCGAAGGGTGAGAGAAGCCCGGATTTACTCGGAAATAGTGCCGTATTCGATGCCAGCTGACCAGATTTTAGCCAAACATCCGGCTGCCATCATTCTTTCAGGTGGGCCTTCTTCGGTGTATGCCCCCGATGCGCCGCGCTTTGACACGGCTATTTTTGACGCAAATGTGCCGGTCTTGGGCATTTGTTACGGCTTCCAGGTGATGGCGCAAGCCCTTGGTGGAGTGGTTACCGCCACGGGTACTTCCGAGTATGGGCACACCGATTTGTCAGTTTCCTGCCCGGGAACGCTCTTTGCACAAATCCCAGCTGAACAGGCTGTATGGATGAGTCACGGCGATGCGGTCACGGCGGCTCCCAGCGGATTCCAAGTTACAGCCAGCACCAAAGAAACCCAGATAGCTGCCTTCGAAAACCCTGAACGTCACCTGTATGGAGTGCAGTTCCACCCTGAAGTCCGACATACCACTCAAGGTCAGCGCCTCTTAGAGCAATTCTTGTACGTCGGCGCTGGTTTGGAACCGGTGTGGACCGCGAAATCAATCATTGACACCCAAGTCGCCTTGATTCGCGAACAAGTCGGCGATGCCCAAGTTATCTGTGGGCTCAGCGGCGGGGTGGATTCCTCGGTGGCTGCCGCCCTGGTTCACCGAGCCGTTGGTGACCAGCTGACCTGCATATTTGTCGACCATGGCCTGCTGCGTAAGGGGGAAAAAGAACAAGTCGAACACGATTACGCAGCAGGGATGGGAATTCGCGTCAAGTACGTGGATGAATCCGCGCGCTTCTTGACCGCGCTGAAAGGCGTGACTGAACCGGAACAAAAGCGCAAGATTATCGGCCGTGAATTCATTCGTTCCTTTGAAGCTGCCCAACGGGCGGTTATCGCCGAGGCAGGCGCGGCGGGCAAAGAAGTAAAGTTTCTGGTTCAAGGTACCCTCTATCCTGATGTAGTGGAATCCGGTGGGGGATCCGGCACTGCGAACATCAAGTCGCACCACAATGTGGGCGGCCTCCCCGAAGACCTCAAATTTGAGCTAATCGAACCCCTGCGTCAGTTATTCAAAGACGAGGTGCGAGCCCTGGGGCGGGAACTGGGCGTGCCGGAAGTAATCGTGAAACGCCAACCCTTCCCTGGACCAGGACTCGGGATTCGCATTATTGGCGAAGTCACCAAGGAACGCCTCGATGTGCTGCGCGAGGCCGACTGGATAGTGCGTCACGAGCTGACGGCCGCAGGACTGGATGACCAGATTTGGCAATGCCCCGTGGTGCTGCTGGCGGACGTGCGTTCCGTAGGAGTGCAGGGGGATGGGCGAACTTATGGACATCCGATTGTGTTACGCCCGGTTTCCTCCGAGGACGCTATGACTGCTGACTGGTCACGACTAGAATGGGGTTTAGTGGCTAAAATATCGAACCAGATTACTAATCAGGTGCCTCAGATTAATCGAGTTGTCCTGGATTGCACCTCCAAGCCACCGGCAACGATTGAATGGGAATAAGAATGGCCAAACTTGAACAAGGGCTGGGATCCTCAAGACCGCCAGAGCCTCTGGATTCCCCGCTCCCCTCAGGGATTAAACGACCCTCCTTGCCGCCACCTCCGCCGGGGAAACCGCCTCGGAAACGTCACGTGAAGCTGTGGGTCACCTTGGGGATACTGGCGGTGATGCTGGGCAGTGTGGGAACTGCTTTTGGGGTGTATCACCATCAAAACCGCGAGTTGGCCTTACCGGGGATACGCGTCGCCGGAAAATCGGTGGCGGGAATGAACGAGCCGCAATTAGCTAAGTTTTTTGATGCGAAGGTGCGTGATACGAAACTGGAACTCCAAGGAGCCGCCGTTCCCGCTGTGAGCGCGTCGGAACTGGGAATTACGGTTGATAGTAAGCAAACAACTCGTGAAGTGCTGAAACCAAACCGTCAGTTAGCAACTTTCATTACCGCGATGTTCCAAGAGAAAAAAGTGCCTTTGAAACTCCAGGTGGACTACGCCACTCTCTATGCCAAAGCGGTAGCCTTGACTCCCATTCAGGGACAAAGCCGCGCCCCGATAGAACCAGCCATCAAGGCTGACGCTAAATCCGAAAAATTTGAGGTGACTGCGGGGCAACCCGGATTCGGGATTAATCCCTATTGGCTCAAAGACCAGATGATGCAGGCCTTGAACCAAAACGATCCGAAAACAGTCCAGGTGAAAAACGAGGTGGTTCAGCCCTTCCACCGGGAAGCGGAACTGCAGCCCCTGGTTGACGAGGCCAATGGCTACTTGACAGTGAAATTGGAATTGCAAGGTCAAGAGGAACTCTATCAAGCCAAAACTTCGGAAAAAATCGGATTCGTCAAGATTCCTTCTGGTGTGGACAAGCTGCCTGAACACGTCGACATTGACCGGGAAGCTATCGGCAAATGGGTAGAGAAACAAGGCGAGGCGGAAAATACTCCGGGGACTAACGGAATTCGGATGTTAAACGCGGCCGGGAAAATTATCACCGTCCGCTCCGAGAAAAAAGACGGTAAAGAAGTCAGCAATCTAACGCAGCTAAAAACCGGCGCAGCCGAGAGCTTTGCCGCTAAAAAAGACTTCGTTCAGAACATGGAGCTAAAAACCGTTCCGGCCAAATGGGAAGATAAAGTGGCGGCTCCGGGGGCGGAAACTCTGCCTTTTGTGGCCAGTGCGGGGGAAAAGTGGATTGATATTAATACCTCTCCCGAGGTGCGTACCGTTACCGGCTATGTCGGCACCGAGAAAGTGTCCGGTCCCTATCCGATGGTGCCAGGAAACCCCGGCACCCCCACGATTACGGGGCAATTCAAGGTATATATCAAGCGCTCCACCCAAACCATGCGCGGCTTCAATCCTGATGGCACCCGCTATGAGCTCCCCAATATTCACTGGATTCTGTACTTCCACGGGGACTATGCCACGCACTCGGCCAGTAACTGGCGGTCCACTTTCGGACCGGGAGCCCCCGGGGGATCCCACGGTTGCGTAAACATGGCAGAGGACACCGCGAAGGCGATTTATGACTTTGCCGACTTGGGAACCCCCGTGGTGGTTCACAATTAGGTACGCCCGCCGGTTGCGGTGTAGCTGCTAGCCGGTGGGGCGGTGCCTCGGCGCTGGTGGGGTTCCGGAGGGTTCCGGAGGGTTCCGGAGGTGCGGGTCATTTTCCCGCGTTATGCTAGTGGTGCGTCTTGTGTTGGGTACTTTTGAACTGTTCATAGGCCGATTCATCGAAAACCACATCGAGTTCCCCTATGAACTCAGTGGGGCCACAAGTGTGACAAAACCCGTTTTTGAACCGGAACAAGCCGTCCTCGGGCACAAAACGGAATACTCCACCAAAGTCATATTCCGCCATTCCCAGTTCCAGTCCCCACTGAATCATCTCCCATTGCATGTTGTAATTGGGCATGAGGTTGCGCTTTTCGTTGGAACTGGCGCCATACATATAGAAAAGTTTTTGGTTATAGGGCACTGCGATAGCCGCCGAAAGCGCCTCGCCTTCGTGGAAAGTCAAGTAAATCCGGGATTGAGGGAAGGCGCGAATCAGACCCACGAAATAAGCCTTATTTCGATAGGTAATCGAGTTACGCTGCGCCATAATCTCGGTGAGTTCATAGAATTTATCAATGGCAGCTAAAACTTCTGCTTCGCGATGGCTTTGCCAACTGTAATATTGGGTGGTGCAACCTTTACGTTGGGAAAGCCTGATGTTATAGCGGGTTTTTTGGTTAAATTCAGCCATTAGTTCCGCAGGGGTGGTGTTTGGGGATAGCGGCAAAATCATGTTGAAACGCGGCTGGATGAAATCCCCCAAGTCGGTTTCCCGGCTGCGAAACACATAGCCCAAATCCCGGTAGCGCGACACTAATTCCCCATCCCAACGCACTTCTGGGTCGAGACGCAATAAAAAGCCGTCACGTTCACGTATTAAGGGCGTGGCCTCTGCAATCAGCCTCGTAACCAAGTCGGTGTCATAGAAATCACAAACCGGGCCGCGGTTGGCATAAAACAGGCGTTTGCCGTTGGCTACTTTCAAGGACAATACCGACATGGCAGCGGTAATGTGCCCCTCGGATTCCAGATACACAAAATGTGAATCCCAGTTCTGTTTTACTTGACTCCACTGCCGATCCTGGGGGCAGCGCGCATAGGGGGAATGTCGCACGAAGTCGTCGAAGGCTGCGATTTGGGGGCTGTCATAATCCAGGATTGGCATAATTCTTTCTCCAAGGTAGGGATGGCCGGTTTGGTTGGCTGCGGGGGGTACCATTCCGGGGTTTACTTTGTTTTTACTAGGGTATCACTAGGTGCCAGCCCGAGGGTGGCGACTAGGTTTACCAAAGCCGCTTGTCCCGGTAATTCATTCCGGCGTGGATTTCAGGCAAAGCTACCTTGAACTGCGGATACTGTCGATTTGATGGGGGTGGATGTGGTGGCGGCGTCGAAATGCGACTGGCACCTCATGAACCCGGGGGCGCCACCAGAAACAACCCGGCGCGGGGGCGAACCTCTAGCGTGACCTGACCCGAGCCAAGCGGTTCTCCATCCGCGATCGGGGTAAGGTCGCCCATTTGCACAACCACGCGTTGTCCCGTATCGAAAATAAAGCGTGAATCCCCGGTGATGTCCCCGAATTTCAACCCCGCTAATAGGCGTATCGCGCGGCGGCGTGCCATAGCCGGCAGGGCGGTTACCGCGAAACGTCCGTCACGGGTGCTGGCCTGTGGGGCAATGCGGGTTCCCCCGCCGTAACTGGAGGTATTCGCCACGGCAATCAGCGATAGTTCCCGATAGGGCAATTCGCGGTCATCAATCGAAACCCGCACCGGATAAGGACGAAACTGAGATATAATAATCAGCAGGGCGAGCATATAGCGCAGCGACCCCTTTGGCCAAGAGATCTCGGTGGTTTTTTCGTTGACTAACTGGTCAAAACCGACGCAGGCAATCGTAGAAAACCAGCGTTGTTGGGTCTGGGCGGGGTTATCATCCGGCTTGGAGCCGTGGTTGTTCGCGGGCCGCTGACCCTGACCCGCCGCTGGCGAGCCGAGGAATGTGTTGTTTAGGGCGGGGGGAGTGTTGAAAGTTGCGAGCCCCAGGTCGGTTTCCTGCCAATGTCCGGCCGCGATTACCTCGGCCGCTCCGCGTGGGTCAAGGGGAATCCCGTAGTGCCTGGCGTGGTCATTGCCAGTTCCCGACGGTATCACTCCCAGCGGTTTGCCCGAGCCCACCTGGGCTTGCAACACTAAGGAGAGCATCCCATCCCCGCCGCAAGATACAATCGCGTCAATCGCGGGGTCGGTACTGGCCGCTCGGGCGGCTTCAATCACGGCGGCGGGGGTGTGTGCTGGGAATTCCGCCAGTTCCAGTCCCCGCGCCCGCAAGTGTTCGCGCGCCAACCGGGCGGTTTTGCGCCCGCGTCCCTTGCCGGCCGTCGGATTTGTGATAAATGCGACGCGTCGCAAGGTGGTGGTGCCGTGGCGGTATTCGGCTTGGTCTGTGGGTGCTTTTTCGTTCATGTTCATGAGGTGCTTGCCTGTTTTCCAGCATTCTACCGGGATTGCGGTGTTCTCGAAGTGGTTTAGCGGCAGAAAAGACCGGCTCGCCTGATTTTCTGTAACGGAGACTTCTAAGTATTTAATTAATCCAGCCTGAAACATTGTTACGAAAGCTGTAAATGTGTAACAATAGAAGGGTGAGTAAAATTACACTGCCACCGATGGAACACAATCTGTGGGGGACTGCCGAAGAAGGCAAACCCCTGTCGAACTCGGTCAAAAAATTATTGGGGCTGCTGTTGGGGGCGAAACCCACGGATGCAGCCTCACGGATTCCCGCCGCGCAAATCAAACTCAGTGAACCACGCCTAACCGACGGGCAGCTGCACGCCCTGGAAAATATTGTCGGCGCGGACTACGTGTCGCAAGACCACGAACAGCGCCTGCGTCGCTCGCACGGCAAATCCTATCCCGACCTGCTCGACTGGCGCACCGACAAGGTAATCGCCGCTCCCGATGCGGTGATTGCCCCCGGAACCGAGGCGGAAGTGCTGGAAGTTCTACAGTACTGTTCGCGTGAACGCATCGCCGTGGTTACCTTCGGGGGCGGCTCCTCGGTGGTGGGCGGGGTAAATCCGGTACGCGGGGAATTCGCGGCGGTTATCAGCCTGGACGTGAACCGTTTCACCCAGTTAGAAGATGTGGACATGGTTTCCGCACTGGCCACCTTGGGGGCGGGGCTGACCGGGCCGGCAGCCGAGCTGCTGCTGGGGGAACATGGGCTACAACTGGGGCATTACCCTCAATCCTTCCCCTACGCCACGATTGGCGGCTACGCCGCTGCCCGTTCGTCGGGTCAAAGCTCGAGCGGATATGGGCGTTTCGACTCGATGGTTCGAGCGCTTACCGTTGTCACCCCGCAAGGAATCATGGAAATCGGCGGTCCCGCTCCGGCTTCGGCCACCGGACCGGATTTGCGCCAGCTGTTCTTGGGATCCGAGGGTACCCTGGGGGTAATCACCCGGGTGCGGGTGCGGATACATCCCATCCCGGAGGTAAAACGCTACGAAGCCTTTAGCTTCCGGGATTTCAAGGCTGGGGTCGCGGCCGTCCGTGCCGTAGCGCAACAAGGCACCGGGCCGACCGTAATCCGCCTGTCGGATGACATCGAGTCCTCTATCAACCTGTCCTCCACCGACAAAATCGGGGAAACCAACAAAGGTGATTCCGGGTGCACCTGCATCACCATGTTTGAGGGCAGCCCGGAACACGCCAAATCCAGACACGCTGAAACTCGGGCGGTGCTGCTGGCACACGGCGCGAAAAGCCTGGGCGAAGAACCCGCCCGCCAATGGGAACAAGGCCGCTTCGGGGCTCCTATGTTGCGTGATGCACTGTTGGACAACCACGTTATTTGTGAAACCCTGGAAACCGCCACGGACTGGAGCAACATCCTGAAATTGCGCGCTGCCGTGGTCGAGGCTTTAGGGGTAAACCTGCCCACTTCTCCGAGCATCGTCATGTGTCACGTTTCACATATTTACCCGGAAGGAGCCTCGCTATATTTCACGATAATCTCGGGACAATCGGCGGCACCTCATGAACAGTGGTGGAAAGCGAAAGCCGCCACCTGCCGCGCCATAGTAACCCACGGCGGCACCATCAGCCACCACCACGGAGTTGGCACCGACCACCGCCCCTACCTGGAATCCGAAATCGGGCCGCTAGGAATCAAACTGCTACAGGCCGCTAAAGACACGCTCGACCCGGTGGGAATTATGAACCCCGGCAAGCTGTTTTGAAGCTACGCCAGAAATCCCCGGGAGGCACCTCATGAACCAAAGCGAAACCTCACTAGATACCAGCGAACCCGACCCCAGCGCCGCCAAAATCATCGCGGCCGCCCGAGTCTGCCTGATACGCAACGGGATGCGCACCACCATCACCGACGTCGCCCGCCGCGCCGGAGTGAGCCGCCCCACCGTGTACCGCAAATTTTTCACCCTGGAAGAGATTATCTCCGAAACCCTGACTCAAGAAATGGTGGGAATGCTGGGAGACGTAGCTAACCCCACGTCAACCAAAGAATTCATTGAAATCATTGTGGATGTCACCAATCGGGTGCGACGCAATGAGCTGATGCGCGCCATCCTGAGTGAAGAACCAGAACTGCTGGTCACCTACCAGTTCCATCGATTGGGACGCAGCCAGCTAGCGATTATCGATGTTCTGGAACGGATGCTGCGGGCGCTGCCCGGTCTGTCCTCGGAAAACCCGAAACAACAGGCTCTGTTTATTTTGATGCTGGTACAGTCAGTGGCCTTTATGGCTAACACCGTGTCAGAGTACTTTGACGATGCCAGCTGGAAAGAAGAACTGCGCAAAATGTTGAAAGGATACCTGCAATGATGCTAGATACCGATTTTGAGGCGGATACTGCAGCGGCTCCGGTTCCCGCTGCCTGCGCGTCCGCGTATGCCTCCGCGTATACGTCCGCGTATACGTCCGCGTTCGACCCCACCGCTTTGAACGCCACGCGCCGCCAAACCGAATGGTGGGAACTGAACCAAAATCCCCATGTTGACCTGCTGGTGATTGGCGGGGGTATCACCGGTGCCGGCATCGCCCTGGACGCGGCGACGCGCGGGCTGAGCGTGGCGCTGGTAGAGCGACGTGATTTAGCTTTCGGTACCTCGCGCTGGTCGTCGAAACTGGTGCACGGCGGGCTGCGCTACCTAGCGAAACTGCAGGTCGGCATTGCTTTTAACTCGGCTCGGGAACGTCGGATTATTATGGAACGCACCGCCCCGCATCTGGTGCGCCCCCTCGCGCAAGTCACCCCGCTGAATAACTATGTTAATCCTTTACAAATCCTGGCAACCCGCGCCGGATACCGCGCGGGAGATTTACTGGCAATAGCGGCCGGCACCAGTCGCCGCACCCTGCCACACACACGTTTTGCGCGGCCAGACGAAACCCGCCGCCTGGTTCCCACCGCGCGGCGCGACGGCCTGAAAGGCGCGTGGGTGAACTATGACGGACAGATGATTGACGATGCCCGATTGACTCTGGCGGTGGCGCGCACCGCCGTTGGGGAAGGCGCCCGCATCCTTACATATTGCGAAGCCACCGAGGCCACCGGGAACGGGGCGTGGCTGACGGATACCCTGACTGAGGAAAAACTGTATTTGCATGCGAAAGCCGTGATAAACGCCACCGGAGTGTGGGCGGCCAGCCTGGACGACAGCATCAAGATTCGCCCCTCGCGCGGCACCCACCTGGTGTTCGACGCGGCAGTTTTCGGCCACCCCAAGGGGGCTTTGACAATTCCCCTGCCCGGCTCGGTGTCGCGATACCTCTTCGTGCTACCCGCCGATAAAGGACGCTGCTACCTGGGATTGACTGACGAAGACCAGCCTGGCCCGATTCCGGAAGTGCCCTCTACCCCCGAAGCAGACATCGATTTCCTGTTGGAAAACATCAACCGCGCCCTGTCCCGTCCGGTGACCCGCGCGGATATTCGCGGAGTCTTCACTGGTTTGCGTCCCCTGCTGGCGATGGATGGCACTGCGAGCACCGCTGATTTATCCCGACGCCACGCCACAGTTTTGGCTGATAACGGCTTGGTGTCGATTGTGGGCGGCAAGTTCACCGAATACCGTTTGATGGCCGAACAAGCCGTGGACGCGGTGGTTAATCTCCGGGGTTTACCGGCCGGACCGTGCCGAACCAGGAATTTCCCGTTGGTGGGGGCACCGGGCTATCGCCGGGGCGCAAGCACCGGCGATAGCCCGGGTTTGGGCGTGTTCGGCGCGGGGAGCGCCGGACACGCCCACATGCCGGGGAGCGGAAAGAGCCGCGTGGGTGCTATTTTGCTTGGTATTCTTGGTCTTCACGAGGCGCCATCCCGGGAAACGACGGATTGGCGGATAGCACCTCATGAATCCGGCCGAACCCTGGGGCGGCGCATCGCGGTGCCAAAATTCCTGTGGCGCCGCTTCGGGAACGAAGCCGTTAACGTGGTGAAATCAGCCGTTCTTGAACGCCCCTTGGATCGAATCGCGGGTTTAGCGTTGGTACGAGCCGAAATCGAATACGCCATCACCCACGAAGGTGCTTTGAGCGTGGAAGATATCCTAGAGCGACGCACCAGGTTGACCATGATTCCCGCCCAAGCCGAGGCGGCACGCGGCGAAGTCACCGAAATCTTCACGGCTTTAGAGGCGCGGGTTCCTGAGGTGCCAGTCGCGATTCAGGGCTCTGCCAAACCCCCTGTCGCAGTCTAAATTCCGGGGAAACTGGCAGTTTTAGTTTCAAGCAAGAAGGTTAAACAATGATTATCTATAAATGGTTTGCAATAGCCCAGGCGCGTCATCCCCGGGCGGTGGGGCGGCTGATGCGCTTGGCGACTTCCACTATCCCGAAGCTGACACATCACAAACATGGTGGCACAGGTTGTGGCGCTGGGATGGTTGGAGTGCCAGGGAAAGACACCGGAGGAACACTGCGGGGGGATTCCCGGTTGGCACCTCATGAATGCGCAACCCCAACGGGCAGCGTAACCGCCAGCGCCGCCTCGCTTCCCGCGACGCTACCACCGCCCGCCCCGAAGCCGCCACGCGACCCGAAACGCACCAACGGGATTCTCGCCGCGAACTACGCCGCGCGAATCCCCGGGGCGCGCTAAAACCATCCTGGACGTATAAGGCAAAAATTCAGGTTTCTCGACCTCGAGATACTGCGTTGCGCGTTGAGCATAGCGAGATTGCATATCAACCAGTCACAATGCCTCGCAGTCATGTCATCGAGAATTCCTGAGAATTTCCCCTATGCGTCCGCAACGAAATATAGTGGAATTATGTTAGATTTCAGCAAGGTTAGCGCCGCGCAATTGCGCGAAGTCGGTTCCCTGAAGTGGACCGGGAAAACCAATCCGAAAACCGGCGAAGCCCTGATGGGATGCTGGGTGGCGGAAATGGATTTCGTCACCGCCCCGCCCGTGCTCGAGGCGCTCACCACCGCCATCACCAGCGGCTTGTTGGGATACATGCCCCCGCAGCTGCCCCAGAATTTACGCACCGAAACCGCGCGGCTGCTGGGGGAGCGCTACGGCTGGGAGGTCGAGCCCGAGGCGATTACCCCCGTGGTGGATGTGCTGTCTATTTTGCGTGAACATATTACTTTGGCTACCAGTCCAGGGGAACAAATCGTGGTGCCCACCCCGGCTTATATGCCGTTTTTGACCATTCCCGGGCAGCTCGGGCGCGAATGCGTCCAGGTACCCTCGCGCTTCATTGATGGGCAGTGGTCTTTGGACATGGTGGCTTTGCATGAGGCGCTTGCCCGACCCCAAGCAAAACTCTTGATTCTGTGCAATCCTTGGAATCCTACGGGCAGGGTTCTGTCGGAAGCGGAGCTGCAACAGGTATCCCAACTGGCCTTGGAGACCGGGGTTCAGGTTTTTGCCGACGAGATTCACGCGCCCTTGACTATGCCGGGGTTTCGCCACATTCCCTTCGCGTCTTTGAGCCCGGAAGTCGCGGCGGTGACGGTAACGGCTCATGCAGCCTCGAAAGGCTGGAATCTAGCGGGTTTGCACTGCGCCCAACTGGTGATATCCGATGCTAATCTGCGCCAGGCCTGGCAAGAAGTTGCTACCAGGATGAGTCACGGTGCCACTCCGCTGGGGGTGTTGGCCACCACCGTGGCCTACCGGGAAGGCCGCGAGTGGCTGGAGGAAGTGCGAGAGTATTTGAGCGTAAACCTTTCCCAAGGACGCGATTTGGCGTGTCAACTTGCCCCGAAACTGCAGGCACCGGCCTTGCAGGGCACCTATCTGCAAGCCTGGGACTGTGCGGCTTACAGCGATAACCCGGTGGCCGTCGCCGAAGAACAGGCCGGGGTAGCGGTGAACGGCGGGACGATCCTGGGGGATGCCTATCCCACTTTGTTGCGGTTGAACGCCGCCACTCCTAGGCATTTGTACCTCGAAATGGTGCAGCGTCTGGCCTCGGCACTGGTCGCGAGCCCGATAGCACCTCATGAACCCGCAGCCCACGCCGTAAAACGCGTTAGGCCGCTTTAGCCCGAAATACACTGGATAACCCGAAATAGACTGGGGGCGCTGGCCGAAACCAGCACCCCCAGCGTTTCAATGCAATTTTCCTACGAAAAGAGCGATATTTATCCGGTTATCCCGGTTTACCCCGGTTATCCTAGGGCGGCCGCTACCCGGCGGTGAGCCTCCCAGATTTCTTCCGGCAGGCCTTCGAACTGCTTGAGGTGCTCCTCGCGGTAGCCCATTTCGCGCTTCCACAGTTCGGTGTCAATGCTCAACACGGCATCCAAGTCAGCCGGGTCGCCTTCGAAACCATCCAGGTTCAGCTCTTCTTTCAGTGGGATAGTCCCCACCGGGGTTTGCTTACCCTGAGCCCGGCCTTCCTTTAAATCCAACAGCCACAGCAGGGCGCGCAAGTTATCGCGGTAGCCCGGCCAGCGGAAATGGCCATCCTTTGGATCCTTTTGGAACCAGTTGACGTGAGCGAAAATTGGCTGGTGCTTGGCCTGACCAATAATCCGCAGCCAGTGGCGGGCGTATTCGCCTTCGGGGTAAGACATGAAGGGGCGCATCGACATCGGGTCGTAGCGCAGAATGCCCTCTTTGCCTTCGGCTGCGAAAGTGGCTTGCGCGCCCAGAGTCAAACCATCATAGACACCTTCGGCCAAATCAGTAATAGCGCGAATCAGGGGTTCGCGGTCTTTCACACGGCCACCGAAAATAATCGCGTCAATCGGCACCCCCTTGGGGTCTTCGTAATCCGGGGCGACATTCGGAACATTCTTGAGCGAAGCGGTGAAACGTGAGTTCGGATGCGCCCATTCGTCGCCTTTGGCCTTGGAACGTTGGTGTTCGACCGGGCGATCCGCTATCTTGTTGCCCTTCCAATCAATCCATCCGGCGACATCCTCGGGGTGCTCCGGGGTTTTGCCTTCCCACCACAGTTCCTGGGTGTCGGGATTGTAGGCCACATTGGTGAACAGGGTCTTGGTGCCCGGTTTGATGGCTTCCATGGCGGTGGGATTGGACTTCCAGTTGGTGTCCTTGGCTACCCCGAAAGCACCGTATTCGGGGTTCATGCCGTAGATACGGCCGTCTTCACCCACGCGCAGCCAGACAATATCGTCACCGTAGAAGTACACTTCGTAGCGGTCACCCAGAGCATCGGGAGCCAGCATCATCGCCAGGTTGGTTTTGCCAGAAGCCGAGGGGAAGCCGCCGCACACGTAGTAGGTGCGGTTTTCCTGTTTGTCTTTAATCCCAATCAGCATGAACTGCTCGGAGAGGAATTCCTTGGAATCCCAGCCGTCATAGGCGGCTTGGCGCAGGCCGTGGGCAATCTTGCCCAGCAGGGCGTTGCCGCCGTAAGACGAACCGAAGTGCAAAATCGTGCGGTCGTCAGCCACGGTGGCGAATAGGCGCTTGTCCTCCGGAGTGCCTTGACCAAGATTTTCCAAATCGCCAGTAACATGTACGGCTTTGACGAATTCGTCGGGATTGGACAGGTTGTTCAGGTATTCCACGCCTACCCGCGCCATACGAATCATGTGCAATACGACGGTCAAGTTGTCGGTCAACTCGACCCCGCGAGCCCATTTTTCCAGCGGGGATTTTGGCGGAGCCATCAAATAGGGAATGACATACATGGTCTTGCCCTTGGAAGCACCGCGCATGTGCTCTACCTGAGTGGCGATTACCTGGTCAGCGTCACGCCAGTTGTTGTAAACCCCCTTGTCACTGGGTCTGTGGGTGGCTACCACGGTGCGCTCTTCGCTGCGGGCGGTGTCTTTGTAGTAGGAACGGGAGTAGTACAGTCCATCACCGGCTGGGGCAATCTCTCCACTAGCGAGCCCTTCCGCTATCAGGCGATCATCGTCTTTCGCTGAAATCACCTCAATTTTATCGGGTTGGGTGATTCCCGACCAGTGCTCTACATAGCGGGCGACGGCCTCGTTATGCAGCCCGGCTGCGGCGAGTATTTCGGAAATGTTTTCCATTATTGACTTCCTTCTTCATCGTAAAGATTCCCGAGCAGCCAATGGTAGCCCTACTAAGGCTACCCTAACTCATTTTGCCTCCGCTAGCAATAGAGCCAATTTTCGTGAGTCTGACAGCAGTGGCAAGTTAGTTGTGGTGTTCGGGAGTGGGTTTTTTACCCTATGGCTCAAAATCTTAGCTAATTTCGTCGTGTTCGGGGGGCAGTTGGAAATGCGGCGCGGTCATCAGAACCAGCGTCTTTGCTAGATGGAGGCTATCTAGCAAATATTTTCTCGTGATGCCAGGTGAAACGGGGGTTTTCATTCTGACGGTGACTTGCGGATTAAGAGATTTTTTGACTTATAAGCGCAGTGGGGTTGTCTAAATTGGTTGGTTCTTACGGTGCGCTTTACCCCACCCCCACTCATAAATACGCTAGGATAGGCTCGCCTAAATAAAATCGAAGCTTGAAAGAGGGCATTTACAGTTATGAAAACACGTGACTTTATCAATATTGGGGTATTTACCGCTATCTACTTTGTGCTCGTTTTTGCTAGCGGGATGCTCGGAATTATCAATCCTCTCATGATGTTCGTGGGGTTCGCGCTGGGAATTATCGCCAACGGGGTGGTAATCGGCTTGTTCAAATCTCGGGTGCGTAAAATCGGCGCCCTGGCTATTCTGGGACTGCTGGTGGGAGTGTTGATGATGCTGACTGGACACCCCTGGGTAGTGGTTATCTTGACCCCGCTGCTAGGTCTGATAGGAGATTTCCTGTACTCCAAGGGGAAAAAAGGCTTCAATATTCTGGCCTACGCCCTGTTCTCGCTGTGGTATGTCACCCCGTGGTTTCCGGTATTGACAGACGCGGCGGGATACCGGCAGATGATTACTAAATCAATGGGTGAAGCCTACGCCGTACAGCTGGACTGGTTCCTTTCCCCCGCTCCGATTTTCGCCTGGATGGGTTGTATCTTCCTGTTGGGGCTAATCGGTGGGATTTTCGGGGAGTCGGTTTTGGTGCGCCACTTCCGTAAAGCCGGTATCGCTAAGTAAATGCGTGCACACCACCAACCCGACCCGCGCACCGCTATCCTGGTACTGCTAGTGGTAAACGCCTTGGTGATGGGACGCAACAGTATGACGATTTCCTTGATTTGCCTGGCAATTGCGACAGTGGCGCTGGCAACCACCGGCCGGTGGCGATTCCTAGCGGGATTCCTAGGGGTTGAAGCCGGATGGCTGATACTGTTCCTCGTTTTGCCACACCTGTGGCAAAACGGGTTCGTGGCTTTCCTCGCGTTGATGGGATATTGGATGTTTAAACTCACCACCGCCGGTGGTATCGCCTCCTACCTGGTGATATTGGTGCGGCCGGGACAGTTTGTGGCCGCTCTGCGCCGGATGCGCATCCCGATTGCGATAACCGTGCCGGTTATTGTCTTGCTGCGGTTCATTCCCACCGTGTTTTCGGAATACCACGCAGTGCGTGAAGCCATGGCGCTGCGCGGACTGTCAATGGGGTGGCGTGCTTGGATACACCCGTTGCGATTCCTGGAATTTGTCCTGGTGCCACTGCTGGCCTCCTGCACCCGGATTGCAGACGAGATGACTGCCGCCGGCATGGTGCGGGGGCTCGGCTCTAAACAGCAACCCACGACCCTGTCCCGCCTGGGTTTTTCCGGGCTGGACGCCCTGTGGATTCTGATTGTGGTGGGTTTGGTGGCTAGCACTTGGTGGCTTAAAGATTTACCGGCATTTCCCGGAGGCTCCTCATGAATCTAGAAATTCCGAACGATGCGACCGCCAGTAACGATGCGGTTACCGCCATCAACCATGTTACTTTCGAATACCAGACCGACGAAGACGATACCCCCGACCTCGCGGTCACCGGGGTGAAAAATATTAACCTGGAGTTTCCGCCCGGCTCCTGCACTCTTGTCACCGGGCCTTCCGGTTCGGGAAAATCCACCCTGCTGAAACTGCTGAACGGGCTGATTCCTGAACTGTTCTCCGGCAAACTGGAAGGTGATGTGCGGCTAGGCGGGCTGGATACGGTTGGCACGGATATTCAGCAACTCGGGCGCGCCGCCGGAACCGTGTTCCAAAACCCGCGTTCCCAGTTTTTCACCGCCACCGTCTACCAGGAACTCGCCTTCGCCTGTGAAAACGCCGGGGATGCGCCCGCCGTGATTCGACAGCGCCTCGAACAAGTGGCTCGCATTTGGGGGATAGAACCCCTGCTGGAATGTAAACTCAAACAGCTTTCCGGCGGCGAACAACAGCTTGTAGCCTCCGCTATCGCCCTGATGGGGCCCCAACGCATCGTCCTACTGGACGAGCCCACTTCGAACCTATCACCCGAGGCCATCGACGGTTTCGTTGCGGTACTCGCCGGGTTGAAACGCGAAGGGTGGACAGTGGTCGTCGCGGAACACCGGCTTTACCCCTTGCGTGGACTCGCCGATCGGGTAGTGGTGATGCGCGACGGTACGGTAGTCACCGACCAACCGGCCGCAGAATTTTTCGCCAGCAGTGACACGCGGCGTCGGGAACTCGGGCTACGAATCCTCACCCCACCTCAACAGCACTGTTTCAAGGAGACGCGAGTGGACGTGACTGACGTGCCGATTCACGAGGAGGCAACACAGGAGACGCCAGTTCGCGCGATACCGGGTAAAATCGCCTCGGGCAGCGGCGTGGTGGCGGAAAACCTGCGGTTTAGCTACGGGAAAACCCGAATCCTGGATATTCCCCGCCTGGAGGTTCCCGCCGGGGCTGTCACAGCTTTGACCGGGGCTAACGGAGCTGGAAAAACCACTTTAGCCAGGACTTTGATTGGCTTGGCGCATCCGGAGAAAGACGCGCACATTTACTTTAACGGCCAGCGGTGTCGCTCGCATCAGCGCACCAAGCGTTCCGCCTTGGTGATGCAAGACGTGAACCGGCAGTTGTTTGGGGAAAGTGTCCTTGGGGAAGTCACCTTGGGAAACACCGAGGTCAGTGTCGGGCAGGCCCGGGAAATCCTCACGGAACTGGGCTTAGGTGGCCTGGAGGAACGCCACCCCATGACCCTGTCCGGGGGACAAAAACAGCGCCTGGTTATCGCCAATGCTATCGCGGGGGATGCGGAACTCTATGTGTTTGATGAGCCGACCTCCGGGGTGGATTATGCGCACCTCCAGTCTATTAGCCACCTGATTCGCCGGCTCGCGGCGCGAGGGAAAGCCGTGCTGGTCATCAGCCATGATTGGGAGTTTCTCAACGAAGTCACCGACCGAGAGTTGCGGCTTTCGCCGCTGCGCGAGGTCACCGGCCGAGGACAAATCCAGGTTTTCGGCGCGGCGATGGCGCAGCGTTGAGACGCGGAACACGGGGTGGGCTGTGGCGTGAAGCCGCAGCCCACCCCGCTTATTGATAATGAATTCTGTAACTAAGGTCATCCTTAGATTTTTAGCCGGGTTTAGGTACAATGAAAACGATAGAACCGATAGGGAACACGTGTAATTGGGGGTTTAGCCTGGAAACGGAGAGGGAACTGATGGGTCATACAGAAATGGGATATATTGAGAACGAGCCGCAACACGGACACGCGCCTCATGAACCCCACAAAACCGGGAGTGCGGCGTGCGAAACGCTGGAACGAGAACCCGCGCCTCATGAACCCCACCAGAAACCCCACCACGACCAGACACGCGAACACGCCCCCGCCTGTCCCCACCAGCACGACGAAAAAGGGCACGGGGATGCACATGGCCACGGGCACGGGCATTCCCACAACCACGGCGAAGGTGTCGGAAAGAACCGGCTGATTGCCGCTCTGGCGATAACCTTGGCGGTGATGCTTTCCGAACTGGTGGGGGCAGCTTTGACTGGCAGTCTGACCCTGTTGGTAGACCTGGGACATATGCTCACCGACTGTGCGGGGCTGACCCTGGCAGTGATAGCGGCACACCTGCAAGGCCGTCCAGCCACCACCCGGCGTACCTGGGGATGGCGTCGCGCCGAGGTGATTTCGGCGGCGCTGCAGTCCCTGTTGCTTATCCTGATTGGGGTTTACGCCTGTATCGAAGCGATAAAACGTCTGGTCACCCCGGAGCCTATCGGGGCTCAGATGCTGCTGGCGGTGGGAATTATTGGCCTGCTGGGGAATCTGGCGAGCCTGACGATTCTGATTGGAGCCAAAAGCGGGAACCTGAATTTGCGGGTAGCCTTCCTAGAGGTTTTGAACGATTCCCTGGGGTCGGTGGCGGTAATTGTCAGCGCGGTGGTGATGGAGACCACTGGTTGGGTGCAGGTCGATTCGGTGGCGGCCTTGGTGATTGCGGCCTTAATTGTGCCGCGCGCAGTGATGATTCTGCGTCCCGCCGGCTTAATTTTGATGGAGGCTACCCCCAAAGACCTGGATTTGGAAAAGGTACGGGAGCATTTATTGACGCTGCCACACGTGGTGGCGGTGCATGACTTGCATGCTTCCACCGTGTCCACGGGGCTGCCGGTGCTAACCGCGCATGTCATCTTGGAAGACGAGTGTTTCCACGACGGACACACCGTAGAAATCCTGGGTCAGATTGAGGATTGTCTGCAGCATCACCACGAAATCTCGATTTATCACACCACGATTCAATTGGAGCCGGCCTCGCGCGCAGACTTCCACAACTGGAAGGAACAGGTGTAGCCGCTGGGGGTCGGTTGTTCGGTTCCGGTTGGTTCTGACTCTGCTGGGTTTGGCTGGGACGGCTTTTGTCGTAAGTGGTGCGATTTCGGTCATGTCGTCATATATAGCGAAGATGTAGCCGAAATCGCCCCACTTACGTTTGGCATTGGACTCACTGGATTTGGTCCCCGAGAAGATTTCGGTACAAATCGTTGTTTTTCAATTCTGCGTGAGTACCAGCAGCTGCTATCTGCCCGGAATCCAAGAGAACAATCTGTTCTGCTATACGGATTGAGGCGAGTCGGTGAGCAATAACGATAGTGGTTCGATTAGAGCGAAGCTTGCGGATTTTTTCAGCAATACTGGCTTCTAGGAATGGATCGATATTGGCTAGTGGTTCGTCAAGAATCAGCACCTGTGGATTGCGTAAGAAAGCGCGTGCAATACCAATTCGCTGACGTTCTCCGCCTGATAGAGTAGTTCCGCGGTCTCCAACTCGGGTATCGAGACCCCCCAGCGAGGTAACCAATTCGTCGATGTCTGCCGCTCTGAGAGCTTCCCACATTTCAGCATCTGTGGAGTTTTCTTTGGCTAATTCAAGGTTTTGGCGGATAGTTCCCGCAAAAATATGGCAATCCTGTGGGACAAGAGCTAAGCTTTCGCGGTATGTATCCGGTTCGAGACTGCGTAAATTTTGGCCATTGAATCGAACCTGTCCATTTGTGGGGTCGAGAAATCGCATAGCTAGATTAGCGAGGGTGGTTTTCCCGGCTCCCGACTTTCCTACCAGAGCCAGTGACAGCTCAGGCTTAGCGGATAAGTTTATTCCTTGGAGAACAGGTTTGTTAGATTCATAGCTAAACTCCAGATTTTGAGCAACCAGAGTCTCCTTTTCATTTTGGTAGTTGGGCAGATTCGTATCTGGGACGGAGGGAATAGGGTCTTTAGCTTGCAGAATGAGCCTGATGCGGTGCGCACACGCCCCAATTTCTCCAACTCGACCTAGCATTCCGACCAATGTGAGTGCAGGCATAGTGGACATTCCAGCAAGCACAATAGAAACAGGTAGTAGCTTGGCATCCAGGGTGCCATCGAGCACACGACCGGTTAAAATGACTAAAATTGAGATAGAACCGAACGAGGTAGCGATGGCAGAAAAAGCTGATTCCCAGGCTTTACGAATTGTTTGGCGGTTCTTTACGTGTTGGACTGTTTTAGTAATTTGCAGCACAAGGCTATTTTGCTGTGCAACCATTCCAAGTGATCGAAGTTCACGTTGTCCTTGAATAGAATCAAGTCCGGTAACTCTGAGTTCTACAAGCGCATCTCGGAGGTGAACTCCCTGTCTCCCCTGAATGTCAAGAAGAAACAGGGGTATAAGAATCATTGCAACTATCGGCAACGCCATGATTAAACCAACTGATCCAATTAGGACGCATAAAGCTATGATGAATACTGCTGAATTTAGTACTGCACAAATTGCAGTTGATGCGGTATGGGCATAAAACCACTCAAGGGTTTCAGCATCGTTCATAGCGGCAGATGCAACATCACCCGTGCGTTTACCCTGAAGCCCGAGTGGTGCGATACGTTTGATAGCCTTATAAATGTGCACCCGAAATACATGTAAAATTCGGTACGCCACTTCATGAGACCACCATACGTCTAACAAGGTGGAAATAGCATTTACCAGTACTAAGGAAAATAAGAGCGCAAAGAGTCCGGTGAGGGAAGAATCCTGATTAGTAAAAAACGAGGTACTAATCCCCACTGAGGTAACAGCAACACCAACAGTAGTTATCTGGGAAAATGCGGTAACAATGGTAGCTGCTATAAATAAAGGAAAGCATTCCCTTAACATGGACATTAGGCTCCAAACTTCTTTTATAGTGTTCTTCATGTTACTAGCCTTCTACTATTTGTGTATGTAAGAGTTTTGACCAGGCTGAATCTGGGTTTTTTGCCAATTCTGCGGGAAATCCTTGGCAAAGAATCTCTCCATTTCCTAAAACAATAACGTGGTCTGTCCTGGCTGCTGTATCGATCCGGTGGGTCACGATTAGCATTGTGAGTTCTGGCTTTGCCTGACGTATATCGTCTAGCACAGAGTATTCTGTATCGCTGTCGAGGGCTGAGGTTGACTCGTCGAGAATCAGTATCGGAGTGTCTCTAATCAATGCTCGAGCTATGGCAAGGCGTTGTTTTTGTCCTCCAGATAAATTGGTGGCATGCTCAAAGACACGCAGATTTAACACAGAAGAAGCGTCGTCTGCGTTTTCCTGATGCAAATTGACTGCATGTGCCCAGGTGAGTGCGTCTAGCATTTCTTTTTCAGTAGCAGACGGATTGGAAGAAAGTAAGATTTCTCTTACTGTCCCAGGGAAAATAATTGGATCTTGTGGAACCAAAGTCATAGCTCTTGTAATATCAATTTGTCTGGGGTTGTTCCCAGCTAAAGAAATGGTGCCACTACTAGGTTGGTCGAACCCCATCATTAGTCCGAGTGCTGTAGATTTTCCTGAGCCGGACAAGCCAACAATCGCGGTGATTTGTTGTGCTGGGACGGTGAAGCTAACTCCGTTTAACGCAAGTTCATTGGCTCCTAAGTATGTGTAACTAACATTTTGGAAGCTTATATTCCCACACGTCTTGGATGTTTGTTCTGTTAGCTTCGCAGGAGGCGTAGCATCAGCGGCGCTAAAGATGGCATTCATAGCAGGTAAAGCAGAAATTCCAAAGAATGCCTCATGCCAACATGAAGATAAAGTATTGAAAGGTCTAAAAATTTCAATTGAAAGCATCGTTATAACGAAGAGTTGACTAAGCTCCATTTGCTGGTGTCCAATTTGGAAAATTGCAATCGTTAGTCCTAATGCCGGCCCTAATACTTTCATTCCTCCACTGAGACCGGTTTCTCCCAGGGAGAGACGGAGCTGGTTTAGAGTGGTTTGCAGCAAGCTGGTTGACTGGTCTTGGAGTCTTTTCCCGTATCTATCCGCAGCACCAAAGGACTTGAGCGTTGACATTCCCATCATCGCGTCTATGAAATCTGCGTTGAGATCCTCGTAGGCAATCCAGTGACTTTGCCCTCTTTCAGCCAGTGCTTTGTCCCAAAGACGAGGAATCGCCACGATGCTAATGCCACATAGCAGAAGCACGATTGCAATCAGTGGGCTGATAAGCCCCATGCCGATGGTTAGTGCGATTGCTGTCACGAGAGTAACTACTAACTGGGTGAAATACTTAATGAAGTAGGGCTCTATGGCCTCAACCCCATCGGTCAAGACGGATTGGATTTTCCCTGATCTACCGAGGCCAGCACGCATGGGGCCGCGTTTGTCAAGTTTATCTAGCAGTGCCCCACGCAGACGTGTCTTTAATTTCAGGCCTGCTCTATTTTGCAATAACTGGCCGGCAACATCTGCTAAAGGACGAAGAATCAGCATTATTGCTACACCGGAAATCAAATAGATGATGGTCTCGAGATTCCTTGACGTGAGTAGTTCAGTGAAGAGCAAGGCATTGAGCACAGCAGCGCCGATGTAGGTAGCTGAAGAAATCAGACCTGCGAGGATGGAGGGCAGCAGGAGCCAAGCGGTCACTCCACCGGCACGCATGATGCGTATTTGATTGGTAAACACAAGCGATTCCTTCCCTGATGCCGTAAACTTGCGTATTTACTAAGGGTAAGCTATCCTTAGTTTAAGGTTTGCACATCTGAGTAGAGTTGTCAACTTCCCCCAGCGGTGCTCTGTGAGTCATTATAGCAACAGATTTAACTACAAGGAGAAGGAAATCGGGATGATAACGACGTGGAAGCTTCGAGTGGCTTTGCTAGTATCCTTGACCCTAGTTCTGTTGTTATGTATACTGCTGGGCGTTTCAGTAGGGGCAACTGACATACCGTTGGTCACTGCTGTTGACGGGCTGAGAGCCTTTTTTGACGGTGCTGTTTTAGACAGGTACACAGGCACCCCTGATATCCAGGTAATTCAAGAAATTCGTGCGCCAAGGGTGCTTTTAGGTGCCACTGCGGGGGCGGGGTTAGGTGTTTGCGGTTTAATTACGCAATCCTTGCTGCGTAATCCACTTGGCGATCCATATATCCTAGGTATCTCGTCCGGCGCCTCCGCTGGAGCAGCATTTGTAATAGTGGTCGGTATTACAGGTGTATTTCATTCAGCAGTAGGCGTCTCATTAGGAGCCTTCTTGGGGGCTGTGGTGGCGATTGTGCTTGTAACACTTTTAGCTAGCGCTGGGGGAAGTATAACACCTACAAGAATTATCTTTGCCGGTATGGCAGTTAACTACTTTTTTGCTGCGGTAACTAGCTTAGTAACGCTGATGGCCGGTACGGCTGCGGGACATAAATCAGTCATGTTCTGGACATTAGGGTCGCTCGCGTCGGCTAAATGGAATGATGTGGGCATAGGATTGAGCACAACTGTAGTGGCGTTGCTACTTTTTGCTCTATTTGGTAGAAGAGTTGATGTCCTAAATTTAGGTGACGACTCTGCAAGATCACTAGGTACGAACCCGAAATTATTTCGTGACGTGCTATTTGGCATCGTGGCTTTTACCGTAGCGATTTTAGTTTCCCTGACCGGATCTATTGGTTTTATAGGTTTAGTTATTCCACATTTAGCTAAATTATTGGTAGGTTCTATGACTAGAATTTCCCTACCTATTGCTGGGTTAACAGGAGCGATACTTTTAGTTATTGCAGATATTTTTGCTCGAATAATTATTAGACCAGCTGAAATGCCCATAGGAATATTGACAGCTATTGTTGGCACACCGATGCTTATGGCCTTAATTAGGAAATATGCAAGATAAGAAGGAGATAAAATGTTATTTATGAAACCGAATTTGGAAGAAATGAATAAATATATATATGGAGACGAATGGGCTAATCTTTGGCAGAAGTATTTTGCTTATCGACCAACTACTAACGACGCAGTGAAATTTCTTTCGGAACTAGCGCCTAACGGAAAAGTGCTAGAACTTGGAGTAGGATCCGGTAGAATTGCATTACCGTTGTCAGAAAGCGGTATGCGTGTTACTGGACTAGATTCATCAACAGCGATGCTCAGTTATCTCCAGAAGAACGATCAAAAAAATGCAGTGCAAGTGGTAGTAGGAAATGCAGAAAAATTTGAGTTGAAAGACAAAGATTTTGATTTAGTATATTTTGTATCTTGGGGTTTGCATGCTCTATTGAGTGAAGAAAAAGTAAGAGGATGCTTTGAATCTGTGAACAAGCATTTAAATAATCACGGACTGTTTGTCATAGAATGTATGCACTATGAAGGATATAAATTTAGTGATAGAACTTTGCAGATTGCCGGTATGGATACAGGTCTCGCGGTGCTTTCCGGAGAAATGAGAAATTTGGATGCTCAACTGTTGTTAAATACTTATGTATTTCTCAGAGATAATGAAACACCGAGAGTACACACTTCAGCATCTCATTATTGGACGACAGAACAACTAGATACAATGGCAGGGGAAGCAGGATTTGACTTTGTACAAGCATATGGTTCATGGGGCAAGATTTCACTTACGAATAAAACGCCAAATATGATTAGACTTTATCAGCGAAAGTAGGTTGTACTATGAAAAATTATGAGATACCTGCGCAGTCTGGCGCCCAAGTAGATGTAGATATTCAGGTTACTAATGGAACTTGGAGCTTTGAACATGGTGTTGCTGATTCGTTTGTATCTCATGTTCGTAAGTCTGTTCCTCTGTATGATCACGGGCACAGAATGGCAGCAGAAATTGCTTCTTGCTTTACCCTACCTGGAGGATTCGCTTACGAATTGGGTTGCTCAACCGGTGAATTAATTACCAAATTGGCAAATTACAATTCGCGTACCAAGTCAGTAAATTGGGTTGGTATAGATAATTCTATAGAGATGGTTGAAAAAGCTCGTGAATCCTGTAAACAGTTTGACAATATTGAAATAATCTTGGGAGATATTGTAGATTACGAACTTCAAACCTGCGATTATGTTGTGGACTTCCTTACTAGCCAGTTTTTAAACAAAACGACTCAACTTACATTATTCAGTAAGATATATAATAGTTTAAAAGAACGAGGTGCGTTTTTTCTGTACACTAAAATATTACAAGAGGATTCGTTTTTTCAGGATTTATCTTCTGTGATGTATAACAGATTCAAAATATCCAATGGATTATCTCCAAGTCACGTTCTTTCTAAATCTGAGAGTGTTTACGGTGTGATTAAACCGGAACCACAGCATGTCATGCTAAACCTACTCCATGAAGCAGGATTTCAAAAAATTCTGCCGATAATCAGGTTTCTAAACTTTGAAGGTTATTTAGCTGTGCGAGTATAAAAGAGGTTATATTAATTTATATTTCCACTGAAAACAAATTGTTTAACACCGTCATCTACTACTTCTTTCGCATTTACTGAATACACTTCATTAATGAGGTGAGTATTAAGAATTTCATTCGGATTCCCCTTACAATGAACCCTACCACGACTTAATATTATTGCTTCATCGCAATATCTGGAAACCAAATTCAAATCATGCAGAATTATTACAGCTGTTTTCGCCACTCTGCGAATTAACTCCAAAATTTGGTGTTGATACTTCACATCTAAATGATTAGTCGGTTCATCGAGTAGCATGCATGAACTTTGTTGTGTTAGAGATCGTGCAATCAGTATGCGTTGACGCTCACCACCTGAAAGAGTATCAACATAACGATTTCGAGCATCAAACATTCCAACTTCCACCAGAGAATTGCTAGCTATCATCATATCTTCCTTAGAGTATCCCTGGGTGTCACGCCTATGTGGCGACCTACCCAGCAAGACTAAATCCCACACTCTCATCCTGTCTGTGGTGTTTTCAAATTGTGACACAACTGATATTTTGCGACCTATCTCGGAGGTTCGTAATGTGTCAATCGGCTTGTCAAAGACCTTGATTTCCCCCTCGTTAACATGTTGAGCACCGAACATTGCTCTAAGTAATGTTGTTTTACCAGATCCATTGGGACCAGCTATCCCAACTATCCTACCTTTAGGTATCTCAAACGATACCTCATCCACCGCAATAAAATTGCCAAAGCGGATAGATACCTGATGTAAACTAAGGGGGAAATCAGCCATAACACGCGCCTTACTTGGTGATTTGTTTTGCTAGTTCAATCGTGCCATATATGGCAGACGGTGAAGCATAGCCAATAGCCGATTCGGCATAAAATATCTGGTTATTCTTCACAGCTTTTAAGTCTTTGAAACCTGGAATCTTTTCTAGTCTTGCCATGGTACTTTCCTTCGTTGCTCCGCCCATGCCCGTAAGAACAAAAATCATGTCCGGATCTGACTTCACGAAAGCTTCTTTTGCGATGGCTCCTTGGTGAGGATGATAATTCGGGTCAATCGCAACTTTGACACCTAATGCGTTGTTAATTTCGCCAATAACACCTTGGTTTCCGTAGCTAAATAAATCCTCATCGGCGTCTCCATAATAGTACGCATAGGCAACAGTTCTTCCATTACCAGGATTATCTTTTTTAATTTTATCGAGTTGTGTTTTTAAGTCTTTGACTGTTTTGTCTGCTACCTCAGAAGTGTTAAGTAGCTTCCCAACTTGGCCAATCTCTCTGAGAATAGTGTTAAAGCTTTCATTTTGAGGCTGCTCTTTGTAGAAATAGTGGCATTCGGACTCATCGACGATTGCAGGTATTCCTTTTGCGGAGACATCTTGGGGAGATAATTGCTCGCTGCTGAATCCACCACCATAAGCGAGATCAGGCTGCGCCGACACCAAGCCCTCCATACTAAGCTGGTCGTTGCTCAAAAGTTTAATTTTATCGGCTCTGTCACAAATCCACTCTGCAGGTTGCTCACCCCACTCATTAGCTCTCCCAATAACTTTGTTTTCATCTGCTCCTGCAGCAATTAAGTAGGCTAATCCTGTTACGCCCATAGACACCACTTTTGATGGATGCTTATCAAATGTCGTTTCCACTCCACAGTTCTTAATCGTCATCGGCATCGATGTGTCGGATTTGGCCATTGTGGCATTGTTTGTAGTGGAGGTAGTATCTTTTTGAGCACATCCTGAAAGCAGCGATACTGTCAAACAACTTGCACTTAATGCTGCAACTATTTTCTTCGTCGGACTCACTTTTCAAATTCCTTTCGTGTCATGTCGAGCTCATCACAAACCGGCAGCAGCATCTGAATAAAGCTTCAAATTCCAGACAACGAACTGCGGATGAAGCATAACTCGCTCCTAATGTATTAATAACCGTTGCAGGTAGTAGACTTCACGCTACTACCGAGACAAGGTTAGCCTAACCTAAATAAAATGTCAAGTTCGAGGACTGTATTTTGAAGCCTGCATCCTCTTAGGCCTGCTCAGACCTGAAACAGAGGCAATTCTCGCGCACAACTTGTCTCGATAGAGACTAAGTTTCCAGAGATAACGTGCATGGGTTGACCCCGTAACCGTTTCATGTGTACAGCTTGGTTGCTTGATAATTCAGGTATTTCCACAGTCTTTGCTCGTGATTCCTGCGTACCACTGGGTCGAGAGGCCCCTCATGTCCTCCTTCGACACTGTAACGCCAATATGTCACTTTAGCGTCTAGGCTCTCCGCTCGTGCCGCCAGACAATCCGCGTGGTAAATACCGGTTATGACATCGGAGCTGTAGCCGGTAATCAGCCAAGATGTGTTGGCTAAGCAGCCCCTCGCGGCTGGACAGCACAGTGGATCCTCTTTTTGCATGAACTCTTCCCAGTCTTGCGTACGGGGGTCTCCATATTCTTTCATCCAATTTTTTCCCTGTTCTGTTGATGGGAGATTCTTTGTTGCGCTAATTGGAACGCGGCAAACTACATGGCTGACAAGCTCTGGGTGATAAATAGTGGTTATCGCCGCAACGAGTGCTCCATGAGACATGCCATGAAGAAAGGTGAATTTGGGGTCACAAATTTGTGCTTTGTGTAGATGGCGAAGGGCAGCTACCACATCTGCTCTCACTAAGTAACGGTTGTTCTTGATTCCTGCTTGGTGCCACGCCTTTCCGTACTCGTAGCCCCCTCTACTGTGTATGAGTGCAATGTTAAATCCCTGGTCAAGCCAGAATCGGCGGATTTCATGGGAGTAAAAACTGTGGTTAGCCTGCATAAAGCCCCCATAAACAATCGCAACTGTGGGGCACGACTCGGAAGGCGTGCCGTAGCAGTCTACAGGAATCGGGGTATCGTCTTGGGATTTGGCTACGGTAATCCAATGACAGTTTAGATGATTGCTGGTATGGGTGCTCTGCTGGAGCGTGATAACACTGCCTGTGTTTAAATCCACGCGGTAAAGGCTTGGGGGGTCGAGAAACGATTCGGACTGTACAATCAAAGCGCCAGGTGATGTCTGCACCGGTCGCAGATGATGTCCAGATGGGAAAATTTCTCCAGTTTTACAGATTTTCGCTTTCCCGTTGTATGTTTCACAAATCAAGGCTTCGCAACCATGTAAATATCCTCCGAACACGGTTGGATGCGTGGTTGTTTGCCACGATGGAAAGAAGGCGGTTCCGTCAGAGAGCTTAATTTCTCCTCGAACATATCTGACAAGGTTTTGACCTGGTCTTATGTCTGTAACTGGCATTTCCACTCTCCGGTTTTACTCTAGATGCTTGCGTAGGGTTGGAAAATATGCAAATATTGCCCTTGGTTAGGCTAACCTAATTTTGGGATTTTGGCTAACCGGATGTTGTACCTCGTAACAGAGGAAGGAGGTGATTAGTATGGATAAGCTTGAAATCGTTGAAATCGAGGAGATTCGAACCGACCAGATTGCAGTTCCTCACTGCCATCACGGAACAACCCCGCAAACCTTTGCGTGGAAATAGCCCGAGGCGTGGTTTCGAGGCGGGGCTAGCTCGTCCGGCTAGCCCCGCCTTATTAAGGTACTCAGTCTGTAAGGAAAAATATGTGGGGAATTTGTGCGGAGTTGCGTCCGCTTGATTGTAAAAGAAGTCTCTTAACCTGCGCCGATGGCACTGATTTAGTGCTCTTCATGGGGGCACCAGAGATTGCTCAGGCGTTGTCTGAAGCGGAGCAATCTCAGTCAGAAAATCCACTTGGTGCGAATCTTGCAGCAGCGTTATCCAAGCACGACTGCTTCGTGGAGATAAGTCAACTGCTACCTAGTGGAGCAGAGACCAGCATAGAGAGACTAGAGGAGCCGGAAATCCTCGTCTGTGGATGTCCTGAAATTGCACTAAAGGTTACTAGTTGTTTGCGTGAACAAGGGGTTGTAGCAAATTATCTCGAAAGCTCAATTCGAGAATGTGCATATAGCGCGTTCGATAATGACATAATTCTTGTAGCGTGTCGAGGAGAGGAGTCTCCACAGGTATTTTCAGAAGCGATTTCAGATATATCAAGTTTGTGTATTTCGCTAATAATAATTGATTACGAAGCAACGCTTTTAAATATAGGTCCGGTTATATGGGAAGGCGTCGGTGCTTCATATGAAGATTCTCTTGTTCGGAAAAAGGCGAATTCCGTAGAAATAGAGGCTTTTCAAGCAAAATTGGGTGCATCAGTGTGGGGGAATTTTATCAAATATATTGGAACTTCGCAGCGCGTATTTGAATCAGCTGCTCAGCTGCTAAAATCAATAGCTAAATGTGAAGTAGATAAACAAAAAAACACCAGTGTTGATACCATATGGAAGATATCTTTAGCAGGTGAATTGGAAGTACATGCAGCACTACCATGTAAATTTATTATGACTGCCAACAACATAGAGCAATGCCACCCGTCGACTTTTGTGGTCGATAGCGATTACGGCATTGTTAAACACATTTCTAAGGTAAAGCACACATCGTATATGCCTAAAACGCTACACACGACTCAAGCCCGAACATGCGATTTACGCAGAATCGGTGGGTATCTAAATACTGTATTTTGTCAAGGTTCTCGATTGATACCCGATAGTTTGAGTCAGACAGAAAAGGACAGGCTGATTTTAGATACACGGCAGGCAGCTATTGGTGAATCTATAGAGCGCTATTGCTCGAATCTAATAGACCTTAAGCCAGTTTTACAGGGGTCGTATCAGGCGCTATCGCAACGTGGAATACCGGTACTGAATCCCGGAGAATTGGTATTATTCTCCTCGTCTCAGTATAAGCAACACGGTTTTCCATTTACTCCTTTTGACAGGGACTTACCAGTTGAGTGGGTAGAAGGCAGATATTTAGATGATGATTCACCTATTTTTGTTCCTGCTTCTATGGTATATGTAAATTGGTATTCTAAACAATATGCAACATCTCCTCGTGTTAATTTTCCGGCATTCGCAGGTGTAGCGGCAGGAACTACTTTTGAGCAAGCGTGTTTATCTGGAATTAGTGAAATCATAGAACGTCACGCGACGATGGTCTGGTGGCTTAATGCTTACCCTCTTAGTCACATCAACTTACGTGGACACTTTAGCGACTTGTTTGATGGAGTCAAAGAAACTCTTCGTGGTAGCCTGATTCATTTAGACAATACTTTTGGAATTCCTGTAGTGGCCGGTGTCGTGCATAATGATACTTCTAAGCTGGTGCATATTGGGTTTTCCTGTCGTTCGACCGTCAAAGAAGCTGCTTTTAAAGCATGGAGTGAAGCTCTAACTCTTCAAGAGGGAGCACACGATCTTAATAACCCCAATGGGACACACTGGCAGGCTATTAACAAGGGCCTACTCCCGGGACGCTCTTACAAGAGGTGGCGTCTAGATCGCAATTACTTAGACGATTTTCGTTCAGATTTAAAAGATGTAGATGATCTTTTGGTGCAACAGGAATTATACCTTGACCCTCGCGCTGTCAAAAAAGTAGCGCCGCTTTTAGATCTGCCCCCTTCGCGTGATATAGATTCTATAAATCAACTCCCCGATAGCCGTTTGGAAACTTATCTTAGTAAAATTGCGCGTCGAGGGATGCGGGTGATTGTAGTCGACATAACTTCCCCTGACGTAGCATCTTGCGGATGGAAAGTTGTCAGAACAATTATACCTGGTACTGTAGGTAACACACCTGCCGCTTTTCCATATTTAGGAAATAATGTTGTGGCAGATGAAGCTGTTCGTTTAGGATGGTTTGAAATTCCTAAATCAGATTCTGAGATGAATATATTTCCTATGCCGCACGCATAGTTTACTCTTGCCGACCGTAGCGAAATGGGCAGGTTGAATTTTCTATAGGCTAGGCGCTATATTGCTGCAATTGCCACACGTGGTGGCGGTGCATGATTTGCATGCTTCCACCGTGTCCACGGGGCTGCCGGTTTTGACTGCGCATGTCATCTTGGAAGACGAGTGTTTCCACGACGGACACACCGTAGAAATCCTGGGTCAGATTGAGGATTGTCTGCAGCATCACCACGAAATCTCGATTTATCACACCACGATTCAGTTGGAGCCGGCCTCGCGTGCGGACTTCCACAACTGGAAGGAACAGGTGTAGCCGCTGGGGGTCGGTTGTTCGGTTGCTGGGGGTCGGTTGTTCCTCTGTTCGGGTTCATGAGGTGCTAGCCGAAAATCCGGGCGTAAAACCCCGCGCTTGGAATCCCGGCAAGCTCCTCGTGAACCCGTCGATTACGCGCGCAAAAACAACTAGAACGCGACGTGGCCAAACAGGGCAATTACGCACAACACCACCGCGACTGGCACATAGACAAAACGCCCCACCGTCAGCCAAAACTTGCCCCGGGGACGCGCTGCCCCGGTATTGATGGCTCGGAGCAACTCCTCGCGGCGCATCACCCAAAACCAGGTGATAGCCCCCAGGCTTGCCCCAATCGGGATGATGTAAATCGAGACCAAATCCATCCACGGACCCCAAGACGTGATTGCCTCCATGCCCAGTCCCGCGCCCAAAGCAAGCACGCACAAAACCACCAGCACCGCCGGGCGGTTAAATCGCGGAAAACGATGCAACAAGGATTCACCCACGGCCTCGAACATGTTTTGCAAGGAACTGACGCCCGCGAAAATCATGGCCACGTACAGGATTACCGCGAACAGCTGCCCCAAAGGAATGCTTTGTAAAATCGCCGGGAGCGTCACAAACAGCAAGCCCGGGCCCGCCCCCACGTCGGTTTGAAAAGCGAAACAAGTCGGGATAATCACCAAGGCGGCGACCACCGCCGCGAGCGTGTCAAAAAACCCGGTGCGCTGGGAAACCTTTACCACGTCCTCGTCGTCAGGTAGATAGGCGCCGTAAACAATCATGCCCGACCCCGTAATCGAAAGCGAAAAGAAGGCCTGACCCATGGCCCACACCCACACGGTGGGGTTTACCAGCGCCTCCCAGCGCGGAGTCAACATGAACAAGTACCCTTGCGCCACGCCCGGCAAAAACGCCACCCGCACCGCCAAGATAACAAAAATCACGAAAAACACCGGCATCATGATGCGGTTGGTTTTCTCGATGCTTTTCGCCCCCAGGAACAGGGTCACCAGCGTGCCAATCACCACAATCACGTGAAAGGGCACCACCGAGAATCCCTGCAAGGCGAAGCCCTCGAACCATTTTTCGGTGTTGGCGCCCATTAGTTCCCCGGTCAGGGAATCGAACAGAGCCTTGGCCACATAGGCCACAATCACCGCGTAACCAATCGCGATACACAGCGAACCCGCGAGTGGCAGCCACCCCAGGGCAGCGCCAATCTTCCCAGCCGTGTCCCCGCGAGTCGCCCAAGCCGCCCGATACGTCCCCAGTGTCCCGGTCCGCGCCCGGCGTCCGTTGGCGAACTCGGCGGGCAGGCCGACATAGGTAAACAGCAGGACAAAGAAAATATAAATCAACAGGAACGTGCCCCCGCCGTTATTGCCAATTTTATAAGGAAAACCCCAGACATTGGCCATGCCGACGGCTGACCCGACCGAGGCCAGAATAAAACCCCAGTGGGTAGCGAAGCGGTGTGCGTGGGGGGCTAACGAGGTGTCTCGGTTTTCCAAGGCTGTTCCTTTACTTTCCGCGTGGCGGGTGGTTGTCTCGGTTCATGAGTGGCCACTTGGAATCTGCCGCCAACGCATCGCACTAAATACTAATAAATTTGAGCGGAATCCCAGAAATTGCGTCCCGATTCCCGGATGGCACCTCATGAAGTCGCCCAATCAGCGGCGGCGCAGGTACTTGACTATGCCGGTGGCGCTGGCTTCGACCACGGTGAGGGTGTCGTAAAACCCGTCGAGGCCGCCGTACCAGGGGTCGGGCACGTCGTAGTCTCCATCCGAGCTGTATTGGTCGGAATAGTGGGTGCGTTTGCCGGGTTTGTTGGGGTGGTCGGGGTTTTTGCCGGGTTCATGAGGCGCTTGTCTGGGGTGCTCGCGCACTGAAAACCCTACGGTTCTTTTCGTTCGCAGTCTCTGGTAATATTTAAATAACAGGACTCCCCGCACCTCTCAACGATGTGTCCCAGGGGAGACGTTCATGTCTGGAGGAAATCCGTGGAGCTGAAGCCGCCACTGCCACTTGAACAGCAAATTCA
>NZ_GG668519.1:320164-322327 GCF_000160615.1 Mobiluncus mulieris ATCC 35243 | reverse complement strand
TATGAAAACGAATAGGAAAGCTTGTCCCGAGTGTGGGAAACCAATGGTGAAGAATGGCCACGATAAACGCGGAGTGCAGCGCTGGCGCTGCCCAGAATGCCGGATTACTGGCCGGTGGGGCAACGATGTGACAGCACGGGACTTAACGTTTTTCCTGGAGTTTATCCTGGGTAAAAACACTCACCGCGACTTACCAGGACAAGGCCGCACGTTCAGACGGAAAGCCGCTAGGCTGTGGGAATTATGGCCAATCTGGATTCCGGACGGGGAGGCTCACCGTGTTATTCATGTTGATGGAATATATCTACGCCGGATTGTGGTGGTTTTGATAGCCTACTCTGATAGGCACGTGGTGGGGTGGCATATTGCCCGGAAAGAAACCACACAGGCCTATAAAGACCTGCTCAGCAAGATACCCCCACCCCAGCTAATGCTATGTGATGGCGGCACGGGCTTCGCCTCGGCCAGGCGGGCGTGCTGGAAAACTACTAGAGTACAAAGATGCCTGTTCCACGTGTTTTGTAACATCAAGTCCTACACTTCTACCAAGTCAAAAAGTCCTGCTGGTAGGGAACTCTACCGGCTGGCTAAACAACTTCTAGCCGTGAAGACCACTATAGACAGGGACAAGTGGATAGTAGATTTCTATACCTGGACGAAGAAGTATGAGGATTTCTTGGCCGAGAAAACTCTTACGGACACGGGGAAGTATGTTGATACTCATGAACGACTGGTTAAAGCCCGTAACCTGCTAATACGCCTTATCAAGAAAGGTGAAATGTTCACGTTTCTGGAACCAGATTTATACTCCGACAATGAGAGAGTTGGGTGTCTGCCAAGGACTAATAACCCTATCGAAGGCGGAGTAAACACGCAGCTAAGAAGCGTCCTTAGGGCGCATCGTGGTATGGGAATAAACCATCAACTCCGCGCTATAGCCTGGTGGTGCTACCTGCATACTCAGTCCCCGGAATCCCCCGCAGAACTTCTAAGACTAATGCCAACAAAACAAGGGTAACCCCACTATTGGTGGGTGCGAAACTGTGCATGTACGCGAGGATATGGGGTACAGTAGTAGCAGTACACCGGCCGGCCTCTGATTCAAGCTCAACGGCCGGTTTTACTTTTCTGGAGGCAACGTGGAGTATACGAAGCAGCACCTGAGTTTCGAGCAACAGGCTGACTTGTTGTTGACACGCGGGCTGGTGGCTGACCGCGAAGCGCTGTTACAAAGGCTTTTTGATACGGGTTATTACCGGCTGAGTGGTTATACGTATCCGTTTAGGAGCGGTGATGTTTTCCGTCCCGGGGCTACCTTGGACAAGGTTTGGGAAACATACGTTTTTGACCGGCAGCTACGGCTGGTTGTGTTCGATGCCGTGGAACGGGTCGAGGTTTTTATCCGGACTCAGATGGCGTATCTGCTTTCCGAGGCGGGTGGACCGTTTGGCTACCTAGATCCGACCAGTCTTCCCAGGCTTAGTGGCAGCAAACATGAGGATTTCTTGAATAAATGTAGGCATGCTTTTTTGCGGTCGCGTGAGCCTTTTGCCGTGCATTTTCGTGACGTGTATGGGGATAAACACAAATTGCCTCCGTACTGGATGCTGGTTAATTTGATGGATTTTGGGATGACTTTGACGCTGTATAGGGGTGCTCCGGTGGAGGTTCGTCGGCGGGTGGCGGCTCACCTTGGGGTAGCGCCTGCAGTGTTGCAGTCCTGGCTGATGACGTTGAACACAGTGCGCAATATTTGTGCTCATCACGGGCGTTTGTGGAACCGTATGCTAGGCACGCAACCAATGATTCCGCGCGATGACCCCCGGTGGCATGAACCGTATGAAATCGATTCCCGCAAGATTGGCGCAGTGGTGATGATTCTGCGGTACTTGTTGCGTCGCGTGGCACCCAGCACGCACTGGCCGCAGCGTTTCGAGGATCTGCTGGCAGAACATCCCGCGATTGACCAGACGCGTATGGGACTTCAATCGGGTTGGAAAGAAAGCCAGATTTGGTTGGGTGATTAGTAATTCGGCACTTCGACGAGAAACATCGAACCGTGTGTCTTGCCGGGGGCTCAAGGTTGGAATGAGACGGGCTTAGGGGTTTGGGTGATTCAATAGTCACCCCGGGCGGTTTTTGCGGTTCGTGCCACCTGGGTTT
>NZ_GG668519.1:313678-319752 GCF_000160615.1 Mobiluncus mulieris ATCC 35243 | reverse complement strand
CATTTCCCGATTTGGGTGATTATCGAATTCTTTTCAACGGGTATGCTGTCCTTTACCTACGCAGATTTGAAGCGCCAAGATCGCAAGCGTATCGCCAGAGTTGCTTTCAACACGGGAGATCAACAACTCGAATCGTGGTTGCGTGCCTTTACCGAGCTACGGAACAAGTGTGCTCACTACACTAGGCTTTATTTTTGGCGTTTTACCACTGTACCCCGCCAGCCTAGAGATGTCCGTTGGAAAATGGACAACAGCCTTTTTTCGCAGCTCTACATGCTGTCCCGGATGC
This sequence comes from Mobiluncus mulieris ATCC 35243, assembly GCF_000160615.1. Classification (GTDB taxonomy): domain Bacteria; phylum Actinomycetota; class Actinomycetes; order Actinomycetales; family Actinomycetaceae; genus Mobiluncus; species Mobiluncus mulieris. The sequence continues at coordinate 319,463 of NZ_GG668519.1, read as the reverse complement.
ATCCCAATCAGCATAGCTGGCGAAAAGAGATTAGCCGATTAGAAGGAATAATCCAACTGTATCAACCGTATATGGGGCGGTCTCATCTGGGGTTCCCTCGTGACTGGAAGGCGTTGTTATCCCCTGAAGGGTGCGCGTGTGGGATTCAATAGAATCCGTTTTAGCGGCGGCGCAGGTACTTGACTATGCCGGTGGCGCCGGCTTCGACCACGGTGAGGGTGTCGTAAAACCCGTCGAGGCCGCCGTACCAGGGGTCGGGCACGTCGTAGTCTCCATCCGAGCTGTATTGGTCGGAATAATGCTTGCGTTTGGGGCGTTGGGTGGGGTTTTTGCCGGGTTCATGAGGCGCTGGCAGCACTCCGCCTTCCCCGAAAACCCCGCCCGGCGCAAAGGGAATTGTCCCGTCGAATTCGCGCCACAAGTGGAGTTTGCGGGTATCTTCACCCGCAGCCTCCAGCATTTCCCGTAACAAGCGTGCGTGTCCCACGGTCATGGCCAGTATCAACCCGGATTCCCGCAGTTCGGCCGCAGTCGCGCGGTGTGCAAAGTGCTCGCGGGGGAGCGGATACCCGGCTTCCCGCAATACTTGCGCGGCGCGACGATCCAAGCCGTGTCCGTGTTCCTCGTCCGAGGTTCCGGCCGAGGCCACGGTTACCATGGGTTCGTTTAGTCCCTCGCGATCCAAGTAATCCCGCAACACAATCTCGCCCATGGGCGAGCGGCAAATGTTACCCGTACACACCACCAAAATCTGCATAACCTAAGTGTAGCGGATGGTTTCTTTGGCCTTGTTCCCCCGGGTTCCTCCGGATTCATGAGGCGCTTGCCCTGGACTGGAAGCGTTCCTTCCAGGGGTTTGCCCGTGAATCGTGGGATTTGGCATTGATAAAACCATGTTGGCAGAAATTAGTGAAAAAATGAGGGTGGGAGCCAAAATAGTGGTGCCTCACCCTCAAATTTTCCCGGATTTCTGCCACGTAGCCTGAATAGTCCCAAAGTCCCTGGCGTCAGGTGTTACAAATCGTAGAATTGTGTAAACAAGATTCGGGAGCTGCAAAGGAGGAGCCCTTATGTTGTTCGATGTTTACGGTGAAAATGCCATTTTTCAGTGGATTGGCTGGGTGATGGTGTTTGTCGGTTTGATTGTTATGAATGAAATCGCCCGGCGTTCCAAGTGGGGCGGCGTGTTCTGTTTCCTGGTGGTGCCCGCGATTCTGACGGTGTACTTCGTGGCGATTTATGTCGGTGCGGCCATGGGCGCAGATTGGGCGTTGAATAACCCCACGTATATCCACATGGGTTCGTGGTTCCACTATGCGAAACTCTATGCGGCGACGGCCGGGTGTATCGGTTTTATGGTGTTGAAGTACCACTGGGGGAGCCTGGGTAAAGCGCACTGGTTCAAGTGTTTCCCTTTCGTGATTGTGGCAATTAACATCTTGATAGCGGTGGCCTCCGATTTTGAAAGCGCGATTCGTGCTTGGGGCACGACTTTTGTTTCGGTCGAGGGTATTACCTTGATGGGTGGGTGGCACAATGTGTTCAACGGTATTGCCGGGCTGCTCAACATTTTGTGTATGACGGGCTGGTTCGGGATTTATGCTTCTAAAGGCAACAAGGATATGTTGTGGCCGGATATGACCTGGGTGTTTATCGTGTCCTACGACCTGTGGAACTTCTGTTACACCTATAACTGTCTGCCGACCCACGCCTGGTATTGTGGTTTCGCGTTGTTGTTGGCGCCGACGGTGGCGAATGCGTTGTGGAACAAGGGTGGCTGGATTCAAAACCGAGCGAACACCCTGGCGATTTGGTGCATGTTTGCCCAGGTGGTTCCCGTATTCCAAGATTATTCGGTGTTTTCGACTAACTCGGTGAATAACCCGCAGGTGAACCTGTGGGTGTCTCTGGTGGCTTTGGTGGCGAATATCCTGGCGCTGGGCTATATCCTGTACCGCGCGAAGCAGCAGGGTGTGAACCCGTGGCTGCACGAGGTCTTCAAGGGCACCCGCGACTTCGAGCAGGCCATGAGTCGGCGCATGGCAGCGGCTAAAGCCGCGTGAGCCATGCGCTCGCAGTGCGAAGGTGGTTAAGCGACAGTAACGATTTGCCGTCGCCGACGTCGCGCCTTAAGCGGCGAAGCCGCAGTGTAGAGGTAGGGGTCGTGAAGGTCATCTAAGTCTGTTCCTCGCTGTTTCCCCTGTTTCATGAGGCGCTTGCCACAGATTTACACGTAAATCCCCGAATGGCGCCTCATGAAAACATAAACCGAGTCACCTGCGGTAGCGAAATGTGCAAAAACTGTGTCGAGTGCTTTTACAGCAAAAACTGGTGCTGGTCTACTGTTAGTCGAGGTTCTGTGCAACCTTTAGCCGTAATTCTACGCTACTTTTAGCCGGAACTTGCGCTCCCGCTAGCCGGGTAAAACTGGGAGGGATAAGGCGATAAATCTGGAACCTATGATGTGGTAAATCCGGAATTTTTCGTAGGTAAATCTCGAAGTTATTGGCTGGTAAATCTGGAAGTATTAGGATGGTAAATCCGGAATCATGGGGTATAATTTAGGCTATGTTCACGTTAAATACCGAGGTCAAACGCCATTGTTCCGGTCTGTTGGGGGAGATGTTGGATGAATCACCTATAGTGGTGATTCAAGGGGCGCGTCAGGTGGGGAAGTCCACGCTGGCAAGGCAGGTGACTGAGCGGTGTGATGCTTGGAGTGTCTCTCTCGATGACACAGATGTGGCGGCCTTGGCGCGAAGTGACCCGCGTGGTTTCGTGGGGCAAGCTCCGGGGAGGTTGCTGGTGCTTGACGAGGCGCAACGCGAACCCACGCTCACGCTGGCGTTGAAAATGGCGGTTGATAGAAACCGGCGACCGGGGCAATTCCTTATCACCGGGTCGGCGGATTTTTTGCGGCTAAAAACCACGGGGGATTCCCTGGCGGGGCGGGCAGAAATACTGACTTTACGTCCGCTAAGCATGGGGGAATTACAGCAACGTCGCACTCCGGAGGACTGGGTCTCCTGGATTCTGGCCGGAGCGCCGGGCAGGATCCAGGCCGAATCCCCGGAAGCCACTCGTGAATGCATTATCAGTGGAGGTTACCCCCTGGCCTTGTCGCGTCGCACCCCGGCTTCGCGACAACGCTGGTTCAACGGATATCTGCAATCCATAGTCACCAAGGATGCCGAGGAACTTTCGGGTGGGGATTTTCCCGGAAAACTGCCCCAGTTGCTGCGACTGCTTGCCGCTGAGGGCGTCAGCGAATACGTGGCGGCGAAAATGGCTCGCCATCTGGGTGTCTCGGAGAAAACCCTGGGAGGTTATTTCGATTTAGCCCATGCGATGTACCTGGTAGAAGCGTTGCCGGCTTGGGGTGTGGGTATCAGTAAACGGGTGATACGTCGTCCCAAGGTGAGTCTGGTGGATTCGGGTTTGGCTGCTGTCTCGGTGGGGATGACGGTAGAGAAATCCCGGCTGGTGGGAGGCATGGAATATTTCGGGGCGCTCACCGAGCAGTTTGTGGCCGGGGAGCTGCGTAAACAACGCGAATGGACCGCCAGTCCTTTTGACCTGTATCATTATCGCCACCGTGACCAGGAAGTTGACATTGTCATCGAACTGCCAGATGGCAGGCTGATTCTGGTAGAGGTGAAATCTGGCCTGAGCGTGCCCAAAGGTACCTTCGCTAAACTTGAACAGCTTATCCCCGGCGACCGGGTAGTCGCGCGAGTCGTGCTCTATCTTGGCGAACAAAGCCTCAAGATTGCCCCCGGAAACTACCTGCTGCCGATTTCTAGCCTGTGGACACACCCCGATAGCGCCTCATGAATCTGGGAACAAACTCCGGGAACTACCTAGGTAACCTAGGAATAGCCTCCTAGGTTACCTAGGTAAGATTATTGGACCTGATGTAAACTGTGGCGATGTATGGCGTATTTTACCTGCAATACTCTGGTAAGGTAAAAGTGTTGTCTGGAAGGTAACCTAAGTAGCTTAACGTGTATGAGTGGTAAGAAGTCCTGCTCGTGACGATTACGAATGACACAGAACTGGAACAAGCCGTTGCGAAGATGCGTCTGGCTCGTACGGATTGCGCGGAGTATGAGCTGAAAACAGCCAAGGGCGGTTTGCCTAGCTCTCTGGCGGAAACAGTTTCTGCCTTTGCTAATACCTCGGGTGGAACCATTATTTTAGGGATAACGGAAAAAGACTTCACTTCGGTTCCTGACTTGGATATTAAAGTTCTCCAAGATGGGGTCTCCCAAATTGTCAGGAAGGCGGTTCAACCTGCGGTAGCGGCGGATGTTCATATTATGCTTTACGAGGGCAATCAGGTTTTAATAGCAAATATCCCAGAACTTTCCAACAGTGAAAAGCCCTGTTATGTGCGGAAATCTGGGCGAGTAAACGGCTCGTACATACGTATCGGCGATGGGAATCACCAGATGACTAGCTACGAGATTGACCGTTTTTTGGAAAATCAGCAGCCTAACGTCGGGTTTGATATGTCGGTGGTTGCCAAAGCCTCGGGCTGTTTTCGAAGGCTCTCTTTGTTTCATCTGTCCGCAAAACTTCTTCACGCAGAGAAATTAACTTTAGGACATTTTCATTAACACTCATTTTTATCCCACATTACTCGTTAAGACCACGCGCGAAATGCGTTGCCTTGAGACCAATAGAAATATTTACCAAAACAACCAGGCAACAAGCTGCGAGAACAACGTAATTCGCGCTATCACTCAGCTTTGTAAATACAACGGATGCTCCTAAATACAACCCTCCAAAAAGAAATAGCAAGCCATCAATTAAAAAGATAGGCGCGTAACGTCGGTGAGTTTCCGCCCAAGTGCTTTCATTACGCATGATTGCTTTGGTTCTCAGTCCAACAGCGTGATTCAGGGGCAGCGTCCGGTTTCTGGCCTTCATGTACTCTACAAAAAACACCAGAGCCACTATCGTCAGACCGACGGATCCCAGGACAGCTAACATGGTTCTCACATTCCTTCAAGGAAATTATCGACACTGATATTTAATTTTAAGTTTACACCACATCCATCTCAAATGCAAGTTCTCGGTGTGTCGGAAGATGCCGCTGTTAGGGACTTGCCGGAGTTTCCAGTCAATCGCTGATTTTACGTGGTTTCTGGTCAATTGTAGCCTTCAAATCCATCGTGTGTAGGTGAGATTCAAGGATAATTTTGGCGAGGTGAGGACGATGCAAGTCGCCCAACTGTCTCTCATTTTTCCGCTGGTTTCTAGGGGGTGTTCACCGGCGTTAACGCCATAATTACAGGTACCCCCATATGAATGCCGAACTTGAATTTAGAGTCCGCATTCTGCGGTACTGGGTTGACGATGTTTGATAAAAATAGCTTATAGCAAAATTTCGCCCAGGGGAGGTTGCGCTTGGTCACAGTGGACGGTATCGGCACAGACGTCAGTCCAGATGACAGGCGGTTTTCCCCCGGCGGTTACCCGGGTTTTCACTCGGTTACAAGCCCCCACCAAGACCCAAACTAGGCAAAACTGGCTGCGCGCGGTGGCCGTGCGAACAACCCGGCAACACCCAGATTTAGCCGCCGAACTGGTGAAAATTTTGGGGATTGAGTTGCGAGGAAACGAGGCGAACCCCTTGGGGAACCTGAGTATTGAGGAAATCGCGGTGTGCTACGGGGCATTGTTGGCGACCTTGGATAGCCGCCGCCGACGTAGCGCGGGGCAGTTTTTCACCCCGGACGATGCGGCGGCGTTTATGGCGGTGCAATCCCGCGATTTTCCT
>NZ_GG668519.1:308110-313434 GCF_000160615.1 Mobiluncus mulieris ATCC 35243 | reverse complement strand
CACCTCATGAAAACGTAACGGATTCGGGACAAACGCGCCGATGGGAAAAACTCGGGTTTTAAGCAAAATCCCTAGACTCTGGTACGCAAACCTCATGAAGGCGGCGGGGCGGATGGCGATAGGTGCAGTTCGACGGCGAAACCGCCACCCTCGCGGCCAGACAGACGCATGGTGGCGTGGTGGGCAGCAATGATTTGATTCACCAGCAGCAACCCGAGCCCATGCTGAGGTTGTTCGGTTGGCGTATCACAGTGCCAGTAATGTGGCCGGGTTTCCAGCTGGCGCAGTTTCTCAGCGCTCACCCCGGTGCCGTTATCGGTTATGGTGATGATGATTTCATGAGGTGCCATCCGGGCTTCCAAGCGTATCTGACATCCTTGCGGGTTGTGCACAATCGCATTAGTGACCAGATTCTCCACCGCTCTTTGCAACAAGGAGGCATCCCCGGTGACACAAATATCACTGGCAAAATCAATCTCGCACGCAATGTCATACAGGCCGTCATAACCCCGATCCAAGAAATCCGCCGCAATCGAGCGCAACAGGGGTGCTACCGGCACCGACTCCAGGCGCAGCGGCTGCATTTCGTAATCCAAACGCGAGGCCAAATTCAAGTCATTGACTAAGTTTTTAATCCGCTCCCCATGCGCCATAATCTGGCGAGCTTTCTGGGCCACTTCGGGGTTTTCTGTGGTTTTCTCGAGGGTGGCGGCGGATCCGATAATCACTGACAGGGGAGTGCGAATATCGTGGGAAACCCCGGCAATCCAATTTGCTCGCGCCGTGTCGCGTTTCTGGAGCGCGGCGGAAACTGTGTTAATCTCTTGCGCCAAGGTGGAAAAAGGTGCGCGCTCCGCGAGCTGCACAGTTTGCCCCCGCGAGAGCTCCCCAATCCCCGCTACCAGCGGAGTCACGGCTCGTCCCAGGCGTTTTTGCGCCCCGAAATACAACAGGAACAATACCGTTAGATTAGCTGGTATCAATACCGCCCAAAACGGTATCAAACTTTGGTAGGCGGCTGTGGGAATGTAGTTCGAAAGTTGCTTAGCAAAGCTATCCCGGGGATAGCCCACCACCAGCAGCCCCCCGGGGTGCTCCCAGGTAAAAACCGGGTAATCTTGCAGGTAGCCGCGCGAAAACTTCGCTACATCCGTCAAGGTATAGCGCGTATGAATCTCGGGAGGGACGTGGTAGCGCCAAGTGACTTCCCCGCTCTGTTTGTCGAGTAGCATCGCCCAGGCTGCGGCTTTCATGAGCTGCTGGCGGGCAGCGGGTGCCAGCTCATATTCACCCCCTTTTAATTTAAGGGAGTCGGCGGTCTGAGCCAGCACGCTTGGCACCGCAGGCTCGAGCAGACGGTTTACTATGGTGTGCATATAGACTGCATAAAGGGTCACACTGGTAGCCACTAAAGCCGTTAGGGTAATCAGGAAACCGAGCGCGAAACGGCGCAGAATTTGGTGAAATGGTGCCATCTTAGGTTTCCTTTACCAACAGTTTGTATCCCAGTCCGCGCGCGGTCAGCAGGGTCACTGGCGCGGACGGGTTGGCCTCGATTTTCTCGCGAATGCGGCGAATATGAGACAACAGTGAAGTCTCGTAGCCGAAATAGTTCTCGCCCCACCCGGCTATACAGAGTCTATCGGTGGTCACGATTCGCCCGGCATTCTGACACAAAGCTTGCAACAAAGTGCATTCCTTGGCGGTCAACGCAATCTCCCCACCGTCGCTGCGTATCATCACGGCACAATCGAAGTCAATAGTGCCAGCTGCGATTTCCACGCGATTGCTTTCCGCCACGTCCTCTGGATAGCACCGGCGCAGTACCGCCGCCAGGCGCAATGCCAGTTCCTCGGGATAAAAAGGCTTCGTGATATAGTCATCCGCGCCCATTCCCAGACCCTGGAATTTGTCGGTGGGTTCGTCCCGCGCAGTCAAAAAAATCACTGGAATATCGCGGGTTTTACGGATTTCGTCACAAAGCACAAAACCATTCCCATCGGGCAGCATCACATCCAAGATTGCCGCCTCTGGTTTCGTGGTGCGCAGAATCTGTCCCGCAGCGCGGGCACTGCTCGCCGTTTCCACCTGGGTGTAACCCTCGTTTTCCAAGGTAGTGCGCACCAGTTCAAGAATATCTGGCTCGTCATCCACGATCAGGATACGGCGGTCTTTAAAACTTTGCGGTAACACGGGGCTGGCTCCTCATGAATTCGACAACGCCACCTACCGTACCACCCCCGCGAGACGCGACGTACCGCTAGCCGCCATGTCAGCTAAAAGTCAGCTAAAAGTCATTTTTGCGCCATCCCCACGCCATTTTCCCGCCAGGTCAGCGCGCTAACTTGGATTCGACAGAAAGGAACAGTCATGGATTACATCGTGAAAACCAATCATCTGACCAAGATTTACCGGGACTTCACTGCCGTTAGTGACGTGAGTTTGCATATTCGTCCGGGAAGTATTTACGGGTTTCTGGGGCCAAATGGGGCGGGCAAATCAACCACCATGAAGATGTTGCTGGGGTTGACCAAGCCCACCAGCGGCAGTTTCGAGATTGCCGGGAAACACTTTCCCGCAGACCGGATAGAGATTTTGCGCTCTATCGGTTCGTTTATTGAATCACCGTCGTTTTACGCGAATCTGACCGGACGGGAAAACCTTGAAATCATCAGGCGTATTTTAGATCTGCCGCGCTCCAGCGTGGATGAGGCTCTGGAACTGGTGGGATTGCGCGAGTTCGGTGGGCGCTTGGCGCGGAAATATTCCCTGGGCATGAAACAGCGCCTGGGACTCGCGGGGGCAATGCTGGGAAAACCACCGATCCTGTTTCTGGACGAGCCGACCAATGGGCTCGACCCGGCTGGTATTCACGAGATACGCAATTTGGTGACCTCGCTGCCAAGCCGCTACGACTGCACCGTGCTAATCACCTCGCATTTACTCGCGGAGGTCGAGCTGATGGCTCAAGATATCGGGATTTTGAACCACGGGCGAATGCTCTTTGAGGGGAGCCTGGAAGCGCTGCGAGGGCTCGCAGTTCATGAGGGGCTAGCCGAGAGCAGTCTCGAGGACACCTTCCTGGCCATGATTGAAAACGACAATGCGACCCACCGGGAAAGGGCACTGCTATGAGGGGTATGAAGGCGTTGGGCGTGGAACTGTACAAGCAGCGGCGCACCGGTTTGTTGACGGCACTGCTGGTGGTTGGTTGGCTGGGTGCGGGCTATGCGGCGTTGCTTTTCGGGCTGCGCGGGAGTCAACTTCTGGCTTTACCGTTGGCGCCCATGGATGTGCTGTTGACCCAACTCTACGGAGTGCTGTGCGTGCTTAATATTTTCGGCATCGTGGTGGCCGCCTGCCTGGCCTATTACCTGGAGTTTAGTGGCAATGCGATTCGAAAACTGTGCGTGTTACCCCTGGCCGGCGGACAGATTTTCCTGTGGAAATTCGTCATTATCGCCGCCGGTTTGCTGGCGGCGTGGGTGATTCAATACGCCGCTATCGCGTTGGTGGGCCTACGTTACCTGCCGTCCGGAGCCTTCGACGTGGCGGCGCTGGTGGCTTTTGCGGCCTACACTTTCCTGGCGACCCTGCCAATTGTGTCGCTGATGCTGCTGGTGGCCTCGCGTTTTACCAATATATGGGTGCCGCTCGGGGTGGGCGTAGCCGGCTTCCTCAGCGGCATCGCCCTGGCCACCGCTAAATCTCCCATTTGGCTGGGGCATCCTTTTGTGGCAGTTTTTCAACCGGCTATAACTACTACGGCCGTGCCAAATCCGCTGGTAATTGCCATCGCGATTGTGGAAACCGTCTTGTTTGGCGGCCTCGGGCTGGTGCTATCCCAATACAAAGCCTATGAATGAAAGGAGCTAGTTGTGCGTTTTACGTCTTTACTCGCAATTGAATTTATGAAAGTAAAAAGGTCTTTCATTATTCCACTGATATTTATTGCCCCCGTGGTGGTAATTATTTCCGGTGTTTCCAGCCTGCGTATGTACTTGACCCCGGAATACAAGGATGCTTGGGCAGCGATGTTTATTCAAAGCTGTCTGCTGTACGCCTATTATTTACTGCCGTTCTCTATGATTGTGGTGTGTGTCTTGATAGCGGCACGTGAATCGGCACACAACGGGATTCTGAAAATGCTCGCCCTGCCCGTGAGCCGCCGCCAGCTGAATCTGGCTAAATTCGTGGTAGTGCTGTCTTTCTTGTTCCTCGAGATGCTAATCTATCTGGTGGTATTCCTGGTGGCGGGCTTGGTTACCGCCCACGCGGCGGGGGTGTCCCAGGCGATTCCCGTGGCCTATCTGCTGGGCAAATGCACGGGGTTGTTTTTCGCGATGATTCCCAGTGTGGCTCTTATGTGGCTGATAGCCGTGGTGTTCAACCGCCCGGTGTTGAGTATCGGCATCAACCTGTTGTTGGTAATCCCGGGAATCCTGGTGGCGAATACGCCGCTGTGGATTTTCTACCCCTATTGCTACGGTGGCTATTTGATAGCTACGGCGATGGCGGATTATCAAAACAATGTGAGAGTCTCGTCTCTTGACTTATTCCCTTTTCTGCCTTGTGCCACCGGGCTCGGTCTCGCCGCGCTATACCTTTCTACGGTATGTTTCGGGAAAAAAGAGATGCGCTAGGCTCGGCCTTTTCATGAGGTGCTGGCATAAATTTATGGCGCACTCTTGGAGTGAGAATTATGAGGCCGCAAATGGATTTGGCTGGGGTATGCTAAAAATAGCTGGCAGCTAAAATTTTGCTGGGGGAGGTCGTGCTTGGTAGCAAGGGAGGATGTCGGTACAGGTATCGGTACGGGTGAAAGGCGATTTTCCCCCACGGCAGTTACCCGGGTTATCGCCCGGTTGCAAGCACCCACCAAGACCCAGACGCGACGAAACTGGCTGCGCGCGGTGGCGGCGCGGACAACCCGGCAGCGCCCAGATTTAGCCAGTGATTTGCTTGAAATCTTGGGGACTGAGCCGCAGGATATCGGCTCGCTAGACGCTGAACCTTTGGGAGACGAACCTCCAGGGGGCGAGCTGTTGGATATCGGTGTCACCCCCCCGGGAGCAGCGCAGCTAGGTGCCAAATCGCTGGGAGCCAAGTCCTTGAGAGACAAGGTGTCGGGTGCTGAACCTCTGGGAAGCGAGGTATCGGGAGCCGACACGAACCCGCTGGAAGGCTTGAGCATCGGGGAAATTGCGGTGTGTTACGAGGCTTTGTTGGCGACCTTGGATAGCCGCCGCCGCCGTAGCGCGGGGCAGTTTTTCACCCCGGACGATGCGGCGGCGTTTATGGCGGCGCAATCCCGCGATTTTCCC
>NZ_GG668519.1:212340-307866 GCF_000160615.1 Mobiluncus mulieris ATCC 35243 | reverse complement strand
ACACCTCATGAATTCGTCATCGTCAACCCACCGTATGCGCGCGCGAAAGAATCCCCCGGGCTGGAATGCGCCGCGAGCCGGGAATATTTCGCGTATTTCTTGGAAAAAATCGCCAAAACCAGTCGAGGCTTTATCGCGGTAACTCCTGCGTCCTATCTGTGTGTCCCGAAATTCGCGGTCTTGCGTGGCATCCTGGAGCGTGAACAACTGGGCGGGCGGGTGTTTGTGTTCGATAATGTGCCGGATACCTTGTTTAGGGGCTATAAATTCGGCTCCAGTAATACGTCGAGCACAAACTTTGTGCGCGCCGCGATAACCGTGTGTAGCCCAGGGCAGCGCGAGTGGTCGATTACCCCGATTTTGCGGTGGAAAAGCGCCAACCGCCCTCGGATTTTTGAACTTGCCCCCGAGCTGTTGGTACCCCGGGAAAAAGGACCGACGGGGGAGTGGGTGAAACTGCCGGCGGACTTACGTCCCTTGTGGCAAGAGCTATCCCTGGTCAAGACTACTTTGCGGGATTTGCTGGCCTCGGGGGAAACCCCGTATGCGCTCACGGTGGCGACTACGCCACGATACTATATTTCGGCGGTGTACCGGGATTTGCAGCGCGGCTCGAAGGTAAAGTTGTATTTTCCGGATGCGGTGAGTCGCGACCGGGCAGCCGTGGTGCTGAATTCCTCGCTGCCGTATTTGTGGTGGCGGGCGTTGGATGGCGGGGTCACGCTGCCGCGTCGGGTGCTGCTCGGTACCCCCATCCCGGTGGAATCCCCGCTAAGCCCGGAAGTCCGGCAAGCCGCACGTGTTCTGGAAAACACCGAAACCCAGCATCTGGTCACCAAACTAAACGCCGGGAAAATCAACGAAAACGTCAAACGACCCCCCGCGCTGGTCGAACGTCTGAACACCCTGGTCTTCGCACCCGTCACCACCGCAGCCCACCCAGTTGCCGCCGACACAGCTGCTCCCCCTGCCCACTCCGTCATCCCCGATTTCAGCCTGCTCTACACCGAGGACATGACCGATTTGCTGTAATTCTGGTTACGGGCATATAAGCGAGCGGTAGACTGGGTTCATGAGCGTTTTCCCCTTGACTCTGCCCGTGAAGGTTCTTTTGCTTGGTTCCGGGGAACTGGGCAAGGAGTTGACGATTTCCTTGCAACGCCTGGGGTGTCCGGTCGTGGCCTGCGATTCCTACGCCGGAGCGCCGGCCATGCAAGTTGCTCCCGAGTCGCGGGTGTTGGATATGGCGGATGCGACGAAGCTCGCAGCGCTGATTGCCGAGGTCAAGCCGGATTTGGTGGTGCCGGAGGTCGAGAAACTTGCCCCCGAGCCGCTGGTGGCGGCCGCTGCAGCGGGCGTGCGGGTGGCGCCCTCGGCCAGGGTGGTTCAGCTCACTTTTGATCGCCAGGGGATTCGCCGGGTTGCCGCCGAGGTCGCGGGGGTGCCGACCTCGCCTTACGCTTTCGCGGATTCCTACGATTCATTAGTTGCGGGCGCGAATACGGTCGGTTTTCCCTGTTTCGTCAAGCCCACTATGTCATCATCCGGGCATGGGCAAAGCCGCGTGACACGACCCGAGGAACTGCGTGGTGCCTGGGAAGTGGCCTTCGCCGGGGCGCGCGCGGAAACCGGCCGGGTCATTGTGGAGGGTGAAATCGCTTTCGACTACGAGATAACCCTGTTGGCCGTGCGCCACTTGGATTCGGCTAATCCCGAACGGGTGTGCACCAGTTTTTGCGCGCCTATCGGACACCGCCAGGAAGCGGGGGACTATGCGGAATCCTGGCAATCGGCGGCTATGCCCCCGGCGGTACTCGTCAAAGCCCAGAATATTGCCCAAAAAGTCCTCGATGCCCTCGCGGCCGAAACCCGGCAAGCCCCTCATGAATCCGCCGACGCGGCGAACCCAATGTTGGGGCTCTTCGGGGTGGAGCTATTCGTCAAGGGCGAGGAGGTATTCTTTTCGGAACTCTCCCCGCGCCCGCATGACACCGGAATGGTCACTATGATTACCCAGGCGCAAAACGAGTTTGACCTACACGTCCGGGCGATTCTCGGTCTGCCGGTAGATACGCGGATGCGACCCGGGGTAGCCGCTGGAGCCTCGGTGCCAATTAAAGCCGACCGGGATTCTTCGGCACCCCGCTACGCCGGCATCGCCCGAGCCCTGGCTGTCGCCAACCCGCATATGGACAATGCTTTGGCTGCTGACACCATGGACGCGTCTGATGCTTCGGCTGCAAATCCCGGCGCTGAATCGCGGGATTTCTCCCCAGCAGACATCGAATTGCGAATTTTCGGTAAACCTGAGGCACACCCGGGTCGACGCGTGGGGGTGGCACTAGCTACCGGCGTGGACACGAACCAAGCCCGTACCGTTGCCCGCGAAGTCGCCTCCCAAATCGCTGTCTCCGGGTCATGAGGTGCTAGTTGGGATTGCTACGTAGACCTAAATGTGAGATTTGTCACATGTTACGGACACGCTTTGGGGAATTTCGGATATCTCGATATCAAAATAAGCCTGTGACCTGGGATTATGTTATTGAGAATTGGTGAGAATTTAAAACTGTGTCCGCAACTATCACCAGGCCAAGCGTGTCTATTGGGCGTTTTTCTACGGTGGACGATTTTAGAGAGTTTTTCCGGTCGCTCTCTGCTGATTTTGGGTACGATCCGCAACGGATATCGCAGATATCCTTTCCCTCATTCAAAATTGATACCGCTAAGTTTCCGCCTACCCCAGTCGGCAACAGGAAGTGGCGACTACACGGACATATCTGTAGATGGGATTATCTTGAGATAGGTTATCTTTTCTATACTGTAGTGTATGAAATGCCGGATACTATATACGAATTGACTCTTATTCGTAAGTGACGTGCTTATAATATATATGAGCTGATGATTTCGTTCAGATTTCGCTTATTTTTACCTTTAAATTTGTAATTCCAAGTAATGAAGCGTACCTACTGGGTTATTTTCCCTTGGAGCAGTTTAATCAGCCGGTCGATAACGCGGGTGTCGCGGCGCAAGCCATTGTGTTCGTACTCCGAGGTCACCCACAGGCGACACTGGGGCAGCAACGCGGCGGTTTCCAGGGAATACTCCAGGGGCACAAAGGCGTCGTGGAAATAAGCCACAGCCGCTACCGGAACCTGGGCGGCCTTGAGATTTTCGGGTTGGTACAACTTTGGCCATTCATGAGTGGCCAAAATATCAGCGGCCGCAGCCAGATTCGCGAGTTCGCGGTCTTCTGTAAAAATCGCGTGGCTGATATGTTCGCCGGCAAACCGGGTCGGGTCGTCGCGAACCGTTGCGGGCATGGTGCGTTGTGCCGCCCAGCGCGTCGAAACCCCATCGGCATAGCACGATTCATGCAGCACCGAATAAATCGGGTTTCGCCCCGTGAAAGGCAGGGCGTCGGCTAGATCATGGCTGAAAACTGCGGATAGCGCCTCATGATCGAGCAAATTATGCAGCCACAAATCGCCACCTTGTGCCCCCAGACGTGACCCGATATTGCGCCACCGCGCGAGCGAAAGCGCCTCACCCGAAGGCAAACGCAGCTTGCCTGCGGCGCACAGTTGCGCCACCCGCGCGACTTTCTTGCGGTCGCCTGGGAACTGGCGGTAATACGCCTCCGTTTTTTCCAGCATAATCTGCCAGGTCGCGGCGTAAATATCCTCGATAGGGTGTCCCACCGCCGTGAGTCCCCCGGTGATAATCGCTCCGGCGAGAGACTCGGGATACGCCGAGAGGTAACGCAGCGTGGTGAAGCCGCCGAAAGACTGTCCCATGGACACCCACTGTTGCACGCCCAGGTATTGGCGCACGGCTTCGGCATCGTTGACAATTTCATCGGCACGCAGATGACTGAGGTATTCCGCCTGGCCTTGCGGGTCGAGTCCAGCTAGTGCCCCCCGGTCGGTCGTGGCATAGACTGGAGTGGATCGACCCGTACCACGCTGGTCGAGCAGGACAACCTGGTAGTCCTGTAGGACGCGCTCCAGCCAGTTCGGGTTGGTATCGGGATAAAGCGAGGGACGCGGGTCTTCGCTGCCCGGCCCGCCTTGGAAGAACACCAGGTAAGGTTTCTTTTCGCCGTCTTCACGAGTCGCCACGCGGGCGAAAACGTTGATTTGGCGGCCCTCGGGTTCAAGGTGATTCAAGGGGACTTTGAGGGTAATCTCGCGCAGTTTCAAGCCGGGTAGGTATTTTGTTTCTTCAGTCATGGATTTAATTTTAGTCCCTGGATTGGCGGGCTGTGGGTTGCGGCTACTATCGGGTACTTGCAAGGACTCGCTTTGCTCGGTTTTTAGCTCGGTTTCTGTCCGTGGTCGAGCATGTTTTTTATCGGGGTACTTGCAAGGTCTCGCTTCGCTCGCCTTGCGTACCCCTTCGTCGAAGCGGCATATGCCTGGGGGACAAGTTTTTTACGGCGCGAACTTCGTTCGCTCCGCCACTTCCAGAACCCCGCTTACGCCAGCCAGCTGGCGACGCGGTTTCTGTCCGTGGCTCGTCGGCTACGCCGACTCCGTAAAAAACTTGTTGGTCAAGGCGCATGCCTTGACCAACATCGGGGTGGCTGACGAGATTCGAACTCGCGACATCCTGAACCACAATCAGGTGCTCTACCGCTGAACTACAGCCACCATTGCGTCGAAACGCAACTTGACCATTTTACAGGATTTACCGGCCAGACCAAAGTCGCGAAAAACTAATCGGGCAGCTCACAGCGAAACGCCTCGGATTTCAGGATGGCACCTCATGAACCCCACCAGACGTAACCGAACTAAAACGGCGAGGTTTCGCTAATCTTTGCGGCGATGGCCTGCAGTTCCTCGGAAGACGGTCCTTCGTCAGAGGGGAACAAAGTCGCCCGATAATAACGCAACTCGTTAATAGAGTCTTGGATATCACCCAGGGCGCGGTGATTGCCAAACTTTTCCGGAGCAATCCCGTAAACCTTGGGGAACCAACGCGCGGCCAGCTCCTTGATAGACGACACGTCCACAATGCGGTAGTGCAACCAGTCCACGAAATCCGGCATCTGCTTTTTCAAAAATGTCTTGTCCGTACCCACCGAATTCCCGGCCAAGGGAGCTTTACCGGCCTCTGGTACGAAACGTTGGACGTACTCCAACACCTGGCGGGCGGCCTCTGTTACAGGTAAACCGTGGTCTAACTCGTCCAATAGTCCCGACTTAGTGTGCATTTCTCGCACGAAATCCCCCATATTATCCAAGGCGGTCTGACTTGGCTTAATCAGCAAATCAATCCCCGTATCAAGGGGATTCAGGTTGAAATCAGTCACAATCACGCCAATCTCAATCAGTTCATCGGTGGCCAAATCTAGCCCAGTCATCTCGCAGTCCACCCACACCAGAGCATCAGTAAGCGCTTTAGTCATTTCTCTCACTATCTTTCCATTCTTGGTTTTGACACTACCAGTTTAGTCAGACCGGCGCTAGGAGTGCATCCGGGTGGGTGAACCGACCCCGATACTATTGTGGAGAGATTCCTGTGGCGTGTCCGAAAACCCCTAGGCGATGACTTTAAACTTCGTCGGCAAGAAATTTCTGTAAAATCGCGTCCAGATTAGCCAAACTCACCGCTTTGGCCATCGCCCCGCGTAATGGTCCGGAAGATCCCAGGGTGCTGAGGCGTAGCTCCATGTCGGAGGCCGAATCCGGCAGGGCTACATCATTGATGGTTTCCCGCACCTGGTTCAGATAGAGCTCCCCGGCGTGAGACAATGCCCCGCCGATAACAATCATCTGGGGATTTAGAATATTGCAAATCTGAGCCAAAATGTAGCCCATCGCGCTAGCCGCTTTGCGTAGTTGGCGGATTGCACGGATATCGCCGTTTTCGAGCAGCTTATACAAATCCTCCAAGGTGTCTACTTGCAATCCTATATCTTGCAGCGAGGCAATAATCGAGGACAAAGACGCTACGGACTCTAGGCATCCAGTTCCGCCACATTTGCACAAATTGTTATACCCGGGAACCGGTAGATGCCCAATTTCCCCGGCGATTCCGCCACTGCCGTGTAAAATGCGGCCTTCGCTCATGATGCCGGCACCAATACCATAGGAAGCCTCGACATAGATAAAATCAGCTACATCTTGCGCCACGCCCCACATGTGTTCCGCCATGGCTCCGGCATTTGCGTCGTTTTCAGTCAAAATCGGGAAGGGTGAAATGGCTTGGGCTTGTTTTTCCAGGTTGACATCGTTCCATCCAGGAATCATCGCGATGAAATGTGACAGGGTTCCGTCCGCCCGCACGGCATTGGCCACCACCACACAACCGGCCACAATCTGGGAGTTCTTTAGTCCGTGTGCCTCCATCATCGAATCGAACATCTCGACAGCTTTTTCTTGGCCTAAAGCGGTGGAAAACCCTGGCGGTAGCTGTAGTGCTTGAGAATCAACAATGGTGTGATCTAAGGTGACAATGCCGACTCGTACCAGTTCGCGCTCTATCGAAACTCCCATGGCATAGCCGATATCTGGGGCGAAGGCAATGGTATTTCCCCGTC
The DNA here is from genome assembly GCF_000160615.1 of Mobiluncus mulieris ATCC 35243. Classification (GTDB taxonomy): domain Bacteria; phylum Actinomycetota; class Actinomycetes; order Actinomycetales; family Actinomycetaceae; genus Mobiluncus; species Mobiluncus mulieris. The sequence continues at coordinate 301,325 of NZ_GG668519.1, read as the reverse complement.
GCCCCGAAGCTGTTTCGGCTAGATGCAGGATACCGGCATCAATCAGCTGGCGTACAATATTGGACACGGTGGCGGGTGCCAGTCCGGTGCGTCGTGAAATTTCGGCTTGCGAGATTCCCCCTGCGTCGATTATTGCTGCGAGGACACGCTTTTGGTTCGCCATCCGCAGTGACGACGGTGAGCCGGGGCCGGTGAATGTTTCTGTGGTCACAGGACTTATTTTAACATCCAAGTGCCCCCGACAGGACTCGAACCTGCAACCCACGGATTAGAAGGCCGTTGCTCTATCCATTGAGCTACGGAGGCTAAACGGGTCGATTAAAACCGTTAACTCGTCTATGCTAACGCATTTTCGCGATTTAAGCCCCTGTGGAAAACCCGCTTTTCCACAGGGGTGGAATTTTTTTCTTGTTAGGGCTGCAAAATCGCGGAAAACTGAAGCCGATGCCACAAGGGATCAGTAAGTTATGTGGCGCTAGACGCGCCGAAAGGAGAAACAATTATGAGCTCGATGAATTTGACTGTCAGTGGTCGCCTGGGCAACAACCCGATAATTCGCCAGGGGGCTTCCGGAACTCAGTGGGTTCGGTTTAGCCTAGCCACTTCCAGCAGTTACCGAGACCAGGAAGGAAAATGGAAAGATAGCGAAACCACTTGGTTTAACTGCAAGGCCTGGGGAAATTTCGCCGTGAATATTGCCCAGTCGCTGCGTAAAGGCGACCCGGTGGTGGCACAGGGACGCTTGGTAGTTGGTTCCTATGAGCACACCGACCAAAGCACCGGTGTAGTTAGCGAACGTGCGGACATTGCCTTGCACTTGACGCATATCGGTATTGATTTGGTGCACACTTCGACTGTGAATGTGAGACATGCCGGAGCAAACAAAGTCACTGAAAAATCAGGGTTCGACGTAGAGCCAGAACAAACTACGAATTTAGACTCAAGCGAGGCAACTGAGGTGCCCGACGAGCTAGTTGACGAAATCAACGAAGTAGAAGAGTCCTCTCTCGTCCAGGCGGGTACGAGCGAAGCACCATTCTAAATCAGATAGCATTGGGGTGTGGGGCGGCCTTGCCCCAGCCCCAATGCTTTCGCTGAGGGGGTCAATTACGGTGCATTCCGTCCTAGTTCAGAAGGAAAGGTATGTCTGAGTACATCTATCAGATGGTCAAAGCCCGCAAGAAAGTCGGCGACAAGTTGATTCTCGATGATGTCACCATGGCGTTTCTGCCGGGGGCAAAAATTGGCATGGTTGGTCCCAACGGTGCTGGCAAGTCCACAATCCTGAAAATCATGGCGGGACTCGACGAGCCAAGTAACGGCGAAGCCGTGCTTAGCCCCGGGTTCTCTGTGGGGATTCTGCTTCAAGAACCACCTTTGAACGAAGATAAAGATGTTTTAGGTAATGTCGAGGAAGGCGTGGGGGAAATCAAGGCGAAACTCGACCGTTTCAACGAAATCTCTACCTTGATGTCTGAACCTGATGCAGACTTTGATGCCCTGATGGAAGAAATGGGTAAGCTTCAAGAGGAAATCGATGCCGCTAATGCCTGGGACCTTGACAATCAATTAGAGCAAGCCATGGACGCACTGCGTTGTCCGCCTCCTGATGCTGAGGTCAAGAATCTTTCCGGTGGGGAACGACGTAGGGTGGCGCTGTGTAAGCTCCTGCTACAAGCCCCGGACTTGTTGCTCTTGGATGAGCCAACCAACCACCTTGATGCCGAGTCGGTGTTGTGGCTAGAACAACACCTCAAGCAGTATCCCGGGGCGGTTATCGCCATTACCCACGATCGCTACTTCCTTGACCATGTGGCGAGCTGGATTGCCGAAGTAGATCGGGGGCATCTCTATCCCTACGAGGGTAACTATTCTACTTACCTGCAAAAGAAACAAGAACGTCTGGAAGTACAAGGGCGCAAGGATGCGAAACTGGCCAAACGCCTGAAAGATGAACTGGAATGGGTACGGTCTTCGGCTAAAGGGCGCCAGGCCAAGTCAAAGGCACGTTTGGCCGCCTACGAAGCTATGGCTGCCGAAGCAGAAAAAACTCGTAAACTCGATTTTGACGAGATTCAGATTCCTCCTGGGCCGCGTTTGGGAACCACGGTTATCGAGGCCAAGAACTTGCGGAAAGGCTTTGGGGATCGCGTGTTGATTGACAATCTCTCGTTTAGTTTGCCGCGTAACGGAATTGTGGGGATTATCGGCCCGAACGGGGTGGGGAAAACCACCTTGTTCAAAACCATTGTGGGGCTGGAAGAACTTGACGACGGCGAGCTGAAAATTGGTGAGACCGTCAAGATTTCCTATGTTGATCAAAATCGAGCCGGTATAGATCCGAACAAAACTTTGTGGGAAGTGGTTTCCGATGGGGCTGACTATATCGAAGTCGGTAAAGTACAGCTGCCTTCTCGCGCCTATGTTTCCGCCTTCGGATTCAAGGGTGCCGACCAACAGAAACCCGCCGGAGTGCTCTCTGGGGGGGAACGCAACCGCTTAAACCTGGCCTTGACTCTGAAAGAGGGCGGGAACCTGTTGCTGCTCGACGAACCGACCAATGATTTGGACGTGGAAACCTTGGGGAGCTTAGAAAACGCTCTCCTACAGTTCCCAGGTTGCGCTGTGGTAATCACCCACGACCGGTGGTTCCTGGATCGGGTGGCGACCCATATTCTGGCCTATGAAGGTAGTGTGGAAAACCCAGCGCAATGGTACTGGTACGAAGGCAACTTCGAAGGTTACGAAGCCAATAAAGTACAGCGATTGGGCGAGGAAGCTGCTCGTCCCCACCGGGTTACCTACCGCAAACTCACCCGCGACTAAGCGTGTAAGCTTTGCGCCTAAATCCGGTTAGGTCTGGGACTGGAATTGTCCCAGACCTAACCGGTGCGAGCTGAGGTTTTCCTGAAATTAAAGCTAATTTGACAGTGCCGAACCGTTGCTAAAATCCAAAACAGCTAGTTATAATGTCATCAGTAAAACCGACCAAAGGTGTTCCCGGATTTTACTCAGTCAGTGACGCGATTTTGGGGACACAAACTAGAAAGACAAACAGAGGGCCGTTAACGGTGAGCGAAACAAAACAATACATAGAGGGCTACTTTCCGCAAATCCAAGAGTTGGCGAGGCACTTGGGGGTGGACACGGATTGGTGGGATTTCTCGGGACAGTATCACCAGGTCAACCAGCTCACTTTGCTAAAGGTTCTTGACGCTTTGGGCTACCCCATATACGAACCAGCTGATATTGACCGAGCCTTCGAGAGCTTCGACAAGGATTACTGGCTCGCGGTACTGCCTCAGGGGTGGGTAGTGCGCCAGTCTACCGGAGCCGATATCCCGGTGCATATTCCCGATGGCACCCAGCTGGAAGTTCACTTAGAAACCGAATCTGGCGACATTATTCCTTTGCAGCAAACTGATAAGTGGGTCAACCCTCGCGATTACGGCGATCGACGTATCGGGGAGGCTACTTTCTGGCTGCCTGCAAACACCCCTTTGGGATATCACACCATTAAAGCCCGTACAGTTGAAGGGGAATTCAGCGCGGAAATTGCGGTGGTTCCCGATTGTCTGACCTCCGATGTACTGAAGGACAGGCGTGCGTGGGGGGTGATGGCTCAGCTGTATTCGGTGACTTCACGTGAATCGTGGGGAACCGGTGATTTCGAGGATTTGTCCAGCCTGGTTCGAACTTTCGGTAAGTTCGGGGCAGATTTCTTGTTGACGAATCCGCTGCACGCCAGCGAACCGAATCCGCCAATATCGCCTTCGCCGTATCTGCCGGTGTCACGCCGCTTCCTCAATCCGCTTTATATTCGCCCCGAAAATATCCCTGAATATCATGAATTAGGGCAAGAAGACATGGCGAAGTCCAAGGTTGCTTTCGCGCAAGCCACTAATGACATCGGAGTTACCGACCGCGAGAAACAAATTGACCGCGACCGTTCCTGGAGGGCGAAACGGAAGTCCTTAGAGCTGATTTATAGAGTTCCACGCTCCTCAGTTCGCGAGCAAGCCTTCCAGGATTTCAAGACGGAAAGCGGACAAATCCTGCAAGACTTTGCTTTGTGGTGTGCGATTTACGATCATTTTGGCCCCGCACCTTGGCCCGACGATCTCAAAGACATTCACTCTGCGCGCATCCCGCAGTTACGCCTTGAACTCGCCGAGGACGTGGAATTCCACTGCTGGCTACAGTGGGTGACGCGCACTCAACTTCGCGAGGCGCAAAGTGTCGCGAAACAGTCAGGAATGCAGATTGGAATCATGAATGACCTGGCGGTGGGGGTGCATCGTTGCGGGGCGGCATCCTGGACTTTGCCGGAAGCTTATGTGACAAGCATGTCGGTGGGGGCACCCCCCGATATGTACAACCAACTGGGACAGGATTGGTCGCAGCCTCCGCTCAACCCTCGTTACATGCAGTGCCACGGCTGGGAACCACTGCGCGGTATTATTCGCTCGGCTTTGCGTGACTGTGGGGCTTTGCGTATCGACCATCTGATGGGGTTGTTGCGGCTGTGGTGGATACCACAGGGAGCGAAGCCGAATGAGGGCACCTACGTACGCTACAACCACGAAGCAACGGTCGGGATTCTGCTGCTGGAAGCCACTCGTGCCGGGGCGATTCTTATCGGCGAGGACTTGGGAACCGTCGAGGACTGGGTGCGAGATTACATGGTTTCCCGAGGAATCTTTGGTACTTCGGTGTTGTGGTTTGAAAAGAACCCGGATAATACTTTCCGCCAACCCGACCAGTACCGCGAGATGTGTATGGCTGCCGTAAACACTCATGATTTGCCCCCGACACTGGGATATCTGCGTGCCTATCATCTGGAAGTACAAGACAAATTGGGGATTCTGCCTGTTTCACTCGAGGAAGCTAAGCGGGATTTGGCGGCGGATATCGCGAGTGTCACTCGGGTGTTGTACGACTTGGGATTAGTTGAAAGCCAGACACCGACGGAATGGGAGCTGATTCTTGGTCTGCATCGTTTCATCTGTGCATCTCCCGCTAAGTTGAATGTGATTTCATTAGTTGACGCCGTGGGTGACATCAGGATGCAAAATCAGCCCGGCACCAATAATGAATACCCGAACTGGCGGATTCCCCTGGCGGATTCCCAGGGGCACCCGCTGAAAATCGAAGAACTCGAATATTACGTGGGTGTAAACGAGATTTGCCAGTGCGTCAGGGAAGCCTTGCGGAAAGACCTGCCAAGCGGCAGACACCGTGGGTAAACCCCTTAGGGGTAGGTGGCAAAAGAACTTCCGTACCACAAAGGTATGGGTGCGACTTGAAACGTGTCCCGAGTCGCACCCATATCTGAATGTTGTCTGTATAGCAGCTGAAAGTTTCGGTAATGCGTGTTTTTTGAGGCAAAATATAGCTTAGATATCTAGAAGGGATTCTGAATAGTTTAGCCAAGTGGAAGGAAGCGATGACGTGCCATCCAAAAAGACAACCGATGCGGTGCGTCCCGAACCTGAGACCCGCCAAAAAAGACCCGCAACCAAGGTGAAACGGAGGGGATTCTTTGGCACCTACGTGGCTGCGGGCTGGTACCGGCGCTTTTTGGAATACTTTTTCGTTTCGCTTTTGATTCTATGCGTCGCGGTGTTGACCAAGAGATTGGGACAAGCCGATATCCTGGGTGATCAAGGGCTGGGCAAGAGCCTGAACTCTATCCTGTCTATTGCCGATATTCTCTATCATGTTGGTAATTCTATGGAGTCAAACTATCCACTGATAGTGGCTTTCATACTGGCTTTCGCGGCCGCAAAACGACCTAACTCCGGGGTGGCCTTGGCCGTTTTAGCGGCCTGGTCTGGGTATGCCGGTGCCACCACCGCCCTGTCCCAGTATTTGGCGGGAGCTTCGGCGGGGGCTGTTACTGAGATTGACCTGGGTGTTTTCGGAGGCGTCCTTATCGGTTTCATTACCGCAATTTCCTGGTCTATGTTTCGTTTCCGACGGGTCACTATCTGGGCGCGCATGGTAAGTGGGATTCCCCTGGTGATTGTGATTGCTGCCACAGCTGGGGTGATTTTAGGGATTCTGATGGGGGTATTTTTCCAGATTCTCTACCTGGTAGTAGCAGTCGGAATCGGTTCCGCTATTCTTAATGCCCCCGAGCCAGTGGCCGCCGCTCTCTATGCTTTCCTACACCCCATCGCGGAGGTTACCGGATGGAGTAGCCTGTTGGACATTGCGCCTTTCAAGACTTATGGTTCCTGCCAGGCTCCCAGCGGGGACACGATTAAGGGCTCATATAACTGCTTCATCTACGGGGCGCATCCCCTCGAGGGACAACAGGCTTTGTTCCTAGCGGGAGGATATCCGGTAGTTTGTTTCGGTCTGACCACCCTATTCTTGGTGATTTGGCTGCAGCTTAAAGGGGAAACCCGCCAGTATTGGCGAATCTTGTACCTGCTGGTGGTTATCTCAACTTTCCTAACCGGAGCCGATAAAGTTGGAATTTACCTGCTGGCTTTTGTGGCTCCCGGTTTGCTGGTGGCGCATATGGTGGCGGCGGCGGTTAGCTACGCAGTTACCGCTGTTTTCATGGTTACCATTGGATGGACCGGTGGTCCGGGAGTGGTCGACTTGTTGCGCTGGAGCCAAACCGGTAGTGGAATGCTGATTTTGCTGATTCTGGGAGTGTTTTTCGCAGCCGTATACCTGATTTTCGGTCTGCTTGCGGTGCGGCGGCGCGGTAAGACACTGTTATTTCCTGGGTTTGGGGTTCCCTATATCACTAAACCATTTATGGGTATTCCCAAACCGGACAAGAAACCGGATGCGGCCTTTGGCGAGGCTACCTCGGACGCAACCGAGAAAAAGAATCCGCCCGCCCCCGTCAAAACGGCCGCTCCTAAAATGGCGCCTCATGAATCCGAGCCCAACGCGGCGGGCAACGCCACCAAGGCCGTACGCAACGCTAGCACCCCCGCCGCCCCCGCCGCTGCAAAACCAGAACCTGGTGGCGCAAAACCCACCGAAAGCGTCGCCCCAAACCCAGCTGACAGCATTGCCGTTTCGCGTCCTCCGGCTCCAACTGCGCCCGTGGCGACTCCGGGCAATGCTAGCGCGACGGGATATCCCGCCGCAGGATACGAGCGATACGAGGGATACGAGGGCGCGGCTTACAACATGCCCGGATACCCTTCAGCCGGGGCTTACCCGCCTGAAGGGTATCCGCCCCAAGGCGGGTACCCAATGGCTGGCGGTCGATACTATCCGGATGCGTCGGGTCGCGGCTCTTATCCCGTGGGTACCTATCCGGTAGACGGGCGATATTTCCCGGCGCGCTCCCGTTCCGGTAGCGCCTGGGAAGGGGTGGCGCCTCGGGAAGCGGGCGCAGTCGGACGCGACTCGAACTTCAGCGGCGCAAGTGGTGCAAATGGCGCAAGCGGCGCCAGCGACAGGGGAAAGCCTGCCTCAAGCCGACACAACCGTCCGGTGCCCTAAAAGCCAACCGCGCTTTAATGGCACCGCCGCCACCGCCCGCGTTGTATCACGGAAATCGGTTCGTCCTAGCCCAAATCGCAGGCTTGAGCGCGGGCGATACGCTCGGCGACGGCTTGGTTTTCCTTCATCATCCGTACCAGCGCGGCGGGAGCGTTTTCATGAGTCGCCAGCCAATCGGCGGTCAACTGCAACACATCCACCCCGGTTTCCTCAAAACCAACCAGACCCAGGGGATAGAGTCCCACAATCAGTAACTCGCCAATCTCGTGGGTGCATTTGGTGTAAGTATCAACCAAGGTATCAAAGTAACGCGGGGCATAGGGAGCCAAAATCTGGGGGTTTTTGGCGCGGTTAAACCCAGCAATCAGACCGCCCAACTGGTCGTTAGTCAAAGCCGAATCGGCGTAGGCCAACTCGAATGCCGCTGATTTCTCGCCGGTTTGCGGCAACGCCGCCTTGGCTTCCAAAACTCTTTCGCGCCCGTTAACCGTATCGTCGTTTTTGAGTTCCTCGTTGATGTCAACCACACTGACTTTTCCGGCCGCAGCTAAAGAAATCAATAAATTCCAGCGCATTTCGGCATCCAACACCAAGCCGGTGAGGGTTTCCTTGCCGGTGAACAAGTCGTGGGCGGCTTGGATATCTTCGGGGGATTCTGCCCGCCGTGCTGCTGCCCGCACCAGCTGTAGCTGGGCATCGGACTCGGCCTGGGCGAATCGCGAGAGTCGGCGCAAAGCCGCGCTGATATTGACCGCTACCTCGGGGCGTTTCGAAGGGTGAATGTAGTGTTCGACTGCGGTGTTGAGGTTGCGCAGCATCACGGACATCACCGTGGAGTTCGTTTCCACCAACAGGGCTTGCAACGCAACTTTCACGTATTGACGTGCTGAAATTTCGCCGTCGCGAACCATGTCCCACAACACCGCTAATACCTGAGAGCGCGCCAGGGAATTCTCGAAACAGTCAATGTGTTGACAGGCCAATTCTAGCGAAGCCGAATCTAAACGTACCTTGCCATAGGCCAGGTCTTGGTCGTTGACCAGCAACACGTCGGCGCGTTGGCCGGCAAAACTGGGCAGGTCAATCCCGGCTCCTTCCAAGTCAAATTCCTCGAAATGCTCGGGTATAAACACGCGTTTATCCTCGCGTTGCTCCAGGTTATAGGCTCGCACCACCATGCGTTGGGGACGCAGTGTTGCCCCGGGGGTGAAAATTTCTTGGGTGACGCGTAACTGCTCAATCAGCCCGTCTTGACCCCGTGTGACCTCGGGTTTCAACCAGGTAATCCCGGCTTCCTCCAGCCAGGCCTTTGACCAGGCTCGCAAGTCCTTGCCGGAAGCTTCCTCTAGCTCCGCGAGTAAATCCGCCAAAGTGGCGTTGCTCCACTCGTGTTTAGCTAGGTAACGGCTGATGCCCCGCCGGAAGTTTTCCCAGCCCACATAGGTAACCAGTTGGGACAGTACGCACGCCCCTTTCGCGTAAGTAATCCCGTCGAAGTTAACCTGGACATCTTCGAGGTCATTGATGGGTGCGACTACCGGGTGGGTGGAAGGCAGCTGGTCTTGGTTATAAGCCCAGGCTTTTTCTGAGGCAGAGAAAGTCGTCCAGATATCAGTCCACTTGGTGGCTTCCGCAGTGGCTTTGGTGGACACAAATTCGGCAAAAGACTCGTTTAGCCACAGGTCATTCCACCATTTCATGGTCACCAAGTCACCGAACCACATGTGTGCCAGTTCATGCAAAATAGTTTCTACGCGGCGTTCTACCCGGGTTTGTACCGGGCGGGAACGGAAGACATATTCGTCGCGGAAGGTGACGCAACCGGCGTTTTCCATCGCTCCGGCATTGTATTCGGGCACGAAAATCTGGTCGTATTTACGGAAAGGATAGGGATGTTCGAAAGCCCGTTCGTAAAACGCGAAACCCGCCCGGGTAATGTTCATGATTTCCTCGGCATCTAGGTGTTTGACCATTGAGGCGCGGCAATATACCCCCAGGGGAATTTCGCGGCCATCGGAGCTGACCAGGCTGCCAGTGTGTCCTTCGTAGGGGCCGGCCACAATAGCAGTCAGGTACGAAGAAATCTTTTCGGTGGGGGTGAAGCGGTGTATCGCCGCCGTGCCGTCACCCGTAATCTCGGGTTCGGGGGAGGGCGAGTTGGAAAACACTTTCCAATCCGTCGGCGTGGTTACGGTGAAGGTAAAATCGGCCTTGAGGTCGGGTTGCTCAAACACGGTATAGACCCGGCGGGCATCAGGTACTTCGAACTGGGTGTACACATAGGATTTATTGTCGGCCGGGTCGGTGAAACGGTGCATACCTTCACCGGTGTGCATATAGACACAATCCGCGACCACACGCAAGGTGTTGTGTTCCTGCAAGCCCTCTAAAGCAATGCGGGAATCAGCGTAGGCCGCTAAATCCAGCGCCGTATCATTCAAAGTAATTTCGTGAACCTGCTGGGCTATCAAATCGATAAAGGTAGCAGAGCCCGGACTGGCAGAAAAATCAATCTCTGTGATGGATCGGAAAGTCTGGTCGCCTTGGGTTAAATCGAGGTCTACGCGGTAATGGGCATCGCTGACCAGCGAGGAACGGGTCATGGCTTCTTCGCGCGTAAGGTTCTGTCCTGGCATGCTTACTCCTATCGACTCTAAGATTTATGAAATTAAAACATCTTGTCTATATTTTGCACGTCTCAGCGGGTTAGGTAAAAACGCGGCCAGACAGGCTCATTAATTCACTAAACTGGAGTTATCAATAAGGAGGCTTCCAGATGACGTTTTTCACCCCAATCCGTCTAGTCGGGTCGCTGTGCCGCTCCGAGGCACTGCATTCCGGGCGGCCTCGTCCCCGCCTTCGGCGAAGTCCTTGGGGTGTGCTGTTGCGGGGGCTTTTGGTGGTTGCTTTGGCGGCGGTGTCCCTGTCGGCCTGCAGAGAGGAACCGCCCAAGCAACAGTCCCAATGGAATCAGGCGGTTAAGGCCGCGCCGGCTCCAAAGGGCTGGGTTAACGCTAAAGACGGGGCTTTCCGGGTGAAAATACCCGGCAGTTACCTCGATGCCTACGAGGCTGCAGGTGGCGAGAAGCTCCCCGATGCTCAGGTGATTCTCTCGTTGCCTTCTGCGCAGGCGATACACGGGTATATTCCGGTGTTGGTGATTGACCACGCTAAGGTGACTTCCGACCCGGAACTTGTGAAGAGCACCTTGAAACAGGACACAATCTATAAGGATTTCAAGGATTTCACGGTGTTGACTCCCATTAAGGTCGAGGGGTTGAACGTGCTGGCTATGAAGTGGTACTACACCTATCACGAGGTCGAGATGACTGCGTTTATGACGATGGTGTCGGGCAATAATCATGCCTATGCTTTAAAGCAAGATGTGCCGAATTATGCCTTGGACACCTATCAGCCCATTGTCGAAGCGGTTTTACAGACCTGGACTTGGAACGAGCCGCAAAAGTGAGTGTGTTGGTGGGTCTCGCGGTGGTGATGACGTTGCGGGTGGTGGCGGATTCATGAGGTGCCAGTTCGGCTTCACCCTCGATACACAACGCTGATAGGGTGGAGAGCATGACGAAAAATCCCTTGCTCGGGGCGCTTGACCCCAATGAATTTGATAATAATATCCGCCCTCAAGATGACCTGTACCGTTTTGTCAACGGCAAATGGATAGAGGCCTGCCAGATTCCAGCGGATAAAAGTGCGGACGGTTCGTTCTATGTTTTGACCGAGAACAGCGAGAAACAGGTTCGCGCCATTATCGAAGATTGTGTGGAGGGGAAAATCGCGGGGGAGCTGGCCGGGAAGGTGGCTGCGCTCTATGGCTCGTTTATGGACGAGGCTCAGGTAGAGGCTGATAGTGCCCCCAGTTTGGAGCGTCTCTTTGCGCCGTTGCGGACGGCGAAAACCAAGGGTGATTTGCGTGATTTGTGGGCTAAAACCTGGAAGATGGGCACCTATGATGGGTTTTTCTCGATGGGAATCGACATTGATTTGAATAACCCGGATTGCTATATCAACTATTTTAGCCAAGACGGTATCGGCTTGCCGGAGCGTGCCTATTTCTTAGAAGAAAAACACCGCGAGGTGCTCCAAGCTTACCGGGAACACGTGGGGCGGATGTTTTCTCTCTCGGGGTTCATGAGTAGCGAGTCTCAATCCCAGGCGGCGGGTAACACCGTGGTCGATTTTGAGACAGAAATCGCGCGGCTGCATTGGGATAACGTCAAGACCCGTGACACCGATGCCACCAATAACCCGATGACCTGGGCGGAACTGGCCGCGAAGCTGCCCGTTTTTGATCTCGATGCCTGGCGGGCAGCCTCGCGGCTGCCCGAAAAAATGTTTACCCAGGTAAACGTGGGGATGCCTGATTTCTTTGCGGGTATGGATCAGTTGTGGGCCGAGACTGATTTCGAGACCTTGCGCCTGTGGATGACCTGGCAGGCTCTAAACGGCCAAGTATCCTTGCTTTCAAATGCGTTGGTACAGGCGAACTTCGAGTTTTACGGCAAACGTCTCGCGGGTCGTGAGGTGATTCGTGACCGTTGGAAGCGTGGGGTTTCCCTGGCTTCTTCGGTGATGGGCGAGGCCTTGGGGCAACTCTATGTGGCGCGGCATTTCCCCCCGGATTCCAAGGAAAAAATGTCTCGCCTAGTGGATAACCTGATTGCGGCCTATCGCGAGTCGATTTCTTCTCTAGAGTGGATGGGATCGGAAACCCGCGCGAAAGCCCTAGAGAAACTGAGCCTGTTCACCCCGAAAATCGGGTATCCCGACAAGTGGCGCAATTACGAGAAACTCGATGTTTCGGCTCCCACCTTGGTGGAAAAGGTAGCTTCCGCGAGCCAGTTCGGAACCGATTTCTGGATAGATAAGCTGGGTGGACCGGTGGATCACACGATTTGGCACATGACCCCGCAAACGGTCAACGCCTATTACAATCCCACTGACAACGAGATTGTGTTCCCCGCTGGAATCTTGCAGCCGCCATTTTTCGACCCCCAGGCCGATGATGCGGTGAACTACGGCTCGATTGGGGCGGTTATCGGGCATGAAATCGGGCACGGTTTCGACGACCAGGGGGCCAAATTTGACGGCCACGGCAAGGTTGAAAACTGGTGGACTGAAACCGACTTGAAAGAATTCGAAAAACGAACCCGGGCTCTGATTGCCCAATACGACCAGTATGTGCCCCGGGGCTTGCCCGAAGAATTCCACGTCAACGGTGCTTTGACTATCGGCGAGAATATTGGGGATCTCGGGGGCTTGGATATTGCCTGGAAGGCATATCTGTTGGCGCTCAAAGACCAAGGAATCAACGATCCAGCGGATGCCCCGGTAATCGAGGGCTACACGGGCGCCCAAAGATTCTTTTATTCCTGGGCGCTCAGTTGGCAAAATAAAACCCGGGTGGAAGCCGCGAAACAATTAATCGCTATTGACCCGCATTCTCCCGCCGAGTTCCGCTGTAACGGGGTGGTGGCAAACCTGGACTTGTTTGCCAAGACTTTCGGGCTCAAACCCGGCGATGATTTGTGGATAGAACCCGAGTCGCGCGTCCGTATCTGGTAGTACTATATCCCGGTGACCTGGGGTGGTATCTGATTTGGATTGCTTCGGGCTGACTTGGGTTCATCGCGGGATTTATGATGGTGGTCTAGTATGGGGGAGTGAGTCCAGACCAGAAACCAGCCCCTGCCGGGGAACCGGAAAAGCCCCTCGTGAACGGGCTAGAGATAGACCCGGAGTTGATACCTTACCTGTTGGCCGCGAAAGCACCTCGTGAAGCCGAAACCGACGTGCCCGAGGCCAAACCGCTACGGGACAAAGACGGCGCGAAGCTGAGCGCGGAACAAGACGAAGTCTTGGCCGAGCAGCTTGCCCAGCCACGTCCCAGCGTAAGCCTCGGCCCCGGCACCACCACCAACCCGCAGGCTGCCGCCATCTACCAGTCCCTGTTGGCGCGGCGTGCCGAACACCAGATAGAACCCACTTTGGAGCGGGTCGCGGGGGTTTTGGATTATCTGGGCGACCCCCAAGAGCTGTTCCACTCGGTACATGTCACCGGCACCAACGGGAAAACCTCGACCGCACGAATGATTGAAGCTTTGCTGGGCGTGTTGGGATACCGCACCGGACGGTTTACCTCCCCGCACCTAAGCGACGTGCGGGAAAGAATAGCGATAGACCGTGAACCGATTTCCATCGCAGCCTTTATCGCCGCTTTTGAAGACATCGAGGCACAGCTAGCCCTGTGGGAAAACGCACATCCCGGCTCGCAGCTGTCTTTTTTCGAGGTATTGACCGTAATGGCTTATGCGGCTTTCGCGGATGCCCCGGTACACGTCGCGGTGGTGGAAGTTGGGATGGGAGGACGTTGGGATGCTACCAATGTAATCGACGCAGACACGGCCGTAATCGGGCCAATCAGCCTTGAGCACGAACAGTGGTTGGGCAAAGGATTGACTAATATTGCCACCGAAAAATCTGGGATAATCAAGCGTGGCGCGAATGTGGTAGTGGCGCATCAGCCCGAGGAAGCTTTGGCAGTCATCCAGGCGGCAGCCCGCCGACAAGATGCCACGCTGCGCTATGAAGGACGCGACTTCGAGGTATTGGGTCGCGTGGCGGCCGTCGGCGGCCAGATTTTAACGATTCGCACCCCCGCCGCGACTTATCAAGATATTTTCTTGCCGCTATTCGGGGCATTTCAAGCCCAAAACGCGGCGATGGCTTTGACTGCGGTGGAAGCCCAGCTGGGCGGGCAGGCACTTGACGGGGAATCAGTAGCACAGGCTTTTGCAGAGGTGTCTTCGCCGGGCCGCCTGGAAGTGCTGCATTCTTCTCCGATGATTGTGGCTGATGCTGGGCATAATCCCGGGGCGGTACAAGCCTTGGCGCAGGCCGTAGCGGAAGACCTGCGGTGGGAACATACGGTGGGAATATACTCGGCCATGGCCGATAAAGACATTGAAACTGTTTTGGGGATTATGGAACCCGTTCTAGGCGAGGTGGTGGTGACCCCGATGCCAGGGTCGCGGGCCGCCTCCCTGGAGACTTTGCAAAGCATTGCTGAAGACGTGTTTGGCTCCGACCGGGTTATCGTCGCCGACACTATGGCTGAGGCCATCGCCAAGGCTGGCGAGATTGATGATCTCCAGCAGGCACCCCCCGGAACTAGCGGGGTTTTGGTGTTCGGATCGGTGGTTTTGAGTGGGATGGCTCGCATGGTACTGAACCGCGACTAAGAACGGTCGCGACCAGTAGAATAGGTATGACGCGGATTTAGCGGTGAGGGCGGCTCGGCAATGGCACCTCATGAAGCCGGAAAACGTAACCGTAAAACGTAACCGGTAGGCAAACAGAAAGGAGTGCGCATGGGTTTGACGACCAGATGGGTACTTAACTGGATTGCTGCTGCGGCGCGGAATTTTCGCGAAAAACAGGCGTATTTGACGGATTTAGACGTAGTAATCGGCGATGGGGATCACGGTGAAAACTTGGCGCGGGGGTTTTCGGCGGTAGAAGAAAAACTTTCTAACTATGAAATCAGTACCCCACGTAAAGCCCTGCATACCACTGGGACGGTACTGTTGGCGGCTGTCGGGGGTGCCTCTGGGCCGCTGTTGGGAACGGCTTTTTTGCGAGCCGCTAAAGCTATTCCCAAGGAAGCCACCGAAATTGACCCGCAGAGCCTGGCGATGATGCTGGTCAAGGCGGCGGAGGGCATTGCAGAGCGCGGCGGAGCCGAACCGGGGGGTAAAACCATGCTGGATGCTTGGTATCCAGCGGCAACCAACGCGGCGGCGGCTTTGACTAAGGGTTCGGATTGTGCCGAGATTTTGCGTGTCGCGGCGGCGGCAGCGGCCAATGGGGCACAAAGCACCTTGTCGATGACCGCCGAGAAGGGTCGCGCTTCGCTGCTAGGGGAGCGTTCGATTGGGCACCTTGATCCCGGGGCGATTTCCACTTCCTGGATTCTCGAGTCTGCCGCTGCTACAGCGCAGAGCTTTGAAAACCACGGTTCCTTGGAGGCTGGCGTAAAAACGGGTTTGCCGGGGGGTGCGAGTAGGCCGTCCCATCTGGCTCAAGACGTGTTAAAGAGCCTGGAGGTACAGATTCCCCTCGAGACTGGTTCTGAGGCGGCGTCCACAGCAGCGGTGGCGCAGTCGGGTTTCGCCCCGTCGGGGGTGGATTCGGGTTCATTAGGTGCCAGCGCGGAAGCTGGCGGGATTAGGAAACCCGGACTGGCCACAGTTTCAAATATACGTCCACCGAGCTCGATGGCACCTCGTGAAACCGAGCATCAAAGCCCGGCCACAATCCCAGCCGCGTCGGTAAACGCCCCAACTGTACCCGCTGCGCCAGCGGTTTCCGGGAACCTAGCCACCCAGGCCGAATCGTTCCAAAGCGCGGCCTTGCGGTTGCTGGGCGAGGATAGCGCGCAGTCCGAGGATGTGAAAGCTGGAGCCCAGATAGCCTCGGCCTTGGGAATTGACTTGGCGGTGGAAAACGCGGCGGAATCAGCAGTGTCCTGATGAGGCAGTATCCTGATGGGATTAGGGACATACGGTATTCTCGATTAGAGACCGCAGGTGAGCTATTCACGTTTGGGAATCACTGGGGTGACAGCATGGTTTAGGCAATCCGGGCTTGGAAAAGCTAAACCAGGAAAATAGGGCAAGGCCTGTCAACTAGGTTAGAGTAAATGCGTGTATCTTAAAAACCTGACCTTGAAAGGCTTTAAGTCTTTCGCTAACACGGTTCACATGTCCCTGGAACCGGGTGTGACCTGTGTGGTCGGTCCCAACGGGTCGGGTAAGTCCAATGTGGTGGATGCCCTGGCCTGGGTGATGGGCGAACAGGGGGCAAAGAACCTGCGCGGCGGGCAGATGTCGGATGTGATTTTTGCCGGCACCAAAACCAAGGCACCCCTGGGGCGCGCGGAAGTCCAGCTGACCGTGGATAACACCGACGGGGCGTTGCCGATTGAATACTCCGAGGTGACGATTTCGCGCACCATGTTTCGTTCGGGGGGCTCAGAATACGCCATCAACGGCACCCCGGTGCGTTTGCTCGATATTCAAGAGTTGCTTTCTGACACCGGGATGGGAAGGCAAATGCACGTCATTGTGGGTCAGGGACAGTTAGATACTGTGCTGTCGGCCTCGGAGGCGGAACGGCGGGCTTTTGTAGAAGAGGCTGCGGGAGTGTTGAAACACCGGCAGCGCAAGGATCGAGCCTTGCGGAAACTGGAAAGTTTGGCGGTAAACCTATCTCGGGTTCAAGACTTGACCAATGATGTGGGCAAGCGCCTGGGACCTTTGGGGAAACAGGCCGAAGCGGCTCGGAAAGCCGCCCGGGTACAAGCCGAGCTCAGTGACGCTACGGCGCGACTGTTGGCCGATTCTGTGTCGCAATACCGGGAAAAGGCTCAGAGTCAAACCACTTCCAAGGCGCAAATCGCGGCACACATCCAGGAAGTTGAAACTAAGATTGCGGCGCTGAACCAGAAACTCTCGGCGGTGAAAATCACGTTTGACCAGGTGGTTCCGGATTTGGAAAATCTGACTCAGACTTGGGCGGAACTAAATCAGGTGGCGGAACGTTTGGATTCTCTAGGTAATCAGGCGGCCGAGCGCGTCAAGGCTTTGGATACCGCCGCTGATGTGGCGCAAAACCACCAGGTGGATACCAGTGAACTAGAGGAGCGCCTGGCTCAAACCCTATCCGATATAGCGGCAGCTCAGGCTCTGGTGGAAACCCGACAGAAGGAAGTCGCGGCCAGTATCGAGGCGGAAAACACCGCTAAAATCGCGGAACTGGAGGTGCGCAAGAGCATTGAATCCATCCAGCGGGCACGAGCTGACCGGCGGGAAGCCCTGGAAAGGCTGCGCGGGATAGTAGCCACCGCTACGTCTTTAGCTGAAGAATCCACCCAGAAAATTGCGCGGCTAGAGGAAAGCCGGCGGGAAACCCAGCAGCGGGCAGCGGCGGCGGCCGCCGAACTTGCCGAAATCTCTGACACTGTTCCGAATCCTCAGCAGGGTGAGAATCCGCTGGTTAAAGCGGAAGAGGCCGTGGCGGGCAAAGTGGCCACCACCGAGTCGCAAGTAGCAGAGCTGCGTACTACCTTGGCCAGTGCTCAGGCCGATGCGGCGCGCTGGGCGGCACGTCGCGAGGTGCTGGCGGGAACCTTGAAACCCCAAGATGCCGGGCAAGCGGTGCTAGCGGCAGATTTGAGCGGGATTCAAGGTAGTTTGCCGGAAGCTCTGGTGGTGCAAGACGGGTGGGAGGAAGCTATCGGGGCTGTGTTCGGAGCTTGGTCTGGGGCGTTATTGGCCAACGGGATAGAGGAGGCCGCCGACACGATTCGTTTTGTGCGTGAACACGAATCCGGGCAGCTGCACCTGCTGGTGGCCAATCCGGGGGGTGCGAGTTGCTTGGGGAACCCGAGCGACTCGCCATCAGAAAACCGTGAACCCCCCGGGAAACTGCCCGAAGGGGCACACTGGGCCGTCGATTTGGTGGCGGCGCATCCCGGACAGAAACTGCCCCGGGTCGTCACCCAGTTGTTGTCTGGGGTGGTGGCCTGTGCCGATTTGGGAACCGCCCGGGAGCTGGTGGGCGCTGGCCAGGCGACGGTCGCCGTTACCCAGGTGGGGGATTATTTGTCTACTACCCGGGTGCTGGGGGGTGGCGATCCCCAGGCTGGTATTTTGCGTCGCGCCACAGAGTTCAATGAGGCTAGCGAGGAATCCGAGTTAGCAACTCGTGAAGTCGACAAACTTAACGCGAGCCTGGAGAAATCCAAAACCAACTTGCGCGATTTGAAAACCCAACACCAGCAGCTAGTCGCCGAGCTTAAAGCCCAAGATGCCCAGATGGCCGCCGCTGCCGCCAAAGTCGCTGCCGCGAAGGCTCGTCAAGCCACTGTTGGGGCCGAGGCTGAACGGGTGGCTAAGGATATCGCCGCTGCCCGCGAGGAAGCAGCCAAACGTCAAGAAAAACTCGCGGCGGCACAGGCCGAACTGGAGGCGGCGCAGTCCCAGTCGGGACAGTCTGAGGAAACCCAAATCGGCGAGTTGGAAACCGCTTTAACCCAGGCAATCGCGGGGGTATCAGCCGCGCAAAGCGCCAAGGCTAATGCGGTTATCGAGTCGAGTCGAGCCACTGATTCCCTGCAATCCCTGGAATCACGAGCCGAGTCTTTGCGGCGAAATATCGGCAAGGAAAAAGCGGCCGCTGCGGCAGCGGCATCGGCGGCGCGGCTGCGCGAAAAGCGCCGGCACCGTGCCGAATACGTGCTGAGGCAGTCGCAGGTCGCCAGTGAACTGGCTCATGCGGCTGGTGCCGCTGCCGCCGCCCAACGGGAAGTGGCGCAAAACAACCGGGAAAGCCTTAATCAAGAAATCGAGATGCTGCGGGCGAATCTGGATGATTTACAACGTCAACGCGGGGAACTTAATGATGCCTCGCTCCAAGATCAGCTGAAATTGACCGAGGTAAATGCGAAACTGGAATCCCTGCTGGAAAAAGCCCAGAATGAATGCGGCCTGGACGAAGACACCTTGATATCCGAGTTTGGGCCGCACAATCTAGTGCCGGTTTTTGACGAGTCCGGCGAAACTGTGGAACATGTACCCTATGTGCGCGAGGAACAGGTGGCGCGTAAAAGCAAAGCCGCTGCCGAGTTGAAGCGCATCGGCAAGGTTAATCCCCTGGCTCTAGAAGAGCATGCCGCTTTGGTGGCGCGCCACCAGTTCTTGGCTGATCAATTGGCTGACCTTAAGAAGTCTCGCAATGACCTGTTGGATGTGGTAGCTGAGGTAGACCGCCAGGTGGTAGAGGTTTTCGGGGCGGCTTTTACCGATGTGGCGGCGGCTTTCACCAAGATTTTCGAAGTGTTATTCCCCGGTGGTGAAGGGCGCCTGGAACTGACTGACGCGAAAGACCTGTTGAATACGGGGATTGACATTCACGCGCGTCCCGCCGGGAAGAATGTGAAACGCATGAGTCTGTTGTCCGGCGGCGAGCGTTCCCTGGCGGCTTTAGCGTTCTTGTTTGCGATTTTCCAGGCACGCCCCTCGCCGTTTTATGTGCTCGACGAGGTCGAAGCGGCTCTGGACGATGTGAACCTTTCGCGTTTACTGGGAGTCTTTGAGATTCTACGGCAAAATTCTCAGCTGATTATCATCACCCACCATAAGCGCACCATGGAGATTGCGGATGCGCTCTATGGGGTGACGATGCGGGATGGTACCACTACGGTTATATCTCAACGCTTGGCGTCGCCTCATGAAAAGGGATAAGTGCGGGCAGGGTAAATAAACCGGAATGGTTTGCAATACTGAGAAACTTCAGTAAATGCCAAAAAATGGCCGTGAAAATACGGGGAAAGTCGGAAGCTTGGTGGGTTTGAGATAGAATAGGGAGCGGGGACGTGGCCATTAGGCGGCCTGCTTATCCCTGGAGTTAAATCCCTTGAAAAACATAGCGACGGGCATAAAGATGGATGTAGCGGCGGTATTGATTGATAATATGAATGGGACTGGCGGTTATACAGATCCTCTTATTTTTGCCATCCCCGTTACTCTGGTGGTAATCGTTATCCTTATCGTCATCAGTGCTACCAAGATTGATTCTCAACAAACTCGGATTCGCAATGAAGACCGGTTGCTTGATACCTTAGAGCGGATTCGCCGGGAAAATATGGAGCCGGTGGATGCTGATTTGGAAATTGAATCCGAACCGCAGTCGCATTCCGGTGAAAATATTGGACTGTTCATGGGGGGATTATCCGGGGAGTCCAAGTCCCTGACCAGTTCGTCGATAGCGATTACCGGATTCGGGACGGTGCCGGAGGATTCGCGGAAAGACACGACGAACCTCGACCGGGAGTCTTCGACGGCGGGCGGGGAATTCCCCGAGGCAACCTCGCGTTTTGATTTTGAAGATGACGACGACGATTTCGAGGTTGAAGCCGAGCCAGTCAAGCCGCCCAATGCAGTGTGCGATCCCGATGGGTTGTGTTTCTTTCCGTTGGCTGGCCAGAGTGTGGAAGAAGCGCGCTACATTGCGCGTGCCAAGCGTGACGGCACCTATGTTAAGGGTCAGACCGAGGCTGAAGCTGCGGCGCTTTCCCCCGATTCGTCCGAGGCCGCGCCGGAGCCTGAGTTGAGCGCATCGGTCGCGGTGGGTGCATCGGTTGCGGATGATTCCGTTCATGAGGTGCCATCCGAAGACAGCGCGGAAACTATCGAGGAACCAGCCGAGATTTCGCCAGTCGAGCCGGCCGCTGGGATGGCACCTCGTGAAGAGGAAACCCCAGTGGAAACCCCAACGGAACCCACAGGCGCGACCGAGGAACCGGCGGATGTGGCTGAAAACGCGAGCGAGGAACCGGCGGATGTGGCTGAAAACGCGAGCGAGGAACCGGCGGAAGCGCAACCCGAGGAAACGGGCACGGACAGCCCCGAACCGACCGCCACGGAAGAACCCCTGGACAAACCTGAGTCTAAGACCTCGCGACTGCGCCGGTTGAAAGAACGCCTGGCGGGCAAGGGCAAATTCGGCCGCGCAATACTGGGGGTACTCAGTCGTGCTGACCTGGAGGAATCCGACTGGGAGGCCTTGGAAGACGAGCTACTTTCGGCCGACTTCGGGGTGGAAGCCACGCTGGAACTGATTGAAAAGCTGAAGACCAAACAGAAAGTTATCGGAACCAAGAGCGCCAAGGAAGTGCGGCGCATGGCCAAACGGATGATTGGGGATTTCCTGGATCGTCACGCCAACCGAGATCTGAACCTAGACGTTCCGGAAGGCCACGAAGGAAACACCGTGGGTGTCCTGATAGTGGGGGTCAACGGGGGTGGCAAAACCACCACGGTTGGGAAACTGGCGCGTTTCTTGGTGGCCAACCGCAAGTCGGTGGTTTTGGGTGCAGCTGATACCTTCCGTGCCGCCGCCGGGGAACAGCTGGAAACTTGGGGCAGCCACGTGGGCGTGCCAGTGATTCGCTCCGAGAAAGACAAAGCCGACCCTGCCTCGGTGGCTTTCGATGCCGCTAAAGCCGCCCGGGATAACAGCGCGGATGTGGTGCTGATAGACACTGCCGGGCGTTTGCAGAACAAAGCCGGACTGATGGACGAGTTGGGTAAAATCAAACGGGTGGCCGAAAAACAGGTTCCCATCACCGAAGTGTTGTTGGTGATTGATGCTACCACCGGGCAAAATGCCTTGTCCCAGGCCAAGATTTTCACTGAAGCGGTGGGGGTTACGGGCATTGTACTGACCAAACTGGATGGTTCGGCCAAAGGTGGGGTTGTGGTGGCTTTGCAGCGCGAACTGGGAATTCCCGTGAAACTGGTGGGCTTGGGTGAAGGGCCAGATGACCTGGCGCCGTTTGTGCCCGGGGATTTCTCGGATGCCCTGTTGGATGCATAGCCCATACTTTGGTGTCTCGGTTCAACGCCGAAGCTTACTAAGAATCGGGGTGTATTTGTCTGTTTTGCGGCGTGCCTAATAGAATCGAAAGGTGTTTAACAAACTGCAAGACCGTATCGCTGATTCCTTTAAGCATCTTCGTAAGAAAGGCAAACTCAGCGAAACCGATGTAGACCAGACCGTAGGCGAGATTCGCCGTGCCCTGCTCGAAGCCGATGTGGCCTTGGAAGTCGTCAAGGATTTCACCGCCCAGGTTAAAGAAAAGGCTTATGGTGCGGCTCGTTCCGAGGCACTGAATCCTGCCCAACAGATTGTCAAGATTATCAATGACGAGCTGGTAGAAATTCTGGGTGGGGAAGCCCGCGAGCTGCACTTTGTCAAGCCTGGCAAAGGCCCGACAGTTTTTATGCTGGTGGGTTTGCAGGGCGCCGGTAAAACCACGCTGGCCGGCAAGCTCGGCAAGTGGTTGGGTAAGCAAGACAAAAAAACCCTGCTGGTGGCCGCCGATTTGCAGCGTCCCAATGCGGTGACCCAGCTCCAGATTGTCGGCGAACAAGCCGGGGTGAGTGTATTTGCCCCCGAACCAGGCAATGGGGTGGGCGACCCGGTGGATGTGGCCAGGCGCGGCTTGGCTTTGGCTACCGGTTCCGGCTATGACGTGATGATTGTGGATACCGCCGGGCGCCTGGGCGTGGACGAGAAGCTAATGGCGCAAGCCCGCGCTATCCGCGACGAAGTTCAACCTGAAGAGGTTCTCTTTGTACTCGATGCCATGATTGGTCAAGACGCGGTGCGCACCGCGCGCGCCTTCCAAGAGGGCGTGGATTTCACCGGGGTGGTGCTGTCCAAGTTGGATGGCGATGCTCGCGGCGGCGCGGCACTGTCGGTGCGTGGGGTGACCGGCAAACCGGTGTTGTTTGCTTCCACCGGCGAGGGTTTGGATGACTTTGAGCGTTTCCACGCCGATCGCATGGCTTCACGCATCCTTGATATGGGCGATATGTTGTCTTTGATTGAAAAGGCACAGGAAGCCTTTGATATGGAACAAGCCCAAAAGATGGCTGGCAAAATCCAGTCTGGGCAACTGACGCTCGATGACTTTTTGGCGCAACTGCAACAAATCCGCAAACTCGGTTCCATGAAGAAACTGTTGGGGATGATGCCCGGGGCGGGCAAAATTCGTGAACAACTCGACCAGTTCGATGAACGCGAAGTTGACCGTATCGAGGCGATTGTGCGATCTATGACCCCGGCGGAACGCCAAGACTTGAAGCTCCTTAACGGCTCGCGCCGCGCTCGGATTGCGGCGGGTTCTGGCACCACGGTGGCCGATGTGAACGGCCTGGTACAACGCTTCGAGATGGCACAGAAAATGATGGGGGGCATGGCTGGAATGGCCGGCGTCGGCGGCGAAGACGGCATGGGAATGATGCCGGGCTTCGGGCGGATGCCGGGGATGGGCAAGCATTCCAAGGCCAAGCAGCAAGCCAAGAGCGGCAAGAAATCCAAGGCACAGCGCAAAGCCAAGTCTGGTAATCCCGCCAAGGCGGCTCGTCAGGCTCGTGAGGCCTTGCAGCAGCGTGGGGTGGGGGGCGCGGCGTTGCCGCCTGCCTTGGAAGCCGGTGCTCCCGGTGTCGGCGGTCTGCCCGGTCTCGGCGGGGGCCTCGGCGGGGGTGCGGGTGCCGCAATGGGCGCGGGTGCTCCCGGAAAGTCCGCCGACGGGCAACCGGCTCTGACGGTGGACGACTTGCCCGATGACATTAAGCGCATGTTGGATGGCATGTAGGCTCGCCTGGGCGTGTGCTGGGGTGTGTTTCGTCGTCATTGGGGGGTGTCGGGTTCATGAGTGGCCATTTGAAATTTACCGGTTCTTTCCTGTGGCGGGATTCCCCGGCGGGGGATACGGGCAACGGAAATGATGGCGGTAGCGGCAAGGCGTTGCTGCCCGCTACCTGGGTTGATGGCAGTCTTTATGTCCACCACGGGGTGGTCAGCCGCCACCCCGAAGCTGGCCTGACTTACCGCGAGATTCGCGGCTGGGCTGTTCCCGGTTTGGTCGATGTGCATTGCCATGTCGGTCTGGGTTCATCCGGTCCGGTGGATCGCGACACCCAAGAAGCCCAAGCCCGAGCCGACCGGGATGTGGGGGTGCTCTTGATTCGCGATTGCGGCGCGCCCGTGGACACGCGTTGGATAAACGAGCGTCCCGAGTTGCCGCGTATCATTCACTGTGGGGCGCACTTGGCGCGCCCGAAACGATACTTGCGCTACTTTGGGTTGGAGCTGGAAAACCCCCACGACCTGCCCGCCGAGGTGGCTCGCCAGACCGCGCGGGGTGACGGCTGGGTGAAAATCGTGGGGGATTGGATAGACCGGGCGGATGGTGCGGATTCAGATTTGCGCCCCCTGTGGGATGGGCGGATTTTGCGTGACGCGGTGCAAGCCGCTCATGAACACGGCGCCCGGGTAACCGTCCACACCTTTGCCCGGGCGACCATAGACGACTTGCTGGATGCGGGAGTGGACTGTATAGAACATGGCACCGGCATGGATTCTGACCACATAGCGGAGGCCGCGCGGCGCGGCGTTCCCGTCACCCCGACTATGTTGCAGATTGCGCGTTTTGCGGATTTTGCCGCCCAAGCCGGCGCGAAATACCCGGTGTACGCGGCGACCATGAGCGCCATGCACCAGCGCAATATCGAACACCAGGCGAGTTTGCTGGCGGCCGGAGTGCAATTATTGCCCGGTACCGATGCGGGGGGATACCAGGCGCATGGGTCGCTGCCCACCGAGCTCGCACGCTGGCTGAACCTAGGCTTGCGGCCGGCGGAAATCGTGGATTTAGCGACTTGGCGGGCGCGCGATTTCCTGGGTGTGCCAGTGCTATCCGAGGGTGCCCCGGCTGACCTGGTGGTCTATCCGTGCGACCCGCGCGCAGACATCGCGGTGCTCGCTCGCCCCGCCCTGGTGGTGCTGCGCGGCGAGCCCGTGGCCGGTGCCCGGGTGACGGAACTGTAAGTTTCGCGCCGCATCGCAGGACTATCTTGCTAAATCGCGATTCTCCACTAACCTAGTCCCGATTAATTATGCAGTTTATTACCTTTAAGGAAATATTTAACATATGGGTGTGGGTGTATTTTTCCACTAAGGGATGCCGTGTCCAGGACTTCGAGATAGTAAAATCCAGTCTCGGTTATTTCCGGGTACAAACTCGGGAACAGGCTCTCTTGGATTTAGTGTCTCGCCCGGATTGGGGGCTAGCCCCTCATGAAGCCCTAAACGCAGCACGAGCGTTACTGGCACACGTGAATCGCGCCAAAACAACGGAACTCGCTCAAACCCAGAAACTACAATCCCTGTGGAACCAGTTCCTCTCGCAACCGCTAATAGTGTGACTCCCCGCGTGTACAGTTTCGAATCAATTTCTATACGTATCCAGCTGTGGGACTCCACAAACTCCGAGACAGCCAGGATTTACGCTAAACTTGAGCCGAGTGGTAAACCTCCCACTAGGCTGACTCTGCCGCGTAAGACACCCAGTATTCAAGAATGGGAGGCGGCTTTGGCGCACCAATGCGATTTGCGAATCCAACCGAGCGAAGCCTGGGAAACCGTGGTTGGCGCGTGGGAAAAAGCCAGCCATTTGGACTCCGTAGCTTTGAGTCTGAGAACTATATAAACGAGCCACGGGGGAGGTGCAAATATGCCGGAGGGACACTCGATTCATCGTTTGGCCGGGCAGTTTAGGGTCTTGCTGGGCGGCCAGGTGCTGAGTGCGTCTTCGCCCCAGGGACGTTTCGCGGCGGGTGCCACCCGGCTTGACGGCCAGCGTTTGGTAGCGGTGCGGGTGCACGGGAAGCACCTGTTTTTGGGTTTTGCCCCGGCCGACCTGAAGGTTGCGTCTGTGGTTGCGGTTACGGAGGGGGGTTCACGAGGCGCCATTTCCGAGGATGCTCTCACCTGGTTGCATGTGCATCTGGGGATTTACGGTTCCTGGCGTTTCACCGGGGATGCGGTGTTTCACGAGCCATTGCACTGGTTACTCCCGGAGTCGGAAAATCAGGAGGACAATCGGCCAGATATCGAAGCGCAACAAACTTCGCACGACGCCAAACCGGGTTCCAGCCTGGATACGGATGCGGAATCGGGTTCCGGCCTCGAAGTGACCTTGGTGGATTCTGGGGAAAACGTCACTATCCGCGAGATTCCCGCCCATACTCGTGCTGATGGCTCGGCTTTCGCCCCCCACGAGCACTTTGCCGATCGCTGGTTTTTGATGCCCGGCCAGTTCAGAGTCTTTGCGCCAGTGGGCACCGTGCGCTTGCGCCTCATGAACCCGCATGGCGTGGCTGATCTCAGCGGACCAAACCGCTGTGAGCTGCTCGATTGGGCGCAAACCCGAGCGATTGCGGCGCGGCTCGGGCCCGACCCGTTGCGCCCGGATGCCCAGTTCGCGGATTTCGTGGCACGCGCCGGGCGGCGAAGCAAGGGCATCGGTGAGGCCTTGATGGATCAAAACGTGGCGGCCGGGGTGGGTAATATTTACCGCGCCGAGGCGCTATTTGCGGCGCGGTTGAGTCCCTTTGTTCCCGCCCGCGAAGTCAGCGAGCGTAAACTGCGCCGGGTGTGGGACTGGTTGGTGGAATACATGGCGCGTGGAGTGGAATCGGGGCGGGTGACCACGCTTGCCCCCCGGGACGCGGCGGATTTCGCCACGTGCCAGGCCGGGGCGGGAGGGAAAATTCAGGCCGTTGACCAGCGCTATTACGTCTATCAGCGCGACGGTCGCCCCTGTGTACGTTGCGGCGCGACGGTGCGCCTGGCGGTCGTGGGTGGGCGAAAACTGTACTGGTGCCCGCGTTGTCAGCGCTAACAATCTGTGGACATTTAGTGTTCGCCCAGAGTGAACGCATCAACTGGTAAAGCCCGTGACCTGTGCTTTTGTCTGGCGGGGTTTTTCTTCCTGCTCGCTAAATGTCCGTAGGTCTTCCTCGTCTTCATGAGGTGCCATCCCAAATCCTTGTTTTTCTGGAAATGGCAGAAATTTGTGAAAAAATGGGGGTGGGGCTTCATATATTTGAGCCTAACCCTCAAATTCTCCCAAATTTCTGCCATCCACCGTATGGCCCGGGGTGATCGGAAGTCTTGGTTGCGTGGATTTTAACTCATTTAACCCAGATTAGATGCCTTGTAATGCTTGTAGATTGTGTATAATATCTGTATGTTGGTTTTGGTTCGAACAGCGGGTTGATTCATGGGCAGAGGCAAGGACGCGTCTTCCCGGTATTGGTGGCTGACTGGTTTCCCGTCGTGGAATCCCGATGGGAGTCTTCCCATGCCGCACCGATTGCTATCTATGCGATATACTAAAGCTAACATTCGGGTAGGAGGGGGGTAAGAATAGTGTCCACTGCAGCCGATACCATCGTAAAAGACCAAGTTGTCGTACGTGTTCCGCGTGAGGTCAAAAAGCGCGCCGAGGCGGCCTGCAAAGCCATGGGTCTGCCCATGTCCAGCGCCATTACGGGGTTTTTGCGCTACGTTGGTGACGAGCGGCGTATTCCTTTCGAATTCGCCGCGCCGGCGGAGTCCCGCGAAGCGTACTTTCGTTCACTCCGGCAGGATTCCGCTGACTACCGCGCCGGAATACTTGACACCGTCAGTCTCGAAGAAATGAAGGCTCTCTATGGCTTGGAGGATTGATTTCACCAAGCGGGCAGCCAAAGAACTGCGGAAACTCAAGAAAACTGACCCGCAAGCAGGTGAAAAAATCATCCTTGAACTCGAAGCGATCACCAGGCTAAGCAATCCTCGTTCGCGCGGTAAAGCCATGACCGGGAACTATTCGGGTTACTGGCGTTACCGGGTAGGAGATTACCGCGTCATCTGCGACATTGTGGACGAGAGACTGCTCATCCTAGCCGTAGATTTGGGACACCGCCGAGAAATCTACAAATAGCGACGTTCTGCTGCCAATGCTGGTGCCGTCTTCATGAGGTGCCATCTGAAATCCTTGTTTTTCTGCCATCCACCGCATGACCCGGGTCAATCGAAAATCACAGTTACGTGGATTTAATCCGTTTAACCTAAGTTAGATGCTTTAATATGTTTGTAGATAGTATATGATATCTGTATGTTGCTTTTGATTCAGGCGATGGGTTGATTCGTGGGCAAGGGTATGGGTGGCAAGGATGAGCCTTCCCGGTATTGGTGGCTGACTGGTTTCCCGTCGTGGAATCCCGATGGGAGTCTTCCCATGCCGGTGTTGACCGAGGAAATCCTCCGCGCCATTTGTTTCGGCAGGACTGACCCGGTGACTAAGCGGGTCAGTGGCGGCCACGTGTGGGGCGCCATCCCCAACGGCCGGGGCAAAAAGAAGCATTCCGAGTTCCCCGCCGACTGGACACCGGAAACCGTGCGCGACGCCTTCTACCATCTGATACAAGACCGGCCGGTTATAAAGAAAAACCGTCTAGAATTCACTGGTGTTTACCTGGGGGTAGAAATCACTATAGAGTGCTTTTTCGTTGCGTCTGCAACTGAAACAGAGCAGGTTCACATGTTCCCCGTCAGGGGTCGGGGCGTGCGCCTGTGGAGGAATGGTAAGGAAGTTAAGGTCAGCCAGAAACGGCGGAAATAGGATAGAATTATGGCTATGCAGCGGAATTGGGATGATTGGGAAGAAAGTGATTTTGACAGTCCCTGGGGCGACGACTCCCTGGGGGGTCGCTTGACGTGCTTCATCATCAATCAGGTTCCGGAGTCGAGATTTTCTGTGTTGTTCGACTATACCTACTCCGAGTGGGATAACATCCTTGTCTTCAAACTGATGGGCGATATCTTCGATTTCAAGGTGATGCTTACCCCACAGTTTATTGCTGAAATCCGTCAGTTCACTACCGATGAACCCGGTGACTATGCCCAGGCTACGCTGGATTTACTTGACGAATACCTCGAAACCCACGCCCAGCCTTTCGCCAAGTCTGTCCCTAAAACCGCTGTCCCGGCCTAGCCTAAGTGCGCTCTGGCCTAAAATCCACGGACATTTAGTGTTTACTCAGAGTGAACGCGGCAGCTGGGTAGGCCTGTGACCTGTGCTTTTGTCTGGCGGGGTTTTTCTTCCTGCTCGCTAAATGTCCGTGGGTCTTCCTCGTCTTCATGAGGTGCTTGCCTGGGTGTGTTGCTTCGGCGGCTTACCGCTGCGCCGCTGCGCCGCTGCGCCGCCTTCGCGCGGGCGTGGTGTGTTGCTTCGGCGGCTTACGGGTGCGCGCTGGCGGGACAAAAGGGGAGGTTTCCCCTCGACTTTCACTTCGTGAAAGTCTCACCCCTCAGTCCCGCTGCGCGTCGCACCTCGCTGCGCCGCCTCCGTCGCTTACGTTTCGCCGTCTTCATGAGGTGCTTGCCTGGGTGTGCTGCTTCGGCGGTTGGCGGCCGCGTCGTTCAAAGTGCTTCGGCTAAATCAATTCACTGGATTGATTCTTAACGCCTTCGCTCTGTGACTGCGGCGTTATGTGGCTTACGCCACGCGCCACAGCAGTCTCGTTACGCGCGTTCCCAACGCTTCGTCGCTACGTGCCACTAGCAGCAGAAGCGACGCGAACCGCACCACAGCCGCCAAAACAGCGACGCTAGGCGGGTAAAAGCCGTCAGGCGCTAAAGCGGCGGGTCGGCAGACAGGTAAACAAAGACTGTGGCTCCGGGCAACCCCATCCCCGGAGCCACTAGGCCGGGAAACTCATCGTGTTTCAACCCCGGCCCTTTCGGGAAACGGGGAAACTTGGGGATGCCAAGCTACACTTGGCATCCCCAGGCGTACCTCTAAAAAATAGGCAGAGAATTTCTGGCATTCGAACGAGACGTTTGTGAATGTCGTTGATGCTGAGAATGCTGACAGTGTGATGTGATTTTATTGTATAAGAAAGGTAATGGCACATGACTGTAGGAGAGAATGAACCTAATCGTGAATTTACTACTTTTTTGTCAGCTATCATCACGATGACAACGATTATCTTAATGGCGCTATTACTGATTTGGCGCGAGATATTATTAAAAACTTGGAGTAAAGTTTCGGTGAAGCTGTTGAACTATTTATCGATGAGGATAATATCGAGTGGGGTGCGGAGTTGTATAAAACTATCGAAAATGGTTTACTGTACACGGATTTTCTTTTGGCTATGGTAACTCCGAGGTATTTTCGTTCGGAGTATTGTTGTTACGAGTTTAATAAATTTTTTCATCTGGCAGAAAAGGATCATGTCCCGCATGTGTTGTCTCTGATTATGCAGTCTTTGGATGAGTCCAATCAGCCGAAGACAGAGCTAAAAAAGCTAAAAAATATATGTATCATGAACTACCAAAGACGCTAGCAGCTATTAAAACAGGTTCTGAAGAATACAAGCAAATAGTAAGAGGTGTTGCTGAGAAGCTTCATAAATTGATTAAATCCCGCCGTGAAAGGGGTGCTAAGCGTGAAAGTAGTTCAACAGTAAAAGAACAATCTGAAAAGGTAGACCTGGGTACTGGGACAGCGGATTGGTTAGAGTTTTGTTTGTCCCCAGAAATTCAGTCGGTATTTACTAAGCCTATACCTGCATTACCTCAGCAAGAAAGATGGTCTGATTATTATTCTTTTATTGTGGGTAATATAGGTAATTTTAAAAGAATTCGTGCTTTTTAAAGATATGGATTGGGCTCAAAGAAAGAATATTAAAGAACGCAAGTCATATTTCACTATATTAGAAGAGGTTAAACAGGAGGCTCTTAAATTACCTAATATTATTTCATTGGATGAAACTACTCGAAATCATTTTGCCTATAGATTTTCTTCTATTGGGGATGTTGTAACGCATCTTAGAAGTAACTTTATGACATTATGTTTTGATGAGACTCGCTGCCTTAAGATACTTTCGACAAATCTACCTGATAGCTACAACCCCAACAGAACTTCCCTGTGTTATTTGCTTACTCATTATAACGAAAACCTGAGAGCAAATATTCAAATCAGCCTTGTACAAGATAAAACATTTGATTTTTCTGGGCTCGAAAGTTTGATTCCAGGGATGCGGGAATGGGTTATGAGATTTGAAACAAATCGCACCAAAATGGAATCAAAACTGTCAAGTCACGTTACAGAACTGATTCGTAGCTATAGTGCGGATAAGATTCGCTCAGATAACCAATTTTGATACCTATTACCGCAGGATGCTACACAGGATACGGGGAGGGGCGTGACAAATTCAGGAAAAAACCGGCTCGGCGTGGGGTAAATCGACTAGGGTACCCCGAATTTTCCTGATTTTGTTACAAGTGACCCGTCTCGACCCTGAATTTACGCCTAAAACCCCGGATGGCACCTCATGAACCGGCGACCAACCGAATTGGGAAACGCTAGAGCACCGGAAAAACCAGTTTCGGGGCAGAATCTAGGTGCCTCGGCGTGGCGGTTGGCCGGGTCTGACAAATCTGGAGTTCAATTCCTGATTTTCTGGAGTTGCGCTCCAGATTTGGTGCGCAGGGTCTATAATGGCTTGAACAGAGGGAAAAATCCCCAAAAGAGGCTAGGGAAGGGGGCGCCGTGTATATTACGCGACATCTGGAAGCTGCCGTGAGGCATGGTTCTGACAATTTTCCCGTGCTGTTACTCAGCGGTTCTAGACAGGTTGGTAAATCCACGGTTTTGCGCCAGTTGGGCGATTCTGAACGCGAGTATGTCACCCTGGATGACCCGTTTCAGCGTGATATGGCGCAAAACCGCCCCCAGGATTTCCTGGCGGGTCATCGCCCGCCGGTTACTATTGACGAGATTCAATATGCACCCCAGCTTTTCCCGTATTTGAAAATGGCGGTGGATGATGACTGCGCAGATGGAGCATACTGGATTACCGGATCCCAGGTGTTTCCCCTCATGAAAGGCGTGACGGAATCCCTCGCGGGGCGGGTAGCAGTGCTGCGACTGGGTGGGTTGACTGGGCGCGAGGAATACGGGCTGGCATCTCATGAACTGGCGACCAATCACGGCGAACTCGCGCAATCCCTTCCGGAACCCGTCGTGCGGCAAAAACTGAGCCAGTCACGTTTCGGACGAATCTTGCGGGGTCAGTTTCCTCGTAGTGTTACCCACCCGGATTTGAGTGCCGAATTGTTTTTTTTCGTCTTATATTCAGACCTGGTTGGAACGTGACGTGTACCAGCAGCTAAACCTGCGCTCGGAGTCGACTTTCCTGCAGTTTGTCCGGCTTTTGGCCGCGCGTACCGGCCAGGAGCTAAACAAGGGTGCCTTGGCCGCTGCCTTGCAGGTTGATACGAAAACCGTGACTTCTTGGCTGTCGGTGCTGGAGTCTTCGGGACTGGTGTACCTGTTGCCGGCGTGGGCGAGGAACCTGGGCAAACGCGTGGTGAAGCGTCCTAAAGTCTATTTTCTCGACACCGGGCTGGTTTGTTATCTTTGCGGTATCACCAGCGAGGCGGCGCTGCAAAATTCCCCGATTTCCAGGGCAATCTATGAAACGTGGGTGGTGGGCGAGATTCTGCGATCTTGGTGGAATCAGGGCTTGCGTGAACATGTATTCTATTACCGTGACCAGTCCCAAAAAGAGATTGATTTGATTCTGGAAATTGGTGAAACAATCCTCCCCCTAGAAATAAAGGTGTCGTCTACGCCCCACGCGCCTTTTAAAAAATTCGAGGTGCTCGCGCCGGTTGCAGCGCGGGTGCCCTACTGGGGGTGCATCTGTACCGTCGACGCTCCCACATCTGTTGGCGACAACGCCTGGCTGCTGCCGGATACTTGTCTGTGAAAGGTCACGTTTCCCCGGCGGTTTTCATGAGGCGACCATAACACTTGAGACTAGTTTGGTTTTGTGGTCTTTGTAGGAAAAACCACCAGTTTGTACAGGACGTAGCGCAGCGCGGTGCCGATAATCAGGCCGATAATATTGGCCGAGATATTATCCGCCAGGGGCGAAGTGAAGCTCAGTAAATAATGGGACACCCATAGGCAGGCCAGGGGAGGCAGCGCTCCGATAACATTAACCAGCACGAACAGCAGGGCTTCCTTCGCCACCCCGTGGCCACCGCGCTCGCGAAAGGTCCAAGACCGGTTGGCAATCCAAGAAAAAGTCGTGGCCACCGCCACCGCCACGCACTTGTCGAACAGCGGCCACTGCGGGGTCAGCCACAGCAAGAACAGGTTAAACACCGCCAAATCCACCACGTAGTTCGCCCCGCCCACCGTCAAAAACTTTGCAATCTCTGACCAGTTATTGCGCAAATATCCCCAGCCCCACCGCCACAGATGCGCCAGCGGATTCGCAGGGGATGACTCCCGCCCCGGTTTTTGACTCACCGTTATATCCTAAGCCTCACCCCGTCGGGGAACCGAAGCGGACACCCGCCCGCCCCGGTTTGCCCGCCTCTTTAGACAGAATACTTTGGGTTGCCCGGCGGACACCCGCCCGCCCCGGTTTGCCCGCCTCTTTAGACAGAATACTTTGGGTTGCCCGGCGGACACCCGCCCGCCCCGGTTTGCCCGCCTCTTTAGACAGAATACTTTGGGTTGCCCGGCGGACACCCGCCCGCCCCGGTTTGCCCAGTGGGTTAAGACAGCGGGATACTCGCGGGTGGGTTGGGTCTTGCCAGGGAACCCGATACTTGTCTAGACCGGGTCGGCAGGTGAGCGTTGGTTACGAATTCAGGAGAATTTGGCTACCGGGTGGAGGCTGCGGTGGTAAATTCAGGAGATTTCGGGTAAGGGGGGTCGGTATAGCGCCTGGTGTCCCGGTTTTTTCCTGGTTTAGTCACGCCCTTTGCCAAGGCATCCCGATTCTTATCAATGGGCACGCTCTGCCGTGGTTATTCCGGCATGCGCAAAATCACCGCGAAAATTGCACCGAGGGTGGGGAATCTGGCATAATCAAAGACTGTACAAACGTGGCTGCGCCTCCCTCTCTGCGTGGTTGCGGAAGTTCAGAGCAAGCCCCGCCACAGTGTTTCCCTGCCTGCGGTAAGACCTGCTCGAAAGTTTATTTACAAGGAGAGTCACAAAAGTGGCAGTACGTATTCGTTTGAAGCGAATTGGTAAAATCCATCACCCGATTTACCGCGTAGTGGTGGTCGACAGTCGCAAGAAGCGCGACGGGCGCGTCATCGAAGAGGTCGGAAAATACGACCCTAACCAGGAACCTTCCCTGATTGAACTGGAATCGGAACGCATTCAGTACTGGTTGGGTGTGGGTGCCCAGCCCTCTGATGCGGTACACCGTTTCTTGGTGCTCAGTGGCGACTGGGCCAAGTTCAAGGGTGCCAAGAATGTTGAAAACCGCATCCGCACCAAGGATGAAGGCGACGACGTAGCAGCGGCAATTAAGGCCGCCGACGACGCGGCTGAAAAGGCCAAGGCTAAGAAGGCTGAAGCCGAGGCTAAGGCCAAGAAGGAAGCGGAAGCCGCCAAGGCTGCGGCAGAGTCCGAAAAGGCTGCGGAAGGGATTCCGGCTGAAGAAGCCCCCGCCGAAGAGAAGGCTGAATAATGTCGATGATTGCCGAATCTTTAGAACACCTGGTCAGCGGGATCGTAGACGAACCGGAAGCCGTGCGGGTCAACGAAAAGAGCCTGCGTCGCGGCAAATTGCTGGAGGTTCGCGTTGCTCCCGCCGATTTGGGTCGGGTGATTGGCCGCAACGGGCGCACTGCTAAAGCCTTGCGTTGCGTAGCTACCGCGCTATCGACCAACGGCTCGGTACGAGTCGACGTTATCGACCAGGAACGGCACTGAGAAAAACCTCTATCCTAGCCCTCGCGTGAACACGTGGGGGCTAGGATGGTTTAACTCGATTTGGCTGCGTCGGTTTCATGAGGTGCCAAGAAAAACTGCCGATAAGATTATCCAAGAACAGAAATACTTAGATTCAACCCGATGGAAAGGCGAAGAAAACCGTGAAAGTCACCGTGGCCACCCTAGGTCGCGCCAGCGGAGTGCGCGGCGAAATCCGCGTTGCCCTGCGCACCGATAACCCCCATACCCGGTTCGCCCCCGGAGCGGTGCTGGTGACCGACCACCCGGATTTTCCCCGATTGACGGTGAAACAAGCGCGACACAGCGGGAAGCACTTCGTGGCCAGTTTCAAAGAAATCCCCGACCGGGATACCGCTGAAACCCTGGGCGGGGTGAAACTGGTGATAGAAACCGACCCGGAAGCCACTAACCCGCCAGGCCCAGACGAAACCCCGGGCGCGACAGAATCAGGCAGTGAAGACGGGTTTTACCGCCATGAACTGGTGGGACTGTCCGCCCAGACCCAAACCGGGGAAAGCCTGGGTATGGTGAGCGATTTGATAATCGGTACCGCCCAAGATTTGTTGGAAGTAACCACTGCGGACGGACACAAGGTCTTGATTCCCTTTGTTTTCGAGCTTGTCCCCGAGGTGGACTTAGCGGCGGGCAGGGTAGTAATGGCACCGCCGGGGGGACTGTTCCCCGATGGGACACAAAGTAAACAAGCAGAGGACTCGGATGGCACCTCATGAAACGAAAAAGGGGAATTAATGCGCTTCCAACTGATTTCCATTTTCCCCGAATTCTTTGACGTATTACGGATTTCCCTGGTGGGTAAAGCCGCGCAAAACGGCATATTGTCCTGGATAGCCACGGATTTACGGGATTTTACTGACGACCCGCATCGCACCGTGGACGACACCCCCTATGGTGGGGGTGCTGGGATGGTGATGCGCGCCGATATTTGGGGCAAAGCCATTGATGGGGCGCTGGAAAACTGTGGCTTGGACGCGGGGGAGTCGGCGGGGCGAGCGCCGGAAGACCCGGAAAACCCGGAAGTAACAGGACAATCCGCCCCACTAGAAGCACAATCCCCCAGGCGAGCGAAAACCGTGTTAGCAGTGCCCACTCCCTCGGGGCATCCTTTGACCCAGGCGAAGGTGCGGGAACTGGCCGAGGCCAAAAACATCATCGTGGCGTGTGGACGCTACGAGGGAATCGACGCGCGGGTAGTGGCGCATTACCGCGAGGTGCCCAACGTGGAAGTTTTCGAGTATTCATTAGGTGATTATGTCTTGAATGGCGGCGAAATCGCGGCCGTCGCCCTGGTCGAGGCGGTGGGGCGGCTGCTGGAAGGGATGGTGGGTAATCCCGAGTCCCTGGTCGAGGAGTCCTTCGAGGGCTCTGGCCTGTTGGAATATCCGTCGTACACCCGCCCGTCACAGTGGCGAAACCTGGAAGTGCCCGAGGTCTTGCTGGGCGGCAATCACGCGAAAATCGAGGAATGGCGGCGAACACAAGCCTTAGGGCGTACCGCCCGGATGCGACCCGAACTGTTGGAACACCTGGACGCGGCGAAACTAAGCAAAACCGAGCGAGAAATCCTGGCTGGCTGGGGGTGGATTTATTTACCCAGCCTGGTACCGGGAGACAGCGCAGCGGCTGTTAGCGGACACAATGCGACTCGACAGACGAAAGTAGCCGGCGGAGCGAATGACGCGGCGCCGCGTAGTTGCGTGGCACAGCGGGTGGTGATTCGCAAACCGAAACGAGGCGAAGCCCTGGCCTTGTCAGCCTTAGGGTCGGAAACCTTCCCCCTGGCCTGTCCCAGTTATATTACCCCCGCAGAAATCGAAGAATTCACCGAGGTAGAATTCAACTTAGAAACCGTAAAAGCCCGGCTGAAAGACCCGGAACACCACCGGTACCTGGTGGCGGAAATTGGTGGGGAACTGGTGGGATACACCTATGTGATTGTCGGGCTGGACGAAGCCGCAGCACAGCGTGCCGGGATCACCCCGGAGGACGCGTATCTGTCCAAATGCTATGTACGCGAGCCCCTGCGTGGCCTGGGGCTGTCCGGGGCGCTGCTGGAAGCAGCGCTGGCGGAACTGGATTCTACGATGGCGGTCAGTCTGGGAACATCGATTTACAACAAACGCGCCCAGAAATTCTATCGTCGACACGGCTTCAAAAAAATTGGCGCCCGGGAATTCGTAGTGGGGGGACGCGTAAACCAGGATGTGGTGATGCGCCGCCTCTGCCCAGATTCGGTTGGCACCTCATGAAGCCGCGACAGGACAGACAAACCGCAGCCCGAGCCGAAGTTAATCCACCAGAGGCGCCCGGGTGAGCCGGCGGGGCTAATTAGCGTCGCGACCCAATTTTATGGCACAATATACAAGCTTCCGGGCGGTTTAA
The DNA here is from genome assembly GCF_000160615.1 of Mobiluncus mulieris ATCC 35243. Lineage (GTDB taxonomy): Bacteria > Actinomycetota > Actinomycetes > Actinomycetales > Actinomycetaceae > Mobiluncus > Mobiluncus mulieris. The sequence continues at coordinate 264,202 of NZ_GG668519.1, read as the reverse complement.
CCTGCCACAGGGGGAAACCACTGACCCGGGGGCGAAACCGAAACCGGCACCGCCGAAACTATCGCGAAGGCATGAAATTTGTCCGAACCGTGAAGTTGCGGCCAGGGTGCCCCGAAAGGCGTTTTTGACCTGTGGCAAGGGCGTCGAGGAGAAAACATGCAAAAACCTCAGATAGAGGAATTCAACAAGGCCTCGTTGCGCGAGGAAATCCCGAATTTCCGCGCCGGAGACACCGTCAAGGTTCACGTGAAAGTTATTGAAGGTAACCGTTCGCGTATCCAGATTTTCCAAGGCATCGTGATTGCCCGTCGCGGGGCGGGCGTAGGGGAAACCTTTACGGTGCGTAAACTGTCCTTCGGCACCGGAGTGGAACGTACCTTCCCGTTGCACGCCCCCACCGTGGACAAGATTGAAGTCGTGTCCCGAGGCGATGTGCGTCGTGCGAAGCTCTACTACTTGCGTAATCGGCACGGGAAAGCCGCGAAGGTCACCGAAAAGCGTGACAACAAGACCACGGCGTAACAAATTTCACCCGTAAAATCCCCCGAGTGTTTTCGCGGATTCGCGTCAAACCGGCGGGGATTAAGACGCTAAAAGAAACTGGGAAACGGAGCCAGGCCTTGGAATAAGGCCGGTTCCGTTTCCCATTTAGGTTATGATTTTAGTAATGCCAAGGTTCCCAGTCGGTAAAAATGGCGGGGTGTGCGCAGAGATCACTAGGGAGTGGATGTGAGTCCGAAATTTAGCGCCGACAACGGGGGGACTTTCCCCCCTGGTACGGGGCTGCCTCCCGATCCTCGATCCGACAAACAGTCGTCTGGCTCGACTAAGGGGGCGGCGAATTCAGGAACTGAGGGACATAACGGGCGCAATCTCAACCCCAAAGGAACCGGGGGCGCCCGGGGTGTTGACAGCAGCGAGACGCAATATTTCGCCGAGGAATTTCCTCGAGCCCACCCTGGTGGCGAATTTCCGGGTGGAATGACAGGGAGGATGCCGGGAGCGATGCCCGGAGAATACCCCGGGTATCCTCCCATGTATTCCGCCTGGAACCCGGATTTAGGTTTCGGAGATTATCCGCCTGGATTGTACGACCAGCTCTTTGAATACTACAGCAACGGCGCACATCCCTATTCTGGCCGCTCCGATGGTAAGAAAACAGGCTCGGATGCCTCCCACCCCGAAAAGGGGGCGCGCAGCAAAGTGACTCAGCGGGCGGGCTCAGGTAAAGGAGAGTCAAAAAACCCTGATAATGATGATGACCTATTGTGGGGGGATTTGAACGATTTCCAGGCCGTCCATCAAAGCGATTCTAATCGCGACAGCGTCGACGAATTTCGCGCCAGCCGGATGATGCGCCCCCGCGCCTATCCCAATCCCAACGAGCTGATGGTTCGCCAGGCGGGAGCCTTTGGACGTCCCCAACTTACCTTGGACTTCCCCTGGTACTTCGAGCTGATTGCGGTGGTTATCACGATGCTGACGATTTCCTCGCTGGTGCGTACCTTCTTGCTGCAGCCCTTTTATATTCCCTCGGCTTCTATGCAAAATACCTTAATGGTTAACGACTCTGTGTTGGTCGCCAAAACCGCGCCCCGATACAGTCCTTTGAACCGAGGCGATATTGTGGTTTTCCGTGACACCGAGAACTGGCTGCAGTCAGGCCGCGAGGGGCTGGTGAAAAAGAAAGCTCCCAACCCGGTGCTTGGCGGGATTAAACGTTTTATGATTTTCGCTGGCCTCGCCCCGGAAGACGCCCAAGGCTTCGTTATTAAGCGAGTCATGGGTATGGGTGGAGACACCGTGACGTGCTGTGACGAAGACGGCCTGTTGAACATTAATGGTAAAGCCATTGATGAGGACTACACTTTGAACACCGGTGTCGCCTCTGAGGTCAAGTTCAATGTGGTGGTTCCCAAAGGCTCACTGTGGGTGATGGGAGATAACCGCAACCATTCGGCGGACTCGCGCTATCACATGGATTCCCCTTCGGGGGGCTTTGTATCCGAAAAACAAGTCGTGGGTCGAGCCTTCGTGGTGGTGTGGCCGTTGGAACACATGCGTTTCATCTCGCCCAGCTGTGCGTTCTATAACATTCCCAAACCCGTTTTGGGAGATAAAGACGCCTTTTCCTCGGAATCCAATGAAGTCCCCCCAGGACGTCGAGGATAAGCAAATGCCTGACTTGTCTTGGGAAAGCGCCGCCCTTGGCGGGGTAAATGGCTGTGCGGTTTCGGGCGATTACTTCGCGGCCTCCGGTGGTACCGCCGCGCCGGTCACCCTGGTGGGTGGTATGGACGAGGTCGGCCGCGGTGCCTTGGCTGGTCCGGTTTGCATAGGAGTCACCGTGGTGAGTGCCACGGAGCTCGCCGCCGGGTTCCCGCCCGGCCTCAATGATTCCAAAGCTTTAACCGCCCGGCGGCGCGAAGCCCTGGTTCAGCCAATTCAATCTTGGGTCAAGGACTTCGCTATCGGCGAGGCCACCAATATGGAAATCGACGAAATGGGCATCATGGCGGCCATGCGTTTGGCGGGGTGGCGAGCCCTCAATCAACTGGACGCTCGGGGGCATTTGCCCCAAAAATTACTTCTGGACGGGAATGTTGATTACTTACAGGCCGAACATCAGGCGAATCTGTTTGATGCCCAATGGCACCTCATGAACCCGGCGCAACCCGCGCAACCCGCGCAACCCGCAATGGGCACAACCCCGGCGCATAACCCGCCGCCCGCCCCGCTATTAAAAGTACAAACCCTGGTGAAAGCCGACCAACACGCCGCGACGGTGGCGGGAGCAGCCGTGCTGGCAAAGGTGTACCGTGACGCGTTCATGAGTCGCCTGGAAGACCCCGGCTATGGTTGGAGCCACAACGTTGGCTACGGTACAAAAGCGCACCGAGAAGCCATTTCCCGACTCGGACCGAGTCGGTGGCACCGCCACACCTGGAAATTAAACTGAAAACCGGTAACACTGATTCAACGTTTAACGACTAGGATATGTAAGGTAACGGATTTACGAAAAGGCGCATTGATGGTTAACAACGAAGATATAGAGTCCTACGAAAACGGCTTAGAGCTGGAACTTTACCGGGAATACCGTGATGTGATTTCCCTGTTCAACTACGTTGTGGAAACCGACCGGCGCTTCTATCTGGCCAACAAAGTCAATGTCACCACTCATAACAACACCGGCGGGGACGTGTTCTTCGAGATAGAACTGGAAGACGCCTGGGTGTGGGATGTCTACCGTTCCTCACGTTTTGTCCAGAGCGTGAAAGTGCTGTCTTTCAAGGATGTTAACGTCGAGGAACTGTCCAAACCAGAGATTGAGATTCCCAGCTAGCTCACTGGTGCGCCGCTGTTGGCGGGTCGAGTCGGAGTCGGCGGTGGTGTCGGAGGTGCCGGTGGCATCGCGGCGGTATTTTGGGGCGGGTAAAAACCGTTAACCCGGGGTCGTTGTTGAGGTTTCAAGGACTTTTACCCTGTGGAAAACCCCTGAATTCACAGGTTTTTTTCGCGCCGCTTTTCGTGAGGACGGGGGCACGCCATGCTGGGGGGTATGACGAAGACGATTCATGAGGGGCTAGCCCCCAATCCGACGCCCTCCACTATGGCGAGTTGCCCGGCCAGCGGGGGATACAAGGCGCAAGTGCGGGCGCAACGCCGACTGTGTCGAGCCTTGAAACCCCCGAAGGCTCCCCGGAAAAACCCGCATAATCGGGAGCTTGGCCTTGCGGGCGAGGAGCTTGCGGTCGAGTTTTTACAAACCCAGGGCTACCAGGTGCTTGACCGCAACTGGCGATGTCGTGCCGGCGAGGTTGACATTGTGGCTTTGTCCCCCGATTCCGTCCTGGCTTTTGTCGAGGTCAAAACTCGCTCCACCCGACGTCACGGCACCCCTGCCGAGGCCATCACCTATGCCAAGTTGACGCGGATGCGTTGCGTTATGGGGGCGTGGTTTCGGGTTCATGAGGCGCCATTCCATCACGACGTAAGCCTAGATTTGGTCAGCGTGGAATGGGATGGGGTCGGCCAAGCCGCAATTACCCACCGAAAGAAGCTGAAATGAGCGCGGGACACACTTGGTCGGTGGGTCTGGTGGCCATGGAGGCTACTTTGGTGCGGGTTGAAGCCCATATTTCCGAGGGAATCTCGGCCTATACTTTGGTGGGGCTGCCTGATACGGCGGTACGTGAGGCTCGCGATCGGGTGCGGGCAGCGGTTTCTAGCTGTTTTATCGAATGGCCCGATGTGCGCGTGGTGCTGAACCTGTCGCCCGCCTCGCTGCCGAAAACTGGGTCGGGCTACGACTTGGCCATGGCGATGGCGGTGCTGGCGGCGATGCGGATTGTGTCGCCGGTGGCAGGCGATGACTTCGTGATGATTGGTGAACTCGGCCTGGATGGACGCATCATCCCGGTGCGAGGCATCCTGCCCAGTGTCTTGGGGGCGGTTAAGCAAGGTAAACACCGTTTTATTGTCCCCCACGATAATGTGTCCGAAGCCCAGCTAGTGCCCGGGGCGCAAGTCATTGGGGTACACCACCTGGGACAGGTTATAGAGCTTTTAGGCGGGAGTCTGTTAATCGAGATTCCTCCCGCCCCAGACAGTATTGACCGGGTGGAACCAGTGTCGGCGCGTAAAGCCCCGGCCGGAGACTTCGCGGATATTCGCGGACAAGCCGCCGCCTGCCATGCCATGGAAATTGCCGCCGCTGGAGGTCATCATTTGCTGATGGTTGGTACCCCGGGTTCCGGCAAAACCATGCTGGCTTCGCGTCTGCCAGGAATCTTGCCGCCGCTGTCCGATGAACAAGCCGTGGCGGTGACCGCCATCCATTCTTTGGCGGGAACCTTGTTTTCTGGTGAAGGCTTGATGCGGCGGCCTCCTTTCCAGGCTCCGCATCACTCGGCGACTTTAGCGGCGATGGTGGGGGGAGGTTCGGGAGTGCCGCGTCCGGGGGCGGCTTCGTTGGCACATTGCGGGGTGCTGTTCTTAGATGAAGCCCCCGAATTCGGGGTACGAGTGTTGGATTCCTTGCGTGAGCCCCTGGAGAATGCCGAGATTACGCTGCATCGGGCGGCCGGAGCGGCTGTGTATCCCGCCAGTTTTCAGCTAATAATGGCGGCGAATCCCTGTCCGTGCGGCAATGCCGGGTCGCGCCGGGCGCGCTGCACCTGTACCCCTTTCGCGCGTAAACGTTATTTAGAGCGGCTTTCCGGGCCGCTGCTAGACCGGATGGACATTCAAATCCAGGTGGAAACTCCGGGGCGGGGCGCGCTGTGCGCCGCCCAAGCCGCTGACACTACCGAGGTAGTCGCCCGACGGGTTGCCGAGGCACGCCGGGCTCAAACGGAACGCTGGCAGGGGCAAGGATGGTTGCTGAACCGCGAGATTCCAGGTTCGTTCCTGCGTTCCAAATCTGGGGGATTTTCTCCTGAAATCCTGGGGATGGTGGATGCCGTGGTTGAAAAGGGCAAACTGTCGATGCGAGGGGCGCAACGGGTGTTGCGATTGGCGTGGACAGCCGCAGATTTAGAAGGAAAAACCGTGCCCGGCATGGAACACGTGGGGGCAGCAATGACATTGAGACAACAAGGAGCAGAAATTGGAAACACCGGTGATTAATACGGTATTGGAAGTGGACAAGGTTGGTTTAAACGGGGTTTCACAGGAAGAAGGGCGTCCCGTACCCCAGCGGGATACTTCTCGGTGGGCGCGGGCAGCCTGGACCGCCCTAGCAGACCCTGGCGATGTGACAGCCGGGAACTTAGTGGAGTTTTTTGGGGCGTTAGAGGCCTTAGAGCGGCTGATGAGACTCGCAACTCATGAAGTCGAACCCGATGAAGATGCCATCCGCGACACCTTTAAACCCTTTGTGTTGCCTGCCTCGGTGGCGAAAATCGCGGGCTGGGCGTTGCGTTGGCGTGTGGTTAGCGTGGATCAGGAATTGGAGTGGCTGTGGGAAAACGATGGCAGCTTTTTAATCCCCGGTGACCCGCAGTGGCCCCGAACCTTGGACACGATGGGAGCAAACCGACCCTTAGCCCTGTGGGTGCGAGGGGATCCGGCGGCAGTACAGGACACCGAAACCGGTGCGGTGGCTTTGGTGGGCTCGCGTTCCGCGACGCGTTATGGCATGAGCATGGCCGGGGAACTGGGATATGACCTGGCGCAACACGGAGTTTGGGTGATTAGCGGCGGTGCCTACGGTATTGACGCGGCGGGACATCGAGGAGCTTTGGGTTCGAGTGGAAAGACTCTGTGTGTGCAAGCCGGAGGGCTGCGGGAGTTGTACCCCGCGATGAACACTTCGATGTTTGACCAAATCTTGGAAACTGGGGCGATTATTTCCGAACAACCCTGGTCGTATCGCCCGCAGCGTCACCTGTTTTTGAGTCGCAACCGGCTGATTTCCGCTCTGAGCCAGGTGGTGGTTGTGGTGGAAGCCGGAACTCGTTCCGGGGCGATGTCCACCGCTAACCACGGGGCGGAACAGGGACGTACAGTGGCGGCAGTGCCGGGTTTAGTAACCTCCGGAGCCTCGGCGGGATGTCACCAGCTGATTCGGGAAGGCGCGACCTTGGTGACGTGTGCCGGGGACGTTTTGGAGCTTATGCAGCCATTTGTGGCTCCAGACGAAAAACCAATAGGGGCATGTAGCACAGCTGGCTCGCTTGGGGAGGGTGCGGGGCACAGCGCGGAGAATGTGACATTGTCTACCGCTGCGGCTAAAGAATCGAGTGAGGCGGGGCATAGCGCCCCAGCAGCTGGCAGCAATGCTAATCCTAGTACCAAGCTTAGTGCTGACTCCCTGTTCAGCCCGTTTTTGAAACCGGAAACCATCAAGGTCTTCGATGCCTTGCCTAAACGCATGTGGGGCAGCCCTGAAAATATCGCGCAGAAGGCCGGCTTGGGAATCAGCGCGACTCTTGGCGAGCTGGGCTTGCTGGTTTTGGACGGGAAGGCTGAAACCCGTGACGGAAAATATCGCCGTCCCCAGCCCTAAACCCTAGTGTGGGGGCGGTTGGGGCGAGCGAGTCGTTTTGGGGACTTGTGGAAATCGGGGGTGGTGCTGGCGGTGCGGTGCGTAAACTCTCGGTTTGGGGCGAGCCAGGTGGGGTGGCGTACGGTGTCAGTCATAAACTGAAATAGTGGATAAAGACGCTAGCGAGGAATGGGAAGCCCAGGTATTAGCCGAATTCGCGGAATATCTGCGTGCCAATCGGGGATTTTCCCCTCATTCTTTGCGGGCTTATCTTGGTGATTTGCGCGAATTACTGGAGTTTTTGTGTCCCCCTGTAGCGTTGGTGCCCGCTGCGGGGTTGGCTGCTCCGCCGCGAAGCGGTGAGAGCTCGGGACGCGGGTTCGCTGCGCCAGAGCTTTCGCGCGCGCTTAGTGACCCCGCGCGAATTCGCGCTTGGTTGGGGGACATGTCCCGTCGCGGAGCTAGCCGTGCTACTTTGGCGCGTCGCGTGGCTTCTTTCCGTACGTTTTCGGCTTGGGCGTTAAAGCACGGCTTCATGAGTTGCGATTCTGGATTGCGGCTTCACTCCCCAAAGCCAGACAATTCACTTCCTACGGTTTTGAGCGAAGCACAGGTAGCTCGGTTACTTAATACGGCTCGTCTTCAGGCCTACAGTCTGGGAGTTCACCAGAAGGCCTCGAAATCCCAAGCGGAAATTCCTGATTCGATTCCGGGGGATAGCGCCGTGCCCAATCGCGTGAATCCCGTAGGTTTGCGGGATTGGGCGCTTTTGGAGTTGCTTTATGCCACCGGTGTTCGGGTCAGTGAGCTGACGGGTTTGCGGTTGCGAGACATTAGCCGCAGCGAGGCTACCATCAGGGTTTGCGGCAAAGGCGGTAAGGAGCGGGTCGCTCCCTATGGAATACCGGCTGGTATTGCTCTCGATGAATACCTGGAACAGGGGCGCCCGGTTTTGGTGTCCCCTGACAGGGACGCGGGCGAGTGGGTGTTTTTAGGCGTGAAAGGCGGGCGGCTCGACACCCGCCTGGTGCGAGGCATGTTGCACCGTATGACTGCGGTGGCGGGAGTGCCAGATTTGGGGCCGCACGGTTTGAGACATACGGCGGCCACTCATTTATTGAATGGGGGGGCTGATTTGCGTTGTGTCCAAGAAATTTTGGGTCATGCCAGTCTGGGCACTACCCAGAGGTATACTCACCTTTCGACGACTCATTTGCGGCAGGTCTATTTACAGGCACACCCTCACGCCTAGCTGGGATTTACTGGTGGGATAGGGCGGATAGGAAATCTTCAGCTCCGGACAATCGGCAAAAAACACCCAATAAAAGGGGCTTAAGTCCCTGTAGGTGAAGATTTTTGCGAGAGTCTTCAATTTTTGGATTTGAAATCACTCCTGAAAAGCACAAATGCTCGACTAAAAATTGCAAAATCCTTAAAGTAAAGTTAGAATAACCCTAGAAATAGCTGAGAATGATAGCTAGAATGGAACCGGAACGTCAGTTGAGGGCATTCTGCATCGTAGGCAGACCGAGTGTTGGAGGTTATGGTGGTGAATCTGAAGCGTTCAATCAGTTCTTTAGTAGCGCTGACGCTTGCCGCTGCGCTGCTCTCGGCATGTGGCTCCGAGAAAGAAACCGGTGCCGCTGTTACGGCTCGGGAATTAATGAGTTCCGATATTACCTTGCAGCAGCCGGCGGGGCCGAAAACATCTTTCCCTCTTCCCGAAAGTTCTGTTCCTACCAAGGCGGCTTCGAATACACCTAAGCCTTGCGCGGAAGTCAAGCTGATTCCTCCGAAGAATCTGATGAGCGTGGCGCCTTTTGCTGAACCTAAGCGCTTCGAAGAATTTTCGGAGCAGGGAGCGGCTGATGTCGTGGCCTATTACACCTATGCTACTTATTACAGTTTCGTCAAGCGCGATACCTCGTTGATGCGCCGGGTGTTTACCAATGAGTGCACTAAGTGTGCAGCCATGGCAGATTGGGTTGATGCCTTTGTGGCTAAAAATGCCCAGGTACAAACCGGGATCCCCACCACTGACATTATTGATGTTTACGGCGAAAAGCTCGAAGGCGGTTTCGCGTTCTGGGTAGTGGCTCAAAACCGGGAACCGGCCATTTTGGGCTGTGATGCTAAAGGGACAACCGGGGGATATGACGCGCCCTCTACCTCCAAGTCGCTCTATCGGGTGGAATCGGTGCAAGGAAAGAACCTGATTACCGGTATCTACAAAGTCCCCGAGCATTACCGCTAGATTCCCCGCATATCCAATTTGCCGGTTGGTTATGACAGCGGCCAGAGTCGGATGCGTCCCCCCAGGAGTTCCAGTGGATCAACATAGCCATCCCGACCGTCTTTTACCCCAAAGTGGAGACGATTGTCCCCTGGATAGTGTCCTCCTAGCGCGATACCAATCGGGTCACCCCGAGAAACCTCGTCGTTTTTACTGACACTGGGCTCGACTGGTTCGTAGGTGTAGCGTCGACCGCTGCTGTCCTCTAATGAAACCACTGGACGACCGGCAAGTTGCCCGGCATAGAGTACGGTGGCATCTGTAGCGGCGAAAACAGTTTCGCCGGGAGTCACCCGTAAATCAATACCACGATGACCCGGCAACCACCTTTGTGCTGGGGGATCAAAACGCCGGGGCACCGGCACAGGGCGACCTGTGGGCCAGTATAGAAACTCGGTCGTGGTTATCACAGATTCGGGGGTGACAGTTGAACTTGTCCCAAAAGACACACCGGGAGCACCCAGTAGGAACAGCGTGAGGCAAAACACTAAAATTCTTTTCATATCTAGAGCTTGCGTGTAAACCAGGAATAACCACAGCGGAGAATCTCTATCCTGTGGATAAAACGGGGTGGGGGACGGTTGTGGAAAACTCGAGAAACGGCTTGGTATCGCCAAGAATTAGCGATGATTCCCCAGCTTTGCTAAACTTAGAACGCGATTGGCTTTGGCCAATTGACTACGCGTGTACGCAGCCGCAGCCGCGCGTTTTCCGGTTCTGAGAACCGAAAAACGTCGCGCAGCGGTCACCGATTTCTCGCTAGGTCCCTTCGGGGTGCGGGGAATCCTGCGACACCAGGCATTAATTAACCGAAATCGGGCGTATCCGTTAACCACGGGTGTGCCCCAAAACTGAAAGAAGGACGACCAATGGCAGTCGTAACTATGCGCCAGTTACTGGAAAGTGGCGTACATTTCGGGCATCAAACCCGCCGCTGGAACCCGAAGATGAAGCGTTTCATCCTCACCGACCGATCTGGGATTTACATCCTCGATTTGCAACAGACCCTGGCTGATATTGATATCGCCTTTGATTTCGTCAAGCAAACTGTGGCTCACGGCGGCACCATGCTGTTTGTGGGCACCAAAAAGCAAGCCCAGGAATCCATTCAGGAGCAAGCCACCCGGGTGGGGATGCCCTATGTGAACCAACGTTGGCTGGGTGGGATGTTAACCAACTTCGCTACAGTACACAAGCGTTTGCAGCGCCTCAAGGAACTCGAACAGTACGATTTCGAGGACACTGCTTCTACCGGCTTCACCAAAAAAGAACTGTTGATGATGCGCCGCGAAAAGGACAAGCTGGCCAAGACACTGGGCGGTATCCGCGACATGAACAAGACCCCCTCTATGCTGTGGGTGGTTGACACCAAGAAAGAACATCTCGCAATCTCCGAGGCGCAAAAGCTGGGGATTCCGATTGTGGCCATTTTGGATACCAACTGCGACCCCGACGAAGTAGATTACGGGATTCCCGGCAACGATGATGCGATTCGTGCGGTGGACTTATTGACCAAGATTATCGCTGATGCCTGTGCCGAGGGGTTGGTGGAACAGTCCAAGAAGCAAATGGGTGAAGGCGGACAAGACGCCGAACCTATGGCTGAGTGGGAACGTGATTTGCTGCAAGGTGAAGCCGCACAGACCCCGGTAGAAACTCCGGACGAGGCCGCGAACCCGGAAGCAACTCATGAAACCCCCGCCGAGTAACCGAGACGAGACATAAGGAAAAACAATGGCAAAGTACAGCATGCAAGATTTGAAAGAACTGCGCGAAGAAACCGGAGCTGGTTTGGCTGACGTCAAGAAAGCGTTGGAAGAAGCCGAGGGTGACCGTGAAAAGGCTCTGCAAATTATCCGCGTCAAGGGTCTAAAGTCCCTGTCTAAGCGGGAAGGGCGTTCCGCCGGAATGGGATTAATCGCCGCCAAAATAACCGACACGGCTGCTGGGCAGCGCGGCACCCTGGTGGAAGTCAATGCGGAAACCGACTTCGTGGTGAAAACCGAGAAATTCATCAATATGGCCGAGGTAGTGCTCCAGGCGGCGGCCGAATCCGGCGCTAGCACCACAGAAGAACTGATGAAAGCCAAGACCGCTGACGGTACCGTAAAAGACACCATTGATGCAGTGGCCGCGATTATTGGCGAGAAACTCGATGTCGCCAATGTGCGCCAAGTAGAAGGCGAAGCGGTGGATGTGTACCTACACAAGTCCTCCCAAGACTTGCCACCCACCGTGGGGGTGCTGGTAGCCACCGATAAGGCCGGAGCTGGGGTAGCCCACGATGTGGCGATGCATATCGCGGCGTATTCTCCCGAATACTTGAGCCGTGACGAGGTTCCCGCCGAGGCTGTCGAAAAAGAACGTGAAACCTTGACTGAAGCCACCATCGCCGAAGGCAAACCCGAAGCGGCAGTCGCCAAGATTGTCGAAGGCAAGATGAACGGGTTCTTTAAGGAAAACGTGCTGCTCGACCAGCCTTACGCCAAGGATCCCAAGACCACAGTTGGCAAGATTGTGGAAGCCTCGAAAGGCAAAGTTACCGGTTTTGCCCGCTTGCAAGCCGGCGAATAATTCACGGTAGTTTTCAAAATCGGGCAGCTCCGAAGCTAAAGGCTTCGGGGCTGCCCGCTAAATTTACATATAATAAGCAAAGCGGCTGTGGCACCCCACGACCGGTGACCACAAAACCGCTCGCGGAACCGAATGTGGAACCGAACGAGCCAGTGAGGAAAGGAAACGAGGACTCAGGTAATGGTTGAAAATCCGCCCAGACGGGTATTGATGAAGCTATCCGGCGAGGTCTTTGGGGGAGGTTCCGTAGGACTTGACCCTAATGTGGTCTTGGATATCGCCCACCAAGTCGCGATTGCAGTGAATAACGGGGTACAAATAGCCATCGTGGTCGGTGGGGGAAACTTTTTCCGGGGTGCAGAGCTGTCCCAACGTGGTCTAGATCGAGCCCGTGCCGACTATATGGGGATGCTTGGAACTGTGATGAACGCCTTGGCATTGCAAGACTTTTTGGAACAAGCGGGGGTGCGCACCCGCGTCCAATCCGCCATCACCATGACCCAGGTTGCCGAGCCCTATGTGCCCCTGCGCGCCATTAGGCACCTGGAAAAAGGTCGGGTTGTGGTATTCGGCGCCGGCGCCGGGATGCCATATTTCTCGACCGACACGGTTTCCGCCCAGCGTGCCTTAGAAACCCATTGCCAGGAACTGTTGGTGGGTAAAAATGGGGTCGACGGGGTCTATACCGCTGACCCCCGTAAAGATGCGAACGCAACCAAACTAGACAAAGTAAGCTATGAACAAGCCCTGCGTGACGGGCTCAAGGTAGTGGACGCGGCCGCCTTTGCTTTGTGCAAAGACAACGGTTTAGCCATGCGAGTCTTTGGGATGGGAACACCTGGCAATGTCACCAAGGCTCTATTAGGCGAGGATATCGGCACAGTGCTGTACAGCGAGAATGGCGCCTCATGAACCCGAATCCAAAACAATAAACTAAACGAAACCCCAAAACGAACAAAGGAGAAACCCCATGATAGACGAAATACTGAAGGACACGAAAACCAAGATGCAAAAAGCCGTGGAGGCCACCAAGGATGAATTCGCCACGATTCGCACTGGGCGCGCCAACGCGGCCATGTTTGACGGAATTGTCGTGGAATATTACGGTTCCCCCACCCCGTTGAAACAACTCGCATCATTTAATATTCCCGAGGCGCGTACCGTAATTATTCAGCCTTTTGACCGCAACGCCACCCAAGACATTATCCACGCTATTTCGGAATCAGATTTGGGAGTCACCCCCACCGATGATGGCAAAACCATTCGGGTAGTGTTACCGGCACTGACCGAAGACCGACGCAAAGAATACGTGAAACAAGCCAAAACCAAGGCCGAAGAAGGGCGGGTGTCGATTCGCGGGATTCGGCGCAAAGCTAAGGATGCCATGGAAGCACTGAAGAAAGACAAGACTTTAGGCGAAGACGAAGTGGAACGGGGGGTCAAGGAACTCGATACCGTCACCAAGAAATTCACCGACGAGGTTGACACCCTGCTGGAGGACAAAGAAACCGACTTAATGACTGTCTAAACCAGGCAGGAAGTAGAACTCCTGCATTATTGGCAACTATGGGCGATAAACGTATGGCATCAGCGAGGAGACGAGCACGTCCCCGGCGCGACACGACACCGGGTGGGAGCGCCGCGCCGCCCGTAGTCACCGAAGAAAAAAAGTCGGGTTCACGAGCCGGCCGTGACTTGGGTGCGGCTTTCCTCGTGGGTGGAGGTCTGTTGGCATTCTTCGGGCTGACCCTGCTGTTCGTCCCAGTGTTGTTTCGGCTGGCCGTTATCATAGCCATGATGGCGGGGCTGCTGGAGTTTCGCCGTGTCTGGCAGAAGACTGACTTGCATCTAGCCACCCCAGTGACAATGGTGGGGGGAGCCGGGATTTTTATTTGTGCCTCTCAGATGGGGATGGAAGCCATGCTGACCGCCACCCTATTCACGGTAGGAGCTGGGATACTGTGGCACTTGACGGGGGAATCTCGCGGCGAGAAGCTGCTGCGAAATGTTAGCGCCACAGCCCTAACAGTGGCGTATATCCCCTTTCTGACATCATTCGTGGGACTATTGTCGGTGGAATGTGGGGGGCCGGCGACAGCAGTGTACGTCTTGGCTACCACCCTGGGCTCGGATACCGGCGGGTATGTTGTTGGGCGCTTCCTGGGACGTCACCACATGACCCCGGTGATATCCCCTAAGAAAACCTGGGAAGGATTTGCCGGGTCAGTGGTCTTCGCGGTTGCAATCAGCATAGCCGGGACGTTTTGGATTGGAATTCCATGGTTTTACGGGCCGATTCTGGGGGTGCTGATAGCAATTTTTGCCACCCTAGGGGACTTGAGCGAATCGCTGTTGAAACGGGAACTGGGGATTAAAGACATGGGGCATATACTGCCGGGACATGGTGGGCTGCTCGACCGGATGGATTCTTTGCTGATGGCCGCGCCTGTGGCATATATCATCTTGAAGTTCGCGATTCACTTCCACCAGGTTCTCCCCATGTCGTAGACCGGGTGGCTATTGGTAAGACCTCGGACAAGCCCGAGCCGGCCATCAAACCGAAAACCTGAACATCGGCTAAAATAGGCGCGTGTCCAAACAAGTTATGCCCGGCGACCAGCCCCCGGTGGGAGCCACTTCTCCCCAAGCGCGCCCGCGCGTCAGCTTTATCCCCATCGGCAAGGGCAAAGCCCCGATACATTTCGCGGATTTAGAACCGGCAGTTCGCCGTGAAACCGCTGCGGAACTGGGACTCAAGGCCTTTCGAGCTGACCAGATAGCCCGGCATTACTTCGGACGTTTCGAAGCTGACCCGCAGCTGATGACTGACTTGAACGCGCGCGACCGGGAACTAGCCGCGCAACTTTTGCCGCAACTCATTACCCCGGTGGTGACCAAAACCGCCGACCAGGATTGGACCCAGAAAACCCTGTGGCGACTCTTTGACGGCGCGGAAGTCGAATCCGTGTTGATGCGATATCCCAAACGGGTCACCCTGTGTGTATCCTCGCAGGTAGGATGCGGGATGGGTTGTCCGTTTTGCGCCACAGGACAGTTGGGGCTGGCTCGCAATCTTTCGGCCGGAGAAATCCTGGAGCAAGTCCGGTTTTCCGCCCGAGCCGCCGCCACCGGAGCCCTGGGAGGGCAAGAAACCCGCCTTTCCAATATTGTGTTCATGGGAATGGGTGAGCCCCTGTCCAACTATCGGGCGCTGCTGACTTCGCTGCGCACCATCACCGCCCCGGTTCCCCAAGGTTTCGGGATTTCCGCGCGCAACCTGGTGGTTTCCACGGTTGGGATGGTGCCGGGGATACGCCGTCTAGCCTCGGAAGGAATCCCGGTCACCCTGGCAGTGTCGCTGCACGCTCCTGACGATGAACTGCGTGATGCCCTTATTCCGATGAATCGCCACTATAAAGTCGGCCAACTGCTCGATGCCGCTCATGAATACTTCGAAACCACCGGACGACGCGTCTCTATCGAATACGCTCTTATCCGCGACATGAACGACCACCCGTGGCGCGCGCAACTACTAGCCGATGAACTGAATAAACGGGGTAAAACCTGGGCACATGTTAACCCCATACCTCTAAATCCCACCCCCGGAAGTATCTGGACTGCAAGCTTGCCGCGTGTCATGGAGGAATTCACCTCGATTTTACGGCAAAGTGGGATTAGCACTACTTTGCGAGATACCCGGGGTTCTGACATTGATGGAGCTTGCGGGCAACTCGCAACCGCCTCGAAGAACCACAAAAAGACCGGCGTGGCGCGAGTGCTAGGACAAGGAAGCGAGGAACCCCAACATTGAGTGACACGATGTTTCGCACCGCGAAGTTTTTTCAAAAAGGCTACCATCGCGACGAGGTAGAGGAATTCCTGAAAACCGCCCGCTCGGCCTATGAAGGCACCGGGGGGCCGGCCAACTTCGGTGCCGCCCAGGTTCGCGCCCAGGGCTTTCGTGTCGTGCGCGGTGGCTATAACTTTGCCCAAGTAGACGCGGCTATGGATCGTCTCGAATCCGCCTTTGTGGCACGTGCCCGCGCTGACCATGTGGCGGTAAACGGCCAGAAGGCTTGGATGAACCTGGTGTCGGAACAGGCTACCACGCTCTATCCGCGATTGTTACGTCCCGCCGGGAAGCGATTTTCGCACCCGAAAGGCCGGGAACGTGGTTATCGTTCGGCTGACGTGGATGCTCTGCTGGAACGCCTGGTGGCGTATTTCGACGAAAACAAGCCCCTGACCAGCCGCGAAATTCGTGACGCGGTATTCGCTGAATCCAAAGGAACCCGTGCCTACGCAGAGGGACCCGTGGATGCCTATCTAGCGCGCGCCGTGGAAGTCTTGCTGGCTGTGGAGTAAGCCCTGGAATAAGCGGCAGAGCCGCCCGTAGCGTCGGCCGTGGAGTAACTCAACCACCCATTGCGTCGCTAAACCGCTAGAATAAATCCGTGCAAGATATTGTAATCCTGGGGTCAACCGGTTCTATCGGCACCCAAGCTCTCGAAATCGTCGCGGCACATCCCGGACACTTCCGCATCCAGGCCTTGGCAGCCTCGGGCACCCACCTAGATTTACTGGCGCGCCAAGCAGTGGAGTATGAAGTCCCCTTGGTGGCGGTCGCCAACAGCTCGGTGGGGGAACTTGATCAGGCTCTGAAAGCCGCCCAAGCCCAATCCGATAAACCCCCGGTGCGACATCACCTGTTGACCGGACGTGCCGGCGTGGAAGCCGCCGCCGGGTGCGTCCCCGGGGGGATTGTTTTGAACGGTATCGCGGGAATCTCTGGTTTGCACGCCACCCTGCGTGCCCTGGATTCCGGATCGCAACTGGCCTTGGCCAATAAGGAATCCCTGGTGATTGGCGGTTCCCTGGTGCGAGAAGCGGTAGTGCGTCCCGGGCAAATCACACCGGTAGACTCCGAGCATTCCGCCATTTGGCAAGCCCTGCGTTCCGGGAAACACGAACGGGGGTTATGTGCCTCGCAAGTCACGGGATATACCGAGGTTTCCCGCCTGATTTTGACTGCGAGTGGCGGGCCGTTCCGGGGTAAAACCCGGACGGAGCTGGAACACGTCACGGTTGCGGAGGCCTTGCGTCATCCGACTTGGGATATGGGGCCGCTGGTGACCATCAACTCTGCCACCATGTTCAATAAGGGCTTGGAAGTTATCGAAGCTTCGCTGTTGTTCGACATTGACCCCAAATTTATAGACGTGGTGGTGCACCCGGCTTCGGTGGTGCATTCCATGGTGGAATTCCGCGACGGAGCCACCTTGCTCCAGGCTTCTCCACCCGACATGCGTATTCCCATTGCTTTGGGGCTGTCTGCCCCGAGCCGGCTGCGGGATGTGGCGCCGAGCTGTGACTGGACGCGCCCGGTGAACTGGCATTTCGAACCGGTGGATAACCAAGCTTTCCCGGCGGTCAACTTGGCGCGCCAGGCGTTGCAAACCTCGGCCACGCATCCGGCGGTGCTGGCCAGTGCCGACGAAGTCGCCGTTGCGGCTTTCCTCGATGGTCAGCTGCCCTTCCTGGGGATTTACGATGTGGTTTCGCGGGTTGTCGCGGAACACCACGGCAAGAATGCCCCGGAACTGGCTGAACTCGAAGCCACCTTGCAATGGGCCAAACGTCGCGCCACTGAACTGATAGCGGAGCAACATTGAGTTATATTCTGGGCGTAATTATTTTGGTATTCGGGCTGGTGGCCTCTATTGCTCTGCACGAGCTGGGGCACTTTATCCCCGCGAAACGCTTCGGTATCCTCACCCCGCAGTACATGATTGGTTTCGGGCCGACTATCTGGTCTAAAAAAATTGGGGAGACCGAATACGGCGTGAAGTGGATTCTGCTTGGTGGCTATGTCCACATGGTGGGAATGTATGCTCCCGGACGGGTGGGACGCAAGACCACGAACCGTAAAGGCGAGCTGACGTGGGCGGAACAGGCTCGGCAAGAAGCCGTGGCCGAGATTCCCTCCGGCCAGGAATCCCGGGCTTTCTATGCTCGACCGGTGTGGCAAAGACTGGTGGTTATGCTCAGCGGTATCTTGATGAATCTGGCTCTTTCCTTGCTGTGCGTGGGTATCGCCCTAGGGGCAATCGGGTATGCGGCACCGAGTCTGCGCCTGGCCGAGGTTTCGGCGGGTTCCCCCGCTGCTCAGGCTGGAATGCAGGTGGGGGACAAGATCGTGGGGATTGACGGAAGTGAGGTGTCCGACTGGGCGGCAGTGCAACAAGGTATTGGCCGGACTTTGCCCGGTAAACCTGCTCGGATTGCGGTGCAACGCGGATCTGAACGTCTGGAGTTATCTGTTACCCCGCGTGAGTCGGGAGGGCGCAGCGTGATTGGGGTGTTACCCGCTTCGCAACGTTATCGGGCAACACCCGGCGACATTTTGAAATACGAATGGGCGGTGATGGTGGCGACTTCCAAAATTCTGGTGGCTCTACCCGTGAAACTGTGGGAAACAACTTTGAGCCTATTTGAAACCGAAAAACCGCGCGATCCGAACTCCGTGATGGGAATCGTGGGAATGGGACAGATTGCTGGCCAGATAGCTTCAACCAAAGCTCCGGGATTCACCCTGGCCGATCGGGTGGCCTCTTTCCTGTTGATGATGGGGTCGTTGAACCTGACCTTGTTTTTGTTCAACCTGATTCCGTTGATGCCCCTTGACGGGGGACAAGCCGCTGGGGCAGTTTTTGAACAGCTAAGACGCTGGTGGTGCCGTTTGCGGGGTCACCCCGACCCCGGGCCGGTGGACTTGGCACGAGTCTTGCCGCTGACGGCCGCAGTGGTAGTGGCTTTTATCGGCATGACCGTGTTACTGATAGTGGCTGATATAGTGAAACCAGTCTAAACCAGTTAGACCGGCACCCGGGGTATAAAAGCCCTGGAAGTGCCCTTAATCTAGACCTAGGATAAAATCGCAGCGTGAGTGAAATTAATCTTGGAATCCCCCCGGTAAAGCGGATTCTTGCTCCTCGCAGTAAAACCCGCAAAATCATGGTGGGTAGCGTACCGGTGGGTGGGGATGCCCCAGTGTCGGTGCAATCCATGACCACGACATTGACTTCTGACGTGGGGGCGACCTTGCAACAAATAGCGGAACTAACCGCTGCCGGCTGCGATATTATCCGCGTGGCCTGTCCCTCTGAAGATGACGCCGAAGCTTTGCCGGAAATCTGTAAGCACTCCAGCATCCCGGTGGTGGCCGACATTCACTTCCAATCTCGTTACGTGTTTCAAGCCATCGAAGCTGGCTGTGGGGCGGTGCGCGTAAACCCGGGTAATATCCGGGCTTTCGACGACCAGGTCAAGGAAATCGCCAAAGCTGCTAGTGACCACGGCACGGCTTTGCGCATTGGGGTGAATGCCGGATCTTTGGACAAGCGCCTGTACGAAAAATATGGCGGTGCCACCCCGGAAGCACTGGTGGAATCAGCTGTGTGGGAGGCATCCCTGTTCGAAGACGTAGGCTTCCACGACTTCGCGATTTCCGTGAAACATCACGATCCCTTGACTATGATTCAGGCCTATCGTCTGCTGTCTCAAGCTGGGGAATGGCCGTTGCATCTAGGAGTTACCGAAGCCGGCCCCCAGTTCCAAGGCACGATTAAATCCGCTACGGCTTTCGGAATCTTACTCTCCGAGGGAATCGGCGACACGATTAGGGTTTCGCTCAGCGCCCCGCCGGTGGAAGAAGTCAAGGTGGGCTTGGAGATTCTGCGTTGCCTGGGTTTGCGTAAACGTAACTTCGAGATTGTCTCTTGCCCCTCTTGCGGGCGCTCGCAGGTGGACGTGTGTGCCCTGGCTAACGAGGTTAACGAGGGCTTGAAAGATATTACTTACCCGTTGCGGGTCGCGGTTATGGGGTGTATTGTCAACGGTCCGGGCGAGGCGCGCGAAGCCGATTTGGGCGTGGCTTCGGGTAATGGCAAGGGCAAAATTTTCATTAAAGGTAAGGTCATTAAGACCGTGCCGGAAAGCGAGATTGTGACCACCTTGATAGCCGAGGCAAATCGCCTGGGTCAAGAGCTAGGCTTAGACTCCGGGTCGCCCACGGTCGAGACTTTTGAGAGCGTCGGGGCGGGAAACTGTCCCTAGGTATCGGAAGCAGTACCCAGGGGCGGATTTTCGCTGCCCGTAGCCACGGCCTGGCGAATCGCGCGCAACATAGCGCGCTGGGCGGCCTCTAACTCGAAAGCCAGCGTGTGCACATAACGCAGATTATCCGCCACTGCCGGGTCAGTCAGCATCTTGGACGGATTCGAAGTAAGTGCCTCTAAAAAGGTCAGTTGGGCAGCCCATTCGCGGCGTTTTTCGCGCCACTGTTCGAGGGGCTGCGCCAAGGAGGGGTCTTTGAGCATATAGCGGGTGGCCTCGCGAACCTGCTGGTCACGGACAATCGCCCGGTCGGCTGCGGACAGGGTTTCCTCGTAAACCAGGTGGATTTCTTGCAAATGCGTCGAGGGAACCTCAACTTTGCGACGACGTGGCATAAGCCGGGAAGCCAGCCAGATAACGCCCACAGTTAGGGCGATAGTTGCCAAGATTACCAGGGCATACAGCAGGTTTTGAGTCACAGACCACTTGTTTGGTGGTGTCACCGGAATCGCGGTAGCGGCAAGGAAAAGAAAGGTCTGCACGGTGAAAGACTACCAAAACCTACTCTGATTTTGGGGCTACTGGCACGGCGGGGGCGGATTAAACGACGGCGATAGTGTTTGTTGGTTACCGTCGGGTTACTGGCATGGCAGGGACAGTTTAAACACCTTGGCGGGGGTTTGGTAACCTAGAAGCGTCGCGACTGGCGAGGCTTCTAGGGCAGGCGTTTCGGCACCGCCCCGAGAAAGCGGGAGGAAACACCCTCCGGGGAGCGCATTTACACAATCGGACGCCTGGGTTGTGCCAAGACAAGAATCGAGAAATATCCAGAATAAACGGGTGATGAACCCTTACCGATAGGAGGAACCATGACCGATGTTTTGAACCAGCCTTTATCTGAGGTAGATCCCGAAATCCAGGCCGTGCTGGATGGGGAACTGACTCGACAACGTAATACCCTGGAGATGATTGCTTCCGAGAACTTCGTGCCTCGCGCGGTCTTGCAGTGTCAAGGCAGTGTGCTGACCAATAAATACGCCGAAGGCTACCCGGGTAATCGCTATTACGGTGGTTGCGAAAACGTGGATGTGGCCGAAAACCTGGCAATTGAGCGCGCGAAGTCACTGTTTGGAGCCGAATACGCCAATGTGCAGCCACATTCCGGGGCGCAGGCGAACGCGGCTGTGCTGACGGCGCTAGCGAAGCCGGGTGAAAAAATCATGGGCTTGAAACTGGCTCATGGCGGGCATTTGACCCACGGGATGAAGATTAACTTTTCCGGGCGGCTCTATCAGGTGGCCGCCTACGGGGTGCGTGAAGACACCAAACTGATTGATATGGATCAGGTGCGCGAATTGGCTTTGAACGAGCGCCCTCAGGTGATTATCGCCGGCTGGTCGGCCTATCCGCGCCACGTTGATTTCGCGGCTTTCCGCTCGATTGCTGACGAGGTCGGGGCGTATCTGTGGACCGATATGGCGCACTTTGCGGGGCTGGTGGCGGCTGGTTTGCACCCCTCCCCGGTGCCGTATTCCGATGTGGTGTCCACTACGATTCACAAGACTTTGGGCGGTCCGCGTTCCGGGATGATTTTGTCGCGTGACGCCGAGGCCTTCGGCAAGAAGATTAACTCGGCGGTGTTCCCCGGCCAGCAGGGCGGCCCTTTGATGCACGTGGTAGCAGCGAAGGCGGTAGCGCTGAAACTGGCAGCGGGCGAAGAATTCCGCGAAAGAATGTCGCGCGTCTTGGCCGGGGCGCGGATTTTGGCCGAGCGCCTCATGGAAGACGATTGCAAGGCGGCGGGCATTGATTTGTTGACTGGAGGTACGGATGTGCACTTGGTGCTGGTTGACCTGGTGAAATCCGCACTGGACGGACAGCAAGCCGAGGATCTGTTGCATGCGGCGGGTATTACCGTCAACCGCAACGCGGTGCCTTTCGACCCGCGTCCCCCGAAAGTCACTTCCGGGCTGCGCATCGGTACCCCGGCACTGGCGACTCGTGGTTTCGGGGATGTCGAATTCCGCGAGGTGGCCGACATTATCGCGGGTGTCTTGGTGGACGCTGCCACTGGTGGGGCGCACTCGGTTGACGTGGCCAAGTACCAGGCGCGCGTCCGGGCTTTGACCGAGGCTTTCCCGCTCTACGCAGGCTTGCAGCAATGAGAGCCCCCTGGGAAGGCGCCGCGCAGGTCTTGGATGGCAAAGCCACGGCGGCCACTATCAAGGCCGAACTGCGCGAGCGGGTAGCGACTTTACGTGCCCACGGGATAGTGCCCGGGTTGGGAACTATCCTAGTGGGCGACGATCCGGGGTCTCAAACCTATGTGGCCGGTAAACACCGGGATTGCGCCGAGATTGGCATCGAGTCGATACGCGTGGATTTACCGGGAGATGTGTCGGAGGCCGAGGTTCTGGCTGCCGTGGAGCGTTTGAACCAAGACCCGGCTTGTACCGGGTATATTGTGCAGTTGCCGCTGCCTGCCGACATGGATACAAATCGGGTGCTGGAAGCCATTGATCCCGAAAAGGACGCGGACGGTTTGCATCCCACGAACCTGGGGCGGCTGGTCTTGCGGGTAAGCGAGCCGATTACTTCGCCCCTGCCGTGCACTCCCCGGGCGGTGATAGAACTCGGGCGGCGTTTCGGGGTGGATTTTGCCGGTAAGGACGTGTGCGTGGTGGGGCGCGGTACCACCGTGGGACGTTCGATAGGCCTGTTGCTGGGGCGAAAAGACGTTAATGCGACTGTCACCTCATGCCATACGGGGACGCGCAACCTGGCCGAAAAGTGCCGCACGGCGGATGTTATCGTCGCGGCTAGCGGCGTGGCGGGACTGATTACCCCCGACATGGTGCGCCCGGGTGCGGTGGTGTTCGACGTGGGGGTTTCACGAGTTGTTTGCCCGGATACGGGCAAGTCGCGTTTGGCGGGCGACGTGGCCGCTGGGGTAGACCAGGTGGCCGGGTGGCTCTCGCCTAATCCCGGCGGGGTGGGACCCATGACCCGAGCCTTGCTGTTGGTGAACGTGGTAGAGGCCGCCGAGCGGCAACTTCTTGATTCGTGAACAATTTCAGGTATACCCGAAATATTCCCTAAAACCCGAGATTTTTCGGGTATACCTGGATTATTCCCGGGGAGACATGTGCCACCGGTCGGAAGTCGGGAAGCGCCTCATGAACCCGAAAAATCGCGGCGAGGTGGGGAACGCGGCAAGACCCCGGGTTGACGAACGTCGAATAGGGTAATACGATTGTATTACTTAAGAGTGGAGGTGGGGATGCCTACGATTAGTCTGAGGGTTCCGGAAAAAGAACTAGATATCTTTAAGTCCTATGCCGAGCATAATAATGCTACCTTGTCTGAAATTATCAGGACTACTATGCTGGAGCGCATTGAGGATGAATATGACCTTAAGGTATTTGCAGAATACGAAGCGGAAAAACAAGCGGGAACATTAAAAACCCGCCCTGTCAATGAGCTGTTCGAAGAGCTAGGGCTATGACCTATCAGCTTATCGCTACCGACAAATTCGATAAGTCCTTCAAGAAACTGGACAGGCAAACGCAAAGGATAATTAAATCCTGGATTGAAAAAAATCTTATGAATTGTGAAAATCCGCGTTTATTCGGTAAAGCGCTAAGAGCCAATAGAAGCGGGCAATGGAGATACCGGGTTGGCGACTATCGAATTCTAGCTGAAATATGCGACCAAGAGATTGTGTTGATTCTTGTTGATGTGGGACACCGGAGCCGAATTTACTAACTTTGGATTAAGCTTCCCTTTTTCTGTCAAGTTGGTTCTGTGAGATGTTTCTGGGTAGTTACCGTTTTCATGAGGCGCCACTCACAGAAGCGCCTCATGAACGCAGGGTGAGCTGGTCTGACCAAGGAACGGCTAGGCAACGATGCGGCGATAGATAAATTCGCGGTCGCGACTTTCGCCCACCTGGAACTGGTATTCATCGGCGTAGTCGAAACCGTAGCGTTGATAGAGCTTTTGAGCATCGAAGTTTTCAGACCACACGCCCAACCACAACACCGGATGATTGGTGTCAATCAGCCAGTTCAAAGCGGTTTCAAACAGCTTTGTGCCCCAGCCGCGGCGTTGATATTTTTGCAACAAATAGAGTCTTTTGATTTCGCCGTCCTCTGGCTGAACCAACTTGCTAGGCAGTTTGCATCGCCCGGCAGTTACGTATCCACACAGGTCGTCGCCATCTGCCAACACCCACACGCCGGATGACGGGTCATTGATTTGCTGGGAATAATCCGCCACGGTGTAAGCCGTCTCGAGGAAGGCTGCCAAATCTTGTGGCGGGTAGCCAGCCCCGAAAGTTTCCGTAAATGTTTCGCGACTCAAGACCACTAGTGCGGGGGCGTCTGTGAGTTGTGCCGGTCGGATTTCCATTGGTGATTCTCCTTGCTGTGTCATGAGGCGCCTTGCTGTGTCATGAGATGCCTGGTGGTGCATAGTTACGCCGGAAATGCTGAAAACACCCTAGCCAATCCTAGACCTGCGTGGCAAAATTTGACTGGTATCCCCGATTCCACACGTGCCCAGCGTCGCCGTTTTGCACGCGATAATGAGAACGGCTATCGTTAGAGGGTGAGTCGGTTCAAGAATGCAGGCCTGGCGATGCTGGCGCTAGCCGCCAGTTGCGCCCTGGCGGTGCCTGGATTAATGAATTTCGCTGCGCCAGATTCCAAGGCTGTACCCAATGCTGCGATGGCACCTCATGCAACCGGAACCACAACCGCCAACGACCCCCCAAGGGGAGACAGGCGAAAACTGCATCTAGTAACCACCACCGCCTTGCTGGCCGATTTGGTGAAACAAATCGCGGGGGAGCGCGGCGAAGTGACCTCGCTGGTGCCCAAAGATGCCGACCCGCATTCCTATGAACCCACCCTGCGTGACGTGCGCAATATTGTCTATGCCGATGCGGCCTTTGCGAACTATTTGATGTTAGAGGAACACTCCCTGATTCGCGCGATAGACGCGAACCTCTCGCCCCGTGCTGTCAACGTCAACCTGGCCGAAGAATCCGCCGCCAACGGGGTGAAACTGATTCCCCTGGTCGAAGACGTAACGCTGAACACCGTGTGGCTGGGGTTGCGGGTACGCAGCGGCGAGATTGACGATGCCCGGCAAGGTGAATTGCTGGACGGGGCGCGCGAACGCAAGGAAACCGTCGCCGTCAAGGCCACCTGCGTGGAATACCAGACTCTAGAGGCGGCCACGGGCGGGGCAGCAGGCAAGGTGCCCCCGGAAGTCTCGGTACACGCGTATCTGACCGGGACTTTCGGTAACCCCACCCGGTATTGGGACTTGACCGTCAAGCCGGGTGCGACGCGGGTTCATGAGGCGCCAGAGCAATCCCGGCGAGATGCAAAAAATAGTTCTGGCGCGAAAACTGGGTCTGCCGTGACAACCCGGCGAGACGCGAAAACCGAGCCTAGTGCGAAAGCCGGGCAAACGGATACGGCAGTCCCCTCATGTCACGCTGGGGCGCCATCCAAGGCTGTGGCCTTGCCGGTTGGGGCGCCATCCAAGGCTGTGGCCTTGCCGGTTGGGGCGCATACCCACCTGTCATGGGCGTTTTCACACCCGGGGGTTTACCGGCTGCATCTGCAAGCCACCAGCAAAAACGTGGCAAAAAGCCCCGAGTCGGTGCTGACTTTCCTAGTGGGATCCTCGCCGGAACAAATTCCGCAGTTCGCGGGGAAAACCGCCGTGAATCGCGGACACGTGGACTTGAGCGCACGCCGGGAACAAAACCGGCTGACCCTTGAGCTTTACGGGGATGAACAAGAATCCACTCCGGAATCCCCCGAATCCTTGACAAACGGAAGCCACGACGCAGACTCCGGGGCAGCGGGAGGCGCGCGAAACCACGGAGGAACAAACTCGAAGATTGATGCTGCCACCACCGTTAGCCCTGCTATCACTGGGCTGGCACCTCGTGAAACCGAAACGAAGCACGAACCCGAACCGGATTGCGACCATGGACACGGTAACGAAGGCAGCCAAGGCTACAAAGCACAACGGGCATACGGCCTGGCGGATTCCGTGGTGGTGGTGCCGAACCAGGCGCTGACCCAGATACCCGCCAGCCCCGAATTTCGCTTCCTGGGACGCCCCGGCACCGAGGTCTACCAACTGGCGCAAGCCGTGCTGGGTAAACACATTCACGGCACGCTCGACCCCCACACCTGGCATGACGTGAAAAACGCTATCGCCTACCTGCGAACCATCACTGACACCCTCACCCAGCTTGACCCTGCGAATGCGCGATATTATCAAGAAAATCGCGACCGAGCGGTGGAGCGTCTGGAACGCCTGGACGCCTGGATGCGCGAGGTTATCGGCTCGATTCCCGCCTCTAAACGGTACTTGGTGACCACGCATGACGCTTACGGGTATTTGGGGGCGGCTTACGGGGTGAATATCGCGGGTTTTGTTTCGCCCAACCCCGGCGTGCAGCCCAGCACAAAAGACCTGGTGGCGCTGAACCGCACCCTGGATGCGTTGCAGGTCAAAGCCGTGTTCCTGGAACCAAATCTGGCCGCCTATGCGGCGACCCTCCGAGAGCTGGCGGGACAGCGCGGGATCGCGGTGTGCCGGATTTACGGCGACGCCTTCGACTCCACAGTACAGAGCTATATCGACATGATGCAGGCCAATGCCCTGGCTCTAAAAGAATGTTTGGATCGCGGTGCGCCGCTTCCGGCGGTACCGTTTCCCCCGCAGAAAGGAAAGTGAATGCGCAGGTTGTTTTTGTTGATGCCGGTGTTAGCGGCGGTTTCGCTGGTGGTGGCGAGTTCATTAGGTGTCATTCCGGGTATGGCCGCCCCATTGGGTTCAAACCGAATTTATTCTGGGGTGGTGTCCCAGCGGGTTTCGGGCGCACATCGCGATCATGGTCATGATTATGATCATGACCATGATCATGACCATGACCATGACCATGACCATCACGACCATCATGACCATCAGGTCAGCGCCACCGAGGAAACCCGGCTGGGCGAGGATGCTCCGCAAGTCACCATTACCGAAGGGCATATTGACCTCGGTCCGCGCTTGGTCGATGGCCAGTGGGTGTTGGCCGCGCGCGACGACACCGCGAAAACCCCGGTGTGGCGCCGCCCCACAGACATGGCTTTCGTGCTGGGGGAAAACGCGGTCTTGCGGGTGCCAGACAACACGGACTATAAATTCCTGGGGGTTGCACCGGGCACACCGGTGTATGTGATTGGCCAAAACCAAGTCTCTGGGGTGCCGTGGCTGGGGTGGAACACCCAGGCCCCCGAACTGGCGCAGACTGGGGTGACCGGGGTCAAGTTACAACTGGTGGGCCATGAGGGGCCAGGCGAGGTTCAGGTTTTCCTGCAATCCGGGAATTTCGGAACCCCGCAAGTGGTTTGGTCCACTGCCCAACACCAGGTCAGTGAAATCTATATTGACGCGAATACTCATACCCACGCCAACTGGGTATTTACCCAGCCTGGAGTACACCTGCTGCAATTCAAGGTCTTGGGCGCGGACGGTTCCGGGAACCAGATTTCCGCGACGGCGCTGTTGCGCTTCGCCGTGGGCAAGGACACAACCCCGGCTCAGGCACTGGCCGCGACCTGGAAAGAAAGCGGCAGTTTCGAGATGGCACCTCGTGCAGACGCGAAATCCGACAGTGACGCGGCGGCCAAAGCGGGGGACAAAGCAGCGAGCGCGGCCACGAGCGGCGCGGCGGGAAATCCTGCGGAAGAAACGAAGCCCCAAGGCGGCCTGACGACACCGGGATGGTGGCTGCCGCTGGTGGGTGGCATGTTGGTGGTGCTGCTGCCGGCTGGGGTGATTATTCTGGTGCGGCGGCGAATCCAGGAGCGGGAGGCCGTGGCTAAACGCTACGCGGAAGGAAAGCATGACTGAAGTACTAACCACCTCTAATTCCTTGGAAACAGGAGAGAAAACCGGCAAACGCCAAGGATTCATGCGGGCGCCTCGTGAAACCACGGGGCAACCGGCCACGGCATTGCGCGAGAACGACTTGGCCACCCCCGCCCCCCAGCCTTTGTTGCGAGTGCAGGACTTAGAGGTCGCTTACGGGAGTAACACGGTGTTGCACGATGTGAATCTGGAGATTCAACCGGGGCAGTTCGTGGGTTTGCTGGGCGGTAACGGCGCGGGGAAAACCACGCTGATTCGTACCATTCTGGGGCTGATTCGTCCGCGAACAGGTGTTATCGAAGTCGACGGGGCTCGGAGTGCGGCCGCCCGGCAGGCCAAAATCGGCTATGTGCCCCAACGCCATGCCTATGCCTGGGATTACCCGATTGACGTGGCTGGAACGGTTTTGACCGGCAAGGTGCGGCAACTGGGTTGGGGCAGACGCGCGAAAACCGCCGACTGGGAGGATGTGTACGCCGCCTTGGATTTGGTGGGGATGACCGCGCTGGCTCGGCGGCCTTTGGAGCAGCTTTCCGGAGGGCAACGTCAGCGGGTGCTGGTGGCGCGCGCCTTGGTGAACCACCCGCAACTGTTGATTTTGGACGAGCCTTTCACCGGTTTGGACCAGCCGGCCGTAGAGAGCCTAAACGTGCTGTTTAGCGAACTGACGGGCGGGGGACAGACTTTGCTGATGTCCACACATGACCTTATGGGTGCCCTGGAAGTCTGTGGGCGGCTGGTGCTGTTGCGTGGCACCGTGCAGGCCGCGGGCGCGCCGGGGGAGCTTTTGACCCCGGAGCCTTGGCAGCGCACTTTCGGGGTAGGGTCGGGTTCGCCGCTGGTGCGGTTGATTGCGGCTCTTGCAACCACGACCCACTCGGGGGGCGCGCGATGATATCTTTCCTGGATTTCCTGGGCGACTTGGCGAACCCCGCCCTGGCGTTTTTACCGAAAGCCCTGTTCGTGGGCGTGTTCTCGGCTGTGATTTGTGCCCTGGTCGGCACCCACGTGGTGCTGCGCGGCATGGCCTTTATTGGGGATGCGGTATCCCACGCGGTATTCCCCGGCATCGCCGTGGCCTTTGTGCTGCAAGGGTCACTGTTGGCGGGCGGAGCCGTGGCAGGCCTGGTGATAGCAGTAGCTATCGCGCTGTTTTCGCAAAACCGCCACGTAAAAGAAGACAGCATTATCGGGATTCTGTTCGCGGGGTCTTTCGCGCTGGGGCTGATTATTGTGTCGCGGGTGGCGGGCTATTCCGGGTCGCTGCAAAGTTTCCTGTTTGGTTCGATTACGGGGATTCCCAACCGCGACATTGTCTGGGTGGCGATTGTCGGGGTGGCGATTATGGGTGTGCTGTGGTTTTTTCACAAGGAACTGGTGGCGGTCAGTCTTGACCGGGAGAGCGCGGCGGCCGTGGGCTTACCTCTGGTGGCGCTCGACGTGGTGTTGTACCTGACCGTGGCCGGTGCGGTGGTGGTTTCCGTCCAGATTATTGGCAATGTTTTGGTTTTAGCGCTGTTGGTAGGGCCGGCAGCCACGGCCAGGCTGTTGACCAACAAACTGCCGGTGATGATGTTCTTGGCGACGTTGATTGGAGCGAATGCGGCGTTTTGGGGGCTGTATCTGGCCTGGGCGTTGGACTTGCCGGTCGGCGCGACAATCGTGCTGGTCTGTACGGTTTTGTTTGTGGGAGCATGGTTATTTTCCTGGCGCGGGCGCCTGCCCTCCCGGCGGGTCTCGAGAAGCCAGTTGCAAGACTGAAAACACGCGGTGGAGTGAATACACCGTCCTCGATTAGCTCCAGTGGCGGTATAATTGTGGCGGTAAAAGTAGAACCGGGAAAGGCCAAAGATATCGTACGAACCACCGTTTCGGCACACAGAGGTACTCTGTATGGAGATGGCAATCATCACGACTCTCCGTTTTCATGAGGCTACCGCAGCCTCCTGCGATGCTGCGAGTTCACCACACGTAGCATCGGTTTAGTTGCGGCGGGAGTAAAGCTGGCTAAAACTATAAATTGACGGCTGGATTTACAACAAACTGACTACTGGGAATTAATAAATAGACGACTCCAGCTACGCTAAATTGGCGACTGGCACCTCGTGAACAGGGAAAACATGACCGAAACACCCGCTGTACCACCCGCGACACCATATCACCCACGTTTGGCCGATTAGGACTTGAAAGCCGCCTTACAACGAGCGGGCGGGGTGTTGATTACCGAATCGAAAGCCTGTGGAAAAACCGAAACCGCACGGCAAATCGCGCAAAACATCCTGCAAGCGGATACCGACCCCGGGCTGGCCAAGCAGCTCGAAACCCTACCTGACCAGGAACTTCATGGCGCCACTCTCCGGTTGATAGACGAGTGACAGGTGTACCCGATTCTGTGGGATTTAGTCCGGCACCAGATTGACCAGCGTCGCGAGCCTGGCCAGTTCATTCTTACGGGTTCAACCGCGCCCGCAGCGGGTGAAACGATTGTCGGCCTCGCTGGCACGCGGGGTGGGAACCGAGATAACCACCAGCGTTCTGTCGCGTGACATCGAACTGTCACGCGACACGATACGGGAATACCTTGATTCCCTGGAGCGTATCTTTGTGATGCAAAACCAGGCGGCGTGGCGACCCCATTTGCGCTCGCGCATCCCGTTGCGGGAACCCCGAAACGGCACCTGGCTGACCCGTCGCTGGCCGTGGCCGCGCTGCACACGGATGCGGATGGGCTGTTGGCGGATTTAGAGTTCTTCGGCCAGGTGTTCGAGTCCCAGGTAGTGCATGATTTGCGGTTCATGAGTCGCCAAGAGGCTTATCACGGGCGTGGCGCGGACGGCCTAGAAGTCGACACAGTGCTGGAGATAGCGGGTCGCGTGGTTTTGGCCGAGGTGAAACTTGGTTCCAGCGAAGCCACCATCGAGACCGCCGTCACCCACTTGAAAACCTTTGCGAAACGATACGTTGACGGCTCGCATGTCGCGCCGGTTTTGTTGGTCGTCACCGAGGGTTCGCTTAGCTACACCCGCGACGACGGGGTTCACGTCGTGAGTTGTGGAAATCTCGGGGCATAGGCTGGATTTGGTGAATATATCGCGGGTGGCGGGCTCTGTTCCTCTGTTCCGGGGAAACGCGGCTGGCCACGCTTTTCCGGAGTAGGCCTTCTGGTCAGTGGTGTCAGTCAATCCGTGAGCCTGACAGAAATGAGTGAAAATATCTTTTTTGCGGTTAAAAAACCCGGTTTTGGGGAGGATTCTCACTGATTTCTGCCAGGTTCATGAGGTTCCAGTTACCTTGTGTGCTCCACTTTGGACAGCTGATAAGGGGATTCTAAAAAGTGACTAGTTGTTGGTATCTCTAGGTGGTTGGTAGGTGTAATCAGAGATTGTTGCGTCAAGTGCTAGTAGGCCTCTACCTGGGATTATGGTCTTACTTTCGTAGAATTTCCTGAACTTCTTGACATCTAAATTACTTTCTGTAATACTTAATTTATGGCTAAACAAACTCAGTCCTTTGCAGCTCGCTCTTTTTTGGGTGCGGACTGTAGACGTGCTGCCGTGATAGCGTCTCTTGGTCTACACGGCAGTCAGTCACGTGCCGATTTAGCGCGACGGCTTGAAGTATCTCCAGCACTTATTACGCAGGTGGTTAAGAAGCTGCTTGACGAGGGGCTGATTCAGGAGCTCAACTCGGCTGAAACCACACAGATGGGAAGACCATCGGTGCAACTGGGGTTGAAATCGGTTGATTATACCGCTGTGGGTTTGAAGGTAGCATCAGATCATATTTCTTGCGTGGAAAGTACCCTTTCAGGCGAGGTGTGCAAAAGTACGGAGATTCCACTTAATGCCTCATCTTTGGAGGTAGCGGAAATAATAGCGCGAGAACTGAAAAAATTTATGGGGTCTGGGTATGAGAATCGGGTGCTTGGCGTTGGTGTGGGAGTTCCTGGAACTGTGGATGCTCTTGAAATAGGAGAGGTCAACTCTACGTTGTTGGGGTGGGACACAATGCCACTGGGGAAACTGCTTAGAAACGAATTACGGTTGCCGGTGATAGTTGAAAATAACGTAAATGCTTTAGCAGTAGCCGAGTATTTATTTGGTGTTGGTGACGTATATGACAGTTTACTTGTGGTGACTCTGGGGACAGGCGTGGGATCTGGGTATTGTAATGAAGGAACCGTGCTACACGGAATGCGTGGAGCAGCTGGAAATCTGGGTCACGTGATTGTGAAACCAGGCGGCGAGAAATGTCATTGTGGTAATAGTGGGTGTTTAGAAACTCTGATCGGAGAAAGTGCATTGATTACTGCTGCTCGAAGTCGAGGTTTAATTAGAGAGGATCAAAAAATAGAAGCTCTGATAGATTTAGCAAATAGTGGTAATGAAGACGCTGCAAAGATATTTTCTCGTGGCGCTGAGCATCTTGGCAGGAGCATTGCGGCTGTGGTGAATGTGTTAGCTCCAGAAGTAATTGTCATTCAAGGTGAAGGTACGCAGGCGTGGAAATATTGGGATTCTGTGTTTAAGCACACGCTAAGGAGTAACATAATAAAAGAATTAAGAGATATTGATGTGGTAATAAGACAATGGCGTGATGATAAATGGGCTTTGGGTGCGGCGTCTTTAGTATTGATGACTCCATTTGAAGTGGATGGAAGTATGGGGGAGCAAGGTGAATTAATACGTCAGCGAATTCTTTCCTCTAAGAATGAGTAAACGAAGAGGTGAATTTAAATGCATAAACTTGATATGCCTATTATAGCTGAGATGAAAAACAATCCAGAGAATGATGAGAAACGAAAAAAATGTAAGAAACCGATTACTTATTATGTAGTTATTGCATGCTTTTTACTGCCATCGCTCATTCCACTATTACTATTTGTGATAATACCGATGCTTGGAGCTGTGTGGATAAGCTTTCATAGCTGGAATTTAATAGCACCAATGCGGTGGGTTGGATTAGAGAATTATCAAAATGCTTTAATGGATCCTAGTGTCAGGAAAGCATTTATTAACACGTTACTCTATTTAATATTGTACTTCCCGCTTGTATATGTTGGTGGCTTGGGTCTAGCTATACTGTTGAATAGTAGATTACGTGGACGTTCTTTTTTTCGCAGTCTTTACTTCTTACCCGTTGTGACTAGCTGGGTGGTTGTGGCATTGGTATGGCAGTGGATTTTAAATCCAAGAGCAGGACTGGTAAATAATATGCTTGCTATCTTTGGCATAACAGGTCCTGGCTGGTGGGCTGATCCGTACTGGGCGCTTCCATCTGTGGTATTGGCATCAGTATGGAAAGACTTAGGATTTGTAATGATTATCCTATTAGCAGGATTACAGTCCATTAATCCAGACTTATACAGTGCGGCATCGCTTGACGGCGCAGGCTGGTGGCGAAAACTATTTTCAATAACAATACCCATGCTTTCTCCATCATCTTTTTTTGTTATGATGCTATCTTTTATCAATGGGTTTCAAGTATTTGACCAAGTGTATGTTATGACGAAAGGTGGTCCTAACAGAGCTAGTGAAGTAGTTGTGTTAAAAATATATGATATGACATTTCGATATGGTGAAGCGGGTATGGCTTCTGCTTTGTCGATGATTCTATTCGTTGTAATTATGATAATAACAATTATCCAACTTTGGGGACAAAAGAAATGGGTTAATTATGATCTTTAGGAATAAAATAATTACAATAATAAAATATTTTATCGTATGTGTGGGTGTGGTAATAATGATTTGTCCATTCTGCTGGATGGTGATTACTTCATTCACGCCCAATGCAAGCTTATCGTTTCAATCCGAAATGAATCTTAGTAATCTTTCCCTAGAACCGTACCGAAAGCTGTTCATCACGGTTCCCTTTGGGAGAGCAATAGTCAATAGCATTGTTATTGCTGTAATTGGAACGGTGTTACAGGTTGTAACCAGTTCTATGGCGGCATACGTCTTTGCCAGAATGCCATTTAGGGGACGCAGTGTCTTATTTATACTGTATTTGACTACAATGATGATTCCGTTCCAGGTATTGTTAGTCCCTTTGTTTGTCGAGATGAAGATACTAGGATTTGTAAATAGCTATTTCGGTGTGATATTGCCCTCGGCTGCATCTGCGTTTGGAGTTTTTTTGCTTAGACAGGCAATGATAACGTTACCACACCAGCTTGATGAGGCTGCAACCTTGGATGGTGCAGGGCACGTAAGGATATTCTTTAAAATTATTCTCCCACTTGTAAGGCCTGCATTAGTCACAGAGACTGTATTCGCATTTCTGGGTATATGGAATTCTTTCTTATGGCCACTGATAATCTTAAGGGACAAAGAATCGCAAACCTTGCCTGTTGCACTTACAGCCCTACAAGGGCAGTATACCACGCAATGGGATATTCTAATGGCTGGTTCAGTAATCTCGATAATACCAATGTTTTTGGTATATCTTTTTGCGCAGAAATATGTTGTTCAAGGTGTTGCGGGGGTGGGAATCAAATAAATAGTCAGACAGTATTCTTAATATTCGTTATAAGTACAATCAGCATAAGCAAAGCGAAAGGAACGCAAAATGAATACGAGCATGAAAATTGGAGCTATCTGTGTGGCATCTGTAATGTTTTTGACGGGATGCTCTTCAGGGAGCGCGAATGAAAAAGCCGGGATTGGCAAAGAGACAATTGTTTACCAAAATTTTATTTCTAATGGTGGAAATGAAGACAATTTGAAGAAAATTGTTGACTCCTTTGAAAAAGAGAATCCGGATATTGAAGTTAGTGTAAAGACTACTGATTATGCTAACTATTTTACCCAGTTGCAAACCGATTTATCAGCAGGCACAGCTGCAGATGTTTTCGACGTTGATATGGGAATGTTCCAGAAATTAGAAAAGAATGACGTATTTGCTGATTTGGAAATAAATAATCTTTCCAAATATAGGCAATCTATACTAAATTCGTATTCTGCAGATGGAAAGCAATTAGCAGTACCTACTTCGTTTTCGACCGTGGTTCTTTTCTACAACAAGAGTTTATTTGATAAAGCTGGTATTGAATACCCTACGGATAATTGGAAATGGAACCAGGAATTAGATGCAGCATCAAAAATTACTAATAAAGATGAAGGTGTTTGGGGAGATATGCAGCCTTGCACTTATAACGAATTCTATAAGGTGATTGAGCAAGCTGGAGGATCATTCTTAGATGAAGCTGGTAAGCCTGCGTTTAATTCCGATGCTGGTGTTAATGCTGTGAAGTATCTGACAGATAAGCCGGGCAAGGTGATGCCACCTGTGGAAGAAAGTAATAAGCCAGATTTCGATACTAATTTGTTTAAATCTGGAAAGCTTGGCATGTGGCATACTGGAATATGGATGTTTTCCGCACTAAAAGACGTTGACTTTGATTGGGATGTGGTGGTTGAACCAGGCTCTAAAGAACAAAAATCGGCAGCATTCTCCAATGCAATCGCAGTTTCGAAGTCATCAAAGCATATTAAGGCGGCAACTAAATTTGCTGAATACCTATCCTCAGCAAAAGTTATGGTGGATACTCGTCTGAATTCAGGCTGGGAGCTTCCTGCTCTTAGTAATGCAGATACGTATAAACCTTATCTCGAACAAGATCATCCTGCAAACAGGGAGGCTGTACTTAAATCAATCGATAATTCCACTCCTGCTCCTAACTTAGGAGAAAAAGGAGAAGAAATTAATGACGAGTTCAAGAATTATCTTGAAGAAGTTGCTTCTGGAAGAAAGTCGGTTGATGATCTTGGAGAATTAGAGAAAATCGTTGGAGATTTGCTTAAGTGATAGCTAATTTGGGACGAGTAGTTAACCATTGATTTTAGTTGCTCGTCCCGAGCTATATTTCAGATGCTGTTTAAATTTATTTTCTCTAACATCCGTAATTCGTTTATATTGTAAAGTTTAAGGAATGAACCATGCTAAAACACCAGCCTAGTGGGTCGGGCAATCCATATTCTTGTGAGCCTTTTCAGAGAATGCCGGTATCGCCAAAAACTGATTCTTTTGCCTTCTTGGGAGTAGTTAGTAGTAAAGATATTATTCATGTTGAATGTGAATTTATCGATAAAGTAAATGAAACAGATATACAACAATCATTTCTTACCATGTCTCATTATCAGGAAAAACAAACCTTATCTACTGGTGAAGGTCACCTAGAACTTGCTCAGCTAAGGAATAGAAGCGAAGGCAAGCGCTGGCGCGTAAATACGCCCCTACTAGAATCCGGACACGTATATTCATATAGATTTGTAGGTAAATCAGACAAAGGGCGTATTGAACATACAAGATGGTTTTCAATTTACCCCGCTATTTGGGAAGCTGCTGACGATACCCTTATTAAAGTCCATGGAAACTCTCACATACGTCCACATTCAGTTAAACGTTTTCACGATGGAAAACGTACCTTACGTGTATCATTTGAATTGGATATTGCGGCTTATGAGCACTTGACGGGTTTTGGTGAAAGATATGACAAAATTGATCAACTCGGAAATTCGTTTGAATCCGTAGTTTTTGAGCAATATAAGAGCCAGGGGTTGTATGGTCGTACATATATGCCTATGCCATTTGGCCATGTTGTTGGCGGGGAAGGTTGGGGTTTCTATATTAAGACAAATTGTTCGGTTTATTTTGATTTTACTAATCGCGAGTCTTCCTCCACTTGTATTGTTGATATGTTTATTGATGGCAATACAAGCGATATTCCTGAAATCTTTTTTTATGATGGTAGCCCGACCCAGGTTTTGAGTAATTTTTTGCATTATGTAGGTAAACCTCATGCGCTACCGGACTGGGTCTTTAAGCTTTGGGCATCCGGCAATGAGTGGAATTCTCAAAAGGAAGTTATGCGGCAAGTGCAGTTACACCAGAAGTATGACATTCCTTTCGGTGTTCTTGTTCTTGAGGCCTGGAGTGATGAACAAACATTTTATATTTTTCGTGATGCGCAATACCAAATTCGCAAAGATTCATCCCCTTTTGTGCTATCTGATTTTAAATTTCCCAAAGATGGTGCTTGGCCAAACCCTAAACAAATGACTGATGACCTTCATGCTCATAACATTAAGCTGGTTCTTTGGCAGATTCCATTAATAAAGATGCGTCCACACCCTCAGAACCAAGCAAAAATCGACGCTGAGACTGCGAAAAAATTCGGTTATGTTGTTCAAGAGCGCACATTTGATGGAAAATTACGTCCCTACAGGAATCGCGGCTGGTGGTTTCCGCTAGCATTAATGCCAGACTTGGGGAATGATAGAGCTGCCAAGTGGTGGCTAGATAAGCGTCGGTATCTGGTTGAAGAATTGGGGATTGACGGTTTTAAAACCGATGGTGGCGAGCATGCCTGGGGAACAGACTTATTCTCTAGTGATAGCACCACTCCTGTGTATACCAATACGTTCCCCGTCGATTATGTTAGTGCTTATGACAATCTCCTAACAGAATGTGGTAAATCTCCGGTTACATTTTCTCGAGCGGGGTACGTTGGATCACAATCTAGAGGTGCTTATTGGGCAGGAGATGAAAATTCCACTTGGGAGGCATTTCGTTGGTCGATTAATGCTGGACTGAATGCCGCAGCGTCTGGCATTTTGTATTGGGGATGGGATATGGCTGGATTTTCCGGCGAAGTACCCTCTGCTGAGTTGTATCTACGCGCAGCAGCAGCCTCACTTTTTCTCCCTATTATGCAGTACCACTCGGAATACAACTGTCACCGAAAGCCTTGTCGAGATAGAACACCGTGGAATATTGCAGAGCGCTGTAAGGATGACACTGTTATACCAATATTCCGCAAATTTGCCCATATGAGAGAAGCGCTCATTCCCTATCTGATTGAGCAGACAAATACGAGTATAGAAACTGGTAGACCTTTGATGTGCCCCTTGTACTTTGATTACCCACACGATGAGAGAATCTGGGGCGAACATCAAGAGTGGATGTTGGGAAATGATTTGTTGATTTGCCCAGTGACGGAGCCTGATGCGAAATTATGGAAGGTATATCTACCGGAGGGAGAATGGACAAGTCTGTGGGATGGCATATCCTATGTAGGTAACCAAACCGTCACAGTTTCAACACCCATAGATATAATTCCAGCCTTCGTAAAAAGTGGTTATGTGTCTAAAACTTTGCAGAAATTCATTTTGAAAGTACGTTCCTAGTGTTCTATTTAAATAATCTAATTTTGTATCGCCGAGTATTAATTGAATGAACTTTAACGTATACGATATTTGTTTTATGAAAGGTTTTACTATGACAGATTCGCATCGCAATTATCTAGCTAATGGGCTTCAGGCGAATGGAATTTCTGATAACCCCTGGTGGATAAATGCTGTGGTGTATCAAATATACCCTCGAAGTTTTCAAGATTCAAATGGAGATGGTGTTGGGGACATAAAGGGAATAATTTCAAAGCTGGATTATATTGCAAATCTTGGCGCTGACGTAATATGGTTAAATCCAGTTTATAAATCACCCCAAGATGATAATGGATACGATATTTCTGACTATCAAGACATTGATCCCTTGTTTGGTACTTTAGATGATTTAGATGAGCTTATATATCAGTCGCATCGTCGTGGAATAAGAATAATCATGGATTTGGTTGTTAATCATACTTCTGACGAACACTCCTGGTTTCAGGCCTCGCGCAACCCGCAGGATCCGAGAGCGGACTGGTATTGGTGGAGACCTGCACGTTCAGGATATGTACCAGGAGAGCCTGGGGCTGAACCTAATAAATGGGGCTCGTATTTTGGGGGATCGGCCTGGACTTACGATACTCTGCGTAAAGAGTATTTCTTACATCAATATTCTGCGAAACAGCCTGACCTTAATTGGAATAATCCAGAAGTACGGCGTGCAATTTATAGCATGATGAATTGGTGGATGGATCGTGGAATTAATGGATTTCGTATGGATGTGATAACGCAAGTTTCAAAAATTACAGATGAATCCGGGCATCTTCCTGGAGAAGAAGGCAGTGCTATTCCAGATTTGCCAGCTGGCGATGATGGGTATTCCTCGCCGTTCCCGTTCTGTTCCGATGGCCCCCGTCTCGACGAATTCTTACATGAGATGCGTTGTGAAGTATTTGCAAATCGAGATGGCTATCTTGTAGTGGGCGAGGCTCCCGGAATATCTGCTAGCCGGAATCAATTTATTACAGATCCAAAGCATAATGAGTTAGATATGCTGTTTTTATTTGATCATGTCGAAGTTGATTGTAGCAATGGAACTAAATGGAATCCTAAACCTTTATATCTACCTGACTTGAAAAAGTGTATGACAAAGCAGCAGGAAGCAGTATCTTGTAGAGGATGGACAAGTTTATATTTTAACAATCACGATCAACCGAGAATAGTGTCTCGTTGGGGTGATGATAAATCAGTAGATTCCGTGGCAAAGAGTGCAAAAGCGTTGGCTCTGTTGCTACACATGCACCGTGGGACACCATACATATTTCAGGGAGAGGAGCTTGGTATGACCAATGCTCATTTTAATTCGCTTTCTCAGTATCGTGATTTGGAAGCATTAAATATGTACCATCAGCGTGTTGAACAGGCTGGTATTCAGTCTCCGCAATCAATGCTTGAAGCCCTTGGCCGAAGAGCGCGCGACAACTCTCGAACCCCTATGCAGTGGGACGCTTCTCCATATGCAGGATTCACATGGCGGGGTGCAACCGAACCGTGGATTTCTGTTAATTCTAACTATTTAGAAATTAATGCTAGTAGCCAGATTAATGATGACGATTCTGTTTATAACTTCTACAGGCGTCTTATTCATTTGCGGCATGCGCAACCTATTGTTGCGACAGGTGACTGGAATCTTCTTGATGCTAGTGATTTGAATGTATATTCATTTACCCGTTCTTTGAATAATGAAAAACTATTAGTAATAGTAAACTTGTCCAAAGAAACTTCATTGATTCCTAAAGAAACCATAACGTTACTGCGAAACGCATGGCTTTCTAAAAAATCTACCTGCTCCAATCTTGATTGTTCAGATATGGCTAATTCTATGCCGTTGCTTTCAAGTAAAATATTAATATCTACATATAATAAAAGTCACGCTGTGCATTCCCTTGTTCGGGAATGTCTTTCACCTTGGGAAGGAATAGCGATTATGCTTTAATTTAAATAAATTACGGGGTGTTGTAGGCTGGGGCTATATTTTCGGTTCGTGAGGCACCAGTGGGAACGTGACCAGATTGACCTAGAGTCTGGGAAGATTGCCCGGGAATCCGGCTAGCACCTCATGAACCCGATGAAAACAGAAACGTGCACCCACTGTCACACTGCAAACTTGAATCCGGGAGGCGCAGATTTGCCCGCCGAAACCGGTAAAATGCTATTAAAACGGGAGGTGAAGAAATGGTCAGTAACGAATACGAGGACTACTTCGACACTGTGCTGTATGACGTGTTCTATGAGGCCGGAACGATGCTCGGCGGGTGGCTGGTGGCCGCTAAACGAGAGGCGCTGGCTCGGGGGAACATAGCGGCGGCGGCCGAATATGAGGCCGAGCATATAGCTATGCTTGACGAACGTGATGATGTCGGTGCTTTCGATAGAGTCGCTCAGATAGCCAAGATTGAACAGTGGCATGTCCGCTGCGCTGAACTCGATGCTCAAAAGGTCTTGGTAGCAAGCTGATGGGTGAACTTCAGGCCATAGAGATTTGGCGGGATGAAATCCGGGACAAAGTTTTCCGTAGGTCTGGGGCGGCAACCCAGCCGGTGACAATTTTCTGGGTGGTCAACCTGGCGCGGGTAAGACACGGGGAAAGAATTTTGCTTTGTCTCAGTATGAAAAGAGCGCTGTAGCAGAGATTATCGGTGACGATTTTCGACACTATCACCCGGAATATAAACGGTTATTGACTACCGACCCGTTGAAAATTCCGGACGCGACCGCGACGCGGTAGAGGTTTTTCGCCGGAATTTCGAGCG
Organism: Mobiluncus mulieris ATCC 35243; assembly: GCF_000160615.1. Classification (GTDB taxonomy): domain Bacteria; phylum Actinomycetota; class Actinomycetes; order Actinomycetales; family Actinomycetaceae; genus Mobiluncus; species Mobiluncus mulieris. The sequence goes on along the minus strand of NZ_GG668519.1, from coordinate 223,306 downwards.
GACACTTACCCCGGCTGAGCTCGACACAGTGCGGGAAACACTGGCAATCGCCGAGCCGGGACATCAGCGTTTCACTGCCGAGGTTGCTTCGGCCACAGCGGTGATAGAGCGCCTCCGGAGCTATAGGAACATTGCCATGTAGAGGGGAAGATGGAGGATACCGTCCTTTTCCAGCAGGTCTTTGCCGTAGAGGATGTAGCTTTGCCCGAGGTTTGTGCCGAACTTGGCTCGGAATTTGTCAAGAGAAGCATGGCGTTGATAGCGCCCGGACTTGACCTCAATGGGGCAGATTTGGCGGCCGTGGGGTACTAGGAAGTCAATCTCCATCGTGTTGGCACGGTTTTGGGAATCCGTGCGGGAATAGAAAAACAACTGGTGACCCGCCGCGCGTAGCATTTGCGCCACCACGTTTTCCGCCAGCATTCCTTCGTTTACATTCATCTTGTCCAGCAGTATCGCCTGGTACAAATCATTGTCGCGATAGGACTGATCCCAAAACGCCAGGGTAGTCAACAAACCCGTGTCCCCCAGGTAGCATTTCAGGGTCGAGTGGTCGGCGCTCATAGCCAGCACCCCGATGGGGTCGGTGGCATTGAAACAGGTGTTGACCACCATCGCCTCATCGAGCCACACGAAAGCTTCTTCGTAGGTGCGGAAACGCGCGGATTTTTCGAGGTCAGCCAGCCTGAATTTCTTTTCCCGCTTGGAGAGCTGCGAGGGGATTTGATTAAAAATCGCGTAAACCCGTGCCTCGTGCCCTTTCGCGAACTTAGAGACATCCTCGCGGTATAGGTTGATAATCCGGCGTTTAATCCGGTCGACTTGCTCTAGATTAGCGTTTTCCATGAACTCGCAAACCGCTTGGGGCATGCCTCCCACCAGCATATAGGCGCGAAAATCATTCATCACCCGTCGGTGTAAAGCCTGCCCCAGTGGCATCCGTCGCTCGAAAAATTCGTGCAGCATCGGAATCGTGTTTTCATCACCCTTAGCCCACAAGTATTCCTCGAAGTCGAGGGGAAACATCTGGAGATGCTCTTCCTCCGAAGGGATGAGGATTTCACCGTCGCCAGCGTGTTTCTTTAAAGTGGTCAGGGAACCGGTCTCGATGTAGTCATACCTGCCGTCTGCCACCAGGTACTTGATGAGTTGACGTGCCGGGGGATAGAGCTGGACTTCGTCGAAAATTATCACGGATTCGCGCCGGTACAAGGTGGTGTGGTAGACAGCTGCGAGTTTCAAAAAGAATACTTCGAGATTGCTCGAATCGTGTTCGAAAATTTCTTGCACTCCGCTGGGCAGGTGCCCGAAGTCTACCAGCAGATACGAGCGGTATTCTCGCTGCGCGAAGTGCTTACAGATGGTGCTTTTCCCAACCCGGCGGGCGCCGTCAATGAACGCTGCGGAGGTGCCCCGGTCGCGCCGCTTCCATTCCAGCAGGTCAGCATAAATTTTTCGCCGTAGTTGCGTCGCCATTTTCTGCGCCTCGTTTCCTGAGATAATCCGGTATGAACACGAAATGACACTTAGATTTAGCTCAAATATACACGAAATGACGGTTAGCTGCGGTGGTAATCTGCACGAAATGACGGTTAACGTCAGCTCAAGTCAAGCGTAGCGGAGCGCTAACAGCAACGGGTAATGGCGATACCGTGTGTGTGATTGGATTTTACGGTGCCCAAAACTGCGAGATTCTACTGGTGCTGGTTGTTGTGGGGCATAAACGCGGGGCGGCACCTAATGAATCCGCAGAAAATCGTAGCGTTGGCGTCAATTCCGGTTGTAGTAATCTATTTCATGTTCCAAAATGAATTGACCGGTGGACTTACCCAAGGGAGTGTAAAATAATGCGACACCAGATTTTTCATCATGACGCCTCGGTTTTTTATGTCCATAAAACCCCCACTGCGCAGGGGTGGGATTTGAAAATTCGGCTGCGGTGTTCCCCGGAGGCGCCGATAGAAAGAGCGGCAATTCGCACCCTGGTAGACGGGGAACCGTACTTTGCGTGGGGCGAGCGTCTGGACGCGCAAACAGTCGGGGCGAGTGGCCAGTGGTGGGAAGTATCGGTTTCTACCCGTGCCAAAATATTTGCCTACCGGTGGCTGATTGGCCTCAGAGGTGATGAGTGGCTGTGGTTGAACGGCGAGGGCGTGTGGGAACATACGGTTCCGGATCATGCGGATTTCCGGGTGCAGTTGGATGGTTCGGCTCCTCATGAACACTTGTGTTCATCGGTGTACCAGATTTTCCCCGACCGTTTTGCGCGTTCAGCTCAGACGGAGGTGCGCGGGTTGCCGGAGTGGTCAACCGGATGGCTGAACCCCGACCCTGCACAGTGGAACGATGACGCGGCGCAAACCAAACTGTTTGGCGGGGACTTGTGGGGGATTATCGACCACCTCGACTATATTCAAAACTTGGGGTTCGACACGATTTATACCACACCGTTTTTCGAGGCGCGTTCCTCACACCGCTACGATGCGCATTCTTTTGAACACGTGGATGCTGATTTGGGTGGGGACGAGGCGTTGATTGCTCTGGTAGATGCTTGCCACCAGCGGGAAATGCGATTCTTGGGAGATTTGACGACCAACCACACCGGGGTTACCCATGAGTGGTTTAGGAAGGCCATGGCGGATCCGGATTCCGTGGAACGGGGTTTTTATTTCTTCGATGAAACTGGGGATTACGCGAAATGGCTGGGAGTGGAAACCCTGCCCAAGTTGAACTATAACTCGGCGGAGCTGCGACATCGTATGTTTGGACCCAGTGGCGTGGTACAGAAATACTTGAAACCACCCTTCAACATGGACGGTTGGCGTATTGACGTGGCCAACATGACCGGGCGCTTTGGCCAAAGCGACCTGTATGAGTCGGTGGCCAGCGAGCTACGTGCAGCGGTTGACGCTGCTGGTGGAGACAAAGTCCTGGTGGCGGAACACGCCCATGATTTCACGCTGGATATTCGGGGCGAGACCTTCCATGGAGCCATGAATTATTCCGGTTTCACCCGTCCCGTGTGGGAATGGGTGACCGCGATGGACGAACGAACCCCGATTTTCATGGGATCCCCAGTTCCGGTCAGACCCCAGACGGGAGAAAAGTTCGTGGACACCACCGAGGATTTTTCGGCGCAAATGACGTGGAATGTACGTGCGGCTTCTTTCAACTTGGTGACTTCGCATGATACTGCCCGGCTGATGGATATCGCCGGGGATTCGCAGCGGGCTCGGGTGGCATTGGCTTTGTGCTATACCCTGCCGGGAGTACCCATGATTTTGTATGGCGAGGAATATTGCCTGGCCAGCACGGGCGATTTCAACTGTCGGGTTCCGATTCCGTGGGAGGATGTGGAAAATCAAACGATAGACAACCGGGAGCTGCTGCGGGTGCTGGGTGGCTTGCGTAAAAGCGGTTCGGCCTTGCCCTCCGGTTCGCTGCGCTGGGTGCAGGTTTCCGAGGACGTGGTCGTGTTTATGCGTGAACATCAAGAACAGACTATTCTGGTGTGTCTGAGCCGCTGCGGGGACAACCCCGTAGCAATTGACGATGAATTCTTCCCCGGACGTGCACCCGACACAGTACCCCTGGGGGCACTATCACTGGACAATGGCAAACCGGTGGCGAGCCTGGATCAAGGCATAGCCGTAGCCGTGTGGAACGGAGCCCAGTAAGAACTAGCCAAGTTTTTGCCGGCTCCCTGTATGTGAAAGTTTACAAAACTTTCAAGCCCTGGCTGCGATTTCGGCTGGTGGTACGAGGGATTCGTTTTCATGAGGTGCCATCCAGAACGACAAGCCACACTCCGGAAAAACATGGCTGGCCACGCTTTTCCGGAATAGAGCCTGTGACCTGGGGTTTATCCTGACTTTATCCCGTTGTGATGGGGCGGTTGGCGCAGTAAGGCGCGAGTTCATGAGATACTGCAGGGAGCCTGAGGTTCAGCCTGTACTCGATGCTTGTGTCACAAGTGGTGCGATTTTAGCAACATCGTTTTATATCCGACGATGCGACCCAAATCGCACCGGTTACGACCAGCACCTCATGAACCGCAGGGTAACCCAGGGAAAACCGTTCCCAGCGGGTAAACTTGATCCCAGTACAGAAACGTCAACAGCCACAACGGAAAGGAACCCCAATGACCGACTTTCGCGGCCGCCATTTTTTGAAAGAACTGGACTTCACTGCGGGGGAATGGCTGGAACTGCTTGACTTGGCGGCCGAACTCAAGGCCGCTAAAACAGCTCGCCACGAAGCGAAACACCTGGAAGGTAAGAATATCGCCCTGATTTTTGAAAAGACTTCCACCCGAACCCGCTGTGCTTTTGAGGTGGCGGCTCATGACCAGGGCGCCCACGTGACCTACCTTGACCCTAGCGGCTCCCAGATTGGCCACAAAGAATCCATCGCGGACACCGCCCGGGTGTTGGGACGGTTTTTTGACGGTATCGAATATCGCGGGGATTCCCAGGAAAAAGTCGAAACCCTGGCACGGCTTGCGGGCGTGCCGGTGTTCAACGGGCTGACCGACCAGTGGCATCCCACCCAAATGCTCGCCGACATGCTGACCATGCGCGAGCACTCCAGTAAACCTTTGCATCAGGTGTCTTTTGCCTATGTGGGGGACGCCCGGTTCAATATGGCGAATTCGTTGCTGGTTACGGGGGCGATGCTGGGGATGGATGTGCGGATAGTCGCACCCGAAGCGCTGTGGAATGACCCGGAAATTGTCGCCACCGCGCGGGGGATTGCCGCCGACACCGGGGCGAAACTTGCCCACACCGCCGATGTGGCTGCGGGAGTGCGCGGGGTGGATTTTGTGTACACCGATATTTGGGTGTCCATGGGGGAGCCGGCCTCGGCCTGGGGCAAGCGGATTGGCTTGCTGCGTCCCTACCAGGTAAACACCGCGATGCTGGAACTGACCGGCAATCCGGACGTGAAGTTCATGCATTGTCTGCCGGCCTTCCACGACCGCCATACCACGGTGGGAGAACGGATTTACCAAGAATACGGCTTGGACGGCGTGGAAGTCAGCGATGAAGTGTTCAACTCTGCGGCCTCAATTGTGTTTGACCAAGCCGAAAACCGGATGCACACCATTAAAGCAGTCCTGGTCGCCACCCTGGGGGATGCCGCCAAGGTAGCGACCAGCTGCTAGCCACGCCACAACCGAATAGTCTCAGCCAACTACTTTCAAGTGGTGGCGGCGTGACTGACTTTGGCGGTTCGTGACTTTATCGGGCAGGGATTTACTCCGGGATGCCCCTGATAGTTTTGAGTAATATAGGTGTCTGTCCGTGGGGGGATGTCATAGTTGGCGCCGCCCTCATTGTCCTTGTTGTACCAGTGGTTATTCCCGTCGTTAATCACCATGGGGAATTCGAGCCCCTCGGAGGTAATGGTTCGTTTCCACCAGCCTTTACAGGCCTTATCCATCTTTTCGCCAAAATTATCGGTCCAGGCGCCGTCCGGCTTCTGATAGTGCAGCTTGTAGCGTCCCTTGCCGTAGCCCTTATTCGGCTTGAAATACACGGTGACCTGCGGGTCAGGAGGGAGTGTATCCTCTGCCTTCTCCTCGCCGTAAATGGGATCACTGGGATCGGTGGCAGCACCGTTCGGATGACTGGCCGGGGTTGCCCCCACATACAGCGCCACGGCCTCCCGTAGCGGAATCGTGGTCTTGACCTGGCCACCCTCGACTTTCACGATCTGGGAGCAGTCGCCAGCCGCATACACGTTGCAATATTCACCGTCCGGCAGGTCGGTTTTATAGGTAACCTAATTTCGTTATTAATCGCCAAAAATCCTTTAGCGCTGCGGCTGAACGCAATGTTGTTGTCGCCATCATCTTGCCATTTGGTGACGGGTTCGCCCTGTACCGCATTGTGGAAGGCAATTTCGCCCGGTTTGTTTAGCGGCCTCCTGTTTAATCGCCAGCAAATCTTCGGGTGACATGTGTTGCACCGCGTCGATACGGAACCCGGCCACGCCAATAGCCAGGAGGTCGGCATAAAACTTGCCGATTGTCTGTCGCACATGGGGTTTAGAGGTATCCAGGTCGAGCAGACCACCTAGGCGATAGTTCCAAACCTGTTTGGGATCCTTGTAATCTTCAATGTTCTTTTCTTCGGAGTGGAAATCTTCTTTAGTGTATCCGGCATCTGGGAAAGACAGGTTTTTGATGTCATATTTGGTACCATCCACGCTGAGGCTTCCGATGCCGTTGGCATTCACTGTGTGGTTGATTACTGTATCGACAGTGATACCCACGCCCTGCGCCTGGCAGGCGGCAACCATACTCTTGAATTCGGCTTCGGTTCCCAGTTTAGAGTTCAGCTTATAGCTAGTGGGCTGGTAGCTGGTCCACCATTCTTTACCCCTGATGTGGTCTTGAGGGAGACTTGCACATATTTGACACCTTCGGGGCCATAAGTAGCAGCGCATTCCTTAGCGATACTGTTCCAGTTTTGTTGAAGGGCAGTGACGATTACGCCTCTATCCGGGGTTTTCGAGAGGTTTTTTACCAAAACCGGGGATTCCCTAAATTCGGTGTCATTTGCGGATTCGCCGGAATATGCGCTCCCTACCAGTCCGGTAAAGACCAGGGAAGCGGTGGCACATGAAGCCACCAGTTTCGCCAAACGCTGTCGCGTATAGGACATAGCTATCTCCTTTAATAATCTATATAACTGCCCAAGTGGTCATCAAAGTTTGATAAAACGGTCAGTCACCAATCATTTTGCTAGTCTGACTAGCGGATTGGTTGGAAATGCTTGCAGTATTTTCCTGATAGTTTCCGCTCCCCGGTCCCATCGGCTTCATACCTGTTCGCGATTTGCAGTTGATTTCAAGGTAGGCTTCTTCATGAGGTGCCAACAAACAGGAAAGTAGAGGTGGGGTAACCCTCAGCGCGCTTTCTTGCTAAAGAATCTTTTGATTCTGTCTCTCAAAGTGTTTTTTGGCGGTTTTGCGGGCTGTAAATCTGGGGGAAGCCGGTTGAAAATTTCTCGAAATTCGGGGTCAATATGCAAGTACATCATCGGATCGATTTGCGCATCAAAAATCCGTCTTCCTGTGAAACGATACAGGTTTTTACCGAGGTCTAGTGGGGTACGAATTCCTGTCAGACGCATGAGTTTTGCGATATCCTCGATGTCTTTAGGACGTCCCGCTAGGGTTTTCAACGCCAGAATCATTTCCGGCGATGCTAACTGCACTTCCAGACCTTTACCGTATTCTCGCCGTATTGGTGTGTCTTGTTTCTTATTATCGAACCAAGACCAGGTCATGCCCCCGTCATAGGTATCTCCAGTAAACTCCGTGTTAATCCAATCCGGAGCTAGGCCGGGTTCTGTGGATGCGACCTCAGCGGCTGCCGCTTGTAAATATTGTTTACCAGCCTTGACTACTACATCGATGTCTTTGGTTATACGCGTGTCATCTATCGCTAGGGCGATGTTGGCGCCACCCACCACGTAGAGAACCAGTCGCTGTTGTTTGCGGGCTAAAACCTCGCCTAGCTTGCCAAGCAGTCGCTGTATGTCTTCATGTCCAAGGTCTTGCTGGTTTTCACTCATGCCTACAGGTTTACCAGGTCTTGTTGGGGATAGATAATGGCTTTTTCTATAAATTCTGGAGTGGTGTGAATCATGTCCCAAAAGTCTTGGATAGGTGCAGTGTGGGGATTAGCTTCTGCGTAAGGGTTCCAGTTTTCCTCGAGGCTGGTTTTCCGCGTCCACTCGGGAGCAGACAATCCCCGATTATGAAGTCTCTTAGCGGTGATAGCCTCGATGAACGCATCCCAGTGCTGACTGTTGGTCGAGGGCGGTTCAACGTGAGCGATTTTTTGGAATGTCTCGAGGGGTAGTCTCTCCCACTTAGATGTTTCCGAGGAAAGGACACGTAGAGTGTGGTTGGTGGCTGCTTCCGGTTGGGTTTGCAGCCACAGAGCCAAACTGGTGGGCGTGTTGATTCCAGAGGGTGCGTCCATAAGCTCTATTGTGCCGATTTCTCGCACTGCGGTCAATAAATTTGTTGGCATCGTGGTTTATCTTGCCGGCAGTGTTTTCGATATGCCCTTTCAGGAATTCGAATACGGGTGTTTTCCACTCGGCTTGCTGTTTTCGATAGGCTGGGGTTATGGATACAGCAAACTTGGCTGCTGATGATATGTACGAGAAAATGCGCGCGGGGCAACTATACATCGCCCAGGGGGAGCGAATTGAGCGCCTGGGGGAGCAAGCCGCTGAACGCATGAGCCACTACAACACACTAGGGGCAGCATCCTCGGAAACCCGGATGGCGGTACTGCGGGAAATGTTCGCTTTTGTGGGGGAAGGTGTGACGATACGCCCCCCGGTGTATATCGACTATGGGATTCATGCCCGGATTGGGGCGGGTACTTTCCTGAACTATAACTGTGTCCTGTTGGATGTGGCGGACATCACTATTGGGGAGTACTGCCAGCTGGCTCCCGGGGTGCAACTTTTGACCGCTTGGCATCCCCTGGAGGCTGAACCGCGCCGAGCCGGCTGGGAGAGCGGCACCCCGATAACCATTGGTGACAACGTGTGGTTGGGGGCGAATACGCTGGTTTTGCCGGGCGTGACAATCGGGGATAACACCGTGGTTGGTGCCGGTTCAGTGGTGACCCGGGATTTGCCGGCCAATGTGGTGGCGCTGGGCAACCCCGCCCGGGTTCACCGGGATTTACCGGGATGTGCCGGGTAAATCTTGCTCCAATGAAGCGTCCCAGGCTTTGTTCCTAGGTTTTTGAAAGAACTGGACTTCACCCCGGGGGAGCACTAAACCCTGCGTCTGTCGGGCGTAGAGAAACCGACCTTGTCATGTTTTCAGTGACATAAGCGCTTAGCAAGACTGGAACTGTAGCGGACAATGATATGTTTTTAACTCAAAGGCAAGAGAGGACGAAGTATGAGCGTTGATGCCAAAGGCACCGACACTGAAACCACTTCAAAATCAAAGAAACGTTTTCGACTCCAAATCCCCACGGCGTTTACCATTTTGTTTTTCCTGACAATCATCGCGGTTATCGCTACATGGTTGGTTCCGGCGGGTCAGTATTCAAAGCTAGCCTATGACCAGGAAACTAATGTTTTTTCTATCACCAGTCCCCAGGGAGAAGTGAAAGAAATCCCTGGCAGCCAGGAGTTTCTGGACAAACTGGATATCAAGATTAAATATGAACAGTTCGAAAACGGATCCACTAACAAGCCCATCTCGGTTCCTGGAACATACTAACGGTTGAAACCAAATCCGGCGGGTCTGGATAAAGTACCACTGGTCATGGTGCAGGGCACGATGGAAGCCGTGGACATCATGGTGTTCATCTTTACCCTTGGTGGACTGATAGCGTGGTCAGGGCGACCGGCGCCTTCGAATCCGGCTTGGTGGCGTTGACTAAAAAACCAAAGGCCACGAGTTCGTCTTGGTTTTCGCCATGTCTATTTTTATGGTTATTAGCGGCACTCTGTGTGGTCTGGAAGAAGAAGCCGTGGCTTTCTATCCGATTATGTGCCCGATTTTCATTGCCATGGGCTACGATGCCATCGTCACGATGGGGGTTCCCTTTACTGAAGGCGTGTGGTGGCGCATCGGCGGCTGTATTGTGGGTTCGGCGGTCGTAATCGGTTACCTCTATTGGTATGCCAAAAAAATCAAAGCCAATCCCGAGTTTTCCTATGCTTGGGAAGACCGCGAAAGGTACCAGAAAAAATGGGGCGTTGCCAGCGGTGAGGTCATTCCTTTCACCTGGAGGCGTGTGCTTATCCTGCTGTTGTTTTTTGCGGGTTTCCCCATCATGGTTTGGGGAGTGATGGCCACCTTGCAAATGCTGGATATAAAGTACACGCACTGGCTCAAATTCGTTTGGCCAATGGTCATATTCGTACTGATTTTCGGAGGGGCGCTGCTGGTAGCCCAAACTATGATTTACGGGGCATGAGTGTGTAAGACCGCCACACTTTTGCAAACCATGTAATTGTTGACGGTCTGCGCTGGTGAAAAGTGCTAGTCCAGTCCCAAGTCTCGGCGTAGCCTGGCGACGTGTCCGGTGGCTTTCACCCCGTATTTAGCCAACATAACGTGTCCATCCTTGCCGACCACAATGGTAGAGCGGATGACCCCGCGTGTTATCTTGCCGTAGAGTTTCTTTTCGCCCCACGCGCCCCAGGCCTCGAGGACGGTTTTCTCCGGGTCGGAACCCAGTGGAAACGCCAGTCCTTGTTTGTCGCGGAATTTTTCCAGGGCGGGCGTCTTGTCAGGGCTGATGCCGATGACCTGGTACCCTGCCCCCAACAGCGAGGGCAACGAATCGCGAAAATCGCAGGCCTCCTTGGTGCAACCGGGGGTGGAGGCGCGGGGGTAAAAGTACACCACCACGCCTTTGTCGCACTTCGCCAATAAATCCTGCAAGGAAACCTGGCCTTGCGTGGTTTCAACGTGGAAATCCGGGGCGACTTGCCCCGCTTCTAAACGAGCCATGTCCCCATTCTAAAACACCCCGCCCGGTCTTTCCGGGAGTCTGTGTTTAAAATGGGGGACGGTGTTGCCCACGGTGTGTTGACCGGTGGTGTGTTTAGTCTCGGTGGTTGCGTTTTCGCCGTTTCCCGGCTTCATGAGGTGTCATCCGGGGTGGCGAGCGTGGTTGGAATAATGGTCTGGCCTGGGGGGATGTGGGGTTTCAACATTTGTTGATGGGAAGTGTGTACATTTGGCGCTAGATTTCGGGTTCTTTCCGGTGGGAACATGGTTGTAGTTGCTGGGGCACTGGGTGGTGACCCGGTGGCGGAAGCCGAAAAACCTATTCGAGAAAGGGAATGTGAGATGGAAACCGAGGCGGCGAGTCCAGTCCAGCAGTTGCGGCTTAGTGGCGTGGATTGTAATCGGGGGGCGAATGTGTTGATTCGCGATGTTAATCTGACCTTAGAGCCGGGAACCA
>NZ_GG668519.1:201453-211565 GCF_000160615.1 Mobiluncus mulieris ATCC 35243 | reverse complement strand
GGGAAAACCCTGAGTGATTTCACGCTTTCCATGTCTTTCTCGGGCGCACTGTTTGCATCTATTCTGGGGATCGTGGTAGTGACTGGGGACTTCACCACCAAGTTCTCCACCCGCTTATTCCTATTCAACCGTCTGCCTTTCACACTGATGATAGTGAAATCAGCCGTTGCAGCACTACTGGGGCTGGTGCTAGGCGCGGTTATCCTGGTGACTTGCTGGTTTTCTACCCAAGGGTTTTTAGCGGCGCGGGGTTACGAGTTCTTCCCACCCCAGAATCTCTGGCAATGGGCAGGCAGCCATCTAGTCATGTTCACGCTCTCCGCGATTTGGGGGGTAGCCCTAGGATTCATATTCAGAAACACAGTAATCGCCATCATGTTTCACGTCCTCTACCTGATGGGAGTGGAAGCCACACTTATGGCTATCTTCCCTTCGGTAGCAAAATGGCTACCCGGCGGAACACAATCCGCAATCATTGATGATATTACTTTGCCACAGCGCTTGGATATGCTCTCTGGTACAGGTTTATATCTGCTGTGGGTCTTAGCCTTATTTGTGATTGCCACCATTGTGGCGGTTAAGTTCAACCAGCCGGTGTTGCCCTCACTCACAAATCTGGTTTCCAAACGATTTTCGTCTAAGGAAATACACTCTGCCTCTGAGAAAAAACTCAATACTGCTGTGTGAGTACAATCACCCAACTAGTAGCTAAGTAGAGATTATGTAAAAATTTGAACCTTAACTTGAATAATCTCAATATGTGCAAGCAAGGAAGAAAATAAATTAGATCTTAAATGGTTGGAATGAGTTTTCACTCACTACGTTATTGAGCCGCATTCCGGATTGTAGAGATTGTTGGAAAGAATCTTTTTGCGCAGTGATATCCACACAAATATGAAAGGAGGTGAAAATAATGGAAACCAAATACGATTTTATGGTTGAACCACTGGAAGGTCTAGTAGCGCCATTTGATTGGAGTGACTTCGGGACTGGAATGGGAGTTGGCGTAGGCTTAGCAGCTATTGTCGTAATGGCAACCTAAACGTAAATACTATGTGCTAACATTCATGAAGGGAGGTGAAAATAATGTGTAATCGAGATTTCGAGATAATAGAACTAGAAAATCTAGAAGCACCAGATGCAGGCGAGTTAGGTCTAGGAATTGCCGTAGGTGTGGGTGTAGGTATCCTAATCGGAGTTGTGGCAGCCACATAACATGACAATAAATTGTCACATAACTTAATATTTTGGTTTATGTGGGTGGTTATAACAATGTGCTGGTTTTTTTCAACAGAATCATTCACTCACGCTGTGTGTAGCCACCCACAGAACCAACAAACTACAACAATAGAAGCCGTAACGCGAAAGGAAGATTATGGGTAACAATAACAATGTTAACAAGAACACCAAGTATGCGACGCTATTTATGACATTAATCATCATAACGATGATTATAAGTGTGAGTCGAGCCATACCCATATATATTGGCATTCCCCTTTTACTTATCTTCATAGGGTTTGAATCTTTCTTTATCAGCAAGGCGACTAAAGCTAAAAAGAAAGGTGATTAAAATGTGCAATTCTTACCACGCTTCAGCTTGGAATCTTTTTACCGGAATTGACGCGAACAATAAAGAACGATACGGTTCTATCTATTGGGTAAAGACTTTCGATTTATCTAGCTTCGAAGAATTAGCAACCGCAGATACGTTCGTTTTTGCTCCCGCTATGGCACCGGGTGTCTCCGCTACCCTGCTGGGTTCATTCGGCATCGAGGGAGACGAAGCGGTCTTCGATGATGGCCTGATTGTTGAATCCTGTGCGTTTTCGAGCCTACCATACCTTGATGTTTTTGCTCCGACGTACCTGTGCTTTGCCGAAGCAGCTGATGCTGAGAGCCTCCGCAAGAACACTCGAATTTTTGCTGAAACCGGGCAACTTCCAAACTCCCTCTTGAATCCTCTGGTGGTCTTTGAACTGGCCGATTTTATCCCCGGACGTTCCCGTCTCTCTCGTTTCACTCTTGATGAAGAGGGAATCCATCCTTGGACTCCTAACCCCATTATCGCCACTTTGCAACAAGAAAATCCGTCCCTTTCCTTACATTTTGCGGGTGCCGTGTTGCTTTCACGACTCTTGAAAGATTACCAGGGACAACTACACTTTGACCTTCCCCAGCCACCCTTGAATTCGGACGGCTCAACCGAGCTACAGGATTTGATTCTTGCACGCAGCGAGAACGATTTCTATTGTTTCAACCTGGACAGCGGTAGGGTGTTTTCCTTAGGTATCGACATGTATCGCGCTGCGCTGACAGGTTTCAACCCCGAAATTTTGGTGGAAATACCTGGGGATAGCCTCCCCGAAGGTCTGCGTGAGGATGCCCTTGCCACATTCAAGACAAAGGTGTGTGCGTGATGAGTGTTCTCACAACCTTGTTTTCAGCCGCTTTGGAAGCTGGCGTTCCCCGCAATCTTTACACCGGTGAAGGGGCACAGCTCTTCGGGTCACTTGCCTCCGGGGATGAAACTGAGTTCGAGGAATTAGCCCGCGCGAGCGAGCATCTCCCTGAAAATGCCACCGTAGGTGAACTGGCTTCCGGGGAAGGCCGCCTCTTACTCTCGCTGGATTCCCCCAATATCCGCGAGTACTATGCTTATGACACTTCCCCTATCCTACTCTCCCTGCTGCAACAGCGAGCGACGCGGCAAGGAATTCCTGGGGAGAAAGTAAAAACCTGCTGTCAAGATTTGCTGACTTGGGAACCTCAGGCTGATACTTTCGATTTCTTGCTGCTTGGAGCGGGAACCGTTCGCTTGTTTGACCACCAGCAACGTCTAAAGATTTACCAACGTGTACACCAGGCGCTCCGAAGTGGTGGAGTATTCTATATCTCTACCTCGGAGCCGCAGAATAACCATGGAACATTGTTTAGCTTGGGGCAAGTGAATCTTAATGGAAAACCAGTGGTGCCATTCTTCTATGCCGGGGAGATTCCTGGTCAGGAAGCACGGGAGATTGGATTCGTAGTTTTCGATACAGACATGATGCCAAAACCCGCTCGGGTCTACAGCTCCGTGGTGCATAACCTCAGTGGTGACCAACTGGCTTCCGAGCTGCAACAGGCTGGTTTTTCTATAGTAAACCGCACCTGCCGCGAGTGTACCGGTTTGGCTGATTCCCAGGAGTTGTTAACCATTATTGCTGTAAAGGTTGGTGGTTAGAATGCTATGGGAATTTCTGGTTCCCCCCTCGCAGATGGGGCAAGCCGCTAGAACCGTCGTGGAGGCTCGGGACTACCAATTAACCTTTGCCGACGGAACAAAAGCCATTGACTTAACCAGTGGCTTGTGGAATGTTAACTTCGGTTATGGAAATCCCTTTGTTGCCGAGCGAATCGAGAAAGTCCTTCGCGACGGGCACTACGCGACGCTGTTCCGTGCTTCCCACCCCGCTGCACATGAAGTTGCGGAGCGGCTGCTGGCTCATCTGGATATGTCAGAAGCAGCGCTGGTTTTTTCCACCAGCGGTTCTGCTCTCAATGATGTCATGGTCAAGCTGGCCTTACAATGGAATTCCCTGTTGGGGCGACACGCTCGCACGGTGGTCAGCATCCAGGGGAGCTATCACGGTATGACACTAAACTCGATGAAACTGTCGGGGGAAAATCTGGGACAAGCTGTTTACGGAGCACATTCGGCGAATTTTGTCCACCTTCCTCTTGATGATGTTGAAGCGTGGAAACAATTTTTTCAAACCAGGGGTAATACCGTCGCGTTGGTGGTTTTGGAGCCGGTATTGGGCTCCGGGGCGATTCCCCTTTCCAACGATGTCTTGAATGTCATTTTCGAGGCTCGTAAACAATATGGGTTCCTGATAGGGGCTGACGAAGTGGCTATGGGGTTATACCGTTTGGGTACCATAGCGGCCTCATTTGATTGGAAGGAATCCGCCGATTTACTTGGTTTTTCCAAAGGACTCACAAATGGCACTGCCGCGAGTTCAGTCTTAGTGGTTTCTAATACTGTCGCTGAGGTATTTATCCAGCAGGATAGTGTTTTCATGCACGGGGAAACCCAAGCCGGATCCCCCGTGGCGTGCGCCGCGATTCTGGGAGTACTCGATTTCTTGGATTCGGCCAATATTCAGGAGCAATACCATCAACTGGAATCCAGGGTTTCCCTTGACTTGGAACATCTGGCGCGGAAATATCATCTCTCTCGGCGAGGCATGGGGTTATTCCAGTATCTGGGGTGGGGCGACGCTGATTCTTTCGAGTCGGATGCGCTTTCTGGATCGCTCGGCGCGGATTATTTTCGCTCCCGGGGCATTTCCATCCAACCCTCCTTGGAAGGTATCCAGATTATTCCCGCCATTACTATGCCCATATCTATCTGGGATGAAGCGGTACGGAACCTACACGCTGCGTTTGAAGAGCTAACTACCCGGGGGACAAAATGACAGTCTTTATCTATGACGAATGTTGGCATAACCACCAACTTCCCGCAGCCGCCCGGAGCTATGTCAAAGGAGCCTCAAGTCGGGTTGCGGTCAGCTCCTCTTGTTCTCTGGCTGATGTCCGGGAACTTTCCGTGCAGTTAGAAACAGGCGAACCCCTGATTGCTTTGGGCGGTGGCGGTATTCTCGATAAAGTCAAGCTCGCTGCTGCTGCAACCGCGCAGCCCTCCTGGGAATCCTATCTCCGGGCTGGCCGCAGCGGTGTCACCACGATTCCTGGCAACAAACCGTATCCGATTCTCGCGATTCCCACGACTCTGGGTACTGGCTCCGAGTGCAACAGTAAAGCTGTCGTAGAAGTTTCCGCGTCTCGACGGCGATTGGTGCTGGGGAATAGTCTTAAACCAAGTGGGCATGACTACCTGCCCGAGGTCTACGAAAGCCTGTCCCCCCGGTTGATTCGCCACGGAATCCTCGAAATCGTGTTTCGCTGTGCCGGGATTCTGGCAGTCATAACCAACGCTACCGCTCGACGGGAGTATGCAGAACTCTTGCAGATGGCCGTGACGCTTTACCGCCAATCTGACGAAAATCCAAAACCACAGAACGACAGCGTCCTGTTGGAACAGGCCGCGCGACTATCCGGGATTACCCACCAAGTGCCACTAGGAGAGAAAACCTTGGTTTGGGTGTGGCCATTGTGGTACTTAGCCAATGAGCTGTCTTCGCTGGCGGGAATTACGAAGTTGGAAGCCACCATAGCCTTAGCACCTTTCGTCTGTGAAAGAATCGGCTCCTTTGGATGTGGAACCATCGAAAACCTGCGCCAGATTGAATCAGTAGTTGGACAGAACCTCCCCGATTTTCTGACACCAGCAATAGCCTCGCTGGGAGGCAGCGTTTGCCACAACCTCGCCTCGATAGAGGTGGAACAGGTCACCAACCAGACTTTCAGTCAGTGGGCTGGTCTAGGGTTGCCGCTGGGTTCTGTCCTTCACGTGCAGCTTAGGGAGCTATTCAGCACTTTACGGCGACAATTCTCTGCCACAGATGTGGAGGCTTCCGCCCCGAGGAGTTATTCGCAGAATGCAAGTAACACATCTAGTCTCGTATAATTATAGTTATGACAAAGAATCTAAGAGATGCATCTAAAGGTAATAATTTTGTAAGCAAATGGCAAGGATATTTTTTCCTGGGTTCAGCCACATTATTTTGCGCGCTCGATTTGTCTGTTGTTTATTATTATAAGATCTTATTCAGCTCTCCTGTATCGTTTGTTATAGCGGTTCTGTTTATTCTTTTGGCTTTACATGGCAAGTTTTTTCAAAAATCAGATCTTGCTTATGTGATATTCCTAAACGCTGTACTGTTGATACCACCTTTGAGTCACAACATCGCATACGCCACACTGGGTACTACCATAATCGTTATAAGTTGGATTGTGGAAAACTGGGTGTGGCAGGGTCTACTGCTCTATGCTTCGACCAGCGCGGTTTTGTTAATTCGTGCCGAGGATATCACCCTTACCTTGATTTTCCTTTGCTTACAGTTTGCGGTTTCCCTTATTGTTGGTTTGCTTATGCGCCAACAAAGGGATTATACCGCACTGCTGCAGGGGTACCTAGATTCGTCCGGGCTGGCCGCGGAACAGATTAGGTCACAACTGCGTCGGGAACTGGCGGCGCAGCTGCATGACACTACTGCCAAGGATTTGGCACAGATTTCACTTGCTGCCCAGAAACTGCGCGATGACCCCAGTTCTGTAACCTCCGAGGCGCTAGCGGAACTGGCTAGCGCAGCTAGCGCTGCCGCCAAGCGAATCCGTCCGATGATTTTGAACCTGGATATCAGTCGGGAATCCATCAGTTTGGAAAAGGCTCTGGTGGAATCCCGCAAGATGCTCACCGCGCGGGGTATAACCCTCGATGTCGTTGTCCCGAAGGGGACAGACCAACTGCTGACCCGCCAGCAACAGTTGGTGGCTTCCCTAGTAGTGCGGGAGAGCGCTAGTAATATTTTGAAATATGCCCCCGAGAACTCCTTGGCCAGTCTGGAGCTTTCCCTTGACGAAGCACGAAACCTGAGCGTTTACAGCCAAAATCGGGTAGCCGAACGCCCAGACACCAGCTTCACTGGAGGCTATGGGCTACGCAACTTGGAAGATAAGATTACTTCTGAAGGTGGAGAACTGCTGTTTGGCAAGTCTGGGGATAAATGGAACCTTAGTGTCGAAATACCTTTTAGAAAGGAGAAACCCGGTGACCGATAGTTTGAGAGTCGTTATTGCTGACGACGATGATGCATTTCGTGATGATTTTGCCCAGCTTTTGGCTATGCAAGAAGGGTTCGAGGTGGTTGCCGTCGTAGAGAACGGTGCGGAGGCAATTAGCGCCTGCTCTCAAGGGCATATCGATATGGTGCTGTTGGACGTGGATATGCCGGTGCTGGATGGCATCGCAGCGGCATCCACTATTAAAAAGATGAGTCCCCAGGTCACTATCGTGATGCTCACTGCCTTCGCCCACGAGGACTCCCTCGACGAGGCTCTTGCGGCGGGGGTGCGCGCTTTCCTGACCAAGGATATAGAGGTAAGGCATTTAGCGACACTGTTGCGCGAGGCTCATGAAGGGAAAATGATCATGGGGAATCGTCCCACCGAACTGCTGACCGAACAATACCTGGAAAAACGCCTCAAACAGCAAGAATACGAGGATTTCCGCCAGGACGTAGCGGAGCTACCGGAGCGTTTGCTGCCTGTGTTCCACCTGGTAATTCAGGCCAAACCGAACAAGGTAATCGCCGAGGAGCTCTTCCTTTCCGAGTCATCGGTACGCACCTATGTTTCCCAAATCCTCGAACTAACCAACTGTGCCACTCGCGGCGAACTCACCCTGCGCGCGCTGCGCAGTGGCATCGCCGACTAACAAATTCGCCTGAGACAAAGGTAACTCTGTACCGGTGTCCACTAAACAAGGGTAACCTCACCGCTGGGCTACCCGAATTGCGCCGACTAGGCCGCACGTTGAAACGCCGCGCCGCCGACATCCTGGCCTACTTCGACCATCCCCATAGTTTTAACGGCTCAACCGAAGCCATCAACGGCCGCCTAGAACACCTCCGAGGCTCCGCCCTCGGGTTCCGCAACCTCATCCACTACCGCATCCGTGCCCTCCTCGAAACCGGAGGATTCAAAAACCAACTACACCCTTAAAAGCGAAGAGCCTCTAAAGTCTCCAGTTTGTCTACAGTAAACGAGCTTATTTTCATTTTTTCACCTTCTTTCGTGTTGATGTGATTATTTTGTTCAGGAAGTCTCTATTGATTTGATTGCAACCAATCGAGGGTAGCAGTTTGCGTAATCCAGGTTCCCAAGGGTATTTCTCCCATTTCTGCTACCAGCAGTCCGACTGGATTGCCGCCGATTGTTTCAATGTTTTCGAGGAGTTTCGCGGGTTGCGGGGGTAACACCCCTGATACTTTGATAGTGGGGGAAAGTGCCTGCATCGGTTGGGCACTCTGGGTTTTCTGTTTTGAAATTCTCCCTGCCCCCACGGTTTCGGTTGCCAATAAACCCGCACGTTTAAGCTCTACGGTTTTACCTGTAAATCGTGGCGCAACTAGATTCGTGTAGGTACTGTCACCCTCTGTCCAGTAGGCACCCGTCTGGCGCAGAGGTACTGGCGCAAATCCAAGAGGTATAAGAACTAGGGCTGTGGCTCCTACAACAATAAATCGTGACCAGATTGGCTTGTGTTCCTGGCGTGTTTCCTTGGCAATCTGTATTATGCCTCGAAGCATTAGGAATAATGCCCCCCACACTAAGGCAGCACCAATAACTTGTCCGATAATCCCCGTGTTGTCGTTGTCTTGCCGGTAAGCCATCAGCAGCAGCATCCCGAGGGGAGTTCCAGAACAGGCCAAGCCAAAGACTACTCGTAGCAAGCCTAACCTTCGAAGCTTCCCCCAGCTCCCGGTAACGAAGTACACCAGGGCAGTTTTCCATTCTTGCATGGTTTTATCGCGCAGATTCGGCTGATCCAGGAAGGTCATTAGGGCTATGTATCCGTCGAGCTTAATAAATGGTGCCAGATTCAACACTGAAGCCGCATAGAAGGCGGTGGTGAGCAATGCCAGGAAAGCGTATTCCCTGCCGGTGAGGACGAAAATCAAACCAGATAATCCCGAGATGCCAAAAGTGGTCACCACTCCGGCTAAAGCAACCATAGTCCGCTGCCAGTTGTGTGGCAGTTTCCAGGCCTCGGTCACATCACAGAAGAACGCAGGGGAGAGATAAAACAGCATGACCCCGATGCGCCGAACTTTTCCACCGAAGTACATAAGCGCAGTACCATGGGCAAATTCATGGATAGATATACCCACCATCATGCACATATACAAAGCCAGCAAGGTCAATGGTTCCTGCGGGGTGGACATCGCCGTAAAGAAAGCATCACGATTTACCAGCACCAGGAAGATGCCAAGCAAGCCAAGAAGCACATTCAAAGCTGCTGCACCCAACAGGAAACCGCGTTTCGCAAAGTGCTGCAGCCAAGCGAAGTGTCCGGGTTGATTGAGGATATCAATCTGGATGGAAAACAACGAATTGAAATGAACCCGGGATTTCCGTGTAGTTTTCACATTATCAGAAACGTGGTATGGCATTCTGGTGAGTAAACCGGCATTCTCCAGCATAGTGGTGGCCACCTCGAGGTTCTCCCTGTCCAGAGGTTCGCCCGAAAACTGAGGAGAACCGCCGGGTTGTCCCTGTTGAAACCACTGGAGCACCCGAGCTAAATCTGGAGAGAGTCGTGACGGGACACCGCCATTTACGGACACAATCCAGGGATTATCGCTACAATCAGGCTTAGTCAACTCTAAACCTGGGGGAACATGCAATTGTGCAGCCATCTTTGCTTCACCTCCTTGGGTGTGTCTGATTTATGCTTGTTATCTGGTAATGGGTTGTGGTTTTTCGGTTACGCTAGGTGTCTGCAAGTTTGTGGCCGGTTTCTTGGTGAAGGAGAGGCGTTTGGCAACCAGGTTCGTGAGTGAGGGCAGTACCGGCTGGTTGAACTTCATCAACAGCACAGCGGCAATCACGAACAAGCCTATGACCCACAGTGAATAGACACCCACGCCGGGGAGCATACCCAAACGCTGCGGCAAAGTAATATCATCAACGATTGCGGATTGTGTTCCGCCGGGTAGCCATTTCGCGGCTTGGGGAAAGATGCTGTGAAGCGTGGGTTCTAACATGGTCAAAAAGATAATCTCGAATGTGATGCCGATTACTGTGTTTCTGAATATGAATCCTAGGGCTACCCCCCAAATCGCAGTGAGTGTAAACATAACCAGGTAACCTCCCGCCCATTGCCAAGGATTGTCGGGTGGGAAGAACTCGTATCCCCGCGCCGCCAAAACTCCTTGGGTGGAAAACCAGCTGGTCACCAGGATGATCGCCCCTGACACCAGTCCCAGGATGGCGGCAACCATAGCCTTCACCACCATCAACGCAAAGGGCAAGCGGTTGAATAGGAATAAGCGGGTGGAGAACTTGGTGGTGAAATCCCCAGTCACTATCACAATCCCCAGAATGGCGGTGAACATGGAACCAGCGAAAGACATAGAAAGTACGATGTCGCTAAAGGTCTTTTC
>NZ_GG668519.1:198881-200496 GCF_000160615.1 Mobiluncus mulieris ATCC 35243 | reverse complement strand
CGGTTCCCGGCTCTAAGGTCAGATTAACATCGCGAATCAACACATTCGCCCCCCGATTACAATCCACGCCACTAAGCCGCAACTGCTGGACTGGGCTAGCCGCCTCGGTTTCCATCTCACGTCCTTTCTCTAGTGAACTTCCCTGGTTTACGCCACCGGGTCACCACCCAGTGCCCCAGCAACTACAACCATGTTCCCACCGGAAAGAACCCGAAATCTAGCGCCAAATGTACACACTTCCCATCAACAAATGTTGAAACCCCACATCCCCCCAGGCCAGACCATTATTCCAACCACGCTCGCCACCCCGGATGGCACCTCATGAAGCCGAAAAACTATCGGGGGCGATTTGTTGGTGATGGGGGCATTATGTCCTGGCTCAGGGGATGCGGCGCGATTACATTAACACCGACCGGTATTACACGGAGATTTTCGCCCAGGTTTTACGGCTTTCGGGTTTGCCGAATTGGCCGGAAATCAGCCGGTTTATGGGCAAGGAATATGGACGTATTTGGCTGGATTATTTGAAAGAGCATCCTCATGAACTCGTGGCGTGGCCAGCATAAGCGGGTGGAGCAACAGTTCCTGGCGTTCATTGGGACTGATGCTGTGTTGGTGTTCAAGGGTGGCGCAGCGCTTTGCGGTGGCTTATGGCTATGAGCGCTCGGTGAAAAAGGACACGGTTACGGTGCAACGGGTGACTGTATCCGTTATTATTGGCATGGCCTTCCCGCTCAGGTGCAAAATCAGATTCAACATGCTTTGAGCGAGAATGGGTTAGAGCAGTTTGACGCGGTTTTGGCAGCGGACAAGGACGAGCTGATAGACCCAGATACGCTGGCGGAGAATTACTTGGAAGCCTATGCCACGGTAGAATCGCTATCACCCAAAGAATCTAGGTAGTTAATCAAGAATTCCCGGGGTGCCTCATGCACGAACCTTGCATCTTGCCTAACAACGCGGGTCACATCCAGAAAGGCGTGGCGCGAGTGATGAGAGCGAGAAAGTCGTGGAGGGAACCGGTGTTACCGAGACCCTCCACAGTCAGGCTTACGCAAGAGGTTCAAGGATAGTGACTAGATGTTTTAGGCCATCCCGTATTGTTATCTTTCCCGCTGTTTCGCTTGAGTTGAACACACGTGAGAACAAAAGCAACCCCGTATCCTCCGGCTACTATCGGATTCAGGATAATTTTGGGTCGTGGCATTCCTAGCATGAGGAAGAGTGCCCCTGTTAGAGTCGCAGCTACAACGATTCCGGCAATGTAAGGCCAGAGATTCTTATCGGTATTAGCAGAAGGCTGCGGCACCGCTCAGCCCTCCTCCAACTGCACCTCCGATAAGGCCAACTACGCCTGCGCTTACAGTACCCACAACGGGTAACGTAATCGTTCCTACAGCCGCGCCAGCTAAACCTCCGCCAGTTCCACCTCCGATAACACCACCACCTACACCAGCGATGCAACGCCAGAATCCGCGAACCTGGAACATTGGGCTAACACGAACCTCGATATCATGACCAGTTTTTTTATAGTTGACATATACCGGCAATCCGTTTTTGTCGGTTGCGGTGGTGGGCAATTTTTCGGTGATGCCGTTTTGAGTAACTGTCAGGC
>NZ_GG668519.1:108853-197329 GCF_000160615.1 Mobiluncus mulieris ATCC 35243 | reverse complement strand
GAAACCCCACATCCCCCCAGGCCAGACCATTATTCCAACCACACTCGCCACCCCGAATGGCGCCTCATGAAGCCGGAAAACAAAAGCGAAGCGGGGATACGCGACACTTTATATCGGGCGCGAAGGGCGCGTTGTCCGTGAGTTGCGCTTGACCAGGTTCGTGGGCAGGGGGGCTTGGAGTTGGTACGCCACCGGGCGTGCTTATATCTGGTACGTGATGCTCAGCGGCGCGTGGTCGGACCAGCGTTCGGCGTAGCTAGGTGCCCGCCAGACTGATACTTCGGCTGCATGAGTTGCCAGCCCGGGCGTGGCCATTTGGTAGTCAATGCGCCAACCGGCATCATTATCGAAAGCCTTGCCACGTTGCGACCACCAGGTGTAGGGGCCCTGTACCTCGCCCAGCAGCGCCCGGGTCACATCCACCGCCGGATGTTTCGCCGTGCCCTCCAAGGAATCGCTCATCCACGTGTCCAGTATCGCGATTTCCTCGTCCATCACGCCGGAGACTTTATTGTGGTTCGGCTTCCAATTCTTAATATCTCTTTCGGTGCGCACAATGTTGAAATCCCCACACACCAAGGCTTGGGCAGCGCCCGCACCGGCCGCGCGAGCCGTTGCGGCCAGTTCCGATAGTCGCTTCGTGGCTCGCTCCAGGTAAGCAAGTTTCTGTTCCTGCTTTTCCGACCCCAGTTCCCCGGAATGTAAATAGGCGCTGACCAGGGTCAACGACCCGCCACCGGGCAGTGAAACCTCCGCTTCCAACCAGCGTCCCGAATCCACATCCGGTTCTCCGGACTCGTCATAGAGCGCTGCGGGCAAACCTTCCCGAGTGCCCCCTAATGAAAACGCCGAATCACGACGCGCCACCAAGGCGACCCCCGCGCGCCCTTTTATCCGGCATGGCCACACCCGCACGTCGAAAGCTGACCCAAACAGAGTCACGGTATCCTCGACAGTGGCGCGAACCTCTTGCAAGCAATACAACTCCGAATCGTCATTCGCCAGCCAATCCCCGAAACCCTTACGGAAAGCGGCACGTACCCCGTTCACATTAACCGTGGTGATCTTCATATATTCCTTTCAATACTGTCGGACTATAACGCGGCCAAGCCACGAAACTAGGCACTATTCCTGGGAATTTCAGGGTTTGTGACGCTCCCCGGAATAATCTGTCCTTGCGCGTCAAGAGCAGCGATTCCATCCGCCAGTGGAATCTCGGCGGTGCGAATCGCTCCGCCCAGCTGCAGTACGGTGACCGGTTTAATCTCTTCGGGCTCCACCAAGTCCAAGTCGATTCCTTCTACCATGAAATATCCGTGCGAGCGACGACACAGCCGGGCAACGTAATCCAAATCCGCATCGGTCACATTCGTGCCCAGCGTAATATGGGGATAATAAGGGAAACGCGCCTCGCCGGCGAGTGGCCCGAAACGCAGCCGTTTCGCCAACTCTTTGCAGGTCTCGAAACCGCGTTGCACCTCGATATACACCACGGGGGACACCGGACGAAAGTCCCCGATATTGCCGAAACTAATTACGAAAGGCGAAAAATCGGCGCATAGCCGCTCGGCCTCGGCGCGTACCAACGGCACATCTTCGGGATTCACCGGGCGCGGCTCCACAATAGTAATATGCGGGGGAACGCCGTGGGTCTTGGTTATTTTCGCCAATTCTGAGGCATAAGGCTCCGGCAGGGGGATAATCATTCCCAAATACACCTGGCCGGGTTCACGCGGGGCTAGATACATGACTCCCAGCATACCCGCCATCGTGGCGTTTGCGGGTATAACTGGCAATTTTTGGTGACATCGGGCAGCCAGTCGAGTCGGTGGTGAGAGCCAGACTATGATTTTTCTATGGATTTTCATGCTTTAGTGCCCGCCGGGGGAGCGGGGCGGCGGTTGTGGCCGGTTTCCACGGCGGCACGTCCGAAGTTTTTGTTGTCCCTTGATGCGGCCGCAGATGGGGTGGGTTCACGCGGGGTTGGTTTGGGTGCGGACGTGGCGGCGGGTGCCCCGGCTTCACGAGGTGCCATTGGGGATGTTGGCGGCGCGTCGGTTTCTGAGGCTACTTTAAATGTGGGTTCATTAGGTGCCAGCCGGAAATACTCCTTGGCGCAAAACACCGCCCGGCGGCTCGCGCCTCTGGCGGCGAGCCTGACCTGGGTGACCGGCGCGGCTCACGCCCCGGCGTTGCAAGCCCAAATCGAAGCCCTTGGGCTGGCGATTCCCAGCCGGTTCCTGGTAGAGCCCGAGGCACGCGATTCCCTGGCCGCGATTGGGCTGGGCGTGGCCGTGGTAGAAGAAGCGTATGGAACCGCGGTGGTGGGTTCCTTTGCGGCCGACCACCATTTGGGGAATGCGCCGGCTTTCGCCCGCGCTTTGCGCGCGGCCAAAGCCGGAGCCGAGGCCGGGAAACTCGCCACAATTGGTATCACTCCGACCGAAGCAGCCACCGGATATGGATATATCGAAATCGGCGACAAAGCGCCGGGAAACCCGGGATGGCACCTCGTGAAACGGTTTCACGAAAAACCCGACGCCACCACCGCCCGAGCCTACCTGGAAACCGGACGTTACCTGTGGAATGCCGGCATGTTCGTGTTTCGCACCGACATGTTTTTCGAGGCCTTGGAACGCGAGGCGCCCGGCGCACCGGCCGCTCTGCGCGCCCTGGCGGCGGCGGGGGAAACCCTTGATTCTGAGGCACAATTAGCATTGTGGCGACAGGTGCCGCGTGCCCCGATTGATACGGTGTTGGCCGAGCCCCTGGCGCGCTGCGGGGCGGTCGCGGTCGCGCCCGCCCCGGCGGACATTGACTGGTCGGATATCGGGGATTGGGCAGCCATCTATGACCTTTACGCCGGTATTGCCGCCGACAATACCGGAGATTCAGCGGGCGGAATCCAACAAAAAACGGACATAAAGCCCGCCGGGGATTCAGAAACTCCCGCTGGGCGGAATTCGGAAAATGCCGGAAACTCCGGCTATCCCCTCGTGAATCTGACCCCGGAAACCCCTGCGACCGCCGTGGCCGCTCCCGGAGCCTTAGTGCGTGCCCCGGGACTGGCCGGCATAGCGATAGTGGGCATCCCCGGGGCGGTGGTAATCGAGGAAAACGGTCGACTGTTGGTGACTACGCGGGAACATGCCCAAGACGTGAAAGCCGCCAGCCTCGCCGCTGAATAATGGCCCGAGTGCGACGCTGCAGACTGACCTGGTGCTGCCGCAAAACTGACTCAAGTGTGATTCGTAAGCCTAAACCCATGTAATATTGCTATGTTACAAAACAGTAAAGGAAATCGTTTATGAGAACCGTTATGAACCGCCGCGCTGCCCGGGATCGAGCCAAACGTGAACTGGCTGACCAGCAGCTGCTGCGCCCCAACCTTGACGCGGACTGGACGAATGGAGACCCGTGGCGGGTGTTGCGCATCATGGGAGAATTCGTCGATGGCTTTGAATCCCTGGCCGACATTGGTAAAAAAGCCGTCACTGTATTCGGCTCGGCGCGGGTACAACCCGGCAGTGAGTTCTATCAGTTAGGTGAGGAAGTCGGCAAGGCTTTTGCCGAGGCTGGCTACGCCGTGATTACCGGTGGGGGGCCGGGTTTGATGGAAGCTGCCTCTAAGGGTGCCCACGAAAATGGGGGATTCTCGGTTGGCTTGGGCATCGAACTGCCCCACGAACAGGGCATGAACCAGTACGTCGACTTAGGCGTGGAATTCCGGTATTTTTTTGTGCGTAAAACCATGTTTGTGAAATACGCCCAGGCTTTCGTGGTATTGCCCGGTGGTTTCGGGACACTTGACGAGCTCTTCGAGGCCATCACCTTGGTGCAAACCCATAAAATCAAGCAATTCCCCATCGTTTTGGTGGGCAAGGATTACTGGAGTGGGCTGCTGGGGTGGGTTCGAGATGGTCTGGTGGCACAGGGCATGGTCGACCTAGAGGAAACCGGGATTATCCAAGTTGTAGACACCGCCGCCGAGGCTCAGCGGATTGTAGTGGAAAACACGGCTCATCTTGGTTAAGGCTTCGCTTAAAAGCGGTTGTGCCTCTCCAAAAGTCCCAGAGTTCTATATAATTAGAGCACGACCGTTTTTTGGAAAAGAGGCATCGATGGCAGCCATGAAACCCCGTACGGGGGACGGACCCTTGGAAGTTACAAAAGAACCCCGCTGTAATGTGATGCGTATTCCCGCTGATGGTGGGGGGCGTCTGGTGATAGAGCTTAATGACCAGGAAGTCACGCAGCTGGCGAAGGAACTGGAAAAATTTGTAAAGTAGACTTCGCCCACATCATCCCAATCAAAGGAGCCTATTATTTCCGCTGATAAGACGCTTAGCTGGTCATACGCCGAGGATTTTTTACTTGAATCGGAGAATATCGCGGTGGCGCGCGCCCGGGGTGAAGAACTTGGTGCAACTCCAGTTTCCCCCGCGACCGGGGCGGCGTTGCGGATGCTGGCGGGAGCGACCGGGGCGAAGTCGGTAATCGAGGTAGGTACCGGGGCGGGGGTTTCTACTCTGTGGACGCTGGCGGGGATGCCGACAGAGGGTGTGTTGACCACCATTGACTCGGAGGCACAGATTCACCAGATTGCCCGCGAGCTGCTCAGTCGTTCGGGGGTGCCCCTGACGAGGGTGCGGATGATTACCGGTCGGGCGTTGCAAGTGTTGCCGCGCATGAGTCGCGGGGTCTATGACATGGCGATTATCGATGCCGACCCCCAGGAAACCCAGGCTTATGTCGATTTGCTGCTAGAGGCGCTGCGTCCGGGGGGCGTGCTGGTGGTGCCTCACGCCCTGTGGCGGGATTCGGTGGCTGACCCGGCGCGCCGTGAACCCGACACCGTGGCGCTGCGCGAGGTGCTGCGGGCAATCCGCGAATCCGACTCCTGGATCGAAAACCTGCTGACCTGCGGGGATGGGCTGTTGGTGGCCATCAAGAACCGCTAGTCGCTTCGTCTTGAGTATTTATCCCCTAGCACCTCATGAACCGGCCTATTTCACCATTAGGTTCAGGCGGTGCCCCTTCAGAGACTGGGAACGGGTCTTTAGTTCCGTCGCGATACCGCGCAAAGCCGCCCCGGCCAGCGAAGAACCGTCCTTGGCATCGGGGGAAAGTACGATTGGTGTGCCCGAATCGCTGGCTTCACGATAGGCCTGTTCCATGGGAATCTGACCCAGCAAAGGCACCGGGTAACCCAGCAAGGTCGCCAAGCGCCTGGCCACGGTTTCGCCCCCGCCGCTGCCGAAAATCTCCATGCGGGTGCCATCGGGTCCTTGCAGGTAACTCATGTTCTCAATTACCCCCGCGACCTTTTGGTTGGTGACGCTGCCAATCGAACCCGCGCGTTCCGCGACCTCGGCAGCGGCCTGTTGCGGGGTGGTCACCACGATAATCTCGGCGGTGGGCAGCAACTGTCCCACCGAAATCGCCACGTCGCCAGTCCCGGGCGGCAAATCCAGCAACAGCACATCCAAATCCCCCCAATAGGTCTCAGAGAGGAACTGTTCCAAGGCGCGATGCAGCATCGGGCCGCGCCACACCACCGGCTGTCCGTCGGGCACAAACATGCCCATCGAGATGGCTTTCACCCCGTGCGCCACCGGGGGCATCATCATGTTTCCCACCGGGGTGGGTTGGGCATCGCCAATCCCCAACATGCGCGGGATGGAAAACCCGTAAATATCGCAATCCAACACACCCACTTGCAAGCCCAAATCGGCCAGTGCCACCGCCAGATTCGCGGTGATAGACGACTTCCCGACCCCGCCCTTACCGGAGGTAATCGCATAAACCCGGGTCAGGTTGCCTGGCTGTGAGAAAGGAATCACGGGACGCTCACCCATCAAACGTTCCTTCAAAGCCCCGCGCTCGGCTTCCGACATGCCCCTCATGATGACGTTAACGCTGGTGACCCCGTCAACCGCCGCCAGCGCCGCATAAACATCACGCTCTATCTGGCTTTGCATCGGGCAACCCGCAATGGTCAAGGCAATCTCAACCTCGACCGCGCCGTCGGCATCGACAGAAATATTGCGCACCATGTCCAGATCGGTGATAGGACGATTAATCTCGGGATCCTTGACTTTTTCCAGTACTTTTCTTAGTTCATCAGTAGTAACGGCCATGGGTTCAATGCTATATTCTTATTCAGAAAAATACCGAACCGAGACTAGGCTGGAATCCTAGGCTTCAGGTTTTACTCGCGGAAAGGGAAGTTCGGCTTTGGTTTTGGGCTCAGAGAAAAAAACGCAGAAACCCGCCGTTAAACGTGATACTACCAGCGAAAACGCCTCCAAGCCGCGCTACTATCTGCGTGGTTTAGACGGGCTTAGAGCGCTGGCGGCACTGGCGGTTTTGGTCTACCACGTTGCCCCCAACTGGATGCCCGGCGGGTTCATGGGGGTGGATGTATTTTTTGTGCTTTCGGGTTTCCTAATTACCGCGATGCTTACTCAGGAGCGGCGTTTGACTGGGAAAATCCGGGTGCGCAGTTTTTGGGTGCGGCGCCTGCGCCGTCTCTTCCCGGCCGTAACTCTTACGGTACTGATTACGGTGCCTATAGCCGCTTTGGTGAATCGGGATTACTTGGTGGGAATTGCCCGGCAGGTCTTGGGTTCCCTGACTTTTACCTACAACTGGCTCAACGTGATATTTGCGCAGTCTTACTTCGACCGAGCCAACCCCCAGTTCCTGTCCAATATGTGGACTTTAGCGGTGGAACAGCAGTTCTACCTGGTGTGGCCGCTGGTGCTGCTGGGAGCATTCCTGTTACCGAACCGCCACCGCTGGGTGGTGCCAGTGTTGCTCGCGGCGGCCTCAGTAGCAGAAATGGCCATCTTGCAAGCTCTCGGCGGGAATCTAACCCGCATCTACGAGGGTACCGACACCCATGCTTTCGGGCTGATGCTGGGCGCGATGCTAGCCTTGCTGTTCCCCTCGGCTCTGGAAAACACACCGCACTACTTGGATAACGCGACGGTGCGAATCCGGGGATTGGCCGCCTGGCTGGGCACGATTGGAGTAATCGCTAGCTTCCTGACCTTGCACGACACGGACAATTTTACCTATCCCTGGGGTGTGTTTGCGGTCAGCTTCCTGACGGTGGGGATTATCCAAACCTGTATGGAGGAAATCTCTGGGGTCAGTGGGCCGGGACAAGTCTTGGTGGAATTCCTCAGTTGGCGCCCCCTGGTGTGGCTGGGGGTGCGTTCCTATTCCCTATACCTGTGGCACTGGCCGGTTTACCTAATTGTGATGGGAATCGCCCCCGATTTGCCCCAATGGCAGGCTTTGACGGTTATCACCGTGGTGGCGATACTTGCCGCGCACCTGTCGTATACCTTTGTGGAACAGCCCATGAGGCGCCAGGGAATCCTTGTAACCCTCCGGGCGTGGCGTCCGGTTCGCCTCAAAAAATGGCAGCCGGTGCAACAGCTGCTGGCAGCCGTGGCGGTATTGGCGCTGGCGGTGGCTCCATTAGGTGCTGCTTTGGTGGTGGCTCCCGCTAAAACCAGCGCGGCTATCCTGGTGGAAAAAGGCCAGGACTTCATGAAAAAACATCCTGCTTTACCCGCGAAAACCCCGGGTAAAGCGGGGGACAAAGCCCAGCAACCAGCGGATAAATCCCCGGCGGACACTACCCCGAATCCCGGGCATCCCACCCCTGGAGAAAAGGCTTCGAGGATGCCGGCACCTCATGAAACCGAGGTGAAAAACACCCCCAGCCCCACCCCGACACCTATAGACGGCAGCCAAGTCGACGTAATCGGGGATTCAGTTACCCTGGCATCGGTACCGAAACTGGCCGCGAAACTGCCGGGAATCAACGTGAACGCCGAAGTTTCCCGCTCCAGCATCGCGGGTTTTTCGATTATGCGCGCTATGCGAGACCAAGGCACGCTGCGCCCCTACCTGGTGTTTGCGCTGGCCACGAACTCTACCTTCCGCGTCCAAGACGGACAAAACCTCTTGAGCGAATTGCCGCCCACCACGAAAATCGTGTTCGTCACTGGCTTCGGTAAGCCTTCCCAGCAATGGATTCAGATTTCCAACCAGACCATGTATTCCTTGGCGGGCGAGTATCCTGACCGGGTAAAGGTTGCGCCCTGGGATCGGGCGATTGCGCCACATCCGGAGTTATTGGCCAGCGATTCGGTACACCCCCAACCGGCAGGCCAAGATATATACACCCAGTTGATTTACGACGCGTTGCAACAGTTTGCCCACTAAGTCACATTGGTGGGGTAATGGCCGGTTCATGAGGTGCGTGCCCTGACGGCGGGCTAAACCGCGGAATCTCGCCCGGCCTACTAACCCGGCCTAACCCAGGAGTCCCTGCACCCAGGCTTCCACCGCATCCGTGTCGCGCGCAATCCCCTCGGAGAGTCGTTCACAGGAGCCGTCTTCGCGCACCAGGATGTCGTCCTCGATGCGCACTGAAATCCCGCGATATTCCTCGGGGACAGCCAGGTCGTCCTTACGGAAATACAGCCCCGGCTCAATCGTGAAAATCATGCCCGGCTCTAGCTTGGCTTCGGTATACATTTCGCGACGCGCCTGGGCACAATCGTGTACATCCAAGCCCAGGTGATGCGAAGTACCGTGTACCATCCACCGACGGTGATACTGTCCGTTTGACTCTAGGGATTCTTCCCAAGACACCGGCAGGAAACCCCATTCATCCAGGCGTTTCGCGATGACTTCCATGGCAGCCTCGTGCACCTCAGCAAAAATACATCCCGGTTGGTTGGCGCGTTCGAAAGCCGCGTCGGCAGCGTCCAACACGGCCTGATAGATGCGACGTTGCACCGGGGTGAAGTGCCCGTTTATTGGCATGGTACGGGTGATATCAGCGGTATAGAGCGAGTCGAGCTCCACCCCGGCATCCATCAAAATCACGTCCCCATCACGCACCACCCCGTCGTTGACAATCCAATGCAAGGTGGCGGCGTGCTCGCCGGAAGCTGCAATCGTGTCGTATCCCAGTCCGTTGCCCAGTTCCCGGGCGCGCGCCCCGAAGGCACCTTCGATAACCCGTTCACCCCGGAAATGGGCACAAGCCCGAGGGAAGGAACGAATTGCCTGTTCAAAGCCTTCCTTGGTGGCAGCGATGGCACGTCGCATCTGGTCGATTTCCCACGAGTCTTTACGCAGACGCAGCTCTGAAAGGGCTTCTTCCAGTTTTTCGTCCAGTTTCGCAGCCGACTCGGGGTCTTGTCCCGCTTTTTGGCGTATCTGGTTCACCAAGTCGGTGGTTTCTGTATCAGAGGTCGCTACCAACGCGAAGTCTACCTCGCCCGCGTTTTTGGCCAAGGCCTCGGGGAGGGCATCGAGAGGCTCACAGTGAATGCCACTCATGCGCTCGAATTCTTCCAGGCTGGGGCGCACTCCGACCCATAGCTCCCCGTAACGCGCATTGGCATAGAATTCTTCGGATTGGCGTGAGGCGCGGGGACGGAAGTAGATCGTGGCGGTATGGGTGGTCTCGCCATCAGCAGGGTCTTTAGTCGCGGGATCCAACACCAACACGGCATTGGGCTGTCGGTCGGTTCCCAGCCCAGTCAAATGCGCAAAAGCCGAGTGCGGGCGGAAACGGTAGTCACAGTCGTTGTTCCGTGTCACCAGGGCACCGGCGGGAATTACCAGGCGTATTCCCGCGAACTGTTTCCCCAGTTTTTCGCGTCGTGCCGAAGCGAAAGGCACGGCTTCGCTGCGCTCATACCCATCGGTGGGACGCGCCCCCCAGTTTGCCCCCATGAATTTCTTAAATTCGGGGGATTTGGGTTGGCGAGAACGGTTCTTAGAGCGGGTTTCTTTCTGATTCGACATGTTTCTATCTTACGTCGCTAGACTAGGGTTATGGAGCTGCATATCGACCCCCATGTGCATTCCGCGCTATCTGACGGCACGGATGCCCCCCGCGACCTGTTGCTTAGGGCGCGCGAGGTTGGTTTGGATGTGGTGGGTGCCGTGGATCACGATACTTTTGACCACTGGGCATCGTTTCATGAGGCGCATGCCGAGTTACTGGCTGCTGGCGCCAATCCACCGGCGGTGCTTTTGGGTTCCGAGATTTCGACCTCAGTGGGGTTACAGCCCGTCCACCTGCTGGTGTATCTGCCTGACCCGAGTCGTGGACATTTGCGCGCCGTGCTGCAAAATGTGCACGACGAGCGGCTAGTGCGCCTGCAACGCATGGTGGAAAACATTAGCACTGATTATCCGATTACCTGGGCAGAGGTCATCGCCGAGGTGCCCGGCTTAACCCCAGGGCGCCCGCATTTGGGGGATGCCTTGGTGAAAAAGGGGTATTTCGCGACCCGATCCGAGGCTTTCGATCGGGTGCTTGGCCCGCATTCCCCGTATTACGTGTCTCGCCCGGTGGTGGACACCTTCGAGGTAGTGGCGGCCGGGCTAGCGGATGGGGGAGTGCCGGTAATCGCCCATCCTTTTGCTGCTAAACGCGGCAAAAGGCCGTTGCAAGCCGATACGGTACGCGACTTGGCGCGAGCCGGGGTGGCGGGCATTGAGGTTTATCACCGCGAACTCGGCGCGGCACCACGTGACCTGGCGCTGGGCTTGGCCGAGGAACTGGGACTGTTTGTCTCGGGGGGCTCGGATTATCACGGGCGGGGCAAACCTAACGTGTTGGGAGAGAACCTGATGCCGTCGTCAAGCTTAGAGCCCATTTTGCAGCGGGGTGCTACCCCGCTGTTAGGAGAGCTGCCAACCCGAAACTAAACCCCGGAAAAATTCGGAAAACGCCCGAAGCAGAGCGAAATCCACATGGAACCTAACTCTGGAACTAGCTGCTTTCCGAGTTGGAACTCGCGACGGTATCGTCTGTGTCTTTTCCGGGCAGGGGCACCGGCTGCATTTCGGGCGGTGCCTCGGCAGTTTGCGACGGTGTTTCGAGGGTATTTTCCGGTTCCTCGGGGGGCTTACGAATCAAAGCATTCAACCCGGTTCCCACAATACCGGCAATTCCGATGCCGACAATAAAAGCCCAAATCACATTGGATTCACCGTCTTGACCGAAATCGGGAAACACAAAGAATTTCACCAGTCCGGCAATTAAAGCGCCCACAAAGCTCAACAGGTACAACGACCCGGGCTCGCGGTGCAGCAAACCGCGTATCAAGGCAATTACTCCCCCCCAGAAACCGGCCGTCAACAGGATAGCCCCAATCATTTGGGTGGTGTCCTCGGGACTTAACATAGCGAGAATTCCCAGGGCGATAATGCCACCAAACACAACCCCTTCAAAGGGGGTGAGATAATCTATCATTTAGTCTTCCCCTTGGTGACTTCTGCGGATACGCTTGCGTTTGCGATGTTTTTTCGCCTCGCCTTTCTTAGAGCATTCTTTCGCTCCATCCTTTTTACCAGAATCTTTAGCGCGGTGGGACGACTTAGCATTCTTATCCGTGGGACGTTTTCGATTCTTGTGATGATCGCGGTTCTTGTGACGGTGTCCATTTCGGCTGGCACCTAATGAATCCCCACCCAAATCCTCTAGCGCTTCGGCATTCAACCCCGCGCGTTTTCGTAGCGATCGAGGCAGATATCCGGGAGTATCAATAGGAATATTTAGGTCAGCATATAGATGCGCCGAAGTGTGATAGGTTTCGGTGGGATTTTCCAATCCTAGTTCCAACGCCCGGTTAATCACGCGCCACCTAGTGACACTCTCCCAGTCCACAAAAGTAACTGCTGTTCCGGAATGCCCGGCTCGGGCGGTGCGACCAATACGGTGAATATAGGTTTTCTCGTCCTCGGGGCATTCAAAGTTAATCACGTGGGTTACATCGTCTACGTCAATTCCGCGCGCCGCCACATCGGTAGCTACCAACACATCTACCTTGCCGTGGCGAAATGCCCGCAGCGCCCGTTCCCGGGCACTTTGATTCAAATCCCCGTGAATCGCGCCCGCCGCGAAACCCCGATTCGTCAACTCATCGGCCAAGCGTTGGCAACTGCGCTTGGTGCGAGTGAAAATAATCGTCAAACCCCGGTTTTTCGCCTGCAAGATACGCGCTACGACTTCTTCTTTGTTCATGGAATGCACCCGATAAGCAAACTGGTGCACCTGGCGAACTGTCTTGGAATCATCAGAAGGGTCAGCGGCGCGAATATGTGTGGGCTGATACATGTAGCGTCTGGCCAGAGCCACCACTGGACCTGGCATTGTGGCCGAAAACAGCATGGTGTGGCGTTCCGGTGGGGTGGCGGCTATCAGAACCTCTACATCAGGTAGGAACCCCATATCGAGCATTTCGTCAGCCTCGTCCAAAACCAGGGTGCGAACTTCTTTCAACTGTAGTTCGCCGTGTTTCATCAGGTCAATCAGGCGTCCGGGGGTGCCCACCACAACTTCTACCCCGTCTTTGAGGGATTGAATCTGGGAGTCGAAACCAACCCCACCGTATATTTCGAGGATGCGCGCTACCCGGTGAGAGGCTGCGGCGCGAATCTCGGCTGCGACTTGTTTGGCAAGTTCACGGGTAGGCAGCAATACCAGGGCTTGCGGTGCCCCCGGAGAGGGCAGTTCATCCCAGCCTTCATCACCAGGTCCAATAATGTCGTGCAAAATTGGAATCGCGAAACCCAGGGTTTTGCCCGTACCGGTTTTGGCTTGACCGATAATATCGTGACGCTCAATTGCTACCGGCAGGGTCAAAGCCTGGATGGGAAAGGGGTGAATGATGCCTTTATCCGCCAGGGCGGCCACAATTTCAGGTTCCACCCCGAAATCGGAAAAAGTCTTGTCCTGGTTGGCGTTCAGGTCGTTTACCCCGGTAATATCCGCGTCAACTTCTTGGTTTGGTTGGGGATACTCCAGGTCGGTTTCGCTGTTCACGTATGCTTCCTCCCTATCTGTTGCTCAGGCTTATTCTACCAAGGCACGTGCGGCTAGAGATTAGCGGAGGCGAAATAACGCGGCTTAGAAATCGGTGACGGTCTCGTTAACCACGTCTGGCCATTCTTTGGTCGCTTCGAGATTAGACTCACACACCGCGTTTTGTCCGCCCAAAGCCGTAATTTGGAAGGCGCGCAACGTGGACAAAACTTTGAGTACTTCGGGTTGTAGTGGTTTACATTCCGGGGGAACCAACAGTATAGAGCCGTTTTGTAGTTTGGTTCCCGCTACGGCATCCGCAAATACGTCACCGCGCGCTAGGTACACCCGATTGGTGGGGTGCAGCCGCGAGGATTCCAAGGCTATTTCGAGTGAGGTTTCGTATCGGTCAGCGCCGGCCAGGCGGGTTGCGGGTCGTCCAATCGCAATGTTTTGTAACACTTTCTCTGGCACCGCTCTCGACCCTCCCAAGGCAACTATGCGTTTCACCTGCAGGTCAGCAGCCAGTTGGCGGATTGTGGCGATAGTGGGAACCGAAGAATTCACCAGCGTAATCGGCCCATCCGGCAGGGTTGCCCCGGTCAAAGCATCGGGGCTGGCTTTGCCTTGAGGCGTGTAGGCCTGGGCGAGATAAAGCGAGTTTGCGCCGTTTCCGACCCTCCGGGCTATCATCAGAGAGGTTTGGATGCGGTTACTGCCCCCCAAACGGGTGGCTTTGCGTCCCGAGGCTATCGCAAAGAGTTTTTGGTTCGAAACGGCTTTGGTTCCCCCCAGGGCGACGACTTCGCTGGGGTTCAGTGTGTTTACTACTTGCGTGACGATGGGTGGTATGGCAGTTTCATGAGGCGACAATAACAACACGGGGCCATCTTTCAGAGAGCCACCCACCAGGGCATCAACCAAGAGGTCGCTACGTGCCAGATAGACCTTTGTAGCTTTATATGGCATTTCCAAAGCAATTCGGGCTGCGGTTTCAATTCGATTCGCTCCGGCCAGCCGTGAGGTTGTTAAATCTGGAATCAGGGGGTGAGCATCCTTGAAGTTCGGTACCCCGTCGCTATCCGCATCCCCTTGCGGGTCGGCCGGCCAGGAAGAATTGAACAGCTTTACGTTATAAGACACGTCGGCGGGCTGTGGCATACATCCTGAGGCGGTTTGTATCCCCGAAATCTTGACCCGATATTCCGACTGGTCATAAAACTGCGGAATCTCCAGGTGTGACAGCGGGATTTTGAACAAAACCGTGTCATATCCGGCGTATTCCCAAGGGGTTTTATTGACATCCGATCCAGGTTCCTCGCGATGGATGACTTCTAGGGGAACCGCGTTTCCTTTCGGGTCAGTGACACTGACTGTGGCTTGTCGTAAATCCGCACACTGGGCGGAAAAAGACCAGCGGGAGATGTCTTCTTTGGCGCCGGTGGGCAGTAAACGAGTGGGGAAGAACCCCGGGCTGGGCCAGGCGAGATGCTTGGGCGTGACGGCGTTTTGGCGCCACAGGGACGGAGACAGGGGACGTTTTGCCGTCCGATAGCTTTCATCAAAGAGCTGAATCGAAGATGCGCAAGGCCCCGAAGTACCAATGGAGACAGCGCCGATAGTGGTATAAGCCTGTTGTGGTGCGAAAAGCTCCAGGCGGTGTCCCAGGTTGTCGTTTACGTTATCGAGGGAGGCCTCGGTGATATAGCGCAAGATTTCGGTGGCAGGGGTAACAATCCCGTCGAGTCTAGCGATAACTCCCGCCCCGGAAGCTAGTTGCACGTCGGGGGTGACGCAGGTGGCACCCTTAACCGCGCCCGGATTCGAGGAGGCCACCGGCCCGATGGCGGCAGTGAGAGCTGCCGCCTGCGCTGGCTGTGCCGCCGGGGAGTCAGCATGAATTTGAACGGGTTCCAATCCGTTCAAAGCTCGCGTATAGTTCCATATCCCCAACATTCGATTGGTAGCCTCTGGGTTGGGGCTTCCCGGGGTGCAAGTGGAAATCACGGTGTTTTGTGAGAAGGGCACGGTTTGGTTTGTAGCTGTCCAGATGCGCTCAAAATCGTTGCGAGCAGTGGTTTCGCTGCGGTCATGAGGTGGGGTAATCTCGAAGGTTTTTGGGGCTGGGGTAGCGCTGGGCTGGGGGCTGTACGAAGGGCCTTGGGTGGCTTTAATACTTGTGTTTACGGCGTTTTGAGAAATGGCACCTAATGAAACTGGAGTTAAAGTAACCCCCAACCCCACAGAAATCCCCGCCGCCAAAGTGAGGCGTGCCCAGCGCCAACCCGAAACCCAGCGTAGCCGGGAATTCACACGAACCGAGGTATCTTTCATCTTTTCATCTTCCGATTTTACAGAGCCTTTGTCAGTGAGTTCACCTCATTGATTGGACTAGAATAGCAGTATGGATAACACTTCTGCCTCTCGAGACAATCTTTTGGGTCTGGTGGCGTTCGCGCGGATAACGGCTTATGCCCGTCTGGCTCGCGATGTTTCCCAAACCACAAACTTCACTGACCAGCTCACTTTGGCGCGAATGGGCGTGTCCTTTGTGACGGCGATTGATGACCTCGAGGCCTTCGCGACCCGCCGCAGCCTGGACTTGGCGGTGTTAACTCAGCCTTTCGTGGGTTTCTTTGACGATATGGAGGCGCGTACCCGTCCGCGAGACTGGTGGGAGCGCATGGTAAAAAGCTATGTGTTCGTTGGGGTTTTAGTGGATTTAGAGTCGATTGTAGGCGAGGATGCCGGGGCGGATTTGGCCGGAATCCTGGGGGTAACGGGAGCGACCGGGCATGCGCCGTGGGTGCGTTCGCGCCTTTCCGGGGCGATTAGTGAAGATCCTACTTTGGCGGCGCGCCTCTCTATGTGGGGGCGGCGAGTCGCGGGTGAAACTTTGGCTGGGGTAAAGAATCTGCTCGAGGCTTATCCGGATTTGATTCCCCCGCAGCGCGATGTGCGTGAAATCGCGGACAAAATCACGACTTCGCATTCTAGGCGCATGCAGGATTTGGGGTTGACTTATTAGTTCGGCTCGGCTTGGTTGGTCGCGTCGTTGGTTTCGGCTTCATGAGGTGTGAGCCGCATTTTTAGCGTAAACGGGGATTGCTCCGACGCGAGTCAACTGGGCTTGTCCGGTGGCGGAGTTGTCTATTGTCGGGCATCCCGGCCGTTTGATTTACAGGGCGAAACCGATGCGGTTTTGATGCTCGGGCGAGAATTCTACGTAGGCAATATCCGCGCCACTGACCAGGGTGTGTGCCCCACGTTTGTCAACTAGGTCAATGGTTTCCTGGGTTTTGATAGCCGAGGTGAGTTGAGCTTTGAGTTCTTCGGAGTTGGTGTCCAAATCCAAAGCAAGTTCCCGGGAGACGTTTTTAATCCCAATCTTGATTTCCATGTCCGTCCTTTACTGGTTTTTATCTCTCTAAGTATTCTATGGTTTTCGTTGCGACCATGCGAAATTACTTGGGTGTAACGAAGGGAAATTTTGGGGTACAACCCTCTTGTACAGTGTTAGGTATGAATGATAGAGCTGAAGTTTTGAATGCTGCTGAGCTGCTGTTAGCCGCCGCGTTGGGCGGTGAAATTCAGCAATTTCGCCCTGTGCTTGAAGGAGTCGCCCGGGGTGAACACGTTGTTGTGTCGGGGTTACCGGCTAGTGGGAAAACCACCCTGCTGGCTGTGTTGTTGAATTGCTGGGAGGAATCCCTGGCCTTGACCGGCAGCGGGGCCCAGGCCAAAGCGTTGGCTCGACGTGCCTTTGATTTGCGTCTAGACAACGCGGTAGTGGGGGACAGTCGTTCTTTCGCCAGCGCGGTCTGGGGTTTTTTCAACGAGATGCGCCGGGCGGCGGATTGCAGCGAAGTGCGTTTACTCTCGGACGCGGAAGTTTTGGCCTGGATGGATCCGTGGTTGGAATCCAATGTTCCCGGTGGATTTGCGGCTGCTGTCGGTACGCAAGGTTTTCGGCAAAACCTGCTCGATGGGCTTTACCGGGTGCGCTGTGTCGAGAAACAACGCACTTTGGGGGCATTACACCCCTGGGTACGCGGGATTTTGGGTAAACTGCGCCAACAGGTCAAGACCAGCCAGAGCCAGGGTGGGAAAAACCCGTGGGAGCTGGATGCCGGCAGTCTTTACGAAGAATATTTACAGGCTCTCGAGGCCGGGAAACATGTGGCACAGCCGAGCCTAGTACTTTTGGATGATTGGCAAAATGCCAATGGGCTAATGCAAGAAATTGTTTGTCAATGGGCGGCTACCGGAACCCAAGTTGTGGCGGTGGGATTGGCGGATTTGTCTTGTAACGAGTATCGCGGGGGCGAGCCCCAGGCTTTGCAGCAGTTGGCACAGCGGTTGCAAGCCAATCTCTCGGGACGTAAAGTTAGGCAAAAAATGCTGACCGAAACCTATGCCAACGACCGGCTGGAGTCTTTTTGGCGTGATACAGTTAACACTTTTGGGGTTAGTACTACGCTCGACTTGTGGAAGCCGCTGGGTGAGGCTCACCCGGTGTCCCAGGAAAAGCCGTCAGCGGAGGACGGTTTGTCGGGTGTGCATCTCATAGAGGCCGCGAACGATGCTCGCCAATACCGATTTATCGGACGGTTTTTACAAGAAGTACACCTGTTTTCCGACCCCTCAGTGCCGTATTCGCAGATGGCGGTGTTGGTCAATTCGAAGGCGGTAGGGCACTCGGTTTGCCAGCAGCTCAAGTCCTTGGGTGTTCCGGCGTCTTTGTCCGAAGCTACTTCCCAGATAAACGAAGGGAGGTTCAGCGCTTGGCTGTTGCGACTTTTGAAACTGGCTTGCGCGAAAACCTGGGATTTTACGGATTTCTTGATAACGGATTTCTTACAATCCGAGTTCTTTGGTTGGGGGTCGGCGAGACTGCGGCAACTGGATGATGCGCTGAAAGACTTGGCATACCCCATGCCACGACAATCCGATTTTTCGCAAGCCGCAGATTTTGAGTCCGCCATCTCCGCTTGGGAAATGAATACCAATAAACTCGGAATTCTGCCGTGGGTAAAGGAATTCTGGGAGGATTTACTGGCATCTCGACCCTTCCACAATCAAGACCTCGAGACGGTTTTCGCCCTGGGCGATGCCAAGAGGCTGGCGGAGCTCTACGAAGTGTTGATCAAGGTGCAGGATTTGTGGCAAAAGGACAGCGGCAATGTCCAGATGATGCTGTGGGTTTTATGGGATGGTCTAGGACGGGGCGAAGAATTACGGGAACTAACTTTCACATCAGAGTTGGATTCGATAGTTCGTGATCAGCTCAACTTAGAGCTGGACTTGGTTATGGACTTGTTCAAGGCCGCTGACTGGTATGAACAGCGTTATCCGGGGGGCGATGCCGCCGTGTTCGCGAAAAAAATGCTTGACCGTAGCCTGCCTACTGTTAGCGTGGCTCCCCACCATCAAAGTACCGATGCAGTAACTATCACCACTCCCATCGGGGCAGCTTCTAGACACTGGAAAGTGGTGGCGGTGGCGGGTCTGAATGACGGCGCCTGGCCGAGCCGTAGCTGGCCGGGGGACTTATTAGGTACCTCTATGTTTGACTTGAGCCGTGACGATACCGGAACAGATTGTGCGAATCTGGAAGTGATAAAAGCGGGATTCCAATGGTCATTCCATGCTGATTTGCGACGCTTCCTGGCAGCCATTACCCGCGCCACTGAAACCTTGGTATTGGGAACCACGACTGGTGATTTCGAGAGTCCTTCGCCCTTGGTACTTCGTCTAGCGGATAATCCCGCGATAGTTGTTCATAAAGATGTGGTTGGTTTTACTCCCAAACCAGAGGGGACAGAAAACAGCGGTGCGGGGACGGCTAGCTTTGCTCTGTTGGATAATCCTCCCAGTAATCTGCGTGACATGGTTGCTCGATTGCGAATATTGACCATGCTTAGCGACGCACAGGTTCAAATGTTAGGAGTGGGCAGTGCTGAACAGAGTGAGGCTGCGAGTCTTTTAGCTTGGTTGGGTAACGCTCCTGGTTCCGCCGCCCGGGCGGCGAACCCGGAAAACTGGATGGGAATATTACGGCCCACCGTTGTGGAACCCGCAGTTTCTGCCGGGGAAACTACCGTTGAGAATAAACCAGTGTTCCGAATTCGCGCTTCAGGGATGGAAAGTCTGTTAAATAATCCTTTTGATACCGAAATGTCTCGCTTGGGATATGAAGATGAACGAGAGGAAGAATATAATGCAGCAATTATTGGTACTTTGATTCATAAAGTAGCCGAAGAAATGGGTCGAAGACATTGGTATGGCAGTAGCTGTGATGATAAAGTGGATAAGCTTAAACGCGAAGAAATTTGCGAGGAAACTGCGGGTTTGATGGAAAAACTCCTGGAAGGGAGTCGGGCAGAAAACTGGATGTTTATTAATTTTGAACGTCGTTTAAACTACCTCTTGAAAAGGATGAATGAATTCCTTTACGACCACCAAGTTCCTTCTTTATTTGAGTGTGGTTACCGTATGACAATCCCGGACAGTAATAATCTGGGACAAATCTCTTACACGGCTCGTATTGACCGGGTGCTATTTACCGAGAGTGGAATTGTC
The DNA here is from genome assembly GCF_000160615.1 of Mobiluncus mulieris ATCC 35243. GTDB lineage: Bacteria > Actinomycetota > Actinomycetes > Actinomycetales > Actinomycetaceae > Mobiluncus > Mobiluncus mulieris. Next base: position 177,894 of record NZ_GG668519.1, on the reverse strand, counting down.
TTAGCCGACTATAAAACTGGGAGTTTAGGTAACTATACCAAGCCTAAGGTGGCGAATAACCTGCAGCTATTGCTTTACCAGAAGGCTTTTAATGAGGGTCGGCCGATAGGCGGTGCCCCGCAGGGACTCGTTGCTGATGCCGCCTGGATTGTGGGGCTAAGAGGGGATAAGACTACGGTTGTAGCTCAAGGTAGTCTAGCTGATGAGCTGACGGTGGTGAAAATAGCCAAACCTTTTACCGCACAACACCGTCTTTTGTTACAAGATTCCCAAACTTGGATAGAGAAAAAGCGTCGTGGGGAAACGGATTTTGGACTTGGGGACCCAGAGGGGACAACCTTGGCAGAGTTCTTGCAAGATCGAGTGAACTTGGCAGTTGCGGCTTTAGCGGGGCGGCAATTGGTACAAAGACAAGAAAGCGGGAGTTTTTTCAAGGCGAACACCCTACCTGTGGAGGTGGAATACTATGCGTAAAACCAGTATCGAAATATTGAATCCGGAGCATTTAGCGCTGCTGACCAAAGCGTTTCCCCCAACTGAGGAACAGGAACAGGTTATTAAGGCACCCCTTGAGCCGCTGTTGGTGGTTGCTGGGGCGGGCAGCGGAAAAACCGAGACCATTGCGAATCGCCTGGTTTACTGGGTGGTAAACGGGGCGATTTCCCCCCAAAGCGTCCTAGGACTGACCTTTACCAAGAAAGCCACTGCTGAAATGGGGCAGCGTTTCGCTTTGCGCCTAGATAACCTGGCACAAAATCTGGAAAAGTTTGTAGCCAGCCCATCGCGTTTTGAAGTCGAGATGTGTCGTCAGCTGAAGGGGGACTGGCAGTGGCGAGACGACTCAAAGATTCACGGTTTCATTCGGAGCTTGACTGCTGGGCTACATGCTTTGCGGGAATCCGGGATGACTTCTCGGATACTGCGCAGTGGGGTAGAAGTTTCCACTTATGATGCCTTAGCCTCCAAAGTGCTGACAGAGTTCGGGGTGCTGGCCGGTAGAGATTCCGGCTACCAAACCATCACTGATGGCACTCGGTTTCAAATTATGTCTCAGATTTTAGAAACCTGGGTTTCTAATCTCTCCTATCGAGAAGAGGAAGGTGCCTCGGTAGGGAACTTTATTGAGGGACTGCTGCACCTGGCGGGGGATGTCAATGCGCATGTGGTGGACTTGAACACTATGAAAAAGCTCTATGCGGACTTCCTCGCGACGGCGCAGCGCGAGTTATTAGCCTCCCAAAAGCTAGACGAAGCACTGGAGCCCTTGAAAGCAGCCAAAAAAGCCGCTAAAGCAGCCAATGATAAACAGCGAGAAAAGGCGCTTGGCGCAGAGATAACAAATCTGGATTTGCCTTTGACCAGCCAAGCCAAAAAGGACTTGGAACGAACTGTAGAAGTAATGCGCTTCGGGGTGGATGCAGTGGAAGTGATTCGGGCGTTCAATACCCGCAAAGCCCAACTGCGGTTTGCCGATTTTTCCGATCAGACCCGGGAAGTAGTGGAATTGTTGAAAAAAGTCGCGAACATTTCTCAAAGCTACCAGCAGCGATACCAGTTGGTGTTGCTTGATGAGTTCCAAGACACGTCGGTTGCGCAGTTAAAATACCTCTCCGCGCTGTTTAGGAATCACGCGGTGACAGCGGTGGGGGATCCTAACCAGGCCATTTATGCCTGGCGGGGGGCCTCGGCCGCCTCGATAGAGGAATTTCCCAAGTATTTTTCCGATAATCCCTCGAAGGTCGCGTCCTTGACACTGCGAACCTCGTGGAGGAATGACGCCGCCATCTTGAACGTAGCGAATTGCATTGCTTCTGAAATCGCTGAACAAAACCGGACAGAGGGCAAAAACGAAAACTTCATTATGCCCGATTTATCCCTGCGTCCCGGAGCTAGTCCAGATTTAGGTCGTGTCTATGGGGCTCCATTCCTCACCGACACCGACGAAGCCCAGGCAGTGGCAAATTTCCTTGAAAATTGGCGTAAAGACCTGGAGCAAGCTGTAGAGAAAACCGCTGCCTGGCAGGCCGCAGGCCGAGTGGGACAACCTCCTAGTCTCCCTACAGCTGCGGTGCTGTGCCGCAAGAAAAGCATTATGCTACCCATTTTGCGCGAATTGTCGCGTCGGGGAATTCCCTTCCAGCTACAAGCCAGGGAAAGTGCCTTACTGGATCCGGGAGTGGTTTTGGTACGTGCGGCACTAAACGTAGTGGTGAATCCGCAAAACTCAGGAAGCCTGTTGCTGTTGCTCAATCGCTTCCGTTTATCGCGCGAAGATCTCGAGGCTATCAGTAAAGCGGCCGGCAGAACCGTACTACCCTTCCAAGAAGTGATGAAAAGCCAGATAGGTGCCAGCGTCTCTCAGCCCGGGCGAGAAAGACTCGCTATACTTCGGGAAATCATCGCCAAACTTGAAAAGCATGTCTCCTATGCCACCCCCCTACAAATGGCTAAACTAGCCGCGAAACTGTTGGGTCTGGATATAGAACAGCGGATTCCAGGAACCCCTTACCAGGAAGAAGCCTTCACGATATTTTTGTCGATTATTGAAGACTTCGAACGCAGCGGACAAGCCACCTTGCGGGCATTTTTGGAGTGGTTGGACGTGGCTGAGAGTGAAGAAAAGGAAGTGGGGCAGTTCCAGGAGGCAGTCGACACCAAAAAAGTTCAGGTCATTACGGTACATGCGGCTAAGGGACTGGAATGGGATTACGTGGCGGTTCCCGGCTTGTCCGAGGGAAACTTTCCAGATAATCGCACCGAAATCTGGCTTAAAAACTACTTTGTTTTGCCCTACCCTCTGCGTGGGGACCGGGACAGTCTACCTCAATATGAGATAAACCTCAGACAACTCGGGGAAAAAGACCGTTCCCGCAAGTTTTTAGAGCAATACGATGGGGTGCGGACTCTGCACCACCTCAAAGAAGAAGCCAATCTTGCTTATGTGGCTTTCACTCGGGCTAAAAGCCACTTGTTCCTCTCTATGAGCTGGTTCAAGGGTTGCAATGTCAACACTGCGAAACCGGGGGCTTTCTTCCGGGTTTTGCTTGGTGAAGACGCGAAATTGTTCTGCATGGAAAAGCCGAATAAAGGCATGACACTCGTGAATTCTCAAGAGTTTATGCACCTGCCTGACTGGTTGGGGGATATAAATCCCTGCTTTACGGAGCCAGAGGAAGCTAACCCGAATGTTCAGGAATTCGAAGCGGGACTGTGGCAGGCTCCTTCCTGGCTGGATTTGCCTCCAGAGTCCATTCGACCCGAAACATTTCCCTGGGACGTGGCCGGGCTGCAACGCTCCTACCAAATGGTTACGGTGGCGGCAGAAAATCCCCCGGATTCTCAGGCACTCGAATCGGCCATTCCTGGCAGTTTGAGCTGGCGAGTATGGAAACTGTATAACGCGCCCCGTCCACGCTTAGATTCGAGCACGCTACTGCGTCAAATCGCCGCCACCTCCGTGGTGAAGCTCGACGAGTCAAGTGATGACTTTATGCTACAAAAGCTGCGTCCGCTGCCGCTTCCACCCTCACCTGCGGCGCGGCTGGGGATAATCATGCACGCCTGGATTGCCCAGCAGTTGGGACAGCCCACCTTGGACATTCCCGACGGGAGTGAAGCCACTTTGGATGCTGATTCCCGCCTGAAACTGGATTGTTACCGTCAGACTTGGGAAAACCTCCAATTCCTAAAGGGGAAAGCCGTTATGGATATAGAGCACAGTGGCAGTCTCGTCGTGGGGGAAGGCACCGAGGGATTCGAGGTTCCCCTGCGTATCGACGCGGTTTTCCAAGAGCGTAGCTGCGGCACCACCTGGATTGTAGATTGGAAAACCGCGTCGCATCCACATCCCCCCCAATACGAGAGGTATTTGCACCAGTTGGGAATCTATCGGTTGTATTGGTTGCAAACTCACCCGGAACTCGACTCGCAAGACATCCAATGTGCCTACGTGTATTTGAAAGAAGGTGAAACCGAGCATCAAGTGTTGACCCTAGAGAGTATCCTCGAACACCTGAAAATGCCAGACTATACCCCTGAGTACCTTTATAAACTACTCAAACGTGGTGAAACCGAAGCTACGGAGTTTCTGTCTCAGAAGAATTTGTAGTGGGTGCGTCCTTGGAACCATCAAGTTCAATTGTGTCCGTGTCGGCATCAAATAGTGGCTTTCCGGTCAGCGATAAGTCCCCATCCAAACGTTCCAATTGCTCTTCCATCAGCTCTTGGGCGTCGGCAATAATCGCGGGGTTTTCCTGTGATACTCCCCAGTTGAGCCAGTCCACCAAGGCTAGCTCGTTATACAGCTCGCTGCGCTGTCGCAGGAAAGAATCTGCGCCTTCGGCACGACCCAAGTGATAGGCATCAAAAATTGAGTCCACAGTTTGCTCCGATAACTCGGTCAACAGCCAAGCCAGGTCTTTAGCGGGATCATCTACACAGACCTCGGAGAAATCCGATATCCCTAGCACTCGGGAATCGGCCACTAGAACCGTTTGCGCCTCTAGGGAACCGTGGACAAAAGTGGGATGAAAGCGCCACCAGGCATCTTCATCTAAAGCTTGCTCCCACCGAGCTTGCAGGGTTGGGGGTACCAAGCCGGTTGAAACCGCAGTCGAGAGCTTTTCACGCAGTTTGTCGCGAATTTCCGCTACGGTAAAGCTAGGTAACCCGGAATGAGGCACTATGCTGGCAGGCACCTCATGCAACATGGCGATAGCCCTACCGAGACTGCGAGCCATGTCGGAATTAGCGCCGATATCGCCAAACTCCAAGGGATTACCGGGAAGCATTCGGTAAACTATCGCCTGCAATGAGATTACCTCTGGGGGGACAATCCCGCCAGCATCCCCGCGTGAAATATGACCATTGGTACGTCCCACCGGGCGGGGAACCTCGAATGTAATCCGATGCGCGTCGTGATAGTTAGCGAGCATAGCAAGAATTTTTTCTTGTTTTTCCAGCGATTCCTTTCCCGTGTCACTGAGCGAAGCTAACACCATCCAGCGGCTAGATTCGTGGTCAAGTACTCCCGTCCAGGCGAAATCCTCATCATCCCCGGTGGGAGGACACAAGCCCTCAACCTCCAAATCCGGGCAAGCCACAGTAGCGAGGGCAGCCAAAGTCAGAAACAGATTCTCGCTCATTCTCCAAGTCTAACCAAGACACGGCGGATATGGTATGGGCGACGGGGCTGACCAATGAATCATTCCGGAAAAACTCTCTTTAAACTTGTGTCGAGCGAAATTTGGCAAAAGGTGGCAACACTACTGGATACCTGGGTATTTCGTGGGTAAAAGCTTAGAAAATGCTTAAAGAATGCTTGGTTTTAATCTCTGTTCCAAGTTAAATCTAACTGAAACTAAGCAAGAAATATCGGGAAGCAACTCATGAACCCGCATATTTAGTGGAGTGATAAAGGTGATGCGATGTACGGTGCGATTCAGCCACTACTGGATGACGCAGAGGTTGAGGAAATCTGGCTAAACAGTCCCACGGAAATATTTTGTTCACGAAATGGCAGAGCCGAGTTGACGAATCTTTTGCTCAGCGAGAAGGAAGTGGAATCTCTAGTCGAACGGATGTTGCGTTCCAGTGGCAGGCATCTGGATTACGCCAATCCATGTGTGGATGCCACTTTGGCTACCGGAGAGCGGCTGCACGTGGTGATACCACCGGTTACTGCGAACTGGTCGATAAACATTCGTAAACATCACGCCAAAGCCCGACGGATTACCGACTTGGTAAAACTGGGGTTGATTCCGAGCTCCGTGGCGCTTTTCTTGAAAGAAGCGGTCAAAATTGGGCTGAATATTTTGGTATCTGGCCCCACCCAGGCGGGGAAAACCACGACAGTACGGGCGCTTTGCGGGGAAATCCCAAGCAATCAACGGGTTGTGACTTGCGAAGAAGTCTTGGAGCTAAACCTAAAATCAGCCGACTGTGTCGCCATGCAAACTCGCAACGCCTCAATGGAGGGACATGGCGAGATAACCTTGCGTGACCTAGTGAAAGAAAGCCTGCGAATGCGACCTGACCGACTGATTATCGGGGAGGTACGCGGGGCGGAGAGCCTAGACATGCTGATTGCTTTGAACTGTGGCATTCCCGGAATGTCAACTATCCACGCCAATACAGCGCGAGCTGCCCTGATGAAGCTGACGACTTTGCCACTCTTAGCCGGAGAAAACGTGACTGCCGCCTTCGTGGTTCCCACGGTAGCCAACGCTATCGACTTGGTAGTGCAGCTGCGGGGCACCTGGCAAGGCAGCCGGGCGGTTAGTGAAATCGTCGCTCTCGATCGCAGCGTAGAAAACGGCCAGATTGGGGGCGTGTCTCTCTATCGGCCAAACCCGGCGGATTTGGAAAACCTGACTGGCATAGCAAGCTCAACACCGGACGACGCGTCAGCTGTTCCCCGAAACATAGCCTGGACTGCCCAAAGCGCCACCTTTGACTTTGAAGCCGCCTTCGGCTCGCGAGCCCGTTACCTGTCAACTCTTGTGGAGCCTCAAGATGCTTGAAAATACCGCTTTTTTCGCGTCTGACTACGCTGGGGATATTGTGCCGGTAATCTTGGTGGGAATTGGCCTGTACCTGGTGATTTGGCACAAAACCATGCCGATGCGACCGGCTTCCAACTGGGCAAACCTCGATGATTGGTGGCAACGCCAACAGCGTCGTTTCAACTCGTGGAGCCAGGCAGCGGGTAAAAACCTGAGCATGCCACGTTTTTTACTAATCTCGGCTGGATGTGCGTTGGGATGCAGCCTTGCCCTGATGATTGTCGTGAAACTAGGGGTAGTAGCAGTCTTAGGCGGGCTTTTGGCGGCATTTACTCCGTACTTGAGCTTGAATGTGAAACGCAGCAAAATCCAGAATGCCCGAGGCAAAGCCTGGCCACACGTGGTGGATAATCTAATTTCGGGGGTGCGAGCGGGAATGAGTCTGGGAGAGACCCTAACAAAAGTTGCCACTAGTGTTCCCCCGTCCCTCCAAGCACCATTTGCGCACTTCGTCTTGGACTACCACGCGCGGGGCAACCTTGACGGCTCCCTTGCTATGCTGAAAAACGAACTGGCTGACCCGGTAGCTGACCGTATCATTGAGGCCTTGCGGCTGGCGGCTCAGGTAGGTGGCAATGACCTGGTGGCGCTGCTTGAAGACCTCGGGTCGATGATTCGAGCCGAGGAACGTACCCGCGCCGAGATTCTCGCCCGCCAATCCTGGACAGTAACTGGGGCAAGGTTAGCGGCTGTTGCGCCCTGGCTGATTTTGGCCATGCTGCTGGCTAAAGACCAGACCCTTGAAATCTATGCCACTCCCACGGGCAGTGTCATCTTGACTAGCGGGGCGGTTGTCTCGGTGGTGGCGTATCTATTGATGCTTCGTTTCGGTCGCCTTAACCGGGCACCGCGAATGATGGGAAACTAAGGGGAAGCCATGCCGGGAAATATTTTTATCACCGCCAGCTGCGCTGCCTTGGCTGTGGCTTGTCTGGGTTTGGCAATCCTGGTGGTGTCGGTACCACGAAATATCCCGGGAGTGTTCCCGATGTGGCGGTTGAAGCCATATCTTAATGGGGAATCGCCAACGAGAATCCCTCACCGTCTGGCATCCCTGCGCGAGCTGGGCTTGGTTTCCAGTGACGAATCGGTGCGGCGACGCATTGTGCTGGCGGGTTCTAAAACCACGTTGTCGGAAATCCGGCGTCGCCAAAAACTTGGAGCCATCTGGATGGGAATCGCCGCGTTGCTGTTGACTATTCTGGGGGCAGCGGCGCATACCCTCAACCCGCTCGCCGCTATTTTCGCTATCTTGGTATTTCCTTTGATGGGAGTTGTGTACCCCGATTATCGTCTCAGTGCTGGAGCCAAACAACGTCAAATGCAGCTCAACCAGGAACTGCCCGATGCCATCGAACTGCTTGCCTTAGCGGTGGGAGCTGGCGAATCGCTGTACATGGCGTTAGAACGCGTGGCCAGTCGCTGCACCCAGGTAACCGGCGAGGAACTGACCCGGTTGATGGCCGAACTCAAACAGGGCGAAGCGCTGTCCATGAGCCTGACATCCTGGCGCACCCGCACTGAATCCGAGGTTCTATCCCACCTGGTGGATGCGGTGGTTTCGGCCTTGGAAAGGGGCTCCCCTTTGGCGCAAGTGTTGCGCGAACAGGTGGCGGATTCCCGCTCGGCTGCCCGAAACCAGTTACTCGCCCAAGGCGGTAAAAAGGAAGTTTGGATGATGATTCCGGTGGTGTTCCTGATTCTGCCCCTGACAGTGGTTTTCGCACTTTACCCTGGCTTGGTGGCGTTGCAAATGACGGGTGGCGGCTAAATCCTTCGGGGTGACTAAAAACTCTACCGCCCCGTACTGCCATACTTTCTTGAAGTCTTTTAAAGCTAGTAACCGATAACAGAACAGAAAGAGGTAACTATGAAAATAATCACAAAAATTCGGAATATTTACCTAGCCTCGCAGCAGACCTGGAGGGTTCTGAAGAACCAGATGGCCTCGGATCGCTCTCGTTGGCGGCAAGCCGATGGGGATGTGCCGGGCTGGGTAATGGTAACCCTGATGACCGCTGGTTTAGTGGTGGCTTTGTCTGCTGTGGCTCTGCCGGCTTTAACCGCGCTTTTCAACAATGCGATTACCTCGGTTTCGGGCATGTAATTTCTCTATGACTCCCGTAGTATTTGCATCCAGTACGGCCGTCGCGCCACGTCGGATTCTCAAGTGTGAAAGGGGCTCTGAGCCGGTCAGTTTCGCTTTGGTGGTGCCTCTGGTGATGTTCTTGGTCTTGGGGGTGTTGCAACTGGCGCTATCTATGTGGGTGAAAACAACGCTGATTGACGCGGCTTCTGCCGGGGCACATGCGGCCGCAGTGGTCGGGGCTCCTCCCGAAGTGGCCGAGGAAACCGTGCGGGAAGTATTGGCTTCTACGGTGGGTCGTGACTATGTGCAAAACGTCGAGGTCTCGCGGGTAAACCTCACTACTGTGTCGAACCAGTTTGGCAGCGCGCCGGTGGATGCCCTGCAAGTGTCGGTGTCGGCTCCGTTGCCGGTTTTGGGTTTCTTTGGTTTCGGTTCTTTCCAGGTGGTGGGTCATGCGGCTGTGGAGGTGGCTCCGTGAGGTTCGGTTTCATGAGGTGCTTGCCCCAATCCCGGCAGCGTAGGGGAGCGAGGTTGTCTAAATCCCAAAAGCCTGGGCGGTTACATTGGCGCGATGAATCCGGGGAAGCCACCATTGAATTCGTGGCAGTAGTCTTGGGGTTGCTGGTTCCCCTGGTTTACCTGCTGGTGGTGTTTTCCCAAATCCAGGCTGGTATCTATGCCGCCGAGGCGGGAGCAGCGGCCAGTGCCCGGATTCTCACGGAGCATCCCCATACCGGGATGCCAGCTGCTCAACTGGCAACTAAGCTGGCGGTTGCCGACCAGGGGTTGCCCGTGGAGGGCGTGAGTTTCTCGTTACGCTGTGAAACCACAACTTGTCCTGATGCTGGTTCGAGGGGGGTGGTGGAAGTGAACCTAAAGGTGCCCCTTCCGGTGGTGGGGGCGTTGGCGGCGGGAATGTTTCCTAGCGACATTAACCTTAGTTGTGTCCATCCGATTCAATGGGGAGAGCATGGTGCTTAAATATCACCTCATGAAACGAACGAAAATAATTACCCGGGTTAAGCAAGAGGAAGACGGGCGGGTTTTACTGTTGGGGCTAGGGACTTGTGTGCTGCTTTGTGTCATTGTTTTGATGACGATGAGTGTTTCGGGAATATATCTGGAACAGCGGCGTTTGCAGCGTTTGGCTGACCAGACGGTGTCTTTGGCGGTGGCGGAGGTCGACGATGCTGTCTATTACGAACAGGGTTTGGTTGAGGGTGCCCCGATTCCGATTGACCAAGCCGGAGCGCGCCGTCGGGCGGTGGCATACCTCGACCGCGTCGATTCAAGGTTGACCCCGGGGCTGAAAAGCATCGCCATAACGGGGTTTCGCACGTTCCCGACCCGCGTGGAATTGGAGCTTGCAGCGGTGGGGAACGTGCCGATTGCTTTGCCTTTGATTAGCAGTCTGACCGAGGTGCCGATGCGCGCCAAGGCTAGCGCGAGTCTGAAAACTACTTTCGGTTAGTCAAGGCCATAGTTGTGAGAAAATCTGTGCCGGGCTAATCCCGAAACGTCGTTGGGATTGAGTCGAAGCCATGGCGGCATCAATCCAGGTGGATCGCCGTTCGGGTTCGTTTTTCCCGGTGGGTGGCAGCGCCGCAATCACGTTGAGCTCTGCGGCGAAAGCGTCCGCATCCGCCTGGTTCACGAGGTGAATCGCGTTTTTGGTGTCCTTGAGAGCGGGAAAATCCAGGGCATACTGGGCACCACGTGAATCTTTCGCCCCCAGATTTACCAGTTCTTGAACCTCCCAAGAGAGTTTCTCGGCTCGACTCAAGGCCCACGTCCGGTTATATCCAGTCAAAAACGCCGCTGCTGTTTCGTGGCGGTATCTGGCGTAGTCTAGAGAGGATTGCGCCGCCTCGAGTTTCTCTATCAGGTCACGGTCTTCGATTTTCATGAGGGGCTTGTCGGAATTCGTGGCTCTATTTTGTGCGCTGACCGTTGCGGACTGGGGTGGAACCTGGATGCCTGCTGCGCTAGCCAGGGTATTAGCGTCCATTCGGTTTGCCGCGCATACGGCCGTCAGCAGGGTGGCTGTTTGCCCAGCAGGGGCAGCATCGGCACCGCGACAGGCGGTGGCGGCGTTGTCTACCAGCATTTGCACTAAATCCGCGAGATTAGCCGGGGGAGTCATCGGGGTGGGGCCGGGCTGTGCCCCGGAGGGTGTACCTTGTGGCCAGGGGTTCCACACCCCGCCCAGGGCAGCGAGACGTTGTTCGGCCTGGTCTCTAACTTGGCCAGCGGCAGCGCGCACTCCCTGGGGTTGTCCCGCGTCTTGCGCGATGGCATCCGCCCCAGTGCTGATTGCCGTATCGAAACGGGTTACTGCTGAAATCCCGGCCTGCCCTGGATTTAGACGGGGCAGGTTGTCGGGGGGAGTGTCTAAACGCAAGGCACAGCCACCTAGACATAACGCGGTGACAACGAACGTAACCCATAGACTAGTGGTAGGGCGGCGCGAGTCGCGGTGGCAAGAAAACATGGTTCCATTGTTTCACATGTTGTCATCGTCGCGGCGAACCACGGAATGGAATGAGGTAGCGGAAAGGAAAACTGATGACAGAAAACAGTGAAAATACTGGAAATGTGGATATTGCCGCTGAGGTATCCCAATTGTTGGCTCCCACAGTGACCCAGCTGGGTTTGTTCTTGGAAAAGGTTTGTGTCAAGGGCTCGAAGAATTCCCGCCAGGTAGAGATTTTCCTGGATTTACCGGCGGGTAGCGGCGAAATCGGTTTTGAACGCCTCGAGGCAGCCAGTCAAGAAATTTCGCGACTTATGGACAGTGCTGACCCGGTGGAAGGTAAGTACAATCTCGAGGTTTCCACACTGGGGGCGGAACACGCCTTGGATAATCCGCGTCTGTTTGTTCGGGCGGTGGGGCGTGACGCAGAGATTACGGTGGCGGGTCAGAAACGTGTGGGGAGAATTCTGGCCGCTGGGGAAACTGATTTTACCTGGGAAGAAGACGGAAAACAGGAAACTATTTCCTTCAGTGCATTACAATCAGCTCGGACAGTGGTTTTATTCGGAACTGGCAATGCGCCGAAAAAATCCGTGAAAACCGGCCGGAAAAATAATCGAAAAAGTTAATACGGAGGGAAAGAATGCAAATCGACATGACTGCCTTGCGCCTGGTAGAGGCGGAAAAAGGCATGGATTTTGAATCGCTCGTGGCCACAGTAGAGGAGGCCTTGTTAAAGGCTTACCGCAACCAGTCGGGGGTCAAAGCACCGGCTCGTGTCGAGGTTGACCGTAAAACTGGAGAAGTCAAAGTGTGGGTGACTGAACTCGACGAAGAGGGTAATGCTTTGGGTGATGTCGAAGTTACCCCCGAGGATTTTGGGCGTACCGCTGCCGCCACTGTTAAATCGGTGATTATCCAACGATTCCAAGAGGAAGAAGACAAGCAAGTCTTGGGGGATTTTAAGGAACGCATCGGCCAGGTAGTGTCCGGGGTCGTCGTTGCAGCTCGAGACCCGAAGTTCATTGCGGTAGACCTGGGGGATATCGAGGGAGTTATTCCCCCCGCCGAACAGGCTCCGGGTGAACATTTCCGCGATGGAGAGCGGATTCGTGTCTATGTTTTGAGCGCGGCGAGGGGTATGAAAGGCCCGCATATCGAGCTTTCCCGCACCCATCCCGGTTTGGTGCAGGGCCTGTTTAATCGCGAGGTTCCCGAAATTGAAAAGGGGCTGGTGGTTATCGAATCGGTGGCGCGCGAACCGGGTCACCGCACCAAGATAGCGGTGCGAGCCCTAGAAAAAGGTATGAACCCGAAGGGGGCTTGTATTGGTCCGAATGGCTCTAGGGTACGAGCGGTGATGAACGAGTTGAACGGCGAGAAAATCGACATTATTGATTGGTCTGATAATCCGGTAGAGTTCATTGCTAATGCGTTGAGCCCCGCGAAAGTCGTCTCGGTTCGAGTTTTGGATGAAGATCGTCGTTTGGCGCGGGTGGTGGTGCCCGATTTCCAACAGTCCTTGGCTATCGGTAAAGAAGGTCAAAACGCCCGCCTGGCTTCCCGGTTGACGGGTTGGGGCATCGATATCCATTCGGATTCTGAGGTTGGTGCGACTTCAGCATAATAAGCGGCGCATCGGTTTATAGTACTAGCCCGGCTGTCCTCGTCGCTTTGCGGCGGGGAAGCTGTGCTTTTGGGCGGGTTAGTTACTGCGCGTTAAGTTAGGTATACTGTTTCCGGCGCTTTTTTGGCCTCGCTCCTGTTGGGTTCATGAGGCGCTATGAGTATCATCCGATAGAAACGTTCCACCAAAAGCACGAGCTTCGGGGCGTTTCGCAATGACCTAAGGAAGCGGGTTGGAAGATGTTGGGCACCCGATGAGTACCCGATGAGTACCAACGATTGAGGGTCTGTCTTTTACCGGGCAGACCGGTGAAGGACAAGGAGAAACGTGGCACGAATGCGCGTGCATGAGCTTGCAAAAAAGCTCGGGACTGATTCTAAGACGATGCTTGATGTCTTGAAGGACGCGGGGGAGTTCGTTAAATCGGCGTCCTCCGTGGTAGAAAGCCCGGTGGTTAAGAAAATAACCAAGCATTTCGAAGAAAAGAAGCTGGGTAAATTCAGTCCGGAAGCTGCTAAGAAAGCAGCGAAAGCGGCAGAAAAAGCAGCAGCGGATATTACTAAGAAACCGACAGTAGCTCCGGCTATGACGGACACTACTGCGGTCGATACTGTGGAAACCGAGGAAGTCCGTGATGAGGGGGCGAGCGAGCCCAAGCGGGAAGCCCCTCATGAAGTCGGTGAAACCCCGAGCGTGGAAGCTGAAGCTGTCGAAAAAACCCCAGAGTCAACTCCGCGCGCCGCCACCCCAATCGAAACAACCCCGACGGCTCCGGTACCCACTCCGAGTGCGAAACCCACCGCTCCCAACACGAGCGCCCCGGGACGTGCAATTCCCAAACCGGGAGCCCGCATGCCTAAACCTGGTCAAGTTCGTCCCGGAAACAACCCCTTCGCCTCTTCACAGGGAATGCCCCGTCCGGGAGGCACGGGGGGAGTCAAACCCGGCTCTAGGCGCGGGCGTCCCGGGAACAATCCCTTTGCTTCGGCACAGGGCATGCCCCGACCTGCCTCGGGGGGAGCCCGACCCAAACCTGGTGATCACGCGCGTGGGGCTGGCGACGGACAGGGCAATGCCCCCAGCCACCCCGGACGTGGGGGTCGCGGCGGACACGGCGGTGATTCCCAGCGTAACTTTGCAGCTCCTCCTACCAACCGGGGTCGAGGGGGACGCGGCTCCACCCAGGGGGCTTTCGGGCGCGGCAAATCCAAGAAGTCCAAGGCGCGCCGCGAGAAACGCCAAGAAATCGAAGAGCAAAGCGCACCCGTAATCGGTGGGGTTTCCATTCCTAAGGGTAACGGTGAGGAAATCCGGATTCGCTCCGGGGCATCTTTGGCTGATTTCGCAGAAAAGATACATGTGAACCCCGCTGCGCTGGTCACGGTCTTGTTCCACATGGGCGAGATGGCCACCGCTAATCAGTCCTTGGATGAAGACACCTTTAAGCTGTTGGGCACGGAACTGGGCTATGACATTACAATTGTGTCCCCCGAGGATGAAGATCGTGACATCCTGGAGTCTTTCGACATTGACTTAGAGGCCGAGGAACTCGATGATATTGATTCCCTTGAGACACGTCCTCCCGTGGTCACCGTGATGGGGCATGTCGACCACGGTAAAACCAAGTTACTGGATGCGATTCGTAATACTGATGTGGTTGAAGGCGAATACGGTGGGATTACCCAGCATATTGGTGCCTATCAGGTTACTTTGAAAAAGGCTGACAAGGGACGCCGGATTACTTTTATCGACACCCCTGGTCACGAGGCCTTCACCGCGATGCGGGCGCGCGGTGCGGAAGTCACGGATATTGCGATTATCGTGGTGGCCGCCGATGACGGGGTGATGCCCCAGACAGTCGAGGCGATTAACCACGCGAAAGCCGCCGAGGTGCCGATTGTGGTGGCGGTTAATAAAATCGACAAGCCCGAAGCCAATCCTGACAAAGTAAAAGCCCAGATGAGCGAGTATGGCGTGCTGCCGGAAGAATACGGCGGAGACACCATGTTCGTCGAGATTTCAGCCAAGCAACGCCAGGGGATTACGGAACTGCTAGATGCGGTGCTGTTGACGGCTGACGCGGTGCTGGAACTGAAAGCCAACCCGGATGCGCCGGCTCGTGGGGTGGCGATTGAAGCGAATCTGGACAAAGGACGCGGCGCGGTGGCCACTGTGCTGGTACAGCGTGGCACCCTGCGGGTCGGGGATGCGATTGTGGCTGGTACCGCCTATGGGCGGGTGCGAGCCATGTTTAATGAGCGCGGCCAGAATGTGGATGAAGCCGGGCCGTCTACTCCCGTACAGGTACTGGGTCTCACCTCGGTGCCCCGCGCGGGCGATTCTTTCCTGGTGGCCGAGGACGACCGTACTGCCCGACAGATTGCGGATAAACGCGCGGCAGTGGAACGGGCGGCACTGTTGGCCAAGCGTCGTAAGCGGGTCACCCTGGAGTCCTTCGACGAAGCGCTAAAGGCTGGCAAGGTCGACATGTTGAACCTGATTATCAAGGGTGATGTGTCCGGCTCCGTGGAAGCCCTGGAAGATTCCCTGTTGAAGATTGACGTGGGTGACGAAGTGGGCTTGCGGATTATTCACCGTGGCGTGGGTGCTATTACCCAAAACGATGTGAATTTGGCGACAGTGGATAATGCCGTGATTATTGGTTTCAATGTGCGCCCGGCCGAACGCGTCGCGGAATACGCCGATGCCCAGGGCGTAGACATGAAGTTCTACTCGGTGATTTACCAGGTCATCGAGGATGTCGAGAATTCTTTGAAAGGTATGTTGAAACCCATCTACGAGGAACACGATTTGGGTTCGGCCGAAATCCTCCAGGTCTTCAAGTCCTCGAAGTTCGGCAATATCGCGGGTTGTATCGTCAAATCTGGCACCATCAAACGCGGCACGAAAGCCCGCTTGGTGCGTGAAGGTGTCGTGGTCAACCAGGAGCTGTCGATTCACTCGCTGCGCCGCGAGAAAGACGATGTCACCGAGGTTCGCGAGGGATTCGAATGCGGTATTGGCTTGGACTTTAAAGACATTCAGGTTGGCGACCGTATCGAAACCTGGGAGATGAAGGAAATTCCGCGTAACTAGTCTGGTTTAGGAGGTAATCATGGATGAAACCCGACGCGAAAAAGTCGCGGCGAATATCATGACGACGGTAGCCAGCATGTTGAATAACGGCTCGATTAAAGACCCGCGTCTCGGATTCGTCACCGTAACCTCGGTTGAGGTCACGGGGGATTTACAACATGCCAAGGTGTACTACACTGCCTACGGCAATGACTCCGCCCAAAACGCGAGCGCCGCTGCGCTGGCCTCTGCCAAAGGGGTGATTCGTTCCCGGGTGGGAAAGAATCTGGGCACCAGACTGACCCCCACCCTGGAGTTTTGCCCCGACCCGCTGCCCGCCCAGGCGGCGGCGGTAGAGAATGCTTTGGCGGCCGCGCAACAAGCCGATGCTCAACTGGCGGCACGCAAAGGCAAGACCTATGCTGGCGAGGCTGACCCGTACAAAAAACCGCGTAACAGCGAAGCAGAATGAACGCGGCAGTTGATTTTCTGCCTCCCAATCCGGGCGAGTTGCCGCGCGGCGCAGACTGTGGGGCGGGCTTGCTGGTGGTGGATAAACCCCAGGGCTTGACCTCTAACCAAGTGCTCTCCCGGGTGCGCCGCATAGCGGGACAAAAAAAAGTCGGCTACGCCGGGACTTTGGATCCGATGGCGACGGGCTTGCTGATTTTCGCCTTGGGTAAGGCCACGAAACTGTTGCAATACTTGGGTTCCTCCGACAAGGCTTATGTGGCGCGGGTGCGTTTCGGGGTGTCTACTGACACCGACGACGCTGCGGGCACCGTGGTGGGCGCAGCAGGGGCGGGCGGATTGACCGGTTCGGTTTTGGCGGATTCATTAGGGGCATACCGGGGAGCGATTCACCAGGTGCCTTCTAGTTTTTCCGCCATCAAAGTGGCGGGTCAACGGGCGTATGCGCTCGCCCGCCAAGGCCAGGACGTGAAACTGAAATCCCGGCCAGTCACGATTTCTCGCCTGGAGCTGGAATCCGGGTTGGCACCTCATGAAATCGACGTAAGCATCGGCCGCGCGGCGCAAGAGACGACCCCGAGAAACCCGGGCGGAGAAAACCCCGGGGCAACTGGGGGAGGGGCGGCACTAGCCGCAGCTGATGGGGGGCGCGTGACGGTGGCGGACGTGGATATCGCCGTGGAATGCTCGGCGGGAACCTATATCCGCGCCCTGGCTCGCGACCTGGGGCGAGACCTTGGCACCGGGGCACACTTGACCGCATTGCGCCGCACCCGAGTGGGGAACTATGGACTGGAGGCGGCACGCAACCTAGCTGAGCTTGGCGAGGAAGTCGCAACGCAGGGCATAATTTCCATTATTCCTTTGGATGCGGCGGTGAAAGCGCTGTTCCCCACCTTAGAGTTAGACGAAACACAGGCGCGGGCACTGGGGTATGGACAAACCGTCACCCTGCCGTCCCCGTCCCCGGCGTTATACAATAACAACCAGCCGCTCGCGGCGGCGCTGGACGAAGCTGGTCAAGTCATAGCTTTAGTGACACCTCGGGTGGGCGATACGGCGATACGGGTGAAGCCGACTTGGGTGCTGCGCCCAGCGGTTGCGGCTTCATGAGTTGCTGTGCAATGTGGAGAACGAGTCTAGGTATGTCTGGAAGCGGACACTGCGAGGGCTGAGACTTGCTAGACTTAGTGAGTAAACGGTGAAAAAGGGGAAAGAACATGACCACGAAACTAGGTCGCATCGGATGGATAATGACAGCCAGCCTGGTGGCTTTCGGAGGATTCGGGGTTAACGCCAGCAGTGCTCCAGCCGGCGGCTATGAACCCCTGTACGCCCCCCAGATTGCCACCACGGCCGCCAGTGAAACTACGGGTGAATCCGGGCAAGCACCTCATGAAGCCGCTGCGAACCGTGCCATGCTCACTTTGGAAAACGGCGAACTTATGATAGGCGGTGGCACCACCGCCACCGGGGGCGGCACCGACTGGTTGTCCTATATTTCCATTACCAACTATGACAACACTGGTTCGATTTGCACCGGAATCCTGGTTGATCCGTCTTGGGTGTTGACCGCGAAGCATTGCACTGCGAAAACCCCCCGCTATATCAATATTTCTTTTGGGTCGAAACGGATTGGTTCTGCCCCAGTAGACGACTACAAGGTTCACCCCGAGTTCGACGCGGCCTTGCTGCACCTCAAAGACCCGGCGGCGGGGGTAACCCCGGCACGACTGGCGCAAGGCCAGCCTCGAATCGGCGATGTGGGTATTGAATACGGATGGGGCGGCAGCGGAAACGTCTTGCAAAATACCCAACAGCGGATTGTATCCAGTTGTTTCACGGTGGTCGGTAAAGAAGACCCCTCGCGGTTTACCGCGAACTGTTCCGGTGCGCAAGCCACTGGCCAGTTGAGCTACAAAGTCCAATGGCCTGGGGTTACTACGGAACATGGGGATTCCGGCGGGCCGCTGGTGGTAAATGGCCAGGTTGTGGGTACTTTGATTGGGGGTAATGCCGAGGCGGCTTATTTCGGTTCAGTCTTGCCGCTGGCGGGATGGCTCCAGGATATCGCCCAGGTGCGGCTGGGACAGGTCACTATGAATGTTGTGGAATATCCCTTTGAATCACGTTTGGAACGGATTTCGGGGGCGAACCGTGTGACAACTGCGTTGGCGCTGCACGGGGCGAGTGGGGGCAGTGGGGATGCCGTAGTGTTGACCACGGGTACTAAAGCCCCCGACGCCCTGAGCTCAGCGGCTTTGGTGGGCGCGCGCGGCGCGACGATTCTGCTGTCGATGGGCAATAGTGGCGCGGTGGAATCCGAAGTGGTGGATGCCATCAAGACCTCGGGGCGCAAACAGGTATACGTGGTTGGCGGCGGGGTGGCTTTGAACCCGGCGCAGGTTCAGGATTTGGCCAGTGTCGGGGTGAGTGTGGAACCTCTGTCGGGCGCGGATCGCTTTGCGACGGCCGCTCGGGTGGCCGAACTAGCCGTTGGTTTGAACTATGCCAAATCGTCTGTTTCAGTGCCTTTGAAAGATTTGGACGTGTTTCTGGTGGACGCTACCAGTGATCCCAATATTCCCGACGCGATTGCGGCCGGTCCGGTGGTCGCCGCGCGTCACGGGGTGATTCTGTTCACGAGGGGTCAGTCGATTCCTCCGGCGACCCGTCAAGCCCTGTCTTCCCTGGGGAACAGTGTGGCTAAGCTGGGCGGAAAGCTCCGCTTGTGGGCGGTGGGCGGACGATCCTATGCCGCGCTTAGAGCCAGTGGGGATTTCGGGCTGGGTGCGGTCATGGAATCCGCTCAGGGGATTGTGGGGGCGAATCGCTATGAGACCGCGACCCGGTTGGCCGAGAATTTCGGTGCTGGGAATGGCGGATACTTGGTGGCTTCCGGCACGGTGTTTGCCGATGGCCTGGCCGGCGCGGGCTATGCCTACGCGGCAGGCAAAGGGATTTTGTTGACCGCGCCGAACCAGTTAAACCCCAGTTTAGCGGCCTTCGTGCGGGCTCATCCGAGTGTGTCCTACACTATTGCTGGCGGATTGGGCGCGGTGTCGCGTTTCGTCGCCAACCAGATTGGCAGCCTCTTGCAGCGCTAGTGTTTGTTTGGATTGCGGACACACTTTTTTTGGCTTGATTTACTCCACAGTACACTCCCGCCGCCGTCACGCGCCCAATAGTGCCAAGGGGACGACGTAAAGCCTCGGGGCGGCGCACAGTTGCCCCGTAGTCCGGTAAATCCCGGTCGGCAATCAGGCGCAGGTACGAATCGAGCAACTCTTGGGTGACTTCGGCCGGTTTTTCCGTGATTCCAGGAAACCCGCTACGAGCGATAGCGCGGCAGTAATTCGCCAGGTCGAAGTCTGTGTGACCGGTAATCTGTTGCTTCGGGTTCATGAGGAGCTTCCCGAAACTGACGCTAGATTCGACAATTCCCCGCTCGAATAGGCTCATGGGTCGCATCCGCAGTGACAGTACTCGTCCGGCTCCGCTGTGCAACCCGGCGGCATCGAAAGGGGTAGCCGAGCCGGTCGACACGACTCAGGCCGGATTCCGGCACTTTTACCCTGTCACTAAACAGTGACGGCGTCGGGGGCTAGGCGAGTGGCGTGGGGGACACCCAGCACGGTTGCGGTTTCCAACAGGTCTTGATCCATGCGGGAAAGCAGGGCATCGAGGGACTCAAAAGCGCGGTTTTCCCGGATACGGTGTACGAACTGAACCACGATTTCTTCGCCATAAAGGTTTAAATCGGAACGCCCCAGGACATGGGCTTCGACGGTGCGCCCCACATCCCCGAAGTGCGGGGAAGTCCCCACCGAAATCGCGGCGGGCAGAGCCTCTAGAGAAGTGGGATGATTCGACCCGTGGGGATAAGCTCGACGCACCCACCCCGCGTACACCCCGTCAGCGGGAATCGCCTCTACATATTCCGCGTCTAGATTGGCGGTGGGGAAACCCAGCTGGCGGCCACGTTGTTTGCCATGTACTACTAGGCCGCGCACCTGGTGCGGTCGCCCCAAAACATAGCCGGCCTGATCCACGTTACCGGCCTCTAAAAGGCGCCGCACCCATGATGACGACCAGCGTTTTGAGGTAATTGGGTCGATAATGTCGGGGACGACCTGAACGGCGAAGCCGTATTTTGCTCCCAGCTCGGTTAAAGTGACGATATTCCCGGAGTTTTGCGCCCCGAAACGTGTGTCCTTACCCACCACAATAATTCGCGGTTGTAACGGTTCCACCAGGCATTTCACCACGAAATCCTTTGGCGTAAGCGCCGCGAAATCCAGGTCGTAGTGTTGCACCCAAGTCGCATCCAAACCTAGCGCCGCCAGGAATAAGAGCCGGTCGCCCAGGGTACAAATCAGCTTATTGCCCGGGGATGGTTGGTGCACCTGGCGTGGCAGCGGGTCGAAGGTCAAAGCGAGGGAATTGAGGTGGTTTTCGCGCGCCAGTTCCACCACTTGGCGAATAATCTGTTGGTGCCCCATGTGAACCCCGTCGAAAGTTCCAATAGTTACGACGGAGGGGCCGAATTTAGATGGCGACTCATGAAAAATTTGCACCATCTTACCCTAGCAAAAACGTGAGGGCGGTGGTTTCCCCAGGGCGGGGCGGGTTCATGAGGTGCCATTTGCAAAGTGACGTAAATTATGGGGTGTACCCTGGGGATTCGTCAGGTTATTGACCCTAGTGCTAAACTTATAAAGCCGTCATGTCGGCCGCGCCTTGGATGCGGTGGGGAAAAGCCCCGGCGCTGCGCGCAACGAGAAAGAGGAGAGCCAGTGGCACTCACTAAGGAAGAAAAAGACGCGATTATTGCTGAATATGCAACCCATCCGGGTGACACCGGTTCGCCGGAAGTGCAGGTTGCTTTGTTGAGCAAACGCATCAAGGATTTGACCGAGCACTTCAAAACGCATCAGCATGATCATCATTCCCGTCGTGGTTTGATGCTGCTAGTTGGCCAGCGTAAGCGTCTGCTGGGTTACTTGCAGGAAGTCGACATCGAACGCTACCGTAGTCTGAAAGACCGTCTCGGTCTGCGTCGATAGTTGTAGCAGGGCTGACTGGATACATCCAGTCAGCCCTATTTTATGTCATTGAGGTAGTTTGAACATCTCGATGATGTGTTAGTAAAAGTTAGAATCAGCGTCTTTCGGTCCTCGGTAGTGACCTCCGGACGTGGCCAGTGGTACGGAAGCTTTCCGTGAAGAAAGACCGCCCGTGGGTCTCGATCGATGACCGCCGACGCTACCAAAAGAGAAGAGGAGGGCTCCTTTGGAGGGTCCTGAAATTACGGCTGCCGAGGCAGTTATTGACAATGGAAAATTTGGGAAGCGTGTATTGCGCTTCGAAACTGGCTTGCTGGCACGCCAAGCTGCCGGTTCGGCGATGGTGACCTTGGATGGGGAAACTGTGGTGTTCGCCGCAACCACTGTGGGTAAGCAACCCAAAGACCAGTTTGATTTCTTTCCTTTGACAGTTGATGTCGAAGAGAAACAGTATGCGGCGGGTCGGATTCCCGGTTCGTTCTTCCGTCGTGAGGGGCGTCCCGGCACGGAGTCGATTTTAGCGGCGCGTCTAATTGACCGCCCACTGCGCCCTGCGTTTGTGAAGGGGCTGCGCAATGAAGTTCAGGTTGTAGACACCGTTATGGCGATTCATCCCGACGAGGCCTATGATGTGGTGGCTATTAACGCTTCATCCATGTCTACCCAGTTAGCTGGCTTGCCTTTCTCCGGGCCGATTGGTGGTACCCGCCTGAGCCTGATTGACGGGCAGTGGGTGGCTTTCCCGACCTATCCCCAGATGGAACAGGCGACATTTAACATGGTGGTAGCCGGTCGCGTAGTTGGCGAGGACGTGGCCATCATGATGGTAGAAGCCGGTGGTGGTGACAACGCCTGGGAGCTGATTCAGGCCGGTCAGCAAGCGCCAACCGAGGAAGTCGTGGCTGGTGCCCTGGAAGCCGCGAAACCAGTAATTCGCGAACTGTGCCGCGCTCAGTCTGAGGTGGCCGCAAAGGCAGCGAAAGAAACCGCAGAATACCCGTTGTTCCCAGACTACGAGGATAACCACTTCGAGGCGATGAAAGCCGAAGTTGAGGCGGATTTGTCCGAGGCAATTCAAATTGCCGACAAGCAGACCCGCGAAAACCGGGAAACTGAGATTCGTGATGCGGCTATCGAAAAATTGACCGTGGAAGGTGGCGAGTTCGAGGAGCAAGAAAAGGAACTTAAGGCTGCTTTCAAGGCTTTGGAAAAGAAACTGGTGCGTGCCCGGGTACTGCACGAGGGCAAGCGGATTGACGGACGTGGTTGCAAGGATATTCGTTCCTTAGCTGCTGAAGTAGAGGTGCTGCCGCGGGTTCACGGGTCGGCTTTGTTCCAGCGCGGGGAAACTCAAGTGTTGGGTGTGACCACGCTGAATATGTTGCGCATGGAACAACAGTTGGATAACTTGAGTCCGATTACCCACAAGCGTTATATGCACCAGTACAATTTCCCGCCCTATTGCACGGGTGAAACCGGGCGGGTGGGCTCGCCCAAACGTCGTGAAATCGGGCATGGACACCTGGCCGAGATGGCTTTGGTTCCAGTAATTCCCTCGCGCGAGGAGTTCCCCTACGCGATTCGCCAGGTCTCTGAGATTATGGGGTCCAATGGTTCGTCTTCGATGGGTTCGGTGTGCGCTTCTACTCTGTCGCTGTTGAATGCTGGAGTGCCGCTGCGGGCTCCTATCGCTGGTATCGCCATGGGGCTCATGAGTGAACCAGGCGAGGACGGCCAGACACACTTCGCGACCTTGACTGATATCCTGGGTGCTGAGGATGCCTTTGGCGACATGGACTTTAAAGTCGCTGGAACCAAAGAATTCATCACTGCCTTGCAGTTGGATACGAAGTTGGACGGGATTCCTTCCGATGTGCTGGTGGGAGCCTTGGGTCAGGCGCGTGATGCCCGTTTGAAGATTCTGGATGTGATGCACGCCGCGATTGATACACCTGACGAGCTGGCACCAACCGCGCCGCGAATTATTACGGTTAATATTCCGGTGGACAAGATTGGTGAGGTTATCGGGCCGAAAGGCAAGATGATTAACCAGATTCAAGAGGACACCGGCGCAGAGCTGACCATTGAGGATGACGGCACGGTGTATATCGGTGCTGATAATGGACCGGCGGCCGAGGCTGCTCGCGATGCAGTCAACGCCATCGCGAATCCCCAGATGCCAGAGGTAGGGGAGCGTTTCGTGGGGACAGTGGTGAAAACTACCACCTTCGGGGCGTTTATTTCCTTGACTCCCGGCAAGGACGGTTTGCTGCATATCTCTCAGATTCGCCGCCTGGTTGGTGGCAAGCGAGTTGAGAATGTCGAGGATGTCCTCCAGGTTGGACAGCAAGTCCAGGTTGAAATCGGTGAAATCGACCAGCGCGGTAAGCTCAGCTTGCTCGCGGTGGTGGACGATGAAGCAGTCACGACAGCGGATGAAAATTCCGGTGAATCTGGCGAAAATGAAGGCTGTGAGTCGCGTGAACCTCGCCGCGAACGCCGCGATTTGGGTGATCGTGATGGGGAACCTCGCCATCGGGAACGGGCGCGTCGTCGCACGCGCCGGGCGCATCCGGACGAGGATCGCGACTTTGGAGATATCCAGTACTAAATTCTTAAACTAGGGAATGTGGTTTCGGCCTGGCATCATGCCAGGCCGAAACCACTTAAGCTTATGTGGCAGGGTTGACTTTTGGTGGCTCTGTTTATCTGGATTTTCATCAGGTGCCGTTACAGTAAAAAGCCGAAAGAAAAATGGCACCTCATGAACCCGCCGGCGAAAGCATGACTGGAAACTAAGCGCGACCGGGGCGCCTAGCGTAATGCCAGTAGCTTTTAAGACTCGAAAGTCGCTCGCGGTGGTAACGCAACCAACGAAGCCACGTCCGATCCTTTTCATACCACTGAGTGAAACCGTAGCCGCGCCGCAGGACTTCCAAAGCTTGCTGGCGGATAGCAGGGGGCGCATAGCGTTTCACCAGGAAAGGCGAAACATAGAGCCACATTTTCCCAGTTTCCGTATGCAGATGCGCCGGTTTGCTTCCGTCATCCAAACCTAGTAAATCGTCTATCAAATAGGTAATGAAATTGCAGCCCCCCAAATCCATGTGAAAAGAACTGCGGCCTTGGCGCAAATTAATTTCAAACACCTTGTACACCCCGTCGCGCGGGTCACGCTTCAAATCAAAATTAGCGAAACCGGTGTAGCCGATTTCTTCTAAGAAACGCTGGAACACGGGGTAAACCTCGGAACCATCGGTGGTATAAAGCGCATGATAATTTCCGATTTCTGCCGGTAACACCGCATCCAAGACACATTGCCCGAAACACATCATCCGGACTTGGCCACTGCGAGACACATAAGCATTCAACACCGCCATCTGGGCGCAATCACCAGGAATAAAATCCTGAGCCACCATCTTGCCGGTATATCCAGCGGCATAAATCCGGTGCAGGGCATCATTGAGTTCCCCAGAATTCTCGATACGATAGGCCTTCCTTTTACCCGCGAAATTCAGCCCCAGATAGGCGATGGAATCATTGGCCTTCAAAGCCACCGGAAAATCGAAGGGTAGCTGAACATCGCCGGCGGAAACCATCTTTTCGGTAATCACAAAAGTCTTGGGGTAAGCCAAGCCGTATTGCTCGCAAACTGAATAGAAATCCAACTTGTTTTCCAAACGCTTTTGCAGTCCGGCATCGACAGCGCTGAAGAGAAACCCCCGCGATTCCAAGAGTTGTTTATTACGGGAAACCTGTTGGGCGTAGCTGTCCCCGCAGGGAATAATAATTTTCTTGACCTCAGGGTAGCGAACCGAAAGCTGCTCTAGAGTATCCAGCAGAACTTTGTCCTCACCCATGCGCAGATTGAGCACTCGAGTAAGAATTTTGGAATCGGAAGTGTAGCCCAACCCTCGTTTGCCCAGACAAACACTTTTTATGCCATAGTTTTCATAGATAGCTCGAGCCACGCCATAGGCGTTGTTGTCGGTACCCAGAATTAGGGGCAAAAAATCGAGAGCTTTACCTACTGATGTCACTCCTCAGATTATACACGTTGCCTAGTATTGTCAGCGAGACTGCCTAGGATAAAGTCCTTAGTTAGGAATGGCTGGTAATGTATTCGTTCAGAAGATATCCGGTATAGGCACTAGATTCCAAGGAGGCACAGCTATGAATCGAACCGTGGGGGTGCTGGGGGGTCTGGGGCCACTGGCGACGGTGTATTTCCTGAAAACGGTTGTTGATTTTACCCAAGCCCAAAGCGACCAGGACAATGTGGATTTGATTATAACTCAGCATTCTTCCACCCCTGACCGAACCGCTGCCCTCCTGGACGGGGGCGAATCGCCCGCCCCGATTATGGCCGCAGATGCCCGAAAATTGCAGGACGCTGGAGCGGAATTCCTGGTGATTCCTTGCAATACCGCCACTAATTTTTTGCAGGCCGTGGTAGAGGCAGTAGATATTGAAGTAGTTAATATCGTGACGGAAACCGTGGCCGAAATCGGCAGAAAAAACGCTGGCGGAATCAAACGAGTGGCAATTATGGCCACCGAAGGTACTATCGCCTCGGAAATATACCAGGAAACCCTGCAACTGGCTGGATACGAAGCCCTGGTGCCCTCGGCACAGTTACAAAAAGAGATTTCGGGAATTATCTATGGCTATGTGAAAGCCGGCCAACCCGTAAGTCGAGAGCTGTTTTTCGGAATTATCAATAAACTGCGCCAAAACGAGGCGGATGCAGTTATCTGTGGGTGCACGGAACTCTCTGTGGTTTATAAAGACCTGCAGATAACCGACCCCACCATTGTGGACTCCCTAGCCACCCTGGCCAGGCTCACCGTGATTAAGGCCGGTAAACAACTGCGACCAGGATTGTGAAACCCGGAACTTCCCGTGAAACTCCGGTGTACTGGCGTGATTTACTTGCGGGCAGTGATAAAAGCGCCAAGCAGCAGCACCACACCGGCGGTGCCCAGCAGGGCTAAGTTGAGCTCCCACAGGTCGATTTTTGCGCCCAGGGCGATGGCGATAGCCGCCAGACCCACAACGATAAACACAATTGAAAAGGTCAAGTCCACTAGCCCCAGCTTTTCTTTCAATTGGGGTGTTGTTTTTGGTTTAGCCGTGTCGGGCATTTTGTCAGCTACCTTGCCATCTCCAAAGTCGAGGCTCGTGATTGGAGACGGGGCGGAGGCTTCCAAAGAATCGCGTGGAGTTTCGGCTGGCTCCTCATGCACCGCAGCAGCAGTGGGCATAACCCAGCCGGCGCTGGGTGGTGCAACGGAGTCGGCTTCCCCGGCGGGGGTAATACTAGGATTTTCAGTTTCGTTCATGATGGCATCCCTTCATCTGGGTCGGTGTCCTCAGTTTCATCGTTTTCCTCGGAATTATCTTGTTCCTCGGTTTCGGAATCGTCTCGGGATTCCGAAACCGTATCGTCTAAGTGGGGCTTTTTCGGCTGATAAGGCAGTGGAGCGCCGGTTTTCGGATTGAATAAGGTGTCTCCGGTTTTCCACTGTGAGCCGCCGGGCTGATAAAGGTCATTGAAACCATCGTTATTCTTATCCTCCCACGGTCCCAAGGCGCCGTCTTGTACCTCAGTTAGGGTCAAGGGCTTATGGGAATCCACTCTGGGGGCAATCTCTTTTGCCGGCAGGCCAGCTAAACGATCTGTCCGCGTGGCTATTCGGGCGGCTAAAACGGGGGGAAGTGCATTGCCATTGTCCAATTCTTGCCGCTGAGAGTTTTCATCCAACCAATAGTTGATTAGGAAATGCCCATCGGGCAGAACCTTACCATTCCACAGCACCTCGGAGGGACGCTCGTAAATAGACACCGTACAATCCACGCAGGCTACCGTAATCTCTTGCACATCGACTTTCCCCTGGGCGGCGGCGTTCTCTAAGAGGTAGGTTTTCCCTTTGGCAGCCTTAGCCCCCCAAATCACCTTTCTGGTTTCCACCTGCAACGCCCGGTCGGTGAACAGCACCCGCCGGGTGCCATCGGCACTCAAATACTGGGGTCGCTTTGTGTCAGTGCGAGCCCGTTGCAAGAAACCACGTTTAGGGTTGCCCGGTTCCGTCCACGAATTCATCGCCGAGAGCCGAATCTCGCCGGAAAACTGTTGCATTTTTACCCGCACCGGCTGGTCGGGATGGAGATAAATATTGATGATGCCACTGACGCTTTGCGCCTCTATCGGGTCGGTGTCTTTTTGTCCACGCAAATCGATATTGTAATTCGCATCTACCCCTTGCACGGAATCCCCGGGATACAGGGTCATTTCATGGTCGTCCAAAACCGAGGGCAAGTTTTCCCAGCTCCAGTTTTTAGTCAGACCGCGCACCTCGGGAGCAATCTCGGCGGCGACTAATGACGGCACCAGCGCCAAAAACACCACCAATGGGGTGACCCAGGCTAGCCAGGAAGTGCGCCGGCGTCGCAAAGTCAACACCAGCATTCCGACCCCAAGCACAACCGTGATAGCCCCCGTATTTACCAGCCAATACTGTTCCGGGCGTGGCCAAAGCTGGAAATACTGGGCTAGATTGCCGGCGAAAATCACCAGTAGCACCAGACCCGCGATTGCCAGGTTAAAGGCTCGAGACGGCCCGGCCACCCGCTCCGGTCGCGGGGGAAGCGCTGCAACTGTCGTCGGTACCGGCGGGGCATAGCTAGGTTGGGTAAATCCAGGGGCGGTAGTCTCCGGTTGCGCCGTATTTGGGGCTGGCACCTCATGAATCCCCGCCACATAAGAAGTATAGGGAGCCGCTGGTGTCGCGCTGGCGGGGGAAACACCCTGCGGCAAGCCGGAGTCGCCACCAGCAAAGCCAGGGCTACCGGCGGAGGAAGTGCTGCACACAAAGGTGCCCCCGGCGGGATTTGCGCTGGTGGGAACCGTGTTGGCGGGAACCGCCCCGGCACCAGGAGCGTAACCCGGCTGGTAAGGCGGGGTATTACGCTTGCTGGCTCCCACCACCGCACAAATAATGAAGGCCGGGATGGAAATCGGGGATATTCCCAAAACGCCCATAAAAGTCATGGTGAAAAGCGGGAATGCCGGGAAATTACCCAGAGAGTTAATCAGGATGACTTCGGCGATGGTACCCAACAGGGAACCGAAACCAACCAGCAGCCCTACCGTCCAAGCCTGGTTGTATTTGCGCCGGTAAAACAGCATACAGACCCAAATCGTGGCGCAAATAACGATGCTGCCCGCAGCTATAAATGCCAAGAAGATAAAGATGGCAGGTATCGCACTGGAACCAAAGTAGTCGCTCAGGTGGGAAACCCATCCGAATCCTCCGAAAACCCACGCTAAGGGGGTAATGCCGAAAGGCTGCGTAAACACGTTGATTTCGGGAAAAACCCGGAAAAATCCCAGCACAGCCAACAGAATCGGGAAGGCCATTATCGGCTGGGCTTGCCCGTATCTAGCGTCTTCGAACAGGGTGCGGCCGGCGGTTTTCTCGGGCAACAGCAGCCAGGCCAGGCCGTAGGCCAACATGCCGAGGCCGGTAAAGAGTATCAGCACTACGGCGATGCCTCGCACTATTATCGGGTCGATACCCATTTTTTCGGCGAGTCCGGCGCATACGCCGCCGGCGACCTTGTTGGTCTCGAGGCGTTTCCAGGTGGCAGCCCGCAGCCGGTCAAAGAATCCCAGGCGGGGCGGCGGGACTTGGTGGTTTCCGGTCGCGAAGGTGTCGGTGGGGATGTCTGTGTTGGGAGCCTCGGCCGCGCCGGAACTGTCGGGCGGGTTGGCGGCGCTGCTCGGGTTGGCGGCGCTGTCGGTCGCGCTGGTCGTGTTCGTTGCGTCGGCGGGGTTGCTTTCGGTTTCATGAGGTGCTGACTCGGCACGAGGCGCGCTGTTTTGGTTGGTGTCGGTGTTTCCAGCTTCATGAGGTGCTGGCTCGGCACGAGGCGCACCATTAGCGGCGTCAGGCGCAGACTCAGTGGCATCGGGCAGGGAATTCGCGGCATTATTTTCATCCATGTTTCTATTCTTTACCGGATTCCAGACTGAAACCATAAGGGGTTCCCCTGGTTGTACCCTGAGTTATCCCCGAATCCGATTTTTTCGCTCCCAGGCTCGTGGCACACTAAATACATGAGTGAAAAATCCTGGCCGCCAACCGCCAATCCCGCCGCTGGGCAGAGCGCGGCGCGTCTGCCACTGTGCCGCCCCCAAGCGAATGATGGAGCCACCCGCAGTCAAGGAAGGATTTTGGCTGGGGTAGCCGCCGGACTGGCCGCTCATCTGCGGATAAACCCCTGGATAATGCGGGCGATTTTCGTGTTGTCCAGTCCTTTCATAGGAGTGGGAATCCTGCTCTATTTGTGGTTTTGGGTTTTTGTGCCGCCGGGAAACCCTTGGGCGCATCAGGCCTTGCCTGCCGGCGAATCCCGGCTGGCCGAGCCGCTACGCCTGGCTCATTCCACGCGTAAATCCGAGAAAAACCCCTACCTGGCGATTATGCCGGTGGTGCTATTGGCGCTGGGCTTGATTGTTTTAGCGATAGTGGGTGCCTGGGAAGGGCCGGAAGCTTTAACGCGAGGGCGCCCCGCAATGGTGGCGATTTTGGTGATGGGCGGGGTGTCCATGATTTGGGCGGGAGCCTCGAAACAGGACGGTTCGCGCCTGGAACTTTCACGCTTCCTGTTGTTGGCAGGCCCCGGTGTAATCGCCGTGGTACTCGGGGTCATGGTATGGGTCGGTGGCACCCTGTCTTGGAAGGACGCCCTCAAAGGCGGGGCGATGACCTTGGTCGTGATTGCCTTGCTGAGCCTAGCGGGGCTGCCCTTGTGGGCACGGTTTTGGAACGATTTCAAGACCAGCCTAGCGGAACAAACCCGGCAAACCCTGCGCGCCGATATGGCGGCCCATTTGCATGACTCCGTGTTGCAAACTCTGGCATTAATCCGCGCCCGGGCACACAACCCCGCCGAAGTAGCGCAACTGGCTCGCGCCGAGGAACGCCAACTGCGCGCCTGGCTCTATGAAGACCGCCCGGATGTCAGCCAATCCCTGGTGCAGGTTATTAAAGACATAATCGGCGAGATCGAGGATCGCTATGGAGTGGTTTTTGAAACCGTGACAGTGGGGGATGCCCCGCCAGGGGCGTGGTCGGATTCATTAGTGGCAGCCACTCGGGAAGCCTTAAACAACGCCGCGCAACACGCCGCCCCCGCGTTTTCGGTGTATCTTGAAATCGGTGCGGACACCGCCAATTGCTTCGTGCGTGACCATGGGACGGGCTTCCAGGTGGATGATATTCCCGAAGGACACCATGGTGTGAAAGAATCGATTATCGAGCGTCTGGAACGACACGGGGGACACGCCAAAATCCGCAGCAACAAAAACGGCACCGAGGTACAGATGGAAGTGAAACGACAATGAGTCAAAATCCAGAAACGACAGACGGCATCCAGCAGCCGGTGACGGTGTTGGTGATTGACGACCATGGCCTGTTTCGAGCCGGGGTATGTTCTGAGCTGGCTAAGTATCCCCAACAAGTGCAGATAGTGGGGGAAGCGGCCACCGTAGAAGAAGCCATTGCGGCGGTGACCAAGATTAAACCCCAGGTGGCCTTGCTGGATGTGCACCTACCCGGTGGACACGGCGGTGGGGGCGCGGAAGTTGCCGCTGCCCCGGGAAACGAAGCCACCAAGTTCTTGGCACTTTCGGTCTCGGACGCCGCCGAAGACGTGGTGGCGGTAATCCGTGCCGGGGCACGCGGATATGTCACCAAAACCATTTCCACCCCAGACTTGGTTGACTCGATTATTCGGGTGGCCGAGGGGGATGCGGCTTTTTCCCCGCGGCTGGCGGGTTTCGTCCTGGATGCCTTTGGGGCCACTCGTTCCGAGATTGTCGAAACCGACAACGAGCTCGACTCGCTGACCAGCCGCGAATTCGAGGTAATGCGTCTGATAGCTCGCGGTTACGCTTATAAGGAAATTGCCTCGGAGCTGTATATTTCAGTGAAAACTGTGGAAAGTCATGTCTCGGCGGTGCTGCGCAAACTGCAGCTTTCCAACCGCTATGAGCTCTCACGCTGGGCGGCGGAACGCCGAATCAACTGAGTACGGATTCAGGTTTAACGGGGTGGCGAAAACAGTCTAGGATTGATCGGGGAGTTTTAGAAAGGAAATAATGGCATCCGTATTCGCGGTTACATCGGATCAAATTGCAAGCGTTAAACAGGGGGTAAACCGCAGTGAATGACCTATTTTCGGCTTTGTCACTTTCCGGATCCAGGGGGGCTAGCATTCCCAACAGTGCGGCGCTGCCCGGATCCTCCACTCATGAACCCCCACTAAACCCCACTGAAACCGCCCCAAACCTCGAGACCTGGCGAGAGGAAAGAATCACCGCCATCACCAAAGGCTTAAACCCCGCCCAATACCAGGCGGTGACGCATCCGGGCGGGGCACTTTTGGTGATGGCCGGGGCGGGATCGGGGAAAACCCGCGTGCTGACCCGCCGGATTGCCTGGCTGTTGGCCACCGGGCGGGTTCGCCCCTGGGAGATTCTAGCGATTACATTTACCAATAAGGCCGCTGGCGAGATGCGCGAACGCGTGGAAACCCTGGTGGGTAACGCCGCGAAATACATGTGGGTTTCTACGTTCCACTCCTCTTGTGTGCGGATTTTGCGCGCCGAGGCCGAAACCTTGGGTATTACCCGCTCGTTTTCTATCTATGACACGGCCGACACGAAAGCCCTGTTGACCCGGATTATCAAAGGGCGAGGGCTCGACCCGAAACGCTTCACTCCGAAGTCTTTCGCGGCTAGGATATCGAACGCGAAGAACGAATTGGTAGAGCCGGCCACATTTGCCGAGATGGCCGCGCCCGACAAGATTTCACAACTCACGGCCGAGATTTACGCGGAATACCAGCAACTACTTCGACGCGCCAATGCGTTTGACTTTGACGATTTGATTGCCGAAGTGGTCTATCTGTGGCGACGCCACCCCGAAATCCTCGCTAAATACCGTGATAAATTCCGATACGTCCTGGTTGACGAGTACCAGGACACCAATCCGGCGCAATACCAGCTGGTACGTTTGTTGGCTCGCGACCCGTTGGGAGACCCGCGCTTGGACGGGGCGCTGGGGGCACATCCCGGGGCTGGACTGACCGTAGTGGGGGATTCCGACCAGTCGATTTACGCCTTTCGAGGAGCCACCATCCGCAACATCGAGGAATTCGAGCAAGATTTCCCCGGTGCCACCACTGTGTATCTGGAACAAAACTATCGCTCCACCGGGACGATTCTTTCGGTGGCGAACGCGATTATTTCCGAGAATTCCGGGCGACATAAGAAGAACCTGTGGACCGAGGCCGGGGACGGTCCCAAAGCGATTATGTTCGCCGCCGACACCGAACGAGATGAAGCCGCGTTTATTATTCGCGAAATCCGCGATGCCCACACGGCGGGCACCCCTTGGGACGAATTCGCGGTGTTTTACCGTACGAATTCCCAGTCACGCGCCCTGGAAGAAATGCTGACTCGGGAAAACGTGCCCTACCGGGTGGTGGGGGGAACCAAGTTCTATGACCGTAAGGAAATCAAAGATGCCATCGCGTATCTGACAGCGGCGGCGAATCCGGCCGATGACGGAAACCTACTTAGAATCCTCAACGAGCCCAAACGTGGACTCGGGGACGTGGCGCAAACCAAAATCCGCGAGGCCGCACGCCTTTCCGGCACGTCTTTCGGTCAGGCCATGCGCGGGTTTATAACGGGTGGGGTTCATGAGGGGCAACTCTCGGCCAAAGCCACCACCGCGTTGGCGAGCCTAGTGAATCTCTTGGATAACCTGCGGGGCCTGGACGAAGCCGGGGCTCCACTGGATGAAATCCTCGGTACCGCCCTAGAGGACAGCGGCTATCTGCCGAAGCTACGCGCTTCCAATAACCCCCAAGACGATGCGCGGATTGAAAACCTGCTGGAACTACACGCCGTGGCCGAAGAATTTTCTTTGTCGGAACCGGACTCGAGGCTCGCGGATTTCTTGGAAAGAATCTCGCTGGTGGCGGATACGGATCAGCTGCCCGACCAAGGTTCCAAGGAAGTGGCTGCTAAGGAAATGGCGCCTCGTGAACCCGAAACCAACGTAAGCGAAGCATCGGGCGACCACCCCAACCCCGCCCCCGAAACCAAACCCGAGGTCACCTTGATGACGGTACACACCGCGAAAGGACTCGAATTCAACACCGTGTTCGTCACCGGCATGGAAGACGGGCTGTTCCCACACTCCCGTTCCCTCGACGACCCCGAGGCCATCGAAGAGGAACGCCGTTTGGCCTACGTGGCGGTCACCCGAGCCCGTCGGCAGCTGTACCTCACGCGAGCGGCGGCTAGGACGGTATTTGGGGACACCATGAATATGCCGGCCTCGCGGTTTTTGAACGATATTCCGGCGCAGTACGTGGATAATCGGCGGGAACTGACCGACATGGATCTTTATGGCGGTTTGGCTTCGCGCGGTGTTGCTGCGGAGGACAGCTACGGGTACGGGTCGCGTCGCTCCGCCGGCTATGCTTCCGGTTTCACGCCCTCAGGACGTGGTTTGGGCTATGGCGGTTATTCTGGTGGGTTTTCCCGCAAAAAGATTTCCGCCCGCCGGGATGGTCACGATTCCGATACCGCTCGCTTTACGAACTCGATTACCACCGCGCGTTCGCTGCGTGAATCCGGCGAGTCTAGCCAACCCAAGAAAAGCGCTAAACCCAAGGCGGCCGCCGAAATCCCGGCGCTACACGTCGGTCAGCAAGTCCACCACGACATTTACGGGGACGGCAAGGTGCTCGGACTCGAAGGCGAAGGCACGGGCGCTATTGCCCGGGTCAAGTTCAAGACCGGCGCCACCAAGCGTTTGCTGCTCAAGTTTGCGCCGCTCACCCCGCAGTAGTCTTCAGTCTTTGTGGTGCTTTTTCTTCTTTTTCTTTGACTTGCGTTCCGGCTCTACGGGAGTATCCGGCAAGACAAAGGGGGATTCGCCGCGTCGCACCAGGGCGACAACCTCGGCGGCATGGTCGGGCACATACTGCGAAGTCGCCAGGGGTGGGCGCACATAACCGGTGGAAGGTGGGCGGTCGGGCAGTCGAATCGGCGTGCTTTCGTCGGTCATATCCGTATATGGGATGGAACCCAAGAAATGCGAAATCATGTTCAGCCGCGCGGCTTTCTTGGAATCCGAGGGTACATGGTACCACGGGCAGGTTGTCGTATCGGTGTGTACCAGCATCTCATCCTTGGCGCGTGAATAATCCTCCCAGCGACTGATGGATTCCAAATCCATAGGGGAAAGTTTCCACTGGCGCAAGGGGTCGTTCAAGCGACGTTGGAACCGGTCGTATTGTTCCTTGTCTGAGACGCTGAACCAGTATTTGCGCAGGTAGATTCCGTCTTCTACCAGCATTCGTTCAAAGGTGGGGCATTGTTGCATGAACTGTTTGACCTGGCTGGGGGTGGCGAAACCCATGACTTTTTCCACCCCGGCGCGGTTGTACCAAGACCGGTCGAAAATCACGATTTCCCCGGCTGCGGGCAGATGGGAGATATAGCGCTGGAAATACCATTGGGTTTTTTCCCTTTCGGTGGGGGTGGGGAGGGCTACCACGCGAGCCACCCGTGGGGAAAGGTATTCGGTCAGGCGCTTGATTGTGCCACCTTTGCCAGCCGCGTCGCGTCCTTCGAAGATTACGACGATGCGGGCTCCGGTGGTTTTCACCCAGCGCTGCAACTTCGCCAGTTCGGTTTGCAGCCGGTACATCTCGGTTTCGTAAATCTTGTTGGGAACCTTGGTGTAGCGCAGTTCGGGGTCGGTTGCGCTGTGGTCGTGGTTCATGAGTTGCTCCTTTGCATGTTTGGCTAAGCGCTTCCTTTCCAGGATATCCCGAAATATGTCGAGGCATGCGAAAAATCTGTGACAAAATGAAGCAGTTCGACGAGACATGAGTTACACTAAAGGTAATCTCTCGATGTCGAGATAAATACACGAGGAAGGAAAAGCGTGGATCTGTATGAATATCAAGCAAAAGGTCTGTTCGCCAAGAATGGAGTCCCGGTGCAGCGCGGAATCGTTGCCAGTACTCCGGCGGAAGCTTCGGCGGCATACCGGGAGCTGGGTGCCGAGTTGGCGGTGGTGAAAGCCCAGGTGAAGACCGGGGGACGTGGCAAAGCCGGAGGGGTGAAACTGGCTCGCAGCGCGGGCGAGGCCGAAACCATGGCGCAAAATATTTTGGGGATGGACATTAAAGGCCATCCGGTACATCGCGTCCTGATAGCTGAGGGGGTGGATATCGAACGGGAGTTTTACTTCTCTATCCTGCTCGACCGGGCTAACCGCCAAAATCTTGCCATGTGTTCGGTGGAAGGGGGGATGGAAATCGAGCGTTTGGCCAAGGAAAAACCCGAAGCCTTGGCGAAAGTGCCGATTCCCCGCACTGGCATGGACGAAACCTTAGCCACGGAGATTACCCAGCAAGCCGGCTTTGACCCGGAAACCGGATCGAAAGTTGTCCCGGTCATTTTGAAACTGTGGCAGACCTATGTTGACGAGGATGCCACTTTGGTAGAGGTAAACCCCTTGGTGCAAACCCCGGCCGGAGACATTATTGCGCTCGATGCCAAGGTGACCTTGGATGATAATGCCCGCTACCGCCACCCGGAACACTCCGAACTGGTTGACCAAAAAGACGCCGATCAACGCGAGCTAAAAGCCCAAGAAGCCGGGTTGAACTACGTGCGCCTCGATGGGCAAGTCGGGATTGTCGGTAATGGGGCGGGATTGGTTATGTCCACCCTGGATGTGGTGGCCTATGCCGGGGAAAAATACGGTACTCGACCCGCGAACTTCTTAGACATTGGCGGGGGTGCCTCGGCCGAAGTCATGGCTAAAGGCTTGGAAGTAATTCTCACTGACCCGCAAGTAAAATCCTGTTTCGTCAATGTGTTTGGGGGCATTACCGCCTGTGATGAAGTCGCGAAAGGCATTCTGGGTGCCTTAGAGATTTTGGGGGACAGTGCCAATAAGCCCCTCGTGGTACGCCTGGATGGCAACAAGGTGAGCGAGGGACGCGACATCCTCGGGACTGCTAACCACCCGCTGATTACCATGGTGCAAACCATGGACGAAGCGGCCGACAAAGCCGCCGAACTGGCCGCAAAGTAAGGGAAAGGGGAACGTAAATGTCGATTTTTCTAAACGAAAACTCCAAGATTATTGTCCAGGGCATGACCGGCTCAGAGGGGCGTAAACACACCACGCGTATGTTGGCTTATGGCACCAAGATTGTGGCGGGCACAAACCCTAAAAAAGCCGGCACCAGTATCGATTTCGATATCACCCCCTATGGGCCACTGGCTGAGCAGCTCCAGGGCGGTACCGTTAGCATCCCAGTTTATGGCACTGTAGCCGAAGCAAAGGCCGCGACCGGTGCGAATACCTCGGTAATCTTCGTGCCCCCAGTTGCCGCCAAGGGGGCGATTCTTGAAGCCGTGGATGCGGGACTGGATTTGGTGGTGGTCATCACCGAGCATATTCCGGTACAAGACGCGAACTTCGCCTTGGCCTATGCCCGGGAACGCGGGGTGCGGGTTATCGGGCCGAACTGTCCGGGAATTATCAGTCCCGGTAAGTCAAATGTGGGAATTACCCCCGGGGATATCACCCCGCGCGGGCATCTCGGTTTGGTGTCGAAATCTGGAACCTTGACCTACCAGATGATGTATGAACTGCGCGATTTGGGCTTTACCACCTGTATCGGGATTGGCGGCGACCCGATTATCGGTACCACGCATATTGACGCGCTCGCGGCCTTCGAGCAAGATCCGGAAACCAAGCTAATTGTGATGATTGGTGAAATCGGGGGAGATGCCGAGGAACGCGCGGCCACCTACATCAAGGAACACGTCACCAAGCCGGTGGTGGCCTACGTGGCGGGTTTCACCGCCCCGGAAGGCAAAACCATGGGACATGCCGGAGCGATTGTTTCGGGCTCTTCGGGGACAGCTGCGGCCAAAAAGGAAGCCCTAGAGGCGGTAGGGGTAAAGGTGGGTAAAACCCCTTCGGAAACCGCGCGGATTGCCCGCGAAATCATGAGCGCCCGTTAGCACTTCCTAACTTGCTCCAGCATACGCGGTTTTTAGCCGTTTTTGCGTGCCCTGCCAACTCCGGCGGGGCACGAGCCTTTATACTGGTAAAGATGGACATTAACGGGGGGAAACGTCGTCGGAAAGACACTCGTGATTTCCCGACTGTGCCCTCGCGGGGTTCGAAACGACCGGGCAGAATCAGCTCGCGAGGCGACTCGAGGCGTGCCTCTAACCTGGTTATCGGGGAGGATATTCCTTCCGATTCAAGCGGTTCAAATACGGCAGACAGCCAAACTCGCCTTTCTGCACCTGGCATATCGACCTCAATCCGCCAATGGCGTGTTTTATTTACTAAACCCGCTCGCCACGAACTTTTCCCCGCCGGAACCTGGCGTGCTTTATGGCTGGGCTTTCAGTCCTGGCTGGTTTTCTGGGCGCTGCTGGTGATGTTGGCGGTGGTTTCCTGGGTGCTCACCGCCAGTCAGCCGGCTATGGCGGCCACTACTTGGCGCGATGCTATGATGGTAGGAAATGGGGCTTTCGCTATGAGCTTCGGCGCTACTTTCACCGCTACCACCCTAAAGTTCTCGCTGGTGCCTTGGGGCTTAACCTGTCTGGTGGGGGTGTTGCTGACGGTCTCGCTGCGTGCCGCGAAACCGGCTAGTCCGTGGGCTTTACTGTGGGGGTTGTTGGCTTTCGTTTTGCCCGCCGGACTGTGTCTGGGGTGGGCTAGAACCCACTTGAGTGTGTGGACGGCTTTCGTGACGCTGGGAATTTTCGCGCTGGTGGTGTTCCTGGCGGTGGCACGCCGCTTGTCGTGGTGGAATTTGGGGGAGGTATTTCCTGGCGGTGAACCGTGGCCGTGGTTGGTGTTGACCGGGCGCCTGGTACGAGTCCTGAGTCGAATAACGCTGGGAGTTTCCGCTCTCGCATTGCTGGCTGGAGTCGTCTGCGGGTGGGGGGACATGACCCGTATTTGGGTCAGTCTGCATCCGGATTGGGTCGGTTCGGTGGCGCTGGCCTTCGGGGTTTTGGCGTATCTACCGACCTTGCTGGGGTGGACGGCGAGTTGGCTGGTGGGTTCGGGCTTCACGGTGGGTCAAAATACGGTGTTCTCGCCCGGTCAGGTTATCAGCGGCGATTTACCGCCGGTGCCGTTCCTCGCGTGGCTACCGCATACTCCTGTGGGCTGGTGGCCCGTCGCGATTCCGGTTATCGCGGGGATTCTTGGGGGGCTACTCATGAGTCGGCGTCATGAGGTGCCATTGAGCGACACGATGTTGTCTCTGGCTTTGATGCTGGCCATATTACTGGGGGGCGGGTTCGTAATAATTTCGGCGGTCAGCGGCAGTCTCGGGCCGGGTCGGCTCATTGCGGTTGGCCCCACTCCGGCCACGCTTTATGCGGGGGTGATTGCCTGGGGGGTACCTTTCGGTGCTACGCTGGTTTTGGCGCATCGAC
This sequence comes from Mobiluncus mulieris ATCC 35243, assembly GCF_000160615.1. Taxonomy (GTDB): domain Bacteria; phylum Actinomycetota; class Actinomycetes; order Actinomycetales; family Actinomycetaceae; genus Mobiluncus; species Mobiluncus mulieris. The sequence continues at coordinate 138,949 of NZ_GG668519.1, read as the reverse complement.
GCGTCGCGGTGGCAGCCACCCGGTTTTCCTACAAAATAACGGGAAAGAATGTGGATGCGCTGCCCACCACTGAACTGAACATGTGAAAACTTACCATCGGGTAAAATGTGGTGTGTAATTGTTTAAATATCGAGCAAAACTCAAAAAGGAAGGCGAACCGTGAACGAATCAATCGAACGTGATAGTGCCACCCAAGTCCCGATTAAGCGGGCTCTGATTAGTGTCTGGGATAAAACCGGACTCGAAGAACTCGCGAAAGAACTGGTGGCTGCCGGCGTCGAGATTCTCTCTACCGGATCTACAGCGGCGAAAATTGCCGCAGCGGGACTGCCCGTCACCCCGGTCGAAGCTGTAACCGGGTTCCAGGAATGCTTCGAGGGGCGTGTCAAAACGCTGCATCCCAAAATCCATGGCGGGATTTTGGCCGATCGGCGCAAAACTGAACATGTGGCACAGATGAAGAAGCTGGGCATCGAACCCATTGACCTGGTGGTTTGTAATCTGTATCCCTTCGCCCAAACGGTGGCATCCGGAGCAAGTTTTGAAGAATGCGTGGAACAGATTGATATTGGCGGCCCGGCGATGGTGCGGGCGGCCGGCAAGAACCACGCTTCGGTGGCGGTGGTGACTTCCCCGGCAATCTACGAGAAAGTGATAGATGCCGCGAAGAACGGAGGTTTTGACCTGAGGGAACGGCGGATTCTCGCGGCGGAAGCCTTCGCGCATACCTCTGAGTATGACGCGGCGGTGGCCTCGTGGTTTGACGAACAACTGACGCGTTTCGCTCTGGAAGCCATGGGCATCGACCCTGATGACGACCAAGAACCCGAGGATTCCCCCCTGCCAGAGTGGCTGGAAATGTCTGGTGACCAGGTGAAAACCCTGCGTTACGGGGAAAACCCCCACCAAGCGGCCGCTTTGTACGTGGATATGAATCAGCTCACCACCGAGTTGGCGGATAATTCGGATGACTGTCCTTGTCCGGAATGTGCCCCGCACCCTGACCTGGATGATATCGAGGAATGCGATCGAGTCGGTGCCGACCCGCAAGCAGCGCCACTTCCGGGGATTGCCTATGCGATTCAGCTGCACGGCAAGGAAATGTCTTACAACAACTACTCCGATGGGGATGCGGCGATTCGCGCGGCCTATGACCACAAAGAACCGTGCGTGGCGATTATTAAACACTGCAACCCTTGCGGAATAGCCATCGGTAAGGATGTAGTCGAGGCGCACCGCAAAGCCCATGCCTGCGACCCGGTTTCGGCCTTCGGTGGGGTTATCGCGGTGAATCGTCCGGTCAGCGTCGAACTGGCTGAACAGATTGTTCCGATTTTCACCGAGGTGGTTTTGGCTCCTTCCTTCGAGCCGGGAGCTGTAAAAGTCTTGGCGCGCAAAAAGAATATGCGGGTACTGCGAGTGACTCCGCCGGTGCGTGGCTCGCTAGAGATACACCAAATCAGTGGCGGCTACCTTGCCCAACAACGCGACGACGTGGATGCGCCGGGGGACTCTCGCGAAGGCTGGACCAAGATGTGTGGCCCGGACGTAGACGAAGCGACGATGCAGGATTTGGAGTTCGCCTGGAAAACTATTCGTGCCACCAAGTCTAATGCGATTCTGCTGGTTAAAAACGGTGCCACCGTGGGGGTCGGTATGGGGCAGGTTAACCGAGTGGATTCCTGCCGCCTGGCGGTGGAACGCGCCAATACCTTGGGGGGACGCGAAACCGGGGATGCGGCTGCGGGACAGCAAACCGATGTGGCCGGTGGGGCTCGCGCCGAGGACTTGGTAGTGGCTAATGCCCCGCAGCGGGCTCGCGGAGCCGTGGCCGCTTCGGATGCATTCTTTCCGTTCGCGGACGGACCGCAGCTTCTGATTGACGCGGGTGTGAAAGCCATCGTCCAACCCGGTGGTTCGATTCGTGATGATGAAACCATCGCGGCTTGCGAGGCGGCCGGAATCACCATGTACTCTACCGGGGTGCGTCACTTCTTCCACTAGGTATAGAGTTCATGAGGTGCTAGTCGGAATTGCAGGCGAAAACTGACAAACAAAGTGGAACCGGGGGAGTACTTCCCCCGGTTCCACCGGCATCCCTAAATCCCGGGGAGCCGCCAATCCTCCCGGATTGCAAGCCACCGATACCCGCAGACTCCATCGTCTTGCCGATAACCCCGAAAACCTGGCGCAGCCTGGATTCGGTGCCTGAGCCACAACCCCAGGTGACACCTCATGAAGACACCCCCCACCCCTTCGATGCCCACGCCCACTGGCAAGTGTGGGTGTTAGGCTTGGGCATCATCGCGGTGTTTGCGGCTGCGGTCGCGGGTTGGTGGCAAATTGCCAGCGGAGGACTGGTGGTGTTGATGCTGCTGGTAGTGTCCTGGCGGATTAGTAATCGCCGCTCCTGGATTCGGGCGCGTGGCACGGTGTTTGACGTGACGGTGTTGATTCTAGCCGGCGGATTGATTGCAACGCTAGTGGTGTACTTGACGCTCAGCCACTAGGGAAGGGCGATTTTAGAAATATACGGCTTAAACCCGGATGGCACCTCGTGAAACGTGAACCGTTTCACGAGGTGCCACTGCAATTCCGGCTTAGTCGTGTGCCAAAGCCTCTACGGGACTGACTTTCGCGGCACTGCGGGCCGGCCACACCGAGGCCAGCACTGCCACCACCAAAACCACAGCGACCGCACCCCAAGCCAGTCCAGGAACCACCAGTACCAGCGGGGCGTCGTCCTCGAACCCAATGGGCAGGGCATAAATCCCGGCCACAGCGTAACCTATCCCGGCCAACAGACCGATAACGACCCCACCGACACCCAGCAGGAATGCCTCGAAGGTCAACATCAGCCGCATCATCGACCGGGTCAGACCCAGGGCGCGCAGCAAACCGTTTTCGCGCCGCCGCTCTAACACGGACAAGCCCAGCGTGTTTGCCACCCCCACCAGGGACACCACCACCGATACTCCCAGCATCGCTACGGCACCCCACATGATGGCCTGCAACATCTCGGTGAACATGACGCGCATAAAAGCCTCACTTTCCAGTCGCAACTCGGGGTTTAGCGCCATCAGGTCGCTGGCGATTTGCTCCACCTCGGCAGAAGTTATGCCGTCCTTGATTTTGGCGTAAAACGCCTGAGTATAGGGTAGATTATCCGCGCTACGCAGTTTCGCGAGGTCAGCGGGATGCAGTTGTACAAAACTCAAGTTGCCACTTAGGGTTTTGAATTTGAGGGTCTTGTCCCCGCAGGTCACGGTGACGGTTTTACCCACCAGGTGTTTATCGAGATTGGGGATTACAATCTGACCCGGTTGCGGGTGGGTCAAGGGAGCGCGAGAAATATCGTCCGCCGCCACGTCTTCGGCCAGGAGCACTGTGGTGTTCGGCTCATAGGGGAAATAGTATTTATCGCTTGGCTTATTCAAGGTAACCTGGCCTTTCAAGGCCGGAACCGGCGCGACTTTCTCGATGTTTTTCACTTGCTCGGCGCGAGCGATAGTGTCCTCGGTCAAGGGAGCATCCACGGAATACAGCGTGAAATCCAGGGGTTTCTTGGTATTTATTGTGTATTGGGCGGTGGCTTCCATCGAGGCGGCTCCGGTGAGCATCATCACCACCAGGGTTACCCCCAAGGTCAGCGCCGCGCCGGTGGCGCCGGTGCGGCGAGGATTGCGCCGGGTATTTTCCGCTGCGAGCCGCCAAATCATAGCGTTTTTGGGGGAAAGCCGCCCCAAAGCGGCGGTGAGATAGGGCAGTACCACAGCGGTGAGCAACAGCAGGCCGAGAAACGACAGCGCCCCACTAAACATAGCCAGTAGGAAAAACATTGTGGCCGCCGAATTATTGAAAGTGTCGCTGGTCTCGCCGGGATGCATGAGGTGATAGGACTGCATCGTGGCCCACACCATGATTGCCGTGCCGGCCAGGAACAGGAACGCGCCACAGCCGGTTTTCACAATTCGGCGTTTTTGCACCACCGCATAGGGGTCTTCCTCGGCCAAAGCCTGCATCGGGGTGACCTTAGAGACTTGGCGTGCCGGGGCGTATCCGGCCAAAACTGAAATAATCAGGCCACTGAGGAAACAGGCTAGGAGCATTGGCCAGTCAATCACCCCGAAAGATTCGCCCCAGGTGCGAGTCAGGTCACTTTCGTGGTTTATTATCCCGGTGGCAAGGGTGCCGATGCCTATCCCCAACAGCGAGGAAATCGCTCCGACCAGCAGGGTTTCTTTCAAAAATAGACGACGCAGCTGTCCTTTGGTGGCTCCGACCGCGCGTAGCAGGGCGAGGGTGCGGCGCCGCCGTGTCAGCAGCACACTGTAGGTAACCGACACCACGATAATCGCGGTTACCCCGGCCAAGAGCGGGAACACCAACAGAATCACCAGCAGCCCGTTTCCGCCAATCATGCGATCTACCTGGTCAGAGAGATATTGGTTAAAGGTGGCGACATCGATTGCTTCGGTGGCGTGGTGTTTTGCGAGGAGATTGCGGATTTCGTTTAATGCTTGCGCCTGGGAAGCGCCGCCGCCCAGTTCTCCGTTCGGGGAGGCCACGAGCAGCAAATTGCTGATTGGATTTTTCCCTTGCCACTCTTGCAGTCGCGCACTGGTGACATAAGAGGTCGGGAAAGCCCCCGGTAAAGCCTTGTAAATCCCCGCCACCGTGAAGTTTTGGGTCACGGTTTGCTCTGTTTTCGGGTCATAAGTTTCCACGTTTACCTGGTCTTGAATCCCAACTCCCAGGGTTTTCGCAATCGAAGCATCCAAGCCGATTTCTGTGTCAGCTTTGGGGCGAGTGCCTTTGGCTAGTTCGCCGGAATCAAAGCGTGGCTGGGCTAATCCCAGCACCTCGCTGTGGTTGGAATGGTTTTGCTTGCTGATTTGTGCGGCAAAACGGGAGCGGGTGAGGATTTCCCACTCCCGGTGAGCGACAGACAAATCCTTAGCCACCAGGTCGAGGGGGCCGGGTTGGCCTTCCTTTACGTCCACAGAGCTATTGGGTTTAATACTGGCCACGATTTCGGCACCGGTCACATTGTGTGCCAGATTGTGCGCCATTTTCACTTTCATGCCGCCCGCGAGTCCCAGGCAGGTCAGCAAAAATGCTACTGCCAGGGCAATCGCCAGGGCGGTGGCCACGTAACTGGACTTCGCGGCTCGTAAATTCGCTGAGAGTAATCCGCGCATTTAGGCCACCTGCGCAATCTGGTCAGCACTGGGATGGGCGAGGTCGTGGACAATCTGGCCGTCTTTAACCACCAGCACCCGGTCGCCAATCGCCGCCGCTCGCCGGTCATGAGTCACCATCACCACGGTTTGCCCAAAGTCCTTTACGGCCTTGCCCAGCAGTCCCAAAACCTCCGCTGAGGAAACCGAATCCAAGTTACCCGTCGGCTCGTCGGCCACCAAGATTGCCGGTCGCGACAACAAGGCTCGCGCCACCGCCACGCGCTGCACCTGACCCCCGGAGAGCTCCCAGGGCTTGTGGCGCAGGCGCTGACCAAGATTCAAGGATTCGACAATAGCCTGGAACCAATCTGGGTCAACAGTTTTCCCGGCCAGACGCAGCGGCAGCTCGATATTTGCCCGCGCATCTAAGGTGGGCACCAGGTTAAAAGACTGGAACACGAAGCCAATCTGTTCGCGACGCCACTTCGTCAGTGGCTTGTCCGGCAAGCGTGTAATCTCGGTACCACCCACGGTAATAGTGCCGGAAGTAACCGCATCCAGCCCGGCTAAAACGTGCAGCAGCGTGGATTTACCCGACCCGGATGGTCCCATAATCACGGTGCATTCTTGGGCACGAATCCCCAGGTTCACGTGGTTCAACGCTGTGACGGCGTTTTGGCCCTTCCCATACACCTTGGTTACATCGGCCAGGGTCGCAATAGCGGAGCGGGGCGTTTCGGTCACATCGGGAGTTGGCACGGGCGCGGCGAATCCCGAAGGGCTAGCGTTGCTTGCCCCGAGCCCTGCTGGGTCGCCGATTGAGTTGCCGGCTGGGTTAGCGACGGGGCTGACTGGTGCGGTTGCGTTTAGGGGCGCGAAGCCGTTTTCATGAGGTGTTTGCGGGGTGGAAGCGTTCATTGGTAATTACTCCTTCGTTCGAATCAAGTAATTCCAGACTAAGCGCGCCGCATCGCGGCGCGCTATCGGGGACACCCCTGAAAAAACCCTAGGCATCCCTGAAACAAGGGACTGGCATGGTTTCCGATTGACGCTCAAAATCGGGGATGGCACCTCATGAAGCCGCCAAGATGGACACACGCAACCGACTGCGGCGAACCGCTACACAACATCCACCTGCAGGCCAGATTTCCGCATGGCCGCCACGATTTCCGGGGGAGTTTGTGCATCGGTGATAACAATGTCAAAGTCGGTCAAAGAGCCAATCTTGTAGAGCGCGGCTCGAGAGAACTTAGAGCAATCTGCCACTAGAATACGCTGGCGTGCGGCCGCAATCATCTGGCGTTTAGTGCGCGCTACGTTCTCTTGGGGGTGATAACAATACCCGTCGGTGATAGCGGAAACCGACATTATTAGCCAATCCACCTGCAACCGAGAAATCGAAGCCTCGGTCAACTCCCCGAAATACGCCTCGGCCCAACTCTCGTATTCGCCCCCTAACAGTAATAGCTTTACCCCTTCTTGCAGCCGCAACCTTTGCGCCACAAATTCGGCATTCGTCGCCACGGTAATTGGGCACAAATCCGCTAAATCCGAAATCAGTGGCACTGTAGAGGACGAGTCGTCAACCATAATTGACTGTCCCCGCCGCAGATAGCTACGTGCCCTGTCACTGAGGCGGTGCTTCAAATCCGATTTTGCACCCAGGCGTACCGTTGCAGCGGCCTCACTCAGCGAAGTCTGGGCGGCTTGCACCTCGCCGCGTCGGAGCGTTACCAGCTGCAGATGCTCCAAATCCGCTATATCACGGTAAACCGTCATCGCGGACACCTGGAACATTTGAGCCAAGTCGTCAATGTGACAAGAACCTTCCCGAGTCACGACGGCGACTATTTTTCGTCGCCGTGACTCGGGATCTAGGTTCGTTACCGGCATTGCCACCTCTACAGTTTTCAAAAAGGGAATTACCTTCTAGAAAATACCATAGACAAAATTGACTTTTAAGGTTTCACGGGCAGCACCGCCTGGCCGACCAAGCTCTTGACATCCTCGACTTTACCATCCAAAATCCGTACCACCGCTTGTAGCAATGGTAGTTTTTCAACCAGATTCGGGGCTTTTTGGGACACGAATTTCTGCGCCAAAGCAGCTGCCGGTACGCCTTCGACAGTTTGTTCCAAGCGAGCCATCTCGTCCAGAGCTTCTTGTGGATTCTCTCCGCGTCCCAGGCGTACCCCGTAGAACTTGTTACGTCCTGACAGGCCGGTGACCTCCAAATCTCCCACGCCCGCCAAGCCGAATGCGGTGGATTCCTTGGCACCTAATGCAGCCCCCAACAACGACATCTCACGCACCGCCTGAGAGAAAGTCGCGGCTTTCAGATTGTGATGTGGTACCCCGGTGGCTTCTTGTAAACCGTCAGCAATCCCCAGCGCGATGGCGTAAACATTCTTCATCGGAGCGCAAATCTCTACCCCAACTTCGTCGTCACTAGCTTCGATGGCATAGGTCTGGCTGCGTGCCTGCCGGGCATATCGCAGCGACACCTGTCCATCGCGGCACCCGAAAATCGTGGCGGTAGGTTCACGAGCGGCGCATTCATTGGCTTTCACCGGACCCGCAATCGCCACTATCGGAGGGAGCTGGTCGTAACCTTGTGTGGCAGCGATGCGGCGAATCGCGTCGGGCAGCAGTTGAATCTCGCCGTCTTCTTTGGCACAAAAGCCCTTGGAAGTTAGCCATAGAGCATCAGCCTTGACAATGCCAGGTAGTGCCAATTCGGTGACTTTCGCTACCCCCACCGAGGCGACAGACATGACCACCACATTCGCGCTGTCCAAGGCTTTTTCCAGTTCGTCGCTGCGGTAGAGCTTAACACCTTGCGCCAAGGGCTCGTTGGTACGGGGATGGTTTTTGCCTGCTTTGACCGCGTCTAACAGATGGTCGTCTAGCCAGGTGCCCCACAATCGCACCTCCCATCCGGCATCAATCATCGGGGTGCACAGCGCCGAGCCCATGGCTCCGGCTCCTAAAATCGTTATTGTGGACATCAGTTTTCCTTTCTTTTCATGAGTTGCAATCTATAATTCCGCAGCGGGGGACTTTGGCCTGGTTGAAGGGTATTTCTGAGCCAGTTCATAGAGGCTTTCAAAAGTATCCTTAAGCTTGGGGTACAAAGTGCGTTGTATCTTGGCTACGTCTCGGTATTGTTCGTGTTTATCCATATCGGGCTCAATAGTCTCGCCGTATTGAGCCATGTGCCGTGCCGCGTTGGCGACATCGTTATCGCCATAAACTCCCGTGGAGGCCATGGCTAGTACGGCCGCACCCAAAGCCGAGATTTCATCTTCGAGGCAGATGGTTATCGGCAAAGCCGTAGTGTCAGCCATGATTTGACGCCACAGTTTCGAACGGGTGCCTCCGCCCATGGCTCGCAGTGAGGTAATCTTGGTACCGGTGCCGCGCTCCAGTGAGTCCAGGTTGAAGCGCATCTCGAAACCGATGGATTCCAAAATCGAGCGGTACATATGTGCGCGGGAGTGCGTGCCGCGCCATCCCACGACAGCTCCACGTGCCACCGAGTCCCAATACGGGGATTGCACCGCATTCCAATACGGTAAGGTGACCAAGCCTTCGCAGCCGGGTGGAATTTTCGCGGCGGCTTCGTCGAGAGCGGGGTCAGGTTCACCCAACAGTTTCGGATCACCCAGGGTTTCACGGAACCAACCCGCCAAGTAGGAGCCGGAAGACTGTAGCACTTCGAAGACGTAGTTGTCGGGGATGCCCGATACGTGAGTGCGGAAGACTTTGTCGTACTTGTAAATCGGGGATTCTACGCCGGCGTTTACCGCCGTGCCCAGGTTCAGGAATCCGACATCGGGAGTGACCGCCGCTGCGCCGATGCCGGCGGCCTGTCCATCGCCCAAGCCGGCGATGATGGGTACAGGTTTGATGCCCCATTCTTCGGCCAGCTCACGTTTGAGGGTTCCCATTTCATGAGATGGAACCACCAAATCAGGCATTTGTTCGCGTTTCACCCCGGCGATTTCCAACAATTCCGGTGCCCAGTCGCGTTTTTGAATGTCAAACAGTCCCAGGGAATCGGCTGCGGCTTGGGAGGACACGGGCTTTCCGGTCAGCTGCCAGGCAATGTATCCGTGTACGTCCATTACCTTGTAAGCATTCTGGAAGATTTCGGGTTCGTGCTCTTTGACCCAGGCCATCTTGTAGATTCCCGGGGTCACTCCGGCAGGTTTGCCTGATAGCTCGTGGATGTGGTCGTTACCGTAGCGTCGGATTTGTTCGGTGGCACGCCCGTCTAGCCACAAAATTCCGTTGCGAAGCGGCTGTCCATTCTTGTCAAAGGGGGCAAAAGTTTCGCGTTGGTGGGTTAATCCGATAGCTGCTACGCGTTCGCGTTGCGCCGGGCTGAGCTGGCTGGTTACCTGTGCCAACACTGCACGGCTGGTTTCCCACCATCGAATTGGGTTGTGCTCATAGTAATCCATGGCGGGGGTGTGGAGTTGGATGTTTTCCTTGGCGGTGTACCAGACGTTTCCAGCCGCATCCACCACTATCGCCTTGGTGGAGGTGGTGGAAGAATCCAGAGCCAGTACCAAGGGGCCGTCTGTTAGATGCTTTTTTTCACTCATATTTTTCCTCTTCTCGTCGTTGAAAAGCAATCGATTTATAGGGGGAGTCGTGCCGGTTTTGACGCGGCTAACAGCCAGTGTATCACAACTTAACGATTTTTTTGTGAAAAATAACAGAAAACATGTTAGGTCAGGTTCGATGGACCCATAAGCACTTTGTTAATATATAAGGCTGGGTGAAACCCAGGTCACAGGCTTATCTCGATGTCGAGATATCGGAAATGTGGTCTGATGTGTCCATGACTCCACCACGGTCACGCGAAACATATAATTTGGTACATGGCTCTTACTATTACCGAGGACTTCGCTCGGGCGTTAGACTGCCTGGATCGAGGGGAAAACCTGTTCCTAACCGGCAAGGCGGGAACGGGGAAATCGACTTTGATTCGCCACTTCATGGCGACTCATGAAAAGCGACGTACCGTTGTCGCGGCACCAACCGGCGTGGCGGCGCTAAACGTCGGCGGATACACCCTGCACCGGCTGTTTTCCTTCGGTCCCAACGTCACCCCGAGTGATGTCGCCAGCGGACGAGCCAAACCCGGAAAATTCGTGAAAACCATCGCAAAACTGGAAACCTTGATTATTGACGAAGCCTCGATGGTGCGAGCCGACCTGTTTGACTCGATAGCCCTGGCCTTGCAACAATACGGCCCACACCCGGGGCGGCCTTTCGGGGGAATCCAACTGGTGCTGGTGGGGGATTTATATCAACTGCCGCCGGTGGTCACCGAAGCGGAAACCGAGTATTTCCAGACGGTATACCACACCCCGTACTTCTTTTCCGCCGAAAACTTCAATCTTGACCTTTTCAACGTGGTGTCCTTGGAGACAGTGTTTCGCCAGATCGGAGACACCGTTTTGGTGGATATCCTCAATGCTATTCGCGAAGGACGGATGACCAAAGGCGTGCAGGCGGCACTAAATGCCCATTTCGACCGGGATTTTGAACCCCCGAAAGACGAATTTTGGCTTACGTTGGCGACGACCAACAATATTGTTAGCGCACGTAATCGCCGTGCTTTGGAATGCCTGGACGGCCAGATTTTTGTGGCCAATGCGGAAATTAGTGGCGAAATAGACCGCAGTGCCCGCGCCACTGAAGAAACCCTGTATTTCAAAATCGGGGCACAAATCATGCTGTTGAACAACGATGCGGCCGGGCGTTGGGTCAACGGGTCAATGGGCGTGATTGTGGATATCGACATTGACCCCGCCGATCCTGGTGGCCTGGGGGGATGCGTCTACGTGCGGTTGCGCAACGGGAATACGGTTGCGGTCGAGCCCTACACTTGGGAGATTACCCGTCCCGAAGTGATTGGTCGCGATATTCAACATCACCTGGTGGGGTCGTTCACCCAGTTTCCCTTCAAACTGGCCTGGGCGGTGACGATTCACAAATCCCAAGGTCAAACCCTGGATCGTGCCGTGATTGACCTGACGGGTGGGACGCGCGCCACGGGGCAACTCTATGTGGCCTTGTCGCGTTGCACCTCGCTGGAAGGCCTGGTGTTACACCGGCGGATTTACGCTAAAGACCTGAAGATTGACCACCGTGTCAGGGAGTTTTTGAGTGGTTCCACTCGTCGCGAAACCACCCGGCTGTGTGCGATAGAAGCCGTGTTGGTGGGACAATCCGACGGATTTGTGCGTCCCATCGAGGTCGCCGTCGCCTTCCCCGACGGATCTGTGACCAGCACCCTGGTGAACCCCACCCGAGATGTGGGGGATTCCGCCGCAGTTTACGGTCTGGGAGCCAGCCAGCTGCAGTCGGCTCCGACCCTGGCACAGGCGTGGCCGTTCTTAGAGGATGCCATCAGCGGCTACGGCTTGGTTTCCAGTGATGCCGAGGCAATGCTGGGGATTTTGGACACCGAGCTGAAACGCAACGGAATGGTCAGTGGTTTGGAAAAAATTGTTACCCCGGCCGATGGTTCCGGTGGTGGGCGGGAGTTTCGCGCCGGGATGCGCGCGGGAGAGCGAGCCCAGTTGACTCTTACGGCGGCGTTGGAGGGCGGCACGACGCAACCAGCGGTGGAATATCAGCCGCTGGAAGTGTCTTATACGGGCTATCAGATGACGGATGATTTGATGATTATGCCTTACGGCGAGGCTGCTGACGTGGCGGCGATGTTGGAAGAAAAATTCGCGGGGCACCCGGTTTGCGTGGAAACCGAGACGGCGCTGGCCGATTTCGAGCGGGCTTACGGGGTGAGTGTGAAACGAGTTCGCGCCGGTGACGCGCCCCCGGCCGCAGCCGTGTTGAGCCCTGGGGTGCGAATATGTTTCACTGGCACGGCGATGCTGGACGGCGTGGTTTATGAACGTGAAGAAATGGAAGAAATCGCGTGGGCTGCCGGGTTCCATCCCGTGAATAATGTCACGAAAACCCGTTGTGACTGCTTGGTGGCCGCTGACGTGGCGACTATGTCTAATAAGGCAAAGAACGCGGCGCGCTGGGGAAAACCCGTAATTAGCGCCGAGGATTTCCTGCATTTTGTAAACGGCAGATAAGTTGCCACAACCCTCCGGATCCGAGTCTGTCACAGAATCCATCATTTAGATTCAAAAATTAACGAATGACACTGGCAACTATCAGGAATCCATTAAACGGAGTTGTGGAAGCTCAACGGGAAGTGACCATAGAAGGATAAATTGCATGTATGGAAAACGGGGGAAACGCAACGGATTCTTTGCGTCTAGTAATACTGGCGGCAGGCCGCGTGTGATGTTTTTGCCCGGTCTGGGTGAAACCGAGGCCGCCTGGCGCCCTGTGATTGAGCTACTACCTGAAATCGAAGGGCGAACTGCGGCAGTGTTCGGCGTGGGGGCGGAAACAGCGGACTGGTCGCTGGAGGCAGTCACACAGCGCGTGGCTGCATCGTTGGAGAGGCCTGTTCACCTGGTGGGTTTATCGCTGGGTGCTATCGTCGCGCTGAACCTAACTTGTCAGTACCCCGACAAAGTTGCTTCGCTGTTTGTGTCGGCGCCGCAAGCAAAACCTCCGCAGGTGTTGATGCGGGTGCAATCTGCACTGATGCGGGTACTACCGGCGAAAACGGTGTGCCCACCGGGGGTTAGTAAAGCAGAACTACTAGCTGTGTTACGGACGGTTGCGAACCTGGATTTGACTGCTGGACTGGGGAATATCGCGGTTCCCACCACAGTGGCTTGCGGGGCGAAAGACTGGGCGAACCTGGCGGCCGCTCGGGATATTGCAGCGGCAATTCCGGGGGCGCGACTGGTGATAGTCCCCGGTGCCCGCCACCAGTGGCATCAAGACAATCCCGGTTGCTTTGCGGCCGGGCTAAAGAGGCATCTTGCCCTTTAGGTTTTGGGATTTCATCAGGCCTCTTTAGTGGGCGAACGCGCCTTTTCCGGGCGTGGTTTAGGCTAGATTGGTTGAGGTGCACCCGTCGTTGCTATTTTGTATCCTCTGGGATACACTAATTTGGTGGAAATCAAACAGACTGACGTGTATCAGCGTTGGTTCCGTCGTCTCAAGGATGTCCAGGCTAGAGCACGAATCAACATTGCTTTGCAGCGGTGTCGGCTGTCTGACGAGGTTGTGGGCGACACTAAGCCGGTTGGTAGCGGCATCTTTGAGCTGCGAATACATGTCGGTCCGAGTTACCGGGTTTATTACGTGACCAAGGGTAGCAAGATTATGTTGCTGGTAGTGGGTGGCGACAAATCAACACAACAGCGTGATATCGATAAAGCCAAGGATTTGGTGGCAGAAATTATTAGGGAGGATTCATGGTAGTGAAAATCAGTGACTGGGATGCCAGTGAATACTTAGAGACCGAGGCTGATGTCGTGGCGTATCTTAATGCGGCACTTGAGGACGGGAATCCCGCAGTATTGCAAGCGGCGCTGGGTGATGTGGCGAAGGCGCGGGGGGTGGCTGCGGTTGCCCTCCAGGCAGGTGTAGGACGTGAGTCCTTGTATAAGTCGCTGGCTGCGGATGGCAATCCTTCTTGGCGAACCGTCACCAAAGTACTCGCCGCGATGGGCTTGCAGCTAGAAATCAAATCTCCGGTCGTGGTCTGACTCGCGCCGGTGATTTTCCTGCTGGGGCACCCTCCTCTGACTCCCGAGGCTTAGATTTCATGAGGTGCCAGCCGGGAATTCGAGCCACGTTCCGTAACGATTCGATCCCCTTCGACATTGAATCTTGACTTTTCTGGATGCGAAGCGCCTATTTTCGGATTGTTGGTCATTTAGAATTGCCACAGTAATTGGCTGTTGCCAGAGTTGGAGGATGCCTATGCGTGAATTTGTTGCTATCGATTTTGAGACTGCCAATGAACAGCGTCGTTCTGCCTGTGCGGTGGGATTGGTTTCCTTTGATGGTGAAGGGAAGCTTTCGGACAGCTACTACAAATTGCTACGTCCTCACCCAGAAGTTGATTATTTCAATCCTGCTAATGTGTGGGTACACGGTATTACTTCGGAGGACGTCCAAGATGCGCCGCAGTGGTCAGACATCGCAGACCAAGTGATGACTTTCATTGGTGATAGGCCGATTGTGGCTCACAACATGGCTTTTGATGGCTATGTGCTCTCTGACTTGGCTAGTTTGTACGGCACGGAGGAGATTCCTAATCGGCGTTTCTGTACGGTTCGTCTGGCGAGAAAGATTCTGGCTGACAAGTTGGCCAAAGGGAAAACGCCGCAGCGAAATACTCCCTGATGATGTCCCCTCCTGGGTTAGATCAAACCAGGAGTGGTGGTACACACATCAAAACGCCCGTAAAGCCTACAACCTCTTAGCAAGCCAGACCCGTAGAGGCACCCTGTTCGCTTTCCTGAACCCTCATCTGCAAGCCCAAGCCACTTCTGCCGCTACCATCAACTACAAACGCGCTGGAAGGCGGCATAAACGCCCAAATCAAGGCGCTAATCCGCAGCCACCGAGGCTTGTCCGAAAACCATATGAGACGCGCCGTCGAGTGGTGGTGCTACCTACACAGTGAAAATCCCGTTATCCCGCACCTGCTCATCAAGCCCGAACACCTAAACCCCCAGGCCAAACCACAAACCAGAGAACCTAAACCCGAACCCGCACTATGGGATGTCGGCATCAACCTCACCCAAACCGACTACCACCTCGACATCTCCATCCGCAAAGGAACCATACAATAACGACACGCCCGGGAAAAGACACACAAAATGTTACTTAACCCCGATAACAACGCGCCCGGGAAAAGACACATAATTCTGCCGGTTACCCCAAATCCACGGGTGACCTCTGGGAGCGATGGTGGTAAGCGAAGACCGACCCTGGACTGCTCCGGAAAGGTCGTAATGACCTGGTTTTACACCATAAAATATGGTGTTTCAAACCGGCGGCGTACCTTACATATATTGAGCGTGAAACGGGTGTGGTGCCTCAGTTTGTTTGAGTATGAAGACTGGGATTTTGGCTGGGACAGCACTCAAGCTTACATCGGGAATCCCGACTGGCACCTCATGAACGCGCGCGAAAGAAAGCCAGCCGGGCTAGAGATCGAGGCTGTTGGGGGCGAGCAGGAATTCTTTGAGTCCGATAGTGACGATGCCTTTTTCGTCGCGGGTCAGGCGGGGGTTTCCGCCCACCACGATGATTTTTTTGAATGAATCGGCGGTGTTCATGAGGGGCCGTTTTTCTTGTTCGCGTTTTGCCGCATCTGGCAAGGCAAAAGCAGATTGCAGGTAGTAGCGCTTGCTGCCTTCGTTGGCTATGAAATCAATTTCCACCTGTTTATGTGTCCCACTCTCGCGCATCTTCACGATGCCTACGTCCACGGAAAAACCCCGGATAATCAGCTCGTTATAGATGGTATTTTCCATCAGGTGCGTAGGTTCTTGTTGGCGGAAGTTAAGCCGGGCGTTGCGCAAACCCACGTCCTCGAAGTAATACTTCAGGGGAGACCCAATATGTTTACGACCCTTCACATCATAGCGTTTGGCGGGCGTGATAATAAAAGCATCCTCCAGATAGTCAAGGTATTTCTTGATACTGGGGGCGCTGAGCTCGACATGTTTTTCGCTGGCGAAAGTGCGTGCCAACTTGGCGGGATTCGTCAGTGAGCCCACGCTGGAAGCCACCACATCCACCAGTTCAGAGAACTCCGCTTCGTTGCGAATCTGGTATCGTTCCACAATATCGCGCAGATAGATTTCTTGAAATAATCTTTGCAGATAAGCCGTTTTTTCTTTTTCTTCGACCAGCGTCGCCACGTAGGGCATTCCCCCGAAAGTCATGTAGTCATTCCAGTTATCTTCCCAGTCTCCGCCCAGAGTTTGGTGGTATTCACTAAACGAGAGCGGATGGACGCGAACTTCATCGCCGCGTCCGCGAAACTCGGTAATCACATCGGTGGAAAGAAATCGCGAGTTGGAACCAGTGACATAGACATCCAGATTCGGAATGTGTAAAAACCCGTTGAGTACGTCCTCGAAATCCGCCATCAATTGTACCTCGTCCAACAGCAGGTAATACTGATTCTGGCCTTTGATCCGGTGGCGTACGTAGTCGTTGCAGGACTCGGGGACGCGCAGTTCACGGTTTTGAAAATCGTCCAACTGTACGGGAATAATTTGGGATTCTTGCACCCCCGATTCCAACAGGTGACGCTGGAACAGTTTAAACAACAGGTAGGACTTGCCGCAGCGCCTAGCTCCGGTTATTACCTTGACTAAGCCGTTGTGTTGGCGGGCAATGAGCCGCCGCAAGTATGCGTCACGCTGAAACTCCACAAGCCCTCCTATTTTAGAATTTTGCCATTTTGGGCACTTTCCTAAAACAGATTATAGCTATCTGGCGGGGCTCTGGTGGGCTATACCGGCCTAGGTGTACCGGAGTCGAGAGATTTTGCCCAAAAACCCTGGATTTCGAGCCTCCCGGTGCATTTTCTCCCGACTGCGGTACCCGTTTTTCTTTTTATCAGCCGCCTTTCCCGGAGTTCTGTACGTAGCGTTTTGAAATAATTTCGGGAATTCTCTTACAGAAGCGGTTCCAGATCTCTTAGTATCTTCGTATGAATGAAGATACTAAGAGATGTACTTCTAGCCTAGACAGCGACTATGTGGAATTCGCCGCCGAGGTATTTCGGCTCCTGTCCGACAGTACCCGGGTACGGCTGATTTTGGTACTGCGGGAAGGCGAAAAATCGGTAAACGACCTGGCAGAACTGGTGCATAAAACCCCCACAGCGGTATCCCAGCACCTGGCAAAACTGCGGTGGGGCAAAATCGTGAGTCCCCGCCAGGAAGGCAACAAAGTCTTCTATAGCCTGACCAGTGAAGACGCTCGGGAACTGGTTTCATTAGCAGTATTTCAAGCCAGTCGAATGATGGGAGAAATCCCCACCCATCCCAGGTGTCCACACTCCCGCCGCGAGTTCGGAGAAGGGCAACCCAACTCCCGGATAATAGCCATAGCGCTGTAATCATACTTAATGAACAACTCGATAGCCACACGACGCTGCTCGGCACTAAACATGCGATACTCCTTCCCAGTCCAAATCCAGTCCAAGAATCCCACCGCAGTCCCGTTCCCTCAAACTACTATTTAGAGCTACAACAATCCAAACTTCGTAGCGTTTGCAGCAAGCTCAATGCGACGAAGTCCCATGACTTTGATCACCTCTTTGGCCTAGGTGGCTGCGCTTGATTCGGTAATGCCAAGCTGTCGTGCAATCTCACGGTTTGTGGAACCTTGAGCCATACCAAGCATTACCTTTCTGTATCGTGGTGGAAGAGACTCAACTTTAGCGAGAAAATCGTTTGGGTCAGGCAGATTTTCTTGTGATTGTGAGGCATGGATACTTGTATCACGCACTTTGGCAGATTTTGCCTTATTTGCAGCTATATCTGAAGCCATGGCAGTCCTTATCAAGATGTCATGCATTGCATCTGCAGCTCTTGTGATCTCCTTATGCTATAGAGCTCTAGGGTATCCCTGAATGCAACAAAAGTCAACAGGCAGAGTCCGAGACATGGTTCCAAGCCAGTGGGGCAGTTGCCTCAGCGCTTCTTGGTGCGCTAAAATAAGACGTATGACCGTTCCAACACATAACGCTAGATGTTGTCAGCTTAGATATCACCAAATTGACGGGGTCTTTCAGCATTTGTTCCGAGTAAACAGTTTTGCAGCTATCAGAGGCTTTACTGATACCTTTTATGTTATTCTTACTCTGTGATTTCGGTAATTTCTGAACCTTAAAATTCAAAACCTCACATTTTGTACTAATGTCGTACTTTACGTTAATTCTATGTTCGTCACTACCTGGAACAAATTCTTGTACTCCGAATTTTTCACAGTTCCCTTCGCTCCAAACTTTAAGAACCACTCCTGTATCCTTATCTTGTAACTCCTTGATTTCGGGTGCCACAGATGCGTCCGAGGCTACTGACAGCCATGGGAAACAGCGTGGCATGGATGCAAACAACAAGGTTAAAACAAATTTCTTTCTCATTTTTATCCCTCTGTAAATTTGGGATAGCTTATTAACTGTGCTATACAGCAATTTAATTCTATACAATACTCATCCAGTTTGTACAGGGCACGACCAGTCCCAAAATTGGGATCCCATGACAGTAACCGTGGATGACCCGCACTTTTACCTCATTAGCACATGTTGACTTTGTGTGATGGCTCGACGTTTGATACCGACATACCAGTACATTCAATGTTTACAATATGCCGAAACGCCGACTTCACACTTACATGCGAAGAGCCGGTATGGGGTTGCCCGCAAGCTGTTCAACCCAGGTTTAGGCTGCGGTCGGCCCAGTAATCCAGCAGTTCCCGGTCGTGGCTAATCGCGATAACCGCGAGTCCCCGCGCTGAGCGCCGTTGAATCGCTCGCACCAGGCTGGCGGTACTAAAGGCATCGAGCATGGCGGTGGCTTCGTCACAAATCAGCACCGTTGGCTCGGTCAACAAACACCTGGCCAAGGCAATGCGTTGCAACTGACCCTCGGACACTTCCGCCGGGAAGCGCCTCATGAATCCGGGTGGAATCCCCAGTTCCCCACAAATCTCTGCGCAACGCCGATGCTGCACGTCTTGCGGAATACCCGCGTAAAGCAACGGCTCCTCTATGATTTGGCGCAGTGTCCAACGCGGATTCACCGAGCGTCGAGGCGACTGGAACAGCATCGCCACTCCGGGATGCCTTGCCGCTTCAGGACGCGCCGCCGTGTGAGTGCGTTTTCCGGGCACGAGATTTTCGCCCGCTGCCGCTGACACCGCATTTTCCGTCCGTGTCCCCCAGCGAATCTGTCCCGCCAGGGGAGCAAGGCGCCCGGCAATCGCTCGAGCCGTCGTGGTCTTGCCGCAGCCCGAGTCCCCGAACCACCCCACGGTTTCGCCCCGGTGCAGGCACAGGTTGAATCCACTGACCACCGGAACCCCGTGGTATCCGGCCGCCAGGTCGTTTACTTCCAATACGGTTTCGCGGTTCGTGTCGGGTTCACGAGGTGCCAGCCCGGATTCACCCCGGGAGCCTGAATCCGGAGTCTTCCCGGAAACAGCAACCCCGACCCGCGCCAAATTCCTCGGCAAAGCCGCCAATAACTCCTGGGTATAAACGTGGCGCGGGCTGCCCAGCACCTGCGTGGCTGAGCCTTGCTCCAAAACCCGACCCGCGCCCAGCACAGTTATCTGGTCTGCCAGCGGCAAATCCAGCAGCATAGCCAAATCGTGGGTGATGGTCAGCACCGCAATACCCCGGTCTGCCAAAACACGTAACAGCTGCCAAATCTGGTTGCGGCGTGCCTCGTCCAGGCCAGCCGTAACCTCGTCGGCAATTAAAACTGTGGGGTTCCCCGCCAAGGCCAGTGCCAAGTTGGCGCGGGTCAACATGCCACCGGATAACTCGTGGGGATAAGCCGACAGAGAATCCGGGGGGAATCCCGTCATTTCGCACAATTCAGCCACAGTATTGGACGCGGATTTGGATGCGGATGCAGCATCCGTAAGTGAGCCTTGCCCCGGTTGAGAAAGCGTGGGTTCCCCTCGGAGAGACGAGCCGCTTGCTACCATTGAGCCCGGTTCTGCGGTTGGCACCTCATGAAGCGCCCCCGTCACATCGCGGCGACGCAATATCTTTACGGCTTCCCCTAGTTGGTTGCCAATGGTATGGTTCGGGGCAAAAGCGGTGGCACTGGATTGGGCGGCCACGGCAATCAGGTGCCCGCGCACTTGTTGCCACGGGCAGTTTTTGCCATACAGCCGTATCCCGGCCACGCTGATTTCCCCGCTGACCTGCATTCTTCCGGGCAACATTCCCGTGGCGGCCTTGGCCAGAATCGATTTCCCCGCCCCGGATTGTCCCAGCAGTACGTGCAGCTCGCCGGGGCTGACCTGCAGGTTCACGTGGTTTTCTAAAACCAGGTCGCACCGCGTGTCGGGGGTGGCTCCCGGTTCTGTTTCATCGGTGCCTGCCTCTGCTGGGGTTTCATGAGTTTGCTGGTCGCAGTTTCGACCAGAGCTGGGGATAATCACGCTCAAATCCCGGAATTCCAGGGCGGGCGGGGTTGTGATTTCGTCCGAATCCCCGGCTGGCACCTCATGAAACGGCGGTTCGGTGACGGTAGCGCTCAAATCACCCGGCAACTGCGCGGTCTGCGTGGGGCGTTCCGACTTGCCCCGCGCGGGCTTGCCCAAACCGGAAGCCCACCCGAAAATCAGCAGGCTCAACAACACTAAAGCTCCCGCCGGAAACACCAGCTCCCACCAGCACCCAATCAGGATTTCGGTGCGCGCCACCTCCAGCAGGGTCCCCAGCGAAGGCTGGTCGGGGGAAATCCCCAACCCCAGGAAAGACAGGGTGGATTCATGCCAAATCGCGTGGGGGAACAGCAATACGACGCTGACTTTCATCTGGCCGAACACCGAGGGTAACAGGTGGCGCCGCGCCACTTGCCAGTGGCTCGCGCCCGCCAGATACGCGGCCTCTACATATTCCAATTCGCGGGTAGACAGCGCAATCGAGCGCACAATACGCGCCACCGGCGACCAATGCACCAAGGCAATCGAGGCGATAATAGCCACGAGAGAACCGGGGTAAAACGCCACAATCGCAATGCCCAGCAGCAGCTGGGGCAAGGCGTTAATGGTATCGGTAAAGCGCATGAGGAGCGAGTCGGTTTTCCCGCCCCACGCCGCCGCCACGGCACCTATCAGCACTCCGATAACAGTGGAAATCACGGCGCAAGCGGCCGCCACAATCAGGCTTACCCGAAGCCCCAGTGCCACGCGCACCAACAAATCATGCCCGGCGGCATCGGTTCCAAACCAGTGAGAGGCACTGGGTGCCAGGCGCGCCTGGGCGAGATTGGCCTCGTGGGAATCCGCAGTGGCAAAAAATGGCAGCACTACTGCGTAGACCACCATTACTACCAGTCCATAAAGCGCTAGCCGGTGGGGAACAAACGCTTTTAACCAAGATTTATGAAACATATCGCACCCGCGGATCGAAATAGAGATACAAGACATCGGCCACCAGGTTGCCGATAATCACCAGCGCCGCCGAGGCTAAAGTCAGGAAGGTCAACAGCGGTAAATCCAGTCCCTTGGCGGAGGCCACCAGCGCTGCCGCCAGCCCACCCCAAGAAAACACTTCTTCGACCAGCACCGCGCCGACAATCAGTTCCGGCAGGCGCATTCCCACCATGGTGATGGTGGGAGCCAGCGACAGGGGCAGGACGTAGCGGCGGATTAGAGTGCCTTTGGGAATCCCGCGCCCAATCCCGGCCTTCCACCAGTCGGAATGCAGATTTTCTTGGGCGCGTTCCCACAAGGTTAACAACATCCACGGCATTTGGCTTAGCGCCAACACGCTGGCCGGCAAAATCAGATACGACCACTCCCAGGGAGTCGCCGCGTCTGGGGCGCTGCGCCCCCCGGCGGGGAACCACCCGGTGCCCAAAGCCAGGAACAGCATGGCTCCGAGCGCCAGCACAAATGGCGGGATGGCCTGGATAAACAGCATAAGGATTTGGAACACGCGACCCAGCCAGTTCCAGCGCAAGCCCAGCATTCCCAGCAGGATACTCAGCACAAAAGCCAAGGCCAGCCCTACGCCGGACAGCACCAGGGTGGCTTCGAAACGCTCGGCCAGAACTTGGGCAACCGGCTGGTTATAGGTGCGGGAAAACCCCAAATTGCCGTGTACCAGGTCGCTCGTCCAAGCCAGCCAGGCTCCGTGCCAGGATTGATTCAGATTTAGGGCCTTCGCGATGGATTCCCGTTGGGTGGCGCTGAGGAACTGGTAGCGATCGCCTAGGTACGCCACCAGTGGGTTTAGGGGGGAAACGGCGGCGAGCAGGAAAACCCCTAATGAAATGGCTACCAGTAACACCGGCAGCACCAACAGGCGGTTGCGCACCAAAACCAGTACCTGGTGGCGGCGCTCCCGGCGGCGAGCCTGGCGCAGCGAGGCTCCGGTGGTGGTTGCTTCGGTTGCTTCGGTGGCCTTGTCGGTTATTTTTGACGGTTCATGAGGGGCTTTCCTGAGTGTTTCCGACACGCGGGACGCGTCCGAATCGTGGTACGACTCGGACGCAGCGGCCACGTTGTAACTTGGTTTTATTTCTCCCATTGTCCCAGGTTCCACCACGGACCCCAGTTTACGCCGTGGGAGTGCGGCTCTACCGTCAGATTCCCGGTTTTCCAACCATCGTCACGGGTGACATAGGTGTGCTGCAAGAATGCCAGGAATACGTGGTTTGGGGCTGCCAAATACTGCTTTTGGGCTTGTTGGTAGAGCTTCACGCGTTCGGATTCATCCCCGGATTGGCGTGCCTGTTCCAGGATTTTATCCATTTCCGGCGAGCCGTAGTTGCCGGGGTTGTCGTATTGCGAGGTGTTTGCTTCGCGGGTGTGCAGAATCGAGTATACCTGGGTGTCGATGGAGTACGGCTTGTCGCCGCCACCCAGCAGGATTCCGACTTTGTCCAGGCGTCCTTCTAGGGCATCCCAAGTGGTGCCTTCCAGTTTCACGTCTACGCCCAGTGGTTTCATCGCGGCGGCGAAAGCTACCGACAAATCGCGGCGTACCGTGTCGTTAGAGGTATAGGCCAGGGTGAAAGCGGCACGCTGGCCGTCTTTTTCGCGAATCCCGTCTGCGCCGGGTTTCCAGCCGGCCGCATCCAGGCGTTTCTTGGCGCCTTCCAGGTCGAATTTGAACTGGGCTTCGGGGTCGTAAGCCTCGTAAACTGCAGAAACCGGGGTGGAAGCCGGTTTACCCGCCCCGAACAGGACTTTTTCAATGATTTCTTTGCGGTTTACGGCTTCGTTCAGGGCGATCCGGGCTTGCGGATCGGCGCAAAATGCATTGGAACCGGGGAAGCTGACCCCGCGCCAGTCCGCTGAATCCGCGTGTACTACTTTGTATCCTTCCAGGTTTTTCAAGCTGTTCGCCAAGGCTGGGGGGATAATCGACCCGGCGAATTCCTTGGTGCGAATCCGAGAGACGCGAGCGGCGTCGTCGGGCACATAAACCGTGGTCAGTTTCTTGACCTGCGGTGCCTTTCCCCAATAATTGGGGTTGGCTGCCCACACGGCTTTCTGGCTGTCGAGTTTTTCCAGGACGTACGGTCCGGTGCCCACGGGTTTGGTGTTCAGCGGGGATTCACTGGCCAGCCCGCCTTTCATGTATTCACTAGGTGCCAGTCCCAGCAGCAGGCGAGAAGGGAAATCCGGATAGGGGTACTTTAGTTTGAAAGTGACTTTGTTTCCGTCCGCGTTGATCTGATCGACCATCTCGTACGAAGCCCCGATTTCGGAGGCGGTGGCGGGATTCATAACTTCTTTGTAGTTTGCCACCACGTCTTGAGCGTCGAAGTCGCTGCCGTCCGAGAATTTCACGCCGCTGCGTACTTCCACGGTCCACTCGGTCTTATCGGCATTAGAGGTTGGCATAGCGGTGGCCAAAACCGGGCGCAGTTGCGGCAGCTTATGCGGGTCTTTGCTTTCCAAGCCCAGTAGGCCTTCATACATGGGGGATACGCCCAGTTCCGCGTAGCCGTTGGTGGGATTGTATCCACCAAGTTCATAGGCATCCGCCAAGGTGATTTCATCCGCAGCAGTCGTTTGGCCGGCATCGGTGGCAGTTTTTTTCGCGGGGGCTCCTTCTTGACAGGCGGTGAGGCTCAACGCTAGCGCCAGGACGGCACCGCTGGCTGCGAGGGTTTTTAGGGTGTTTTTTCCGGGGTGTCCGGGGTGAGGCATAGCTGCTCCTTGTGTGTAACGTATTGTCTCTAGTGCTTTTTCTAATAATGTCTGAATGGACATATGTTAGTTAGCAAAGATATTACCATGCGGTCAGTATTGGGGCAATTATCCAAGCGGCACTGAATTCTGGGCATAACGTGCCAAAACTGTGTGAATAATGACACAATTGGAGGGTGCCAGAAAGGAAGGTTTCATGACTAATCTGCCCGCCTCCGAGATTCGTGCCCTGCGCGAAGCCTTAACTCATCCACACGGAACCGGGTCGGGGCGTCAATGCGCGGCGGATATCGAGATAACGCCTCATGAATCCGAACCAGCCCCTCATGAACCCGAGGCCACCCTCGCCACCCACCACGACGACTACCACACCCACCACGGGCGACCCGCGAAAACCCCGATGCAACCGGTGGACATTGATCAAATCGCTACCACCTGGGCTCCGCGATTCGAGCTGCTGGCCGACTTGACCCGGCTGAAACTGCTGTCCTATATGCATATTTACCCCGGTTCTTGCGTGCAAGACTTAGCCAAGGCGGCGGGTATTACCCAGACAGCGGCCTCGCAAGCCCTGCGGGTGTTACGTGACGAAGGTTGGGTCAGTGCGCAACGCGCTGGACGCTTGATGCGCTACACCTTGAAGGACACGGCCGCCCACCAGATGCTGCATTTTATTGGGCACACTCACGTGTAGCGGGTAGTGGTGTCTCGCTGGGGGTGCTTGGTTGCATGAGGTGCCATTTTCATGAGGTGCCAGCCCCAAACTTCGCAATTTATCTTGATGTCGAGTAAAATCGCATTCAAGAAAGAACCCTGGAAAAATCCTGACGGGGGCAACGGTGCGAAAAGGAGCAAAAATATGGCGAAAATCAAGGTGAAAAACCCGGTGGTGGAGCTCGACGGCGACGAAATGACCCGGATTATTTGGCGAGAGATTCGTGAAAAACTGATTTTGCCCTATGTGGACGTGGATTTGAAGTACTTCGACCTGGGGATTGAAAACCGCGATGCCACTGACGATCAAGTTACCGTTGACGCGGCGAACGCCATCAAAGAATACGGGGTGGGGGTAAAGTGCGCGACTATTACCCCAGACGAGGCGCGGGTCAAGGAATTTGGACTCAAACATATGTGGAAGAGCCCCAACGGGACGATTCGCAATATCCTGGGCGGCGTGATTTTCCGCGAACCGATTATTATGCAAAACGTGCCCCGTCTGGTGCCGGGATGGAATAAACCGATTGTCGTGGCGCGCCACGCTTTTGGCGATCAGTACAAGGCCACGGATTTCAAGGTTCCCGGGGCGGGCACGGTGATGATTTCTTGGACTCCCGATGACGGCGGTGAACCTATCCGCCACGAGCTTATCCATATGCCCGAGGGTGGGGGAGTGGCTTTGGGAATGTACAACTTCAATGATTCGATTCGCGATTTCGCCCGGGCATGTTTCACCTACGGGCTTGACCGGGGATATCCGGTATATCTGTCCACGAAGAACACGATTTTAAAGGCCTACGATGGTCAGTTTAAGGATATTTTCGCGGCGGTTTTCGACGGTGAGTTCCGCGAACGTTTCGCGGCTGCGGGCTTGAGCTATGAACACCGCCTGATAGACGACATGGTGGCCAGTTCTTTAAAGTGGGAGGGCGGCTATATTTGGGCGTGCAAGAACTACGACGGTGACGTGCAGTCCGACACGGTGGCCCAGGGTTTCGGCTCCCTGGGTTTGATGACCTCGGTGTTGATGACTCCGGATGGGCGCACGGTAGAGGCCGAGGCGGCTCACGGCACGGTGACCCGGCATTTTCGCGCTTGGCAGCGGGGGGAAAAAACCTCTACCAACCCGATTGCCTCCATCTACGCCTGGACGCGAGGGCTGGCGCACCGCGGGAAACTGGATGGCACCCCGGAAGTGGTCGAGTTCGCGAGCACCCTGGAGGACGTGATCGTGAAAACCGTGGAGGGCGGCCAGATGACCAAGGACTTGGCACTGCTGGTAGGCCACGATACGCCGTGGCTGACCACGGATGAGTTCATGAGCGTACTCGACCACAACCTGCGTGTGCGCCTGTAAACCAACAATGACACCTAAAGCACACGTAGAGCGCTTTGTTTGGGGAAATATCAAAAATAAACTTATTTATTGCGTGATTTACCTGTGTTCAAAGTCGGTATAAAAATACCGACACCTGACGGTAGCGCCGACGGTTGCGGGTGTGATTCACTGAGAAGAGCGGCGAAAATCGTTGTTGGTGCCGTGCAGTACCGAGCCGAGTTCAAAGGAGATTTCATGGAATACGAACGTACTACTGGAAAAGTTGCCGTATTCCTGCTAGGTACTGGTGCAACGGCGCTACTAGCGGTGCAGGCAGGTGGAATTCGTGCTTATTCTTTAGAAAGTGGATTTCCTTCAAAAACTTCTACTGATAAATATGAATACATAAACGGGCGGAAGATTCAACTATAAGAATAAATAATCAAGCTGCTGAGGCGAAGACTTCCTTGATTAAACCCTCGTTTCAAATTAGGCTAGAAGAGTCAGTAATTACTTTATATGGAGGTGATGAATTCCAAGATAATATTATAGCTCTTAATGACTTCGTTAAAAAACATCCTGATATTACCCAAGCAGTTAAAAATTTTGGTAATCTAAACGATATTAATTCATCAAACTGGACACAATATGCAAAAGCAACTTCAGAAATGGGTGATTATCCAGGGGAGTTAATGGCCTCATTTTTGGACACGTATGCAGTAAGTTATTTCAACCTGTTTCGTGCAGCTTTAGTGACCCAGTTTGTCTAGGTTTTTTGGGTTTGCGGGGTGATGGGGTCGCTAGATTGGATTTCGTGGCTTTGGTAGGGGATGGTTTGTTTCTGGATTGGTCGTAGCATGCGGACGAGTTTTTTGCTGTGATACCAGTCTTTTGTTGCAAATAGCGGGATACGGCGAGGGCGGTTATAACGATGGCGGTTATAACGATGGTCAGGTGGGTTTCTATGGCCTCGTGTTGCCGATGGAATATTGGGCGGGCGCGTAAATCGGTTTTGGACGTGCGTCAAATGTTCTACGTGCCGTAGTTCGTGGTTGTCGATGGCCTCACTAGCGGGCATGAGCGCAACCGGGATGTTGGTGACGTAGCCCTTCAACCTGGCTAACTGCTCGGCGCGGTGGAAGCCTTTCTCATGGTGTCAAGTGCAGGTTTTTTCTGCGAGCGTAGCGCAAGTGGTTTTGCGCGTTTTTTAGCCAGTTCTAGGGGGTCTCATTAGGGGCTTGACAAGCCGCGTTCATGGTGTATATAATAGATATGTACACCATGAACGGTATGTATACTTCGGGTAGGAATAAAACCAGACGAACTAAGAGAGGAGTCAGGTTATGAACACGCCAACGACCAACGCTATCGAGATTGAGGGGCTGGTCAAAAAACTTGGCACCTTTGAACTCGGACCATTAACTCTAAATATTCCCCGAGGCTGCTTTGTGGGGCTGATTGGGGAAAACGGTGCCGGCAAAAGCACCACGATGAAGCTTTTGCACGGAATTTTGGAACCCAGCGCGGGAAATATCCGGGTGTTGGGAAATAACCCCGCCACGGACAGCCCAGCTTACAAGGCAAGGGTAGGATTCGTTTTTGACGACCTGTATCTGCCGGAAAACTTCAAACTCAAACACGTGGAACACTTTAACCATCTGCTTTACGGCGAGGCTTGGCATCCGCAAACCTTCTGGGGATTGGCCGAGCGTTTTGACCTGCCACCTAAGAAATGGATAAAGAAATACTCTCGGGGTATGAAAATGAAACTGGGAATGGTTTGCGCCCTGTCCCACCACGCGGAATTGCTAATCTTGGACGAACCCACCTCGGGGCTTGACCCGGTGGTGCGCGACGACGTGTTGGACATCATTATGGATTTCATGCAGGATGAAAGCCACAGTGTGCTGTTTTCCTCGCACATTATTTCGGATTTGCAAAAAGCCGCTGATTATGTTGCTTTCATACACAAGGGGAAACTACTCATGATGGAAGCGAAAGACGAACTGAGCGAAAAATACGCTCTGCTGCAAGCCAACGCTGAGCAACTAGCATCACTTGCTCCTGGTGCGATTTTGGGGCGGCGTCACACCGAGTTTGGTGACACCGTGCTGGTTGAACGTGACCGGGTTCCCGCCGGTTTCACTCTGGAGCGCCCCAGCATTGAGGACATCATGGTTTATCTGATTAAAGGGGAGGAAAAATGAAAGCCCTGATGTATAAAGATTGGATTTGCTACCGCTGGGCATATCTCTTTCTTGGTGGTCTGGCGATGTTCGAGATGCTGCTGCTTCCCGCTGTTGGGGTTGGGGTGGATTATGTGATGAGAATAGTAGCTGCCATGTTCTTCATTGCCGGAGTTACGATGGGAGCAGGGGCACAATTCTACGACCTAAAGACACACAGTGACCGCTATATTTTGGCAGCAACCGTAAAGAAAAGCACTATCATCACTCAACGTTATTTATCCGGTTGGATTTGGTCAGTGGCTGCTACTTTGCTGCTGGCGGGTTCTATGTATTTCACGGAACTGAAAGTACCTAAGTTGTTGATAGCTGCCATGTTTTTCTTTGCTGTGGCCGAGATAAATGCGCTGACTATTCCTTTTGCGCATCTACTTGGCCCCGAAAAAGCCTTGGTGCCTCTGATAATCCTGGTAATGCTCTTGGTGTCTACGGGTGCCGGCTTCGCTGTTGGTACCATAAATAGCAAGGAAATTGAACAGGCCGCAAAACTGTTTATCCTGAGTATGGTCAATAACGCTGACCTAATCGCGTGGGTGCTGTTAGTTGGGGCTATTGTCTTGAATGTGGTTTCTTATTATGCTTCTCTTGCTATCTACCGGCATAAATCTAACTAGGTAAGGGCGGCGAGGATGTGCTTGCAAGTCATTGTTAAAGAATACTTTGCGGTATCCCCGGAGGTGAGTAGTGGACATTCAAATCCGTAACTTCAGTGATGACCCGATTTATTTGCAAATCAAAAACCAGCTAAAACGTGCCATCGTTACCGGCGAACTGGCGGCGGGGGAGCAACTTCCCTCAATCCGCCTGCTGGCCAAGGAACTGCGCGTCAGTGTTATCACCACTAAACGTGCCTATGACGAGTTAGAAAAAGAGGGTTTTACCAACTCGGTGGTGGGCAAAGGCAGTTTCGTAGCCGCCCAAAACTCCGAGCTGCTACGCGAGGAATACCTGCGCAAGCTCGAAGCCGTGCTGCGTGACGCGTTGAAATACGCGGCATTAGCCCAGCTGAGCCGCGCCGAACTGTTAGAAATGATTGACCTACTAGATGAAGAACCGGGAGGAAATGAATGAAAGCCCTACTGTACAAGGATTGGATAGTGTTTCGGTGGGTATTTTTGATTGTCCCAGTCTTTCTAGTCCTGCAGATTGCGCTGCTAGTACCACGAGTCGGCTGGAAACTAGAGTATATTTTGGGAATGCCCACGGTGGTGCTGGTCGTTACTGGTATTTTTTCAGGGATTGGAACGCAAATTACCGATATGAGATTCCAGGTAGATCGGTATCTGCAATCCGCACCCATAAAGAAAACACTGGTGATGCTGGAACGCTACCTGTGGTTTTGGATTATCGGCGTGATAGCAAGTGTACTGATTTCCGTGGCGCTACATTTTGGGGGCGCACCGACGTTGACCGTATCACTGGTGGCTGCTGGCTGCTTGTTTGCGACTACCTTTTTCCCCACTTTACTGACTCCCTGTATCTATTTATTGGGGCCGGAAAAAGCCTTCATTCCTTTAGTGATTATTTTTATGATTTTGGGATTTGGTATGTCAATAGGATCCAACTCGCTAAGCGATGCGGGAAAAGCGCAACTCCTGGCCGTTTTGGCGGGTAAAATCAACCTGATTGCCGGGGGCTTACTAGTGTTGACTATTGCCTTGAATGTGGGCTCTTACTTTGCGTCTTTGGCCATTTACCGGCACAAAGTGAACTAGGTCAACCTGGGTGGCTTGAAAAACCACCCGGAAAGCGGTGTGACCGGGGAAAACTTGCGGGGAAAATCTGGGCTTTATAG
>NZ_GG668519.1:99918-107774 GCF_000160615.1 Mobiluncus mulieris ATCC 35243 | reverse complement strand
ACATTTAGTGCGATTCGTTGGAAACCATCCCTGGTAAATGCCCTGGTCACAGCCGTGGGGCCTTTCCGGGGACTCGATTGGTGTCTGCTAAATGTCTGCAGTGCTCTTAGCTAGCGAGCATCCCGGCGGCGAGGAGAGCGCGGGCGTAGTTGCTGGTAGTGGTCCCGCGTTTCTTGGCTTCTTGGGTTATAGCTTGTTTGAGAGCGGCGGGCACCTTGATAGAAAGCGTTACCGAGGCCCCGGCGCTCAACGGGGGACGACCGTAGATAATCTCGGAGTGGTTCTCCCAGCCTTGGGGCCACTCGTCGCACTCCAGGGCGGACTCCCAATCTGTAATCATCTGGTCGGTAACAATCTGGCCGTTCGCCGCTTCTATATTCGCCATCTCTACCTCCGGTTTAGCCTAAGTTCACGTTGAAATTTCTTGGTGGGTGGGGTCATAGCGTGGAATACCCGCCATCTGCCTTGTCTGTCCTCAAAGGCCACCAACTCAGCCAGGCGACCATCGGGCAAAACACCTACCGCAATCCAAATCGGCGGGTCGTCTTGCCCATTGCGCTGTCGACATGCGATGGGAGTATCCCACGCATAGCGCACTTCTTCCGGACTGAGCCCGTGTTTGAGAGCATTCGGCTCGACCAGAACTTCACCCAAAACATTCACCCACAAAAGAATACGTAAACATCATACTTAATAGTATACAGTAGTAGGCTGCACCGCACCGCTGCCGGTCGTTTTGCTGGGTTCACGAGGTGCTATCCGGAATTGTCGGCGAAAGTTTTGGGCTGTGAACTTGGCAATTCGATTGACGTTGTAAACCGTTTGATGTAGTTTTAATGTCAAGGAGGGGCTCGTATGGCGAATGTGCCGACGCAGATTCGGATTGACGCGGAGGTTAAAGCGCAGACCACGGTGCTGTTTTCCCAGCTGGGGCTGGATATGTCTTCGGCGGTTAACCTGTTTTTGCGCCAGTGTCTGCTGCATGGGGGTTTGCCCTTTGCAGTGGAGATTCCAAAGTTCAATCAAGACACCCTTGAAGCGATAGCTGAGGCTCGGCGTATCTCTCGGGATCCTAGTGTTCCCTCTTACGGTTCTATGACTGAGCTTAAGGAAGCTCTCGGTTTATGATTTATCGGATAAAGGCGACTGCTGCGTTTAGGAAAGGCTATAGGCTCGCCGAAAAACGTGGATATAACATGTCTTTGCTTGACGCGGTGGTTGACCGGATTGCCTCGGGGGAGACACTCGAGGAACGCTTCCGTGACCATGCGTTGAGCGGGGAGTTCAAAGGACTTCGGGAGTGCCACATAAAGCCGGATTGGCTATTGATTTACCTTATTGAGGAAGATATCTTGACTCTCACCCTGGTCAAAACTGGTACTCACGCTGACCTTTTCGGCAAGTAACCGTCCGGATGGATTGAGGTTTGCCTGGATTTCCAGGGTCTTGACCGTTCTACCGGTCGTTTTGCCGGGTTGCTACTGGTCGTTTTGTCGGGTTCATGAGGTGCTTCCAGGGCTGTAAGCGGGTGTTTGGAATGTGAACCTATGCATATTTCGCAAGCATTTAGTGGCTAACCTCGGAAATCAGGGAACTTAGTAGATTCTATTCGGGATAGGGGATTGTCTCGGTGGTGTGCTTGCCGTTGGTGTCTTGGAAGGTGAGAATCAGGGTGTGAGAGGCGGCGTCGAAACGGCAGGCTACGCAGTAGCCTGCCGTTTGGCAGGTCAGCGACTTGCTGCCAGATTCCGTCTTGGGGGCGGGCCAGAATGTTGTGGTTCGAGGGACTGGCCTTGTCGATAACTACTACCGCATAGTTGGTGTTTTCTATGGTGCAAGCTGGTGGATAGTCCGCGATTTTTAGTTCATATTTGGTTGCGGTCGGTTGGAGCTGGGGGAGGTTTCCGTATGGGTCGAGCTGTTTTTCGTAATAACGCAATAGCAGGCTCTCGCGGTACACCTGCACGAAGCCGTCGTTGGGATTCCAGGTGGTGTATTCGCAGACTCGTCCAGGCGGGCAAATATCGGTGGCTGGGTTCTCTAGCATGGAAAGCATATCCGATTAGTGCCAGAAAAGCGGCCAGGCACAAAAATACTAGCAGTGTCACTCCGGCCAGTACAGAAATAATTTTCAGCCATACTCGGCGAAACTTACCTGCGAGGTGAAACGCCGTTATTACCAATCCCAGCAGTGCTAGCAGCGGCATCCCTAAGATTACTAGCAGCAGACCGTCATGAACCCGCCAGTTGAACCCAGCGGACTGGGGGAATATTATCGCCTGCACTTGGGTCATGGCTAACGCAGCCAGTCCCCACAGCAACGCCGCTGCTACCAGGGAAATCCAAAAATCTCCCGAACGCTAAACTAGCCAATCCGCTTTGCTTGCCACCCGCCAGGAGCCTTTTCGATGTCATCTGTCGTCTCAGTCTCACTGGCCTCAGTTTCACCGGATGCCGCTTTGCCCGCTATCGCTACCGCACTCGCTGTCATCTCGGCCTTCGCTGTTGAATCGGAGGGTTGTGCTTGTTTCGCCGAGCAATCCACTGTGTAATCCTAAAGTTCACGGCTCAAGGCGTGGTGCGGGCTCGCTAATTGCGCTGTGAATCACTATAAAAACTGCGCTCAAGACGAGATAAAGCCCTACCGATAAAGCCAGTTTTGGCTCTAAAACAGGTGTCAGCAGCGGAATGGAAACAAATGCCATGCTAAGCGCGGTGTGCGGCGAAAGTTGTCTTGCTTGGGCGACATCGGGATTCTTTATCCCCAGCAAAAGCTTCCATATGAAGTGCGACAGCAGCAGCGCCCCGACGCAGTTACACACTATGGCGATAACGATGTACAGCATAGTGAATATTTTAGTTGACGAAGGTGCGCTAGGGAAGACTTCGTTGCGGCTGGCGAAAGCCCCGGGAAATATAGGACTCACTGCGGGGGAAGGTAATCTGTCGAAAGATTGCGTAGTTAATATTTCCCAAATCCTGGTGGTTGGCCGCTCCAGATTTGCCTCCCGTATTGGTGTTCTTCCCTACAACACCAGGCTGCGCCAGATACGGGATTTCGCCTAGTCCTCAGACTCTAAACGTGAGGGGATAACGAATCCAATAGCAAGTTAACCCAAAATTGAAAAGTCACTCTACCAGGCTTATCAGACGCTTTGCCGGGACTCTATCGGATGTTTTGCCGGATTCATGAGACGCTACCCGGGATTGATGGCGATTGTTTGGGATGCGAATTTATTCACACTTCACGAACATTTTCCGTAGATGGTTGCGAAAGTCTATGTTCACGTTCTCTCCATCTGAGACAAAAACATACAAACTAAGTGTTGACAGCAGTATGTAGCTTGGCGCTGTGTACTGCTGTCAATACTTATAATTAGGTTTATCAACATTATGCGAAGGATATTTCATTATTTGTTATCGGGGTTGTAATCAATTGGATATGGTATATGTGTATTCAGTACAATTATTATGCGCCTCCGATAGTTAACAATAACCTTCACATATCGCAGTTCTAGGTATGGTTAGTTCTTGTATAATAAATCAACCAAAGTAGCGAACCTACGGCTGGAAGAAATACTACAATGACAATCCAAGTAATCTTTGTTTTAGAGGCTATACGCGATTTTACAAGCGTGATAATAGCCGCTATTGTGAGAGCAGAAATTGTCACAGTACCCAAAATCCAGAATGTGTCGTAGAATGTTGGCAGCATTGGATTCATTGGAACCTACCCGAACAGTTCTTGGAGAAATAATACATCAAGATTTAGAGCCAACCTTCTTCTTCTTCTTCTTCAACTTTTCCTTGTCCATTTGCGGTTAGATACTGTATGCCTTCTCTAGTGCTCCAGTTAAGGCCACCCCAAGGCGTGGGTGCTCCTCTTTTTACCACAACTTTACATTCCATGGTTGCTTTCCCGTCAGAAATATAAGACCCATTTTTAGAAGAAGATATATTTGCAAGTGGATCTAAATTTTGAAGTACTGTGCAAGCATACGATTTGATTGAGACAGCCTTTCCTCCGCTCACGAGATAGGTTCCCGATACTTTCGTCTCTGATATTGTTATTCCCAGAAATTTGAACCATTGTGTTGCTTTGACGTGTTTAGTGCTCTTTGTAGCTCTGGTTTCTATACCAGAAGTGGAATCTGATGTCCTTTCAGTTTCCCAAGTAAAATTACCTCTAGTTACTATATCGTCTTGACTGGACTGATGACTATAATTGCTGCTCTGTGGTGTATTTATAAATATGTTACCTAAGAAATAATCTGCCAGCTCGTCGCGCTGATTTGCATTCAGTTTATCGAATCTTTTTAATTGTTCTATGTTATCTTTGTTCCCGTATCTAGCCTTTTCCTTTAAATTATTGCGAAAATTGTTTAGAACTATGTCTTTATTGGTGTTGTTGGATGGACTTTCGTTAGCGATTGAAGCAAAACTAATACCTGGCGTAGATAAAAGTAGCAGGGATATGCTAACGGCTGCGATTTTGCTGATTAGATTCATCTTAAATTCCTAAAAATTGAGGGTTGGTATTTTCTTAGGAAGCAGTTTAGCTTCCAGCTAAATTATCTTTGTAAACTACCGGTAGGTAACACCCCCAAAAGTTGGTAAAAAGTGGCCATAAAAAGTTGGTATGTTAGTCGACGATTCCGGATTTGATGGATTTGAGGGTGACTTCGCTGCGGCTCACGCAGCCGGTTTCACGCAGGATATCGGAAACATAGGATTTGATGGTGGCTTCGGACAGACTCATTTCAGAAGCGATTTCTCGATTCGATTTGGCTTGGCACATCAGTTCTAGCACTGGTTTCAGATGTTTCGACATGGCTTCCACTCGGGCGATAAAATCTTGGTACTGCACCTGTTTACGCTGGCTCCGCAGATAGCTTTCGGTCAACATCTCGGCGGGTTTACCACTAATCACCTGTCTGCCGTCGTGAGCCTGACGAATGAACATAGCCAAATCTTCGGCGGAAACATCCTTGGTTAGAAACCCCGCTACCCTCGTTGCCAGGCTGTCCTGGAGGGCATCCTCATGCTCGAATGCAGTCAGCATCACCACGGTGGTCTGGGGGTAGCTAGTCTGAATAGTCTTGGCAGTGGCGATGCCGTCCATAACAGGCATGTCAATGTCTACTAGCGCCACGTCTACCAAGTGTTTTGCCAACTCGGTGATGGCCTGGACTCCGTTAGCCGCTGTGGCCACTACCCGGATGCCAGCTATGCTGTCAAGCAGTATGGCCAGATTTTCCCGATAAATCCGGTCATCATCGGCAATCAGTATCCGCAGGTCTTCTTTCATGAGGATTTGATTCCTTTCAAGATGGTGGAATTACGGCCTTTATAATCCATTGTTGTTCAACTTTCCCGAAAAACAACTCGCCGTTTTCCTCGTTGAGTCGGGATTCTAAGTTGTTTAAACCAAAACCACTCGATACGCCAGCGTAGTCCGGGGCGGGAGAGATTTCGTTGCGCATGGTCAACAGGAGAACACGGCTTTCATCAAGTGTAGCCTCTAAAGCTACCTCAGTGCCGGGAACCCCGTATTTCAAAGCATTGGTGGCGCATTCTTGGATCATCAAGGCCGCCAAGAGTAGTTGTTGGCGAGTCAGCAGTGCATCCAGTTCCGAGGTTCCTACGGTTCTCAGCTTCATATCACGAGCGGATAGCATACTAGCCACTTCTTCGATAATCTGCGTTATGTTCTTGCGAGAGCGCCTTTTATCCAGACCAGAAATTACAGGCCGAATCCCCAGTGAAGCCGCTGTGGACAACTCCGATATCAGCCGAAAATCCTCACTGGTCGCCGAATCAGGATGCTTTTCCAACCGGTTCGCCAACACCACTAGGCGCACTAAATCTCGAGCGATAGTATCGTGTAGCTCTGTGGCTAAATCTTGGCGAATCCGCGTCTCGACCTGTGCGACTTCCTCTTTTGCCTGGCGCAGCCGGGTACTCATGGTTTCAGTGTTGAGCCGATGCCAGCGCAGGAAAAATCCCAGGGGCAGCACTAGGGAAGCATCGAGTAAAAATCCTGTCAACTGGGGAATTGGCCTTGTAGCGGTAAATAAAGCGAGAAGCTCTGCAGAGAAGTATAACATCAGCCCTGGAATGACCCAAGATCGTGACAACCAGCTCACCGAGATAGCGCAAACCCCGAGCACTAAAAATGGCATGCTATTGCTCAGAGACGTAAACAGAGTAATGTCGAATATAATTGTGTACAGAATCTCTGACCAGGGTGCAAACCAACCACAAGACGCTAGCAGTATTATGGATAAAAATAATATCCAAAGTGTTTCGACACTAGGATTTTGGTAGTAAAAAAACTGAGGCAATTCTAGTGTAGCGATGAGTGATGCTAAAGCAACGAAGATAAGTCTCTGCGCCCATCCCGGCCCAGGGTATTGTGGAAAGAAACGTACCATTAAGGAGTCGATTTGCAAGAGTCGATGCTACTTTCTCTTAACAGGGGAAGTGATTTGGCCATTGCTTGCATATCCACTCTCCAAGATGAGTCTGAACCTGATTTGTTACGGGCATCGAAGCAACGATGTCATTGGGTGATATCCCCTGAACTGGCACACCCCCCGTAACAGCCATCCAAATGCTCATACACACAGAAACAATTTTACCCAAGATAGCCATCTTGCGGCTCCTTTCAAACTCAGTCGCCTGATGTGACTGGCCACGATACCAAGCCTATTCCGCCACGACCACCTAGAATACCGGCAAAAGTAGAGAAAAAGCTACCATAAAAAGTGGGTATTTTTAGCTAGTAAACCAGCCACGTTATCCTCCCGATGGCAGTACAGAAGCGGTGTCAACAGCAGCAAGGATACTTTGTGGGCTCTTCACATTTGAGGGTGTTTTAAGGGTTGGGGTGGCCGGGGTTTTGGGTGTTTTGGGGTGTTGGCGTGGTGGTGGTTGGGTGTCGGAGCCTTTGCGATGATTGGTTTGTAAACATCGAAAAATCACACAGAAAGGCTTCGACGATGTTTGATTCTACCGTATGTACCCGTCCCTGCGCACCTGCCAGTGTGGAAAGAATCTTCAGAATCGCTGAGTCGGGTTTGAGCGTGGTTTCGGATGAAACCAGCGAGCAGCGCACGGTACTGTATTGCAAGATAGCAAGGAAAAACGAGTTCTGTCAGCGGTGTGGCGCACAGGGCGAGGCTCGAGGCACGGTGACCCGCTCTACGGGGTGAGGAGAACCCTGAAAACCGGGGCAAACCTGCTTACCGAAAAGCAAGCAGAGAAACTCGAGGCTGTCTTCGCTGATGATTTTCATGCCTGTGTGGAAGCAGCCTGGATATCATACCAAGACATGATGCACGCCTACCGACAGAAAAACCGCCAATACGGCAAACACCTCATGGAACAAGTCATCGACAAACTGGCTAATATCCCTAAAGACATCGCCGCTGGGCTACCCGAACTAAGACGGCTAGGCCGCACATTGAAGCGCCGCACCGGGGACATCCTGGCCTACTTCGACCACCCCCATAGTTCTAACGAGCCAACCGAAGCCATCAACGGCCGCCTAGAACACCTTAGAGGCACCATCCTCGGATTCCGCAACCTCATCCACTACCGCATCCGCGCCCTCCTCGAAACCGGAGGATTCAAAAAACAACTACACCCTCAAATGTGAAGAGCCGTTAAACTTGTGCACTCAGGCGAGGTGTCTTGCGCCAGGATGGATTTTGCCCCAGCCAGCCAAACTGAGCCAGCCCTTCATGAATCTACCGCTAAACCAAGCCCGAGATTAAGCCAGCCCGAACGGTTGAACCCCCCCGGAAGCCGGTGTGACCGGGGAAAACTTGCGGAGGAAAAACTGGGCTTTATAA
>NZ_GG668519.1:0-98839 GCF_000160615.1 Mobiluncus mulieris ATCC 35243 | reverse complement strand
CATTATTAGTTTGACGGCATTGAGGGGTGACTTCACTGCGGCTGTGACGCCGGTTTCACGGGGGGATGTCGGAGGCATAGGGCTTGTCGGATAAATAAAGCCAGTTTCTCGGGCAGGATATCCTTGGTCGGGAATTCCGCCACACCCTCTGTCAGGCTATCAAAGCAGTACAGACGAAATCAGTGTTCCGAGCGCCACGGAAACCCCAAAATTACCCGAAAACCGCCCCAAAATGTTACAGAAGTGACGCTGTTCCCAAAAAACACGCGGGAAATTCGCGAATTTTTTGCTAAAAACGAGACAAATGGGCTAAATTTGCGTAGTCTCATAGAGATGGTTCCACACAGGGTGGAACCCTAGATTCAACTATCCGAAAGGAAACCAATGTCCGTGAATCGTACTGAACTTGTTGCTGAAATCGCCAAGCGTGCCGCACTGTCCAAGACCGAGGCCGACGCCGCGCTTTCCGCTTTCCAGGACATCTTGATTGAGTCCCTGAAGAAGGGCGAAACCGTCAAGGTTACCGGCTTGATGAACGTGGAACGCGTCTCTCGCGCCGCTCGTACTGGTCGCAATCCGCGTACCGGCGAAGAAATCAAGATTCCCGCTGGATTCGGTGTCAAGATTTCTGCTGGTTCCACTTTGAAGAAGGCTGTTACCCAGTAGTCTGCTTCCCAGCATTGACCGGCCGCCTCCGTGTGTGAGTCGGCCGGTTTCTTACACCCACAAGGGTTCCTGGCGCCCGAATCGCTGGGACGGTGCTTCGCCCCGGTCGCCTTTGGTGACGCAGTTTACGGTTCAGCTCGCTGGAGTGCGGAGCTTTCCCGTTCATGAGGTGCCATCCTCTAACGGCTATAATGGGGGATATGAGCGAATCAGCAACGGAAAAGCAACCCATGGGGGGAACAGCGGTTTTGGAACGCACCGAAACCGAACTGAAAAAGAACCCGGGGGATAATGAACGCTATGCCCACTATGTGCGCAAAGACCGGATTACGGCTTCGGCTGTTACTGGCCAGGCAGTGGTGGCGTTGTGTGGGAAAGTTTGGGTGCCGATGCGCGACCCCAAGAATTTCCCGATTTGCCCCGTGTGCAAGGAAATTATGAACTCTATGCACGGCGGGGGTTCCGATAATCCCGGTTGGCCATTCGCTGGGAACTAGCATATTTGGGACAGCTTCGGTAATAATTCCCCACCAACATAATAGCATGAAGGTATGGTAAAAGCCCAGGTTCGACACTGGGATATCCGGGGCTCCCGAAAACTACAACTGCACCAGCTTCGTTGGAATCGCGACCTCGCCTTCGGACAGGCGCCACGCCTGATACGGCAGTTCATTGCGGGAATCCTCGTGGCGTTGCTGGGCACGTTCCAACGCCGCTGCACCCGTCCAGGACAAATCAACATCCCCACAGGACACAAAAGATTCTTGTAAAGCCCGCGCCCCGTGTTCTGCAAAGTAATCCCGGGCTTTCTCGCGGCTCAAACCGGTTACCAACAGCTCGCTTTGCGCGGTTTGGCTTTCCAGTACCCTTCCGGCCCATTTCAGGCCGCCGTGGGTGGATTTGTCCTTGGAATGTTTCGCGACGGGCTGCATTACTCCAGATGAATCCTCTCGCGCCACCAGTTTGTACACTAAAGCAGCGGTGGGAACCCCTGATCCGGTCACCAGTTTGGTGCCGACCCCGTAGGAATCCACCGGCGCGGCTCCCAGCGCGGCCAGAGCGTATTCATCCAGGTCATTTGTGACGGTTATCTTGGTGGTGGTTGCTCCCAGTTCGTCCAAGAGCTGGCGCACCCGGAATGCCCCCGCCACCAGGTCGCCGGAATCCAGACGTACCGCGCCTAGTTCCCCGCCAGCCGCCCGCGCGGTTTCTACGGCGGTTTTTACGGCGGTTTCGACATCATAAGTATCCACCAACAGGGTGGTTCCTGGTCCCATCGAGTTCACCTGTGCTTCGAAAGCCTCTTGTTCCGAATCAAATAACAGCGTAAACGCATGCGCGGCGGTGCCTATTGCCCGCACCCCGTAGCGAATCCCGGCTTCCAAGTCGGAAGTACCCACGAATCCGCCAATCTGAGCGGCGCGTGCTGCCGACACGGCCGCCCGCTCATGAGTACGTCGCGCTCCCATGTCCAGACACGGCCGCCCGTGTGCTGCAATCGTCATCCGGGAGGCCGCCGAGGCAATCGCGCAGTCAAAATTCAACACGCTCAGCAAATACGTCTCTAACAGGCAG
The DNA here is from genome assembly GCF_000160615.1 of Mobiluncus mulieris ATCC 35243. GTDB lineage: Bacteria > Actinomycetota > Actinomycetes > Actinomycetales > Actinomycetaceae > Mobiluncus > Mobiluncus mulieris. Next base: position 96,598 of record NZ_GG668519.1, on the reverse strand, counting down.
GCCTCGGCAAAAGATCCGCGCACGGTCAGAATCGGCGAGTTCACCATGAATACCTCGCCTTCGGGATAGCCGAAAATATCTCCCGAAAAGTGATAATTCTCCAAGAATCGCACGGTCTTCGCTCCGACGACCCGGTTATCTGCCAGGTAGCGTAGCTGGTCTTCGCTGAAATGGAAGCGTTGCAGTCCTTCTAGAATCCGTGCCACGCCCGCCATCACCATGAAACGTCGGGATGGTGGGAAGCGCCTCGTGAACACCTCAAATACGCATTGGCGTGACCCCATTGCGTGTTCCAGGGCGGAATCCACCATGGTCAGTTCATACATATCGGTCAACAGGGCTGTGGAAAGATGTTTTTCTTGATGCATAGCTACCACTATACGCGCCTGCCTTGCCCCCCGGAACTGTGTCTGGCTATTTATCGGCTTGTTTACTGGCTTTCCGTGCCGCTTTCAGGGCCTTGACATCTTGGACAGAGCCGGCCAGGACGGCGCTTTGGAAGTCGGTGGGTCGGGTAAAGTCGGCTTCATGAGGTGCCACCGGGCGTGCCCGCGTAACTAACTTGTGTCCTATCCATAGTCCAAGAAACAGCGGCAGACCCAGGTATGACGACAACAGTGACAAGAAATCCCCGCGCCCCAATAAGGCTTCGTAGTTCTGACCGACAATCACAAATACGCACATGAACAGGGCAATTAGTGGCCCCAAGGGATACAGGGAGGCTTTGAAGGGGAGGTCTTCGACCCGGTGTCCTTGTGCCAGGAAGGCTTTGCGGAACTTGTAGTGTGACCAGGCAATCCCCACCCAGGTAATGAATCCGGCCAAACCCGAGGCATTCACCAGCCAGGTATAGGCTGCGCCGTCGCCAATCAGGGAGCTCAAGAAGGCAAAGAAACCGATAATAGTGGTGGCAATCAGGGCATTCATCGGTACCCCGCGCCTAGTGGTGTAGGAAAAAAATCGTGGCGCCTGATGCTGTAAAGCCAAGGAATACAGCATCCGGGTCGAAGCGTAAAGCCCGGAGTTCCCCGCCGAAAGCACCGAAGTCAAAATCACGGCGTTCATGACGCTCGCGGCCGCCAAAACCCCGGCTTTTTCAAACACCAAGGTGAAGGGGGACAAGGCGATGGATTCGTCGGGGTTCAATAGGCGTGAATCCGTGTAGGGAATCAAAAAGGCGATAACCGCAATCGCCAGGATATAGAACAGCAGAATCCGCCAGAAAACAGTGTTTATGGCCTTGGGAACGCTGTGTTCGGGGTTTTCGGCTTCGCCCGCCGCGACCCCTACCATCTCCGTGCCTTGGAAAGAGAAACCGGCAATCATGAACACTGCCAAAATCCCCATTCCACCGTTGACGAAAGGCGCATCCCCGGTAGTCCAATTCTCGAAACTGGCGTGCTGTCCGCCCAAAATCCCCAGAATCATGGCGATACCCACCACCAGGAATACCACCACGGTTATGACCTTGATTAACGCAAACCAAAACTCACCTTCGCCATAGGCTCGGGCGGACAGGGCGTTGATTACGAACAAAATCGTCAAGAATAACCCCGACCAAATCCAGCCGGGGGTCTCGGGCAGCCAATACTTCATCACCAAGGCCGAGGCCGACAGTTCCGCTGCTACCGTAATCGCCCAGTTGTACCAGTAATTCCACCCCATTGCGAAACCGAAGGAAGGCGAGACGAAACGGCGGGCATATTCCCCGAAAGATCCGGCAATCGGCAGGTAGGTTGCCATTTCCCCCAGGGATTGCATCAAAAAGAACACCATAATGCCAATCAGGGCATAGGCTAGTAAAGCCCCGCCGGGGCCGGCTTGGTTGATGGTGGCACCGCTGGCCACAAACAGTCCCGTCCCGATAGATCCACCGATAGCAATCATCGACAGGTGGCGTTGGCGCATGCCGCGTTTCAACTTCACATTGTGTTGGGGCATCGTCATGGTTTGGGTGTTCCCTCCCGCCCCGGTTGCGGTTTCGATAGTGGGCATTGGGTTTAATTCTTTAGACATAGCAATTCCTTTTAGGGTTTAAGTACTTAAGTAGTCTAGGGACAGAACTGGGCTTAACCAAAACCTGCGGCATTTTTCCGCGATTCAACCTGCAAGATGCGCTTTAAACCCTTAACCTGTAATTGTGAATCCAATTCCCGGCACCGAGTACACCCCGAGTTCCGTTGCGGAGCTCGACCGGGTGCTGCCTGGCCAGTGGAACACGGTGGTGTGGAATGATGCGGTTAACCTGATGTCCTATGTGACTTGGGTGTTCAAGACGTATTTTGGGTATTCCCATGACCGCGCGCAAACTTTAATGAAAGAGGTTCACTACCAGGGACGCGCGGTGGTATCAGCCGGGAGTCGGGAACAGATGGAAGCCGATGTTTTGGCGATGAGTGGTTACGGTCTGTGGGCTACTTTGGAACAGGAAGCCGACTAGGGGGGTAAGATGCACGCATTTCACGCCTTACCGACCAGCGGGTGGTCTTCGCATCTAGAGGATCATGAAGCTAGCTTGTTGGCCGGGATTTTCTCGGAGTTGTCCAATGCTATGGAAGCCGAAGAAAAACGCACTGTTTTGGACATGATGGGGGTGGATTTGGATGCGGGAGCGCCTAAGGATTTTCCGCTCATGTTTGAAAACTTGTTGGGGGTAGACACCGTTTCGGGGATTGCCTCGCGAGAAGAACTGGCACCTCATGAATCCGCCCCTGACTGCGCGTCGGGTGACCCTGACCGGGGTGCCTCGGGTGCCTCTTTGGACTCGGATTCACGAGGTGCCAGCCCGGATTCTGAGCCAGACTCGAAATCCCGGCGAGTCTCAAAGGAGTCCAATGCGACAGGGATGACGGACAATCAGCGCCTGGCCGAACTGGACTTTGACCCCCTGGCGACCCGTCCTGCCCCAGCCAATCCTTATATTGCTGCCATTTTAAGACCCATGAGTCAAGACCTGGAGGAAGCCGCCGAATTGCGAGCTCTTACTACCCCGGATTTAGCCGCTAAGAAGACCACCGCGATGCGCACTGTGGCGGCCAGGCTGTACTGGGCTGCGGAACACCACGCCCCGATTGTGGTGAAGCCTGAGGCTTTGAAAACCTGGGTGACGGCCATCAACGATGTACGTTTGGCTTTGGGATGGTCGCTGGGAATCGAGGACGAGATGCGAGCCGAGGAAGTTCAGTTGATGGCGGAGTCGGATTCGCAAAGCGGGGTGTATACGGCCTATGAAATCACCTTGGCTAGTGTGTACAACGCCCTATCGTGGTGGTTGGATACCTTGATGTATGCCGTTGAGCAACCCGGATTGGAAACGGGGGAGACTTGGCGTGAATAATGCACCCATAGGGATTTTTGACTCCGGGTTGGGCGGTTTGACCGTGGCGCGAGCCATTATTGACCAGTTGCCGGGGGAGTCCGTGGTATACATCGGGGACACCGCTAATAGCCCCTATGGCACTAAACCGGTGGAAACCGTGAAACACCTGGCTTTGAACGTGATGGATAAGCTGGTTGAACACGGCGTGAAGATACTGGTAATTGCTTGTAACACGGCCTCGGCGGCGGTGTTGTTTGATGCCCGAGCCCGCTATGATCGTTTGGGGATTCCTGTTCTAGAGGTCATCAGCCCGGCGGTACACCGCGCAGTTTCTGCTACGCATAACGGGAAAATTGGAGTTATCGCCACCAGCACCACTATCGCTACGGGAACTTACCAGCGAGCTTTGGGTGCTTATCAACAGGTGGAAGTCACTGCTCAGGCCTGCCCGGCTTTCGTGGAATTCGTGGAGCGTGGTATCACTTCCGGCTCGGAGTTATTGGCGAAAGCTCGGGAATATTTGGAACCGGTCAAAGCTGGCGGAGTAGACACCCTAGTTTTAGGATGTACCCACTATCCTTTACTGACCGGGGTTATTAACTATGTGATGGGATCGGAGGTAACCTTGGTTTCTTCTTCCGAGGAAACCGCGCGTGATGTGTACCGTACCTTGTTGGAAAACGACTGGCTAAATGAAGATGATGCCACCGGAGAGATTAACTTTTCGGCTCTAAATGGCGGCGAGTCTGGTGCTGTTGTGGAATCGGATTCGCCGGTGGCCTTGAAACAAAGTAATCGCTACCAGTTTCTGGCCACCGGGAACACCGAGGTTTTTACTCGTTTAGCGCGGCGTTTCCTCGGTCCGGAAGTAGGGGTTGTGAACCAGGCTTAGCTGGGGGAATCCGCTTTTATGCGGGGTGGCACCTCATGAAACCGATGCGGTGGGAAGTCCGGTAAAACCGGAGGCCGGGAGCGAAGGGGGAGGTTTAACCCGAAAACGCTGCGCCAATAGTTGAAACCAATTGGCGCAGCGTCGAGTTTTAAGCTCAGGATAAATAGTGCTTTAGGAAAGGCGTCCTAAGCCCACACGTCGAGACCGGTTGAAGGGTTGGAAACCTTCAGTACGGCTGCTGCAATCGCAGTCTTAGTTGCCTGTCGGGTTTGAGCCGCAACCGCGACCCCCATGAGTTCCTTCATAGTCTGAGCGTCCATGACGGGAGCTGCGCCGGAAATAGGATTCATGTTTGTGCCTTTCTGTGAGCGTAAAAATCGAGGAGACTTATAGCAGTACGTCGAGATTAGAACTCGAGGACTTGTAGGTATTGGGCAGATTCTGTTGGGTAGGTTGCGAAGACCCGACCACAGGTTTAAACTCTGCCACATTAGCGCTCAGTGCGCTTTGTGAACCAGTAGCGGCCGCCTCGGTTTTGGTGGTGTTTGAGACGGGTTCCGGTTTTTCAGCTCTCCCGTTTGGCTCGGGAGCCGGACGGGTAAAAGCCTGGTTAGTTAGCGCCGGGTTAAGTGCCCCGGCTACATCGACAGCAAGCATGATTTCCTCCTGAAACTAAGTGCGGCTAGGTTCTTTACCGAAGCCGGGAGACGTTCCACGTCTCTTGGAACCATTGTGCCATTAAAACCTGATGTAAGTCCAGTGTTTGGAGAGAAATGTCGGGTAGGAAAGTCGATAATTAGTGTGATAATTAATACTTTACCAAAACGGGTTAGAACAGGGTGTTGCGCGGGGTTCGTTCCAAGATAGCCTCCAGCTGGGGAGCGATCTGGCGAAAGGCGCTGGCGCGATGGGAGATTGCGTTTTTATCCTTGGCGGAAAGCTGGGCGTTTGTGCGTTTATCTTCCCCGATTTGTGCATCAGGTATGAAAATTGGGTCGTAGCCGAAGCCGTTCTTTCCACGGGGTTTGGTGGTGAGTCGCCCGCCCATAACCCCGTTGCCAAGATAAGTTTTACCGCTGGGCAGCAACAAAACTGCCACGCATACGAATGCCGCGCCGCGATGAGGGTCAGGTACATCAGAGAGCTGATTTAAAAGCAACTGCAGATTAGCCTGGTCATCACCGTGAGCCCCGGCCCAGCGAGCCGAGAAAATTCCTGGAGCACCGCCCAAAATCTCTACTGTCAAACCCGAATCATCTGCCAGTATCGGCAACTTTACATACTCGGCTAAGGCGCGGGCTTTAATCAGGGCATTAGCCGAAAAGGAAGTCCCGTTTTCGATTGGACTGGGGATACCCAACTCGCCAGAGGCAACAATCCCGTCCGGTTGCAAAGACGGCACCAAGGGACGCAGAATCTCGGCAACTTCCTTGACCTTGTGGGCATTACCCGTGGCCATCACCACCTGAGCCGTATCAGGAACAGCAATAGGCTTCGCCTTTTTTGGGGCTTTGGCGGCGGTGCTTGCGTGGCTGCTCATGCTAAAACTCCATCAATCAAAGTTAGGGTGGCACCTTTCGCGGCCTTCGTGGCCGCGCTCTGGGCGCGCGTCAAATCTGCGCAGCCCCCTTGAGCCAAATCCAACAGCTTCGACAAATCCTCGCGGCTGAAGGGCTCGCCCTCGGCAGTGCCTTGAACTTCTATCAGCTTACCAGTCCCAGTCATTACCACGTTCATGTCTGTTTCGGCGCGAACATCCTCTTCGTAGGGCAAATCTAGGCGAGCCTCGCCGTCGATAATCCCCACGCTAATGGCGCACACCGAGTCTTTTAGAGGCTCGCCAGGAATGAAACCACTGGTTTTGCCCTCCTCGATAGCGCGATGCAGGGCAATCCACGCTCCAGTAATAGCCGCCGTGCGGGTGCCGCCATCAGCTTGCAAAACGTCGCAGTCAATCTCGATGGTGTTTTCCCCCAGTGCGGTGTAGTCCACCCCAGCGCGCAATGACCGGCCGATAAGGCGCGAAATTTCTTGGGTGCGTCCCCCCAGTTTCCCCTTTACAGATTCGCGGGTGGAACGGGTTGCGGTCGCTCGGGGCAGCATGGAATACTCGGCTGTAACCCAGCCCAAACCGGTGTCTTTGCGCCATCGGGGTACTCCCTCACTGAGACTGGCGCAACACAAGACTCGAGTATTGCCCGCCTCTATCAAGACTGCTCCCTCGGGGGTGCTCACCCAATCGAGGTGAAAAGCCATGTTCCGAAGCTGGTCGATTCTTCTGCCGTCTTTTCTCATGTTCTTAGCTTAATATCTTTACTTGGATTGCGGGCAAGTGGGTAAATCTTTACCTCGGTCTTGTCGGATTAACTCCAGGGCGCGCAGCGCATCGTTGAAAGTAGTGATAGGAGTAACTTTCAGGCCTTGCGGGACATGTCCCACGGTGTCCGCGCAATTTTCGCTGGGAGCCAGAAAAAACTCGGCTCCATCCTGTTTAGCACCCGCCATTTTCTGGGGAATGCCGCTGATAGGACCGACTTTACCGGCCAAATTAATGGTGCCGGTTCCGGCCACGTTATGGCGACTGGTAATTCTCTGTTCCGTTAGCTGTTCCACAATCCCCAAAGCAAACATGGTTCCCGCGCTTGGTCCGCCCACGTCCTTGAGATGGAATTTGATATCAAGTGGCACATCGATAGAGGAATTTAGCAACACCCCGAGTTGTGAGCCTTTCCCGGTAGCGGCTGCCATTGAAGGGAACTGTAAGGATACGGGATTTCCTTTGCGAGTCACCTCCAGCTTCAACTGGGTTCCGGGTGGGAGCTCTCTTAGGAATTTATGCAGTTCCTCAATCGTCTTTATCGGCATTGCCGGGTGGTTCGGTGCCGCGATACTGACCAGGGTATCCCCAGATTTCAGTGACCCGTAGGCCGGGGATTTCTTGGGGACCTCGGCCGCAGTCCAAGTGATGTTAACTTGGTATCCCAGCGAGCTCAAAGCCACTGACTCGGCGGCCAGTTGGGATTGATCCATCTGTTGCAAACCAATGGTTTTAATCTGTTTACTGGTTAGTTGTCGTGGATAGATAGATTCTTCGGGGATAATCTCGGAACCGGGGTTTAAGATAGACATAATAATGTCCAAGCCATTCACCATGGATCCCGGCCCGCCCAGGGAAGACACGGTGGTCATGCGTAGTTGCCCGTTGCCCTCCGGGTAGGTCTTGGCACCCTTAATCTCAATCAGCGGCACCCCGTCTCGGGTTTTACCCAGCACGTCAAATGTCGGTCCGGGAGAGTTAATCACCACGGGATAGCGGAAAAATAGCAAGAAATACAAGCCAACCAGGATTAACGCCAGGGAAAGCGTCCACTGGCTAAGCCCCCGAGAACGATGCTGAGTCTGGCTTCTGGAAACTGACGGGGAAGTCGGATCGCTTTGCGTCCGAGCTTCTGGGTCGGGGTTGTGTGCGCATAATTCCTTGTTAACGACGACTTCTTCCAATCCTTGTCGCCAAAAGCACAGTCCGTTCCGTGAAAATTTGTTCATCACGGTTACTATAGTCTCATGAAAGACGATAGTTCTGACTGGCAGGAAATGCTGCGCCGAATCTTTGGTGAAAAGAAAGCCCGAGAAATGGAGGACAAAATCCGTCAAGGCGAACCATTCTCGCTCTTCGAAGGCGGAGAAGGCGTTTTTGCTTTCCCACTACAAACCCTGTTGTCTAACTCTGGCGAGGCTGTGAACTGGGAACTCGCTCGAATGACTGCGCTGGGCAGAATCGGCACCCAACCACGTGCGGTCACACATGCCGAGGCTATTCGAGTGCGAGAAGGCCTATCTCAAGCGAATTTACGGCTCGACCCGGTCACAACTCTGAGCCCGCCGCAGGCAGATTACGAGGCTTGGAATGAGACAAAATGGCTGGAAGCCTCGGCTGAAGTATGGAAAGTCTTGGTAACACCGGTAGCGGAATCTACCGCTGCCGCTATGACTGCGGCACTAAAGAATCACCTGGGGGATGGGGATTTACGTATCGAAATCTCTAATGGTTCCGCCGAACTGCGTAACTTGCTCGGATTGTTTTCTAAAGACGGCAATGCCGAGTCCTTGCAGGTGGATGGATTGTTAAAGTCACTAGCAGCCAATCTGTTTGGCTTGCAATTCGGCCAGGCCTGGGCTTCACTCGCAACCGAATCTTTTGGGGCTTGCGATATCGGTTTGCCAGTAGGTAAACCCGACCAAGCCGCCTTGGTTCTTGAAAACATCGAGAAATTCGCCGCTGACAGTAGCCTCGATTCCCAACCGGTGCTGGATTTCCTAGCGACTCGTGAAGCTGCCTATATAAGACTCTTCCACGCGGTGCCATGGCTAAGAGTATTCGTGACCAAGGCTATTACCGACTTTGCCAAAGACATCACCTTCGACTTACAAGCTATGGACGAAGCCTTGAACTCAATTAATCCCACCGATTTGCATTCTGTCGATGAGCTGTTGGGTAAAGGATTCTTAACCCCACAAACCACCGGAAAACAAACTGCCGCCAAACAAAGCCTCGAAATGATTTTGGCCGTGATGGAAGGTTGGGTAGATACCGTTACTACCCGGTGCCTGGCTGGGGTGCTGCCGGAACTCGCTCCGCTGCGCGAGATGATGAATCGGCGGCGCGCCAACGGTGGGCCGGCTGAAAAAACCTTTGCAGCGCTTATCGGTATGGAACTGCGTCCCAAACGGTTGCGGGAAGCCAGCGCCTTGTGGACAAAATTAGTGGCGAAACTGGGTGAAGCCGGAGCCGAACGGCTGTGGGATCACCCCGATATCCTGCCCGAAGAAAGCGATTTCGATGATGTGGATGGTTTTGTGGCACGACTCAGCGGCGAAGAACCCCCTGATGAGTTGGAATCGTCCCTGGAAGCACTGCTTGATGGCACCCTGGGTTATGCTAAGGGATTGAAACCGGGAGCGGACTCGGAGGGCGACAGTTTGCAGTAAGCACCTCATGAAATCGACCCTTCACCCAGCTGCCGAGAAAACGACGGTTCCGGAGGAAACTCCAATTCGGGAGGTAAACCCGTACAGCCACAATTCGCATGTGCTTCATAGGTCATAACCTCGATATCCCCATCCACGTCAATCCGGGTCACTCGACCAGGGAAAATAGCACGACGGTCAAGAAAAGCTAGGGCGGTGGCGATACCAACAGAGCTACCCATTGCGGCTAAAGTCGTTTCAATCCGCGGAAAATCCACCCCGGAGAGGCTCGCAACGCGTTCTTGCAACTGGGAAACCAAGGTCGCACGCGCATTCGAAACACAATTGGCGCAAGGCGTGAAACCCGGCTTTACTAAAGGACCAACCTCCACATAGTCATTACCCGCTACTATCGGCAAATACGGCTGATTATGATGCATCGCCGCAGAAAGATCCAGGGGATTGGGGAAACCCCAGCTTAGAAAAATCGCCAAATCACTGTGAGTCAGCTTCGGGGTGAAACGAACCTGCCCTATGCCAGCAGCGTGAAGCTGTTCAGAAAGCATCTGGCTCCAAGGATTTCGTTGGTTGAGGGTTACCCGCAGCCGCGAGCGGTGCCGATAATTGCGTCGCATCGCATCCCCCCCGATACGTCGCCAGGCGGAGTCGTCTGGGCCATGGGGATGACGTGAGGCACGCAAAGAAATCAGCTCGGCACCTTGCAGCTGACCCAAAAGTTGCTCGCCCTGGCTGCGAGTCACTCCCATATCTTTGGCTCGGCAGAAAAAATCTGACCGGGAAATCCCCGAAACCAAAGACTTTAGCAAGCGTACCTGTTTGTCTGGCAACGCCGGAAAACTGAACAAGGTGTCCATGCCTGCACAGATTTCCGTTTTTCCATCGGGAAAACTGGCTACGTGTAAACCGTCATGAAGTCGCATGATTCTCCTTTGCTAGTAGTTTATGAGTCCATGTTCACCCTGAATTGGATTCCTGACAAGTCGGTTTCCACAGCCTGTGGAAAACTTCTTGACTGGATGGAGCTATCGTTTAGGATAAAGACACTCACCCCGATAAAACACCCCACAAAAGGAAAGAAACTGTTGGAGACACCGCGTAATGACCAACCTGAGATGCTGCTAGAACAGCTCGACCCCTCGCAGCGAGAAGTCGCGACACACCAGCACGGGGCGTTATGCGTTTTGGCCGGGGCGGGAACCGGGAAAACCCGGGCAATAACCTACCGGATTGCCTACGGGGTACGAACCGGGGCAGTGGCAGCCGAAAATATCCTGGCTTTGTCTTTTACCCAAAAGGCCGCCGGAGAAATGCGCGAGCGTTTGACTGGGCTCGGGGTGCCGGGGGTCGAAACTCGCACGTTTCACTCGGCCGCGCTCGCCCAGGCGCGTTTCTTTTGGCCCCAGGTGGTGGGAGGGGAGATTCTACGAGTCATGAGCGGCAAGGCCTCACTGGTGACTGCCGCCGCCGCTAGGCTGGGCTTGGATCCATCCCGCGCTCAGGTGCGTGATTTGGCCGGCGAGATTGAATGGGCCAAAGTGTCCCTGTTAGCACCCGACGAATACGTGGAGGCAGCCCGTGCGGCCGGCCGGATGGGCGTGGCGAATCTGAACCCAGAGCGCATCGCGGATTTAGCTGCGGCCTACGAAGAAGTCAAAGCTGAGGCGCAAGCCCTGGATTTCGAGGATATCCTGTTGGTTTGCGCGGGAATGCTCGATGAACGCGAAGACGTGTTACGAGCGGTGCAAGCCCGTTACCAGTATTTTGTGGTCGACGAATACCAAGACGTTTCCCCCCTGCAAAACTACTTGCTGCTGCGTTGGTTGGGGCATCGTCGCGACCTGGCAGTAGTAGGGGATGCCGCCCAAACTATTTATTCTTTTGCGGGCGCCACCCCCAGTTTCCTCACCGACTTCACCAGGGGATATCCCGAGGCAAAGGTGGTGGAATTGACCCGTGACTATCGTTCCACCCCTCAGGTAGTTGGATTGGCGAATCAAGTGCTCGCTGACGCTAAAGATGCGGCAGGACGGCCTTTGGGGGGCACAGTACAGCTAGTTTCCCAACGGGAAGACGGCCCGGATGTCCAGTGGTTTATCGCCGAAGATGACCAGACGGAAGCTAGCACAGTGGCTAAACGTTCCTGGCACCTCATGAAACAGGGCACAAACCCCAAGGACATCGCCATACTGTTCCGCACAAATTCCCAAGCAGGATTATTTGGGACGGAGCTGGCTCGGATGGGTCTGCCTTATGTGGTAAAAGACCAGGTAAAGAGTGGTTTTGAAGCGGACGGCGCTTCGAAAGATTCAATCCCGCGCGAAGCAATTACCCTGGCTTCATTGCACTCCGCGAAGGGCTTGGAATGGGAAGCCGTTTTCCTGGTGGGGGCGAGCGAAGGCCTGTTACCAATCAATCTGTCCACCACGGATGCCCAAATCGAAGAGGAACGGCGGCTGACATATGTGGGAATCACCCGGGCGCGCAGCCTCTTGACAATTAGCTATGCCAAGGGAAAACGCCCTGGAGCCAGCGGGGAGCGGGAAGCCTGTCGGTTCTTGGCACCCTTCTGGGCGCGCCCCCAACTGGATGTGACGGGGACGGCACGACACCGGGCTTAGGATTCGGCGGGCTTAGGTATCGTCCCCGCCGGCAGCGCTAGTATCGCCGGCATCGTCAGTGTTGTCGTCGCGCCCATTGGTAATTAGCTGTAATAAATCCAAAACCAGAGCGGGGCCTTGTTCGATATGCTCGGGGTCGGATTCGAACTTGGGATGTACCACCGACCAGGATTCCTCGCGGGTGGCTGCCACCACGAAACGGGATTTTTCTCGATCCTGTTTGATAGTTTCGAGGTAGTGTTGCCGTTCTTCGGCTTCATGAGGTGCGGCTTGCATTTCGGCCGCAGTCAACATGGCATCCGTTTCATAAACCACCGCGACACCTTCTATGTTTTCGCTCCACACCAAGCGCGGGAGCTGCTGGAGGAAATCGTCTCCATCATCGGGCAGGGTAAAGGGTAAAGCCACCAAGGCATCGGGATTCTCGTCAATAATCTGGCGCAAAGCGTCAAGTTCCTCGGATTCTAAGTTGGCCTGGGTAATTTCCGGCAGCTGCGCTAGGCGGTGCAAAGTAAACACCATACCCTCCAGGCGATTTTCAAAGGGTGGAATCTGTGAGTCAAGCTCCCAGGTGACGCGGATAATTTGGGGGATATCCTCAGGGATAGGCACTTCGGAGGCCTCAGCTTGAGGTTCGTCAGTTGCAGAATCCGGGGTAAAGGACATCCCCAGCAGAGAATTGTTTGGCACGGCGGACAGGGGATCAAAGGATTCACTCATAGTGTTTATTATCCCAAAAAATGCGTCCGGAATGGAACCACGCGCCCAGATATGAAAAGATGGTGACCGTTGTAGCTACCAAGAAAAAGAGGTGAATGGTGGGGTCTAACACTTCCAACCGAACAGTATTCGATTCTTTTTTTAGCGGCCCGCCAGGACGTGGCAACGGTCGAGGCGGGGGTGGAGTCTCCAAACCGCCGCACAGCAAAATTGGTGGTCAACGCCCTGGAAGTGGGAAAACTTTGGGGATTGTACTGGGGATTTTAGCGTTGATTATCCCTCTGTTGGGATTCATTGCCCGAGTTTGGGCGGAGTTCGCGTGGTTCGAACAGCTGGGGCGATTCTCGGTAGTTTTGACCACTTGGGGGTGGCGTATCGGCCTGGTGTTGGTGGCGACACTGTTGGCTGCCGTGGTTACCTGGGTTAATCTCGCGATTGCCAGTAAAGCCAGCCCCTATGCGTCGCAGCGCGCCAAAGTAGCCAATCGTCGCAATGCGGAAAAAAAGATGGACGAAGCCAAACGGAAGGCGCAGCGAGACCAAAGCAGCGCAACCGCCAAAACTGAGGATGAAGCCGAGAAAATTGAGGATTTAAAGCTCGAGTTTGAAAAAACATTTGAACCCAGTGATTCCCAAGCCTTCGAAGAAGAACTGCGCCGAGACATGCGCCGTGAAGCCCGCCCAGGAGTGACTTCCCTGCGTGACGCCCTGGAACCGCGACGCAAACTGATTATCATCCTGGCTCCTATCTTGGGGGGACTCTTTGTGTCCGTAGCCCTGCCTAGCCAGTGGCAGAACTTTGCCGCCTGGTGGCAGCGCAGTGATTTTGGAACTAAGGATCCGGTTTTCGGGATGGATGCGTCGTTTTTTGTGTTTTCTTTGCCGGTGTATTCTCAGTTGGTCACGTTGATCTTTAATATCTTCGTTATGGCGGGTTTGTTTACCTTGGCCAGATACTATTTGCAGGGGAATGTTTCATCGTCCATGTCCGAGATTCCCAGCCGTACCCGGATTCACATTTCGATTCTGCTGGCTATTCTGGCGGCAATTTATGCCTTGCGCTACTATCTACAACGCTTCGAACTGCTGCTGGGCACCCACGACAAGTTTTCGGGAGCTTCCTATACGGATATCCATGCGGTGTTGCCGGCCAAGAACATCTTGGTAGGGATTTCCCTGGTCATCGCGGTACTTTTCGTGGTGGGCGGTTTCCGTAAATCCTGGGTTATTCCCGCCACGGGATTGGGCGTGATGGTGCTCTCCTCGGTGCTGGTGGGGGGACTCTATCCCTACTTAATCCAACGCTTCCAAGTTGACCCTTCGGCTCAGGAACTGGAAGCGCCCTATATTTCCAACAACATCAAAGCTACGCGGGATGCCTTTGGAATTAGTGATGTTAAAGAAGAGACCTATAAGGCTAAAACCGAAGCTACGGCGGGACAACTGCGTCAAGACAGTGAATCCACGGCCTCTATTCGCCTGTTGGATCCCTCGGTTGTTTCCCGCACCTTCGGACAATTAGAGCAAAACCGTCAGTACTATCGGTTCGCGTCGAATCTGTCGGTGGATCGTTACAAGATTAACGGCAAGGCTCAAGACACCGTGATTGCGGTTCGAGAATTAGATCCCAACCAGCTAGGGGATTCCCAGAAATCTTGGGTGAATCAGCACACTGTTTTCACCCATGGTTTTGGGGTGGTAACCGCTTATGGCTCCAAGGTAAACTCGGATGGATCCCCAGCCTTTTGGGAACACGGGATTCCTTCCACTGGGGAGCTCGGTGAATATGAGCCTCGAATCTATTTTGGCCAGTACTCACCAGAATATTCTATTGTGGGTTCTCCCAAGGGCGGCGGGAAACAGGAATTCGACTACCCCTCTGATACTTCCAAAGATAAGGGTGTGAATAACACATTTACCGGTAATGGGGGACCGAGCGTGGGAAGTCTGTGGGAACGACTGATGTATGCCATTAAGTTCCAATCCTCAGAGATTTTCTTTTCCCAGCAGGTAAACCCGGCTTCGCAAATCCTGTTCCATAGATCCCCAGAGGTGCGCGTATCCAAGGTGGCGCCCTATCTGACCTTGGATTCCAAAGCCTATCCGGCAGTGGTGGATATGGACGGGGATCCGAAAACCCCCAAACGCGTGGTATGGATTGTAGACGGCTACACCACCTCGGATTCATATCCATATTCCGCGCATGTAGATTTCACGAATTCGATTATGGATTCCCGCACTTCTCAGTTCAGTATCGGGACTCCTGCAGCGGTGAACTACGTGCGTAACTCGGTGAAGGCTGTAGTGGATGCCTATGACGGTTCGGTAACCCTGTACCAGTGGGATGCTAAAGACCCGGTGGTGAATTCCTGGTCGAAAGTATTCCCCGGCCAACTCAAACCGCTGAGCGAGGTACCGGGGGATTTGATGGCGCACTTCCGCTACCCCGAGGATATGTTCAAAGTGCAGCGCAACTTAATCGCGCGTTATCACACCACCGATTCGCGCTCTTTCTATTCCGGTTCGGATTTCTGGAAGCTACCCGATGATCCAACGCACGAGGGATCAACCACGGTGCTTTCTGCGTTGCAACCGCCGTACTATCTGACGATGCAGGCGCCTGGCCAGAAATCCACCGAGTTCTCGCTGTACTCGACCTATATCCCTTATGGGCAATCGGATCGTAACGTGTTGACAGGTTATTTGACGGTTGACTCGGAAACTGGCAATCAGAAAGGCAAAATGCGCCCGGAATACGGCAAAATTAAACTGTTGTCGTTACCGTCAGACTTGGCGGTTCCCGGCCCGGGTCAGGTTTCTAACAAGTTCAAAACCACAGATAATGTGTCTCGAACTTTGAACCTGTTGTCTCAGCAGTCCACCGAGGTGGTACGCGGGAATCTGCTGACTTTGCCGGTGGGGGGAGGATTGCTCTATGTACAACCGGTTTATGTGCAAGGTAAATCGGGTACCACCTATCCGCTGTTACGTTTCGTGTTGACTTCTTTTGGGGATAAAATTGGTTTCGCTCCCACCTTGAAAGAATCCCTCGACGACTTGTTCGGGGGTGATTCCGGGGCGGTGACTTCCGAGAATGCGGGTGACACCGGTGGCCAGACCGGAGGAAAAGACAGTAAAACTCCCGAAGCTCCGAAGTTGACCCGTGAGCAACAACTGCAGCAAGCCCTCCGGGGTGCCAAGGCGGCGATAGAATCCGCTGACCAGGCCATGAAAGCTGGGGATTGGGCGGCCTATGGCAAAGCGCAAGCCGAGTTGAAGACCCAGCTGCAAAAGGCCGTGGAACTGCAGGGTATCGCGGATACTGTCCCCGGCGAAGCTCTCCTTGGCAGTGAAGCCTCCGGGGGAAAGGCCGCCAAGGATAAAAATAAACCTGCTGCTGGCGAGACCAGCCACCCCAGTCCAACCGCTTCCTCCGTGGCTGCAAAGCTGAATGCAGCTGTTAGAAACTGAAGTTTTACACGAAAAAACTCCATCATGGGCTTGCCCCTCAACTTCAAGTTGAGGGGCAAGCCTTTTCCTGGTAACCTATATGGGTCAATGACGCGGGGTGGAGCAGTTCGGTAGCTCGCCGGGCTCATAACCCGGAGGTCGTAGGTTCAAATCCTGCCCCCGCTACCAAGCAAATAGCCCCTGAACAGGCAAAACACCCGGTTCGGGGGCTGTTTTTTGCCCGGAATACCGGGTTAAAAACCCGCAAATAGCCCTTTTTAGATTTCGGTATCCCCAGGCCGTTACTCCTGACATACGGCAGGTGAGATTGGCGCCTCTGGGTCGCCATCCGGGATGGCACCTCATGAAGCCGAATTTTCCACCGCATCCGCGTTGGCTACTTTAGCTTTACGAATCATCAGCGCCGCAATAGCCGTAGTCAGAGGCAAACTCAAAATCAAAGCACTAGCGGAAGTGAGAATCTGGAGTAGCTCTGCCGCGATACTCTCGGTAGCGAACAATTCGCTGAAGGGACGGTCATAGAACATGACAATCAGCATTACCGTGGCCAAAGCTGCCCCCGTGTAAGCAAAGACCACCGTATAAATCGTCGAGGCAATGTGGTCACACCCAATCCGCATCGCGGAGCGATACACCTCCCAACGGGTGTAGTGCGGGGCGGCCAGACGCAGCTCCCACACCGAGGAAGCCTGGGTGATGGTCACGTCATTCAACACCCCCAGACCCGCCAAGATAATCGCTACAATCAACAATTGGCGCATGTTCAGATGGGGGATATTCGCCGACAAATCAAAAGACATGTCATCCACATATCCCGATAAATGTCCCAGCCACACCGCAGCTGTCCCGAACAGAGCCGACAATATCAAGCCGCACAGGGTGCCTAGCATCGCGGCCGCAGTGCGCATCGACACCCCGTGCGCCACGTGAATCACCACCAACATAATTGCGTTGGCACCCACCAAACCAACCCAGATTCCCGGCCGGCCGCTGGCTAAGGCCGGCAACATGAAAAACCCGATGATCG
Organism: Mobiluncus mulieris ATCC 35243; assembly: GCF_000160615.1. Classification (GTDB taxonomy): domain Bacteria; phylum Actinomycetota; class Actinomycetes; order Actinomycetales; family Actinomycetaceae; genus Mobiluncus; species Mobiluncus mulieris. The sequence continues at coordinate 79,563 of NZ_GG668519.1, read as the reverse complement.
CTGTGGCAAAACCCAGTCCCAACAGCGAAAACACGCCCTTCCAGCGGGCGACTGCCACTACCACGACCACAAATAGCAACGCGAAGAACATTATTGGACCGGTGCGGTGTACCCCTGAAAAACTGTAGTTGTTGCCGGAACCCGAGGCACTGGCCGATCGCATTACCTGAACCATGTCGCCTGGCGAGAGGTTCGATTCCGCCGCCGGTCCCACCGATTCCACCGTGACGGTCTGGCCTTTTTCCGGGCCGGTGTCCAGGTGCACTTTCAGGCGAAGGCACGCTTGACGGGAACTGCTGGGGGTGGGAGTATCCGCCACGGTTGTGTCGATGCAGCGGGGTGTTACCTCCAGAATCTTGGCGTTTTCAAAAGAGACCCCCGCAGCGGTGGAAAAACTGGTCGGTTGGTGGCGAATCGCGGCCAGGTGATTCCAATCTGGCCACAACCAGGCCATTCCCACTACCGTTAGCAAGGTCAGCGCTGCCAACACTATGGTGACCACCAGGCGCGCCGTTCGTGACGTGGTTGAGGCTTCTTGGGTTCGCGAGATCTTGACGGCGGCGTGGCTATGTCCCATAACCGGCCAGTATAGCAGTGAAGGCCAATACCGTGGGGTGAGTTGATATCGAGCGAGCCGTTGGTACCTGGTTGGCGGGGGCTGCAATAGTTTTCCTGGCTTTCACCAGGTATGGCATCTTTTCAGTATAGTCTTGGACGCATAAGCCCTTTGCTAGAATTGTGGGCTGAGTAAAATCCCAGGTCACAGACTTATCTTGATGTCAAGATAGTTACTTTTACCTCTTATGTGTCCATGGATGTACTAAGCGCGCGTCAATTAGCCCCAACGGGGCAAGAAATGTTATCCTCAATAGCGCGGTTTTCGCACCGGCGAAACCAATGCCAGGACTCATAGCTCAGTTGGCTAGAGCGCCACGTTTACACCGTGGATGTCGGGGGTTCGAGTCCCTCTGGGTCCACAAAACAGATAAAGCCGCAGGTCAAAGCGATTTGAGGGTCGGAAATTTGAGTAAAAACGACCCATTAAACCACCCATTTTTCTGGTAGGATTCGAGCCATGGGTGATTACGGCGAAGGCAGCTACTACAAACAAAAATACCGGGATGGGGAACGGTGGATTTACCAGGCATACCACCGCGACAGCAACGGGAAAATTTATAAGATTCGGGGTACCGGGGCTGACAAGAAACAAGCGAGAGAGCGGTACAAGAATCTTTTAGCAAAACGGCTGGCTGACCCTGAAAGACCCGCTAGAGAATCAGGCGGCATTAATCTTGACCAGGCGGTACATTTTTGGCTTGACGAGTGGCAAGCAGGGCGGGCGTTGCAGACCGTCACGCGGGAGAAATACCGGGCAACCATGAGGGACGTCACCGAGTTTTTAGGCGGAACCACGCCCATAAAAGCGATTAAGTTGGCTGAAATAGAGCGGCTTTTTGAGGAATTGGAACGGCGAGGTATCGGCAAATCCGGGCTTTGGAACAGAAAACGGGCATTGACCAGGCTCTTTAACCAATGCATGAAGCACGGAGAGCTAGAACACAATATCATGGACCAATTTCAAATGGCACGACCAGCAACAGAAATCCGGCAGCGGGACGAACGATTATTTGTGCCAGCGACCAGGACGCTTGACCAAATCTTACCGTGGCTCAAAGAGCAGAACAGCGAATTATATCTTCCAATGCTGGTTTTGTCAACCACCGGATTGCGGGTATCGGAAATGCTGGGACTTGAGTGGGGTTGCCTCAAGAATTTGGGGTCGAAAACGCCGTGGAGGGCAAAGCTGAAAGTTAAGCAGCAATTGGAGAAAGCCGAGCACGGGGTCAAACAGCCAGGGCTCAAAACGATGACCAAGACCGGCAACGAAAGGATTGTACCAATCAATCCAGTTTTGCAGGAGGCGTTACAACGGCGGAAAGCAGAACACCGGGCAAACAGCAACACACCAGAATGGGCACGGGACTTAATATTTCTCACACCCACAGGGAGAGTATTTCAACAAAGTGGGTTGGGCAAAATCTGGAAGCCGGGATTTGAAGCGTTTTGGAAAGCAAAAGGCATTACGGGAAGTCGTCGGATATATTTCAGACCGCATTATTTGAGACATATCTTTATAAGCCTTTTGGAGCAACACAACATGGACCAGGGGTCAATAAAACTTTTAGCGGGTCATAGCGAGAAATCACGGGTCACACTCAAAGTCTACACGCACGGAAATGAGGAGAAGGCAGCCCAGGCGTTGCAGGAAATCTTCAAATAGCCGCACGAGGGCACACGTTCGATTCTGCGGGGGTTTCAGGGCAACAGCCTACCCCAACGGAGCAAACAGGGGTAAAAGTCGCACACAAGGGCACACAGGGGGCTTAGGCGGGCTTCCTCGCGGCAGCGGCCATCGCTTTAGCCGGACAGCCCTAAGGGCACCCAGCCCGCCGTAAAGACGACAGCGGCAGTCGCGGTTAACCCTCGCCAGATAAAAGCCCTGATAATGGCGTTACAAAACTCGTAAATTTTCGTCTACCGGGTGGGTCTTACAATTGAGGCATAAGAACTTTTGATTTTCAGAAAGAGGTTCGTCAGGAGGAACAACAGATGAGGGCAACAAGAGACTGGATGTTGACAATTCCAGCAAGCAAATTTGACAAAAAAGAGGTCGAAAACAGGCTAAAAAAATATCAGTACATCGGACAGTTGGAAAAAGGAAAAACCGACACGGAATATTTGCATTGGCAAGTTTTTGTACACGGTACCATAATAGGAGCAGCGATTCGTTTTGACACGCTGAGAAACAAATTCGACGGACAAGTTCATTTGGAACCGCGATGCGGAACAATTTTGGATTGCATCAACTACGTCACGAAATTGGACACCGCCGTCGCAAAGAAAGACGATGATTATGAATATATCACAGAACACCCGGAGCTTAGTCCAATTCGAATTCGACAGGACGGTCAAGATAATTGGGACGACCTCAGAAAAAACGCGAGGACAAAGTCACGAATAAGCAACGAGGAAATATATCAAGAAATCATTTCCGGAAAAACCGCGGGACAAATCATTAACGACCACCCTGAGTTGGGAATGCAATTCTTGAAAATCAAAGCCCTGGAAAACGGCATCAAAGAAGAGCAATTCAGGGGGTTGCAAACCGAGGACAGGGAAAATATTGAGGTTAACTATCTTTGGGGACCGCCGGGGGCAGGGAAATCATGGCACGTTCTCAACGAAGCAGGGTACGACCGCAGAGACATTTACCGAAAGAACGGCTACCAGCACGTTTGGGACAACTACCAAGGTCAGAGGGTGTTGATTCTCGAGGACTTCACCGGACAGATTGGAATCGAGGAATTACTACAGGTCACAGACATATACGCCACAGAATTGGATGCCCGATACAGCAACCATTACGCGGGCTGGGAGGTGGTTTGGATAATCAGCAACCTTAGGCTAGACGATTTGCTCAAAAAATATCCAAAGGAGTTACGCCCGGCGTTGGTCAGCCGCATTACAAACGTTTACTTAATGGAGGATAGAGAAATGATAAACCAAAACGAATTATGGGCTGGACAATTACGGGAGACACGAGAGAAACCGTGGCTATATCCGAAGTCAATTCCATTATTCCCTGACCTGGTTGGATAGAACAATGAAAAGATACAAAAAAAGATACAAAAAGAGCACCCTTGTATCAAAAGGACAGCCACCTTAAGGCTTAAACACAAAGAAACAAATAAAAAGATACAAGATACAAACGTGGGGTAATACTATACCCCCCGTTTGAACCGCCCTTTCCGGGCGGCTTGCTCGCAGAGTCGGAGACCCCGCCACCGAGCGACGGGGGGCTTGCTTAAGGCTGCCCTCCCGCCCCTTGGGTGCGTTCGGCGTCGGGGCGGCAACCCGCCAAATACAGGGCGGAACAGAACAAAATTTGGCACGACAGATTTTTATTTTGATTTACACATTAACGCAAACTAGTTTAAGGAGAATTTCAAAATGCGTATTATCACTAATTCACAATTGTTTAACGGCGAAACCGGCTGGGTTTTGGCGACATTAACACCGATTTCGGATTTGAAACCGAAAACTCGCGGGGACGAGACCGTCAAAGTCAACGATAAAACCGTTTATCGGTTTCCGGCAAAAGTTCTGGCTCGCGGGCGGGACGGTCAATTGCATGAAGCCAACAACGTCACAATCGGGATTCTGAACCCGGATGCACAAATGCAGCCTGGCGGGTTTTACGAATTCAAGGGCACGATTTGGGTCACACCCTACACGAGCGAACGAACCGGCAACCGCGTGCAATACAGTTTAATTGTCGACGATATTGCTGAAAAGCAAGCCAAATAGTTTTTAAAGAGAAATCCCCGGAGATGGGGAAGGAGAATGAAATGCAAAACAACACAAACCCAAATCCGGGGATTCTAGTTCTAAAATCAACAGTTTTTTCGTTAACTCAGTTAACAATTATCGCGGCGGGATTGTTTTATTTCCGAGATAACATTAATTTAAAAGTCGCGGGGATTATCGCAGCAATTGTCGTGGTTGTCATTCCAGCCATTATCGCGATTATCGACCGGCTCAGGGGAACACCGAAATGGATAAACTTTTTGGGTTACGCCTTGGGCTGGTGGAGAATTGATTGGTTTAAATGGGCACGGAAATGGCGAGCAGCACGGCTTTGGGAAATGCTCGGCTACGACGAGGGCGGGAAAGTCACATTGACCAGAACCCGCAGCGGCGACATTTTGCGAGCTAAGGTTCCGGGGCTTGACCGGGAGCGGCTGATTACCGACCTTAAAAAATATCTCGACCGGCGGAAATACGCCACAATCACACCCATTGACCACGAGGGTCGCACAGATTTCGCGGAGGTTTTTCTTTGGAGAACAGATCCATTGAGACAGGCGTTTGAAATCACCACACCGGACGAAGTAGTCACCGACACGGAGGCGGGAAGAATTCAGGGGTTGGCAAGAGACGATTTCGGGCAAGACGTCAACCTAGATTTTTCGGGGGTTTCAGGGATGCTTGTCGCGGGCATGAGCGGCAGCGGAAAGACATTGAGCCTTATCAGCGGGTTGTTCCCCTACTTTTTCGAGGGAGCAAAGACCGGGGAGACGAAACTTTTTATCGCGGACGGCAAGGGGGGCGGGGATTGGTCGGCGTTGGCACCGTTGGCGTTGAACCGCAAACCCGGAGAAGTCGACATTTCGGAGTTGGCACACATCACGGGTTGGCTTTGCCAAGAACGCCGCAGGCGGGTGGATTTTTGCGAACAGGTCGGGGTTGCGAACGGCTGGAACCTTCCAAGAAAACAAATGCCGCATTTTACACTAATTGTCGATGAATGTCAATTGTTTTTGAGCCAGGGCAACTTTTTCACCAAAGAAGAAAAACATGCATACCAGCAGGTCATTAGGGGTATCACAGAGCTTGTCAAAATGGGACGCTCGGCGGCAATAACAGTGATATTAATCACACAAAAGACCGACGGAGAAGCAATCCCAACGCAAATCCGGGACATTGCCCAGTTAAGGGTTTCGTTCCGGCAACCGAACCGGGTTGGCAGCGAGCTGATTTTCGGCACGATACCAGAGGACGCGATTTCACCACACGAACTACCAGCAAGGATGCCGGGACTCGCCGTGGTTTTGAACGACCGCAGCGAATACACCCGATGCCGGTTCAACTATATCACGGACAGCACCGCCAGGAATTGGAGGGAAATGGCGATGCGAACCACCCATTAAACCACCCATTTCGGGGTTTGGTCAGGCAATAAAACCGGGTCTGAACAGCACAAAGAGCAATAAAGGTTCGACCCCCTCTGGGTCCACGTTCGAGTCCCTCTGGGTTCACAGTGCACGCAACCCGTACAGTGCACACAACCTGTACAGTAGCGGTCATCTTTACTGATTCTTTATTTTTCCCTTTCATACTGGGTTCATGAGGTGCCTCCCGGATTCCCGGCTAGCGCCTCATGAACCATCAAAAGAAACTGCCACGAAGGGGAAAACGATGACAGATTATATTTTAGAAACCAGGGAGCTGGTGAAACGCTTCGGGCGGGGCAAAAACCAGCAGACGGCGGTAAACCAAGTGTCCCTGCACGTGGAAACCGGGAAAATCTATGGACTCCTGGGACCCAACGGTGCCGGTAAATCCACGACTCTCAAAATGATTACCGGAATGTTGCGACCCACGGCCGGGGAAATCCGTTTCCAGGGGCATCCCTGGGAGCGTCGTGACCTCTACCATCTGGGAGCGCTGGTGGAACAAGCCCCGCTGTACCCAAACTTGAGTGCCCGAGAAAACCTGGAAGTGCGCACCACCCTGCTGGGGCTGCCAAAAAGCGAAATCGAGCGCGTGCTGGAAATAGTCAGCCTGGCTGACACCGGAAAGAAACGCTGCGGAAAATTCTCGATGGGCATGAAGCAACGCCTCGGCATCGCTCTGGCACTGCTCGGGAATCCGCGACTGCTGATTCTGGATGAACCCACTAATGGTCTTGATCCGGTGGGAATCGAGGAACTGCGGGGGATAATACGCAGTTTCCCCAAGCGTGGCATAACCGTGCTGCTTTCCAGTCACATCCTTACTGAGGTGCAACGCACGGCGGATACCGTGGGGATTATCGTTGGCGGGAAACTCGCCTATGAACAGGCGCTGCGAGACGGCGAGGACCTAGAAGCCCTGTTCCTGGACGTGTGCCGGAAAGGGGGCATCCGGTGAATCCAGAAATGCTTTGCACTACCGCGCCCCATCCAGTCTCGTTTTTTGCCCTGCTGCGTGCCGAAACCAAGAAATCACGCCACGGGGCACCCCTGCGACTGGCTGTATTGTTGGCGCTGCCATTTCCGCTGCTAGCCCTGGGGATAGCCATGTTTATTCCTCCCCTGGGACTGCAGTTCTTCCCATGGAATTATTGGTACACCCTGCTGTTTCCAGTCGCTTTAGTGTTGCTGTCAGTAGTCACGGCTAGACTTGATTCTCGCCTCGGGCACCGCGCCTTACTCTCGCTGGGGACACCCCGGTGGCGCTTGTGGCTGGCGAAACACTGCCGTTGCTGGTTTTTGGCGGCGGTGTCCAACCTGATTGTTTTTGCTATCTATGCGTTGGGTGCGTTGTTGGTGCCGGGTGAATCCGCGAGGATACTCCCGATGCTGGCAGCGGCGCTAGCTATCACGGTTTTGAGTTCTTGGATAGTCCCAGTGGCGATTTTCCTGACGGCACGGTTGGGAGTGCTGGCGGGAGTCTTCGTGCCCCTGATTATCCAGTTAGTCCTGGGCTTTGCTTGGTTTGCGGTGCCATTTTGGCCACTGTTCCCACCAATCGCCACCGTGATTGTCCCCACCAGTTTCCTGCCAGTTTTACCCAGTGCCGAACCAGCCAGTGCCGACCCAGCCTTGGTGGCCAGCCTCACGGGTGGTGGACAGGTGGTCTTGGCGCTGGTCTGTGCTATAGTTTGGAGTGCGGTGTTGACCGTCCTGGGGTTGAGGTGGTTTGCGCGCTCGGAGGAGTTGCGATGAGCAGCAAGGACACGCATCTTCTCCCGATGTTTTCCCCACGAATCACCTTCGGGCGGGCGGTGCGAGCAGAAACGCGGCGTTTGCGTCATTCTTTTCTGTTGCCCCTACATCTGGCGTGTGCATTAGTGGCTGGCGGGGGTGGCGGGGCTTATTTTGCTTTCGCGGCCTGGAATCCCACCCTGGGAGCCGATGCTTTTGTGCAGCTATTGGGAGCAATGATGCCGCTGATGGTGGGAATTATTTGCGGCATAGACGCGGATCTGGAAGGCGAGGCTACCAGGTTTTCCAACTTGGTGGCGCAAGCTTCTAGGTGGCGCGTGTTCGCGGCGAGGGTATTTACATTGTGGATGCTGGGGGCGCTGGCTTTGGGCTTGGCGGTGGGCGTATTCGCGGGCAGCCTCCAGCTGACAGGAAGACAAAGCCTGGAGGCCACCACCTGGATAGGAACCTGGCTGGGACTAAGTCTGGGCAGTGTTTCGCTGTATCTGATTCTTTATGTGTTTGCCCTGAGATGGGGGCGAAATGCCAGTATCGCGGTGGGTGCCGTTGGTCTGATGCTGGCCTTCTTTTCGATGGGCGGCTTAGCCCACGGTTTAGTGACCGGCAAACTCACGGCCAGTGAACTAAATGTATTCTCGGTTCTGCCCACTAGCTGGCCGGCGCTGCTGGGGGCTTTACCCATAGAATTAGCGGTGGCGTGGCACGCGGCTGGGGACATGGCTAGCGTGGTTTTGGCCACGTGGCAACAGGCAACGGGAATCTGTGGTTTTGGTCTCGTGATTTGCTACGGTGGAGCTGCCTGGTGGATTCGCCGTTTCGAACCGCGCCAAAGTGACGCCTAGGGAATACGAAACAATGGACGGCGCTTGGCACATGGTGACAGTCAGCAAACAAGGAGGTGTGGAATGGCACGAATCTTGGTGATAGATGACGAAGTGGCGATTACGGATTTGGTGGCGCGAGCCCTGTCCCGTGATGGGCAGGCTGTCTCGACGGTAAACGACCCGCAACAGGTGCTACGTCTCGATTTGCGTTACTACGACCTTATCCTGTGCGATGTAATGATGCCGGGGCTCGATGGTTTTGCCCTGGTGGAGCTAATCCGCAACCGGGTGGATTACCCCATCGTGTTCCTCACCGCGAAAGTCGGTGAATCCGATGCTATCCAAGGGCTCGAAATCGGAGCCGATGACTATATTCGCAAGCCTTTCAGCCTGGGGGAGCTTCGCGCCAAGGTTAAGGCGCATCTGCGCCGTGACCAGCGCGGCCGTATTCAGGTTTTCTCTTTGGGGTCGGTACGTTTCGATATGGGGGTTCATGAGGTGCTAGTCGGAAACAAGGCCGTAAACTTGACGCCCACGGAATATTCAATCTGTGAGTTTTTGGCGCTGAATCATGGGCAAGTGTTCTCTAAAGAGCAAATTCACGACGAAGTATTTGGCTGGAACGAAGCGGCGGGGGAAACCTCCATTTTGATGCACCTGAGTAATGCGCGTGGCAAACTGCGCCAACACGGGATTGACCCCATCAAGAATAAGCGTGGGGTGGGATACAAATGGGAAGTGTGAAATTGCCACGCGTGGGGCTAAAGTTTCCTCTTTCCCTGGTGATAGGGCGGTATTTTCTCTATGTGCTGCTTGGGGCGCTGTTTGCGATGGCGGTGCCCTGGAGTGTCTTTACTTGGCAACTGAACACCGGGGCAGTTTTGCCGGCCAACTACGCCGAGAAACACTTAGCAGAAGTGAAGAATCGTCTGGCGATTCGTGAGAGCTTCAAGGCGGAGGAAATCCCCTCTGCCTACCGATACGCTCTGTGGGATGAAAATGGCAGTTTGGTGGCTGCTGATATGGACGAGGTGCAGCGAAAAATCGCTCGCTACCTGGTATTTTCACCTCGTAAAACGCCAGAAACCGTGAGCTATCCAGGGGGGAATTTTGTCTCCTTTAGCCTCGCAAAAGGAAATAAATGCGTTTTGAGCTATCACCTCATGCCCCAGTGGGCAAACAAAAATCTGCGCGATGGGCTGCCTAACCCTCAAAACCTGTATCTGATTGCCACTGTAGCCGGCTTGACGGCCATAGTGGGGGTCACCGCCTGGCGAGCCGGCTTGGTGCTGGGGAAAAAGATGCGGCCACTCACCGAAGTGGCTCGAGCCGTCGGACGGCAAGACTTCACCCAAACGGTGTCCACCAGCAATGTTGTCGAAATCGATCGGGTGCTACGTGCCATGGAACAAATGCGTGATTCTCTGTACACTAGTTTGACTAGGCAACAAGAAACCGAACGGCAAATCCGGGAACAACTGGCCGCTCTGGCGCATGACCTCAAGACCCCGCTGACAGTGGTGTTGGGTAACATGGAGTTGCTGGCCGAGGACGCGGCGGCAGGAAAGCTCGGTGCGGAACAGGCGCAATGTCTCCAGGCGGCTCGGGACTCGGCCTTGATTATCAGCGAGTTCGTCAACGTGATTGTACAAACCACATTGGGACAATCCCAGGGGCTAGACATACGGCCAATAGCGTTGGGAAAGTGGCTTGAACAGCTGGAACACCAGGCGCAAAACCTTAGCGCTACTCGCGGAATCACCCTGGAGACTTCGCGTTGCCCCGTGCTAACTAAACTTCTAGCGACCAGCACGGATAAACCCCAGTTCAAAGGCGATGCCCTGGCCTTACAACGCGCGGTATTAAACCTGGTTGACAATGCCTGCGAGCACTCGCGTGGACAGCAGGTGAGGCTGAAATTCTCGGTGTTGAATGAGGCTGCGTTTTTGGTTATCTGCGTGGAAGATGACGGCGTGGGTTTTTCGGCTCTGGCGCTGCAGCGCGGCTGCGAGCGATTCTTCCGGGATGACGTTTCGCGAGGTACCACTCGGGGCGCGGCGCACTTTGGTTTGGGTCTGGCCGTGGCGGCAGAGGTAGTGCGAGCACACGGGGGAACGATACAGCTCTCGAACCTCGAAGATAGACAGGGCAATATCTGTGGAGCTCGCGTGAAACTTAGCCTGCCCCTCATGAACCCGACTGAAACCGCTGAGCCTAACAAGAACGTCGGTTGAGAGAAGCGAAAACGTGCAATTGCGCGTAATTGCCCCTAGAAAAATCCTGTAAGTCGGTAAGATTACAGAATGCGCATCGAGAATCTTTTGAAACGCGGGCTGGTGAAATACGAGGAAGTCGACCAGCTGCAGCGCGAGATATGGGCGGCAGTACGTGACGGCATCCAAGACCACACGCTGCTGGTGGCGCAGTTCGAGCCGACCTATACGGCGGGGCGTAACACGCATGAAGTCGATTTGCTGAACAAAGAACTACCGGTAATCCGTACCGACCGGGCGGGGTCTCTCACCTGGCACGGGCCGGGGCAGCTGGTGATTTATCCGCTTGTGAAACTGCGCGAACCGGTGGATTTGATTGCCTATATTCGCGCCGTAGAAGCCGCTGTGGTTGACGCGGTGCGCGATACGTGGGATGTTCCGGTGGAAACCATTAAAGGCCGTGCCGGGGTGTGGATGCGCTACCGCGATGCGGCCGGGCGTACTGCCGTGCAACGCGGGGTGGGGCAAGACCGGAAACTGTGCGCAATCGGCTTAAAAGTAGTGCAGGCAACAACATTGCATGGCTTAGCGCTGAATATTAACCCTGACTTTTCCAACGCGTTTACCGGAATTATTCCCTGTGGTCTAGCGGACGCGGGGGTGACTTCGCTTTTTGAGGAAGGTGCATATCCGGCAATGAATCAGGCCGCCGCCGTGATTACCGGACAGCTCGCGAAGAAACTCCAGCCGCTCTTGGCGACTGGCACCTCATGAGCCGGTAAACCAAACCACCAACCGAAGCCGCGCGGAACCTACAAGAAAATTCGCAAAGCGACCCCGAAACGGGTATTATGCCACAATAAAAAATGTTACAAAGCAGGGGAGGGGCAATGTCAACGCTGGAGACGGAACGCACCCGTAAACCACTGCGCCTAGAGGTGCGAAACGCCCAGACTCCGCGTGAAAAACACCCCCAGTGGTTGCGTATCACCGCGAAAAGCGGTTCGGAGTATTTGGCGATGCGCGAGCTGATGTCAGGCGCGAAACTGCACACCGTGTGCGCCGAGGCCGGATGTCCCAACATCCACGAATGCTGGGAAGACCGCGAGGCGACATTTTTGGTCGGCGGGGCAATTTGTACCCGACGTTGCGGTTTTTGCGATATTGCCTCCGGTAAGCCCGAGCCCATCGACCCAGGGGAGCCGGAACGACTGGCGCAAACCGTGTCACACTTGGGGTTAAAGTATGTCACTATCACCGGCGTGACCCGCGATGACCAACCCGAGGCAGCGGCTTGGCTCTACGCCGAGGCCACCCGACAGATTCACGCCGCCTGCCCCGAAACCGGGGTGGAACTGCTGGTGGACGACTTTCGTGGGGCGCGCCGCGCCGTGGGGGAAGTGTTTAGTGCCGAACCGCAAGTTTTTGGGCACAACCTGGAAACCGTGCCGCGCCTCATGCATCGGGTGCGCCCGGCCTTCGACTACCACCGTACTTTGGACATTATTTCCCAGGCGCGCTCCCGGGGGCTGATAACCAAGTCGAATCTGATGTTGGGGCTGGGGGAGGAACGCCACGAAGTCGAGGCTACGATGCGCGATATGCTGAACGCCGGGGTGGATATTTTGACTATTACCCAGTATTTGCGCCCCTCGCCGCGCTATTTGCCGATTGAACGCTGGGTGAAACCCCAAGAGTTCGTGGAGTTGAAGAATCTGGCTTTGGAGATGGGTTTCGCGGCCTGTATGTCCGGGCCGCTGGTGCGGTCAAGTTATCGTGCTGGGAAACTCTGGGTAGCCGCCATGCACCACTATGAACGCCTAATTCCTCCGCAGTTTGCGCACCTGGAGGACGGCTCCGATAAGCCCGCCTGGCAAGAAGCTGAGTCGGTGGTACAACGCCAGCAGCAGCGCGAACAGCGTTGTGCTTCGGCAAAGTCCGTCGTCTGTGCGTAGAGTTCCTTTTCACGAGGCGCTAGCCGAAATCCGGCACTAGTGGAAACAATGGCGCAGGAGTTCCCGGTCGGGTTTCCCGTTGGAATTGAGGGGAATCGCCGGGACAATTACCAGGCGGCGGGGCAGTTCATAAGGCGCCAATCGGGCGCGCGCCGCTTCGCGAAGCTCCGCTAGCGGGGGCGGGTTTTCCGCGTCTTTCGCCACCACCACTGCACCCACAGCCTCGCCCCACTTCGGGTCAGGAACCCCTACTACGGCCGCCTCGGACACAGTGGGCAGCGCCGCGAGCGCCTCGGCCACCTTGGTGGCAAAAACTTTCTCACCACCCGTGTTGATAGTGTCGCTGAGCCTTCCCCTGAGACGCAGGAAACCATCCTGGTCAAATACCCCTAAATCCCCGGTTTTCAACCACCCGGTTTCCGGGTCTATCATAGCGGCGCTCAGTTCGGGGTCACGAAAGTACTGACCGGTGACACTCGGCCCGCGACACTCTAACTGTCCGATGGTGCCCGGGGGCACCGGCCGGCCGTCCTTACCGGTGACGCGCAGCTCGATGTGGGGGAAGGCCCGACCCACCCCGATTTCGCGCCCCGTCATCACCTCGCTGGTCAGACACGCCCCAGAGGCACTCTGCTCGGTCATGCCCCAAATATTGATTGGCCCCCAACCTAAGGCAATGACCCGCGCCGCGAGTTCCGTATCCCAGGCCGCCCCGCCCACCAGCGCACGGGTAAAACTCGAGGTGTCGTAATTCCCCGTCTCGGCCGCGTCGGCTAGGAGCCTAAACATGGTGGGCACCCCGAACATCATCTGAATCCCGAAGCGCTCGATAGCTCGCAGCACCAGCCCAGGATTGAATTTCTCGAACACCACCACGGTGCCACCGTTCGTGAACAAATCCGTGGTGGTGCCGTTGAACCCGCCGATATGCGACAGGGGAGCAGCCACGGCTTCGACACAATCCGGGGAATATTCGAAGGCCTCGCGAAAATTTTGGCAGCCCCACCACAGGTTTTTATAGGTCAACAGGGCAGCCTTGGGGCTAGCGGAGGTGCCGGAAGTATAGATAATCGCGCCGGGCGTGGTGTCCGTGCAAATCGGCAACGACCCCAGTTGGCGCCTCATGCACAACGCTAAGTCCAAAGCGGAAGGTGACCCGGGCGACCCGGAGGTGGGGGAGCTATCGGCGGAAACGCGAGCAGCCATGCTGGTTGTGCCTGGAAACGTGACAGATGGGGCGCACCACCGCGCTAATTCCCCAAACTCCACGACCTTTCGGGGTTCTACCCCCGACGCGCTCAAGGCAGCGGCGACTTTTGCGTGGTTATCCGTGTCCATAAAAATCACTTCCGGCTCACAGTGTGCCAGCACTCCGGCCAGTTCGGCCTCGGGATATTGCCAATTCAGCGGTACTGTCACCGCCGGCAGTGCGGCCGCAGCGGCATAGGTCACGAGGTGCCACGGGGAATTCTTGCCTATCACCGCTAGACGCGCGCCGGGCCGAACACCCCAATCGCGCAACAGTCCCGCTAACGCCACCACGCGCGCAAAAGCTTGTGCCACGTTCCAAGTCTCGCACCTCTCCAGATCGGTGTAGTCTGGGCGTACCCAAATCAGGGAACGCCGCCCGGGGTGGCGCAACGCGGCTTCTTGCAAGAGGCGCAAGGGCGAATAGTCAATTGTCTCAAAGGTCACGCTAACACTTTAGTCTGGTGCGTGGGTTCATGAGGTGCCATTCCAAATCCGGTCGAAATCCTTTGCCGTCTTCTCATTGATTGGGAATTGGGCACCGGATAAGCCTGATTACCTCGAATCAGCTGCGGTTGGGGTATCGCGGGTGTCGCGGGTCAGGAAGGCGGCGGTGGAATTACTCAGTACCGCGAGTCCGGTATAGAACACGCCCCACGCCAAGGCGGAGTCGTTCATATAGATAAAGGTTGGTAGCAGCCAAAACAGAAAGGGGCAAATAATCCACAGGATTCCGAATCCTCGTTTCGCCCCGTCCCAGGCTGAAAGCGCCAGCACGATTGCGGGGAAAATTAGGAAGAGGGTGGTGATAGCGGACACTATTCCTGTTTCTGGGGTAGACAGCCTCCACAGCAGGGGAATCAACAGATAGCAGACCAATAGAGCGGCAAGTCGCCCCCAGGTTTCCCTTACTGGCAGTTTAGGTTTCATGATGCTATCCTTTCCTCGCTCTGTTTGGTGTTAATAGTACCATAAGATGGTATCTAGAATCTGGACAATTCCTGGCTAGGACTAGCCCACGACGGGATATCGTCAGGGAGAACCTCGCAGCGATAAGTTTCCTCGACGAGCCACTCGCCGCATCGGTTTTCCGCAGGGCAAGCACTTTCTGTTTGTGGGAGTATTTAATCTGAACAAATAATTCCACGAAGATTCCATATTTGTTCCAAAACAAAAGGCTGCAAAACGGCTAGGACATCAATGGCTTAAATAATCGCATTTTATGCTCCTTTGTGAGGCGTGAGGACTTTCCCCGGTAGCATAGTCCCATGAAAGCTGCTAACGGTACCCCCAAATGAAAAATACAGTACTAGTCCCGGTATTTGGGGTCAGCGGTTGCACACCTAGTTTCCGATATTGGCGTGAACCAATACTCAGACACACAGGAACAATTTTACCCAAGATAGCCATCTTACGGTTCCTTTCAAACTAAAAGCTTTCATTCACCTCACCCGCACTTCACCCGGCGTGACTGGCCACGGTGCCAAGCCTAGTCCGCTACAACCCCCTAGAATACTGGCCAAAATAGAGAAAAATCTACCATAAAAGTGGGTTTTCGACCGTTGCAGCCTATCAGCTCCCGCTATCCAATCAGACAGGGTTATGCGTACACCTACAGCTGGGAAAAAATTTCCATAAAGTAAAAGCAGGTTTGCTCTCATAAGGAGAGAAAGCATTCCTAAACTTAGAAAAATCAAGGTTAACATTGGAGTAATTTTTATGCCGAAAAATTGCTGATAGTATAAACAGTTCTTTTCTTATCAACAGTGTTCGTAACACCTAAGTAAAGAGTGTCTTTTTGAATAGTTTTCATTTCATGTTGTCCTTTTCGTTGATTGTTTTACTATATTATGACCTCTAGCATGAAAAACCAAACATGAGACCAGGGTTTACGCCACGCCAACAGCAAGCACACATAAAGACGAAAATTTACAGACGCACAAAATGATATTTAGGTCACAATAACGCGCTGTACCGCTATGAAATGCCTTACGCATGGGTTGAGAATGATACGTGTGAGTTGCTAGCCTATAGGTGCGGGCAGGAAAGGGGCTAATGCTTGGCAAAGTTGCCGATTGGATTGGCGAAACCTACCCCCGGAACTGCGAGAGGATTGGGATTGAGTCAGTCTAATTTGCGGTGATTTCAAGACCCGGTCACCAAGATACTGTTGGGGGTAGCTCCGGCTTCATAATCTTGTTCCTCCTTGGTTTTGTTTCAAGTTAGGGTATCATGAGGGGCTATTTAGAATCCTTCGTAGATTTTGCGATCCCAGAATTTCTTGGACAGGGGTGCTGGATGTCCCCCGGGGCGGGTAACGGATCGATAAATAATAACCAGGGAAACAAAAATCATGGCCAGGCACGCTCCTCGGCCAAAGGGCGGGTATAACGCGAATAATGGAGCCACGATAGTGAGGCAGAAATTGTTGAAATAACAATGCTTCGATTTTGTTTCGATATCTAATTTTCGGAACACGATGTAATAAGTAGCGCCATAAACCGCTATTGCTGCCGCTGATAGCGCTAGGAAAATCGCAAAGTGGAAATTAAAGCTCCGCAATGCCGCCGCTGTGGCACTCGCCCAAAACGCTAAAACCTCCAACACGTGTGCTACCCGCAGTTTGACTGGACTGGTGGATTCCTCCATTTGAAGCATCTCTTTTCTGAACTCGCTGTTTTCTTCAGTCTAAGGCCATCCTTGAGTGTCTGTCTATGGTTCAAAAGGATAGTAGAACCTATACTTTTGGCTACCACCCTACCTACCCAAGCGGGTTCATGGAAGCCCAACATCTTCCTGGACAGAGAGAAGCGGATACTTTTGATGCCCCGCCTTGGGCGTGCCACGTAATGCTGCGCACCTAATTGAAAATAATAGCTCCCTTATTTGTTGATTTTTGGTAAATTGTTGGTAATCAAGAGGAGGTGGGCGTTTTGCGGATTGGTTTGGTTGATGACGATGGCATGGTGCGTCGGTTGCTGGTGGATACCCTGGGGCGGGAGGCGGATATAGAGATTGCTTGGGACGTGGATTCCGGTGAGGCGGCCTTGGAAGCATTCAAGTCTGGGCCGGTAGAAATTCTGCTGCTGGATTTGCAGATGCCCGGGATGGACGGCATCGAGACGATTACGGAGTTTCAGCGTCGAGACGAGCCGCCGCTGATTGTGGTGGTTTCCGCCCTGACCACCTTGGACAAGGTACAGGCCGCTTTCCGAGCCGGGGCAGTGGGATTCTTCATGAAAGAAGATGATGCCGGGCTGATTGCCCAGAGTTTGCGCCGGGCTTTACGTGGCGAGTTGGTGTTTTCACCGAAGTGTTCTCAAGTGGTGGTCGCACGCCTTACGGGACTCGCGGCTGACGCGGCTGAAGGCGAAGAATACGTAAAATCGCATGGAATTCTGAGTGAAAGAGAACTCCAGGTAGTGCGGTTGGTAGCCGAAGCGCTAGAGAACAAGCAGATTGCTAGCGAGCTCGACATCAGCGTGGCCACCGTTAAGAAACACGTGCAATCGATAATGGACAAGCTCGGTACAGATAATCGTGCCGGAATAGTGGCGAAAGCGTTTCGCGCGGGGTTGTTACAGTGAAGCAGCGGAAACAGTCTAGGTGCCTGGCTTGGTTAAAGCACTGGTTGAAACGCTACTGGTATCCACTAGTGGTGGTGGGTATAGAACTCATGCAGTTCATCAGGCTGCTTCGCGCCGATACCACAGTGATGCAATGGACAATGTGGGTAGCGGTTCTGGTTCCGGCGCTGCTCTCTATCCGTTTCAGACATATGGGTTTACTAATAGCCTGCGGGGTATATGCGGTTTTAGTAGCGTCTCCTGCACCTGTCTCCTTTAGCTCGGATTTCATATGGTTCGCGGTGGGCTACTTGTGTGCCACGAGTCCAGCAGTCATGGGTATAAGTGCTGGAACGCTGGTGATTGCTGCTAGCGCTTGGGGCATGGTGTTAGCAGATGAACCATTTTTCACGGCTCTTTATGCGTCCAGTTTCGATGTGGTTCCTATTGTTGTCGGCTTGTCTATTGCGAGTTATCGTCGTCTTTACGAAGTAGAGCGGGAGAACCGCCGTTTGCAGTTGGCGGCGCAGAGTCAGGTTTTTGCGACCAAGGTGCATGATTCGGTTTCCCATGCCCTGGTGCAAATCAGTATTCTGTCCAGCCCGCGAACGGACAAGACCGAAGTCGTGGGTGACGAGCAGTTACGTCGGATTCATGAGTTATCTGCCCGGGGGCTGCGTGAGATGCGCGATTTGGTGCAGGAACTGCAACTTCAATCTAAGCAGTGGTCAGGGGATTCCGCTGTGTCTAAAATAGCTGTGCGCACCTCGCGAGGTGATATCCCGACATCAATCGCTGGAGCTGATTTAGAAGATGCTTTGCAGGAGTTTGCAGATACCTTGCAGCGTTCTGGTTTCGAACTTAACCTGCAACTCCGGGGCAACTTAGAGGAAGTGTCGGACACAAAAACTTTGGTTTTACGGGATTGCCTGCGCGAGATGGCGACCAATGCCCTGAAATATGCCAATCCCAATTACCCGGTGATACTGTTGCTACGCACCACCTCGGAGAGAATATATCTGTATAGTGCCAACCAGATTAATCCAAAGGACATGGGTTTCCCGAGTACTAATCAGGGGCTGGTCGGTATCCGGCATCGGGTCGAGGCTCTAGGCGGTACTGTCACCACCAACACCGACAACACCAGTTGGATTACTGCGCTAACGCTATAGGTCTTACTTCTCGCAGAGGAAGTGCAATTGAGGTGGGTACTTCAGTTTACAAGGTAACGTTCTGGGCTGATTCTGGGTGTGGAGTCTCACCGTAGTAGTTCCTGCCGTGCTGGTGGTACTTGATGACAGGTCAGGAGGACGACTGGCCTCCAGCTGCCCGCTGGGAAGAGCGCTTAGCAACATGAGTAGAAAAATGCCCACATACTTCATACTGATATAGTGTATTTAGCCCCTGTTCCATGTCAATACTCCAAATGGATAGGTAGAGAGGTAGCCAAAAGTATAATCCAAAATAGCCATATGGAGCATAGACAGAAGCAAAAACGTGGTGATAACCTTAAGCCAAATCCCTAAAAGAGGACTGTAACGACAGATTCAAAGGAGAGAAACTCGTGCTAAAGGAATTGTATGACAAAGCCGCGCTGCACGTGCTAATGTTTGGTATGGCTTTGGCGGCAGCTGTAGAGATTGATGAAAAATTTCATGTGGAATACGCTACTATTTTTTATTCCTGTCACACTTTCTTTATAACCATAATCATTGCTTTAGTGATTTATAACCATAACTCGTTGGGAATTTCTCTGTCGCGATGTGTTCGTGATTTAGTAATTCTTGTTGGAGTTTATGGTATGGCTGCGTCGTCACCCAAGCTGGCTATATATTCCCTTCCCGTTTTAGGAATACTAACAAGTTTGTGTTTCTATTATGAGAGAAAGCGTAGCAAGGCGTCGGATTTTAATCCCTCTTAAGATTCATAAATCAGGGAGTTTTTATTCAATTGGTTCTCCCCGACTTGTTTCACAGGCCGGGGAGAACCATTATTTTGGTTTACGGAAGGTTGTTGTGAAGTATCGGGGTGGCCGTTAGGAAGTGTTGCTAAGCTAGAGGTATGAATAGGAAAACTTTGACACTCGGCGAGGTTGCCGACTGGATGGATGAACAATACCCCCCGGAACTGCGAGAGGATTGGGACCGGGTGGGGCTGATTTGCGGCGACCGCCAAGACCCGGTCACCAAGATACTGCTGGCAGTTGACCCCACCGAGGCCGTGGTGGACGAAGCTCTGGAATGGGGGGCTCAACTGGTTATCACTCACCACCCGTTGTTCCTGCGCGGCACGTCTTTTGTGTCCACCGACACGGCTAAAGGCCGCGTGGTGCATCGTCTCATCCGCTCTCACGCGGGATTGTTTAATGCGCATACCAATGCGGATGCCGCTGCCGGGGGAGTCGCGGAGGCATTGGCCGAAGCTGCGGGACTCACCGCTGCCACCTGGAGACCCTTGGAACCAAACCCAAATCACCCCGAACTGGGGATTGGCCGGGTTGGAGACTTGCCCGAACCTTGCATTCTGGGTGACTTGGCAAACCGCTTGGCCGAGGTACTCCCCGACAGTCCTGCCGGACTGCTGGTTGCGGGGGATTTAGACCGCGAAGTGAAAACCGTGGCCGTCTCCGGGGGCTCGGGACAGTCCCTACTGGAGGCCGCCCGCGAGTCCGGTGCGGAGGTCTTCGTCACCGCCGACCTGCGCCACCACCCTGCCCTGGATTACCGCGAGGAAAGCGGAGCACCGGCATTGCTGGTGCCCTCACACTGGGCTAGCGAATGGCTGTGGTTGCCACGCCTTGCTACTGCCCTGGAACTGTGGGTCGGGGAACATAATTTTGCGGTGGAAACCAGAATCAGCAAAATTGTATCTGAACCGTGGGATGCCTACATTCCTACCCTAACATCCGGTAGTCTTGACCTGTAACAAAAGAGCCCTGGAGGAAGAATGAAAGCTGCGCCCGAAGATCAAGCCAAGCTTCTTGATTTGCAAGACCTCGACAAAACCATCGCTGGTCTGAAACACGAACTCGCCACCCTGCCCGCCGCTCAGAAGCTCAAGGAAATCACCACAATCGCCGCAGAGCTACAAAATGAAATTGTCCTAGCGACCTCGAAGAAAAACGACCTTGCCCGTGCCCAGAAAAACGCCGAGGCCGAGGTTGACAAGGTACAGGAACGGGCGAAAATGCAGCGGCAACGCCTCGATTCGGGACAGTCATCCCCGAAAGAAATGGAACGGATTCAAGAAGAACTCACCCAGCTCGCCACTCGACAGGGGGTCTTAGAGGATGCCGCGCTGGAAGCTATGGATGCGGTGGATCAAGCTGCAGAGCAGCTGGAGGCTCTAAAAACTAAACAAGCCCAACTGTCCGAGGAAAAAACCTCGGCAGCCGGGCTGGCAACTCATGAAACCGAAGAAATCCAAGCCAAACTGGACGCGGCACAAAACGAACGCGACACCCTGGCAGAATCCTTGCCCCCAGAACTCGTCGACGAATACGAGGCCTGCCGGCGTTCTAGCGGGATTGGTGTAGCAGAAGTACACGCCGGACGCTCCATCGGCATCCAACTAATGTTCTCGGTGGCCGAAATCTCGCGGATTGAAGCAGCCGCACCCGACGAAGTGATTGTCAGCGAAGACCACGAAGTGATTCTGGTGCGCCGGTAGCATAGAATAGATACGCGGAAAAGCCGGGCAGGTAGCTGCGGGTCGCGGCCGAAAGGCGAACGATTCGAGGAAAGTCCGGACTCCACAGGGCAGGGTGATGGCTAACGGCCACCCGGGGTGACCCGCGGGAAAGTGCCACAGAAAACAAACCGCCCCTCATGCATTCGCGCGAGGGGTAAGGGTGAAAAGGCGAGGTAAGAGCTCACCGCGTTGCTGGTGACAGCAGCGGCAGGGTAAACCCCACCCGGAGCAAGGCCAAGCAGCAGGCTGGGCGGCTCGTCCAAGGCCTGCGGGTAGGCTGCTAGAGGTGCCGGGTAACCGGCATCCCAGAGGAATAGCTACCAGCGCGCGGCGGCAACAAAGCGCGTTACAGAATCCGGCTTACGCCCGGCTTTTCCGCGCTAAAGACCCCGGACAATCAGCGGCCGGGAAACTGGAACCTTGACGCGCACCTGAGGCTGTAACCCTGATTTTGTCTGCAAGAGTGTTTCTGGATTCTTGCTAAATGTCTACGAGACTACACCCCGGCGGCCAGTGCTGCCGCGCCGACGATTCCGGCCTGGTTGAAAAGCTGGGCGGGAATAATGGGGGTTTTCAAATCCAACAGAGGCAAGAATTTTTCGTGCTCCCGCGAGACCCCGCCGCCAACCACGAATAAATCCGGGCTAAACAGCATCTCCAGGTGGGAGTAATATTTTTGCAAACGCTTGGCCCATTTCTTGAAGGACAGCCCTTCGGCAGTTTTCACCCCGGAAGAAGCCCGAGTTTCGGCATCGTGGCCGTCCAACTCTAGGTGCCCCAGCTCACAGTTCGGTACCAACACGCCGTTATAAATCAAGGTCGTCCCAATTCCTGTACCCAAGGTGGTGACAATCACCAAACCGGGCACATCCTTGGCTGCACCGAAACAAGATTCCGCGTAGCCGGCCGCGTCGGCATCGTTTACGCAACGTACCGTGTAGCCAGTGTGCTTGCGCATCAACACCCGCATATCCACTCCGACCCAGGCCTGATCCAGATTTGCCATGAAACCCAAGACATCGTTCTTCACCGGGCCGGGAATAGTAATACCAACCGGCATCTGGGGGGGAACCTCTTTAGTCTCTAGGATTTCACGACAAACATCAGCAACCGCCTCGGGAGTGGAGTTTTTGGGGGTTTTGATTTTCAGTCGATCCCCGAAAAAATCACCGGTCTCAAGGTCTACGTAGGCTCCTTTAATCCCAGAACCACCAATGTCTATGCCAAAGCTTGTAGCCATGTTCTACCCTTCCTAAAGCTGTCCAGTTGCAAAAACAACTCTAGGGGAAACCCCCAGAAACACCAAAACTATTCCTAACTTGTCTGACTACTTGGTAAAGTGAGGATTTCCCCGCCGTTCTCGGTTACTACAATAGTATGCTCATATTGAGCCGATCGACCCCGGTCTTTGGTCACAACTGTCCAGTCATCCGACCACTGATTCCAGGCAATTGAGCCCAAGGTCAGCATGGGTTCAATCGTGAACACCATGTTTTCTTCCATCACCGTGTTGTACATGGGGGAATCGTAGTGGGGGATAATCAACCCGGAGTGAAAGGCCTCGCCCACCCCGTGTCCGGTGAAATCGCGTACCACCCCATACTCGAAGCGTGCCGCATAGGATTCAATCACCCGGCCGATAACGTTAATGGAACGCCCTGGCTTGCACACTTTGATGGCGCGTAGCATGGCTTCCTTGGTGCGCTCGCACAACAGTCGGGATTCCTCGTCAATCTCTCCCACCGGAAACATCGCGCAGGTATCCCCATGAACCCCGTTTTTGTAGGCAGTGATATCAAGATTGATAATGTCGCCTTCCTCCAGGGGACGGTCGTCGGGAATACCATGGCAGATACACTCGTTGATAGAGGTGCAAATCGACTTGGGGAACCCCATGTATCCCAGACAAGACGGGTATGCCCCGTGGTCACAAATAAACTCATGTGCCACCCGGTCGAGGGCATCGGTGGTCACCCCAGGGGCAATGTGCTTGCTGACCTCCACAATTGTATCGGCTGCGATTCGCCCCGCAATCCGAATCTTTTCGACGGTTTCCGGGCTTTTTGTGTCACTGGCAGTGACGTGTTCCGGCCCGTCGTGAAACATGTATTCCGGGCGCGGAATCTGGGCGGGAACCGGAAGTGTGGCAGACACCCGCCCCGGTTTCAGATTCCCTAAAGGAGCGCGTTTGGCTAGTTTGTCCTGCTTAGTAATTCTGTGAATCAAGGTATCCCCATTTCTGTGAGTGATGCTTCCATCTTAGTAAGCACCTCATGAAAACATGTCAATCTTGATGGAAGTTTTCCGTTGCGGGGAAAGATCCGTTTACCACTGCGTCACGATAGGCAAGGACGGCTCGGGATAGTTCGGCACCGACATTTCCGAATTGGTGGGCGAAAGAGGGCTTCCAATCTTGCATCCCCGCCATGTCGCACCACACCAGGACTTGCCCGGCTGCTGCCGGCCCTGCCCCGATGCCGATAATCGGGATGTTTAGCTTTTTGGCGGCCATCGCGGTGGTAGAGGCCGGCACCATCTCGAAGACTATGGCGAAAGCTCCCGCTTCCTGCAAGGCCAGGGCGTCTTCTAGGATTTCATGAGCGGCATCCCCGCGTCCCTGCATTCTTTTACCGCCGAGCTGGTTTTCGGACTGAGGAGTGAAACCTAGGTGCCCCATCACGTTGATACCGGCGTCCACAATGGCTTTCACCTGGGCAGCCATGCGCCGTCCCCCCTCAAGTTTCACGGCGGCTGCCCCCGCCCGCACCAGGGCGACTGCGGAATCCACGGCTTGCGCGCGTGAGGATTCATAGGTACCGAAAGGCAAATCCCCCACCACCAGGGCGCGTTTTGTCCCGCGTGTCACCGCACCCGTGGCTCGAACCATGTCATCCAAGGTCACCCCGACAGTAGAGTCCATTCCCAGCATGGTGGTTCCATAGGAATCGCCAACCAAAATCATGTCAACACCGGCGGCATCGATAATCCGTGCGGTCATCGCATCATAGGCTGTGAGCATGGTAAGCGGGCGGCCTGCCTGGAAATACTGTGCGACGTGTTGGGCACGGAAGGGGCGGCCGGGTTTCGGTCCTAGTTCAGTCACTATCACTCCTTATCGTCCGGGATTTGGTGCTTCTATCCTATGCCTAGCGGAACCGCACACTTCAAGTAACTGTTATTTTGATTCTTTCCAGACTATAAAATGGTTGTATCAAACCGTAGTGATTAAGGAGAGACAAATGGGATGCACAACGATACTGGTAGGCAAAGAAGCCAGCAATGACGGCTCAACAATCATGGCGCGCACGGAAGATGCCGGATCCGGCTCGTTTTCAATCAAGAAATTTGAGGTAGTGGAGCCCCAACCTGAACCCTACACTTATCGCTCGGTTGTGTCCCACGTCGAAATCGGACTTCCTGCCGGGGGACTGCGCTATACCCGGTTTCCCGATGTAGCGGGTGATAAAGGTCTGTGGGCAGGAGCCGGAATTAATTCAGCTCGGGTATCCATGACCGCAACCGAAACCCTGACCAGTAATGAAAGAGTGCTGGCGGCTGATCCGCTGGTGGAGCTGGTGCCCGCTCAAGGCAACGAAGGCGAGGCCGACTATGTCCCCGAACAGCCTGGCGGAATTGGTGAAGAAGACATGGTGGTCTTGGTGCTGCCCTATGTTAAGTCTGCCCGTGAGGGGGTGCTGCGACTGGGGAAACTGTTGGAAAAATATGGCACCTACGAGATGAACGGGATTGGATTCGCCGATGCCGACGAAGTATGGTGGCTGGAAACCATCGGGGGACACCACTGGATAGCAAGGCGGTTGCCCGACGATGCCTATGCGGTTATTGCCAACCAATTCTCTATCTCTTTCTTTGATTTAAGGGATGCTTTTGGTAAGGGGATGAACTTCCTGTGTTCCAAGGACTTGCGAGAATTTATCGATGAAAATCACCTGAATTTGAACTCAATTCCTGATTTCGAGGACACGGTACCAGTGGTGGAGGCGGCGTTCGACTATGATGCGGAACACCAGGATGACGAAATCGATTTGTCCGACG
Organism: Mobiluncus mulieris ATCC 35243; assembly: GCF_000160615.1. Lineage (GTDB taxonomy): Bacteria > Actinomycetota > Actinomycetes > Actinomycetales > Actinomycetaceae > Mobiluncus > Mobiluncus mulieris. Next base: position 54,461 of record NZ_GG668519.1, on the reverse strand, counting down.
TGGCGGAGTACTTGCGAAATACTTTCAACCCACGCTTGGCTTTCGGATCTCATTCCGATACCGATCATGTGTACAATACGCCACGAGTCTGGGCTTTGCAGCGATATCTCACCCCGGAAATCGAAGATTTTATCGAGGATCAAGATGCTTTCACCCCCGATTCCGATGACCTCGAATGGTGTTTATCTCCAAAGTCCAAAATCACCATGGAGGACGTGAAATATGCTCTGTCCTATCATTATCAGGGGACGAGCTTTAACCCTTATGCTCGTGAAAATCAGGCGCGGTCTTTGGGTGGCGCAGATAAACGAGGCATGTACCGTCCCATCGGGATTAACCGTACGAATTTCACGGCCGCGTTGCAACTGCGTCCCGATGTTCCCGCCCCGGCTATGGGGCTGAACTGGATTGCTTTCGGGGCGATGCCTTTCAATGCAATGGTGCCGTTCTATGCTAATGTGCGCACCGTGCCCCAGTATTTGGGTGGTACTACGAATCGGGTTACCACCGAGTCACATTATTGGCAGAATCGGATTTTGGCGGTGATGGTCGATGCGCACTTTCACGAGACGAATCCCCATATCCAGCGCTATCAGCAATCTGTCGTGTCTAAAGCTCGGGCGATAGTGGCTGCCACAGATAAGGAAGTAGCTAAACTGTTGGCCACTCAAAAGAATAAACGCGCTGCTGCGAAGAACATGGAAAATCCCCAAGTACAAGAAATACTGGAAGCCGCCAATGAGAAAATCGCAGCACTGTTACAAAAGGAAACCGACGAGCTCCTAGGCAAGGTGTTGTTTGACGCGAGCATGAAGATGCACAATGCATTCTCGCAAGATGACGCATAAAATTGCTGGTTTTTTGCTGATGTGATTCGCTGTTTAGAACAGTCGCCGAGCTGGTGAGCTAGGGGTGCAATCGTGCGGGTTGGGTAGCGTTCCGCTGATACGGTTTCGGTTGTCCGCCGCGCGTGAATTAGCCGCCAGTCTTGGCTTTCGACTAGAGTTTAGTCGAAAGACTTAGGCTCAGAAAACGAGGGAAGCATGGCTGAAGGGATTTTATCCCCGCTAGATACGGCGGGTTTGGAACAAGAAGTTGCGGCAGCACTGGCGGCGATAGCGGCGGCGAACACACCCGAGGAACTCAAATCCGCGCGAACCAGGTTTAACGGGGATAAATCGCCGTTAAGCATGGCGAAGCGTGAAATGAAGAACATTCCCCCGGCGGATAAAGCCACTGCTGGCAAGAATCTTGGTGTGGCACAGGGGCGGGTGCGGGCAGCACTGGATGCGAAAACTTCTGAACTAGAAGCAGCGGCAGCCGAGGCACGGCTGGCGGCCGAAACGGTTGATGTCAGTGTGGTTCCCTCACGCCAACCCGTAGGGGCGCGGCACCCCTTGATGGTGATAGAAGAGGAAATCGAGGACTTCTTTGTATCCCTAGGATGGGATATTGCGACTGGTCCCCAGATTGAGCATGAATGGTTTAACTTTGATGCCTTAAACTTTGATGCCGACCATCCGGCGCGTCAAATGCAAGACACACTCTATGTGGATTCAAGCTCAGTCGGGGGCAGTGCAGAAAATCCGGCTAACCTGGTGATGCGCACTCATACTTCCCCGGTGCAAGCTCGGGTGTTGACCACCCGCGAGCTGCCGGTTTATGTGGCGGTTCCTGGCAAGGTGTTTCGTGCCGATGAACTCGACGCCACCCACTCCCCGGTGTTCAACCAGGTAGAAGGCCTGGCCATTGACCGGGGTCTGACAATGGCACACTTGAAGGGCACGCTGGATCACTTGGCGCGTCACATGTTCGGCTCGGAAGCCAAGACCCGGTTCCGTCCGTCTTTCTTTCCCTTCACGGAGCCTTCGGCCGAAGTTGATTTGTGGTTCCCGCAAAAGAAAGGCGGACCAGGTTGGATTGAATGGGGTGGCTGCGGCATGGTGAATCCCAATGTGCTGCGTGCTTGCGGGATAGACACTGCGGTTTATCAAGGTTTCGCCTTCGGTATGGGTATTGAGCGTACCCTGATGCTGCGACACGGAATTGAGGACATGCACGACATTGTGGAAGGCGACGTGAGGTTTTCCAACCAATTCGGTTTAAACGGAAAGGGGTGCTAGGAATGGCTTTTGTTTCGATTGAATGGTTAAAGCGCTGGTGTGAGGTTCCGGCGGGTTTGACGGCTGCGCAACTAGCGAAAGACTTGGTGAAGGTCGGTTTGGAAGAGGAAACCATCCATACCTCCGGAGTAACCGGGCCTTTGGTTTGTGGGAAAGTCTTGCGAATGGAACCGGAAACTGCTTCTAATGGCAAAACCGTGAATTATTGCCGCGTGGATGTGGGGGCGGAATTTAATGACGCTCCCGGCGCAGGCAAGGAACCCTCCGATGTGGCCTCACGCTCGATTATCTGCGGGGCGCATAACTTTAAAGAGGGTGACCACGTAGTGGTTTCCCTGCCAGGTGCGGTTCTGCCTGGTGATTTTCGGATTGCTACCCGCAAAACTTATGGGCATATTTCCGATGGCATGATTTGTTCCGCTCGGGAACTTGGTCTGGGTGAAGATTACAACGGGATTATTGTTCTGGAGGAATACCTGGGCGAACGTGGGATGGAGGTTCCCCCGGTAGGTACTGACCTGTTGGGGATGCTAGGGCTTAATCATGAGCTGCTAGAAATTAATATCACCCCCGACCGGGGTTATTGCTTCTCGATGCGCGGGGTGGGACGTGAATACTCCCATTCTACCGGGGCTGCCTTTACCGATTGGGGCTTAGCGGAGAATCTTAAGAATCCCTTGGCCGAGGCTAACAATTCCGGTTTTCCGGTGGAGATTACTGATGATGCCCCGATTCGTGGCAACGTGGGCTGTGACCGCTTCGTCACCCGGATGGTGCGCGGCTTCAACCCGAAGGCGAAAACCCCTGAATGGATGGTGACACGCCTGGAAAGCGCGGGAATGCGTTCGATTTCCCTGGCAGTGGATGTCACTAACTACGTGATGCTAGACCTCGGTCAACCCATGCATGCCTATGACTTAGACAAGGTTAAAGGCTCAATTGTGGTGCGGCGTGCCCGAGACGGCGAAAAACACACCACCTTGGATGAGGTGGAACGCAGCTTGTATCCCGAAGATTTACTGGTTACTGACTGTAAGGGCGGCCACGCCGCCCGGGTACTTGGCATCGCCGGGGTAATGGGTGGCGCGGAAACTGAAATCACTGCCGCCACCACTAATGTGTTGCTGGAGGCCGCGCACTTTGACGCGGTTTCAGTGGCTCGCGCAGCTCGGAGACATAAAATTCCCTCCGAGTCCTCGCGGCGATTCGAACGTGGTACTGACCCCCAGTTGCCCCCTGTGGCAGCGCAATACGCGGCGGAACTGCTGGTGGAATACGGCGGGGGAGTCATTGACGAAGGAATTACCGATGTCAACCATAGTGCCCCGATGCCCTCGGTTACCTTGGGGTTTGACGCGGCCAGCAGGTTGATAGGAGTGGAATACAGCGCGGAGCGTTGTGAAGAACTACTAAAAGCGATTGGATGTCAAACCTGCCGGGATGATAGTGCCAAAGCTTTTACCGTCACCCCCCCCTCATGGAGACCAGATTTAGTGGGGGCGGCGCACCTGGTGGAAGAAATCGCCCGACTCGACGGTTTTGACCAGATTCCTTCCTTGGTGCCCGTGGGGCCAGCCGCTATAGGGTTGCCAGCCGTCTTGTGCACCCGCCGCGAAATTAGTGATACCTTGGCGGAAGCGGGTCTGACTGAGGTTATGACCTATCCTTTCCTTGGCGACGAACATGACCGCCAGGGCTTTCCGGTTGACGACCCCCGGCGCGTTACGGTGAGACTGGCCAATCCGTTAGCAGACGATGCCCCAGCTTTGCGCACCTCGGTTCTGGATACACTGCTGAACACGGCTTCTCGAAACGTGGCGCGCGGCAACCAGCGTGTCGCGATTTACGAACTTGACCAGGTGGCCTTGGCACACGGGGTAGTTCCCGCTGCGATTCCTGGAGTGGAACACCGACCTAGCGACGAGGAAATGCAGGCTTTGCGTGCCGGAATGCCGAAACAGCCGTGGCGCGTTGCGGCAGTGTTGGCGGGTAATGCTACCGAGGCATACCCTGGGCAACCGGCACGTGCTTGGGACTGGGCTGATGCGATAGCCCTAGCGATGCGGGTAGCTACCAGCCAAGGACTGACAGTACGCTCCGAAGCCCCCAACGTGAAGTGTGGCGGAAATGACGGGAAAGCCACCCAGTCGGTGGCACCATTCCACCCCGGTCGAGTGGCTCAAATCCGGGTCGGGGCAGAAACCGGCGGGAAGGTTTTGGGCTACGCCGGGGAACTTCATCCCCAGGTGTGTCGTGAATTCGGTTTGCCGGAACGCAGCTGTGCCTTTGAAATTGACCTCGATGCCATCGAAAAAGCTCGTCCTAAGGGCGCTTTCCAATTACGTGCGGTCTCTACCTTTCCTGTCGCCAAAGAAGACTTTGCCTTCGTAGTGGACACGGATGTGGCGGCCTTGAAAGTACAAAACGCCATCGCCAAGGCCGCAGGGGATGCCATGGAAAGCGTGCATCTTTTCGACTCCTTTACAGGTGAACAACTGGGGCAAGGCAAGAAGTCCTTGGCTTTCGCATTGCGGTTGCGTGCGGCAGATCACACATTAAACCCCCAGGATATCCGTGAAATTCGTCAGCGGGTTATCGCGAAAGTTCAAAAAACCTGTCGAGCTACTTTGCGGGCTTGAGAGAATCGACCTGGAACTCTGTTACAGTGTTGCCGCCGAACGCAGGATATTCTCCCTGACCAGAGGATAGAATGGGGCGGAGAGCACTAAGTGAGGGGAATTAATGGTAAAACGAGTTGGGATTTTGACAGCGGGCGGGGATGCCCCCGGTTTGAATGCAGCGATTCGCGGTTTTGGTCGAGCTGCTGTCGGTGAATATGGAATCGAACTGATTGGGTTTCTCGACGGGATTAGGGGCTTGGCTGAAAATCGCTTTGTTACCTTGGATTCCTCTTCTCTTTCCGGGATTCTGACTCAGGGGGGTACCGTGCTGGGTACCTCTCGTGACAAGGTGCATCGCATGCAGGTGGGCGAATCTGAAAAAGACATGAGCGAGAAAATCCTCAAGGTCTACGAGAAAAACAAGCTCGATGCCATTGTGACCCTGGGTGGGGGCGGAACCGCGAAAAATGCTTTGCGCTTACAAAAAGCCGGGATAAATGTGGTGCACCTGCCGAAAACCATTGACAATGACATCTGGGGTACCGATAACTCTATTGGCTTTGCCACCGCCCTGGAAATCGCTACCGAGGCGGTAGATCGGCTCCATTCCACGGCTCACTCCCACCATCGCATTATTTTGGTGGAAATCATGGGACACCGTGCCGGGTGGCTGGCGCTGGGTGCCGGAATCGCTGGGGGGGCTGACATTATTTTGATTCCCGAGATTCCTTACAATATCGAAAAAGTTGTCGAGAAAATCGAACACCGCAAGAAACTGGGAAAACACTTCTCGGTTATAGCCGTAGCCGAAGGCGCGATGGACGTGGAGTATGCTCAGCGTATTCGCATCGCCGACCAGCTAATCAAGGATGCAGATTCCCCAGAAACCAAAGCTCTGGCTAAACACAACAAAGATCGCTTGACCGATGCGCATCGCGAGGCTACTTTCGATTTGGCACGCAAACTCGAAACCATGACCGGGTTGGAATCCCGGGTTACCATTCTGGGTTATGTGCAGCGTGGTGGCACCCCGGTGGGCGCTGACCGTTTGTTGGCAACCCGCCTGGGGGCGGCGGGCGCAGCTGCTGTGGCTGACGGCATTACCGGGGTTATGATTGCTACCAAAGGGGGAAATGCGGTCAATGTCCCCCTGGAGAAAATCGCGGGTAAAGTCAAGTTTGTACCTACCGACCATGAGTGGGTCAAAACCGCCCGGGAAGTGGAAACCGGACTGGGCGACTAGCTAACTGCAACCAAAACGGATACAAGGCACGACTATGGACATGAAACTAGATATTCGTTCTCGCAACGTCGCGACTGGAGAATTAATGAATGCCGCTGAGGAAGCACAGTGGCTAAGGAATCAATTGGCACCTCATGCACCCGCCCCCACCCAAGCCCTGGTGGTGGCAGTAAACGTCGACGGCACCACAGTTGGCGGAGGATTGGGGCGTGCCCGAGAAATCGCCGTGGCCAGCGTTACTCCGGACGGTAAACTCTCGCAATGGCGAGTCGAAGGCGTGGGCTGGGACGTGTGGCACGACCAGGGGCCACACGGCTCGCATCACGGCCGAATCGTTTCGTTCATGCGGGAAAATCAGGTTTCCGTGGTGGTGTCCGGTCATGCCGGTCCGCCCATGGTGCGTACTTTGCTGAAACTGGGAATCCTGCCAGTCCTTGGGGTGGGTGGCGATGCTCAGGATGCCGCCCGCAGTGCTGCCGCTGAATACCGGGAGATGCTGGCTCAGTCAGCTGGCTGAGGTTTCGTTAAGGCCGTATCGGGCTGGCATCCACGGTGAGTTTGGAAATGTGGATTCATGAGGTGCTGGCCTCAAATCCAAACAAAAGTATAAATATGCGAATCTTTGAATAATAATGTACAATTGGGGGTGAGAGACACCAGGCACGGGAGGGAATCGATGCAGGCCACTAACTGGACTAAGCGCTTTGAAGACGCGGTGATGAACGCCTGTGGGCATCCGCTCACTGTGATGGCTCGCGGGGCGGGGTGTTTCGTGTGGGACGAATATGGTCACCAATACCTCGACTTGGCCGGGGGAATCGGAGTGAACTCCTTGGGGCATGCCCACCCGAATGTGGTGGAAGCTCTGACCGCTCAGGCGCAAACCCTAGGGCACGTCGGGAATGCGGTGGCTTCCTCGGTACAGATAGAGGCTGCCGAGAAACTGCTGTCCATCGTGGAACCGGGTGGAGCTGCCCCCGAATCGCGCGTGTTTTTCACCAACTCGGGCTCAGAATCTATAGAGACTGCTTTCAAAATCGTACGCGTCTATGCCGAGCAAGCCTCTCATGAACACCCCAACGACCCTCCGCGCACTCGCATCCTGGCCATGGAAAACGGCTTCCACGGCTGTGCCAGCATGGGAGCGTTATCGTTGGCTTCCAAGAAAGCCCTGCGTGAGCCCTTTCTGCCGCTGCCGGCTGCGGTCGAGTTCATTCCCTACGCGATGGCCGCGCTGGAACGCGCCTTCGAGGGGGAACGTGGTCGCAATATTGCCGCTTTGTTTATCGAGCCCATCCAAGGTGTGGGGGGAGTGCGGGTGCTATCCGAACACTTCCTGCGCCTGGCTCGTGATGTAACTGCCGAGGCCGGTGCGCTGCTGGTCTTCGACGAGATTCAGTGTGGTATGGGTCGCACCGGAACCTGGATGGCGCACCACTTGGCCGGGGTTACCCCGGACATCGTAACTTTGGGGGGAGGACTCGGTGCGGGATTCCCCGTGGGGGCGTGCCTGGCATTGAATGACACCACCGCTACGGCCTTGGCACCCGGGCTGCATTCCTCTACTTTCGGGGGAAACCCGTTGGCAGCGGCCAGCGTCCTCGCCACTATCAACACGATAGAGGAAGAAAAATTGTTGACCAATGTCGTGGAAGTCAACGAGATTTGGACTCGGGAGCTGATGGGACTGCACCACCCCCTGATTTCGGATGTACGCGGGCGCGGCTTGATGTTGGGAATCGGGCTGAAAAACCCGGTGGCGAAACCATTGGCCGTTGAATTGTTCCGCGAAGGCTTCCTGGTTGATGCCCCAGATACCTTTACCTTGCGTCTGGCTCCGCCGCTGATTATTTCCGCGCCGCAAACCCGGATGTTTACCCAGTCTCTGCCCGAGATTATCGACCGGGTGGTTCAAAATATTGACCACCAGATTGCGCAAGGACAAAATGCGACTCAAAATCCCTACCATCCGGGAGCGAGCCTTGAGTGAGAATCCAGTCAAAGGCCTGCCCAGTAAAATCTCGCGTCACGCCGCGATTTCCCAGTTATTGACCGAACGGGTGGTGCGTTCTCAAGGAGAACTGCGAGAACTGTTGGAAACAGAGGGATTCGCTGTGACCCAGGCCACACTGTCGCGCGACCTCGACGAGCTGCACGCAGTTAAGGTGCGTGATCGCGACGGCAACCAGCGCTATGCACTTAGCACTACCCCGGAACAGGTTGAATCGCCCTTGCCATTGCCGGGAACCCTGGAACGCTGGTGTGCGCAACTGTTGGTGCGCGCTACGGCGGTGACTCATCAGATTGTGCTGCGTACCCCACCAGCTGCTGCCCCAGCACTGGCTGCCGCCATCGACAAAGAGAATCTGGCGGAGGTGCTGGGTTGTGTAGCCGGGGATGACACGGTACTGGTAATTTGCGCCACACCACAGGAAGCGGAAAAGTTATGTGCAGATTTGCAAAACATGACCAGCCGCTAAATCCGGAGTGTTGCGCTCTACAGCGAGTGAAGAAACTCGGTGTGGGTTGCGGGAATTCCCGCCTAGAGACCTCGTAATTAGAGACAAAGGAGAAATAATCATGACAAAGAAACGCATTGTACTGGCTTATTCCGGTGGTTTGGATACCTCGGTGGCGATTGGCTGGATGAAGGAAAAGCTGGATGTGGAAGTAATCGCGGTTTCCGTTGACTGTGGTCAGGGTGGCGAAGATCTGCAGGTTATCCGACAGCGTGCCCTAGATTGTGGCGCGGTAGAAGCCTATGTAGCCGACGCTAAGGATGAATTCGCCAATGACTACTGTATGCCGGCTTTGCGTACCAACGGCCTCTACGAAGGGAAATACCCCCTGGTTTCGGCGTTGAGTCGTCCGTTGATTTCCAAGCACCTCGTGATGGCGGCGAAACAGTTCGGTGCCACCACCATGGCGCATGGTTGCACCGGTAAAGGCAATGATCAGGTACGTTTCGAGGTGTCTTTCACTTCACTGGCTCCGGATTTGGATTGTGTTTCGCCAATTCGTGACTTGTCTTTGCAACGCGACGTGTCGATTGCTTATGCCGAGGAACACCACTTACCGATTGAAACCACCAAACATAATCCCTTCTCGATTGACCAAAACGTGTGGGGGCGTGCGATTGAAACCGGTTTCCTGGAGGACTTGTGGAATGCTCCCACTAAGGACGTGTACAACTACACCGATGATCCGGCTTTTGCTGGCATTCCCGACGAAGTTGTGATTAGTTTCGAAAAAGGTATTCCGGTGGCGATTGACGGCGTAAAAATGACCCCGCTGCAGGTTATCCAAGAGATGAACCGCCGGGCGGGGGCGCAGGGTATCGGGCGTATCGACATGGTGGAGGACCGTCTGGTGGGGATTAAGTCCCGTGAAATCTATGAAGCGCCCGGAGCGATTGCTTTGATTACTGCCCACCAGGCGCTCGAGGAGCTGACTTTGGAGCGGCTGCAGTTGCGTTACAAGCGTCAGCGGGTGGAGCCGACTTGGTCGGATTTGGTGTATGAGGCGCAGTGGAATTCCCCGTTAAAGAAGTCCTTGGATGCTTTTGTGGACTTTACCCAGGAATATGTCACCGGCGAGATTCGCATGGTGATGCACGCGGGTCGTGCGGTTGTCGACGGGCGCCGTTCCGAGGCTTCGCTCTATGACTTTAAGTTGGCTACCTACGATTCGGGGGATACCTACAACCAAGCGGCTGCTCGAGGTTTTATTGAAATCTATGGGATGCAGTCTCGGCTGGCGGCCGCGCGGGATGTGCGTTTCGGTAAGGGCATCGAGCTGGCGGCCTCCCACCTGTAATTGGTGAGTTCCTGACTTGGCTTTCCGAGTTCCTTTTCCGGGTTGCTCGGTTCGTTTTCCGGGTTCATGAGGTGCCAGGGGGGGTTGCGGCGGTCATCCCGCCGCAACCCCAATTTTGTTTGGTCACAGGCTAGTGTTTAACACTGATATTACCGATAAGCCTTGAAAAGCAAAGAGCCATTTTAGAAGATTTTTCGACGACTTCTAACATTGAGTGGAATAAATCAATATCCGAAATAGAAGAACAACTATTTGACAAATATAAATTTTCACCTGCTGGGCGTAAGTTTATTACTGATACAGCTGAACCTATGAGATGATAAAATATAACCTTAAACTAAGCGAAGAAGGGAAACTTAAGGGTAATGAGTGAAAAGATTGCACTGTGGGGCGGGCGTTTCCAGGGAGCGCCCGCCGAGGCGTTGGCAGCCTTGTCTGTTTCCACGCATTTCGATTGGCGGCTGGCGGACTATGACTTGCAAGGTTCTCTGGCTCATGCCAAGGCCTTGCATGAGGCGAAACTGTTGACTGACAACGAATATCTAGCGTTAACGGCCGCCTTGGAACACCTGCGTCAAGACGTAGCCAGTGGTGCCTTCACCTATTCCCCCGAGGACGAGGATGTTCACACCGCCTTGGAACGTGGTTTGTTGGAAGACAAGTACGCGGGTGAGGAACTGGGTGGAAAGCTGCGGGCGGGGCGGTCTCGAAATGATCAAATTGCCACCCTGATAAGGATGTATTTGCGCGACGCGGCCAGCCACCTCGGCAAGCAACTCATGAACTTGGCACATGCCCTCATCAACCAAGCTGAGGCGGCCGAAAATCACCTGATGCCCGGGCGTACCCATATGCAACACGCGCAACCCGTGCTGGTTGCCCACCAGTTAATGGCGCATTGTTGGCCCCAGATTCGCAACTTGGAGCGCCTGGCGGATTGGCGCAAACGCAACGATGCCTCGCCCTATGGCGGGGGAGCACTGGCGGGGAACACCCTGGGGCTCGACCCGGAATTAGTGGCGCGAGAACTCGGGTTTGCCAATGTTTGCCAAAATTCGATTGACGGCACGGCTTCGCGTGACGGGGTGGCCGAGTTCCTCTATATTCTGACCCAGATTGCAGTGGATATGTCGCGTCTGGCTGAGGAAATCATCATCTGGAACACTGCCGAATTCGACTATGTGACCTTGGATGATGCTTATTCCACTGGGTCGAGTATCATGCCGCAGAAAAAGAACCCGGATGTGGCGGAACTGGCGCGCGGCAAGGCAGGACGCCTGATTGGGGATTTGACGGGGCTGCTGGCGATGCTCAAGGGCTTACCCCTGGCCTATGACCGCGACCTGCAAGAGGATAAGGAGCCGGTGTTTGACGCGATAGACACCCTGGAGGTGCTGCTGCCAGCCATGACGGGCATGGTCGAGACGATGCGCCTGCACTATGACCGGATGGAAGCGTTGTCGACGGCTGGGTTCTCGTTGGCGACTGACGTGGCGGAATGGCTGGTGAAACAGGGGATGCCGTTCCGACGTGCCCACGAGGTCTCTGGGGCTTGCGTGGCTTTGGCCGAGTCGCGGGGGTGCGGCCTGGAGGATTTGAGCGATGCAGATTTTGCGGGGGTGAATCCGGCTTTAACCTCAGAGGTGCGCGACGTGCTGTCGGCTTCGAGCGCGGTTTCGGCGCGGCGCGGCGCGGGGGGTACGGCTCCGGTGCGGGTCGCGGAACAGATTTCGGCCGCGCGGGTGCGTTTGGAATGGCTGGGTGCCTAACGTGAGGTGCGTTGTGGGGGTATCGCGGGTTCATGAGGTGCCATCCGAATCGGAGGGAGCTTCTTCGTGTGAATCGCTGGTTCCTGGAGAGAGCTTATCTGGCGGGGGAGCTTCGGTGCGGGGGAGACCTCGGATAGTGGTCGCGGCCGCGATTCTAGATGACCTGGATGCCCCGACGCGGGTGTTGGGGGCGCAGCGTTCTTATCCCGAACAATGGCGGGGATTTTTTGAATTTCCGGGCGGAAAAACCGAGCCTGGTGAAACCCCGGAACAGGCTTTGCGCCGCGAGTTACGCGAGGAGCTGTCCCTCGAGGTGGAGCTGGGTTCGCGATTGCCCGGGATTTGGCCAGCGCATGGGGGATACGACATGTATGTTTATCTGGCGCGGCTGGGATTGGACATGGTGTTGGCTCCCGGTGCGGCGCATTTGTCCTTGCAGTGGGAGGACTTGGCGGCTCCGAGTTCCTTGCGTTGGCTCCCGGCGGATTATCCCATCCTCACTGCCATTCGTGATTACTTTGGAATAGCAGGTGCATGAGTTGCTCCAGCGTGAATGACACGCTAAACTGTAGATGTCAGACAAGTTATGGCTGGTTGTAAAAAACTGGTTGTCAGTTAGAGCGTTGCCTGGCGAAGTTGTAGGACAAGCCCGAAAGGGGGTGACAGAGATGAAAATTAAGAAGATGTGGAAGAAGCTAACCGAGCAACCGGAGGCTATCTACGCTGACGTGGTGCTGGCTAATGCTTATGCCACGAATATGCGCGAGGAAATGTTTGCTAATCGCTAAGGGGGACGACGGCAAACGCGGAGCGGACGAGGATGTCCGCTTTTTTGTATTTAACCTTGGTGTTTTAACTTTTCACAGTTCCCCGAGACAAGCATTTGGCTGTGTAACTTGGGTGGAATTTTTCACTCGTATTTTGCGTGTTAGCAGGTTGAAGCCGCTGAAGAAAGCAAGGATTTGCGCCATTAAGTGGTAGGGTGTTCGAGTTGAAGGTCTCTGACGGCGACGTGTTCGCGGTACGGGAGGCTAGAAAAAATGTAAGTAAACTACCAGTTAGGAGAAACCGCTTATGAGCACCGGAACTCCCAAAGAAAACACGCATCCCGTCAGGGAATTGACCATCCGGGGTATCATCCTGGGTGGGTTGATAACTTTGATTTTTACCGCCGCGAATGCCTATCTAGGACTGAAAGTCGGCTTGACTTTTGCTACTTCGATTCCGGCAGCGGTCATTTCTATGGCGGTGCTGCATTATTTCAAAAATCACACCGTGGTGGAAAACAACATCGTGCAAACGATAGCCTCGGCGGCCGGGACACTCTCGGCGATTATCTTTGTGATTCCCGGTTTGGTAATGGTCGGCTACTGGAGTGGTTTCCCCTATTGGGAAACCACTGCCGTGTGCATGATTGGTGGGATTTTGGGTGTTATGTACTCGATTCCGCTGCGTCGCGCCCTGGTTACCGGCTCTGACCTGCCTTATCCGGAAGGTGTGGCTGCCGCCGAAGTCTTGAAGGTTGGCGACCAAAGTGGATCGGTTGAGGAAAACAAACGTGGCTTGCTGGTGATTATCTGGGGCGGCGTAGCCTCTGCGTTGGTCTCGCTATTGGCGGCAATGAAAGTCATGGCCGGTACGCTAACAGCGTACTTCCGAGTGGGGGGCGGTGCCACCATGGTGGGCGGTTCTCTGTCGTTAGCTCTGTTGGGGGTAGGGCACCTGGTCGGACCGATGGTTGGTATCGCCATGGCGGTGGGATTCTTTACATCCTACGCGGTGTTACTGCCGATAATGACTCCGAATAAGCTGGCTGAGGGCGGGGAAATTCCCGATATTGTTGGTGCAGTTTTTTCCCAAGACGTACGCATGATTGGAGCCGGGGCGATGGCTGTGGCGGCTATTTGGACCTTGATCAAGATTCTCGGTCCGATTTTCCGGGGCATGAAAGAATCCTTGGTCTCCTCACGTCGGCGCGCTTCGGGTCAGACGTTGGATTTGACTGAACAGGATATTCCTTTCAAATATGTGGCTCTGATTACCTTAGTTTCCATGATTCCCACCGGGTTTTTGCTGTGGAATTTCCTGCGAAGCTCCGAGATTTCACACCACTTGTGGACATTGATTGCCTTGAGTATCGTGTTTGTGTTGGTGCTGGGTTTGCTGATTGCCAGTATTTGCGGTTATATGGCCGGTTTGATTGGGGCTTCTAACTCGCCGATTTCTGGGGTGGGTATCCTGGTGATTATCGCGGCTTCCCTGTTGATTCTGTTGGTGACCGGCGGGTCTAAGGATGCGACGGAGGCTATGCATCTCACGGCCTATGCTCTGTTCACTACGGCGATTGTTTTCGGTATCGCCACGATTTCGAATGACAACCTCCAAGATTTGAAGACCGGTCAACTGGTCAAGGCTACCCCGTGGCGTCAGCAGGTGGCATTGATTATCGGCGTAGTCTTCGGTTCTCTTATCATCCCGCCGGTATTACAGCTCCTCATGACCAGTTTCGGATTCGCCGGCATGGAAGGCGTAGATGAAGACACTGCCTTGCAAGCTCCCCAAGCTATTCTGTTGTCCACCATTGCGAAAGGTATCTTTGGCGGGGACATGAAGTGGAACCTCTTTGCCGTGGGTGTGATTATCGGGGTAGTAGTGGTGATTATCGACGAAATCCTGGGGCGTTTCACTCGTTTCCACCTGCCGCCTTTGGCCGTGGGGATGGGCATGTACCTGAACATCACCACCACCTTGATTATTGTGATTGGCGCTTTCGTTGGGATGTACTATGACCGTTGGGCGCAGAGACAAGCTGATTCGGAACGCTCCAAGCGTCTTGGGGTGTTGCTGGCCACCGGTCTGATAGTGGGGGATTCCTTGTTCGGTATCCTTAATGCTGGAATCATCGGTGGTACCGGTAATCCCGATGCGCTTGCCGTGATACCTGATGGCTTCGAAGACATCACCAAGATAGTAGGCCTGGTGGTATTCGTCGGAATTACCGTACTTAGCTACCGCTGGGTTCAGGCCAAGAGCCGCAATACCGTTGAACCGGTATCATAAACTTGGTGGCAACTTCACGACAACAATATAGGGAGTAAAACGTTGAGTGACCTGATAGACGAACTGCAATGGCGGGGACTGGTAAAGCAGCACACGGACTTAGAGGCGCTACGCGCGGCCTTGAATGAGGGTTCGGTGACCTTCTATTGTGGTTTCGACCCCACGGCGGCTTCCTTGCATCACGGACACTTGGTGCAGCTGATTATGATGCGTCACCTGCAGTTGGCGGGGCACCACCCGATTGCCTTGGTAGGCGGGGCTACCGGGTTGATTGGTGACCCTCGGATGACTGCGGAGCGACAACTGCAAGATAAGGAAACGGTGTCCGAGTGGGTAGAGAAGCTCAAGATTCAGATTGGCAAATTCCTGGATTTTGACGGTGCCAATCCGGCTCGTATGGTGAATAACCGGGATTGGACCGAACCGCTGTCCGCTATCGATTTGCTTCGTGATTTGGGTAAGCACTTTCGGATGGGCACTATGTTGGCCAAAGACGCGGTGGCGCGTCGCCTCAAGAGCGAAGAAGGAATTTCTTACACCGAGTTTTCCTACCAAATTCTGCAAGCCAACGATTTCCTTCAGCTCTATCGCAAATACGGTGCCACTCTGGAAACGGGTGGTAACGATCAGTGGGGCAATCTGGTGGGTGGAATGGATTTGATTCGCAAGGTTGAAGGCGCGGACGTCCATGTGATGACCACCCCGCTGATTACCAAGTCTGATGGCACCAAATTTGGCAAATCAGAGGGTGGCGCGATATGGCTCGACCCCGAGATGCTCAGCCCCTACGCTTTCTACCAGTTCTGGTTGAATGTGGAAGACGCTGATGTGATTCATTTCCTAAAGGTATTTACGTTCATGAGTCGCGAGGAAATCGAGGATTTGGAGCGTCAAACCGCCGAGAATCCCGGCGCGCGCGCTGCCCAAAAGGCGCTGGCCGAAGCCGTAACTGCCCTGGTGCACGGAGCCGAAGAAACCTCGCGAGTAAAGGCTGCCTCGGCCGCGTTGTTTGGCAGTGGTGATTTGCGGGAGGTGAACGGAGACACCCTGGTGGCCGCTACTGCCGACTTACCCCATGCGCCAGTCAAAATCGGGGAAACCACAATCCTGGATTTGCTGGTTACCTCCGGGTTGGAAAAGGGAGTTGGCGCCGCTAAACGTACCATTGCTTCGGGCGGAGCCTATATCAACAACGAGAAGGTCGCGGATGAAGGTCGCGTAGTCACCCAAGACGATGTCCTGCCTGGCAAGGTGGTGTTGTTCCGTCGCGGAAAGCGCCTGCTGGGAGTCGGAAGAACAAACTAGGTGCGGGAGTATAAATGCTTTATATTCCTGCTGATGGGGTCGCTGGAAAGGAAATAACACCCGAGTGGTTCGCGGATGTTTTTCACCTCCTTGTAAGAAATATCCACGAAATTGTAGGTTTGCCGACAGACGCACCCCTGCGCCACGTCACGTCCCCATTTACGGGGCTAGAAACCGTGGGGGTGCCCCAGGCAACACCAGAAGACCTCAACCGTGCCGTGGCGCGGGCACGTCTAGCGCAAAAACGCTGGGCAAAAACCCCCGCCATTCAGCGCACAAAATGGTTGCTACGTTTACACGACCTACTGTGGAAAAACAGTGAGGCTTTGCTGGACATTATTCAATGGGAAACTGGAAAATCTCGGTACCACGCCTTTGATGAAATCCAAGATGTGGCGATTAACTGTCGCTACTATGCACGAACCTTGCGACGGGCAATTGGCGCCGAGCGACGACGTGGGGCACTACCAATCCTGACCCAAACCACGGTGACGTATTCCCCGAAGGGCGTGGTGGGTGTGATTTCCCCCTGGAATTATCCGTTAGCAATGGGAATTTCCGATGCGCTAGCAGCTATCGCGGCCGGTAACGCGGTGGTAGCAAAACCGGATTCGAGCACTCCCTTGACGGTGATTGCGGCCAAAGCCTTGATGGTGAAGGCAGGATTACACCCGGATCTGTTCACGATTGTGCCCGGTCGCGGCTCCGAGTTGGGAACCCCACTTATCAACCAGGTCGACTACCTGATGTTTACCGGCTCCACTCGCACCGGGCGGTCTATCGCAGCACAGTGCGGGGAAAATTTGATTGGACTTAGCGCGGAACTCGGGGGGAAAAACCCCATGATTGTCCTGGATGACGCCAACATTGATGCTGCCGTGAAAGGGCTAATCAGGGGGGCATTCTCTAACGCGGGGCAGTTATGCGTTTCGATTGAGCGTCTCTACGTACATGATTCCATCTACGCGGAATTTAAACAGCACCTCATGAAACACATCCGTAAGATGCGCATTGCCACCTCGCGTGATTGGGATGTTGATATGGGAGTGCTGATTTCACCCGAGCATCTGGAAGTGGTCGAAACCCAGGTGAAAGACGCTCTGGACAAAGGTGCGATCCCCCTGGTGGGAGCACATCGCCTCCCGCAGATTGCGCTAACGGCTTACGCACCCACAGTTCTGGAAGGTGTGAAGCCGGGAATGACCCTTTACAACCAGGAAACCTTTGGCCCGGTGGTATCCCTGTATCGTTTTCACACGGATACAGAGGCTATTTCTCGGGCTAATGACACCGAGTACGGGCTGAACGCCTCTGTGTGGGGAAAACCCGCCCATGCCTTCGCGGTGGCGCGACATATCGAAGCCGGTACCGTGAATGTCAACGAAGGGTTCACCGCCGCTTGGGGTTCGGTTGATGCCCCAATGGGCGGTTGGAAGAAATCTGGGATTGGCCGGCGTCACGGTATCGAGGGTATCCGCAAATATATGGAGGCCAAAACCATCGCGGTACAGTCCCGCGCTGTGCCTATCGCCCCGATTTTGGGTTTATCTCAGGAACAGTATGCGCGAGTGATGAAACTGGCCTTACAAGCCTTGCGTCGGATGGGTATCAAATAAGGGCAAGCCTAGCTACAGCACGCGCAAACCTGGTAGTGGGGGATTCGAGTGTGCCTCAGCGTGGCACGTAATACTGCACACGCCAGGCGCCATCCCCGGATACGGGTCGCCATGTTGCGTCCGAGCGTGACTCATCCAGTTGCCAGCGCTGTGGGTCAATGACCGGAGCCACGGTGACTTTCGCGTCCGGAGGTACGGGTGCTATTAAATCCAGTTGTGAAACCACCAGTAAATCGGCTATTCCCGCATCCATTACTTCCTGATACACTACTCCGCCCCCGGTAATCCACACTTCCTTGGTTCCGGCGCATAACTTTATCGCATCGTCTAAGTTAGAGGCAGTTTCTATTAGCCCTTCGCGAGTGAAGTCTGCGAGTGCGGATGGGTGGCGTGTCAAGATAATGTTGCGCCTACCTTTGAGTGGCTCTCCGAGTGCTTTGAAAGAACCCGTACCCATAATTACAGGGCATCCCATAGTGGTTTCTTTGAAAAATCTAAGGTCATCAGGAACGCGCCAGACCATTCCTCCACCTGCACCAATAACGTGGTGGCAATCTTCGGCCCAAATTACGCCCAGGGTACCTATTCCGTTTCCTGCTCGAGACTGCACAACAGGGATTCTATCAGCATCAAAGGGCATGAAGCTACCAGTTGAGCTATCAGAAGTACCGGGGAACCCGGCTGCATGAGGCGCCAGCCCGGTTCCCTTGCGATTTTCTGAATATTGCGACATTTTCATCCTTATTATTCGCTGCCTACACTGCCACTGGTGCCGAAATTCGGGGGTGGTGCTGGTAGTTTTCCAGGCGAATCATGTCAAAGGTGTAGTCGTCAATCGACTGTGCCTGATCCAAGATTAAAGTGGGGAAGGGATAGGGATCGCGGCTCAGCTGCTCTTGCACCTGGTTGACGTGGTTGTTATAGATGTGGCAATCCCCTCCCGTCCACACCAGTTCCCCGACCTCCAGTCCGCTTTGCTGGGCGAGCATGTGGGTCAGCAAGGCATAGGACGCAATATTAAAGGGCACTCCTAGGAACATGTCGCAAGACCGCTGGTATATCTGCAGGGATAGCCGCCCGGCTCCCACCCAGCATTGGAAGAACATATGACAGGGAGCCAACGCCATACGGGGCAAATCTGATACGTTCCAGGCCGAAACCACCATTCGCCGCGAACTCGGGTCGGTTTTCAGGGTTTCAATCAGACCGGCTATCTGGTCTACCGTGCCCGCCTCGGTGGGCCAAGCGCGCCACTGGTGTCCATAAACCGGCCCGAGATTGCCATCCGTATCCGCCCATTCGTCCCAGATGTGAATGTTGTTTTCTTGCAGCCACGTAGCATTGGTGTTGCCTTGAAGGAACCACAGCAGTTCCCCGACCACCCCGTGCCAATACAGGCTTTTGGTAGTTATGGCGGGGAATCCTTGGCTCAGGTCATAGCGCAGTTGTCGGGCGAACAGGGAACGGGTGCCGGTGCCGGTGCGGTCGTCTTTTGGCACCCCCTCGCGCAGTATCTCGCGCAAAAGGTCTTCGTATTGGTGATCCGGCGCGTTCATGTTTTCCTTTCATGAGGTGTTAGTCCGGGCGTGAACGTAGTTCTAGTTTTCTAGCCGCCCAGAAACTCTTTCATAACCTTAATTTCTCGGGTTAAAGCCTGGTCAAGACGTCTGATAACCGCACGCTCCAATCCGGCGCCAATCAGGGGAATTGTACAGGTAACCTCGCCCTCTATACGAATCGCCGTTTTTTCGGCTGGCACCTCATGAACCGGAATCTTTAAAGCGGCACTGGCCTTGGCTGGTACCCCCGCCAGGGATACGCTGATGGAGCCTTTGGTGGCCAGGCCATTGGTGTCCAAGTCCCAGATTTCGACGACCCGAGCTTGAATCCCCGAATTAACCAGGTTCGACACGGAGGCCACGGTGGTTTCGGAGATGTCCAGGGCGGAGGTCACTCGCAGTTGGCGGGCACCCATATTGATATCCACGCTGGCTTTCGGGTCGAGGTCTTGCCACCGTCGAGCGTAATAGCGGGGATTTTTCAACATTTCGGTCAAGGATTTCACAGAGCCGGGGCATTCTACGGTCTTGGAAAATAACATCTATGCTCCTGTCTCTTGGAAAGCGGTAACTGGTTCGCGACTGCTTTCGCGCCTCCTCTGAAGAAGTATCGGCGCTAGCCAGCTGACATTTATTGTAAAGCCTCAGCTTAGTTTACAAGGCATCCTCGTAGCGTGGTGCCCCGGAATTGCCTAGTGCGCCAGGAAACACATATTCTAGAAGGGTGTCAACCTTCAATCGTGAGTTAGGCGAGGCGCCTTTCAAACCACTACCCGAGGCGGCGGTTGAACATCTGTACCGTTTGGTAGGGGATTGGCAGATTATCTCGGATTTATCCCAGGCTGATTTACTGTTGTGGTTGGAAAATCGCTATGACGGGTTTTCTTGCGCGGCGCACTGTCGACCCGCTACCGGCCCTACTGTTCACCTTGATGACGTTATCGGCTTTTCGTTGCCTTCCACCCGCCAACCTTTGATGGAAGAGGCCTTAATCAGTGGGAAAATCGTTGAAAACCCGGTGCACCGCTGGACGGGAATGAACACGGTTTCCGAGATTCTGGTACCTGTTCCTTTCCAAGGCAAACCGGTGGGGGTAGTGGCGATAGAAACTAATCTAGCCTTCCAAGTGGGCGAAATTGGTGGGGAGGGCTGGTTTAAGCCGGTGGCTCGCCAGTTACGCGAAATGATGGCGATTGGCGAGTTTCCCTATGAAACTACGCCGACGGTTTCTAATCATGGTAATCCCCGGGTGGCGGATGGGGCTTTGCTGCTGGATATCGAGGGGCGAGTGGAACATGCTTCTCCTAACGCGATTTCGGCCTTCAAACGCTTGGGGTTTTCGCGCCCTTTGCACGGCGAGATTTTGGCCGAGGTTGTCACCCCGCTGGTTGCTACCGGGTCGACGGTGGACGAGACCTTGGCGGTGGTGTTGATGGGGCGCGCCTCGTGGGTAACCGAGGTAGAGGTGCGTGGCGTGTCGATGACGATTCGGGCTTTGCCGTTGAAACGTGACGGAAAACGTACTGGAGCCTTGCTGTTGACCCGCGATGTTACCGAAAAACGGGTGCGTGAAAAGCAGCTGTTGTCTAAGGATGCCACCATCCGCGAGGTGCACCACCGGGTCAAGAATAACCTCCAGACAGTCAGCGCTGTGTTGCGACTCCAGGCTCGACGTTCGGACAATGATACCGTCAAGGAGGCTTTGGCGGAGGCGGAACGTCGCATTTCGATTATCGCCACCGTTCATGAGTCGCTATCCCAAACCGTGGACGAAAGTGTGGCTTTTGACGAGACTTTCGGGAAATTATTGGCCTTGGTAGCTACGGCTGCCAGCGAAGATCACTTCGTGGAAACCAAGTTTACTGGCAGTTTTGGTACGCTCGGTGCCGATGCTGCCGCCGCCTTGGGGGTGGTGCTTTCCGAATTGGTGACCAATGCAATTGAACACGGGTTAAAGGGGCGTTCCGGCACTGTTACGGTTAATGCTAAGCGTAGCGAGGACGAGCTGGTGGTGACGGTAACTGATGATGGTATCGGCACTGACCAGGAATCCATTGGGGGCGGTTTGGGTACCCAAATTGTGAAGACTTTGGTCAGCACCGAATTGGGGGGATCGGTGCAGTGGGAGCGTCGTGTGGCTCCGGATGTTGGGACAGTTGTTCACTTAGTGGCCACCCGTTTGTAGCAGTGCTTTAAAGGTTTTGACGGGTGAGATTGCTCACCCGCCAAAACCTGTTTCGTGTTGAGAAAGGAAATAAAACGAAAGACTAAATGCTTGAGGCTCGGCGTTGCCGGGCGTTTCGCCGCTTCAAAGCGCGGCGCTCGTCCTCAGAAGTGCCACCCCATACCCCGGAATCTTGATTATTGTCCAAAGCCCATTTGAGGCAGACATCCAAAACTGCACAAGTAGCGCAGACTGCTTTGGCCTCCTCGATTTGGGCGAGTGCCGGTCCCGTATTGCCTACGGGAAAGAAAAGTTCGGGGTCAACCGTCAGGCAGGCTGCTTGATCGCGCCAATCCATATATGCTCCTTCTACCTAAAACCTAGTGAGATTATTTGTTGAAATTCGGAAAACTTCACTCAGAAAAATTCGACTTAACCAGGGTGACATTATCGTGACAAATTTTCAAGAGTTGTAAACAGGAAATTACACATTTTTACGTGAGATGTTTCACTTTATCATATGGTGGTAGTAGTGGGGTGATTCCATTTTCGTCTTTCAAGATGGTAGGATAACCGGTTGTGACCTGCAGCTTCCTGAGAGTTTCTAGGTCAAGACCCAAGCTGCCCGCCAGGCGATGCCGCGATTCTACACTTTGGTTAAAAGCTAGGATGGTGGTTGTCTGATGGGTAAACTTTTTATCCATAGAACCTAAACTATGCACAAAAGTGCCTGGTGATAGCATTTCCAGAATTGTTAGGTCAAAGTTTTCGGCTTTTTTGCTCATTTCCCAGACATTCTGCAATCTAATCCTGTTTTCTTCATTTCCGGACGCAAAAACCAAGATTTTTTCGTTCTTCTGTTCAGGTTCAAAACTCTCTAAATCCACGATTTTGTAGCCTAGACGGCGATATTCACGTTTTATTTGAGAAACTAACCCACGCATTACATTAGACTCTTCAATTTGCCAATATCGATGTGGTGTAAATCGCGCCCATTCGCGACGCTCACTAGCCCAGCCCAGGGTAACTAATCCCTCTGAACAGGGGATTTGCCCTGGTTCCAGGTGTGTCGGCAAGACTGGTAGAACCGAAGCCGGGCTCGGGACATCTGTAAATCCGGGGTCAAAACTATCGGGATGTGCGGGCTCCGGGGAGGGGACTAACGCGGGCGGCAGCCCAATCTGTGCTTCGACACAAGTACCACCGGCCAGCCACACCCCTCTACCGGGGCTAGGAATTGCGGGAAGCACCTCATGAAGTGAGACCTTGGAACCGAGAGGCTCTATCCCAGCCGTGTGCAAATCAACCGTATCGCGTGGAGCGAGCACGAAACGCCCCGACGCGAGCGTACCCCACGCCGAGCGACCGGCCGCGAGCGGGGCGGTGAAAGCCAAACGATACTCACCTATCCCGGTGCTGCTGAGCATCGCTTCGAGCTGCTTTACCCCCTGGCCAGGACTGATGTGTTCCAACGCTTCAGCAACCAAATCGGCGCGGTCAAGCAATACCAAGGTATCCGTGAAACCACCCGAGACGAGTTCGTGTCTGAGTCTATTTAGGCGCCACAAATCCCGGGGCGAGAACACTATGATTCGTTGACCCGCCTGGGTGGCAAGCTCTGTAAAAAGCTGTGGTGTCGGGGTTACAACCAGCACGGTAGCGTCTGGTTTGCGATTCAGTTCATTAGTGGCCAAGGTCATCACAGCAGTGCTTCGCCCGGTTCCGGGATTACCGAAAATCCCGAACACATCCCGTCCGTCTGCGCACTCGGGACTGCGCCATTCTTGGGTGGCGAGCCGAGGCCAGTCAGTGAACGCGAAAGCTCGCGGCGGGGCGGGGATCGCGGCTGGCAGAGGCGGCAACCAGATTGCGGGCAGGGTAGTCTCGGAAGTTGTCTTATCCGGCAAAATAGCGTCATTGTCAAGCGATTTGTCGGCGGTGCTGTCGTCAGCGTTGCTGGGCGAGGACACTTCATCGAGGGACACGCTGGGACTGGACATCTCCGCGCAAATTTGCTGCCAAGCGGTGTCGATTTGGGTGGTGACCTCGCTCACCCAGGAATCCGCTCCGCACCATGCGGCTTGCGCCAGTCCCTCGCTTTGCCCTTCCCAATAGAGTCGTCCGGGAATCGACGGCAGCTGAGCGGCACGCCCATCACCCAGAATGTCGCTGGAATCCGCGCCGGTGCGCATCCGCAAGGCCAAACGCAGGTTAGTATTGGCCAGAATCTGGGCGTTGACAATCCCGCCGGGCTTTTGGGTGGCCAACACCAGGTGCAAACCCAGAGAACGTCCGTGAGTTGCTAAGCGAATCAGATTTTCCATCATGTCGGCATGGTCGGTGGCCAAGGCGCGAAACTCGTCAACCACAATCATCACCCGCGCTAGGTGTTTGCTGGTCAAATCCCGGTAGTGGTCGATGTCACGTGCCCCCACCGTGGCTAAAATCGCCTCGCGACGTCGTAAGAATGCCTCCAGGGACAACAGAGCACGCCGAGTCAACGCTGGTTGCAAATCAGTGAGCATTCCGTGCACATGTGCCAGTCGCTGTAGCTCCCCAAAAGCTGCACCGCCCTTGTAATCAATCAAAATAAAACGCAGTTCAGCCGGGGAATACCGCAGCGCCAGTCCCAACAGCCAGGAAGTTAGCAGCTCCGACTTCCCTGCCCCGGTAGTGCCGGCCACCAAGGCATGCGGTCCTTCCTTAACCAAATCAAGATTCCAGGTGACATCCGTGTCGGTGATACCCAGGGGCGTGGTCAGTCCGGTTTTTTCCGCCCGCCACCGGGCGATGATGCCGGCGGTATCGGTGTCGCCCAGAATCTCGCGCGAGACTTGTCGTGGCAGGGTTTCCCCGGGGGTGGGTGGGTCGAGCTGCCAAGTTTGCGGGTTTCGCTCCCAGGCGGCTTTGAGGCTGGTGAACCAAGAATCCCCCAGGCGACCGTGTCTCGCTTTGACCGCTAGGATTCTTTGTGCCCAGGCGGGGGGCGTGGGGGTGATGGTGAGGGCTACCTGTCGCTGGGTACAGTTGGGGGTTTCATGAGGTGCCATCACCCGGATTTCCAGCAAATCCTCTGTTCCGCGAGCCTTGTCGGCAATCGGTCGTTTCTGGCCTTTCCAAGGGGCGGGGTTATCTGGACTGAGGTATCCTTGCCCGAAAACCAGAGCCTGTGCTATCAGCCAATACGCGTAGCCCTGGGAACCTGGTCCGGTCAGACACAGATTCTCGCCGGCAGGCAAATCTAGGAAACGTCGGCACCACCGATTTCCCGTGAATACTCGCAGTGCATCGGTTTTTTGAGCCGGATACCGTATCGGAGTAGCCGCAGCCAGCCACAGGTGTTCTGGTTTGGGAATATTAGACAAGCGCCTCATGAACCACCACAACGCCACCCCGGCTAATAGTACGAAAATCACCAACACTCTCCAGCCAATAAACGCTCCCAGACCAAGCATAAACACCAAAGGCAGGAACATGAACAGCATCCAACGCAATGAGCCCGGTTTCACGGGAGGTGGGGGTGCCAGCCGCAGGTCAGTGGGACGGGGACGAATCGCCAGTAAAGTGCGCCCAATTTTTAGTTTACGCCCCGGCTTCAAGCGCGCGCTGCGGCGGATTCTGCGCTTAAATCCCAAGGTTTTCCACATGCTATACACAGGGGTAGTGTCCGGTAGAGGGGTGGCTCGCAACGTTTTCCCACGGGGGAGGATTTCCAGGTTACGCCGCGAAATTGTCGAATCGTCAAACCCGTTGAGGCGGCCGAAAATCCCTGGGGTAACTGGCAAAGCCTGACCTCTGTTGGGGCCTGACTGTACAATCCACATCCAGGGAGTGCGCAAGGCATTTTGTGGCTCTAAGAACGTTTCCATGAGTTCAGGCTAAGTGATTTTTGCAAATTTGCCCAAAGGGTTTCCACAGGCTGTGGAAAACTTTGGGGAGAGCCTGTTGATATGCGGTAGTGCGGGTAGACGCAGGGGTGAAAGAAGATTAGCTGGATAAGCCCCACCATTAAGATAGATGCATGAGGAAGAAACGCGAAATTCCCCCGCAGATACAAAACGAACACCAGGAACTGGTGGCGCAAATCGAGGCCGCTCGCGCCGATTATTACGATAATCCTGATGAGCACGGGGTGACCCGGTTGTCCGATGCGGACTATGACGCGTTGTTTGTGCGCCTACAACTTTTAGAAGGAAGCTATCCCGCGCTGGTCACGCCGGATTCCCCCACCCAGACGGTAGGGGGCGGAGCCGGGGGCGGTGGGGGAGTTAAACGAGCGGCCGCAGCGACAACGGAAGCAGTGGGAGCAGCACATGTTCCCGAGAACGCGGTTGCAGTGGCAACAACAGAGGGCTTTCCTCCGCATACTCACGCGAAACGTATGCAATCCATTGATGATGTTTTCTCGACCGCAGAAGTCGATGCTTGGTGGGAAAGGGTTGAAAAAGGCCTGGAAGGCAAGCCATTCACGGTTTCGGCCGAGGTAAAAGTCGACGGTTTGGCTATGAGCCTGACGTATGTGGATGGGCAACTCATGACGGGGGCGACCCGAGGGGATGGCCGCGTCGGCGAAGACGTGACCGCGAATGTGCGCACCATCAAAACCGTACCGCAGACCTTGGGTGGCACGGTTATTCCACACCTGGTAGAAATCAGGGGAGAGGTATATCTTCCCCTAGAGGATTTCGCCCAAATGAACGCTGAAAGGGAAGCCAATAATGCCGCCTGGGAAGCGGCTCGAGCCGCTGGAGACAAAGAAAAGCTAAAGACGCTGAAGAAAATGCCGCTATTTGCCAATCCCCGTAACGCTGCGACTGGTTCGCTGAAACAAAAGGATTCCATCGAAGCTGCGAAACGTCCTTTGGCATTTCTGGCGCATGGCTTGGGCGCGGTACAGGGGTGGCCGGATGGCGTATCACCCATGGCAACCCAAGAGGATTTCTATCGGCAGCTCGAGGTGTGGGGGATTCCTTCGGTGCGGCGCACCCCCCAGTCTTTGGGGTTGCGGATGGCAGGTTTAACGACGTTGACGCAGGTACACGCGGTGTTGGCAGCCATGACCGAGCATCGTCACGATTTTTCCCATCAGATAGATGGCGTGGTGTTGAAAGTTGACAATCTTGCCGCGCGCGTCCTACTGGGATCCACGGCGCGTGCCCCGCGCTGGGCTTGTGCCTATAAGTTTCCCCCCGAAGAAGTCCACACGCGTCTGTTGGGAATCGAAGTCCAGGTGGGGCGCACTGGGCGGGTCACACCTTTCGCGGTGATGGAGCGTGTGTTGGTAGATGGATCCTATGTGTCGCGCGCCACCTTGCACAACGCCAAGGAAGTCGCGCGTAAAGACGTGCGTCCTGGGGACACGGTGGTGTTGCGCAAGGCGGGGGATATCATCCCGGAGGTGCTCGGCCCCGTGCTGTCTTTGCGTCCAGGGGGATTGCCAGAGTGGGTAATGCCCGAAATGTGTCCATCTTGCGGGACACGCTTAGGACAGGAAAAAGAAGGCGATATCGATTTGCGCTGTCCCAACCAGGCCGGTTGCCCCGCCCAAATCACAGAGCGTTTGATTCATGTGGGGGCGCGTGGCGCTTTGGATATAGAGGGTCTGGGCGAAGAGGGTGCTTTGGCTTTGACTCAGCCGGAGGCCGGCCGGGCAGATGTCGCGGCTGCCTTGAGTGCGGGAGGCAGTTGTATGCTAGAGGATGGCACCGAGATTCGTGTCCCCGCTGGGAAACCGTTGGAGCTTGGAGCAATAGAATCGCTGTTGCCCCCGACCCAGGAGCCAGTGTTGCGTTCAGAGGCAGGGTTATTTGACCTGAAATCCAAGGACTTGCGCGATGTTTTCGTGTGGCGCGAGGTTCCTGGAACTGCGGGGCGTGACTGGCAGCAAGTGCGTTTTTTTTGGGCGAAGCCCAAACGGGTGACGGCGGCGGAAGCAGCGACTTTTGGCCTGGTTGCGGGGGAGCTGGGCGAGCCGGTGGCGGGTAAAACCGTCGAAACATTCTTCAACCAGTTGGCGGCCGCGCGTTCTAAGGAAACTTGGCGAGTGTTGGTGGCGCTCTCGATTCGTCATTTGGGGCCGGTGGCAGCCCGGGCGGTGGCTCGGAGGTTTCCGACTTTGGCGGCGGTAGCGGCGGCTGATGTTGAGGGCTTATCGCAGGTTGAGGGGGTGGGGGCGGTTATCGCTGCTTCGGTTGTGGACTGGTTTCGGGTGCCGTGGCACCAAGAGATTGTCTTGGCGTGGACTCAGGCCGGTTTGGGTCTGGGGTTGCGTGATTTCGGGGTAGGTTTGGCTTCGGCTTCACGAGGTGCCAGCCCCGGGGTGGATTCGGGTGGAATTCAACCAGACTTGTTTTCAGATTTCGGGACAGGTCATGTCTCTGGTGGTGACGTTGAATCTGGGCAAGCCCCTCATGAACCCGCAAATCCCGGCGGCATCGAGGCGAGCTGGGGGCAAAACTTTCCTGCTGCAAAGGGGAGTGCCCCCGGAATGTCCGCGCAAAACCAGAGCAGCGCCTGGGAGGAACCGGAACAAACCCTGGCGGGATTGACGCTTGTTATCACCGGGAATATCCCCGGTTTCACGCGGGAATCTGCGCAACTCGCGGTGGAGGATCGGGGTGGAAAGGCGACCGGTTCGGTATCAAAGAAAACCAGCGTGGTGGTGGCTGGCACCGGGGCGGGATCAAAGTTGGCCAAAGCCGAGGCTCTGGGCATCCCGGTTATTCCCGCCGAGGAATTCCCCGCCTTGCTGGAGCGCGGATTCCGGGTGCAGTGATGCCGGTTAGGAATCTTAATTTAGGGCTCCACATCGCCTTAAGTATATGAGCCTACGAACAAGCAGAGGATGCAGATACAGTGAGACTGTCAAGACGGTGTAAGAACAGTGACTCCGGCGTTTTCCCAGTGATGAGCGATTGAGTCGGGTAGAGGCTTCTCTGTTATGAAGTAATCTGCCATGGACAGGCTACCGATTTGACAGAACAGCTGGCGACCAATCTTCGAAGAATCTGCCAACACAACCACTGTGCGGGCGGTATCTGCCATTTCAGCCATCATATTGGCCTCCGCAAGGTACGAAGTTGTGTAGCCTAGAGTCTCTTCAACTCCTCCTACAGAAATGAAAGCAATATCAGCCCGAACGCGTGTGTCTAAGCCATTGACAGCAGAGGGGAGTCGGATAGGCCCTATTGTTGCCTGCGAGTGAATGCGAACAATTCCGCCAAACAGGTATAAGTCACGACAACAGTTTTCAGGCAGCACCTGCGCCACCGATAGGTTATTGGTCCCGATAGTAAGGTCATGCTTCCCTCGTAGGTAAGGAACCATGGAAAGGATTGTGGATCCAGCATTCATCAGAACTACATCTTGATTCTTGATGAGGCTAGCTGCGAGCATCCCAATGGCATTCTTGGAACGGGTGTTTAGCCTACTTCGTACTGTTAGCGTTGACTCTATAGGCGTGGAGCTATGCGTGCTTACCGCGCCTCCTCGGGTGCGGGTTACGTAACCCTCATCGGCGAGTCGGTCAAGGTCGCGGCGTATGGTGTCAACGGAGACACCATAGTTTTCTGACAAATCGTTGACTGTACCCTGGCCGTTCTTGTCTATGTACTCGAGCAACTTTCGTCGTCTACGGGCTGGAAGGTCACTATTTTCAGCACTCATGATTACATGTTAGACCAGCGTAGTCCATAAAAATAAGGAACAGGCGTGAGCCAGCAAGAACTTGCAGCTGCGGGTCTTGCAAAACGCGCTTACATGCGTTATAATGCATTTACAAGCATAAGTCAGCAACTGACTATGTGAATCAGTGAAGATTAGGAGGAACTGATGATGAACAGGAAATCAGCGAAAACTTGGGGTGCTTTGAGCGTTGCGGCTCTGGCGCTTACACTTACTGCGTGCGGCGATGCAGGCAGTTCTGAAAATTCCTCTGCACAGGGGAATGGTGATGCAATCACACTGGAATTTGCGCAATGGTGGGAGCCTGAACTACCTGATAACTCTCTACGTGGTCTGATGGATGAGTTCGAGAAGGATAACCCTGGGATTAAGGTTAAGCTTTTATCGGGTCCGTACGCTTCAACTCGTGAACAAATTGTAGCGGGTGCGGCAGCAGGCACCATGTCTGATGTGGTCGGTCTTGACGGAGCCTGGGTAAATGATTTTGCGAAGCAAGGTGCTATAGCCAATTTGTCAGATGTCATGAAAAAAGCATCGTATGATGATAGTAAGCTCGTAAGTCAGGTGAAGGTGGATGACAAGACTTACTCGATTCCAGTTACTAACTTCGTGTATCCAATGTTCGTGAACCAGGAGATTCTGGACAAGGCGGGAATTAAGGAGGCACCCAAGACGCGCGAAGAATTTGCTAAGGCGGCAAAAGCAGTGACCAACGACAACGTAAAGGGATGGGCATTGCCTCTGTCGCTGGAAGCACCCAACGGTATTCAAAATGATGTGATGCCTTGGGCTTGGGCTTCTGGAGGTTCCATGCTAAAGGATGGGAAGCCTTTCCTAGAAGGAAATAAGGATGTGGAAGATGTTGTAACATACATAAAAAAACTGTGGGATGATCAAGTTATCGCACCCGGTGCGCTGACCATGAAAGAGCAAGACAAAGTGGAAGAATTTACCAATGGGCGGGTGGCAATGATGATTGATTCGCTGGCGCACGTAAATCTAATCCGTAAAAATAATCCAAATTTAAAATTTGATTTGTCGCCTTTGCCGGCCAAAGCGGGTTATGACGGTAAACGAGGGATGCCGTTCGCATCATGGGGGATAGGCATTTCAGCTAATACAAAACATCCAGAACAGGCGTGGAAACTAGTAGAATTTCTTCTTTCTAAAGATATTAATGCTAAATTGTGTGATGCTGCCAATGCGTTTCCAGGGAATAAAGATGCGAAGCCAAGCTTCATTGAAAAGGATGAGATATTGGCAAAAGCGTTTGAAATTTGGAATGCGGGTGTACCTGCTAACGAGTTTACTGGTTTGCCCGTTGCCGAACAGCTGATGCGCGAATTTGATGAGGGTTTACAACAAGTACTTTCTGAAAATGCTAATATTTCATCTGTGCTCAAAGATGTTGAGTCTAAGTGGAATAGTAAATTCTGATGAGCGTATGAGCCCTAGAGATGGTTGATATGATTGTTTCTAGGGCTCATTCATTGAAAGATTGTAGAACAATGGATGAAATAGCTCAAATGAGGGGCAAACGGAAAATTACATTAGTTCCGTATGCATATCTAACGCCTACGCTGGTCTTTATGGTTGTCCTACTCTTCATTCCTGTAATCATAGTAGTCAGTTATTCCTTTATGAATAGAGTGATTACAGCACCAGACTCGACATTAGTGGGATTCAAAAACTATCATGAAGTATTGCTAAATCCAACATTTCATGTCGCCCTAAAAAATACGCTATTTTTTACGGTGATTAGTGTTATTGCTCATATGCTAATTGGATTAGGCTTTGCTTTGCTTCTGAACACGCAGTATTTTGGACGAATTACTAAAGCCATCTTCAGAACAATATTCGTATTGCCGTGGCTACTAACAGTTGCAATCATTGCGGTGTTGTGGAGGTTACTTTTAAATCCTAATGGTGTGATTAATTATTTATTGAATGTCCTGGGTTTGGTTCATGGTCACCCGGAATGGCTATCCAATCCTGATGTGGCTTTATGGGTGGTTACGTTTATTAATATTTGGGCCGGTTACCCATTTTTTATGATAAGCCTACTTGCAGGATTGCAGGGAATACCGAGGGATTTATACGAGGCTGTTGCTGTGGATGGTGCCGGGAAGATTAGATCATTTTTTGCCATAACTGTTCCCCAGTTGCGTCCTATTATTATTTCGATGGCTTTGTTGGATCTTATATGGACTTCACAGCAGTTCGCTTTGATTTGGATGACAACAGGTGGAGGACCTATGAACCGAACCGAAATGCTAGCTACATTTACATATAAGTTAGCGTTTTCTAACTATGATTTTTCTGGAGCAGCAGCTAGCGCTGTAATAATACTAGCGCTTTCTATGATTCTAGCCTTTTTCTACGTACGGCATCAACACGCAGCGGAGTGAAAAATGAAGATAAGTCGTAAACAACAGGACGTAATTGGAAGGCTTATTGCAATTATTGGTTTGCTATTGGGTACCTTTTTTGCGGGATTTCCAATATTCTGGATGATATGTTCTTCATTCAAATTAAACTCGGAAATTTTCGCATTTCCTCCTGAAATTATAACCAAGAATTTTTCCTTCGATGCCTATATTTCCATTTTCAAGGATTCTGAAAAGCTACGTTTTTTTGCTAATAGTTATTTTATTGCAGGGATGGTGGCCACCTTGACTCTTTTAGTGGCAATCTTGGCATCATACGCATTCAGTCGTTACGAGTTTCCGGGAAAGAAAATTATAAATATTTTCATAATTTCAGTCCAAGCAATTCCCCCGATTACTCTATTGATCCCCTATTTTGGATTGATGGTGGCATTAAAACTTTACAATACTTACCAGGGGCTTATTTTTACTTATATGGTGCTGACGCTTCCGTATGCAATAATTATGCTAACAGGATATTTCAATACCTTACCGCGAGAACTCGATGAAGCTGCAAAGGTGGATGGAAGTACTAGTTTTGGAGCCCTATGGAGAATTCTTGTGCCTATATCTATTCCAGGTATTTTGTCAGTTGCAATTTATACCTTTATGATTGCATGGAATGAATATCTATTTGCTTTGACGTTAACACGAACGAATGATATGAGAACAGTTCCTATTGGTATTCAACTTTTAATGGGGCAGCACTCATACGATTGGAATGAAATGATGGCTATGAGCGTTCTTGGCTCTATACCTGTAATCATTCTATTTATTTTCTTCCAACGGTATTTTATCGGTGGAATGACCTCTGGCTCAGTAAAGAGCTAAAAGGTCGAACAACATAAGACAAGAAGGAGACAGAAATGTTACTAAAAGGAACCAAACTGTTAGATGTTGCGAGTGAACAAGGCTTTGCAATACCTGCTTTCAATATTTCGAGTCATTCAATGCTTAATGCAATAATTCAAGTATGTGAGGAAAAGCAATCACCTCACATAATAGCAATACATCCTGATGAGTTGAAACATATAGGGGATAATTTTATACCTTCTGTTATTCAAGCTGCATATCGCTCTAGTGTTCCTACCATGATTCACTTGGATCACGGAGCTAGCTATGAACAAGTTATTCATGCTATCCAATGCGGATTTACATCGGTGATGATTGATGGATCGCTATTGTCTTACGAGGAAAACGTAGCTCTGACGAAAAAAGTAGTAGAGGCAGCACACCCTGTTGGAATTCAAGTCGAAGCTGAGTTGGGAACTATCGGTAAAACTGACGGCTTTGCAGAGAATGGCACTAATGATATAATCTACACTGACCCGCAGATAGCAAAAGATTTCTTGCAAGCTACAGGGGCAGATTCTCTTGCAGTAGCAATTGGTACACGCCACGGTTTATATCCATCAGATTTGCAACCTGAGCTAAAAATTGACCTATTACATGAAATTAAGAAAACTGTAAATGTTCCATTGGTGCTTCATGGAGGCTCGAATAATCCAGATAGCGAAATTGCTAAAGCCGTTGTGAAGGGTATTAACAAAATTAATATTAGTTCTGATATTAAATCTGTATACTTTACAAAGATGCGCGAAGTGTTGAAGGATCGAGGTCTCAGGGAACCTAATGTTATTGAACCTCCTTGTGAGGCCGCGTTAAAAGAGTGCGCTTCGCAAAAAATTGATTTGTTTAACTCAGCAGGCAAGGCAAATCTTTACTAAGAAAGGCAATTCGATGAGGATCGTACTGGGACTAACCGGATGCGTAGATTATGAAATATGTTGGGATAGTACTGTTTTGCAAGGTCTAGTTACAGATATGAAGTTACGTGTTGGCGAACTAGTACGACCCTCATCGATTTCCTCCATACGTGATTTAGTGATTAGTATACTTTGGTATATGGAGCATGGTATAGGCGGCGAAGAATACGTCATTTCAAAAAATAATTTATTAGAATTTGCAGATTGTTTTACTTATAAGGTAACACTAGGCGGAACGGCGGTTCGCGCTGGAATCGCACTTGCAAAAATGGGTGTTGGCTCAATTGTACATGCAGTATCCAGCAATCCGGTGTTTAATAATCTAATTCCGGATAATATCAAACTTATGTGTTGTGAGAATTCCAATTATGCGGATCCTCACCTCATTATTCAGTATCCCTCTGATGTAGAAATCGTGTTAGCGGATGGATGTATCAGATCGAAGCGTCCAAATAGGTTAATTTATGTTAATGACGAACCAAATGCGTTAGTTACCATATCTCCACTATTATCAGATGCGCTTCGCTCTGCGGATATTTTTCTTATTTCAGGGATTAATGGTATTCGCGATAAAGTAATTATAGATAAAAAATGTGACGAAATTGCTCTACTTTCAAGAAATGCTAATCCAAATATGATTTGCGTCTATGAAGAAGCTGCGTTTCATGTTGATAGTTTCAAGTATGATATTAATTCTACTTTAAGTGGTATTATTGATATTCGTTCGATGAATGAAGATGAAGCGCAAAAATACCTTAATCTGAGCATAAATCTCTACAGTCCTGAAGAAATTATCGAGATGTTCACGAGGCTCAGCCGACTTTTCCCCAATGAGGTGATAGTAGTTCATACCCAAAATTGGGTGGCTGCATCAGGGGTTAGTCCTAAAATTTCGGCTAATCAAATAAAAGAGGCTCTATCTAAAGGTGTTTGTCTAGCGTCAACCCGTTTTTTATATGGTGATGATTTGGATGTAAATAAATATTTATATATAAAGAAACAGCCTTATGTTTATCGTGCTGAAATTCTTATGGATAAACTTGCTTCAAGTCAAATTTTTGGTATTCCCAGTATCGATATTAACGCCAATTATCCTACGACTATTGGACTTGGTGATAGTTTCTGTGGAGGTTTGGTGTGGGGATTGTCAGAATTGTTAGAGAAAGATATTTAACCTAGGAGTGTATTATGATGTTAGATAGAGAATCAGAAATCTCGAACTTACTTAAATTTGCTGTTAACTCGCGTCATAAATTCGGTTTTGCGTGGTTAGATGACGAGGGTAGAATCGATACCAAGAAACACCTTGAATTGTGGATTACGGCAAGAATGACGCATTGCTTTGCTTTGGGCTCCATGCTTCATAAATTATTACCAGAAAGCGAATGTGCACAATATCGTGAGCTAGCTATTCATGGCATCTCCTGTCTGTGTAACTATTTTCATGACGTAGACTATGGTGGATATTTTAGCGCTATTTCATCTACCACTGGTGCGGCGAGTGGTAGGGGTGAAAGAAAGGAGGCGTATTCGCATGCTTTCGTTATTCTTGCGGCATCTTCTGCTGTAATTGCTGGAGTAAATGAAGCTGAAATACTTCTTGAGGATGCTCTTCAAGTAAGTACTGAACGATGGTGGGACAAGCAATCGTGTATGGTGAAAGAATCCTATACGCGTGATTTTACTGAGTGTGAGCCTTATCGTGGTTTAAATGCTGCAATGCACACTGTTGAAGCCTATCTAGCTGCGTTTGATGCGCTAGAAAAACTCGAATATCTTAATAGAGCTAAACATATGGTAGAGCATGTTGTTGGAGAGATGGCATCTGCCTCTGATTGGAGACTTTGTGAGCATTTTTCGATAAGTTATGAACCCCTATATGACTTCAATAAAGATAAACCTGGGGATGCATTCAGGCCTTACGGGGCTACGCCGGGTCATTCTTTCGAATGGGGGCGTCTTGCTTTGCAGACAGTTGTAACGTGTAGGAATTTAGGGATTGAAATATCTGAATCAGTCTTAGGGAATGCCTTGCGGCTAATTGACGCTGGTAAAAGAGACGGATGGTGCCGTGATGGAGCTCCTGGTTATGTTTACACTGTGGATTTTGATGGAACTCCAGTAAATCACAGCCGTATGTACTGGGTAGCTTGTGAGGCTGTAGTAGCAGCATGTGTAGCTCAAAAATTAGATACAGTAAACCATTTGAAATGGGAGCATCTTGAGCGTGAGGCTATGAATTTTCTTGAAACGTATTGCCGCGACCAGCCAGGTAGGTATGTTC
Organism: Mobiluncus mulieris ATCC 35243; assembly: GCF_000160615.1. Taxonomy (GTDB): domain Bacteria; phylum Actinomycetota; class Actinomycetes; order Actinomycetales; family Actinomycetaceae; genus Mobiluncus; species Mobiluncus mulieris. The sequence continues at coordinate 19,026 of NZ_GG668519.1, read as the reverse complement.
ATGAACTTGATGAATCAAACAAGCCTGCCTTTTCAACATGGAGTGGGAAACCGGATATTTACCATACTCTCCAAGCAATGTTGATTGATAAACTTCCCGCTTCTCCAACATTCGCGCTAGCAGTGCGAGGTATCTTTGAGCGTTAGTAAAGCACATATCTAGTTAATTAGAGAGGTGACACCTGTGATATGACTATTAGCAAAATTAGAGTGCTTTCTAATTTGCGATGTTATATTTTGTTTAAAATGATTATGAGATGGTAGAATTTTATCTATGAATGCTGAGGAATCATGTGTGTCCAGTCGTTACTTCGGGCGACTGGACGAGCAAGCGGTACACGCTTACACGATAAGGGCAAAGGGTGGTCTGACTGCGGAAATCCTGGATTGGGGGGCGGCACTAAACAGTGTGCGTCTTTGCGGAAATGATTCATCGAGTGAAGTAGCGGTAGGGTTCGACACTGTAGAAAATCGAAAAGATGATTACTTCGGAGCAATTATAGGTCGGGTTGCTAATCGTATTAAAAACGGCCACTTTTCGATTGACGGTCAAGATTTCCAAGTGGCCACTAATGAATACGGCAACACTCTCCATGGTGGATCTGGGGGATTCTGTTCGCGCATCTGGCGGGTAACCCACAAAGACCCGGGTGCGCTGACCCTTGCCCTAACCAGTCCCGATGGTGATCAAGGCTTTCCGGGGGAAGTGGATGTCACGGCTATATATCGGGTAGAGGGGAGCACTCTCAGCTTGAACCTCACTGCCACCACCACCGCGCCCACAGTACTGTCATTAACTAACCATGTCTATTGGAATCTGGCTGGTGGTGGCAGTATAGATAACCACGAGTTGTTAGTGGAAGCCGAGCAGTATCTGCCTATTGATGCGCAATCCATTCCGGTGGGAGAAATCGCCTCGGTGGCAGGAACTCCCTTTGACCTGCGGAAATCTCGATTGCTCGGGTCTATAGTGCGCGATTCCCACCCTCAGATTGGGCTGGCACACGGCATTGACCACAGTTTCTGCATTCGTGGCTCCGGATTGCGCCGCTGTGCTCGCTTGGTGTACTCAGACAGCGGTCGAGCCTTAGAAATCTGGTCAGATTTGCCTGCCGTCCAAGTTTATACCGGGAATTCTTTGGATGCTACTATGCAGCGAGTCGGTGGACAATGGCTGCGCCAGGGAGATGCCATTGCTATAGAACCAGAGTATTATCCCGACTCCCCGCACCATCCAACGTGGCCTGACATTACCTTACGCCCCGGGCAACAGTGGCAGGCGCGCATAGAATGGCGCTTTGAAGTTGAAGCTTCGCTATGAGATGCTACGATTGAAACATTGCAATCACTGCGCAAACTATTTGACGTCCACGATTTTCATTTTATGCAAGAGATTAGCGAACTCTAGTCTAACAAAAACGCCAATTGTTTTCGCCGAGACAACCATCCCAAAACACCATACGTGTTAATATTTACATGAAATGTAAAGATTCAATATTTTTACTCACAAGAATTGCGGGTATCTAGCTTAAAACTAGATACCCGCAATTCTTGGGTAATAATGGTGAATAAGTTATCTTAAATTTACTTCCCTTCAGTGATTATATCCGATTTATTCAAACCCTCAGCGCTGAGGAGCTTAAGTTGTTCTGACTTTGTAAGATACGTTATCCCTAAACCAGTGGCTGCTAGTATAAGTGCTATGACCATACCGGACCAGTTAAATACAGCCCAAGGAAGGTAAGCAAATGTAGAAATGCCAAGTGTCGCTGCCATGTAGGCACCTGCTGCTGTCCATGGCATAAGGCACTCTGTGACTGATACAGAATCCTCGATAGTTCTGGAGAGTACTTTTGGTGCTATTCCGCGTCGAATGTAAGATGGGCGAAGTACTTCGCCTGGCATAATAATTGATATTTGTCCATTGGAAGTAACTCCTGTAGTTCCTAAGCAAATGCAAACTGTTGATGCAATCAATCCAAATCTTGACTTTACGTTTCCAAGTATTCGTTCAGTTATAAATTCAAGTGAACCAGATAGTGCCATAATACCTGCAAATAATATAGCGCAAAAGCAAATCAGTAACGTACCTAACATCGAGTTCATGCCACCCCGTTCCAGAAGACGTGAAATATCTTCTATGGGCTCTATTTTAGACCATGCCGGTCGACTAATCATGTCAAGCTTGAAACCGTTGATTATTGACTGAACAACATTTTGAATTGACTGACCTTGGAAAAATAAAGCATTACCCATTGCTAGAACTGAGGATAAGAACATAACAGGTATAGTAGGAAAGCGCATAGCAGCACCAGCTATAACTACAATTATTGGAATTATTGCTATGAGATTAAGGTTGAATGCGGCCTCAAGCTGTTGCAACATGGTACCCACTTTTTCTGGAACCTCAGCGTCTGTTGGTGTAACTAAGCCAATCGCTAGGTAAATAACCATAGCAAGTACAAAGGCCGGGCCTGAAGTCCATAGCATATTCTTAATATGTGTGAAAATGTTCACTCCGGTAATCATAGATGCAAGATTAGTTGTGTCGGACAGTGGAGACATTTTATCGCCAAAATAGGCTCCTGCTACTACAGCACCAGCTACCATTGGGAGGTTTGCATTCATCCCTATAGCGACACCCATAAATGCTACTCCGATAGTTCCCGCAGATCCCCACGAAGTTCCGGTGCATGTTGATACTATAGCCGTAACTATAAGTGCGATGAAAGCGAGATATTGGGGATTAATTATTTTCAAACCCCAGTAAATCATCAATGGAATTGATCCACCTGCCATCCATGCTCCAATCAGAAAACCTACCATTAGAAGGATGAGTAGCGCTGGCCAGGCTTTTGCCATTTTTTGCGACACCATCACCATCATTTCTTCCCAACTGTAGCCAAGCCTTAAAGCTACAAAAGAAGCTACAACCGCAGATAGAAGTATCATCGGTTCTACGGGTAACTTAAATGCTAAGTAACCGCCTCCAATAAAAATGATAAGAGCTAGTATCGGCAATAAAGCCTCTACCAGAGTAGGGGATTTTTTTTGCCTATTCTTATCTGATTCATCTTTTTTTCTTGTATTCTTGCTAAACATGTCTATACCTTTCGTGTATTTTGTAATTGGCTGAGAAGTCGTATCATTGCGACTTCCAATTTTGAGCGAGGTATCGCTACTCCTATTCTGAAATAGCCCTTCCATGCTGCTCCAAAGTTATCTCCTGGGCTTATAACCACATGCGACTTTTGAGCTAAATATTCATATGATATTGAGGATGAAATTACTTTTGATGCGTCGCACCATAACAGATATGTCCCTTCGGGAAAATAAAATTTTATGTATGGCGCTTTAGATTGAAGGAAATTGGTAACAAATTTTAAATTCCTGTCTATATACTTATTTAATGCTCTCATCCACGTTCCATCTGAATTCCACGCAGATATAGCGGCAGGAATGGAAAAATAATTTGGATTGTGTATTCCAGATAATTGTAGCGATTTTCGCATTTTCCTTCGCAGCTCCGCATCGGAGGTGATAGCTGCTGCTGCTTCGAGTCCTGCTAAATTGAAACTTTTTGCAGGTGATACACAGCTTACTACCGCGCTATTAATCTTTTCTCTTAAGCACAACATACCAATTGGATGCCATTTCACTCCTTCACGAAGGATATCGCAGTGGATATCGTCTGATATTATTAGAACATCGTTAAGTGCTGCTAAATTAGCTATTTTGGCTAATTCGTCTTCAGACCAAACTCTACCAGTTGGGTTATGTGGGTTTGTTAATATGAATATATCTATTCCTTCAAATGCTTCCTCCAAGGCTTTGGTGTCGTAAGTCCATAACCCATCGTTATTAATTTTTAACGGAATTGTATATAACTGGCCGCCGCAAGAAACTGCGGTGTTTACAATTGGAGCATAAAACGGTGAAAATGTTGCGAAACGAGGATTATGAAAAACGTGATTGAATATACCTGCGACTAGTTCGATTATTCTAGGACTGAAGACAACATTATCTGGGTTAAAAAACCAATTGTGTGTATTGCTAAACCAATTAGCACATGCTTCTCCGTATGTATTTGGGACATCTGTGTAAGAATATATTCCATGTTTAGCGCTATTTGTTACAGCCTCTAAGACCTCGGGACAAGTTTGAAAATCCATTTCTGCTATTGAAAGAGAGATTGCCTCTTGCCCATATTTAGGGGCTATAAAATCGTAACTTACGCTGTTAAATCCCCGTCGGTCGATATTTCTATCAAAATCAAACATCCTCATTTTCATATCCTCCTTGTTATGAAAAGCTGTATTATAATCTGTTTTTACAGGTTGCTGCGCCATTTCGCATCGTTACTGTTATAATTGCAGTTGGCTAATGGGTATCGGCCGCTAGTTGATGGTACTTATCCAGGACTTGCGGGCACGGTTTGCCTTCCAGCACGGCGGTACCGGTAAGCTCCCACCGGGGTGGCTGTTCGGAACCGGAGAGCACCCAGGCGGCCTGAGCTGCCGCGCCTAAAGCCACGTATTCCCCCGGCGGTGGTAATATCACGGGACATTCCAGGACTCCGGGCAAAATCCGTTGCAGTGCCTTTGACTTAGCGCCCCCACCAATCAACAGATAGCGGGTCACGGTTTCCCCCGTGGCTTCACGTAAGAAACCGGCCGCGTCAACCAAGGAACAGGCTAGCCCCTCTACAAAAGCACGTGCCAAATCCTCTCGGGTGCTCGTGGAACGTAAACCGCGAAACATCCCGGAAGCACCTGGCCGGTTAGGAGTGCGCTCCCCATCCAGGTAAGGCAGCAACGTAACCCCATTCGCACCCGGGGGAGCGGCCAATGCCAACTGGGAAAACTCCTCGTGGTTAACTCCCAACAGTCGTGCCCCTAAATCCAGGATTTTCGCGGCATTGATGGTGCAAGCCAAGGGTAACCAATTCCCAGTCGCGTCCGCAAAACCAGTCACCGAACCAGTTGCGTCAAAAGTCGGGCGGCTGGACACCATCGCGGCCACTCCGGAAGTCCCCACAGACAACGAAACGTCCCCGGCACCCATAGCCAAGCCCAAAGCGGCTGCCATATTGTCCCCGGTTCCCGGTGCTATCACCGCTCCAGTCTCTGTTTTCCCCATGTTCTGGTTGGGAGAAACGGGTAAATCTGGAACAGCCGCCTCATGTCCCAAGGCTTGTATCAACAAATCCGTATCCCACGCATCTTTGCGTGGCGAGAAATACCCCGTACCGGAAGCATCCCCCCGATCCGTGAACCATACAGTCTTATCGGCATTCAGCTCGTGAGACAAATAATCATGTGGCAGCACCACCCGACGCACCCGCCGCGCATTGTCTGGTTCCGCATCGCGTAACCACCGCAACTTGGTAGAGGTAATGGAAGCTACATGCACGCTGCCGGTACGCTGTGCTGCAGCCGTTTTACCGCCCAGTTCTGCGATTAAATCCTTAGCTGCCGCCGCCGAGCGGGTGTCATTCCACAGCAATGCGTCACGGATTACCCGGTCGTTTTCGTCCAACACCACCATGCCGTGCTGCTGTCCCGCCACGGCCACCGCCTCGGCGCGGGGCAGCAGTTCGTCACAGGTGTTATGCAGGGCTTCCAGCCACGCGGCCGGGTTGCATGAGGTGCCATCTGGGTGTGGATGACGCTTCTGGGCGACGACCTTCCCTGTTTCAGCCTCTACCAGCAACGCTTTCGTTGACTGCGTGGAAGAATCAATGCCAAGTACCAGACTCATTTTTATTCCTTTCGGGCGAGAATTCGGGGGAATATTTTAGGAGCGTTGCCGGGAATACATAAAAGGAATCTTTCAAAAGAAATGGGAGCGGGGGCAAGACAACCTTATTGCCCCCGCACGAAACCGCGTCAGCTCACTAGATGTTCAATAGCCATCTGATAGAGCTTGACAAAGTGGTATTCACGATGTGCTTTCGCTTCCACATCGAAGGGTTCATCCTTGGCCAGAAAGTCCTCGATGTTTTCGTCTTTGTCCAAAGTTGGTTCGCCCAGTTCGTAAACCGAGGCTTCCTTCATGAGTGTCTGCACCTCGGGGTCGGCGCGGAAGGCTTTGGCTTTTTCTGCCAAGGCCAGATAGCTGCGCATATTGGCTTGTGCGGATTCCCACACGCCTTGCATTCCTTCGGTGCGGCTGGGTTTGTAATCGAAATGTATCGGTCCGGTGTATCGAGGCGCGTCGGGGCAGGCCGGGAATCCGTTTACCAGCAAATCCACAGTGAAGAAAGCGCTGAGTAAATCGCCGTGACCAAACACCAAGTCCTGGTCGTACTTCAACCCTTTCTGTCCATTGAGGTCAATGTGCACTAGTTTGCCGGAGTGCAACGCCAGAGCTAGGCCGTGAGTATAGTTCAGGTTCGCCATCTGTTCGTGGCCGACCTCTGGGTTCAATCCGACAACGTCCCCGTTGTCCAGGGTAGCAATCAGGGCGAGCGCATGGCCGATGGTTGGCAGGAAAATATCTCCCCGGGGTTCATTAGGCTTGGGTTCCAAGCCAATCTTTAGATTGTAGCCTTGCTGCTTGATATAGGCCGCCACTGTATCAAGGCCTTCCGCATATCGGGCGTGGGCGGCGTAGAGATCCTTCGAGGAATCGTATTCCGCGCCTTCTCGACCACCCCACATCACGAAGGTGGTAGCGCCCATTTCGGCCGCTAAGTCGACGTTTTTAAGTACTTTACGCAGTCCAAAACGACGCACAGCTCGATCGTTAGAGGTTAATCCACCATCTTTGAACACGGGGTGAGTGAAAGTATTGGTGGTGACCATTTCGATGACCAAGCCGGCCTTGTCGGCGGCATCCTTTAGCCGTTTTACTCGTTGGTTTCTTTCTGTTTCGCTGGCATTGAAGGGGAATACGTCATTGTCATGGAATGTGATACCCCAGGCGCCGAGTTCCGCCAGTTTATCCGCGTATTCCCAAGGGTCTAGCGAACTACGAGAATCCGTGCCGAAAGGGTCGGTTCCTGTCCAACCAACTGTCCATATACCGAAGGAAAATCTGTCTGCTTTGGTGGGGTTGCGAACCATATGAGCTCCTTTACTAGAAATAATTCGACCATACAACAAAAACATATTTTTGCGATATTGTCAAGGTATGACACGTCAAAACACGGTTCACCAGGAATCTTTGCGTTCCATAAATATCGGTCTGGCACTGCAGTCCATACTGTTATCCAAAACTCCGCCTAACCGCGCTCAGGTCGCGGCCTCTATCGGAGCGGCTCGTTCTACAGCGGGGACTTTGGTCGATGAGCTGATTTCCTGGGGGCTGATTGAAGAACGCGAAGCCCCGGAACAGCGGAAGCGGGGACGACCGGGCAAACTCCTGGTACCTAGTTCTGGGAAAGTAGCCGCCATTGGGGTGGAGATTAACGTGGCTATTCTGGCGGTAAAAGTCATAGACGTGGCCGGAAATGTGCTGGCTAAGCGCTTTATCTACGATGATTTTCGCGGGGTAGAACCTCAGCGTGCAGTCGACATGGCTATGGGGTTGATTGAAGAATGCCTGGGGGAAACGGACGCTGAAGTCAATCTGGTGGGTACGTCTTTCGCGGTTCCAGGTATGGTAGATTCCCAAACGGAGCATATATTGGTGGCGCCCAACTTGGGGTGGCCTGCGGTGGATTTGGTGGGTTTGGCGCGCCAGGCGGGGCTTTCTGGCAAGATTTCTGTATTCAACGAGGCCGATTGCGCGGCGTTGACGGTGTCCCAGAATTCCCCCGGTCAGCCCTCTGAACTGCAGGATTTCTTGTATGTTTCCGGGGAAGTTGGGATTGGTTCAGCCTATGTTACCGAAGGCGTGGTCAGAACCGGTAAACACGGTTGGGCCGGGGAGCTAGGGCATGTCTGTGTTGATGCGGTTGGGGCGCCGTGCGCGTGCGGATCTACTGGGTGTTTGGAAGTATACGCCGGACAGCGCGCCATGTGTGCCGCCGCTCAAGTTGCCAGTATTGAGGAACTGCTTTCCAAGCTGAAATTGGGGGATAAACGCTGCGAGCAGACTGTCCGTAAAGCGGTGATTTCTTTGGGGGTTGCTATTAGTGCGGCTATGAACTTGCTGGATATTTCTACGATTGTTTTCGGTGGACATCTGGGGAGACTGGCGGATTACCTGGTAAAGCCAACCATGGAAGAGCTGCGGACTCGGGTTTTGTGGGGGGATTTGTCGTCTTTCAATATTATTCCGATTCGTTTAGATTCGGGAAAGCGTGCGACTGGTGCCGCGTTTGCGGTGTTAAACCAGGTGCTAAAGAATCCGGCCGCTTTTGCGGCTTTGGCTTCATGAGGCGCCATCCGGGATGAAAGCAAGGATTCGGGGATGGCACCTCATGAAACCGACAAAAGGAAACGGGCGGCAAACAGCAACTACAGCACCGAACCGAGGGGGCGCAGCACGCCTTCGATAACGCGTGTCAACCAAGGGCGTTCTTCCCATTCCGCCAGGGTAAGCTGGCGGGCATTACCCAGGTCGTTGCGAAAAACCTGTTCCATTTGGGCAGCCAAATCGGGCGAGTAAACCTCCAGGTTAATTTCGTAGTTTCCGGTCATCGACAAGCGATCAATATTCGCGGTACCAATCGTGGTCCACACCCCGTCCGCAGTCGCAGTTTTCGCGTGCACCATCGCGTTTTGATACAACCAAATTTCGACCCCAGCCTCTAGCAGTGGTGAATAAAATGACCGCGCTACCCAGTCGGCGGCGATGTGGTTGGAAATCTCGGGAATCAAGACTTTCACGTCCACTCCCCGGTTCGCCGCCGAGGTCAGTTCGTCCAGAATATCCTTGTCCGGGATGAAATACGCTTGGGTAATCCACACGTTGCGCTGGGCTCGCCCCAAAGCATTGATGTACAACCCTCGCACTGGGAACAACCACCGATTCGGCTCGTTACGCGCTGCCGCGATGTGTCGCGACCACTGTTGGCCGGGGTATTTCGGCAGCGACGGCAGGCGGCGTGACAGGTGCGTGTTCCAGAAATCCGTGAACGCATTAGCCAATTCCAAAGTCGCCGCACCCTCTATCCGCAGATGCGTATCGCGCCACTGATTAGCATAGAGCGAACCGATATTGTATCCCCCGATGAAACCCACCCGGTTGTCCACCACCAGGAGTTTACGGTGGTCACGTCCGGTGGAATGGAAAGACAGAAAAAACGAGCGGAATAAGCCGAAACGCATCACATGCAGATGTGTCAGTCGGGGGAAATCCGTGAATGCCGGGGGGACACTCAGATTCCCGAAAGCATCCCAAATCACAAACACATGCACTCCACGGCGCGCCGCTGCAATCAGAGCATCCTTGAATAAACGTCCGATTTCGTCATTTTTCCAGATGAAGGTCTCGAAGAATACGTTGCGCCGGGCTTGGCGAATTTCATCCAGCATCGCCTGGTAGAGTTCCGCCCCGGAAGTGTAAACCTTCATGTCGTTGCCGTGGACATCCACCGGGGGCAGTTCCGTTATGGGGAAGGCCGCCACCGGCGCGGGACGCCAGGCGCGCAGAGTATCAATCATGAAAGTGATAAACCCGGCGATGAACTCGAAGATTAAGAAAGCTGCAGCCACTCGTCCCAGGATTCGCGGCAACCTCTCCGGGGCTTGCACCGCTTTGTCGGCCAGTCGCGTGAAAAATTTCGCGAGTCCACGAAACATGCCACTACGAACGCTCATAGAACAAGACTAACAGTCTCGGCAAGAAAGTTTTCTCTGATTGGGCGCAACATTAATTCCTCAGTGGTTCGCCATGTCGGCTTAAATCGTTTCTTGGGTGGCACCTCATGAACACGTAACCCTCCACCACACCCAAGCAAAACCCGGCAGTGCGCCATAAACTCGCCAAAACCCTGCCGAGTGTTATCTTTATCGCCGGCTTTGAACTAAACTCGAAACATGTCCACTATTGATGCAGAAGAAGTGCGGCGCGTTGCGAGCCTGGCTCGGATTGCGCTCACCGAAGATGAAATAACAAAAATCGCGGCCGACTTGGGGGTTATCTCCGATGCGGTTGCAAAGGTGTCCGAGGTTGCCACCCCTGATGTGCCGGCGACCTCCCATCCGATTCCCCTGACGAATGTGTGGCGCGAGGATATTGTGGGGCCGACTTTGGATCACGACGAAACCTTGGCGCAAGCCCCGCACCCGGAGGCCGGCATGTTTGGGGTTCCGCAAATCTTGGGGGAGGAGTGAAGCTATGACCAGCGAGTTGTATCTACAAAGTGCCACCGAGTTGGCAGAAAAACTGCGCGCGGGGGAAACCACCAGCGAGGAACTCGTAAAGATTTTCTTGGAGCGAATCAAGAATCTGGATGGAACGATTCATGCGTTCCTGTTTGTGGACGAAGCCGGTGCCCTGGAAACCGCCCGCCAGGTCGATGCCGACCGGGCAGCGGGCAAGGAACTGCCGCCCTACGCCGGGGTGCCGATTGCGATTAAAGACAATTTGGTGACGCGGGGCAGACCCACGACCTGTGGTTCGAAGATTCTGGAAGGCTGGCTGCCGCCCTATGACGCGACGGTGGTGTTGAAACTGCGCGAGGCTGGCCTGCCGGTGTTGGGTAAAACCAATATGGACGAATTTGCCATGGGTTCCTCTACCGAGCATTCGGCTTACGGATTGACCCGCAACCCGTGGGATTTAGAGCGTATTCCCGGTGGCTCCGGGGGTGGCTCGGCGGCAGCGGTGGCTGCATACCTGGCACCCTGGGCTTTGGGGTCGGACACGGGCGGGTCTATCCGCCAGCCGGGTGCAGTAACCGGTACGGTGGGGTCAAAACCCACTTACGGCGCGGTTTCCCGTTATGGCTTGGTCGCGATGGCTTCGTCTTTGGATCAAATTGGCCCGGTCACGAGGTGCGTGTCGGATGCGGCGGCGCTGCACACAATTATTGCTGGTCATGATCCCCTGGACGCGACCTCGCTAGATGAACCGGTGCCGGATTTATCGACGGCCGTAACCGAGGTTGTGGCCAATCCCAATACCACTAAACTTCGTGTGGGTGTGGTCAAACAAATCAGCGGTGAGGGCTTCCAGGCCGGGGTGCGCCAGCGTTTTGATGAAGCAGTAGAACGCCTGCGCGCTGCCGGGGCGAGCATCGTGGAAGTGGATTGCCCGTCCTTCGAGTATTCCCTGGCGGCGTATTATTTGATTATGCCGGCCGAGGTGTCTTCGAACTTGGCGCGTTTCGACGGGGTACGCTACGGCTTGCGAGTGCTGCCCGAATCCGGTCCGGTAACGGCGGAAACCATGATGGCAGCCACCCGGGAAGCCGGGTTTGGTCCGGAAGTGAAACGCCGCATTATCCTTGGCACCCATGTGCTTTCGGCCGGGTATTTCGATGCCTACTATGGCAGCGCCCAAAAGGTGCGCACCCTGGTGCAACGCAATCTGGCGGCGGCTTTTGAACAGTGTGATGTGCTGATTTCGCCCACCGCTCCCACCACCGCTTTCAAGTTCGGCGATAAACTGGACGACCCGATGGCCATGTACCTCAATGACGTGGCCACGATTCCGGCAAATATGGCGGGAATTCCCGCGATTTCCGTACCCGGCGGGGTGGCTCCGGAGGATGGCCTGCCGGTGGGAATCCAGATTCTGGCTCCCGCTCGGGGGGATAAAACCATGTATGCGGCGGCCGCCTTAGTAGAAGCGCAACTGGCGACTAGTGACACCCCGATGCCGCCGTGTCCGGCCGCAAGATGGACCACCACCGCAGGAAAGGAGGCCGCTAAATGAGCGACAAGTTGATGAACTACGACAAGGTTTGCGAACAATTCGACCCGGTTCTGGGCATGGAAGTCCACGTGGAACTTGGTACCGAAACCAAGATGTTCGACTATGCGCCCAATACTTTCGGGGGTGAACCTAATACCCATATCACCCCGGTGTCTCTGGGACTGCCTGGCAGTCTGCCGGTGGTGAACCATAAAGCGGTGGAATACGCTATTCGCATCGGCTTGGCTTTGAACTGTAATATCGCGGAATACTGCCGGTTTGCCCGCAAGAACTATTTCTATCCTGATCTCGCCAAGGCCTACCAGATTTCCCAGTACGATGAACCGATTTGCTATGACGGCTATCTGGATGTGGAACTAGAAGACGGCGAGGTTTTCCGCGTGGAAATCGAGCGGGCTCACATGGAGGAAGATGCCGGCAAGAACACCCATATCGGTGGGGATGAAGGCCGCATCCAGGGTGCGGATCACTCCCTGGTGGACTACAACCGTGCGGGCGTGCCGCTGGTAGAAATCGTGACGAAACCGATTTATGGCACCGGGAAGCGTGCCCCGGAGGTCGCGGCTGCCTATGTGCGTACCCTGCGCGATATTTTCCGCGCTATCGGCGTGTCCGAGGCGCGGATGGAGCACGGTAATGTGCGCGCGGATGTGAACGTGTCGATTCGTCCCGGCAAGGATGCTCCTTTGGGGACACGTACCGAAACCAAGAATGTGAACTCTTTCCGTGGCATCGAAAAAACCGTGCACTACGAGATGCGCCGCCAGGCGGCGATTCTTGCGGCTGGTGGCAAGATTGTTCAGGAAACTCGCCACTATCACGCCGAGGATGGCACGACTTCGCCGGGACGTGAAAAGTCTGATGCAGAAGACTACCGTTACTTCCCCGAACCCGATTTGGTACCATTGCAGCCCTCCCGCGAGTGGGTGGAGGAAATCCGGGCGAGCCTACCGGAAATGCCGGCCGCGCGGCGTAAGCGTTTGCAGGGGGAGTGGGGTTTCACCGATATCGAGATGCGTGACATTGTCAATGCGGGCGCTCTGGATTTGATTGACCAAACGGTCGCGGCCGGTGCCGAACCCGCCGGAGCGCGCAAGTGGTGGATGGGCGAGATTGCCCGTCTGGCCAAGGAACAGGAAAAGGATCTGGAAGAGATGCCTGTCACCTCTGCCCAGGTCGCGGAACTGGAAACCCTTATCGCGGATGGCAAGATTAACGACAAGCTGGCCAAACAGGTTATCGCGGGTGTTTTGGCTGGCGAGGGTGACCCGGCCGAAGTTGTCAAGGCTCGTGGCCTGGAGGTGGTCTCCGATACGGGGGCGCTGGAATCTGCCGTGAAACAGGCGCTGGCGGATAACCCCGATGTGGTCGAGAAAATCAAGGGCGGCAAGATGGCGGCCATCGGGGCGCTAATCGGCCCAGTAATGAAGGCTACGCGCGGCTCGGCGGACGCCAAGGCCGTCAAAGAACTCATCATGAAGGAGCTCGGCCTTTAGGGGTTTGCTCTTATTTGAGCGCTTCGCAATGTTTGGGAGCAAGCCACGCGATATTTCTATCGCTACATGGTGGTGGGCATTTTTCGTTTAGAAAAATGCCCACCACCACTGTATATTTGTGCAAATTATAGGAATGTTTAATCCAATTTGGTCTCGTGAATTAGGGTCGTTATTTTGGTGTCAGGTTCTGCTATGAAGAGAACTTGATTGGCTTGCGGAAATTCGCTTATCGGAAGCGAAACTGTTTCTATCGACCCCGGTCGACAGCCCTCAGTCTCCATAAGCCTGCGCATCTGACTTGTGTGGTCAGATTTATCGGCCTTTAGCCATATCGACATATTCGATGGCTTATTTTGTTTACAGGTATAAGTAATCGAGTAACTTCCCGATTTACCAGATGTAGCCTCCAGGTTAAGATGCCTGTCACCAGCAAATGAACCCTTTGCTATAACTTTAAGGAGTCCCGATTCGTGATTCTTTTCGAGAAACTCCTCTAGCGCTTCCACCGACAAAACCTTACTTGTATTGCCGGCTGTTTTTCTATTACTTACTACTGTTACTTAGCTCATCCTGACTGGTGTCAGTCGCGTTAGTAGAACCAGTGCACCCTGAAATCAACATCGCTGTGGACATGGTAGCTAGGAGAAATAATGATTTGTTATATTGTCTCAAGTATCACCTTCTTTCTTAGTCCCCGTAAACCTACCATAGTGAGCGTGTACGTGGAGTAAATTTTGCACCAAATCCTGCTGGTGGGTATAAATACGCAGGTAAAGGAACTTTAAAATATGCACATTTGTTCGGACAAAGTGTGGTTAGTGTTGCATGAAGCGGTGGCCAACCGAGCCTGGGAATACCGTCCGCCATTGCGGCTGGCACCTCATGAAGCCGAGCTCGAAGCAGCCCACAGACCAAAGCGAACCGCAACCTATACGTATTTCTCACCTGTCCCGTAGTGTTCAATAACGAAATCCAGGTCCTTGTCGCCGCGCCCCGACAGATTCACCAGGATTGATCCGGTTTTCCCGGTGCGCGCCTCGCGAATCGCATAGGCCAAGGCGTGCGAACTTTCGATGGCCGGAATAATTCCCTCCAGGCGAGATAGGAGGAACAGTGCCTCGATGGCCTGTTCGTCATCCACGGTGACATAGTTCACGCGCCCCAAGTCGTGCAGCAAAGAATGCTCCGGACCCACCGAAGGATAATCCAGCCCGGAAGCATTGGAATACACCGGCGCGGGCTGTCCCGAAGCATCGCTCAACATAATCGAGTTGAACCCGTGCATCACGCCTTCGCCGCCAAAGGTAATCGTGGCGGCGTGGTCGCCCAAAGCTTTGCCGCGCCCCAGGGGTTCCACCCCGTAAATCTCTACCGGGTCGGCCAAAAATGGTACAAACATGCCAATGGCGTTCGACCCGCCGCCCACGCAGGCCACGACTTTGTCGGGTAGGTGCCCAGTTTGCTCCAGGAACTGGGCACGTGCCTCGGTGCCGACTACCTCCTGGAAATCCCGCACCATCACGGGGAAGGGATGCGGGCCGGCGGCGGTGCCGATGCAGTAAATCGCCTCGTGGTATTCCTTTGAGAAAGCCATGAATGCCGCATCCACTGCTTCCTTCAGGGTCTTTAATCCGAAACTGACGGGGATTACCCGCGCCCCCAGTACTTTCATCCGCGCCACATTGGGGGCTTGCTTGGCGATGTCTACCTCGCCCATGTAAATATCACATTCCAAGCCGAAATACGCGGCCGCCGTGGCCAGAGCTACGCCGTGCTGTCCCGCCCCGGTTTCGGCAATCAGCTTCTTTTTCCCCATGTACTTGGCCAGCAGCCCCTCGCCCATGCAGTGGTTGAGTTTATGCGCCCCGGTGTGGTTCAAATCTTCGCGTTTCAAGTAAATCTGGGTACGACCGAGCTGTTGGCTCAGCCGTTGGCAGTGATACACCGGGGTGGGGCGGCCTTGGAAATCCTTGCGAATCCGACGCAGTTCCGCAATGAACTGGGCGGATTGGGCGATGGTGTTATAAGCCTCGGCGTATTCTTCGAAGGCTTTGACCAACTCGGGGTCTTGGAGGTAGTTCCCACCGTATTTTCCGAAGTATCCGCGTTCGTCGGGGTATTCCTTCAGATAGTTATCGAAATCACGGTACTTATTCATGTTTCCTCCTTGGGGTCAGCCGGGGCTCCGCTTGGTTGTGGCGTTGCGGGTTCATGAGGTGCAAGGTGTGATTGGCTACATCATGAATGGCACCTCATGAGCAGCATCGAAAGCACCGCATAAACACCGCCGTTGCGACGCACCAGCGCCGTAACACGCCGAGACTTAAGCCTACACGCTTCCGGTAGGGAAACCCTAAGTTTGTGACTATTGTCTCGAATACTGACACAAACTAATCGCATGTTTTCTCGCCGCAGGCGACGTTATTTACAGCTAGAATTTAGCTATGACCGAATTCTTGAAACTTCCTGACCTAGCTGCCCGTGAACTCCCAGCGTTGTGCGAGTTCGCCGCATTATCTAAAGTCCCCGCTGGGTTTGGTTATCTTGGCTCCGACGGGGAAATCCTTCCAGAATATGGAGCACAGTTGTGGATTAACTGCCGCATGACCCACATGTTTTCTCTCTTTGCCTTGGCGGGAATTCGCCCGGAACTCTCTCGCGACTTGGCCGCTCACGGTATTCACGCCATCACCGATTATTTCCGTGACCCTGAATATGCCGGCTGGTTTTCCTGGATTGAAACCGAGTTGGATGATGCCGGCTGCGCGCGTCCCAACTTGGAGCGCGCCCCACGCAAAGAAGCCTACGCCCACGCTTTCGTGATTATCGCCGCCAGTTCTGCCGCTGTTGCGGGGATTCCCGGGGCGCGCGCACTCCTGGCGGAAGCCCGCCGAATCCAGGATTGTTACTGGTGGGAAGAGGCTGCCGGTCGGGTGCGCGATACCTACGCTCGGGACTGGTCGGATTGCGAGGCATACCGGGGTGCGAATGCGAATATGCATACTTTCGAGTCCGCTCTGGCGGCTTTCGATGCCACGGGGGACAGTGAATATTTGCGCCGTGCCGCGTCGATTGCAGGCAAAGTTATCAACCAGTCCGCGCGGGAAAACTCCTGGCGTATCCCGGAGCACTATACCACGGATTGGCGGGTTGATTTTGGGTATAATCGGGATAATCCCACGGATTCGTTCCGGCCGTGGGGGGCGACTCCGGGGCACAGTTTCGAGTGGACACGTCTGATTCTCCAGTTGCGGGCGACCGCACAGGCGGCGGGTTTGGATTTCGGTTTGGGGTGGGTGCCAGAAGCAGCGGGGGCGGTGTACCTGACAGCCTTGGAAGCTTGGGGTGTGGACGGTGCTTCGGGGTTTCCCTACACCACTGATTTCGAGGGTAAACCGGTGTCAACACAGCGAATGCACTGGGTGGTCTGCGAGGCCTTGGGAGTGAGCTTGGCGATTTCTCGCTTGGCCGCCCAGTTCCCCGAGGGGGACATCTTGGCGCAAACGGCAGCGCAGTGGTGCGAGAAACTCAGTGTCTATGCTCAGGAGTACTTGATAGAGGCTCCGGGGCGCTGGTGGCACGAGTTGGATCGAGACAACCATCCAGCAGCCTTGACTTGGCCGGGTAAGGCGGATATTTATCACGCGGGTCAGGCTATGTTCCTGGTGGATTTGCCGGTCACGCCGGGTTTTGCCGTCGCGTTGCGTTCCCGTTCCCGTTCATGAGGCGTTAATCCGTTTGGTGTCTTGGTTTTCGTGCCTCGTTATGTCTGCTTGTTCATGAGGTGTTAGCCATGGTTGGGGCTTTGGTTGCTGTTTGTCTGTTTTCTTCCGGCTTCATGAGGTGCCCGCCGGGACTTTAGCGATTTCTATCGGGGCGAATTTTGGGGAACAGGGAATATTTCCTGGCACCTCATGAAGCCGGGGTCACCCGCGCCGCCCGGTGCGAGGCCCAATGTAACAGCCGTTCCAGCGGCCCGCGTCCCAACCAGAAACGCCACACGCAAGATAACACGGCGAAACACATCAACATAACCAGGAAGGACGGCACCAGCGGTAACTGACCTAGCGTAGTGACCGAGACCCAAAATACATGCAAGGTATAGATACTTAGCGCCATCGAGCCCATCGCAGCTAGTGGGAACAGTAGTATCGCCAGGGGACGCCCCCCTAAGAGGAATAGACTAACGACTATCATAGAAAAACCAAGGTTGCCTAGGGTCTCTAACAGTGAATTGGAGTGTGGAGCGGCATCGAGGAAGGCTTGACGCCAAAACTCCAGGTCGAAATCATTGAGAGAGAGGCCAGAGAAGAACTTCATCCAAGCCGTGATGTCACCTTGCCTAGTACCGCCGAGGATTCCCCCGCTGGGTTTCTTGGCACTGTCGTTGGTATCGGATTTGGGTTTAGAAAAATCGCAGTAGCAGTTTGAGGGGATTGATTTCCCGGCCAAGGATCCGGTTTCGGGGGGAAACACGGTGGGGGTGGGTGTCGGCTCGGGTTCCACTGGCGGTTTGGAATTGTGGCCAGGATTATCCGAAGCCATGTTATTGGTTCCCAATATTGCCAAAGAAAAATGTCCGGTGCGAATGGAATCCGCCAAGGTGGCACCCCCGGCTCCTACCAGGAACAGGAGGCAGCCCACTGCGAGGACTTTCTTTGCCAGTTTCCGCGCTTTTTTCGGGTCGGAAGCGAAGCCCAAGCGAGTCAGGGCGAGGCCGATGAAAATATAGCCCAGAAACCCGGCACCCCCGTAGGTGCCAGAGAGCAAGTATATATAAGCGGCGGAGTCCACTTGCGAGGTGGTTTGTAGGGTGATGCCAATCAGAATTTGGTTGATAACCATGGCTAATGGAGTGCCTACAAGAACGAGCCCACCCCCAAGAACCAGGAGTTTGCGGCCATTCCAGCCCAGGAAAGGCAGAGATGCCAGGAACCACGCTGCATAAAATCCCAGAATCAGGATGATGCCCAGATTGTACATGGCTAGGAGCGCTACGATTAGCAGCAAAACCAAGGCGCGGGTGACAACTCGCATTCGAGTTTGCAACAGTTTTACCCCGCTCGGCGGGTGTTCGCGACCGGCAATGATGCCCAGGGATATCCCGGCGAGGAAGGCAAAGAGCGCGGCAGAGCGCCCGTGGCTGATGCCAATAACAGACTGGGGTAGGTTAGAGTCAAAGGTCAGAATATGCGCCGTGAACATGCCGACAATGGCTAGGCCGCGCGCCAAGTCGAAAGCGGGGATGCGTTGCGCACCGCCCAGTAAGCGTTCGAAAAATGATGGTTTCGTGGGGAGGCCGGTGGACCTGACTGATGGGTCAGCTTTCGTGGCTGCGCTACCAACTGGAACTGTAGTGGGGGCGCTCGCTGACATCGTGGCGAGGGGGGCTTCAGACGAAGCTATTGGTGTGTTTCCGGGCATCGAAGCATCTTCGGAATTGCGCAGCGGAATCTCGGGAAGTTCATCAACCATGAGATTAGTTTAGAGGGCAACCAATCATCCACGTGGTCTTTTTGGGAAAATAAGGTGATAATACCCTGATTTTTCAGCATACCTGTGGAAAGTCTTGAAATCTCAAGGAAAACTTGGGGTTTACAGAAGGCGCGACACGCCCGGGATGCAAACAAGGGGTCTTCAATTTGCGTTCCTTGGGGTGGTCATGTATTGTTTTATCTGTTGCGCTCTTTTGGGTTATTCCGAAGGGGAGTGACGCCCCGATTGTTGAAATCTCGGTAAAATACTGGGGTGGATTGGTG
>NZ_GG668520.1:580453-584606 GCF_000160615.1 Mobiluncus mulieris ATCC 35243 | reverse complement strand
TCCCCTGACCAGGCATTTTACACATCCCGGTTGGGTGAATTAGCAGGCGCAGCATCCCCAGAATCGACACCCACCCGCTACCACTACCCGGCAAGACCACCATTACAAACAAAGCCAGACACCCCAGCAAACACCTCGTGAACCCGCCCCCACTGCCGCACTACGAACTTGAACACATACCACCCCATTTTACAGCTTTTCTGCTGTACAATGGTGGGGTGGCGCAACTAGGGCAATTGACTATCACCGAAGCGGCAGACCTCTACCATGTCAAGCCAGCTACTTGGCGTGCCTATGTGGCTCGTGGGCAAATGCCAAAGCCCATCAACTCCGATGGCACCTGGGACATAGTGCAACTGATTACCCGGCGTGATGCGCCTTTGCCTCCAGAACTGAAAACCGCCGCTTTATGCCAGGCATACCGCATCAACGCCGCCGGTGCCGCCTGGCAAACCCGTACCCAGCCCCACCTTGTCCAAGATGGGCTGGCATGCGAGCAAGCCGCAATCTTTGCCGATAGCATCACGCCCAGTGGCATGACCCGAGAAACTTTCACCACCGCCCGGAAAATCCTCTACCTGCGCAAAGACTATCGACACGAAGTCCGTCGAATACCGCCAGTGATAGATACTCTTACCAGGAAAGAACTGTACCTAGTGATAGCGAATCGGGCTGGTAGTGCTCACCCTACGGCGTTGTACGCCGAACTGGGAAAAATGCTTATTGCGCGGGGTATGGAAGAAGTCACCCCGCCTTGGCGGCCAACCCCAGATTTCTACAGTGAAAACCCCCGAAAATTCCTGCGCCTGCTGGAACACAGTCAAATTCTGCACACTTTCGACCTAAGTATACAAGCGAAAGCAGCCTGATGAGTGATTACAAAGCCCTACCCCTGACCAACTAAAATTCGCCCACTACGACACCGGACACTGGCCAGCATCCAGCGTTGACAGGGCGGTGTACAGGTATGCGGCCGCCAGACCCAACCACATTTTCGCTACCGCCCACCTTGAAGGCAACACCTTTACCCTGCCCGAGGTTCGTTCCCTGCTTGAAAATGAAATCCCGCCTGGACACCGGGAAGAAGAAATCCAACAAATCATAGACTTAGACGACGCCTCAACCAGACTCATAGACAGGGTATCCACCGGCACGTTCCGCCTTGACCTGGAAGAATCAAACGCCTACAACCTCTTGCTTTCCCAACACGTAGTGATAGTCCCCGGTGTTCCCAGATACTTGTCTAAAGTCAACCAAGACGGGCGCGGAGCCGTAGTCACGCTCGGGAACGGCGACCATTATATCGGATACACGAAAGACGAAATGCGCCAAGCAATAGAATGGATGCTGCCCCGCATCACTTCTATAGACGACCCCGTGGAACGCGCAATCAACTACGCGGCTTTCATGTCCTATGCCCAGGTGTACATGGACGGGAACAAACGTACCGCCAGATACATGATGGACGGCGTACTGATGAGTCATGGCTACGATTGCGTGTTGATTCGTGCCTCGGACAAGGATGCCTATAACGAGGCTTTGCGGGGAATGTTCCGCAGTGGGAACCTGGCGTGTTATGCGGATTTTTTGTATGCGGTGTGCGACCGGGCATATCGCAAAAACAGCGATAACGGCGAAGACTTGGATGCCAGGAACTGACTTCAACACCACCACTACCCGCGAACCGCCCGCGCCACGGGGCAAGCGCCTCATGAAACCCGCTTCCAAACCGCAACCCGCCAAGTCCGTCACCCCGGCTGGCACCTCGTGAACCCGCCCCCACTGCCACACTGCGAACTTGAGCCTGGGTTAGCCTCATATGGGCTATACTTTATATATACAAGGGGGTGGTTTTGCTATGGTGGTGACGCGTTTAGCCCGGTGGGGTAACAGTCAAGCAGTGCGTCTGCCGAAGTCAGTGCTGGAGCAGTCTGGGATGGCATTGGGTGATGAACTTGAGGTTCGGGTTCAAAATGGGGCGATAAGTCTACAACCGCTGCACACCCGGACGGTGACAATCCCGGTTTTCGAGGCGCTTTTTGCTGGCTACCAAGGTTTACCCCCCTGTGAAGACGGGTTTGCGGATGCTCGGGGACGTGAGGCTTGGTGAGGTTTCACTACGGTGATGTAGTCTGGTTGGACTTTGACCCGTCTAGCAGCCATGAGCAGTGTAAACGCCGCCCGGCGGTGGTTGTCAGTAATGACAGTTACAACCGGTATAACAACCTGGTGATGGTGGTGCCGATTACCAGTAGCCGCGAGTATCCCCTGCACGTAAACGTGGGCAGGATTGAGACGGAAGACGGGAATCTGATCCAGGGTTGGGCTGAAATCGAACAGTTGAAATCCTTGGATTTGGAGTACCGTCATGCCACCAAAGCCGGACAACTCGGGGACGAAGCCTTGGAGCGTATCACGAATCTAGTCCTGGGGTGTTTGATGAACCCCACTATGCGTATTGAACGGCTCGCCTAACCCGGGTGCACAATCGCGACCGTTAACCGTGAATGTGCAACCGCGAAGATTTAGCCGCGAAAATCGTGGAAGAATTGCCCGTATTTGCGCGGTTCGCAAATCCCGGCGGCCAGCAGCGTGTTAGCATCCAGAATCGGGTTGATTTTTGTTTCCAGCCACTCCGCCGTCTCGCACTGCAGCCCCGCCCGGGTGGCAACATCACTCATGGCTGCGAAAACCTTGTAAACCGAATGATTGGTAAACTTGTGGTCACGCTTGATACGCCGCTCGGTTTTCGCCAGCAACCCGGGAACATCCAAAACCGAGTGATTCCACAGCCGGGAACAATGCGCTATACGATTACGCAGGTAGACAAAAGAACGCACTTGACTGGGCAACCTGGCAGGTGAAGTGTTCATCGCCTCCGCCATCGCCACCAAAACCCCGGATTCCTGGGAAGCCGCAATCATACGCGATAACGTTCCCAGGGGGAGTACTTCTACTGCCACCCAGATAGGCATTTGGCTATAAGCCTCGGCATCGTAGGGCGCGTGGGCATTCTCGCTACGGTAGTGCGCTATAGATTTTTCTTTGCTGCGATTGAGGTTATACAGGATATAGTCCTCAATCCGCTTGTCCTTTAGATTGGGCGCGGGCGTGAAACCCTTCCCCGTCACGAAACACCCCTGTTCCCCGACAAGTTTGCCGTAATAGTGGGCGAAACGGGTTCGCAACAAGACTTCTAGTGGATGCAAGATGGTATCACAGACTATGGCCAAGTCTTGTTCCGCTTCGTAGAGGCTGCGAATCGTGTCGAAGACGGTTCCGGTGCGGAAAGAATTATTACCGCGAAGAGGGTCTGTCTGCCAGTAGCGGAAGTAGCCTGAAAAACGGTAGTATCCCACTTTGGATAGGAAACTGGCGGCTTGGCCGATGTCCGTGATTTCCATGCCGCGAGAGGCCAGCAACTCGACTTGTTGAGAGTAGTCGAGCCAGGGTTTCGCCATCAGTTTTCCTCAGTTTCCTTCAGTGAAAAACAGGCCCCGGCCATTTGTGCATTGTCCTTACGAACTAGAGGCCGGCCGGGGATCTATCGCTTCCATTTTACAATCTTTGCCTGTTTTAGGCAACGTGCCCGAATTCAAGTTCGCAGTGTGGCAGTGGGGGCGGGTTCACGAGGTGCCAGCTGGGGTGTCTGGCTTTGTTTGTAATGGTGGTCTTGCCGGGTAGTGGTAGCGGGTGGGTGTCGATTCTGGGGATGCTGCGCCTACTAATTCACCCAACCGGGATGTGTAAAATGCCTGGTCAGGGGGTGTTAGTGGGATTGGCGAAATCCCTGGAGAAGCTTTCCTCGGGTTTCCGTATTAACCGGGCGGCTGATGACGCGGCTGGACTTGCTATTTCCGAGGGTCTGCGTTCCCAGGTTGGCGGTAACCGCCAGGCCGTGCGTAACGCCCAAGATGGTATTTCCCTGGTACAGACTGCTGAGGGCGCGTTGAACGAAGTTCACAGTATTTTGCAGCGTATGCGTACCCTCGCGGTTCAGGGTGCCACTGACTCGAACTCGGGCGAGGCTCGTAACAATATCAACACCGAGCTAAACCAGTTGCGTGAAGAACTAGAGCGTATCGGCAAAGTTACCAACTTCAATGGCACTAACCTATTGAACGGGTCAGCTTCCGGGCCGAATGCTTTGAAA
>NZ_GG668520.1:577803-579003 GCF_000160615.1 Mobiluncus mulieris ATCC 35243 | reverse complement strand
TGGCACCTCATGAACCCGCCCCCACTGTCACGCCCGATAAATGTAGGGTATGCTGAAGACTAGTCGCTTGCAGAATAGCAGGTAGTGTAGTTTCCTAGGTATTCTGGGAAAATATCCCTTGCGTCATCGGTGCTGGAACGTATCTTTGACTTCGCGCTTGTGACCTGCGCCAGGCGGTCACCGAAATATTTCACCGCCCACTTGTACTCGGCGAAGTCAGGGTCATACTTGTAGGCCGCGATTCTTCCCAAAACTGCGCAAATCCAGTCTGCGCACTGTACTGTTTGATAAAAATGGCTTTCCACTTCCATCGGAGGCTCAATAAGCTTTGTGGCGTTTTCACTGCTAAACATGAAAGCCGCCGCACTAGCAAAAATCTCTAGGCGTTCGCGCTCGCCTTGCTTGTCTAACACAAGCAACAGATTCTCGCCATCTGGCAGACTCCAATTCACCCGTTGAATCAGCTGTCTCATTACATGGTCGTAACGGTGCGAGTTAGTCTCTTTCACTTGACTGGGTGTGCCACGAAGTTTTTCTTGTCCATAAAACACCACCTGGGCATCAAGCTGTTTTAGCTTGTTAATAACGCGGAAGATTATTTTCCGGGTTTCAGGATACCTCTCAATATTCTTGGTGGTAAGCAACGCGGAACCTTTTTTCTCCCATCTCTCCACACGTTTGCCCTGCGATGTAACTTTGGCGCTGATTTCCTCACGTAACCCGTTTTCCTTTATAGCACGGAACGCTCCGGAAAGCTTCCGAACGTTTTCTGCCGGAATTACGAAACCTCCAAGGCCAAACACGGGATGGGTCTTATAGGAATCGTCATAGCGTGCGACGTATGCGCCGTTGTGGCCAAATTCGTCAAAATAGCCGACGTACATGCTAGCCTTTCCAGTGAGAACACGAAAGCCCGCATAACTGCGGGCTTCGGAAGTGGAGCACCGAAGTGCGTCCACATTCAGAATATCAATTTTGAAGCCTGGAAATCAATCCCCCGGCATACCTCACATATATCGAGCGCGGCATACTCCAGGTTGCTTTACCGTGAAAGTGGGGGCGGGTTCACGAGGTGCCAGCCGGGGTGGCGGGCGTGGCCATTGTCGTGGCTGTTGGGGGTTCACTAGTCCCGGGAAAAGCTAAAACCCTGTGACTTGCACAAACCGAAAACTTACCAGATAAAAAGTGCCCGTTTTTTTT
>NZ_GG668520.1:574250-577280 GCF_000160615.1 Mobiluncus mulieris ATCC 35243 | reverse complement strand
AAGAAACTAGGTTTCCAGGATTACGCAGCCAGGGAAACCACGCTAACCAGGCTATTGTTAGCCCGATTGTGACTAGCGCAGCAGGGAGAGGACGCCCTGGGGAACCTGGTTAGCCTGAGCCAGCATGGAAGTACCGGCCTGGGACAGAATCTGGTTCCTGGTGAACTGCATCATCTCCTGCGCCATATCCGTGTCACGAACACGAGACTCAGACGCAGCCAGATTCTCCACCGCCACATTCAAGTTCGTAATCGTGTGCTCGAACCGGTTCTGCACCGCACCCAGATTAGAACGAGCCGTAGACACGGAACGAATCTTCTCATCCAGAACATTAATCAACTTCTGCGCGGAATCATGATCCTTCACTGTCAGGGAGTTGAAAGGATTCACAACCGTGTAATCCGCACGCTTGTCAATCTTCTTACCGTCCGCACCGTAGGCTTCCAATTCCAGCTTCTTGTCCTCGGTACCAGGGTTGGCTCCCAGTTTTGTCAAGGAGTGAGCCAAATCGACGTCAATCATTTTCCCGTCGGCGCGTTTGAACGTAAAACCGCCTCCAGATTTACCACCGGCAGTAACTTTATCTATGGTGAATTCGAAACCAGTACCGTGAGCTTTACCAATCTCACCCTTGAAGGCTTTAACAGCATCACCAATACCGGCACCTACAGCAGTTGTGGTCATAGAGAAACCAACCTGTTTGTTCTTAGTCTCATCGCTAGTGGCTTTGAGGACAAACTTCTTTCCATCTTTATCTAGCTCAAGAGCGTATCCTTTGTCCTTAAGCTTGCCGTTGATACCTTCCTTGATAGCCTCTAGGGTAGCACCACCCTCGGGTTTATCTTTAGTATCGTAATCGAAGGTACCTACACCACCAATGGTCAAAGTGTACTTACCTGCAGAATCAAGACCAACTGCTCCAATAAGAGCGCTCAAATCAGCTGACGTTTGCACCTCAGAGCCATCAGCAACGAAGCCCTCGACACCAGCATCTTTCAGACCCTTCTTTAGCGCATTCTTAACTTCTTCTTCTGTTGCTTCATCACCGGCTGCCTTAGAAAGGTCAATTTCTACGCCCGTGCCTTCAAGGTCAAGGATGTACTTCCCTTTCGTAAGCAAACCTGTTTTTGCAGAGGCTACTTTACTTTCGTTTGCCTCTTTACCAAACTTGGAGATTGCGGTCACGTCGGCATCTTTCAAGTCTACGGTGATGCGGTTGTTAGCATCCCCGTTTGCACCGACCTGGAACTTCAAAGCACGTGGCCCGGAAGCGGAACCATCCAAGAGGGTGGTGCCGTTGAAGTTGGTGACCTTACCGATACGCTCCAATTCGTCGCGCAGCTGGTTGAGCTCAGTATTAATGTTCGCACGCGCATCAGGGCTGTTCGAGTCAGTGGCTCCCTGAACCGCGAGTACGCGCATACGCTGCAAAATACTGTGTACCTCGTTCAACGCACCTTCAGCAGTCTGTACCAGGGAAATACCATCCTGGGCGTTACGCACGGCCTGGCGGTTACCACCAACCTGGGAACGCAGACCCTCGGAAATCGCCAGCCCAGCCGCGTCATCAGCCGCCCGGTTGATACGGAAACCCGAGGAAAGCTTCTCCAGGGATTTCGCCAATCCCACTAACACCCCCTGACCAGGCATTTTACACATCCCGGTTGGGTGGAACAGTAGGCGCAGCATCCCCAGAATCGACACCCACCCGCTACCACTACCCGGCAAGACCACCATTACAAACAAAACCAGACACCCCGGCAGGCACCTCGTGAACCCGAAACCATCGTCGCGCGCAAACTATGAGAGGCACCACACCCGTTTCGCGGTCAAACAACCTGAAGCACGCCGCGCTCGATATACGTAGAGGTACGCCGGTAAATTTCGTGTCGTAGGAAAATCTGATATAATTGTTCCAGTTACAAGACCGGTTCCGCTGCCCGCCTCGGTGGGAGTCCAGGGCCGGTCCTCTACTTCCCCTGGAGCCGTGTATGTCCACAGTGAAGCAGTTTTTCGACTATACCGAGCAGGTTGCGCATCTGATATCACGTGGCATGGTGGTAGAAAACCCTGATTTGGCTAAACACCAGCTTACAACCTTGAGCTACTACAGGCTATCGGGATATTGGCACTCTATGCGGATGATAGATTCAACCACGGGAACAATACTGAGCGCCTTCCGTCCCGGCGCTTCCTTTGAATTGGTGCTGTCTCTTTACGCATTTGACGAGCAGCTGCGGCAAGCGATTTACGCTGATTTGGCCGGCATCGAGCTAGCAATGCGCGCGCTGCTGGGGCACGAGCTGGGTAAGATTGACCCCTTGATTCATCTTGATGAAGACAACCTGGGAGCCCCAGCGCATCAGCATCGGGGGAGGCTGCGCACTGACTACCAGATTTGGTTGGACAAATATCAGACGGCTGTTGCTGGTTCACGGGAAGAATTCGTGTTACATCACCAAGAACACTACGGCGGACTGCTGCCGATTTGGGCAGCAGTTGAAATCATGGACTGGGGCATGCTTTCTCGGCTATACCGCATGGCTCCAACAAGAGCTCGCAATGAAATTGCCGATGTTTGCCACTTGCGTGCACCTCAACTGGAGTCCTGGCTAAAATCCCTCAATATTGTCCGTAACAGGACCGCGCACCATTCGCGGGTGTTTAACCGGGTCTTCGATATTAAACCCAAACTGCCAGACGACGCGTGTTTTGATGACATTCGTGGACGAACGAACCGCGTGTTTGCACAGTTGACGCTGATTCGATACCTACAACGTGGACTAGGCGTGATGGTTGACAGTAGGTTGTTCGATGTTCTGCAGTCTTATCCCGATAACCCCCTGATTCCCTTCGAACGTTTAGGCGCACCCGCAAACTGGAAAAACAACGAGCTGTGGATGTTCTGAGAGCGTCTAAGAGCGGGCTTCCCATGCCCGGATTTGGTGTCGGGAAAACAGCGGTAATTGCGTCAAAAACGGGTATCACCGCATGGGCTATGGCTGTCACGGGCGGGTTCATGAGGTGCTG
>NZ_GG668520.1:571641-573917 GCF_000160615.1 Mobiluncus mulieris ATCC 35243 | reverse complement strand
GGGGAACTAGGTTCCCTAGGCTTACGCAGCCAGGGAAACCAGGCTAACCAGGCTATTGTTAGCCCGATTGTGACTAGCGCAGCAGGGAGAGGACGCCCTGGGGAACCTGGTTAGCCTGAGCCAACATAGAGGTGCCAGCCTGGGACAGAATCTGGTTCCTGGTGAACTGCATCATCTCCTGAGCCATATCCGTATCGCGAACACGAGACTCAGACGCAGCCAGATTCTCCACCGCCACATTCAAGTTCGTAATCGTATGCTCGAACCGGTTCTGCACCGCACCAAGGTTAGCGCGAGCCGTAGACACAGACTGAATCTTCGCATCCAACACGTTAATCAGGTTCTGCGCTGCGTCGTGGCTATCAACAGTCAGATAGTTGTAATCAGTAGCAACATCAGCTGTTTCACCAGTAGCTGTGAAAGCAACATCCGTATCGCCTGTGTTTGCCGTAGCACCGAGCTTGGTCAGGTTGTGGGCACCAATCTTATCAATCCTCCCACCATCAGCACGCTTGATGTGCAGAGTCAGGTCATTTCCGACTTCGAGAGCATAGCCAGCGCCTTTGGGCTTACCAACACGATCATCAAGCAGAGTAGTTGTATCTTTACCGCCTACTTTAATGCCGCTCGCATCTGTTGTCAGCTTGACGGTAACCTGAGCGGATTCCGAATCATTAGCGGTAATCTTAAACCCATCGGCATCGCCGTAGCTCATGGTGTAGTTCAGACCTTTTTTACCCAGCTCTTGGTTGAACACGTCAACTAGACGCTGCGGGGTTGCACCCTGGTGAGTACCATCCGCCAGAGTCTTGGCATCTACCGAAATCTCATGTTCGCCAACCTTGAGGGTGAAGGTCTTCCCATCAAGCACCGCCTTATCGAAGTCTGTCACCGCACCAGATGCAGCTACATTCGTGGTACCACCCACATAGCCCTCAATACCGGATGCCTTCAACGCTTCAGCCAATTTCTTCTGGACTTCTTTCTCATTGGCCGGCTTGGCTGCTGAAAAGTCCAGATTCAAAACCTTACCGTCAAGCTCAAGGGCGTACTTTCCTTTATCAAAAGCTGCTCCTGCGGTCAGCTCCGTAGCGCTCGTAACCTTCTTTATGCCACTGAACTTAGCGACAGCAGTCACATCGGCATCACGCAAATCCACGACGATACGGTTATCAGCATTACCGTTGGCACCCACCTGGAACTTCAAAGCATCGTTACCAGAAGCCTTACCATTAAGAAGGCTAGTGCCGTTGAAGTTAGTGACACTACCAATACGCTGCAACTCATCACGCAGCTGGCTGAGCTCAGTATTGATATTACGACGCGCATCAGGCGAGTTCGAATCGGTCGCACCCTGGACGGCGAGCACGCGCATACGCTGCAAAATGCTGTGAACCTCGTTCAGTGCGCCTTCAGCGGTTTGAACCAAAGAAATCCCATCCTGGGCGTTACGCACGGCCTGACGGTTACCACCAACCTGAGTACGCAGACCCTCGGAAATAGCCAAACCAGCCGCGTCATCAGCCGCGCGGTTAATCCGGAAACCCGAGGAAAGCTTCTCCAGGGATTTCGCCAATCCCCCCTGGGTAACACTCAAGTTACGGTAGCTATTCATAGCCATAATGTTTTGGTTAATGGATAAAGACATTTTTAATCCTCCTGATTGTAACCAACCAGCCACTTGCTGGCTGGATGTCCTGCGCCAGGCTTCCTGCCTGACAATCACTCCTATCGGGGCTCCGATAGGAAACATTAGGAAAAATTCCCAACGAAAAATTATTGTACATGATTTCTGCGTAAATTCGAGCAAAACTTTACTCACCGGCCGGGCGTGTCCCCGGGAGGCTCGGCTTTTTATGTGGACACATAAGCAGGTTACCCCCTGTTCGCTGTGGGCATAACCCATGGTCACGGGTTTACAGCGAGACCGCTCGTCAACACAAGTTGACACTATGTGTCCATGACCACAACCAGCCCACGATTCCAGCGAAACACCCGCGCGGTTGCGACCTCGGCACCCAAGCAGTACCGCCTAAAACAGCCAATCCCGGCCACCTTTTAGGACACAAACACCCCGCAGGAATTCCGGCGGCAAAACGGGAAGCGTCGGCCGGCGTAGCGACCTGTGGGTGCTCGTAGTTTCTCTTAGCAACACCGTTGCTTAGAAAAACAGAGCGGGACCCCACCGGAAGCCTAGCCGAGCCGACCGACCGTAAGCCGCCAAAATAGCTCACTTTTAAGTGACGAAATAGCTCAAATTAACTTGACAAAACACA
>NZ_GG668520.1:569479-570901 GCF_000160615.1 Mobiluncus mulieris ATCC 35243 | reverse complement strand
GGAAGCCGCCAAAATAGCTCACTTTTAAGTGACGAAATAGCTCAAATTAACTTGACAAAACACAGCCTTGGACGTTTTGTAAGGAGCAAACACCCCGCAGGAATTCCGGCGGCGAAACGGGAAGCGTCGGCCGGCGTAGCGATCTGTGGGTGCTCGTAGTTTCTCTTAGCAACACCGTTGCTAAGAGAAACAGAGCGGAACCCCACCGGAAGCCTAGCCGAGCCGACCGACCGTAAGCCGCCAAAAAACAAGCACCTCATGAACACCGATGAGCAACTTCACCGCACGGTTGCGGCTTCAGCGCTTGATCCAACTTCCACAATTACGTAGCATATGGCGTGTTTTTGGTGTTTATGCTGGTAGACAAGTTTTTGTTAGTGCTTTTGACATCCTGACGTCCGGGATTTAGAGGATTTTAGGTTTTAGGTTGCTGTTAACGACACCGCAATCTCAAATTGTCGAAACATCGCAGCAATTTCTGAGCCTGGCGGCAATATTTGCACCCGGCTGTGACGAATTCAGGAAAAATCGCCTCGACCATGAACTAAATCGGCCACCCTGTGTTGAATTTTCCTGATTTTGTCACAAACCCCTCCGAGCTACCCCCAAATTTTCCTGGTTCCGTCACAAGGCCCTTCGCGCCACCCCCAAAATTTCCTGATTCTGTCACAAGGCCCTTCGCGCCACCCCCAAATTTTCCTGGTTCCGTCACAAGGCCCTTCGCGCTACCCCCAAATTTTCCTGATTCTGTCACAAACCAGACACACTAAAGCTGTGGAACTCGGGAGCACCTCATGAACACCGATATGCGACTTTGTAGCGCGACGCGGCTCATGAAGTCACACGCAATACGAGCCGTGCAGCGTAACCGCACCCGCCACGATACCCTTCGTGCCGGACACGGTGCGCGCGCCCGTCACCTGGGCTGATGCGGGCGGCTGGTCGGTCACGCGGCCGATGGTGAAACTCTCGATGCCGTGAGCGGCAGCGGCTTCATGAGTCGTCGGCACGAAATCCGGGTGAACCGCCACCACCATGCCTATACCAAGGTTCCAGGCATCCTCGACCTCGACGGGTTGCAAGCCCCCGGCGGACATTAGGAACTTGAAAATCCCCGGTACCGGCCACGAACCACGATCCACCACTGCGTGCAAACCGGCGGGAATCACCCGCGCCAGGTTCGCCGCCAAGCCACCACCCGTGACATGGGCGAAAGCGTGGGTGCGGTTCCCGTCCAAATCCTGGGAAAAATCGCCGGCATACCACGCGGCCTCGCCACCTTGGTTTTCCAGCTCCAGGCACAGACGTGAATACAAACGCGTCGGTTCCAGACAGGCCAAACCCAGGGTATAGGGGCGGGAGGCCGCCCCGACCGCGTCGCGGTCGGGAGCGGCCGGGGCGGCGTTGGTGCGGCCGGCGGCC
>NZ_GG668520.1:325870-569254 GCF_000160615.1 Mobiluncus mulieris ATCC 35243 | reverse complement strand
GAAAACGGCGAACCCACCGGGGGACACACCCCCGCCGGTACCGGCGCCCCCCAGTCCAAACCAGCCTCGGCCACAATCCGGCGCACCAGCGAATACCCGTTAGAATGCAACCCACTCGAGGCAAAACCAACCAGCACATCCCCCGCGCACACCCGCGCCGGACCCAGCAGCCGTCGCTCGTCCACCACACCGGTCGCAGCCCCGGCAATATCGAACTCGTCATCCCCCAACAGCCCAGGGTGTTCCGCCGTCTCCCCCGCTATCAAGGCACAATCGACTTCCTCACAGGCTCTGGCCACCCCGCGCACCAGCGCCGCAATCCGCTTGGGCTCCACCCGCCCGCAGGCAATATAATCCGTCATGAACAACGGCCGAATCCCCGCGCAGGTCAAGTCATCCACGACCATCCCCACCAAGTCAATCCCCACCGTGTCCCAGATTCCCAGCCGTCGCGCCAAATCCACTTTGGTGCCCACCCCGTCAGTCGAAGTCGCCAACAGCGGCCGACGCATCCCCTGGGTCGCGAACTGCAGGTCAAACAGCCCCGCAAAACCGCCGGTTGCGGCCGTGTCCAGCACCCCCAGCCCCTGGGTTGCGCGCACATCGGCCTTCATCAGCTCGACCGCGCGGTCCCCGGCATCCACGTCGACTCCGGAGCTTGCGTACGGGTTTGTGGTCATTTTTTACTCCTTTTGTTTCGTATTCATGAGGTGCCATCCGGGACGACGGTTTTTTCCAAAGCGCTGCGGCCTTGGTTTTTAGATTAGGGTGCTTCGGTTGAGAAACAGCCAATCATGGCCGTTTCTCAATGCCTCCGCCCCGCAACTGCGGCGCCCTCAGGGCTCCGCCCCCTGCACCGCAGCGCCCTGGGGGATCCCGGTCGGGTACCGCCCGGAAAAACACGCGGTACACAGCGCGCCCTCCGGCTGGCCAGTCGCCGTTACCATCGCCTCGAACCGCAGGTAGGCCAGGGAATCCGCCCCCAAGGAACGGCAAATCTCGCTCACACCCAGCTCGGTGGCAATCAGTTCCTCGCGGGTGGCAAAGTCAATCCCATAGAAACACGGCCACAGCACCGGCGGCGAAGAAATCCGGATATGAACTTCCCTGGCTCCGGCCTCGCGCAGCATCCGCACCACGGCACGCTGAGTATTGCCCCGCACAATCGAATCATCGATAACCACCAGGCGTTTGCCCTCGATCACAGAGCGCACCGGGTTCAGTTTCAGGCGAATCCCCATCTGGCGCATCGTTTGGGTTGGTTGGATAAAAGTCCTGCCCACATAGGCGTTCTTGACCAGGCCTTGCACGAATGGAATCCCGGATTCCTCGGCGTAACCAATCGCGGCGGGGGTTCCGGAATCCGGGGTGGCCATCACAATATCGGCTAGAACCGCCCCCATCTCGCGGTCTTCCCGAGCCAAAGCCGCTCCCATCTCGCGGCGCGCGGAAATAATCGAACGCCCCGAAATCTGGGTGTCCGGGCGCGCCAAGTACACGTATTCAAAGACGCAACCCGCCGGCCGAGCCGGGGCGAAACGCTCGGAGTGCACCCCGTTTTCGTTGATAGCCAACAGTTCGCCGGGTTCGATTTCGCGGACAAACACCGCGCCCACAATGTCTAGCGCCGCCGTCTCGGAGGCCACCACCCAGCCGCCAGCCGCGCCCGCCGACCCGACCTCACCAGCCGCCAGCCGCCCCAACACCAGGGGTCGAATCCCGTGCGGGTCACGCGCCGCATACAGCGTGGTTTCGTCCATAAAAGTCAAGGAATACGCCCCGTCCAACTGAGGCAAAACCCGGCGCATTACCCCCAACAGTTTCACTTCGGAGGCCGAATCCTGGGGTACCGTGGTTCGCTTTCCGGTGGTTTCGTTTTCACGAGGTGCCATCCCGGAATCCCGCGTCTCGCCACAATCCCCACTGGCACCTAATGAACCCGCGCCACCCTCGCGGCTCGCGCCACCCCTAGCGCCGGCAACGTGGTGCGAAATCGCTCCTATTATCTTGGTCAACAGCATCGTGTCGGAAGTTGAATCTTGGGGTATCGTGGTTCGTTTTCCGGTGGTTTCGTTTTCACGAGGTGCCATCCCGGAATCCCGCGTCTCGCCGCATTCCCCACTGGCACCTAATGAACCCGCCCGGCCCGCAGCCGCCACCCCCACTCGCGCCGCTAACTCGCGCGCATTCACCAGATTCCCGTTATGCGCCAAAGCCAGCGTACCGAAAGCCGTCGGCCCCAAGGTGGGCTGCGCATTGCGCCAAGACGAAGCCCCGGCCGTGGCGTAGCGCACATGACCCACCGCAATATGACCGGTCAAAGTCGCTAAATCCCGGTCGCTAAACACCTGGGACACCAGTCCCATATCCTTGAAAACCAGAATCTTTGAACCATCGGAAGTCGCAATCCCCGCCGATTCTTGGCCGCGATGCTGCAGGGCATACAACCCGAAATATGCCAGGCGCGAGACATCCTCGCCCGGCGCCCACACCCCAAACACTCCGCATTCTTCACGGGGATAGTCGTCTTCCGGTGTCGCCCCAGGATTCCAGGGTTCGTCTGGGTTCGTCGTCGATTTTCCGGGCTGTGTCCCTTCTGTCGCCACCCTGGGGTTTATCGGGGAATCCGCCCCCGGCACCTCGCACGGTGTTTCCCTTGGTAATCCGGGCTTCAGCCCCGTCAATCCCGGTTTTGAGCCCACAGAGCTTACCGGCAGTTCCGGCAGGCTCACGCCCGCCGCGACCTCAAGAGCTCCGAATTCAAACGCCATGTTCCGAGCCGTCAGATTCCTCGTCCTCGAAGTCGTGCGCGTAATCCGCGTATTTCGCATAGGGGTCATCTGTGGCGTAATCAGACCACTTGTCGTAATCCGGTTCAGCGTATTTCGCGTAGGGGTCATCCTCTTCGGGTGCTTCGGGGAAACGCCCTTTGCCGGAGAGTTCACGTTCCAACGCCTCGAGGTCGGGTTCGGGACCCCCATATTTGAGGCGACGTGCTACTTTCGTTTGCTTAGCCTTCTGACGGCCACGGCCCATTTGCCTGGTCCTTCCACACTAAACGACGATAACTGGAGACATAGTGTCTGGTATTAGTCTATGCCTTGAACGTTATTTATGCCAGTTAGTCGACACTTTTTATTTTCTGGTCTGGTTCGCCGACTCTGCCTTTCGGCCTCAATCACCAATCTCGACCACCGGACTCAGTCGGCCTCAGCCAACCCCGATTGATTCTTAGTGCCGCCGCCGCAGCGCCAACAGGGTCAATCCGGCGATAGCCCCGGCCGCGATACCGACTTTTTTGCGAGCCGCATCGTCGCCGGCGATGGCGTCCGCCACGGTTTCCCGCGCGGCGTCCACGACCCCCAATGCCTTGTCTTTCAGGGCTTTGGCTTGGTTCGCGGGGCGCATTCGGTCGACCAGTTCGTCGACGGTGGCGGCGACTTCTTCACGTGCCTGGCGGATGTGAGCCTCGATGGTTTGGGGGTCGGTTCCAAAGTCGGATTCATGAGGTGCTTGCCCCGGATTCACCGTATTCCCAAGGGTTGAGCCCTGTTCTGTTTCAGTCATCGATCTTCCTCCGTGGTGGGTTTAAACGCGGATTTAATGATTCCCACATCAGTTTTCACGCCTTCGGTTGGATTGGGCAGGTGGCGTTGCGCCTTTTTCAACGCCGCGTATCCGGCCACGCCCAGGATTACCGCCAGAACTGCTAACACGGCAGCGGTCAACAGGGCGGCTGCCCAGGACGGTACTGCCAGTTGCCAGGAGAGGAACATAGCGTGAATCAGCCAACCCAACATGTATAGCGCTAAAACCAGCGCCGCTACCAGCAGGATGCCGGCGGCGGCGAAGCGCTGTGCGGCGGCTTTGGCCTGAGCTTTGGTCAATGCGATTTCCGCGCGGAATAGTTTAGAAATCTGGGTGGTAAACCGCGCGAATAGCTCCCCCAGGCTTCCTTGGCTTCCGGGCATAGATTTCCTCCTAATTAGTTAAGGTAATCCCATCATACACTTAGTCTGGGTTTAGTCACGGAAACATAAGCACTTTGCTAGGGTAATAAGCCAGGCAAAATCCCGAGTCACAGGCTCATCTTGTTATCAAGCATTCTCAATAAGGGGCTTATGTGTCCATAACCGAGCGGCGCGCACTCTGGCGCGCCGGCAGAATCGCCGCGACAACCGCCAGGATTACCGCCACCACGATAAGCCCGCCTTGCGCCAACCACGGCACTGAAACCAGGGCTAGCCCCTCATGACGCAGCGCAAACCTCCAGGTCAAACCCAAAACCATCCCGGTGCCCCACCCGATTAACGCCCCCAGCAACGCCAGGAAGAAGGCCTCCCACCGCACCATCGCCCCCACCTCGCGCGGTTTCATCCCAATGACCCGCAACAGGCGATACGTCACCCGGCGCTCTAGACCCGCCAGGATTAGCGTGTTCACCACCCCTAGCAGCGCTATCACCACCGAGAACCCCAGCAGGGCGTGCATCACCAACACTATATTGGCGGTCGGGGCGGCGGTTACTGCCGCCAGTTCACGAGGTGCCATCACCGTAAAGACATAATACGGATCGAGGACTTTTTGAATCCGTTGTTTCACGCCAGTCACATCGCCGACGACATTCACAAAAATAAACTGTCGCGTAACCTGTTCCGGAGCCGAAATTTGGCGCAAATATTGGGCATCCAAGAACACGTCGGCTCGAATTAAACTGGAAGTCACGAAACCACCAATCTTGGTGGAATAAATCCCCAACGGCCCCGTAATCGTAATCGAATCGCCCAGTTTCCAGCCCCCAATCCGCGCGGTACGGGTGTTGACCAACGCATCACCCTGTTCCAGGCTCGCTACCGAGCCCGCATCCGCGTGAAGCCGCAGGGTAGTGTGTAAATCCGCCGGGCTGATACCCAGAGCTGGCACCTCATGAATCCCCAAACCACCGGAATCACCGGCGGCAGCAACCGCCCCGGCAACCCCACCGGAACCCGTGGCGGCCAACCCCACACTGACCCCAACACCGGACACACCAGCCGCCATATCCCCGGAACCACTGGCGTCATCCGTCGCGCCACCCCCCAAACGCAGCCAGACCGGAGCACTAATCACCCCCGCCTTCGCCTCGGAAACCCCGGGAACATCTTGCACCAAACGCACCACTTTTTCCAGGCTGGTCGAAGGCTGCAAGGATGCGACCACCAAATCAGTTTGCACCTCGTGAACCGTACCAACCCGCAGCGAAACCCGCGCCGAATCGGCCAACACTCCGCCGGCCGTCGCAATCGCCACCCCGATAACCAGCGCCGCGCAACCCAGCGTCGCCCGGCGCGGATAGCGCCCCAAATTCTGCAAAGCCAAACGCACCGGCAACAGGTTCAACCCCCGCGCCATCAGAGCCAAAATCGCCGCCATCCGACCCAACAGCCACGCCAAAATCGCCAGCAAACCCACCAGACCCACTATCCCGGACACCGCCAGCACCAGCAAAACTGTCCAATCCCAGGTCTGGCCGCTCAACCACAGCCCCAAACCGGTGCCACCGGCAGCCACGGCCAGTAACCCCGCGCCAACAAGCGCACGAATCCGCACCGGTTTCTCGCCCGTCGGCGCCCCCAATTCCAAGGCGGACAGCGGCGGAATCCGCCCCGCCCGCCACGCGGGAGCAACCCCAGCCAACACCGTGGTCACCACCCCCGCCAGGAACGCGAAAATCACCGCCACCAGCGACGATGCCGAAAACCAGCTGTCGACCAGCCAGCCACGACCCGCCAAGACGGCGCGAAGCCCGGCCGTCAAGCCGCCCCCCAAAGCCACCCCGAGCACCGACCCCAGCACACCCACAATCAGAGCTTGACCTAAAACCAGGCGCCGCAAAGCCGGTGCCCCGTATCCCACAGCCCGCAGCAACCCCAAGGCTCGGTAACGCGAAGTAACCATAATCCCGAAAGTATTAGCAATCAGGAACCCCCCCGCCAACAGCGCCAAGGCCACAAACCACAACACCAGGGTGTTTACGAAGCCCACGGCTCGTTCGGCTGCCGCCGCGTGTTCGGCACGCAGCTTCGCGCCTTCCACAATCGTCGCGTCCGGGCCGACGGCTTCTTGAATGCGTTCCTTGACGACCTGCAGATTCGCCGAGGCACTGGCCTTTATCCCTATCAGTTTCACCCGAGATTCCGGGGAAAACCAGGTTTTCGCCAGCTTGGCATCGACGAAAGCCATGGTCGCAATACCCAAAGGGGCATCGAAACTGGCGATTCCCACTATCTGCATTCGGTGTACCGTCCCACCCCAAATCAGCGTGGCTTGCGAACCGACCTTCAGTCCGGCGCGCTGCGCGGTGCTCTCTTCTAGCATCACCTCGGTTTTCCCGCTGGGCAGCCGCCCTTCTTTCAAGGTGGGGCCGGGGGGAAACGCATAGGCTCCTCGCACCCGGGTTGCACTAAACCCCCAGGTAAGCGGGCGTTTGTGTGCGTCGAGCAGCACGGCTTCCCCTTCAAAGATTGGGGCGGCGTGGGCGGTTCCTTCCACGGCTTCGATTACCTCGGCTTGGGACACGTTAATCGGGCCGCGCGCCGCCAAATCCAGGGGATTCGCGTGTTTCACCGGCGGCCCGGCCGCATAAAGGTCAGCGTTCAGCGTCGCGGTTTCCGCCTGAGCCAGGGAGTTCATCGCCAGGTTTTTGACTCCCAACGTCAGGCTGAGGAACGCGACCCCCAGCATCACCGCCACCACCGCCGCCGCGAATCGGGTTTTGCGCGTTGCAATCTCGCGGATAATCAGTTTCCACATCAGCGCCCCTTCGGGTCGATGGTGGGGGTCGGGTTATGGTTTGGGGTTGCGGATTCACGAGGTGCCAGCCGAGCCGCGTCGTGGTATTGGGATGGCGAGCCGGCCGGGTTTTCCAGATCCAGCAAGCTGCGTTGCAGGTCGAGGGACTGGGCATTAGCCTGGGCTAACATGGCATCCGCGCGGGCAATCAACAGGTCTTGGTCGGGGGTGGCGCCGCGAGTCGACCCGGAGTCCCCGGGGCTGGTCTGGCCAGAGGCGCCGGCCATGAAAGACCGGAAACCGGAACTCGTGGTGCCGGGCGCGCCGGGGGCACTGCCCGCGACCGAGGTTGTGGGCGCCCCAGAACCGAAAGTGGTGCCGGCCACGCCACGCGCGGCGAGCGAATCGGGCGAACTATGTGGATTAAAATGACCGAGCCTATCTGGGATTGCGCCGGTGCCTGCCCGCACGGCCCGCTGACCCCCGCTACCACCGGTCGCCAATCCGAGGCTCTCGCCAAGGTTCTTGGCACCGGGACTAGAGGTGCCGCCCGGCTGGTCACGCCCAGCGGTAATTACGTCTTCCAAACCCAGCGAACGCGCCAGTTCCGCCAGGGACGCGTTCCCTTTTACGCTGGTGAAAGTGCTGGTCGCCGGCCGGTAAATATTAGTGGTCGCCGCGCTAGGGACGCTTGAAACCGGGCTGGCACCTAATGAAGCCGAGCCACCTTGACGAACCGAGCCCCGCACCGACCCGCCGACCATGCCAGACTTAGCGGCACCGCTCGCCCCACCCGATGTTCCGCCCAAAGTCGACGCGACCCCAAGATTGCCACCCGACCTAAACCCGCCGCCAGCTCTATCCACCGACGCGCCACCGCCCGCCCCGGACTTAGCATCCGTGCCGCCGACCACTACCTCTGTTTCCTTGGATTTCCCGGATTTTTCCGGCGAAGTCAACGCATCTTGGGCATCACTGATGGCCGCGCCGCTGGCCGCGAGCAGTTTCTCGGCCTGGGCAATCATTTGCAGCAACTCGTTTTGACCGGCGAGTTCGGCCTCTTGCGGATCAATCGAGGCACGTCGCCGGCGCCGCGGCCGTGACGGCTCGCCGGAGCCTTCGTTTTCCCGCGCACCTGTCGCCGCCTCGGTGCCCGCGACTGGCCGCGCATTTCCCGCCGCATTTCCTGGTTCGTTTTCCGGTTCTCTCAGCGGTGCTGGGTGCGACATTTGGGTCGGAATCGGCGTTGGCGCTTGTCCCTCCGTTAGTCCCGGAATCGGAGCCGGCGACGCTGCCCCAAAAGCCGACGCGCCCGGCATCCCCGGCATCCCCGGCATCGACCCCGCAGCCGTCGCCTCGGTGCCGCCAAAAAACCCGATTGGAGCCGACGGCGCGGTGGTGGTTGCGCTTGTGGCTGGGGTTAATTCGGTTTCACGAGGCGCTGGGAAATTCGCGCTTCCCGCCACATTCTTGGTTTGACCAGGCACAATATTGGAAGAATTGCCAAAAGCAGCCGCCCCATACCCCGCCTGACCGACCTGAGCGGCCGCAACCCCGGGATTACTAATTCCAACCACACCGCCAACTCTCGCCTGAGCAGCGAAAACCCCAGGATCCGTTTGCCCTAAAGTCACCCCAGCTCCAACGCTGCCAGCCTCATGACCAGTTTGCCCAGCCGCAATCCCGGCAGATTTAGCCGCTTCGCTAGGGGCAGGCTGACCCGGGATTGGGCGGGTCTGGCCGGTATCGCTAAGCGCCCACCCGGATGCCGCCAGGGACGCCCCGGGTTCAAAACCGGGGTCAAAACCGGGTTCAGCTGCGGCCGGAGCCAGCTGCTGCGCCCAGCTCGGAACCTCGGAGTTAAACTTGGTTTGCACTGGAACCCCACCGGTATCCGAGTTTTGGCTCGCCGCAATCCCCATCGAGCCGGAATCCGGGATGGCACCTAATGAAGCCGCCACATCCACCGCACCAGAACCATCCAAGCCGGACAACCCGGGCGAATTGTCCCCGGCAACCGACCCGGCGACCACCCCAGAATCGCTGGGCGCAGCGGAATTGTCGGGGACGAAACCGTAACCCGGCTCGGCCACGCGACGCAGAAAACCAACCCCGGTCTGGGTCGCATCGGTCATGGTCACATTCGGGGTGGTCAAATCCGGCTCGGACACATCCCTGCCCCCCGGGGTAACAGTGAAAGCGCTGGTAACTATGGGGACGGCCGGGTTGAGAGCCGAAGTTGTGGGGGCGGCCGGCGCGACCGGTCCCGTCGGGTTCCCAGACACGGTCGGTTCGGTCGGTTCCGTCGACTGCCCAAGCATTACCGGCAGCGTAGGTTGAGCGGCGGGCACGGCCGGCGCGACCGGTTCCGTCGGGTTCCCAGACACGGCCGGCGCGACCGGTTCCGACGGATTCCCAGACACGGCCGGTTCCGTCGAATCGGTCGGAATCACTGGCTCCCCGGACACAGCGGGAGGCTCCGGGACGGAATGTCGCGCGAAAAGCCCCAAGGGCTGACCCAAAAGTTCATTGTCGCCTTCGTTCATATCCGGGGAAGCCACGGACAGGCTCGGCCACTTGAATTGGCCGATTGCCAGGGAATCGGCCAATTCATTGGGTTGCGAATCCGGCACGGCAACCCCCAGATTGGCAAATGTTTGGGCAAGCGCCGGATCCGCGACGGGGCGGCGTTTCTTGCGGTTGCGCCAGCTGGAGCGACGGTTTTTGGGTTTCTCGGGCGGCTTCACGGCGGGGGTTTCGGGTGTTTCGGGGGTTTCGGTTTCATGAGGTGCCAAGGAATTCCCGGTGTTCTGCGCGCTTTGATCCGGTTCAACGGGGGAATCCGCCAGGGAGCCTCCAGCATTGCCCGCCACAGGCGCCAATCCACCCGCCGCATCGGCCAAAGAACTATTAGCTGGATTA
The DNA here is from genome assembly GCF_000160615.1 of Mobiluncus mulieris ATCC 35243. Lineage (GTDB taxonomy): Bacteria > Actinomycetota > Actinomycetes > Actinomycetales > Actinomycetaceae > Mobiluncus > Mobiluncus mulieris. The sequence goes on along the minus strand of NZ_GG668520.1, from coordinate 559,561 downwards.
AACGGATTCACCCCCGCCTTCCCAGTGAAATCCGCCGCAATCCCCGAAATGGCACCTAATGAACCCACATCCAAACCGGCAGAAGCACCCGAGCCAACCGACCCCCCCGAACGCAACTGGCCCAGGGTCTGCTGCGCCTCTAAGATGGCCTCGCGCGTCGGATTCGTCAACTGTGCGACCAGCCGCCCATCATGCAGGAACAATACGCGACTGGCGTACTGCGCCGCATCCGGCTCGTGGGTAACCATGACGACAGACTGTCCCCAATCCGCCGCAGCGCCACGCAGGAATGCCAGTACTTCCGCCGCAGACTCTGAATCGAGGCTGCCGGTCGGTTCGTCCGCAACCACCACGGCCGGGCGGGTCAACAGGGCGCGGGCACAAGCAACCTTTTGCTGCTGGCCTCCCGAAAGCTGCGAAGGAAAAACATTAAGGCGTTTACCAAGGTCAAGGCGGTTCACCAGGTCTTTGAAGTGTTTGTGGTCAACCTGGTGGCGCTGCAGCTCCGCCGCGATTTCAATGTTTTCCCGCGCACTCAAAGTGGGAATCAGGTTATAGGACTGGAAAATGAAACCGACGGTGACGCGGCGGAACTCGGTCAGTTCTGCGCTGGACATGGTGGCCAGGTTCTTGCCCGCGACCTTGACTATTCCCTCTTGAAAAGAATCCAAACCCACGATGCAGTGCAGCAGCGAGGATTTGCCCGACCCGGATGGCCCCATAATCGCGGTGAATTGGCCGCGCGGGAAGTCGATGCTGATATTATCCAGGGCGACTATCGGGTCGCCCCCGGGGGAATCATAGGTTTTCCGCAGGCCACGCACCGTGATAATCGGGTCGGCGACCGGCGCGATTTGTGTAGAGAGTTGCGGCGTGGCGGGCGCGGCGGGTGGCTGGGCGGGGAAGCTGCCAGTTTGCGCGGGAATTGTCCCGGTGTTGGGGGTGATTGACGCCGGATATTGTGGACAGGGCGAGGCGGCGGGTTCACGAGGTGCCATTACCGATTCTCCTCCCCTCCCTGGTTTTAAGACAGTCCTATTCCGATTGTTTCATATTAGCGGCCTGAGTGCGATTAATTTACGCCTGCAATCATCAACATGGACACATAAGCCTTTTATTGAGAATGCTTGATAACGAGATAAGCCCCTGACCCGGGGGTTTATCCAGCCTATCACCATAGCAAAGCACTTATTTGTCCGCAGGAGCAACTACACCCGCACGCCGCTGCCCAAACAGTCCAGACCCCAACCGGACGCATGTCGAGCCCTCGACTATCGCTATCTCGAAGTCACCGCTCATCCCCATGGACAGGCCGCTCGCCTCGGGAATAGACACGACCGCCGCGTCGCGAATCGCCCGTAATCGGGCAAACGCCTCATGAACCCCGGACTCACCGACAACCGACAACGGCGCGGCAACCCCCATGAACCCGGTCAGACGCAACCCGGGCAGTGCGGCGACCCGCCCGGCGAAGTCCAGGGCGACACCGGGTTCGACCCCGTGCTTGACAGCCTCGCCCGAGATGTTGACCTGCACCATTACGTCAAGTTCACGCCCGGCTTCGCCCAGCAACCTAGAGAGGGTTTCCGCCAGCCGCAGTGAGTCCAGGCTTTGCAGCTCGGCGGCATACGCGACAATCAGTTTCGCCTTGTTGCGCTGCAGGTTTCCTATCATCACCCAGCGCGGCACGTCTGGTTTCGTTTCGCTTTCACGAGGTGCCAGCCCCAAATCCGCGCCACGCCCCCCAATCCCAGGCTGAGCCGAAACACCGTCAAGACCAGCCAAAACTCCGGTGTTTCCCGACCCCGACTGCCCCAGATTCGCACCTAATTCCTGGGCTTTGGCGGCTAAATCCTGGGGACGGTTTTCCCCAAATTCGCGCGCTCCCGCAGCCATCGCTGCTTGAATCATAGAAATGGGGTGCATCTTACTGACCGGCAGAATCCGCACGTCGCGCGGCTCGCGTCCGCTCGCGCGAGCCGCCGCCGCGACCCGTTCCTGTATCCCCACAAGCCGCTCTTGAAATCCCGTCATACTTCCATTCTAAGCTTGCACCACCACCCGCGGACGCGAAGTTAACAAGCACCTCATGAACGCCGATAAGTCAAAGCGAGCGCGACCGACACCAACGCCAGTCCGCCAAGTTCAGCCAAGCTCGGGACTTGGCGCAGCATGACCAGCCCAACAGCCAGACTCGTGACCGGCAACAGCGCGGAGAGCAGCGCAAACAGCGGCGCGCGCACCCCGCGCATCACAACTTGCTCTAGCACATAGGGGATAACCGAGGAACAGGTGCTCATCGCGACGGCCAGCACCAAGGCTTCGGGGTGGCCAATCATGAGCGGCATCTCGGGGATGGCGAACGGTAGCTGCAGAAATGACCCCAACAACACCGCGACAGCCAGCGAATCCATGCCGCGGCCAAGCAGCGCAACTTTGCGCCCCAAAGCCATATAGGCGACCCACATTCCACCAGCCACCAGCGCCCAAATCAGCCCGTAGAGCTGTGTAGTTTGCGTCAAATCCAGGGCGATTCCACCAATCAACACCACCCCGGAAAACGCAATCAGTACCGCGAGTTTCCCGATAATCCCACTCAATCCGATGGCGGCGAATATCACCGGACCGAGGAATTCGATGGACACGGTGGTTCCCAGGGGAAGCCGGGCAATGGCCTCGTAAAAGGTCGTGTTCATGGCCACCAGCGCCACCCCGAAGGCACATGACCAAGCGTATCCTTGGCGGGTCAACGCGCGTTTACCCCAAGGACGACGCCACGCCACCAGGATTACCCCGGCGATTACCGAACGCAGCCACGCGACGGTAAGTGGCGCAAACAGGGCGAAAAGCCCCACGGCGAGCCCGGCTCCGACATATTGGATAGTGCCTTCGAGCATAAAAATCAGCGGGGCGGGGACATTGGGTCGCCGGGCAGATTGGGCGAGCCGGGCAGACCGGACGGGCCGGGCGGCACAGTCAGACCGGACAGGCCGGGCGGCACGAGCAAATAACTCGGTATTACCGGGGTTACCGGTAACCCCGGGGTTTTGCGGGCAGACGGGTTTCGGATTCATGGGTCTCCTTTCTTGGAGTTAACTGTAGTAACCACCAAATGCTTACTTCTCACTACCAACCTCGCCACCCCTGCCCCTCCCGGGATTACCCGGGGAGCTCTACACGCGAAACGCCCCAGTATCAACCTCGCCACCCTCCCGAAGTTAACTGTAGTAACCACCAAATGCTTACTTCTCACTACCAACCTCGCCACCCCTGCCCTCCCCGGGATTACCCCAACCACACCGGGGTTACCCATGAGTGGTTTATCGCCACCCCTGCCCCTCCCGGGATTACCCGGGGAGCTCTACACGCGAAACGCCCCAGTATCAACCTCGCCACCCCTCCCGAAGTTAACTGTAGTGATTCTTGCTTCCAGCAGCGATTTTGTGTCCACCCCAGGCTGTTGCCGAAATTTCTGGCGCGACCGCTTCGCGAAACACAGTTCCCGGGCTTAAATGTAACGGTTCTTAGCCCCACCAGTGCTAGTGCCGGAGTCAAAGAATCTTGACGGAAAGCCACGAATTCTCGGGGTGTAAAAACGATTCCCTAAACTTTTGACGCATCCCGACCGGTATTGCCGGTTTAAACCGAACTGTGAGCCTGACAAATGCGATAATAAAACTATGCGTCGCCCAAGTTTATCTCCTCGTGACCCGGATTCTACTCGGGGGGACAAGACTACCTCGGTGCGTTCCGGCTCGGGGGCGAATGCCCCAAAAAGCTCGCGTCCCAGCTCGGGGGCGTTTTCCCGGATGGCACCTCATGACAAGGCACCCCACGACAACACCCCCCACCCCGAACATACCACCGACACCCGGGGCAATTCCCCGCAATCGCGACTCGCGCTACAGCCTCCGCCGCCCGCCGCCCCCGGCTCGACGTGGCTGTCGCGAGTCTTGGTGTTGGCGGTTGTCAGCCTGGCCGTGTTCCTGATGGTGTTTTCCCCGCTGAAATCGTGGATGGAGCAACAGCAGCACGCCCGCGAGCTCGCGGCGGAGATTGCGCGCACCAAGGCCGAAAACGAAGCTCTGGAAGATGAAATCGCGCGCTACCAGGATCCCGAATATGTTTCCCGCCAGGCGCGCGAACGCCTGGGTTTCGTGAAACCCGGCGAGACGACCTATGTGGTTGTCGACCCGCCCGGCCAGACAAAACCCAAGGTCGCCAGCGGTTGGGTCGAGAAGGACGCGAATGACCTGCCATGGTTTGGCTTGATTGTCGAAGGGCTGAAGGTCGCCGGCACCGGCAAGTCCGCCGGAAAATAGCGCGGCGGACACATCACAAGCGGTACGGCGCGGGGCGACACAAGCGGGGCGGTACGGGCGCGGCGGGTTTGTGCGTCTGGTTTTTGGCGCGAATTCACGAGGTGCCATTTGAATTTCTCCCTGTCACTCAAATAGTTCCCTGTCAGAATTCTGTAAGCTGGCAGTGTGGCAGAGATTCGACCGGCAACCGAGGCAGACCTGGAAATCATCGCGGCACAACTGGGGCGTGTCCCGCGCGGGGTGCTCGGTATCGCCGCATATTGCAATTTGACGACTCCACCGAACGCTGCCCACGCGGCACCACATCCAGCGGTAATAGCCACGACCCCGCGTCTGCCTAATGGCGAGCCTTTCCCCACGTTTTACTATCTGACTTGCCCGGCGGCGGTGGCAGCCTGTTCCCAGCTAGAGGCTGCCGGCGTGATGCGCGAGGCCGAGGCGCTGCTTGACGACCCGCAACACCCGGAGTTCCGGCTCGCCTATCACCGGGCTCATCGGGCGTATCTGGCGGCACGCAGGGTGGCCTCACCCGCGCCCGTCCCGGAGATTGCGAATTTTTCGGCTGGCGGGATGCCGGATCGGGTCAAGTGTTTCCACGCCCTGCTGGGACATGCTTTGGCGGCCGGTTTGGGGGTGAACCCGGTGGGCGACTGGGTGTTGGCGCGGCTGCGTGCCGAAAACTTGTGGTCTCCCGAAACCTGTGATTGGCATCCCGAGCCTTGACCCTGGCAGAAATTCAGGATTTTTTGGGGGTGAGCCTCAAATATATCGAGGCTCACCCCCATTTTTTCCTGAATTTCTGCCACGCCCCCGCCTATAGCGCGATTGGCGATAAAATCGGCAGGTGTTGCCTACCAGGGTGGCGCCTCGTGAATCCCCAAAGAAAGGAAACCCATGCGACTGGCAGTAATAGACTGCGGCACCCACTCGATTCGCCTGTTAATCAGCGATTTTGACCCCACTCACCCCGAGGTTTCCCCCCGGGAAGTCCTGCGGAAAACCCAGATTGTGGGGCTGGGGGCAGGCGTGGACAAGACCGGGCATCTGGCTCCGGAGGCTTTGAACCGCACCTTTACGGCGGTCGAGGATTACGCGGCGCGGATTCGCCAGGCGCAGGTCGACCGGGTGCGGATGGTGGCGACTTCGGCTTCGCGTGACGCGGATAATTTCTTTGAGTTTGCCACCGGGGTAGAGGCACGGCTGGGCGTGTCACCGGAGGTTATCTCGGGTCGGGAGGAAGCCACGTTGGGTTTTTCCGGCGCGGTCGCCTTGCATCCTGGTTTGGCCGCGCCGGCGTTGGTGGTGGATATTGGTGGGGGTTCCACCGAGTTTTCTTTTGGCCGGCCGGGGGCGTCGGGGGTGGTTACGTCGTCGGATTCATTAGGTGCCAGCCCGGATATTGAGGTTACGCCGGATTCTGGACTGGCAACTCATGAAACGGTAAAACCTGCCCTGGAGGCGGCGATTTCCATGAATATGGGTTCGACCCGCGTGACCGAGCGGTATTTGCGCCCCGCCGAGGATTCGCGCGGTATTCCCAGCGCGGATGCCGTAGCGCAAGCCAGCGAGTTTATTGACGCTTTGATTGCCGAGGCCGCCGAAACCGTGCCTTTGAGCCAGGCTCGCACGCTGATTGGGGTGGCGGGTTCGGTGACGACTTTAACCGCGCTGGGTTTGGGTTTGGAGACTTATGACCGGTTTCGGATTAACGGCGCGGTGCTGTCCAGCGCGAAACACCGGGAACTGGCGCGGGAGCTGATTGTGATGCCGCGCGCCAAAAAAGCCGCCCTGGGACCGATGCACCCCAAGCGGGTGGATCAAATCGCTGGTGGCGTGCTGGTTTGGGAACGTATTTTGGCGTATTTGGAATCCCAGCCCGACCCGGATTCGGGTGCCGCCCCGCGCGGGTCGTTCCCGGTGTGCACCAGCGAAAACGACATCTTGGACGGCCTGATGTTTGCCCTCGCCGGCACTGCCAGCGCGAGCGCAGGCGGCGCCGTGGAACGCGGCGTGTAAATAAGCTATTCCGCGTGGGTTTTGCGGTAAGAAATCCGGATTTTCAGCGCAATCGCACCGATAATAACCGAAGCAAACGTCCCCATTACCACCCCGATAGACCCGGCCTGAGTCAGCACATTGTCGCCCCTAAACGACAGGTGTGAAATCAGCAGGGCGACGGTGAATCCTATACCGGCCACAAAAGAAATCGGCAAGATATCCGCCAAGCGCACCCCCTTTTCCAGATGCAGGGGCGTGAATTTTTCCATCACGAAGACGCTGCCGAAAATCCCCAGGAATTTCCCCAGCGGCAAGGCCAGCATCACCGCCAGAGCCACCGGGTTGGTCAGCATTTTCCCCACCCCGCCGGGGGTGTCCACAATGTTGACCCCCGCCGCGAAGAAAGCGAAAATCGGCACCGCGAAGGCCGCTGAGATTGGGGAAACCTTCATAGAGAACCGCTCGACCAGATTGTGTACCTCGCCCTCACGGCGGTCGGCGGGCACGACCATGCCCAAAACCACCCCGGCAATCGTGGCGTGAATCCCGGAGGCCAACATGAAATACCAGGTCAGTACCCCTAGCGGAATCAGCAGCCACCATTTCACAATCCGGCGCCGACACAGGAAACTAAAGACCGCCGCGCCGCCCGCCACGGGGATTAACAGCAGCAAATTCGGCGCTGTCCCATAAAACAGCGCAATCACAATAATCCCACCCAGATCGTCGGCCACCGCCAGAGTCAACAGGAAGGTTCGCGCCCCCGAAGGCAACCCGCGTCCGAAAATCTGTAAAATCGCCACCGCAAAGGCGATATCGGTGGCGGTGGGAATCGCCCACCCGTGCCAGGCCGCGTCACCGCTGATGGCGGTGACCGCCGTGTAAACCAGCGCGGGTCCGGCCATTCCGAACATAGCGGCGATAATCGGCATCCCGGCAGTGCGCGGATCGTGCAAGGATCCATGGGTGAATTCTTCTTTCAATTCCAGCCCGACTGTAAAGAAGAAGATCGCCAGAATCCCGTCGCGCGCCCATTCTTCGACGCTCAATGACAGGTGGATGGACTGCAAGAATGACTGTCCGCCGCGAGCCACCGCTTCGCCCAGGCCGGGGTCGAGCATCAGAGTGGCCAAGCCGTGATAAGCCTCGCGGATTGGCCCGTTGGCACACAGCAGCGCCAACACCGCCGCACCAATCAGTATCAACCCACCCACAATATCGTCGGACACAAATCGGGCGAAACGCTGATATACCCCCAGTTTTTTACCCTGAGACCCGGCATCCTGGTCGTAGTCGGTGGGGGCGGGGACGACTATGTCAGGTTCACCAAATATCCCTTCATGAGGTGTTTTCGGGGTTGACGACGTTTCGTTTAGGTTTTTCGACTTGTCTTCGTCCATAATGGAATTCTAGTTGCACTCGTGGCTTTTCCCCAAGTTCCACCTGGCGGGGTTTCGCGACGATTGCAAGGATTTGCCAGGCCCCCGTAGCCCAACGGTAGAGGCAGCTGACTTAAAATCAGTTCAGTGTCGGTTCGAATCCGACCGGGGGTACAGGTAGGCAATGTTGCTTCTTTTTCGCGAGGCGCTCGGGGGCGAAACGGCCGGGCTAGCTATGTTTTGTCCAGTTTTTCTAAGTGACAAGTCGCTAAGAAAAACTCTGGTAAAACATGAATCGCCCTACGCCGTTTCGCCCCTACGAGCGTCTCGAAGCAGGCGCAAGTGATTGCTGGGAAAGAGACAGAAATTTGAATCTAAGCAGATGTTGAACATGGCAGCATGGCAACCCCGAGGGATGGGCTCGGGAAAATATGCAAAACAAATTGGTTAGTTTACGAGGCCGTTTTCATAGGCAAAAATTACGGCCTGCACCCGGTCGCGCGCCCCGATTTTGTTCAAGATGTTTCCGACGTGGGTTTTCACGGTGGTCATAGAAATGAACAGTTTATCGGCCAGTTCCTGGTTGGTCATCCCATGGGCGATTAGTTTCAACACCTCGGTTTCCCGCTCGGTCAGGCTGGCCAACGCCACCGCATCGGCGCTCGTCGCCCCCGCCCCGGCCGCGTCTGCCCCGGCGTTTTCGTCGGGCAGTTGCGGGGCGAACATGTCCAGCATTTTCTTGGTAATCCGGGGGGAAATCGTGGCGTCCCCGGCGGCGACGGCACGGATTGCAGCGACCAGTTCCTCGGGTTTCGCGTCCTTTAACAAAAACCCGGATGCCCCGGCGCGCAAGGCTCCAAAAGCGTATTCGTCCAGGTCGAAGGTGGTCAAAATCAGCACTTTCACCTCGGGGTTTTCCGACACAATCTCGCCGGTGGCTTCAATGCCGTTCATATTGGGCATCCGCACGTCCATCAAAACCACATTCGGTTGCAGCGCGCGCACCATCCCCAGCGCGGTTTTCCCGTCGGCGGCTTCACCCACCACTTCGATATCGTCGCAGGCCTCTAACACCATCCGAAATCCCATGCGTATCAAGGCCTGGTCGTCGACCAGCAGGACTTTAATCTTTTCTGTCTCTTCGCTCATATTTCTTTTCTCTCGGTTTCATGAGGGGATAACCCAGGTTTCAGCTTTATTTTCGCATTGCGCCTCCCAGTGGAGGGTGGCGGACACGCGCCACCCACCCGGGGTGGGACCGGCGGTAACGTGACCGTCATACACCGAGGCGCGTTCGCGCATCCCTACCAGTCCTTTGCCACCCCCCGGGTTGATTCCCGCTAAAGACGTGGCGTTGTACACCGAGATTTCGATGCCATCACAGCTCACTTTCAGGCGTACTTCCACCGCAGTAGAAGAGGGAGCGTGGCGCAAAATATTGGTCAGGGATTCTTGAACTATCCGGTATATCGTCAGTTGCAGCGGGCCGTCGGCAGGGACTTCCCCGCCGCTGATTTCATAGCTTATCGGCAGTCCGGCCGCCCGGAACTGGTTAATTAGCCCGTCGATTTCCCCCAGGTCTGGCGTGGGCGTAAAACGGACTTCTTCGAGGGAAGAGGCCTGGCTGGGTTCCGGGTTGGCGGATAAATCCGTCGGGACTTCGCTGGGGGTGCGTAACACCCCCACCAGTCGCCGGGTCTCGGACAGGGCGTTGCGTCCGGTTTCACTCATGGTTTCCAGGGCGGTTTTCGCTAAATCCGGGTTTTTGTCTATCGCGGCCGCCGCCCCGTCGCTCATGGCAATGATTACGGTCAGGGAATGCGCGACGATGTCGTGCATTTCCCGGGCGATTCGCGCCCGTTCGTCGGCCACCGCCAACTGTTCGGATTGTTCGCGTTCCAATTCGAGCTGCTTGTTACGCAAGGTCAATTCGGCAACACGTTCGCGTCCCATCTGGGCGATTTTTAACAGCAGCATCCCCACTACGACCAGCAGGGATATCAAAAGTACGAGCATCCCCCGGGCTGTCCCCTCGTGATCAGTTTCAAAGAAACCAACCTGGACGACCACCAAAACCCCCACCCCGAACAACGCCAGCAAAGTCACCACCAGCAGCAGGTTCACTACCAAAACCCGCACCGGCCGCACTGACTCTGTTTCCGTCCCTTTTGCCTTATTCCTCATGCTCTTTCGCCTCTCGCCGCTGTCTCGCCTGTTACTTTCACGCGCCCTTCCTCGGCTCGATTCCCACCCCATTGCCTAATTTTTCTCCACTTTACTTAAGTTTACAGATTGCCTTAGACCCAAAATTTCTCTATCTTGCCTCTCGGGATTTACGCCTTCAATCGGTGCCGGGCGAAGCGAGTGCGGGATTACTGCCGCGCGTAGCGAAGGCGCTCGTCGGGGCGCCGGGCGGAAGAAGCACCTCATGAACCCGCAAAATCCCCCTAGGGTAGGAGAAGATTTTAAGGTGAAAAACCACGAATTCCACTAGAATGATGGTGCTATAGATAGAAACCCAAGGAGAAAAATGACCAACCCTGTTTTCACTCGAAACAAAGTGTTCACCGAGCGCACCCCCGCCGGCTACCCCGGGATGCCGGGCTATCAGGTCGGCCAGCCCGGCGCCCCCTCCGCCTCCACCGGCGGGTCGCGCGCCACCTATCCCCCCTCTGCTTATCCCCAGGAAGCCTTTCCCGGCACCCAACCAGAGGCCGCTGCGGCGGGAACCCGCCCGGTAACTTTGGACGACGTGCTGATTAAATCGGTGTTTACCTTCGGTACGCTGCTGGTGGGCGGGGCGCTGGCCTGGTTCGTCACCGCCACCAATCCAGGACTGGGGGCGACCCTGTCGCTGGGCGGCATGGTAATCGCCCTGGTGTTGGGCATGATTAACGCTTTCAAGTCGCGTCCTTCCCCCGCGTTGATTCTGGGTTACGCCTTTTTTGAAGGGCTGATGCTGGGGGCGGTCTCTCAGCTGTTTTCGGCGGCCTATGGCGGGGTGGTTCCCAAAGCGATTGGCGCCACGATTGTGACCGCGCTGGTGATGTTTGTCCTGTTCAAGACGAATATTGTGCGTAACTCCCCAACCTTGATGCGCGTGGTGTTCATCGGTATAGGTTCCCTGTTCGTGTTCTATCTGGTGAACTTTGTGGTTTCCCTGATTTTCCCGGCGGCGAACTTCTATAACGCGACCTTGTTCGGTTTCCCGCTGTGGATGGTGGTTTCCCTGGTGGCTATCGCCTTGGCAGCGCTGTCCTTGGTAACGGATTTCGACTACATCTTCCAGGCGGTGGAAAACGGTGCCCCCGCCGAAACCGCGTGGACTTGCGCCTTTGGCCTGATGGTAACCCTGGTGTGGCTCTACATCGAATTCCTGCGAATTTTCGCCTATATTGCCTCTACGGCTTCCGATAACTGAATTCGGTTTCACCAGGTGCCATTCGGAATTCTAGTTAGGTTCAAATCCTGAACTGGCACCCGATGAACCCACCAAACCGCCCCGCCAAACCGGTAGACTAACACTATGACTGTCAACGTACGCCCCCCCGAGGTTCAAGACGCCGCCGGCATGGGGGTCGCACACGCCCGCATGTGGTTGGCGCTGTATGGGAAGTTCATCGACCCGAAATACCTGGGGCGTTTCGACGAGGCTGTGCTGGTAGACCAGTGGCATCGCCTGCTGACCTCCGACCCGGCCGGAAGACGAATCGCGATTGCGGTGGAACACGGACGGGTAATCGGGATTGCGATGACAGTGCCCACGATTCGCACCGAAAACGTGACCCCGCCGGCGCGTGACCGCGAGGTTTCCATGCATTATTTGATGCCCGAATACCAAGGCCGGGGCATTGGTCGGCGCCTGTTGGAATACGTGATTGGTCCGCGTGAACCCGCGCAACTGTGGCTGCCCAGCGGGTACGAGGGCGAAAAACGCGCCCACCGGATTTACCGGCGCGCTGGGTTTTTATCTGACGGAGCCGTGACCGGACGCGAGGTCAACTATGGTTTGACGCTGAACCGGATGGTTCGCTGATGAAGAACAAAAAGAAACCAGCCCGCCCGGACAAATCACGGCCAAGGTCAGCTTCCAGCGACGCGGGGAATTCGATGGCACCTCGTGAACCCCGCAAAACCGGGATGAGTAAAGCCATCAACCCCACCCACAACCTGTGGCTCGAGATTAAAGCGCGACGCGACGCAAACCACCAGCAACCCGATCTCGACGCGGTAGAGCCGATTGCACCCCCGAAGGTGGAACACGGCGCCCAGGCCGCCGCCGAAGTCTCGTGGCGGGTACGGGTCGCGGCCGCCTGGTCGTGGCGCCTGATTGCGATAGTGATAGTACTGGGCGGGGTGACCTGGGGGATTTCCAAAGTCAAAGTGGCGATAGTCCCGGTGGCGGTGGCACTATTATTGACGCTGCTGTTGGAACCCTTGAATGGGCGGCTGCAAAAGTGGCGTTTCCCCAATGCCCTGTCTGCGGCCGTGTCCTTGATTGTGGGAATCAGCGCTCTGACTGCCGCGATTTGGGTGTCCGTCTCGCAACTGGCATCCGGAGCCCCAGCGCTGGTACGCAAAGCCGGCGGCGGTTTCGGCAAACTGATGACCTGGCTTTCTGACGAGCCGTTGGGGTTAAATTCGGAGGACATTGACCACTACGCCAAGGCGCTCAGTCGGCAGCTCGGTGGCTTACTAGAGAAGTATTCTTCTTCGATTGCCTCCTCGGCGTGGTCGGTGACATCCTCGGTATTAAACCTGGTGGCGGCGATATTCATCTCGGTTTTCTGTCTGTTTTTCTTCCTGAAGGACGGGCGGCGCATCTGGGTGTGGTTTATGCGCCTGTTGCCGGTGCCGTTGCGCGAACCGGTGCACGAGGCCGGGATTCGCGGTTGGATTACTTTGAAAGGCTATATCAAGGCTCAGGCCATGGTGGCCGGGGTGGATGCGGTGTTCATCTCGATTGGTGCCGCGTTTTTGGGAGCGGGTTCGATGACGATTCCGCTAGCATTGCTGATTTTCCTGGCTTCCTTTATTCCGATTGTGGGGGCGGTTTCTACCGGGGCTATCGCCGTCTTGGTGATTTTACTGGATCAAGGCCTGGTGAAAGCCATAATCATGCTGATTGTGATTTTGGCGGTGCAGCAAATCGAGTCCAATGTTTTGCAACCCCTGCTGATGTCCAACGCGGTCAACATTCACCCGCTGGTGGTGCTGTTGGCGATTACAGTGGGCGGCTATTTCGCCAGTATTATCGGAGCCTTGCTGGCGGTGCCGATTGTGGCGTTCCTCAACACGGTGGTGCTGTATCTGACTGGGCACGACACCATGCCGCAGCTAGCCGACCAGCACGACCGGGTGGGCGGTGCCCCCGGCACTATTCACGCCCAAATCCAGGCTTCCTATAAATAAGCCCGCCTCACGCCCCGTCGTTACGCCTTAACTCGGCGTTGATTTCCTCGCAGGCTTCCGCCAAGGTCGGGCCTTGCGCCAACCCTATATGCCACCAGTCCCAGCCGTCGCCATCCACTTCGGTGATGCCGACGGCGAGCCCGGCTTCGCGCGGGTCATCGCATTCGCGCCCTTCCAGAATAATCACGCCACGCTCCAACAGGGTGGCTTGGATTTCGCAGGCCGTCCCGCTGCCGGATTCAACCGTCGCGAAAATCGGGGTGCTTTCCCCGGTTACCTGCGCTATCGCCCGCAGCCCGGCGGGGTCGTGAGCCAGCGGCTCGCCGCTGTCCACAAAGTTTTCTTCGCTCACACTCGCAACGTGGCCGTTTTCGGCGGCGCGTCGCGGCCGGTGGCGCACCCCGGTTTGCTGCCAGGTCGGGGTGCCTTCCGGCGGGGTGGGGCTGGCTTCGAATTCAGCCGCCCCGGCGAGTCGGTTTTGCCTGACCGGGAACAGGGACTGCACGGGTTGTTCTTCCTCGCCGCTGGCGAAGGGCGAGACCGGGGAGCTCTTGGCGGATTCCATAATGGAGTGGCGCGATATCGTGCCGGTTTGCAGTTCGGGTGCCTCGACCGGCGCGGGGTGGTTTTCGGTGGCGGGTTCATGAGGTGCCATTCGGGATTCCGACCCAGAGCCAGAATCTGGGCCGGTCGGGGTTGTGGAAACCGGGCTGGGGGGATTGACGGCGGCACCGGGGTCGGCCAGTGGCGCCTCGTGAATCCCGGAAGAAAAGTCCGCGGCCACACCCGAGGTGAGCACAGGGAGGCGGGCGGCGCGCCCGGACAACAGGTTTGTGTCGCGACTGAACAGCGAGGCGGCGACGCGCTGCACGTCGAGGAAACGGCGGCCGTTAGACATTTCGCGCACACTGACGTGGTGGACTTCCAGGCCAGAAATGGTCAGCGCGTCCAGGGCGGGGCGCACCCCGGGATCGATTTCCGCTGCGACCAGAATCAGGCGCGGTCCGGCGTTCAGGTTCGGGGGCATCGCGTCTCGGAACTGGGTCCAGCCGGAGCGGAAAGCGGCGACCCCACCGGGATAGGCCGAGGCCAGGTCGTTCCACCCCAGGTTGGATACCGCGCCGAGGCGCGCCAGGGATTCGATTAGGGTTTGCGCGTCGAGTTTCTCTATGACTTCCACCAGTACGACTTGGCCGGAGCCGTCCAGAGCGGTGAGGCGTTGGGAAGGGCGCTTGGCTTGCCCGGGTTGCGGGGTGGGGCTGGGCGGGGTCGACGCGTCGGCCTGGGCAGAGTGACCGGGCTGGTTGGGAACATACCCGGGGGCGGCCTCCGGGGGCATTCCGGCGACGGGAATCCCAGCGAGGTCGTTCCAGGTCACCGGAAAGAGGGGACGTGAAATTACCTCTAGGACTTGGTTTCGCACGGATTCCAGGACTTCGCCCTGAGCCTCGCGGCCTACCGCGTGGCCGAATTGGGCGGGAATCAGGTGGCCTTGGTCATACTCGAAAAGGGACATGTCAACCTCTGTATTTTTGTAAGCCCGGAAGCGCCTGGAATCGGTTCACCCCGCCAGACACTGTTTTATCTTCTGTCACTATCATCTCACGTTTTCACTTTTGTTACGTAAAAGTGGCATATTTTTAGCTCACTAATCTGGCTTGGGTTTCGTAACCGGTGCGATATCGGTCACAGGCGCCTATATACGGAAAATGTTGCCAAAATCGCACCGGTTAGGATCGCGCGGGGGCGGAACCCAACAACAATCGTGCCAGGTGTACCCCGTTTCGTCCGGCCAGCTGGCTGGCTTGGGTGCGACAGCTGAACCCATCGGCCAGGAACACGGCATTGGGGTGTTCGCTAAACGCCGGCAGCAAGGAATGCGCCGCGACCCGCTGGGATACCGCCAGATGCCCAGCTTCCATCCCGAAGTTTCCGGCCATTCCACAGCACCCCGACAGTTCGGTGACCTGTGCCCCGGCGCGTTGCAACAGTTCCCGGTCGGCACTCCAGCCCATAACCGAATAGTGGTGGCAGTGTGGCTGGGCGACGACTTCCACGCCGTCCAGGTCTGGCAAATCCCACTGTTCTGGCCCGCAGTTCCCGCCCGGCCCGTAAACCGGGTCGGTCAACAGTTCCGCTAGCGTCCGGGTCGCCTGGGCGATAGCGGTGGCTCGCGAATCGTCGGGCAGCAGACGCTCCAGATCGTCGCGCAGGGTCGCGGTACAAGACGGCTCCACGCCCACAATCGGAATCCCGTTTACGGCCAGCGGCCCCAGAATCTCGCACAGGCGCCGCAGGTTGCGCCGAGCTCGGTTCAGTTGCCCGGTGGTGATATAGGTCAGCCCGCAGCATGCCTGGCGCGGCACGAACACGCGGTACCCGGCCGTTTCCAACAGTTGCACCACTGCTTCGGCACCGTCGGGGTCGATTCCCTCTGAGAACGAATCGGCCCACACCGCCACCCACGGCCTTTCTTCCGGTTCCCTCTGTTTCGCCGCTCGGTTCATTTCGGTCACGCTTTGGTTTCCTTGTTCACGAGGTGCTATTCCGCATTTATTCTTTTCTCGTATTACGGAGCCACCATCGCCTTCGGCAGTGTTTCTTTCGCATGAATCCTCACGAAGACCGTGTAGAAGGCGCGACACGATACGGTGGTCGCGTCGGGGGCGCGACGCAAACGAGAGGCTGAGGGGGAGCTCGCGCTGCAAAGCAGCGCGAGCGGGGGATACTTCCCCCTTTGCCTCTCGTGCGCGCGCCCCAAGCGACAAAGCGGCGCCGCGCCAGACGCTGTGCTGCTCACGACGCAACCATTGCCGAAACGACTGCGTGGCGAAGGTCGCCATTTGCCGCGATGGCGCCAGCCCGAACAGCCTAAATACCAAGCGCCGCAACCAGTCAATCCCAAACAGCCCGTTGGCCAAGCGCGCCCCGCCGGGCACCCGCCGGGCGAGCCGCAACCAAAACGGCAGCCAGCCCAACAGAAAATGCGACCCGGGTCGAGCCCAAAACCGCCCGCGATACGCCCGGAAAAACGCCTCGGAGCGGAAAGCGGACATATCAATCCCGGTGGGGCAGGCCGAGGAACACGCCTTGCACGCCAGGCAGAGATCCAGCGCCCGCAACAACTCGGGGTCGCGGAAATCCCGAATCAACCCGCCGTTAGTGACTTCCTGCAGGGCGCGGGCACGTCCGCGAGTGGCGTCTTTTTCTTTCCCGGTCGCCAGATAGCTGGGGCACATCCACGCCCCTTTGATGTGGCTCATCGCCAGGCACTTCCCCACCCCGGTACAGCGGTGAAACGCGGCAGTCAGGTCTTTATCTTTGGGAAAAGCGAAACCGCTGGGGTCAGGGGCAATGTCCCGGGCGGAGGCCAGGCGCAGGTGGCGGTCGAGGGGGTCGGGGTCAACCAAAACGCCGGGATTCATGAGTCCCCGCGGGTCAAACAAGGCTTTTACCTTAGCAAACAGTGCGATCAGTTCTGGGGAATACATGCGGGGCAGCAACTCGGAGCGAGCCCGCCCATCCCCGTGTTCCCCGGAAATCGAACCGTGATACTTGGCCACCAAATCTGCGGCGCGTTCCAAGAAATCCCGGGCACGCCCGTCATGCGCGGCCGCTCCCAGCGGCAAACTGAGCCGCACATGCAAACAGCCGTCGCCCAGGTGCCCATACAGCATCCCATCCACCCCGGTTTGGCGCATCAACGCGGTGAATTCCTGTAGATAGGCCGCCAGGTTTTCGGGGGGCACGGCGGCATCTTCCCAGCCAGGCCAGGCGGGTTGGTTGCCTTGGGGGTGGTGGTTTGTCATGGCGGATTCACGAGGTGCCATCCCGGAATTCTCGCCAGGCTCACAGTGGGGGGCGGCGCCGGGGTTCTCGGATGGCGCCTCATGAACGGCAACTCCCGAATCCGGCGTAACCTGCGAGACCGGAGTGCGACCACCCAAACCGGCTCCATCAGCGCGGATACGCCACAGCCGGGTGGCTTCGGTGCCGGGCGGATACACCCCGCAAGCGCGCGTGTTGGCAGCGGCGGCCAGGTCGCGGGCGCGCGCCAAGGTTGTTTCCAGGGGCTCGTCGGCACCGCCCATCTCTACCAGCAGCCAACCTTGCCCCGCCGGCAGGTCGGGAATCTGGCCGGCACCAGGCTTGGCGCGCAAAGTATCCACTAGGCGCGAATCCATACCCTCGACAGCCAGGGGTTTAAACGTGTTCACGAGGGGCACATCCGCTGCGGCGGCTATCATGTCTGGGTACCCCAACACCACCAGGACAGGGGCGGCGGGCAGTTGCACCAGGCGCAGTTTCGCCGCAAGTATCGTCACCAGGGTTCCCTCGGTTCCGGCCAGGAATTTGGCCAGGTCACGCCCTTTTTCAGGCAACAGGTGTTCCAGGGAATACCCAGATACTTGCCGGGAAAACCGCCCGCATTCGGTGCGGATTAAAGCCAGGTTATCTTGTACCAAGCGTTCCAATCCGGGCACCGCGTCCAGGGCGCCTTCCCCCCGGCCAGCGGTAAACTCGCGTCCAAAACCATCGATAACCTGCATCTCGATGACATTATCCGCGACACGCCCCCAGGCTTGGGCGTGGGGGCCACAAGCATTGTTGCCAATGGAACCGCCAATCGTTGCCCGAGTCCACGTCGACGGATCGGGACCGAAACGCAGCCCATAGGGTTCCCCGGCCGTCTGAATATCAGCCAGCACCACCCCGGGTTCGACAGTGATGGTGTGCGCCTCGGGGTCTAAATCGATAATCCGGTTACAGCCCGCAGAAGTGTCGACCACCAGCCCCGGCCCAATCGAGTTCCCCGCACACGAGGTGCCCCGCCCGCGCATCGTCAGCGGCGTGCCCGATGCTAGGGCATCCAAAACCACGTCGCGCAATTCGCCCAGATTCGCGGGCTTGGCGACCCGCGCCGGCGGAATGCGATAGTTCGACGCATCCGAGGCGTATATCGCGCGGGTCAGCGGGTCATCGAAGTATTCCATCCGTACTATTTTAACCCGTCCTTCCCTACGTTTTCTCCCACGTCTTTCCTGGCGTGCAGAAACCGCTGCGCGACCCAATCGGGGTGCAACTCCCGTCGCCACACCCGTCCCACTAGCCATTCCCATCTAATCTCCCACAACTTGCGTCTAACCCCATGGGTTCGGCTTCATGAGGTGCTTGCTTGGGTTCTGGGCGTAAGTTGGGGGATGCCAAGCGTGGCTTGGCATCCCCCGTCTCATCTTCAAAATTCTGAAGTCTTGGGCTTACGCCTAGGAATCCAGATAACACTGCGGTGGCATCGTCTATGCCCGCGCCGCAGACGTAGAATCAAGGTAGGAAAAGAACCTTGTTTCTACGCTGGCGGGGGTGGTCTTTGACCGCCCCCGCGCAGTCTTTGTTTCGTTGCTTGTGTCGCTTCGCGTTTTATCGCTTGTTTCGCTTTGGCTCGCGGTCGGCGGCGGTGCATGGGCGGAGCCCTGAGAGCACCGCAGTCACCGTGTGGAGGAGGTCAGCGACAGCAACGATTTGCTGTCGCCGCCGGAACTCCACCCGCTGCGCGCGCTCCCAACGCTTCGTCGCTACGCGCGGCGCGGCGGGTGTGCGGCACAAGTGCGGGACTGAGGGTGCGGAGTTTCGGCGGCGATATGCGGGTACGCCGCGCAGCGCATCGCAGCCAGGGAAATAGTTGCGAAATAAGGAAGCGGCCAGCCTAGGTAGGCTGGCCGCGATTTCCTTAATCGTCCTTCTTGTTATTCCACAGCTTCTCCTTTATCAGGATTACTGCTAGAATCGAAGGAGGTAAGGAAATCAGAATCTGGATGAATGCAGTCATCTGGATGTCCTTTCCTTAAAGCCCCGGGTGCAACCGGGGCTTTTACCATGCGTCAAGGCAGGCTGCCTTGACGCAGCCAGAGCCTTTCCCTGGCTAGACCAGGATACAGTTCCAATCCGCGACCACCAAACAGTTTTCCACAGCCTGTGGAAAACTGTGTATGCGGTGGCGATATGCGTAACGGTGTGCGGAGGCGGTGCAGCGGGGTGCGGCGCGTGGCGGCTGTTACGGCTTAGCCGTTTAAGGTGCTTCGACTAAAACGGCCAATCATGCCCTTTTTTAACGTCTCCACAAGCGACTGCGCCGATATGCGGGCTACGCCCGCGCGCCACTGCAGCCTGTGGAAAACCCGAGATTGTGTTGCAATACCACAAAAACCCCAAAATAAGACACATAATTCTGCCGCTTACCCTAACCCTGGATCGGAGGGGCGTCCCTAACGGTGGAAAATTCGGAGTCAAGCTGCACTATGTGAACAGGGCAAGGCCATTTTCTCCACCATTCGGGACACAGTTCGAACAGCACCTCACGCAGCAGTGCTAAAGTAATACTTTTTATCACTCTACCCGCCCAAAGTGACAATTTTTATCACTTTGATTTATCACTTTGACAGTTTTGCGGATGGCACCTCATGAACCCGCCGCAACAAGCGGAGGCGGCGCAGTAGCTGGCGAAGGCGATTAAGCGACGGCAACGATTTGCCGTCGCCGCCGGAGCACTAAAACACCCCTTTTGTCCCGCGAGCGCCCCCGTAAGCCGGCGAAGCGACACAAGCACCTCATGAACCCGGTGACCGCAAAACAATATCGCCCAAATCCAGGCAAACCGCTGTAGAATAAGGAAGCGGCCGACCTGGATAGGCCGGCCGCGATTTCCTTAATCGTCCTTCTTGTTATTCCACAGCTTCTCCTTTATCAGGATTACTGCTAGAATCGAGGGAGGTAAGGAAATCAGAATCTGGATGAACGTGGTCATCTGGATGTCCTTTCCTTAAAGCCCCGGTCGTCCCCGGGGCTTTTACCTTTGCTTTAAGGCGGCTGCCTTAAAGCAGCCAGGCCTCTTGCGCTGGCTCAGCCAGAATATCGGGTTTGAGTCGCACCACAAAACCACTTTCCACAGGCTGTGGAAAACTAGGCGGCGTTATGGGGCTTCGTCGCGCACCGCCGGGCATCGAGGTGCTTTTTCACCAGGCCGACAGCAATCGGCAACACCGAGAACACGATGATAATAACCGCGATAACTTCCACGTTGTCGCGAACCAGCGGGATGTCGCCCAGCAAAACCCCCGCCACCACGAAAGTTAGAGTCCAGGCTATCGCCCCAGCCACGTTCCACAGGGTGAAACGCGACCAGTGATAACGGCCGATTCCCGCCGCTATCGGCACAAAAGTCCTGATGAAGGGGATGAAACGCCCCAGAACCACCGCCGGCCCGCCCCATTTGGAAAAAAACACCTTAGAGGACTTCAAGTACTCGGTCTTCAAGATTTTCGCGTCGTCCTTAAAGAATTTCTCGCCAAAGAACAGGCCAAACCAATAGCCCACCTGTCCGCCACAAATCGCGGCGGCGATAACCACCAGGCAGATGACAGTCAAGCTCATCGGCATCCGGTTTTGCAGCAACCCAATCGCGAAAAGCATCGAGTCGCCAGGCAAGACCGGGAACAGCACGCCGGATTCGATGAATACTATCAGGGCGATGAAGGCTACCATCCACACCCCGTAGGTGCCCAAAAGGTGGTTGAGCAACACCTCGGGGTCACGCAGCCATTCAATAAAATCTTGGGTTAATAACACGGGTTACAGTTTAGCTGACTGCGGCGAGAGTCTCATATTGCCCGCCCGGCGCACCGGTTCAGCGCGTCACCGCGTACGCCACATCCAGGTCACTGACGGCGGCCTGGCCGCCGACAATCACCCCGTGGCGCCCGGTGACGTCCCACAAATCCGCCAGCAACGCGGATTTCGACCCGGCAGGCGGCACCAACAACAGCATCGCGCCCTGTTTCACCGCGTACGCCCCGGCGGCCAGGGCGTCAGGAAAATCACGGCCGGACACCAACACCAGTCCGTTTATCCCCCCGGGGGACTGGATTCCAATCGCCAGTTGCATCGCAGTTTCATAGCGGTCGCGTCCCACGTATACGTGGCTGGATTGCAAGCCCAACGCGTTACGGGCGCGGTCAGCCGGACCGCCGACAACCACCAGCGGCACCCCAGACTGGGATTCCAGGTATTCCCGGCTGGCGTCGGGCAATTGCCCGCCGGCGGTCAACACCAGCGAACCGTGCATATGCCCGGCCACTGCCCCGGCGGCCAGGGCATCGGGAAAGTTAATGCCGTCAGCCAGCATGACATAGGACGGGGCACCCCCAGCCAGTTGGTCGCGATATTGCGCGACTTTCACGGCGGTTTCAAAGCGGTTAACCCCGACCAGTTCCACCAAATCCATCCCCCGCGACGCTATCAACGCCCGGTCAGCTCCGGAAAGACCGACGGTTCCACCCACCCGCACGACGCGTTTAAATCCATGCTGTTGTATCACCCGCAGGGCATCTGCATCCAGCCGGTCACGGGAATTCGACAGCGCCAAAGCCGATGCTGTCACCCCGGAAAGTTGGGTGGCGGCCAGGCCGTCGGCGGCATTCAACCCGGTGGTGACCACCAGGGTTTCGGCACCGGGGGTGGCGTCGACGGCGGCGGCGGCGGTGGCCAGACGGTTGGGACCGGCTATGCGCATCACGTTGGGCGGCAGGGGTTTAGGTGTCAAGGCCTGGCTTTGCCCCGTCACGGGCACTCCCATTTGCGCCAGCCACTGGGCGTAAGGATAGAGCGAAACCGAGGCGTTTAAAACCAATTTCTCGCCGGTGTTTAACACTAGTTGGGTTTTAGAGCTGGTGATTCCTACGACTTGCCCGGCTTGGTTGTACATCGGCCCGCCCGAGTCGCCGTGTTCGATTGACAGCGGCAGGGTCGCGATGGTTTGCCCACTGGGCGGCAGCTGCCATTTCACGGCGTTGGCCGCATCCAGGGTGGCGACATTGGCACAATGGTTAGATTTGCCTGGGATGGTGGTGGATTCGCCTTTCAAGTCGAGGTTTACGGCGACCAGATAGTTTTGCCCGCAAATCTGGGTTGGAGTGCCCGGGTTAAGGACAGTGGGGTTTACCGGCGCGATGGGGTGGTTGCTGGGGTTAGTAATCAGCACGGCCAGGTCGGTGTTTCCGGGGGTCGCCCAGGTTACCCCTCTGGCTACGGGCGGGGTGCCGGGGACTTGGGAGTTTTGAGGATAGACTCGCACCGGTCCGTTGGGGAATTTCTGGAAGCAGTGTTTCGCGGTCAGAACCCGGTCTGGCGCCACCCACACGCCGGAGCACGCCGAGAATACGCCGACTTCCGGACCTATCTGCAGTTGCACGGTGGCGGGGTGCGGGTCGGGCAGTTGCCCGGCTTGGGTTTCGCCGGTTTCGGGGGCGCTTTCGGCTGGGGTTTCACGAGGTGTCGTTAGGGGGTGCCATTGGGTTGGGGCGGCGGATTCACGAGGGGCTTGCCCGGGTGCGTCGACCGCCGCTGCGGTTCCAGGCTGGCTTAATCCAGATAATCCCAGCAAAGCTGTGAAAGCGAGCATCGCGACAAGTCCGCGTTTTGATACAGTCTTTTCCGCCATGGTTTCCATTATTACCTACTCGGGTTAGTTTTTAAACTTCAGATACCCGCGGATTTTCTTTTCCCGTCCCTTTGGTATAAATCTGCTTGAACACTAAAATTAGAGTATGTACATCCGGCTGGCTAGGTTTCTTGCGTTGCACGCACGTTCAATTCTGGTCTTTTGGGTTTTAGTGGTGGTGGCTTCCGCTTTGGTGGCGACCACTGGTTTCGGTAATCCTTTGTGGAATCGTCTGATTTCGGATGTCCCCCAAGCGACCCCATCCGAATCCCACACGGGACAGAAGCTGTTGGAATCCCATTACACAAAGTCTTACGGGGTGTTGGCTTATGTGCAGGGTGTGGATTTTCGCACCGAGTTCAAGTCGGCCGAAAACACCGCTCGGCAGTTACGAGATTTAAAGGAACAGGCTGAAAATCATGGCGCCCAAGCGAAAACCCTGGGGGATCAGGCTAAAGCTGCGGGTGGCGAGGCGCAGCGCCTTGGCCTCGAAGCCCGGCAAGCCGGGGCGCGGGGGGATATAGCCAAGGCTGGGGTCTTGGCGGAGCAAGCCCAGTCGGCGGCGCGTCGAGCCCAGGATTTGGCGGGGCAAGCCCAGTCGGCGGGCGGGCAGGCTCTGGTTTTGGGGAACAAAGCGAAAGCCCTGTCGCAGCCGGATTGGCCGGTGGCGCGTTCGCTGCACGAGGCGCTAGCCCCCATCGAAGCGGAGCTTAAAACCATCCCCCAGGTGAAATCCGTGGCGTATCCGTTTGTGGAATACAATGCGATGCTCGACCCGCAGGCACGCGAACTTGCCGCAAAAAATCGCCAGGGTTTCGTGGTGGCGGTGTCCCTGGATTTAGCGGATGGTGGCCAGCCCGGTAAGTATCCCAGTGAAAAGATGCTAAAGGTTGTGCGCCACACGGAAGGGATTTTGGGCAAGGTTCAGGCGGCGGTGGCTAAACACGTCCCGGACAACGCGAAAGTCGCTCCATTGCGGGTGCGGATAACCGACCAGGATTTAGTGAACAAGGCGGGGATTCAGACCCTGAAAGAAGATTTGGTTCGCTCCGAGTCGATTGGGATTCCGATTTCTTTCCTGGTGATGGCGATAGTATTCGGCGGGTTCCTGGCGGCTTTGCTGCCGCTGGGCAGTGCCGGAGTTGCGATTTCTATGTCCCTGGCGTTGATGCTGGGCATGACCTATATCTTCGAACAACAGTCTTTTGCTGTGAACGTGATTTCCGTGTTGGGGCTGGGGTTGTCGATTGACTATGGCCTGTTGATTGTGTCGCGTTTCCGCGAAGAGCTGGCGCGGTTAAAGTCCTTGCCGCAATCCGAGTGGAGCCCGGATTTCTCGGCAATAAAGAAGCCGAAAACGGTGGCGCGGCTCCAGCATCTTGACCCACGTCACCTGCGTGCCCTAGAGATTACGGTGGCGACGGCCGGGCGCACCACGTTTTTCAGTGCGCTCACGGTGGCGATTGCGGCTTCCGGAATGTTGTTCTTTCGCGCGGAATTGCTGAAATCCCTGGGGATTGCGGGGTTCTCGGTGGTGTTGCTGGCGATGATTGCCGCGATTACCCTGGTCAGTTCACTGATGTTCCTGTTCGCCGCGAAGTTAGAGCGGCCTTCCATCCTGGCGCGGATTCCCGGGTTGCGTTGGGTGGTGCGGCGCGCGGCGGTGGATACGGTCGCCTTGGGTGACGGGACGGCGATGGTTTCGTCGGATTCATTAGGTGCCAGCCCCGTCGCGAGCAGAACCTCGTTGGAGTCTTCCTTGGATTCGGGGAAGCCGACTCGTAAATCCCTGTTTGACCGGGTGGCGCATGGGGTGGCTCGCCGTCCCTGGCTGTCCTTTATCCTGTCTGCCGCTGTGTTGGTGGCGGCTTGTTTACCCCTGAGTTACCTGCCTTTGCGTAACTCGCTGTTCGATTTGCTGCCGATTCACAACCAGCAGCGCCTCCTTTACGAGGATTTAGCGCAAGAGGTGCCGCGGGTCGGTTTGCCGCCACTGCGGGTGGTGGCCAAGGACACCCCCCCGGAAAAGCTGGATAAGTGGATGGCGACTCATGTAGCCGACCTGAAAGGGGTTGCGCATGTGTTCGCCGCCAACCCGCTGGGAGACACGAAAGACTCGGCGGCAATCGTCCAGCTAGAAACCACGGATCCGGGTTCGCGCGCCGCCGAAGACGTGGTCAAGGCGGTTCGCGCCCAAGCCCATGATTTTGAGCGCTTCGTGGTGGGTCAGGCCGCGAATCAAATCGACTTCATTGATTCCCTGGTCGAAGGTTTGCCGTGGGTGTTGACCGTACTGGTAGCCATCACGATTTTCTTGTTGTTTATGATGAGCGGCTCGGTGGTGATTCCTATCCAGGCGCTGGTGATTAACACTCTGTCTTTGATGGCTACCCTGGGGATTAGCACTCTGGTGTTTGTGGACGGTATCGGGGTCGGCTGGCTGGGGGCAAAGCAGCTGCCCGGCCTAGAATCTTATGTTATCGTAATGCTGATGTGTTTCGGTTTCGGACTTTCAATGGACTACGAGCTGTTCTTGCTCTCACGCATGAAAGAGGTCTGGGACGAAACAGCCTCCGCTAAACGTTCGGTTATCGAAGGACTGTCACGCTCGGGGCGGATTGTGACCTCGGCGGCCACAATTCTGGTCTTCGTGTTCCTGTGTTTCGTCACCGGCAATATGATTGTGTTGAAACAGGTCGGGTTTATCCTGGCGGTGGCGGTGGCTTTCGATGCCACGATTGTGCGCATGGTTTTAGTGCCATCGGTGATGGCCCTGTTTGGACGGGCGAACTGGTGGGCACCCGGGCCGTTGCGACGCTGGCACAATAAAGTTTCCGAAAAGCTCGGCCACTTGGAATAAGCCCAGAATCGCGGCTGGCACCTCATGAACCCGGCACAAACCGAAATCTGCCTGGCCGAACAACACCACCGAAAGGGGCACCTCGGGGACGGGGAAGAAAACTCTTTTGAGGCATTCCTAACGGTGGTACAGTGGCATCAGTTCGCAAAGTAATGTCGAAAGGAATTTATATGTCTCTACCGCCAAGCCCAAGCGAGCCCCAAGGACACAGCCCCGCCGATATGCCGCCCCCACCCCCCGCAGGAAACGGTTTCGTACCCCTCTCCCCTGGAGCAAACGGGCAACCCAACCAACCGGGTCAATCCGGGCAACCCGCTGCGCCGGCCTATCCACCCCCCGCTTATGGACAGCCGGCCTATGGGCAACCCGGGCAACCCGCAGCTCCAAGTCAGGGCGGGCAACCCGGGCAACCCGCAGCTCCAAGTCAGGGCGGGCAACCCGGGCAACCCGCAGCTCCAAGTCAGGGCGGGCAACCCGGGCAACCCGGGCAAAACGGTGCCATGCCCTATGCCCAAACCGCTTACGGACAGGCTGCCCCGGGTGGGCAACCCAATCAAAACGGTGCCATGCCCTATGCCCAAACCGCCTACGGACAGGCTGCCCCGGGTGGGCAACCCAATCAAAACGGTGCCATGCCCTATGCCCAAACCGCCTACGGGCAACAACCAGCCTACGGTCAGCCCTACTATCCCCCGGCGGGTGGTTCCAAGCCAGATAGCCCCCTCGTCCAAGCCCTGAAAGCTTTCTTCCCCACTTTCCTAGATATTCACCGGGCCAAAACCCTCGAAGCGCTACAGCGCAACGCGGCCTTAAAACACTGGTGGTGGGTGACAGCACTGCTGTTCAGCCTGGCCGTGGGGTTGAGCTTCTCGGTGAACGTGGCGCGCAACCCGCACATCATGGCCAGTTTTTCGCCCTTTGGTAACCCTATGCCGTATTGGGTGCTGACCTTTGGATACTGGTTCCTGTGCTTCTTTGTGTTCACTATCCTAACCTTCCTGATAGTGCTGGTGCGCGTGCTGCTGGTCATGGCCACCGCCGGGGTGCAACACGCCAAATTCGGCTTCGTCCCGGCCGCCAGCACCGTGAGTACTGGCTTGGTGCTGCCGACCCTGGTTCTGGGGGTCATGCTGGTCATAGAACTGCTGCCGCTGCCATTTATCACCCCGCTGCTGGTGTGGCTGCTGCTGATTTTCTTTTCCGGGGGCATGTTCATGCTGGAATTGGTGATTTCCACGAGCCTGCGCGCCATTCCCGGCAACACGCGCAGCGACGTGCTGTGGCACGGGGTCTTCTATACCCTGTGGATAGTGTTCGCGACACTAATTGTGGTCTTCGGTTTCATACCCACCTCCACTTCCGCCACCTTTAACTCCGGGAAAGAAATAATGGGCAGCCAAATAGAACACGGGGTCAACGACCTGCTGGGCAACTTGTTCCAACCACGCTACTAAGGAATTAGGATTTTCACCGGCTCACCCCCTCGCACGTGGCCGGTGAACTAAATGGCGCCTCATGAAACCGTTGCCGTTTCACGAGGCGCCATTTGCCACCCTGGCGACTCATGCCCCCCAAAGCAATAACCAAAATCGAACTTACGAAAACAACCGAAACGGAAACTGCCGTGACCAGCATCCTAAGATATCTGCTACTGTATCCAGGCCAAGGCTGATAAACTGAGCGGGGAAAATCCCGCTCGGCGGCCAGCCCGCCGTTTCGTTACTAACCAGGAGAACAAGTGCGCATAGGAATACCCAAAGAGCCCGACGGGCAGCCGCTGGTATCCGCCACCCCCGACACTGTGGGGAAACTGGTCAAACTGGGCTACGAAGTCGTAGTCGAAACCGGGGCAGGTGCCACTGCCTCGTACCCTGACCAGCAATATCGCGAGGCCGGAGCCGAAGTGGTTGGGCCCCAAGAAGTGTGGCAGGCAGAAATCATCACCAGTTTGGACACCCCCCCTGACAGCAAAATCGAACAAATCCGCGAAGGCAGCGTCCTGATTGCGCGCCTGGGCGTACGGGCTAACCCCGCGATTGCCGAGGTTTTCGCGCGGCGCAACGTGAGTGCGATCTCGATGGATGCCGTGCCACGAATCACCCGAGCCCAGTCCATGGACGTGTTGTCTTCGATGGCTAATATCGCTGGTTACCGCGCGATTATCGAGGCCGCTAACGCTTTCGGGCGGCTGTTTACCGGCCAAGTGACTGCCGCCGGCAAAATGCCCCCCGCCAAGGTGTACGTGATTGGCGCCGGGGTGGCGGGTCTGGCCGCGATTGGTACCGCGAACTCGATGGGAGCGGTGGTTCAGGCCACCGACGTGCGCGCCGCCGCCGCCGAACAAGTTGAGTCCATGGGGGCGACTTTCGTGGCAATCCCCGCCCCCGCCCAGGAATCCTCGGATGGTTACGCCCGCGAAATGAGCGAGGATCAGGCCAAGGCCGCGCTACGTTTGTACACCGAACAGGCCGGAGCCGCCGATATTGTCGTGACCACCGCCCAGATTCCGGGTCGTCCCGCGCCGTTGCTGTTTACGGCCGAGGCCGTCGCCGGAATGAAACCCGGGTCGGTGATTGTGGATATGGCCGGGGGGAACTGCGAGTTGACGGTGCCCGGCCAGGTCATCACCACGGATAACGGGGTGACTATTATCGGCTATACGGATTTGGCAGGGCGTCTGCCGGGTCAGGCCTCGCAGCTGTATGGGCAAAACATTGTGAACCTGTTGAAACTGATGACCCCCGGTAAGGACGGCCAGATTGTTTTCAACCTGAATGACGAGATTGTGCGCTCGATTACTATCGCACACCAGAAGGACGTGTTGTGGCCGCCACCACCGATTGCGGTTTCGGCCGCGCCGACCGGTGGTGCGGGCGCGGGTGGCGCGGGTGGTTCCGGTTCGGCTTCGGGCGCTGGAGTTCCCGCTTCATTAGGTGCCAGCGTGGATATAGCCGCGCCGAAAGGGCACGCGGCTCGGAATTTCTGGACCGGGATAGCCGCGATTTTGGGCGTAGCGTTAATTGCGATAACACCTCATGAAATGTTGCCGTACTATATCGTGCTGGCCTTGGCGATTGTAGCCGGATTCTATGTAATCACGAATGTGACGCATTCGCTGCATACCCCGTTGATGAGCGAAACCAACGCGATTTCGGGCATTATCCTGGTGGGCGCAATTATATCCTTGGCGCAATCAACTTCGATTGTAGTTACGGTGCTGGCGTGTCTGGCGATTTTGATTGCTTCTATCAATATTTTCGGCGGGTTTTATGTCACTCACCGCATGTTGAAGATGTTCCAGAAAGGGGATTAAGGCATGTTAGCAACTATCGTGAACTTTGCTGGAAATTCTGACATGTCCAGTCTCGAATACTGGACGGGGCACGTGGAGTATTTCGCGTACCTGGTGGCGGCGCTGCTGTTCGTGGCGGCGCTGGCGGGTTTGTCACGCCAGGAAACCGCGCTGCGCGGCAACAAATTCGGGGTGGCCGGGATGGCCATCGCCCTGGTATCCATTATTTTCGTGGCGCTGGCAACCCAAGACGCGGGCGCGACAACGGTCACCCCAATGCCCGTCACCGCCTTGTTGATTGTGGGATGTATGGGGCTCGGGGCGATTATCGGGCTGCACAAGGCGAAGACTGTTCAGATGACCGGGATGCCCGAGCTGATTGCGCTGCTGCATTCATTTGTCGGGCTCGCGGCGGTTTTGGTGGGTTTCAACACTTTCATGGAGCTGTCCGCCACGACCGATCCGGGACTGGTGGCCGATATGGGCTTCCATCTGGGCGAGGTCGGCATCGGGATTTTCATCGGGGCGGTAACCTTTACCGGCTCGATTATCGCGTATTTAAAGCTTTCAGGGAAGATGAAGGGCAAACCGCTTACTCTGCCGGGGCGAAACTTTTTGAACGTGTTGATGCTGTTGGCGATTGTGGCCATGATTGTGTGGATGATTGCGGCTCGTCGCATGGTGGAAACCGCCGCCGACCCGGTCATGCTGGAACAACAGTGGATTGCCCTGGGCGTGTTGACCGCGATTTCCCTGGTGTTGGGGCTGCATTTGGTAGCCGCGATAGGCGGTGGGGACATGCCGGTCGTGGTGTCAATGTTGAACTCTTACTCTGGGTGGGCTGCTGCCGCCGCCGGTTTTATGCTGTCCAACCCGCTGTTGATTATTGTGGGGGCTTTGGTCGGTTCCTCGGGTGCCTTCCTGTCCTACATTATGTGTAAAGGCATGGGACGGTCTTTCGTCTCGGTGATTCTGGGTGGATTCGGCGAGGGTGCTGGCTCGGCGCGCGAAACCAAGGATTACGGGGAGCACCGCGAGATTAAGGCTTCCGAGGCCGCTGACCTGCTGAAAGGCGCCAAATCTGTGGTGATTACACCGGGTTATGGCATGGCCACCGCCGGAGCCCAGTTCGCGGTCGCCGATTTGACCAAAAAACTGCGTGACCTGGGGGTACAGGTACGCTTCGGGATTCACCCCGTGGCGGGGCGTCTGCCGGGGCACATGAATGTGTTGCTGGCCGAAGCCAAGGTTCCCTATGACATTGTTTTGGAAATGGACGAGATTAATGACGATTTTGCCGACACCGACGTCGTGTTGGTAATCGGGGCTAATGACACCGTCAACCCCGATGCCTACGAGCCGGGTTCCCCGATTGCCGGGATGCCGGTGTTGCACGTGTGGGAGGCCGGGCGCGTGATTGTGTTCAAGCGTTCCATGGCCACCGGATACGCCGGAGTACAGAATCCCTTGTTCTTCAAGGACAACACCGACATGCTGTTTGGCGACGCCAAGGCTTCCGTCGAGGAAATCATCAAGAACCTGTAGCTTGGATGCGGTGGCGGCTCCGGGGAGAGACCCGGAGCCGCCACCGCATTTAGCTCTCAACTCAACACTCATGTAGCTCTCAATAGTTGAGAGTTAATTAAGAGAGTTAAGTTGAGAGCTGGCTTAAGAGCTTTTATGATAGCTACTATGCAAATGCCTACAACGGAAGCGCTGCTGTCACACCTTTTAGCAGATTTACGACTGAGCGGGCAGGACACCCAATGGGTTGAGGTCAAAGCGGCATCCCAAGGACTACCAAAAACTGTAGCGGAAACACTTTCGGCATTTAGCAATGGCTCTGGTGGCATTCTGATTCTTGGCATAGACGAGCACCAAGGGTTTATCCCCTCCCCCGGTTTCAAAGCCAAATCTGTCTACGATGCCCTGGCCGGGGTTTGCAGCAACAATATGACCCCACCGGTACGCGCCAATATAGCCCTAGTTCCCTATGAAAACAGGCAGATCGTGGTGGCGGAAATCCCACCCCTGCAGCCCCGCGATAAACCTTGTTTCGTAACTGCTAAACAGGTATATGGCGGGTCATTTATCCGTACCGGCGATGGTGACCGCCGGCTGTCCCCCTACGAAGTTGACCGGCTTCGTGAAAATAAGACCCAGCCCTACTGGGATACTGAAGTCGTTGAAGAAGCCAGTATATCTGACCTTGATGGCGAGCTTCTCTCTGGTCTTTTGCATCGTGAAAAAAGCGCCCACCCCCGCATTCTTGCCAAGCTGCCTGATGACGAAGTTTTAAGCAAGCTGCGAATCACTGGAAAAGGCCAAGACGGCAATTTGCACCCTACTCTCGCGGGACTTCTAGCCCTCGGGTTATTCCCGCAAGAGTATTTCCCCCGTTTGACGGTGACTTATGCCGTCTATCCGGGGTCAACCAAGGCTTCTATGCCATCAGGTCAGCGGCATCTCGATTCTGGAACTTTGGCTGGATCCATACCCGTACTTATCGCTGATGCCCTCACAGTTGTCTCGAAAAATATGCGAGTTGGTGGGGTTATTCGCGGTGCCTTGCGTCATGACTTGGTGGATTATTCTTTACCTGCGATCCGTGAAGCCTTAGCCAATGCGCTGATGCACCGCGATTACTCACCCGTGGCTCGAGGAACCCAGGTACAGCTAAACATGTATGCCGACCGACTCGAGATTCTTAATCCCGGGGGTCTTTTCGGCACCGCTACCATAGATTCCCTGGGAAAAACCGGACTTTCCTCGGCACGTAACCAGTTCTTGTCTCGACTGTTAGAGGTAACCCCCTACGCGGAAGGTGGTTTTGTGGCTGAAAATCGGGGAAGCGGTTACCATGAAATCCTTTCTCAGCTTGAAAAAGAATCCCTGCCGCGTCCCCTTCCAGTTGATCGGCTTGACAGTTTCAGCATTACTTTTGAGCGCCGGCGGATGACCCCTGCCGAGAAAGGAATTAATGCGGAGCTGTCCTCGAAAGACAAAATCCTCGATTATCTAGCCACGCATCCTACCGCGAGCAGCCGAGAGCTAGCCGAAACCGCTGGCATAAGCATCGGGGGCACCCGCGCGATTCTCAACAATCTGATCAAGACCGGTTTAGTCACCCGCACCGAGCCCCCCACCAGCCCTAAGCAGCGATATAGACTCCTAACGTGAGAGGCTGTGCTACATTCAAGGTAAGCCCGCTATTCCTGCATTCTAAGGTTCCGGACGACTAACTCACCCAAGCTCTCAACTCAACACTCATGTAGCTCTCAATAGTTGAGAGCTAATTAAGAGAGTTAAGTTGAGAGCTGGCTTAAGAGCTTATGCGATATTCTCAACCCAGGAGGCCTTTTCGGCACCACCGAAGAGCCTAGTTAGGAATCGAAAACCCCAACCGCAACCAACCGGTGATACTCCATCTCGACCCGCTGCGCGGCTTCGAAGACATCCACCTGTGGATTCCACATCCGCTCCGATACTGCCAGCAGACGTGGAAACAACATTTGTGCCATGTCGGCTTCATCAAGGATGAATTCTGTCCACAGGCAGGCCTGCACTCCCACGCACCTGGAGTTGGCAGTTTCCTCCCAAGGGGCAGCAAGAATGTCACTTACGGATATCCCTGGCAGCATACCTTTTTGCGGCGAGGATGCCTTGGGATCAATCCGGTTCAAGTAAAGTGTACGCGCATCAGTGAAAACGAATTCCTGGTTGGTATTCCGAATCCGTTCCAGGCCTTCCGCCTCGTTCCAAACAAACACGAGGAAATCTTCATCACCGGTCAAGGCACAGATTTCATCCCAGGCAGCCAGGCGTTTTCCTCGTCTCTGTGAAACCTCTAGCGCCTGGTCAATAAACCAGCTCTGCAGCTGTGCCACGCTGGCCACGCCTCTTTTCCTAACCCAATCCAAGATTTCTGGGTCGGCTTCCCACTGCTTATAGGCACACTCGTCCCCGCCGATGTGCATCCACACCCCCGGAAAAAGCGTGGCGATTCTCCACGGATTTTACCCCCGAAGTCGCGCAAGTTATCAAAGCACAAGCTCTGCCGCTAATCGCCGAGAATATCCACGTGTGTCTCGCCGGCGATAATTCCCCCTCCCTAAGTCGAGCCGGAATCGAATCTCTCAGATCCAGTGTCACCGTCCGAAATCGCGTCCCCGGCCTACACCACTAGCAAGCCAGCTCAGCACAGTTCTGCGGCCAACACCCCGGCCGCAACCAACAGTAACAGCACTCCGAAAGCCAAGGTCAACGCGAATTCCGGAACTTTGCGTGAAGCCGGAGCCCCAATCAAACCCCCCAACATGGAAGCCATCGCAAAGGCTATAACCGCCGGCCACTGCACGACCAAGGGCGTGCCAATTCGGGACAGCAACCCGGTAATCGAGGCCAACAGCATCACTAGCAAAGACGTGGCCGAGGCTTCTCGGATATTGAAACGCAGCACCAAAACCAGCATCGGCACCACGATAAAGCCGCCGCCCACCCCGAAAAAACCAGTCAACAGTCCCGTGAAACTCGCCGCCGTCAACAGTCCTATCCAACCGCGGACCTGGGCTTGGCTCCGCTGCCTTGGTTCGACCGCGCCGTTTATTGTGTTGTCTGTTGTGTCGGCGGCGGCGCCGCCTGTGCCGCCAGCATTAGCGTCGCGCCCGCTCCCAGCCACCGCCTCGCCATTCACAGCTTCCTCAGTTGCTGCCGCACCATTGCCACTACTCCCCCGCTGCGCAGTTCTAGCGCTCTGCCACGCTTTCCACAGCATCACCATGCCTACCATCACCAGCAATACCCCAAACAGCAGCATCAACACCCATCCGCTGACCCAAAACGATAGCCGTGAGCCCAAAAATGTTGCCAGCGTGGAACACAGGCCGAAAATTAGCCCATCTTTCCACCGCACTCGATGTTCCCATGTCCGGGGAATCAAGGAAATCAGGGCGGTGGCGCCCACAATAATCAGCGACCCCGCCCCGGCGGCGTGCGGGTTTTGCCCCAGCAGATACACCAGCGCCGGCACCGACAAAATTCCCCCGCCGGCTCCGAGCGCACCGACAATGCAGCCAACACCGAGCCCTATCACCAAGGCTAGAAGCAGGGATTCCATGGTTCTTCTTTCTTTCTCGACTATTTTCCCATCACCGCGTCTGCCGCACTACCTTCCGCAGTGCGGCTCGCAGGGAAGGCTTCATGAGGCGCCAGCCCCATTGACGCTTCTTTGGGATTCCTGGCTGGCCATCAAAGACTGCGCCATAGTCAATAAATCCGGCATAATATGACTGTAAAATGCCTTGTAACCAGGGCAAAGATAGTTTTGGGCTGACCCCTCATGAACCCCCACAAAACGATCCTTGGGACACCCGCCGTTACACAGTCGTAAAAATGGGCAACGTCGACACTCGACCGGCAGTTCCTGGTTTTTTTTGGCGGCAAAACGCCGCATCATCGGCCCGTGCGCCAATGACCAGAAGTCCGTCTCGGCAATATTGCCCACCAGCCAATCCGGCTCCACCCAGTGGTCACAGGCATAAACATCGCCGTTAAATTCCAAGGCAAAGTTATTGCCGCATTGCGGGGCGTGGACGCACACCGAGTATTGCCCGAACAGCGCTCCCAGAGCGGCATCGAAGTCCTGGACGAAAACCTGCCCGACATCGCGGCGTTTCCACTCGTCAAAAATCGTGTTCAAAAAACGCCCGTAGCGCTCCGGCGTGGTGGAACGCGAAGTGACCGCATCACCTTTTTGCTGGTAGAGAATCTGGGTTTTATCGTTTCCCTTCCCCAGCCAACCGTCACGTTCAACCCGCGCCAACGCCGCCGCATCCACCCGCTCCACAATGGGAATGAACTGCAGGAACTCCGCGCCCAAAGTATCGCGAAAATACCGATACACCTCCAGCGGGTGCGACTCGTTCCCGTTATGTACGGTACACAGGATATTGCATCGCACCCCACGTTCTTGCAACAGTTGCCACCCGCGCACCACCATATTATGAGTCCCGCGCCCGCCCCGGTTCACCCGATAGATGTCGTGCAGCTCGGCAGGACCGTCAAGGGACACCCCCACCAGCACATCGTTATCCGCCAAGAATCGCGCCCAGTCCTGGTCTATCAAGGTGGCATTGGTTTGCATCGCGTGGGTAACCCGTTGACGGGGACGGCGATATTTTTCGCACAGTTCCAACAGTTTTTCATAAAAAGGCAGTCCCCGCAGGGTGGGCTCCCCGCCTTGCCATATCATCGTGACTTCGCCATCGGGACTGGCCGCGAGGTATTCCTGGACGTATCCGTCCAGCGTCTCGAGGCTCATCTGTTGACGTTTTGTGTGGTACAGCAGTTCTTTGGACAGGAAAAAACAGTATTGACAGTTCAGGTTACACGCCGCCCCGGTAGGTTTCGCAACGACTGAAAACGCCAGCTGCCGGCGCTTTTGTGTCCGTGAGGGCACGGCAGCAGCGCGCGGGTTACGCGCTGCGGTCACTGGAGTGGCGGATGGCGCAGCGGCGGGTCGGGTCAGGGTTGGGGTTGAGGTTGGGGTGGTCATCATTTCTCCTGTTCATGAGGTGCCAGTTGGGATTTCACGGGTGTTGCCGGGTGTTGCCGGGCGTTGCCTGATCTCAGCATCCGGCAACACCCGGCAGTCCCCACCAGCAACACTATTTCGCGATTTCGTCCCAATCGGATTTAGCGGTACTGACCAGGGGAATATCGAAATCAGTCATGGCTGCCATCCATTTCGCGAAAGCGCTGTCCCCGCGTTCTTTGAGCTGGATATAGAGCTCACATGCCATCTGGCGGCGGATTTCGTCATAGGCCGGGGCGGCATAGACATTGTTCATCTCGTCCGGGTCGCGTTTCAGGTCATACAGTTCGTTGATGGATTCATGAGACACAATCAACTTGTAGTCATCGTTTCGCAACATCCGCTGTTGCACCGGGAAGTGCAGGCCGTGGAATTCGCAGACGATGTCTTGGCGCCAATCAGCTTCGGGCTTGCCGGCCGCCAGGCGTACCAGAGATTTGCCATCCTCGACCCGGCTGGTGTCACCCCCTGCGATATCAATAATCGTTGCCGTTAGGTCAAGCAGATTGACATATTCACGGCAACGATTACCGTGGGTCAGTCCAGGAATACGCACTATGAACGGAATACGATAGATTTCATCGTACATAGCCGGTCCTTTATCGTTTAGCCGGTGCGATCCGGTGAATTCGCCGTGATCGGCACAGAAGAACATGGCGGTGTCATCCATCAAATCCAGTTCCCGTACCACTTCAAGGATGCGCCCAATCTCGAAGTCAATCATGGCGACATACCCCCAATACACCGCAATCAGTTTGCGCCACTGGTCATTATTAAAGCTGGAGGTGGACCAGTAAGTGGCGTAATTTTGCTGAATCGGAGGCTTGCCTACCAGGGTATCCCCAAAGTTCTTGGGCAAAACAATGGATTCGGGGTCAATCAAGTCAAACCACTCATCGGGCAGGAAATACGGCAGATGCGGACCAAAGAAATGTACATCAAGGCTAAAGGGCTTATCCGATTCCCGGTAGTCCTTGGCATATTGACGCAGTTTGGCGATGGAAACATCAGCAATGAATCGCTCAAAGGTGGCTTCTTCGGGTTGGTCGAGCCGGGCGGCAATGATATGCCCGTCCCGATTACCCGGCAGTTTCCCACGCCAAATATCGTGGGCTTTCACGGGTGGCAGGTGGTTTTCTTCCAACCACGCGGTGTACTTCTCGTTATTGACCGGATTTTCTGCCCCCCAATAAGTATCATCGTCGCAACCGAACTTGTCGGGAAGGTTAGTGCCACAGTGATACTTACCCACCATACCCACGTTGTACCCATCGTCGCGCAGTTGCTGAGTGTAAGTCCAATCATCCTCGGGAATCGCGGTGGAGTAGGCGATATTCCACTCCGGATTCGCCAAGGTTAGGTGTTTGAAAGGCAGCTTGCCGGTCAGCATCGAAGAACGCGCCGGAGTACAGATAGCAGTAGGTGTGAAGCCTTTTTCAAAAATACAGCCATCTGCCGCCAAAGAGTCAATGTTTGGGGTTTGGGCGTTTTCATTGCCCAGACATCCCAGGGTGTCAATCCGGTGTTGGTCGGTCATGAAATTGATAATGTTATGCACATTACTTGGCATAAGTGAGTTGTTTTCGCTCATTTTCTTTCCTTTGGTTAGTAAATTTGGTTCACTCTGTTGGGTTGTATAAATTCACGAGGTGCCATTGGCTATTTACCCATGTCCTCTAGGGATTTACCTTTGGTTTCTTGTACGTACTTTTTGGTGAAAATCACAGCCAGAACCCCAAAGAAGCAGTAAATCCAATAAGTGGCGGACGGCGACCAGCTAACTAGGTAGGGGAACAGCAGCACCACTAGCAGGTTAAAGAAGAAATCCGCTCCGGCCGACAGCGACATAGCACTGCCACGTATCTGGTTGGGGAACATCTCGCCCATCAGTACGGAAAAGATTGGTCCCCAAGATGATGTGAAGCCCAGCAGGAACAGGCACAGCGAAGCAACCGCCAGGAAGCCCAGTATCGGGCTGGAGCTGATATCCGAACCGTTTTTTCCGGTCGGTGCTACCAAAAATACCGTAGCGACGGTACCCAAGGCGATGAACATCAGGGTACCGCCGTAAATCAGCATATTCTTGCGCCCTACCCGGTCAACCAGCAAAATCCCGGTGGTCACGCCCACAATTTTGAAAACACTCAAAATCAGGGTTTGCAAAAAGGCGGCCGATTCAGGGATTCCCACGGCCTCGAAGAGCATATTGGAATAGAAGAATATCCCGTTGGTGCCGGTCAGTTGCTGGAAGGCTGCAATCGCCATACCTACCATCACCAAGGTGCGCCACTTGGATTTCAGTACGGCAAGTATTCCGAGGGTAGCATTTTGTCCTCCCAGAGAGTCTTGGATTTCTCGGATTTTCCCAGAAATATCATTTTGTCCGGTTAACTTACGTAAAACTTTGTCGGCTTCTTCCAGCCGGTTCTTGACCACCAGGTAGCGCGGGGATTCCGGAATCAAGGGGGTCAGAATCATATAGACCAAGGCTGGCACCAACAGGCACAGGAACATTACCTGCCAGGCTTTCAAGCCAAGGAAAACCGCAGCAGTGGAATCCCCAGCCACCTTAGTGGCAATCAGGTTGACAATAGCTGCCGAAAACAAGCCCAGAATAATGGCCAACTGTCGAAAGGAAATCAAGCGTCCACGGATTCTTTCCGGCGAAACCTCGGCTACATAGCCGGGAGCGACGGTGGTGGCTGAGCCGAAGCCCATGCCGCCAATCACGCGGCACAGCAGCAGGAAGGGGTATCCACCTAACCAGGGGCTGAGCGCCCCGAATATGGCTTCAAACAGCAGAGCGGGACCGACCAGAATCAGCACCCCGCGCCGTCCGATGTGATCGGACAGTCGTCCGGCGATGCTAGCTCCTATCAGGCCTCCGATAATCCCGGCGGCTCCGGCCACGCCTTTGGCAAAAACATTCAGGTTAAACTCGCTGCCGACGGCTCGGATGGCACCGTTTAGCACCATGCCTTCAAAGCCGTAAAACAGCGGCCCCAGGGTCACAATCAGCGCCAGTATGGTAACATACCGCTCTACTTTCTTCTGCGGCGGCGAGGATACAGGTACATAGTCCATCTTGTCTCTCCTTTGAGTGTTGGGTGACGGATAACGTTAATGGTGTCCCCATCTTACAATTATGTAATGGTTCCTTACAAGTAGTTGCTCGAGGATTTTACTCTCATATTCCACTCCCTTCTGGCGATAGGATAGCTAGGTGGAAAACGACAAATACACGGGGGATTCATGACCAAGTCAACTAGAATTTCCACGCCAGACGCAGAGCTAAGTAAATCCACAGCCGATATTCGAGCACGCAACGTGTGGTCTATTTTCCGAGCGCTTTTCCCCCGCAACTGTTTATCCCGAGCCGAACTAGGGCGACGTATCGGGGTTTCCCGCATGGCAATTGGGGAAATTACCAAGGAAATGTGTGACACTCGTATCCTGACCACAACCGGCTTGGACGCCCGCCCTGGTCGCGGTAAACGCTCCACCATGCTGGCTATCGACACTTCGTATTGGCGCCTGATTGGTATTGACCTGTCTCAGCCCTATGTGCTGGTTGGCGCTCTGCTGGACTTGGTGGGTAGTGTAAGCGAGCGAACCGAAATCGTTCACGATGATTCTTATGACAGCCGCGCCAGTGACATAATCGCCCTGGCCAGACGGCTCCAAAAACAATCTACCTCCCCCATCTTGGGGGTGGTAATTACAGTTCCTGGTATCGTCGACGCTAGCGGAACCGTGCTGCTATCGATACGCCTGGGCTGGAAGAATCTCCCCCTCCAGACGATAGTTCAGGATGCCTTGCAGCTGCCAGTATTAGCCGGCAACACTATCAATGCCACCCTCGCTGCGGAGCATTCCAACCGAGCTTTTACCGATAATTCGATGCTGGTAAAAATCGGAATGGGGGTGGGTGCCGGCTTGTACATCAACGGGGAAATCGTACGGGGCGACAGTTTTGCGGCCGGCGAAATCGGCCACATAACCGTCCAAACCTCTCAGGCCAACGGCTCGGAATGCGGTTGTGGCAAAACCGGATGCCTGGAAACCTTTGTCAGCGATAAGTCGATTCGGGCGCGCCTCGCCGCCGCGCCCGAACGGCGCACCGAAATCCTTTCCGAGGCGGGACAAATCCTCGGGCAGACGCTGGCCATGACGGTGGGACTGCTGGATTTGCGCAATATTTATATCGACGGGCAACCTGACCTGGTGGGTAACACCTTCTTGGATGCCTTGCAACAGGTTCTCGACCACGCGCTCACATCTGAATACCGTCGGGTACCCGAGGTGTGTCGCTGTCAGCAGCTCCCCGACCGTCCCCTCAAAGGTCAGACACTCCTCGCTCTGCCCACACTGCTACCCACCGTGCGGACACATTTTCAGGTTCTGAGCAATTCCCAATAACATCGCCACAGGTTAAAGCGTTATCTTGATATCGAGATACCTGTATTTTAGGAAAATGCGTCTACACCAACTGTAGTAACCCTAAATATCCCCACCCGGATTCAAGTTCGCACTACACTCACTCTCGCTGGCAAAATTTTCGCGGCTTCACCCGAATCGCGAGATTTCGGGAGTGAGAACCATTCACATTTATGTGTGCCATAGGACATATGAAAATTTGGACATACGTGGTAGCATAAATTCCGTCAATGTCGAGCTTCCCCAATCGGGAAGAAAAGGAGAATATTCCGATGGCTTGTTTCTTAGTTCCCGCTGCTGAGGCAGTGGTGATTACGGCCGTTAAAGCCGGCCTCGAAAAAAGCGCCGCCGCAAACAGCGACCCCACCCAAACCAAGCGCCGCCTGGAACTGGTGCAAAAAATTTCCTGGCTGGCGAATCTGCTGTGGGGCGGGGCGGTTTTACTAGCCTTTGAACACCTGTGGCACAACGAGGTCGTACCCTGGTTCCCCTTCCTTACCGCCGCCGCCGACCCGGGAGACACCGCGCAAATGCTGCACGAAATGTCAACTGTGGGAGTCACCATGGCAGTGCTGGTCACGGTCGTGTGGGGCGGAGCCGTAGTGGCCACCAACGCGATTCGTCGCCGCTCCCATACCGAAGCCTAGGCCGGCGATAATCCCGAAACCACCCTAAAAGAAGGAAAAAACATGACCTTGCTGATTACTGTTATCGCCGCGATTATCGCCACTGCCGTGTGGTACGCCCACGCCCCACAGTCCCAGATGCGCGTTGGGATGCTGGCCTGGATGTATTGGGGGGCAGCGATTATGTGGTTCGTAGACGCGATTTTCGAATACGTCGAAGACCCCAAGGGCTACTTCACCCCCCAGCCCGTGGAAATGCTCAATGACACCTATCTGGGGCTGTCGGTACTGGCGCTGGGTGGCATTATCTGGATTGTGACCTTGCTGGTCACCGACCCGCGTGGTGTGGTGGCTAAAACCATGAACGCCCTGATCGAAACAAAGCTCGCGAAAAACACGACAAGTGCCGACCAGACCCCCGCTGCGATGCCACAGGCGTAACCCGCATATCGACACCGTTATTAGTGGAGCCGCCTAGGACGGCAATGTTTTGCCATTCTAGGCGCAACGCTTTGGATGTCGAGGCCACAACCGGGCGCGTGGGCTGGCCTCTCAAACCGCCCTGATAGGCTGGATTTATGCACGAGTTAGCACTGGCGCGTTCGATTTTTCGGATTGCTGACCGGGCGGCGGCAGGTCGCGCGGTCAGCACGATTTACCTTGACGTGGGGGTGTTGCGTCAGGTTGTGCCGGACGCGTTAGATTTTGCGTGGGGGTGCATGAGTCGCCAGTCCGAGAATCTCGCGAAGTCGAAACTGCGGATTAATCTGGTTTCCGCAGTAATAACCTGCGAGGAATGCGGGGCTGACACCCCGATTGACGACAATCTTATCTTTGCGTGCGCCACTTGCAATTCCACGCGCTATCACGTGAAAACCGGGGAAGAATTCATCCTCACCGAGATGGATGTATCCTAACTGGCACCTCGTGAACCCGCGAGAAAGAAACCAGAAACAGTGTTAAACTAAACAAGAGTAAATGTAACCTCAGCAAAGGAGCCAACAATGGGACGCTTTCACCGTCACGACGACGACACTCACACTCACGAACACAGCCATGTCCTTGCCGATGGCACCGTAGTGACGCACACTCACGAACACAGCCACGATGATGGGCACCACGATGGACATCATTCGCACGAGCACGAACACGAGCACGAGCACGAACATGAGCACGAGCATGAGCACGAACATTCCGGCCACGATGTCCACGAAGAATACGGCGATCATTCCGGCTATCAAACCGGTGCCGAACGAGTGAGCGTTTTAGAAGATATTTTCGCCGAAAACGACGAGCTAGCCGAACAAAACCGGGGCGACCTCGACCGTAACGGGGTGAAAGCTGTGAACCTGATGTCCTCGCCGGGCTCCGGGAAAACCGAGTTGCTGGTGGCGACGCTGCGGGCGCTCCAGGGCGAGACACGTATTGGCATTATCGAGGGCGATATTGAAACCGACTTGGATGCGCAGCGCATGGACGGACTTGGAGCCCAGATTTC
This sequence comes from Mobiluncus mulieris ATCC 35243, assembly GCF_000160615.1. GTDB lineage: Bacteria > Actinomycetota > Actinomycetes > Actinomycetales > Actinomycetaceae > Mobiluncus > Mobiluncus mulieris. The sequence goes on along the minus strand of NZ_GG668520.1, from coordinate 517,652 downwards.
GGTGTTGAACACCGCCGCCGGATTTGGGGGGGAATGCCACTTGGATGCCCCGATGGTCGCCCACGCCCTGGAACGACTGGATTTGAGCCGGCTGGATTTGTTGATGATCGAAAACGTGGGCAACCTGGTATGCCCGGCCGAGTTCGAAGTCGGAGCCCACTTGCGTGCTATGGTATATTCAGTTACAGAAGGCGAGGACAAACCGAAGAAATACCCCGTTATGTTCCGGGCGGTGTCCTGTGTGGTGGTAAACAAAATCGACTTGCTGCCATACCTCGATTTCGATATGGAGCTGTTTAGGCGCAATCTGCACGAGGTAAACCCGGATGCCACTGTCATCGAGCTCAGCGCGAAAACCGGGCAAGGTGTCGACACCTGGGTTCAGTGGCTGCGGGAAAACGCCTTGCCAGGCAAAAAAACCTGCTCCTAAACAGCCCCTATAGGAGCCTTCCCCATCCGCAGGTTGCGATTGTAATGACATACGGGGCTTAGTTTTCTGGTTTTTCTTATACCCCGGCATGTCCTGAAACTGTTTCGCTTATCCCCACAGCATCCCCATCCCCAGAAAACAGATTTTGAATATACAATCTCGTATTTTCCTTGGAATATCAAAGATATAGCGGAGGAGGGGGGATTGTAGAACAATCCTTGATATTTCAAGGGAAAATACCCGCTGAAAAATTATGCTCCTAAATAGCTCCTAAAATTTGTAGCGCTCTCATTCCTACTCAACTGCCGAAACGAGCATCGGGTCGAGTATGGTAGCCATTTTTGCTAGCTGACTATCTAGATTAGCCTCGGTTTTCCCTTCCAGATTTTCTTTTTTCCGCCATGTCGCCCACCGATTTTGATACACATCCCCGTATCCATCCATGAGCCCAGCAATCGGACGGAGCTCCACTCCCCGATGACGAGCCACCGCTTTCAGCGCCGCGACTAGAGATGACTCATCTAGTCCGGCACGATATAAATCAAGAATATCCACGTAATCCTTCCAGCGGGTTGAAGTAATGCTTCGCTCCAGAATTGTCACCACTTTCTCAGCCATAATCGCTTCAGGCGGATAGGACAACACCTGCAAAGACTCCCCCGGTTCATGCGAAATAGTTATCCATTGCGGATTAGGAACTATCGGGTCACCCGTGGAAACATCCCATGCAAACACGCCTTCCCAAGAACTAATCCGGGCGGGCATTTTCAGGCGTATCCCTGGATAATCATCGGTCTCACGAATCTCGCGAGTAGTCAAACGTTCCGGGTCGAAAACCACCCCGTCACCAATATCAATCCGGGCGATACTTGTGGCGATGGTGCGCAGCTCTGCCGCATCCACTGTGGCAGACACCGCATTAGAATCAATATCCTTGGTAAACCTACGTCCCGTATAGACCCCAAGCAGCAAGCCACCTTTCAGCACGAAGTCCTCACGATAGGGCGAAGCCGCTAGCCGAGCCAAAAATCCTTCCAACACATAGTGAACATAAATCTCTTGCGTAGGGGGTTGAATCCCGTCTCGCCTCGCGACCTCCCGCGCTCGCTGGCACAATAAACCCAGAATATCCATGCTGCTTAATTTAGCGCCTCCAGAATATCCAACAGCGGACGACGTGCTCGAGGCAAACGCATCGCCAGGCGCATCAACAGTGCCCTATCCCCGCCCCGAGCCAGCAACTCATGCAAAGCCACAGTCGCAGTCTCGTAACCAACCAGGGCGCGCAATCGGAAACAATCCACCACGCTACGCTCCGGGCCATAAATTCCAATCATCCGCCCGTCACTACCAGGAATTTCTAACTCTCGGCGCTCCTCGCCGAAAGAATCTCGGTCAAAATGATGCCACGCAAGCGGACTTCTGGTCGCGGGTTTACGCGCCCCCTTCCAGATAGCCACATGCACCTGGTCGGGAATCTCGTCAGTCAAATCCCAATACGCCAACGCCGAAGTTAAACAAATCGTGGCCTCCGCGCGGCGCGTAACGGCTTCCAGCCACTCAGGCTGCATGAGGGGCATCCCCGCAGGAACGTAAATTCCCCGCGCCACCCGCTCCCACTCACCCCGAGCCAAACCGCGATACAAACTACTGCGCTTCGGCGCAAGCGCGTCCAAAACCAACACCACGCCGTCCTCTTTCACACTTCCGGGTAAAAACGTATAACTCTATTATAGAGTAGTACAGTTTTACCCAAAAAGCCTGGCACTAAACAGCCCATAGATTTCTGCTGGAGCTCGGTCAAGCAAATTACGCGCTGCGGTACTTTAAGAAGCCCAATACCAACTCATGCCTGGCCTAAATCCAGCATCTCCACTAGATTATTTTGACACGCCACCACCGGCACAGCAATAAGTGTCGTGTTGTGCTGGCAGCACTGTGATTGTTAGGACTGAGGTTACCCTGGTTTTGTGGACATCGCGGTTAGGGATTTGGTGTCTCGCTGGGAAGGGAGGTCACTATGTCTGAAGTGAGGAAAACAAGACGGAGGTTTACGCCGGAGTATCGTGTGGAGGCCGCGTGTTTGGTGGTTGAGTCGGGTAGGCCGATTGCGCATGTAGCCCAGGAACTCGGGTTAGTTGAGCAGACGTTGTGTAGGTGGGTGCATAGCTACCGACAGACTGTGGAAAACGAGCCAGATGGCGAGTTAACGGTCGATGAACGCGCCGAACTGAGACGATTACGCCGGGAGATCGAGGAACTACGCAAGGATAACGAGTTTTTGGGAAAAGCGGCCGCACAACTTCTGCGTCGAAGCGACCACCGGTGAACGGTTTGAACTGATGGCACAGGAGTTGCGCTAACTTTGAAATCGTGCGTATGGCAAGACTCTTGGGTGTGTCTAGGTCGGGCTACTATGCCTGGGCGCATAGAAAAGCACAAGGACTATCTAAAGGGGCTAGGAGCCAGGCCGTGCTTGATGAGCGGGTGCGCGTGTTTCATGCCGCGTCTGACGGGGTGTACAGGGCTCCTCGGATTACAGCTGATTTACATGTTCGCAGACGCGCTTCCACGCCGCTTAGGTGATGGCTAAAACCCTACGCGGGGATTTCCCTGGCCGGGTGGTGTTCCACGCGGATCGTGGCGCCCAATACACCAGTGAGCAAATCCACAAGGTCACTAAACGACTCGGGGTTGACCAATCCATGGGACGCACCGGGGTGTGCTGGGATAACGCGATGGCTGAGTCGTTTTGGTCAACCTTGAAAAACGAGTTCTACCATCGTTTCACCTGGCCAACCAGAGCCGAGGCGAAACAAGGCGTTGCTAGAGAAAAATCCCCCACCCCCAGAAAACCCTACAATACCAACAAAAAACCCGCCCTACCAGCAGTAGGACGGGAACCGTCGCAGAGGATGGGGGATTCGGCGTGAGAATGGTTATTACGTGCGGATTTGCTTGTTTAAATCTGCAACGTGGGCTATATGAGGGCTTACGGAGCGGAAAAAATGGACACTGTGGAAAGGAATTTATCCGCATAGGATACGTTCTCTAGAACTATCCTATACGGACAACTGTACAACCGAACCACTTAATGGTGTAATTAAGTGTTCCGTTGTACATAGGGGTGAGTCATGGGAAACGCTTTAGCTACGGGTCAAGGAGGGGTGGTGACTACGGCGGAAGTGACTGAGGCGGGATTTCGCCGGGAGTCCTTGGGTGACCTCGTGAATGAAGGAAAGTTAGAACGGTACAGTCGTGGGATTTACACTGTCGTTGACGAATGGCCGGACGAGATGGTGTTGTTGCAGCGGCGGTACACGCGGATGGTGTTCTCCCATGAAACCGCCCTCTACTTGCACGGGCTAGCGGATACGGCTCCACACCGTTACACGGTGACGGTTCCCTCGGGATATAACCCTCGCAGTCTGGCGGACCAGGATTTGCAGGTTTACCGCTGCAACCGGAAACTGTATCCGTTGGGATTAACAACGACAGTCACTCCGTATGGCAATGGGGTGGCGGCGTATGACCGGGAGCGTTCATTGTGTGACCTGTTCAGGGGGCAGGACGTTGTGACGGAGCAGATAAACTTTGCCATGCGGGAATATCTGGATTCACCGGCGAAGAACTTACCAAAACTGACGGACTATGCGGCGAAGCTGCGGGTTGCCGGTCGGGTTGATACCTATTTGAGGACGGTACTGTGAAGAACGTGATGCAGCTGAAAGCCCTGGTGAAGAACTACGCCAGGAAGTACGGACTCAACGAGCCTGTCACTATGCAGGTTTATATGTTGCAACGCTTGTTGGTGCGGATAGTCGCGTCGGAGTACCGGGATGATTTGGTGGTTAAAGGTGGTTTCCTGATGGGAGCCTTGGCAGGCTTCGAGGCTAGGTCAACCAAAGACCTCGACACGACCGCTTGGCATACCGCAGTGAATGAAGAATCCGTGCGGCTGATGTTTACCGAGATTTGCGGTGTGGATGGTGGAGACGGGATTACTTTCAAAGTTGAGGGTATCAAAACCATTACTGAACAACGCCGCTACCACGGAGTCAAAGTGAATCTGGTTGCGGTTTACGAGGGGATGCGGGTTCCTTTGTCGGTTGATGTCACTGCTGGTGACCCGATAACACCAAATCCGGTGAAACGGGTATTCCCGCTGATGTTGGAAGGCGAGGTCGTGGAAGCTTGGTCTTACCCCACTGAAACGGTGCTGGCAGAGAAGCTGGAAACTGTACTGTCACGGGGAACCGCCACCAGCAGGGCGAAAGACTTTTACGACCTTTACGTGATTGCTTCCATTCCGGATTCTTACGATACCAGGCAGCTAAAGGAAGCGTTGCGGAACACGACGCAGGCCAGGGGAACTTCGCCTGTTATGGACGATGCGGCGGCTACGCTTCGGCAAATCGAACAGAGCAATAACCTGCGGAAGACTTGGCGGAGCTTCCAGGAATCCAACCACTACGCCGCAGGCATTACCTTTGAGGATTGCTGCCGAGTTTTGGGGGATTTTGTTGAGGAGTTGCTCTAATTCCAGATGCTGCTTATTCGACTTGGGGGGCATGACCCCTCACCCCCCCAAGTCACCACTCAAGTCGAGAGACTGTTAGAGAAGTTAAAAGCAGGTCAGGAATTGTCTGCTAAAGAACTAATAGACTCTTTGAGATTAGCGAGTTGTGCTTACTTCCGTAAGGCGTATATGGTACCTGCCCTAGAATCAGGCTTGATAGGAATGACTATTCCCGATAAGCCGCAATCGTAGAACCAAAAGTATCGAATTTATCGGTAACTGTATGACTTAATTTGCCGATTAAGCGTTCGGTGGTACACCCGAAAATTCTGGTGTTGATATTTACGCTATTGCTTTAACGCGGTGTTTTTCAATGTATTCAGCAACATCTTCGTGGCTGAACCTGATGTACCCGTCATCTACGAATCCGATTTGGCGGCGGTCTTTGAGGAGATAAACCTTTGAGCGGGAAATGTTGAGAATTTCGGCAACCTCGGTTGCTTTAAGCAGTTTTTTGTTTAGCTCAGTCATGTTTTGTCCTTTCTCTTGTGTGAACTTATAGGCAGTCACCTTTCTTGTGTATCGAGCCTTTTTTAAGCTCTGGTTTTATTATGCAATATAAATGCGTTTGAACCAACGATTTGGGGTCTTAACCGCCCCGTACACCCCCTGTGCCGCCCTGGTCTCCGTCCTGGTCTTCCCGGTGTCCTTGTTGTACACCTCATAAGTCGCTTTCGGCAAGAACTGTTTCGGGTTGGACGCGACCACTACTGGTTTCGCTATCGTTAACGTGACCGGGGTGCCGTCGCGTTTCATAGTAATACGTCCGGAGGAGTCCACGAACCTGGTTTTCGCGTTGCCTTTCTCATCAGTAGCTGTTAACTTCACGGACTTCACACCCCCGACGGTCTGCCCCCAGTCGGAGACGAACCCGTTGGCGTTGCCGAACAAGGTCGGCCTAGACGGGATTAATGCGGACTTCTCATCTGTCGAGTTTTTCAGGTTAGAAAGGTTGGATTCGCATCTGACGGCTGTGCCGGAGATACCTACGCCGGGCACCGCGAGACAGTCGGACATGTTATAAGCGTAAGGCAGACCGGTACGCGGGTTAACTATTTCCTTTTCCGGTATTTCCGCCCCGACGCCTTTACGTCCCGAATCGTAGTAGAACTTGGAATCGTCGAAGTTGCAGGTGTTCATTAGGTCCATGGTCTGGTAGTACTGCTCTTTCGCTTCCTCACCGTTCAGATTATTGTTTACGATGGCGGTGCCGTCGGAGTCAATAGTCATTATCGGGTTGATAACTTCAGACCACACGTAGCCTTTCCAACGTCCGAACGCCCCCGGGGGGAACGGGATGAACTGGGATTGCACATCCACCCCGCCCTTCTTAGGCACCCCGTTCGCGGCGGCACGGTGCGTAGTAATGCCGTATTGGAGAGAACGCCCGAAAGTAATCGTGTTGTCCGACTTGCCGCCCTTGCCGAAGTTAGAAGACTGCCCGGCAGAAACCGAGTCTATCCCGTCCAGACCTTTAAAGAACGTGTCCGCTTTCGTCACGTTTTCCGCGTAGCCTTTCAGGGGGTTCACGAGGGGTTTCTCGAAGATTTCCCGGTTCTTCTTTAAGTCTTCCGGTTCTATCTTGTCGAGGTCAGCCCCGTCAATCATGCCTTTCGTGGTCGCCTTCCATACCCAACTGCGGTAGTTTTTGTTACCGATACGGGTGTTTTCGTTGCCCGAAGAAGTGCTCCATACGTACGAGGTTCCGTCGTTGCCGTTCTCGTCAGCCTGCGGTAATCCGCTTTGTTTAGACAAGGTGTCGGAGCCGAACTGTTTCTCTCTCGCCCCTTTCAGAATCATGTCCCGGTCTGCCTTTTCAAGGAACCCGGAGTCCACCATGTTCTTCAGGGCACCCTCCATGTCGCCGGTCTCCGTGTCCTGATGGAACACTGGTTTCCCGTCGCCGTCTTGAGTATATTTCCCGGTGCCGATAGGGGTGGTTCCGAGGTCGTCGCCGGGTTTATGTAGTCCGTCTTTAAAGTCGCCCCCGGCGTCCTTCATCTGCCCTTCGTTACCGAACTGGAAGTAGGAGTTGTCGCACGCCCATACTAAATCAGCACTGTTTCCTAAAACTCCCGTCTTATAGTTCAGTTTCGGTTCGCTTTCTCCCTGGAAACCGGTGCCGATACCTTTCGCGGCGTTCTTGTAAAACTCAGAGTTCTTGTACTCGTCGGTCTTGTCGTAGGGCACCCCGAAATCAGTCATCACCTGAGAAGTATCCGGGTCAGGGTCATTGTTCTTAGCCCAGTGGATGCGGTTCTTACCAGGCGTCATGTCGATAGACCGGTCGCCGAACTCAGTCTTCTTCAACAGCATGTCGCGGGTCTGATTATTAGAAGTCTTCGGCCCATCAATCTGGTCGCTCCACGCCTGGACTGCGGTCACACAGCGGCCAGCCGCACCCGCGTCAGTAGCGGAAGCCTTAATACTGAATTTGTAGATACAACCGGGACTCGCCATTACATAGTTGGGGTGGGACTTCCACCACTTATCCATCTCGCTCCATATTTGACCGCCACGCTTCACAGCAATGTACTTCGAGGATGCTCCGTCGCCGCCTCCTAAGTCGGCAGCCGCGTAGGCCCCGCCGTCCCAATTGTTGATAGAGTCCTCGGTTTCCTTGATGTAGTCCTCGAACGGCTTGTTCACCCCCGGAGAGTAGTAGTCGCAGGCTTCACGCCCGACCGGGGTTTGAGTCATGCCCGCACCCGCAACCGAAATCAGTTGCACGTCAACTTCCGGCTTAAAGTTGCGGTTCGGGAAATCCTTCGGGTACCTCTCAGTAAAATATTGATGCAGGTCACGGTCACCCATTTGCCCGTACTTGTATTTCAAAAACGCTTCAATAATGGAGTTGCCTTTCAGCTCCTTGCGGATGCCTTTCTCCTCGTTAGTCAACATCCATGGGCCGGGAGCCTCACACAGCTCACCTGCCCCCTGAACCTGTCCTGGGGCAAAATACCCTACGTTCAAACGGCGGTGGATGTCGGTGTAACGGTACGAGGCGATGCATTTGTCACGCACGCGTTCGCCGTCCACAATCTTGTAAGACCACTCGGTGCACTTACATAAACCCGGGATACCAGGCGTGCCACCGGTAGGCCGATTGGCGGGAACCATGTTCCCTGTGCCGGAGGGCGGGGCTTTAGGAACGTCTTCCGGTGGGCGTGGGCCGTTCGGGTCAGGTGCAACCTTATTGAATATATGACTATCCGGCTGGTCGCTGAATTCCAGATAGGCACTGCCTTGGGCTTTCCACTCGTTCCATTTACCGGCCAGCTTCGCAAACCACGAGGGCGGAGCTCCTTTCCCGCCGCCTTCCGTAGTGGATTTTAGACTGCCAGAGGCGTTCGCCTGGGGCAGGTCTGTCGGATTTTCGGTGAAAGGCGTTATCGAAGCCAGGGCAGTCACCGACAGTGCCCCCGCAGCAATTACCGCCAAAAGTTTATTTTTCAGGTTTCCCATTTCTATCTCCTCGCTTCCAAAACCAGGGTCAATCGAGTCTCACGTTCCTAATATCGTTCGATGCGGGTTTTTCGGGGCACCCAAGGTGCTGCGGGGGATTATTCGGGCTTTTCTGTTTTTGACTTTTCGCCGCAAAATAGCGGGAAAGGATTGCAATTCCAACGAAAACCGGACATAGCTCCTTTATTTTTCGCGGAACCGGCCTTAGAATTTTTATCAAGAGGTCGGAAAAGCCGACCGGGCAGGGAAAGGAGACGAAAATGAAGCACGGACGCAAGCGAATTGTCGGCTTTTTCGTTGGATTAACTTTAGCAGCAATGGGGGTGCCTGCTGTATCGTTTGGGGTCGGAAATAATCCGCAGTGGGGGCAGGACATCCCGACGGTGCAGATTTGGCTGGATGATACCTCATGTTCCGGAACAAAGATTTCTCCTTACCATGTACTAACAGCCTCACACTGTATTCACTATAAGGGTACTGAGTTTGAGAACTTCCACGGAGTGGTAATTACCTCAAATTCCGGCATGAAAATAGGTGATGCGGCTTCTTCTCGAATCTTCCGGAATGGCGGAAACATTTCGAAGGTTTCCGTATATCAAGGTGCTGACATCGCTTTGATTACTACTAAAGTTCCTTTATCTGGTACAACGGCTTCTATTACCTTACGTGAATCACTTCCAGACAGTGACATGACAGGGCAGGGAGTTTCCCTTTGTGGTCAACGTCTAGTTGATAACAGCGGAAATCCAATTGCTGGTGGTGAATACAACGCTTCGTGCTCTGTAGCCGATGGACGGGTTACGCTAAACAGCACGCACATCAATACCTTGTGGTCTAGTGGCCCAATCCCTATTTATTACGGCGACTCTGGTGGTGGCGTATTTTTAAATGGGAGTCTAATTGGTGTTATTTCCAAAGGTGCAGGTGTCACCTGGGAAGAAGCATGGCACAACGGAAAGCTTGTTGAAGTAGCTAGAGAGCAATACTCTCCCCAACCCCTAATCACCCGCGACGTGTACAACTGGCTGGTTGCCCATGGTGCCCAGGTGACTTTGGCTGCTGCTCCCCAGCAGCCCCAGCAGCCCAAGCCGCAAGGCATCCAGGTAGGCAAGTCGCGTATTGGTGGTATCACTCGTGTTTCTACTTCCACAATGCTGCTAGATAACGCCGCGAACAAGTCCGAGGTGGTGTTGGCTACGGGTCGCAACTTCCCGGATGGTTTGGTGGCCGGTGCCCTGGCTGGTGCCAGCAAGTCCGGCGTAGTCCTGACTATGGGAACCACCGCCATCGAGCCGGAGACTCTAAGCAAGTTGAAGTCCGTGGGAACCAGCAAGGTTACTATTGTCGGCGGAACCGGTGCCGTCAGCCAAGGTGTGGAGAATTCGCTGAAAGCAGCGGGCATCCAGGTTGAACGTATCGCCGGTGCTAACCGTTACGATACCGCCTTCCAAGTATTCGAGAACATGAAAGCCAGCGGAAAGTTGAAGCTGAATGCTCGGGGCGAGCCGTATGGTGTGTTCGTCGCCACTGGCAAAGACTTTCCGGACGCCCTGGCTGCCTCCGCAGTCGCGGCGAAAATCGGTACGGCGGTTATCCTGGCTGATACCCCGGAGCAGGTGAATCGCGTGGCGGGAACCTATCCGTACGCAGTAGGAGCACAAACCTACAAGTTGATGGCGAACATGAGAGTGTCTATGTCAGGAGGGTTCGATGGGAAAGACCGCTATGACACGGCGAACAAGCTGGTGAATTGGTCGGAATGGAGAGGCGGCGACACCGTAATGGTGGCTGTCGGCACGAATTTTGCTGATGCTCTTGCGGCTGGTCCGCTGGCAGCTTCCACCGGACAGTTGCTGGTTTTGGCGAATCCTTCGTCTGCGGTTCTCAAGGTTCCGGCTAGTACCAAGAACCTGGTGTTCATTGGCGGGGAAGGAGCGAACCCCGACAAGTATGCGGTAGTGAACTGACGTTGTGACTGTCAACAAAATCCCCCATCCTTTGCCGGATGGGGGATTTTGCTTTACGCCTCCCAGCAACCCGCCCCTTCCTGCGGTTTTACGGGGAAAGCAACCCCGGTCACCGTAAAAAGTGACCGGGGATTTGCCGTCTCATGATTTCGCCGTTTTCCTTATCGCCAGCCGCATCCCCGCCCCGCCCGCCGCAATCAGCAGCGGGGATGCCCAACTCGCCGCTGCCGTCTGCCGGAACGTTCGGGGTTTCGTTCACCCCGGCGACCACAGGATTCTTGGGCTCCGGGAGCGTGGTTTCGGGCTGGCGTGTGGTGGTTGCTCCCTAGGTTCCGTGAGCGGATGACTGGAAAAAAGTCTAGGTCATCTCCCCGGCTGCTGGAGCAGCCAAGGAAAACGACCCAAGCCATTATTGAGATATATTCGGCTTCTAATAGTTAGGAGCCCTGTCTACACAGTATATTAAATTATCAATATAAGCGAACATTGCCTATAAGAATAATCTAAGATTCTAGCCGCTTTTTTAGAGTCCTGCACCACCATTTGTGGCACATCCGCCCATACTGTAGGTGCGGTTTTGTCTTTAACCGCTTGGGCGGGGCTTTTTCTTTTAAGCTGTTTTGGGGTAGGACACGACTTGTCACGCCGCTGTCCCGGATGTTTCAATGTTTCATGAATTTTGGGAGACTTCCGTGAAGGCTTGCCTGGAACGTAACGTTTACTTTTCTTCCTAGTAGCAATCATCTTTAGATACGGGGTAAATCCGCGTGAAGCAATATTAGCAGCAGCATTCACATCCCTATCGGCGGTAAAACCGCAGGTGCAGGCATAGATGCGGCCAGGCGTAGTTTTCCTGCGGTTGCCGCAAATAAAGCAGTTCTGTGACGTGTACGCAGCATTCACCCGTAATACTCTGGAGCCGTTTTGTTCCACGTAATGGTTTAACCAGCGGTTCACCTCTCCACGATTCCACCGCCCGGTAGCCATAGTGTTGCGTATGTGCGACAAATCTTCGACTACTACGGCACAGTTGTACATATATGCCGTATCAGCTATTTCTTGTGCGACGATTTTCGCTAGCTCTTTGCGTTTCCGCGACAGTGAAGCACGTTGCTGTTCCAGTTCTTTCCAAACACTGTAAGAAAACCGTTTGTCCAGTTTCTTGTGCAAAAAAATCACTTGCCGGTGCGTAGCATTTACTTTATTCTCTAAAGAATGTACTCGGCGGGAGCCATCATGCGATTCAATAATTTTCCCGCCGCTAATAACTACCCATGTTGCCGTGTGCTTCTGCCCTAAATCTACCCCAACCAGGAAGTTTTGGTTTAAATCACGCTGCTGATACGGATTAGATACGGCAAAATCAAAGAAAAGTTCTCCGTCTTTTAATCGGACGGTCGGCAACGCGAGTTTCCCGCAGTACCGTGGCGGAATATTGAACCCAACCCCAACCCAATGACCGTCTATCACCATCGCCAAAACGCCCGGTTCCAACCATTTTGCGTAATACTGTCCGGCGAAGCCTAAATTCATGCGATATGGAACGGTCGGCGGTCTATCGCTTGCAGTTCGTTTCCATCCGGCGGAAACATAACCATCATATTCGCCATTCGATGCGTCACGTCTGGCTTTCCAAGACCTGAGAATTTCTACAACGTGCCCACGGAACAGGAATTCAAATCTGGATGAGCCAGGCTTCCCCTTTAACACCACACCTTTAGGTAGTTTTATTCCTAAATAATGCCCCGCAGCGGCTGGTTTCAGGTGAGAGAATTCCTCTATTTCTCGAAAAATCCCGTCTTCTAAAGAATTTATCTGCCATTCCACCAGGTCGTGCAGGGTTTCCACGTCACGCTTAAGCGAATCGGCACAGTCCAGGATTTCACCGGTTTTAATGTCGGCGAAAAACTTGGGCTTCAGCGTGAAACCCTGCCAGGTTTCATGCCCTGGCATTAATCTTGCCTTCTGCTTTGGCTAGAAACTGCCGCTTTGCAACGTATATTTTTGCTCATGGGAGCTAATATCGTTGCGTTTATTGTCTACGCAGTATGGGACTTCGGTTAGCTATTAATAAAAACTCCCTAAAAGCCGCCGGAATCCGCCCGACCCCATCCGCATTGTCTATGTGGCGTCGAGATAGGCAGAAATATCAAAGTCGAAGAAAAGACGGAGACAAGATGACTTGATAAAAGTCTTGGTCACTTTCCTTAGCTATTCGAGCAGCTAAGGAAGGTGACCAAGACATTATTGAATATATTTTTGGCTTCTAGTAGACAGGAGCCATGTCTATGAGCGCCCGTTTCGTTATGTCGGAGCGGGTGCCCCCGCACACGAGAATATCACGTCACGTTGTCGATAACCTCCGAGTCTTGAGGTGCCAAAATGACACCTCAAGTTTCCCCCGCCCCTCACGCACTAAACCGTAAACGGCGGGGGGTAACGTCACTTCATCTGTTTTCTTGATTTGCGTGCGACTAGCACGCCGAGTCCGGCCATGGCACCTACCAGTGCCAGCGAGCCGAGGGCGACGCCGGTTTTCGCAAGCATCCCGGCGGAGGCACGCGGCCCGATGTTGCCGCCGACGTTGTTACCCCCGGAGATGTCGGCATTAGGATACCCGTCCCGCAGCCCGTCTGGGACCTGCGGGGCGTTTCTCAACGCCTTCTCGATTTCTTCCGGGGTGCAGGCCACTATTTTGATGGTTCCGGTCTCAGTAGCCAGGTTCCCGGCTTTGTCGCGTGCCGTGAACTCCGGATGGTAGACGGTTCCCGGTTTCGCTTTCTTGCCTAGAATTCCGAAGAATTGGCGGTCTTTGATGAAGTCGGCATGAGAATATTTCAGCCCGTCTGGGGCTCCCGTCGTATTAGTAACTTCAACGGCTCCGTTGCGTGCCGAGTCCAGAATCTGTATCGGATAAGTAAGGTTCACCATTGCTTCGCAGGCGGGCAGGGAGAGCGTCTTCGGCATGACTATCATCGGCGGAGTGGTGTCTACAACATTCACTCTGACCTGTATGTCGGTCTTATTGCCTGCCGGGTCGGCAACACGCCAAGTAGAGTTGTAGACTCCCAGGTCACGCGGCTTTCCTTTCAACACACCGTCCTGGCTGAGTTCCGTATTGTCGGGCAGCTTCCCGGAAGCCAAAGAAACCAGGGGTTTCACGCCGGGATTGTTGTCTTTCACGTTGATTTTCAGTTCTATATCGGTTCCGGCTTCCACAGTCCACTGGATATGACCGTTCACCATTTTAGAACCTTCCCCGCCGGTCGCTTTCGGGGCGGTGGTGTCGATGATGTGGAACAGAATAGTAAACCTAGTAATGTTGCCCGACGGGTCTGACAGGGTGGCGTGAGTCGTATAGTCCCCGGTTTTAATCGGGGTGCCCGAAATGGTTCCGCCTTTACGGTCGGGGGCGAATTGCAGCCCGTCGGGCAGCGGCCCGAACTCCAGGCGTGTGGCCTCGCCGGAGTTGTCGCTGGTCTCCAACCTAATCGGGTTTATCGGGGTTCCAACTTCTAAAGTGTATTCCGCGTTGGCGTCCCGGGTATCTTTGCCGTCTATCGTGACGGTCGGCGGGGTGGAGTCCGTCACGATAATCACCACGACGGTTTTCGTCTCGTTGCCGGACTCGTCCTTAGCAGTCACGTCAACCCGGTATTCCCCGGGCTTGTCGGTATTCCCGGTGATGTTGCCGTCGGGGTCAATAGTCACCCCGGGCGGCAGTTGCCCCGGATTATCCACACTCACGGTGGTTTTACCGCCGGAGTTGTCGTTAACATTGATTTTCTTGTTGCAAGGCTTGCCGGTCTCGCATTTGAAAGGGCCGCCAGATATAGTCGGCGGAGTGGTGTCCACAATGTTTATCACAACCTTGTCCGTGTAGGCGTTGCCTGCACGGTCGGTGACTGTGACCGGGAACTCCCGTACTCCCGGGGTGCGGGCTATGACCGTCACTTTCAGAGTAGTGAGCCCCGTGGCGGGGTCCTGAACTACCTCAGTGGCGATGTTTTGGGTCGCGTTGTTTTGCGGCATCTGCCCCAGTTCCAGAGAGGGCGGGAAGCCGTCGTTGTCGCTGAATTGCAGCTCCACCTCGTTCTTAACGGAGGTTTCCCCGGTTAACTGCGGGTCGCCAACCATGGACGGCAAGGTCTTGTCCAAAACAGTCAGGTAGTACCTGGCACCAACAGAGGTGTTGCCCGACGGGTCGGTCACTTTCACATCTATCGGGTAAATTCCTGGCTTCTTCGTCATGCCGGAAATCAGCCCGGTGTCCTCGTCGTACCCTATCCCTAAAGGCAGCCCGCTGATGTCATACTTCAAGTCGGACTCGGAATTGTCTGTGGCGACAATCTGCCTGGTGTACACGTCCTCCGTGGTGGTGGTGTCGTCATTGAGCACATGCAGCCCGTCGACAACCAGAGGGTTGCCGTGTTCGTCTTTGATAATTTCGGGAATCTCGGGCGGGGTCGTGTCGATGACTTTCAGGGTGAACACTTTCGGATTAGTAGAGTTGCCCGCCAGGTCGCGAGAAACAACCGTCATCTTATTGACGCCGTTGTTCCTGGCCAGCTCCGGCAGAATAGTCCCGGACAGGGTGTAGGACACGTCATTCCATCCCAAGCCGCGAGGAATCCCTTCCAACGTCACTTTCGGCTTGTTACCAGAATTGTCCGAAACATTCGGGAACGTGTAGGAGAAGTTGTCCCCCGTGTTCGCGGTCTGGTCGGTGAACGTGATTTGCGGTTCAGTACCGTCCGAAATCGTTACGGTCATCAACTTGTTGCGGACGTTGCCCGCCGTATCTTTCGCGGTGACAGTCAGACGGTACGGGGTTTGCAGGAACGTGTGCGGTTCTAACCTGCCCGTAATCATCTTCGTGAACTTGTCATATTTCAGGCCGTCCGGCAGTGGGCGGGAGAAAGACACGTCCGGATTAATCCCGGAATTGTCGCCCGTGACCAGCTCGAAACTGACCTCCCGGCTGACCTGCCCAGGCTGCGGCTCCAGCCGGTCGGTTAAACCCGCGAAATCGGTGGTGCCGATGTCCGGCTCCGTGCCGTCCGCCACAGTAATCCGGAAAGACTTAGAGGACTTGTTGATTTCATGCGTCGGGTGCCCCGGAATGATGGTGTCTTCGGCGTTCACCGTCACGTCAAAGGTTTTCCCGGTTTCGGACGGGTCGATGTTCCCGGTGATACCGCTCTTAGTCCAGGCGAGCCCTTTCGGCAGACCAGTTACTGAACTGACGATATACACCCCGGAATTGTCGGTGATTTGGAACGGAATGTTCACCTGGTTCTTGCCGGGGGTGATTTTAGAATCCGTCTTCAGGGCTTTGTCTGAAATGGGCTGGATGACCGGGGCGGTGGTGTCGGAGACGTGGATGTTGAACTTACTCACCGTTCCCCTGCCCGTAGTATTAGCCCTCTCGAAGCTCACGGTGACCGGGTAAATTCCTGGCTTTTTCGCGGTGCCGCTGAATGCAACAGTAACCCCACGCCGGTCGGAGCCGGAATCCCTGGTCACTGTATAGGTGACGCCTTGAGGCAAACCGTTTGCTGTGGCCGTAATTGGGGTGGCGTTCACCCCGCTGTTATCGCCGGTCGCCGAGGCGTGGATGGAATACGGCTTCATGTTGGGCGACCCGGTGCGGTTAGAACGGGGCGGGGTGTCCTGCCAGGGAGGACTTGGAGCGGCGGTTCCTTGTGCCGGGGCGGGTTGTGCCGGGTTTGTAGTATCGGGCGGTGATGTTGGCGAACCTGGCGGCGATGTCTTGCCGGCTGGAGTTGAGGTTGGCGAGTTCCTGGCGTGCTTTCTTGGCTCGTGCCATTCCTATCTTGGTTTCGTCGCGGTCGTAGTTGGAGGTGTAGAGATTGTAGCGTTTCTGCTTCAAGACTTTCCTGGTTGTTCCGTTCAAAGACCAGCCGGGGGTGTCCTTGCTTTTCCTGGAGTTGGAGATTACGCGGGAGGTCGCACCGAAATTGGCGTGGCAGGCGGCAGTGCAAGTCTCGCCTTTCACGCATTTGGGGCAAACCAGCTCTTTCGCTGCCTTGTCCAAGCGGCGGTAGTGCTCGTTGATGAGGGTCGGGTCGTATTGCTGGGAGGCAAGGAATTGTCCCCAGGATTTCGCGGAGTATGAAACGTATTTGCCTGTGTACTTGGTGCGTTTCTCGCGTTCCGTACTGTCTTTCACGGGCTCGCATAAAGATTTTTCGCCCCACCCGTGCCCGTGTGAGTGCTGGTTCAAAGCGATTTCTGTGATTTTTTCGGGCTTCGTCCCTTCAGACTGTTTCACCCTGAGTACTGCGTGGAGATGCAAGGCACCACGTGCTTGCCATTCCCATACTTTGAAAAAATCCAGGGACGGGTATTTTTCTCTCAATGCCCGATAAGTGTTGCCCCAAAGAGAGGCAGCAGACTTGTTCCAGGCGACCTGCCCTGCATAATCGTAGGAATCCGGGTCTAACGGGACTCCTTTGAACCCCAGGTCTTCCGGGGTGTGGGTTTTGCCGCAGCCGCATATTTTCAGTTTGTCGTGGTCTTTAGGGACGTAGTGAACTGCCCCGAACGAGGGTGCAGTGAGCGTCAGGAAATAAAAAACGTAGCCTTCCAATGCCTCTGCGGGAAGATTTTTCCCTGACAGGCAGCCGCTGTAGTTGATGACCAACCAGTCACCCCTGTACAGGTAGGCACAATGAGGGCAGACTGAGACGAGGCGAGAACCGCAATTGTAGTATTTCCCTTTAATGATGCGGGGATTCGAACAGTACTTATTAGCTTTCCTGTACAGTTCTTTCGCTTTGGATGCCTGATTGTTAGACATTCTCCCCACCTTCCCAGAAGTACATGTAGAGGCGGGTTTTCGGGCGGGAAACCGCCACATGCTGCAAATTCCTTTCTTGGAATCCCGTGAGTACGCTGGGGTGTACCAAGCTTCCCATGGCTATGGCGTGCACCGAGTCCCATTCCATGCCTTTAGCGGAGTGAATCGTGGAAAGAATGACCGTCCCTCCCTTGGTCGTGCGGGGTGCGGGGGCGATGAAGTCTGGCTCGTCGTCGGGGTTGTTTTGCCGGTAGAGAATCCCAGCAGCGTCAAGGATTTTTCCTGCCCTGCGTAGTTCAGCATGGGTAGGGGCGAGCACCGCAACGGTTCCCGCCTCCCGGCTGGAACGTATGTTGTCTGCGAAGAGCCTGTCCCAATCCTTATTGCCGGGGTCATAACTGTGACGTTCCACGCTCCCAGCGAGCCTGGGATTCGCGGCAGAAACGGTTAACCCGTCGGTACGGGCACGGTTGACCACCTCTAGAATTTCAGGAGCGGAACGGAAGCAGGTCGTCAGATGGTATTCTTCCCATCCTGGGTCGGTGAACCAGCGGATTCCTGCACCGGAGTAGCCGAAAATCTCCTGGCACGGGTCGCCCACTATGACCAAGCGGGAGCCCCCGGCCAGCAGCCGGATAAGGTGGGCGAGCAGCGGGGTCAGGTCTTGGGCTTCGTCCACGATGACCGTCTGCCAGCGTTGGGATTGTGCCTTGAGGAAGTCCGGGTTGTTTTCCAAGAGCAACACCGCGAGATACACCCACATGTTAAAAGTGGCAAGCCCATTTGCAACCATTTGGCTGTAAAGGGACTCGGTTAATCGTGGGAGTTTCGCCGCTGCCAGGGTGGAAGACGAAGACGCAAATCCTTCCAGGGAGAACTCTCTGGCCAGCAGGAAATCCAAGCCTTTAACGAGGATTTTCCGGTTGCTTGAACTGTTGGGAACACCAGCATCAACCAGGCAGTCGCCAGCCAGTTCGTCAATTGCTTCTTCATGGTTGATTTCAGGGATTTCAATGCCCGGAAACACCCGCAGGATTTCCAACGCCAGGGAATGAACTGTCCGTACTTCTACCAGAGGATTCATGATACGGCTATAAAACTCCCTGGCGGCAGCGACAGTATAGGCAAGCACCAGGCAGCCCTCCGGGTTTCGCCTGGCTAGCTCGGCCATGGTGTGAGTCTTGCCGGTGCCGCCACCAGCAAGAACTCGCACCCGGTCAGCGTTCGATTCGCAAACTGCTTCTTGTTCCTGGGTCACAGTGCAGCTCCTTCTTTTGCCTGTCTGGCCTGTTCGGCGTAGCGTTTCAGGATGTAAGGGGGAACATACGAGAATTTGACGTTCCGGCGGAATCCGTCATGCGTGACCACTACTGCCTGGCCGGGGTTGTCGGCAGGGATTGTGTATGCCAGGGAAAGAGTGTTTTCTGCCGGATACCCAAGGACTGCTTGTTCTGCTTCGCGGGTGGCGACGTGGAAGCAAGCCCTGATACCTATGTTGTCCCTAATGCTGGTGGGTATAGCGTCGGCGGTGGGTTTCTGGGTAGCAAGAATCAAGAAAATACCTGCTGACCTGCCCTTTTTTATCAAGTCAGCGATAATCGCGGTGATTTTCTCCTTGTCTTGCTTGCCTGCACCTTTAACATCGAGAAAAGTCTGCACCTCGTCAATTACCAGGCAAATCAGGGGGCAGTTTCTGCTAAGCCGCTTGTCCCAAAAGTTAGCGACCCCGAATTCTTCATATATGCCAGACTGCCTGCGGTACATCTCGGCCTGTATAGACTCCAGACGCTCAAGAACAGCATCGAAATCGCTACTGTCGCCTATGTAAGACTGTGCCATGTCTTCTGTCCAAGACCAGTCCGCCCCGCCTTTGGCGTCAATAACATGAACCTGTGTATTCGGAGAAGTCAGCAAGGAGCCGACAACGACCTGCATACCAGCGGATTTACCCGCTCCGGGCATTCCCCCGACCAGCATTCCCGACTGGTTACGGAGGAAGAAATACTGCTCGTCGCCGAACCCGTCCACCCCGTACTCGATACAGGAAGTATCAGCACGTAACTCAGGGAATTCCGTTAAAACATGCAGCCTCCTGATGGGTGCTTTCATGTCAGGCTGTTTCAAGAACCGAATCAGCCAGTGACCCGAATCGTCATGTTCCACAACCTCCATGTCCTTGGCACCGAACCAGCCCAAATGGTCGCTTATAAGCTGAAACACTCCGGCACTGTCATTATTAGAAGCCACAGCAGGGCAGTCGAATTCCCACAACCTGCCCATCAGCTTCGTCTTGCAATGCTCCGCGTCGCTCTTAGACACCAGCTCGCACGCGGCAAGAGCCTCCCTGCCCCGGCGTACAGCACGTTTCTGATAGGCACGCCAAACGTCGCCCAACACCGGCACCGCATACCAGAACTGAGGAATAACCAAACCCGCCAGGAACAAGACCCCGGCAGCAATACCTACTACTTTGATGCCAGCCCAACTGAACGCAGGCTCCACAAAAACCCATGCAAGCAGCAACACCGGCAGCCACAAGCAGGTGACCCAGATTTTAGACAAAACCCAGAACGATAACCTATTGATAAACTTTGTCGTATTCATTTTCATCTACTCCTTTTCGTAGAGAAATTGTTAATAATTGGGAGATAGAAACCTCCCAGGGGATTTGAGTTGGTGGGGGGCGACCGGAACAGTTAGCTACAGCCGCCCCCACCGGTGAGGCGGATGCCTACTGTTTAGGAGCCGGGGCTGCTTTAATCTGCTCGAAAATCTTCACGGCAGACGGGCCTGGAATAAGCCGGTCGCAGCCGATGACTTTCACTCGGACAGACCCGTAATCCCCGCCGGACAGCTCAGCCTTCAAAGGCTTGGAACCGGTAAGGATGACGGTGCCGCCGACAACTGCCGGTTCAGAGGCTTCTTCGGGAAGCTCCACCGTGACTTCCGTTGGCTCCTCGCCAATCATGGAGACACCAGAGAACCTAGCTTGCGGACGCCCCAAGGCGTCCAGCAGTCTTTTCTCCGTGCGTACCCCGCCCTCGTACACAAAGGCAGGGCGTGGGCCGCTCATTACGACGAGCGGCGTGTTTGTTTCAAATGGAATCGTAGTCATTGTTCTTTTCCTTACTGCTTAGGGGAACAGCCCTCTTGGCTGCTCCGTTGTTGGTTAATATCGTTCGATTTGCCCCTGGAAAGGAAAGAGCTATTAGACGGGGTGCTGGGGAGCAAGTTCGCTGATGAGGATGCATTCTCCGAAATTTAAAAAAACAATAATGAACGAAAAGCCTACCCAACAGGCGGGCTGCCTTTTGCCCTACGGGCACGGCAGCCCGCCACACCCAAAAGCTTTCCCGCACTCGCTGCCGTTTCTTTACTCGAAGAATGGCACCCCAGGCCAAACAGCCCCCAGAAGCCGCAACCACACCCCCCGCCAGCGGAAACTCGCAGCATTCCCGCAACAGGAACCCCCGTCGCGTGTTCCGCTAGCAGAAAGAGCAGAACAATGCAACCATTCATTAGGGAACAACTCGCCAGCCCGGGGAATACCAGCCCCAGCCACAGCAAGCAGCAGGTAAAAAAGTGTGCAGTTATCCCAGGGAAAGAAGAAACAGCCCTCAATTTCCGCCGCTACCAGCCGAAAAAACCGGGTACCTTGCCAGGCGGAAATCGAGGTCTAAAAGAAAATCCCAAGACCAATACCGCCCCACCAAAATCCAAGACCAGACGCCAACCCGCACCTTCTAGAATGGTCGGGAGACTGGGAACCTTAAATATGCGGGGATATGGATAAACAGCGGCTTAATGGATGGCTTTGCTCAAATAAGCACGAAGATTGTCCGGAGTGACACGTACACCCGAACCGATGCCATCCAGGCGTACAGCTTTCAACCGCCCATCAGCAATAAGCCGGTAAACGCTACGTCGATTCAAACCCAAACGAATCGCAGTTTATTAACCGTGAACACGCAAATGTCCGGATGCATATCAGAGTAAGACACAACACGCCTCCTTTCTTTGTTCGTCAACTCCATGCATTCCTCTCACATGGAACATTTACCTGTTGCCCTTTCGTGTAATAAATGATAAATGCACATTGTGGATAAATAAAGGAGCTTAAAAAGAGAGGCTTCGAAACCAACCGGACTGTACGCAATTAGTTTGAAATTGCACTCATTTTTTCGGCAATGGCGGCGTCGCGGTCTTGGGTAGCGTGCTGGTATATCATGACAGTCTCTGCATTGGCATGACCAGCCCGATGCATAAGCTCTGCCAAGGTTGCCCCGGATTGGCCAGCCAAGGTAAGCCCGGAGTGGCGAAGTCCGTGGAAGGTAAATCTCTGGTCTAAGTCAGGAACTGCTCTCTTGGCCTTAGCGAAATGGCCATTCATAGATTTGTTAGAGTACCACTTGACTAGCGAAGCGGGAGAGTGAACCAACAATGATTCTTTATCCGGGGCAACGTACTTGGCTATGTGCCCCTTTAAATCAGCGACAATTGTTGGCGGAACCGCAATGTCCCGGATACCGGCTTCACTCTTCGGCGGACCAACCGTGTAACCGAAGCCAGCGGCATATTGCACAGCACGGGTAACGCTAATGACCGCTTTTTCTCCCTTGAACCGAACGTCTTTTCGGCGTAGTTCAGTTATCTCTCCGAAACGGAGGGAACACCAGAACGCTAACAGTACAGCAATCCTATATTCGTCCGGCATAGCCTCAGCAAGACGACTAACCTGGTCGCAGGTCGCCACAATGTTGCGGTGATTGTCGGTCGTGGGCTTCTTTGACACAGCACCCTTGACATGAACGGGAGAAGCGTCAATCAGCCCTTCATCAACCGCAGCATTCATCAGGGCAGAAAATACGCGGTAGGTAGATTTCCTCGCACCCAGCTTCTTCCCGTCAAAGCTATTATACCAATCCTTCACCTGCTGGTTAGTTATGAGATTGATGAGCATATCTCCGAAGGTGTCCTCAAGGTGGGCTTTGAAACAGGATTTATACGATTGAATCGTCTTTGGCTTCATACCGCCCTCCTTCTCTCTCCTAGCTAGATAGGTTTCCTTCCATTCCTTGAATGTGGGAACGTCAGCTTTGACCGGGCTCAGTTCTTCCTCAGCTAACTCAGGGTCAATCAATCCCTTAGCAATAGCCACCTGTTGAGCCGCCAGCCAATCACTGGCCAACTGCCGATTGGGAAAGGTCTCATCTGCCAAAACCTTAATGCTGCCTTTACGCCAATATGCCCGGTATCGCCCGGACTTGAGCTTCTCTATAGAACCGAAGCCTTTACGAGACTTTCGCTTCTTCTTTGGTTGCTCATCTTCAACAGCAGCTTCTTCAGACATCAGACCTCCCAGAAATCTTAAATCACCCCAACCCGAGGGCTATATGAGGGCTAACGGAATGGAATTCCATGGAAATCATCATACTGTGTGGAAAATATGAAAATCACACAATCGCTGAAATACCGGGCTAAAAACACTGAAACCCTTGGCTTCCCAAGGGTTTCAGATTCAGCTAGCGGAGGATGGGGGATTCGAACCCCCGAGGGCTTGCACCCAACACGCTTTCCAAGCGTGCGCCATAGGCCACTAGGCGAATCCTCCAGGTATGAAACTAAGCCACCACAGGCAGCAGGTTCTATCTTAGCGGAACAATGCCACTGGGGGCAATTCCCCGGATTCCCGTCCACCGGGCATACCTGAAACCAGATTAAGCCGCTTTCCGGGAAACCTGGCGCAGCGCCCGGGCTGGCACCTCATGAATCCCCAAACAAAAACAAGCCCGCCCCCCGCCGCAACCGGACGCACCAAACCTACGCCACCGACAGCAGCGACAGCACCCCGCGCGGTGCCAACAAAGCCTGGGACATCACGGCGTGGGAACTTTGGGTCAGAATCCGGCCACGCATATATTCCGCCGATTCCGTGGTGAAATCCGTGTCTTGAATCCGCCCCCGGGCGGCAGCCAGGTTCTCTACGGTCACATTCAAAGTGTTAATCGTGTTTTCAAAGCGGCTCATGACCGCGCCCAGCGTTGCCCGCGCGGTGGAAATCACCTCTATCTGGCCGTCAATATTCACAATCGCGCCCTGGAAGGCTTCGTGGCTGGCATCCTGGGGGATTTCACCCAGCTGGGCGTGGGCAATGTCGACCACATCCACGAAAGTCACCGCGATAGTGTCCAAATCCGTCCCGTTGGCACCAATCTGGAATCGCAGCGCATCGGCGGGCTCAACGTATTTATCGCCCAGAATCTTGCGCCCCAAGACCTCGGTGGCTTCGCCGATGCGGCCAATCTCGACGCGAATCGAGTCCATCTCGGTGACAATGTTACCGCGTTGATCCTGATTGGAATCGCTAGCTCCTTGAACCGCCAGGACGCGCATGCGTTGCAACATATTGTGAACGGTGCCCAGCACTCCCTCGGCGGTTTGCACCAGGGAAATTCCGTCTTGGGCGTTGCGCACGGCCTGTTTGCTGCCCAGCAGCTGGGAACGCATGTTTTCGGCCAAGGCCAGGCCGGCCGCATCGTCGCCGGGGTTATTGATGCGCTCGCCGCTGGTCAGTTTCAACAGGGAGTCATTGAGAATCTTGTGGGCGTTGGCCATGTTGCGATACGCCTGGAGTGCCATCACGTTGGTGTTCAAGGAAGAGGTGATTCCGCCCCGGGGTGCTCCCCCGGCTCCGCCCGCCCCGGGGAATACGCCAAAAGTGTTGGCCAGGGCGTTGCCCAGAAAATTATTAGCCGGATTCCCCCGCCAGCCGCCGGTCGCGCCCGCACCTAATGAAGCCCGGGGCGAAAAACCGACCGACCGTCCGACCGGGATGTCGCCGGTATCACCGAACGCGGGGTCGACGTTAAAACCCAAGTCAGCGTCTGGGTACGGAAAATCGCCTTCGCCAGAGGTTCTCGCGTGCCCGCCTCGCCGCAGGCCGGTGCCACCGGTTCGGATGCTGCCCGCCGCACCCGAACTGTCCGAGCCCCCGGAACGGTAAGTCGTCGCGATTCCGGCTCCCGCCCCGTCGGTGAAGTCCTCGCCCAGGGATTCCATCACATAGGCCAGGTGGCGAGGCATTCCGGCGGTGTCCACTTCGCCCGACGCAGCGGGTGGATTGGCTGGGGTGCCGGCGTTGGTTGCGCCGGTTACGTTGGCACCACGGGTGCCACGGGTGCCGGATGCGCCGGATGCGCTGGCTGCGCTGGCACCGGCGTTGGGGTTGGGGTTTTGTTCATGAGGTGCCAGGGAATCAGCCTCGGCATTAGGGGCGGGAATCGGGTAGGTAGAGCCGGGCGCTGCGGGAGAATTGCTTCCCGCAGCATATTTTCCGTCCACTGATAAAGTGGCCATAGGCCTACCATCCTTGATAGTTCTAAGAATCCAATCCTTGAATCCAGCGAATCCGGTCTAGACCGGGCAACCAGTTAAATAGTCGCAGCAACCGCCTTTTTTATTGTAAGGCCTATGAAGCAGTAAAAAAAGCATTTCGCAAGAAATGTTTAATTGTCCTGACAGTTACCGGGGGTGGGCGGCTAGTCTACCAGCAGTTTTCGTGTCAGAATCAGGTTTAGCACGGCTTGCGAGCTGGTGGTGGCGTGGGGCGATTTTTGGATGGCCACGGCGCAGTTCTTCGCTCCGGCGAGAGGTTCATCCAGGTTCGGATAGTTCCGCATGGCCTCGTCTAGCTGACCTTCAAGAGAGTCCGTCACCCTGCCGATTTGCTCGATTTGGGTGGAAACCTGGTTCAAGGCCATGGACACCAGGGTGATGGCGTGTTGCAAGGCGCCTGCGCTGTCCTGGGGGCTCGCCAAGCTGATACCTTTGATACCGTCGCCCCCGTGAGCCAAAAATTCGGCCAGGTTATACAGTTTTGCCCCACCAATCGCCGCTTTGATAACTTTGCCTCCTGGCAGCGATACCGGGAATTCAGTGCCATCCAAGAGGTTCTTGCCTTCATATTTCGCGTCCAACAGGGATTCTTGCAGCCGCTTCAGACCGGCTTCCAAATCTGACTGAGTGGCGGTGTTGTGGCCGGTGACGATTTTCCCGATTCGTCCCAAGTGTTCAATCAGTTCATACAGGACGTGCCCGGCTTTTTGCAAGGCACCCAGGGAATTCTGGGCTTCCGCGAGACAGCGGCGGGCTTCTTGAATCTGGTTTTGCTCTAAACGGGATTGAATCAGTAATACATCAGCCTGGCGGCATCGGGGGAAAGTCCGCAGCAAGTCCAGGCGCCGCGCCGTCCGCGCTTTCGCTGCTTCCCGCGCTAACAGTCGCGATGAAGCCGCACTGGATCGGATGCCCATTTGCTTTCCCCCCTTTCTTTCCTGAAAGCTGTGAATTTTGGGTTTACCCAGGCCAGCTAGCTTTCGGCTCAATCCTGTCACCCTTTCACGGTTCAAATCTGTTCGTTCAATGATAGCATCCTGAATGATTCCTGGGAGTGGTTTAATGGGGATTATGGCTAAAAAGATTGCTGATGACCAGGGATACGCCGCGCTTTGTGCATACATTTCAGCGATAGCGGCGGGGACGCTTGCGGGGAATAGTCCGCACGACGCGAACGAAGCGGGTACTTCGGGCGCCGTGCCCCGGAATACGGTGGCGATGGCGGTGCGGTGGACGCTCCAGGTGCTGGCCGAGCGGGCTCCCGGGCATGCGGTCGAGGTTCGGGTGCCGCCTTTCGGGGCGGTTCAGGTTATGGCTGGCACCGCGCATCGGCGGGGCACTCCCCCGGCGGTGGTTGAGATGTCGCCCTCGACTTGGCTCGCTTTGGCGGTGGGTCGCCTTTGTTGGGCGGATGCATTAGGTGCCAACCAAATCAGCGCTTCGGGGGAACGGGCGGACTTGTCCGAATTATTACCCTTGAATCAAGATTATGGACACATAAGCCAATTAACACAATAGCACGAAACGCATGACCTCAGGTCACAGGCTTATCTTGACGTCAAGATATCTGCTTTTCGCCCTTATATGCCCATCGCTTAAAGCTACGACAACAACCGCAACGCCGACGAAGCGGCCGTGTTAGCTTGGGCACGATACGCCACGCGGGCGGAATTAAGAATACTGTCCTTGGCCTGTGCCGCAAGATGCGCGGCAGTCTCGGGTTTACCTTGAACCTCAGGACTCATCAGGGGGGAACTGTGGGTCATGGCTTCCACGGCGGATTCAGCCGCCTGGGTCAAACCGGTGCGAACCTGCGAGACGGCACTGCGGGCAATATCAATCCCTTTGCCAATGGCCTCGCCCTGTATCGGGTTCAAGTGCGCCCCGTGAGCCGCCAGGAACCCTGCAAATCCCTTCAACCCCAGGCCTTCGGTGGTGAAGCCTTTACCATTGGGCAGGGTCGCGTCAATCGTTACTTTGGTTTCGCCCGCTACCGAAAAGGTAGCGCGGAACTTCCCGTCCAGGGTTTGGTGTCCAGCAAAGGATTCCTCGGTGGCGATTTTATCCAAGAAATCGGCGAGTTTCCCGAATTGTCCCGCTAGTTCCCGCCGGTGCGAGGCACTCAGACTGCCGGGGTTGTTCAAGGTAGAGACGATTTGTCCCATTCCGCCCAGCACCAGTTCGGTTTTACTCAGGGAATCGTTGACCGCATTGGCGGTGGTAACCGCCGCCTGAGCAGTTTGCGCATGAAGGTTCGCGCGCGAAACCTCGGCTCGGGTAGAGGAAGTAGGGGAAACCGAAACCTCGTCGCCGGCTCCGTCTATCTTGATGGGGCGACCGGTGCTGGCCACGGTGCGCCCGACGAGCGGCGCAACTCCCTTGGACGAGCTAAGCGCCCCGGCCTGGGCGGAAGCGGGTTTTTGGTAGGTGGTGGGCTTGAAGTTGGGGCGCGTCGCAACGGCATTAGACCAGGGATTGGCCAGGGTATTCGACTGGTAGAGTCCCAAGCCGTTTAGCTGCATAATCTGCGCTCCTTAATGCTAACCGCCCTCGGGCATCTGTCACATCAGACACATGCCCGCTCACACTAGGCTATTCTACGATGCCACTCCTCATAATAATAGAAACAAAACGCACTTGTCTTGACATTTAAGGGGAATTTCGGCTAGCACCTCATGAACCCGCACGTCCGAGCCGTCAAACAGCTTAGGCGCGTCGAATCCGTTGTCACGGTACTCTCAGCGGCGCACTTACTTGCACCGCAGCCGCAGCCGCAGCCGGCTCGGACAGCAAAAACGCCGGGGCATCAAACCCTGCCGAGGCGAAAGTCCCCGCCACCTCTTGTACCACCGGCTCAACCGCTTCCTGTTTGACCAAGGCAATCGCGCAACCACCGAAGCCGCCGCCCGTCATGCGCGCCCCATACGCCCCGGCCTGACGCGCCGCTTCGACCGCCGTGTCCAACTCGGCACAGGTTACCTGGTAGTCATAGCGTAAGGATTCATGAGACGCATTCATCAAATCACCCAGCACTTCGGGGTTCCATGCCCCCCGCAATTCCGCCACAAAATCCCGGGTGCGTTGGATTTCAGTCAACACGTGCCTGGTGCACCGATGCACCTCGGCGGCAGTGGGGGAATCACCCAACGCGGTGTGCAGACGCGAGAGGATTTCCGCAAACTTTGCGGGGCTGCCAACAGCCGAAGCCCTCGGGATGCCACCCGGCGAGTCGAGCCCGGTGGACATGGCTGGCGACGATGCTTTCACCCCTGAATCCGCTAGCAAATCCCCCAAAAATTCGACCCCCAAGGCGGCGGCCGCCACCTCGCAACTGTGGCGGCGTTTCGCGTATTGACCGTCAGCCAAGTCATGATGCGCCTTGGTGTCAATCACCAGCAGTTCCAAACCCCGCGCGGCCAAATCAAACTCGACCGGTTCGGCATCAAGCGTGCGGCAATCTAGCAAAATGACATGCCCCGGGGAACATAACAGCGCCGCTGCCTGATCTAGACCCCCAGTGGGTGCCCCCACATAGAAATTTTCGGCGCGTCGCCCCGCGTCAAGCAAAACATGACGTCCCGCAACCGTGTCGGACAGCCCTAAAGTCAACAGGTCATCAACCCCCACCGCCACGGCGCATTCCAATGCCGCCGAGGAAGACAAGCCCGCCCCCAACGGCACACAGGAATCAATCGCCACGTCAAAACCCGGGAATTCCCCCACGCGATTCAGGACGTCCTCTAGCCCCAGAACCGTTCCCCCGACGTACGCCCCCGGTCCGGTGAACACCCGCGAACCGTCGTCTCGGCTGGCATCGGTCAGGGATTGCGATAATTCATCCAAATCCAGGTCTATCGGCTGGCTCATCTGGGCAGACACCACGCGCATCCGCCGGTCAGAACGCGGACGCATCGCGGCGTAGGTCGCGTGCGGCAAGGCTAAAGGCAGCGCCACCCCACCGTTATAGTCCGTGTGCTCCCCGATTACGTTCACCCGCCCCGGCGCACGGTAAGTTCCAGCGGGTTTATCCGCAAAGGCCAGGTGGAACAGTTTCGCGGCGCGGGTAGCCCCTTCATGAGGTGCATACGGCACAGCGAACTGCGGGTCAAGGACAGTGTTCATACCTATTTCCAATCGATTGGACCGTTAAGACCGCGAAAAGCCCCGAGTTTCACGCATTCTTGGGCGGCTTCGCGGGTACGGGCGGCAATCAATTCCGGCGTGGTATCCGAAATCCAAGCTCCCATGCCAGATTCCGAGCCGGCCAAGTATTTCAGCTTCCCCGGTGCCCGCTGGAACGAGAAGAATTCGTTGTGCAATCCCAACAACTGGCGTCCATCCGCCTCTAAGATGGGAGCCTGGTGCCAGGCGGAAATATAGTTAACCGCAAGATATTCCCCCGCAGCATCACGGTGGAAGTGATTGGCTACAATCAGCATCCGCAGGTAAATATCAGCCAAGGCCGCGCGCTGGTGTTCATCCAGTTCCGGGAAATCCGCCACGATTTGCTTTGGTACCAAGTGGAATTCTATCGGCCAGCGGGCGGCGACGGGCACATACCACACCCAGTATTCATTTTCGGCAATCATACGGGTAGCGGCGTTGATTTCGGCCTCGCGTACCGACTTAATCAGATTCACCCGCCGGTTTCCGGTTCTTTCCACCAAGGCTTTAGCTTGACGCAGCATCGCCTCGGTTTTCGGGGTCAAATAAGGATAGGCATAGATTTGTCCGTGGGGATGGGATAGGGTCACCCCAATGTCTTGGCCATGGTTTTCAAAAACAAAAACTTGTTTGATTTGCGGCAGCTCCGACAGCGCAGCGGTGCGATCCGCCCAGGCTTCGATAACGGTACGCATCCGTCCCGGTCCCATTTCCACCAGATTCGTGTGCAAGTCTGAGCCAAAGCACACCACTTCACAGCGCCCGTTGGCGGGGGCTTCCAGGAAAAGCGGTTCGTCATCTACTTGGTGTGGGCTTGGCACAACCGCTGCGGTTTCAGGGGTTTCCATCAGGGATGGGAAACGATTTTCGAACACCACTACGTCATAGTCTGTATCGGGAATCTCTCCGTCTTGGTACTTTGCCCCCGGACGGGCTGGTCCCAGTGGGTTGGCATCGGCTGGTGGTAAGAAGGTGCGGTTCATCCGATGGGATGCCATCGGAATCCAGTCGCCAGTCAGCGGATCGCGGCGCATCACCGGTCCGGTGACAGGATGGCCGTCGACAGGTTCGAAACGGTCCGGCAGGGGGCGCGGATCATCGAGTCGACGTGTTTTCTGGCCGGTCACATACGGTTCAGAATCATCGAAATAAAACAGGTCACGGCCATCGGCGAGTTTCATTGCAGTCTTACGCACAATAATATTAATCCCTCCATCCACCTGAGGTAGCCTGGGTATATCCTAGCTTTTCCGCCCGCTTTTTCGCACTGTTTTCCCATGTTAGGTAAGAATTACCCTATACCACACCAGCCCCGCGCGGCTGTGACCTGCGATAATACCGGTCTTATGTCCACTTTTCGCGGGCTGTGAAACTTTACCGAACACTAAGTGTATGGACACATAAGGTCAATAAAACTTGATATGTCACTTACTTAAGAGCCCCCTGACCTGGGATTTCACCCACGGCGAGCCGGTCGGAATTGGCTTAGGTGTCCATACTCCCGGCACGGCACTAGACTAAGTCCATGAACTTCAACAACATTTACACCCATGGTATCGCGCGCGTCGGTGCCGCTACCTTCGAAGTCACTCTGGGCGACCCCCAGGTCAATGCTGGCAAAATAATCGAGCTGGCGCGTGCCGCTGCCACCGCCCACGTCGCGGTGCTGGTGTTTCCGCGCGACTGCCTGGCGGGAGCCACCGTGGGAGACTGGGGAGGCAACACTTCGGTCACCACAGCTACAGGCGCGGCTTTACGCCAGATTGCCCAAGAAACCAAGGATTTAGGGCTGTTACTGGTGCTCGGCGCGCGGCTGGCCGGCCAGTCGCGCGCCCTGTTCATCACCGACGGGACGGTGCACGATGCCGCAGAATCACCCCTTGGTTTCACCGCCTCTAATCTGGCGGGACTACGGGTATTGCCGCTGGTGGGCGAGGATTTGTTGGGGTCTTATGCGGCGCTAGCGACTCGGGTATCGACATCCGGTTTTGGCTCGGTTCTGGCCGATAAACCAGCGTCTAGTGAATCTGACATGGCGGCCGGGACACCACTTCCGACTGCCCCCACGCTGTTGGTACAGCTAGCAGCTCCAGTGCGCACGGTTGGTGCCTTGCGTCGGCTGCACCGCGCGGCGCGTGAACTCTCGCGTTCGACCGGAACAGCGGTGGTGGTAGCGGCGGGTTCACGAGGCGAATCCTCTACCGATAGCACTCCCCTAGCGGCGGGCTTTGTCTCTTGTAACGGTTCAGTGCTAGCCGCCGAAGAACATCTGGGAACGGCCGGTCTGACCTTGGCTGATGTGGTGCTGCCAGAACTCTTGGCAACTCGTGGCGACACGGCCTGGGATTATCCCTTTGGGGGTAACAGCGAGAATTTCCGGGTTGACGTGGATTTGGATGCCAAGATTCCCCTGTTAGAGCCACCCGCCCAACGGCCCTTGGTTCCGGGTTCGGCCAGGCGGTATCGCGCAGAGTTGCGCGAGGCTTTCGAGGTTCAAGTCGCGGGTCTCATGAGGCGCTTGTCGGCCGTGCGGGATGCAAATATAGTTCTGGGTTTGTCCGGGGGTCTCGATTCCACCCTGGCTTTGCTGGTGGCCGTAGCCGCCAAGGCCGGGCGTTTCGAATCCCAAACCGGGCGCGAGGCCGGGGAGAGCCCCGTGGCCGGGCTGGCACCTCATGAAAACGAAACAATCCCCGCCAAGACGAGCCCCACCCCCGTCACCAGCGCGAGCCCGGCGAACCTGAAATTGGCAACAAACGGCAACGCCGCAGACCAGACAGCCAACACCCCGGACGACTGGCGGCGGGCAATCCTGGCTTTTACCATGCCGGGCTTCGCCACCTCTGCCGGCACCAAAAATGCGGCGCTGCGCCTGGCCGAAGCGCTGGGCGTGGACTGCGAAACCATCGATATTCGCGCCACCGCCACCGAAATGCTGCGCACTATGGGGCATCCGGCCGGGTCGGGCAAGCCGGTCTATGACGTGACTTTCGAAAACATCCAGGCCGGGTTGCGAGCCGACTACCTGTTCCGCCTGGCGAACCAGCGCGGCGGATTCGTGCTGGGCACCGGCGATTTGTCCGAGGCGGCGCTGGGCTGGTGCACCTACGGGGTGGGCGACCACATGAGCCACTACGGGGTCAACGGCGGGGTGCCAAAATCCATGATGCCCGACCTGATTCGCGTCGCGGCGCGAGTGCTCTGCGAGCGGGGGCTGGTGGGCGACGAAGCTCGGCTTCATGAGGTGCTAGCCGAGATTATCAGCGCCGATATCACCCCCGAGCTGATTCCGGATCACGCGGACGCGGGCGGGGTGGAACAACACCAAACCACCGAAGGCGCGATTGGACCCTACCTGCTGCATGACTTTTTCCTGTACCACACCCTGCGGGGCGCCAATCCACGCCTGGTGGCTTTCCTGGCGGTGGCGGCCTTTACCCGGCAGGCGGCGGGCGGTGACGCGGCGGGAGCCCCACCCGCCTCACCGACCGGTGGTTCCGCTAGCCCAACGGATGAAAACCACCCGGTAAACTCCGAAGTGAACCGCTATTTCAGCCGCGAGGAAATCCTGGAGTGGCTGCGAGTATTCTATCGGCGTTTCTTGACTCAGCAGTTCAAACGCACCGCAATGGTGGCCGGCCCGGTTATCTGGGAGGGCATGTCTTTGTCACCTAGAACCGGCTTCCATTTCCCCGCCGACCTGTCCCCCGAAACCGCGCTGGCCGAACTTGGCGACCTGTAGCGCGTGAACGCCTCTTAGCCATCCGTCAAAACCCTGTACAGACCAATGGTGTGAGCAAAGCGCGGGTGGCGCCACGCGCCACCCCGGACGAGCACCTTCGCTAGCGAGGTGGTTCGCGAGCGCACTCGCGAACCACCGAAGCGGCACAAGCACCTCGTGAAGCCGAGGGGCACAGCTAGCGCTGGTTACGGCGACCGCGCAGATAGACCACCAGCAGGGCGATGAGCAAAACGACCAGGGCGACGAACAGCCAGTTCGGCACGCCGGAAAGCAGGCGCGTCGCGCCGATTTCCAGGGCGACTTGCTGTTCGACACTCAGAACCGAGATTGACAGGGCACCACCGCCGAAGAAAATCATGATGACACCCAGGAACACCAAGACGATACCGGAGATGACCGAGCCGCGGGTGGTGGGGCGACCGAAAACCGTGATGGGGCGTGGGCGGACGAGGTTTTTGGGGATGCGATCCCAGAAGAAAGCCAGAATCGCGACGGGGGTGTACATGCCGGCGGCGAAGCACAGCATGATGAAGAATCCGACGATGGGGCTGCCGCCGCTGACGACATAGACGGAAATTGCGCCGGTGATGTGCCCGGCACAGCCGGTGGAGGCCAGGCCATAGGCCAGACCGAGCAGGAATACCGCTAGGGGCGAGGTCTTGTCGCGAGGGGCGTGCTGGCGGGCGGCGCGCGCGGCGCGGCGTTTTTCAGGTTCCAGGGCGTAGGCGATTTCTTGCCAGGAGGGAGCGGGGAGAGCCAAGGCCTGCCACAGGCCAAAGATTATAACCGCGATGCCGCACCACAGGGTGATGGTGGCGCGACTGGCGGCGAGTTGCGCGCCGATTGCACCCAAGGCTACACCCAGCGGCAGCAACCCGGCCAGGAGCCCCACGAAGAAAACGAGGATTCGTGACAGCAAGGTACGGCGTGACGCGAAAGCGTAAGCGAAGAACGAGGGAATCAGCAGGGCCGAACACGGCGAGAATAGCGTTAGAACGCCGCCGGCATAGGCTACCGCTAGTGGTAGCGCATCCATTTTATTCCTCCTGTAAAGTGGATATTCCAGAACATGAATAGCATAGCACCGGGCACCAGCGCGCTGGTCGCGAGGTTGGCGCGAGCCGTAATATCTAGCTTAGGACATCCTAAGGAATCGCGGGATTCAATGCGTGGCCAAGTATTTTTGGTACTTGATAGTGTTCGCGAAATATTCCGTGGGGTAGGCTCCGGAGATAACCGAGTCGCCGACAATGAAGAACGGCGTGCCATTGATGCCGAGTCGGCGAGCCGAGCGACTTTCGTCTTGCATTTGTTTTTCGGTTTCGTCACTGGTCAAATCGGTTTTGAATTTCTCGATATCGGGCACGCCAGCTGCTTTAGCCATTTCAGTCACAGATTCTTTGGTGTACTCGGCATGATTGCCTTCCCCGGCCGCCCCATAGGCAGCATGGACAAATTCCCAAAGCTTGCCTTGCTTCCCGGCCGCGATAGCCCCGTGGGCGGCGATGTCCGAACGGTATTGTTCAGCAAAAATCACCAGGTTCACCCACTGCAGTTTCACGTCCCCGGCGGCCGCGAGTTCCTCGAGGGCAGGCAAAGTTTGCTGTTCCCAGCGGGTACACATGGGACAAGAGAAGTCGCTCATCACCGTCAAGGTGACGGGTGCCGAGTCCTTACCGAGGGTACGGGTGGGGGCGTCCAGATCCTTTTGGGTTTGTTTCAAGGCTTTCCGGCCGTTTTCCTCGCTGAGGGGAAGGGCGAAGTCCTGGCCGGGAGCCAGTCCGGTTTCCGCGACAAAAGCGGCGAGTTGTTTGGAACCCCCGGTTTTTGCGTCGCTGCTGGTAGCTCCGGTTTTCCCCGCGCCGGCGTGATCCGCGCCGTTGCCGACGCTAGCGCGTCCCAGGAAGAACGCTATAACCAGCAACACCAGCACTATCAGTGTGGCCAGGGCGCGCATGGTGGCAACATTGGCCGCCGAGCGGGTGGCAGTGCCGGTTACGTCGGGAGTAAAGCTCGCGTCGGTTCCGTTCGCGGCGCCCATTTCATGAGGTGCCATTTCATCGCGGGAGTTATTCTTCTTTTTCGCCATTAATCCTCCAGGAGTCTCTTACCTGAAACACTATAGCTGAGTTGCTAAATCTACGCGGAATTAAGGCTCGCCCCTCATGAACCCGAAATGGCAACCTAGGCAACCCGAAACCAAGCCTAGCCAGCATTGATACAATGGCAGAAACTCCCTAAACAACTTAGGAAGGCGAAACATGCTCGAGAAGAACTGGCACAAAGACGCGGCGCTGCTCTACGTGATAGTGAACGAAGAAATGGCCTCAAAGGTCATCACCCAGGCCAAACGCCACGGCATTCGCGGCGCCACCGTGATGCTGGGGCGCGGCACCATCAAGAACAAATGGCTGAACCTAATCGGAGTCGTGGATTCCCGCAAGGAAATCGTGATTATGGGGACGGACACGAAAACCGCCCGGGAAGTGATGACACACCTGAGCGCGCATTTCCACTTCGAGAAACCCAACCGGGGTATCGCCTTCGCCACCGCCATGCAGGGCATGGTCGGCACCGAAGCCGGCAAAAACTGGCCGGAAGCCACCGCGCGACCCCCCGCCGACTGGCAGCTGGTTACCACGATTGTGGAACGCGGCCTCGCCGAGGAAGTCCTCGCCGCCGCAGGACAGGCCGGTTCTCGGGGCGGCACCGTAATCCCCGGGCGCGGCTCGGGCGTAAACCAGACCCAGCAGGTGCTCGGCATGGAAATAGAACCCGAAAAGGACATTGTGTTGATGCTGGTGCCCGCCAAGATTGCCCCGGCGGTAGAGGAAGCGATTGACCAGCGCCTGGATTTGGAAAAACCGAATCACGGGATTCTGTTTACCCAAGATATCATCGCCGTGACCGGCCTGTATCAACCGAGTCAGCCCACCACCCCAGGAAGCGCCTCATGAACGCGCTAAGTGCGAAACTGAAAGAAACAACCCTCTCGGTCGTCCCCATCGCGGTGGTCGTCCTGTTGTTGCACCTGACTTTAGTGCCACTACCGGGCATGATGCTGCCGCGTTTCGCCCTGGGCGCGGTCACCGTGATTCTGGGGCTGTCGCTGTTTTTACTGGGGGTCGACGTGGGCATCGCCCCGCTGGGGCGGGTGATTGCCAAGCAAGTCGTGAAATCGGGGCGTTTCACCGTGGTAATGGGGGTGACGTTCGTGTTGGGATTCCTGTTGACCATGGCGGAACCCGATATTTTGATTTACGCCGCCCAGGTCAACAACTTGACCGGCGGGGTGGTCAGTTCCCTGCTGTTGATGGTGGTGGTGTCCCTGGGTCTAGCGGTGATGCTGTGCCTGGGGATGGTGCGGATTTTGCGGATGTGGCGGCTGAAAACCGTGCTGGTTTTGGCCTACGGGCTGGTGGTGGTTTTAGCGCTGGTAGCCCCGGCAGAATATTTGGCGATAGCCTTTGATGCCTCCGGGGCGACCACCGGGCCGTTGACCGTGCCGGTAGTATTGGCGCTAGCCGCCGGGGTCGCCGCCATGAAACGCGATGCTCGCGGCGGCCAAGGCGCCGCCTTCGGGCTGGTAGCGATTGCCTGCGTGGGGGCGATTGTCGCCCTCCAGTTGACAGCTATTGTCTTACCTCTGGGGGATTTGCCCGCCAGCGTCCCCGCCGTTCGCCCCGATACGACCCGGATTATCGAACCGCTCTTGGCGCATCTGCCGCATGAGGCGCAAGCCGTGTTCCTGGCTTTAATCCCCCTGGTGGCCTTGTTCCTGATAGGGGACGTGGCCTCGTTTCGTCTGCCGCGCGCCACACGGGCACGGATTCTAAGTGGCATCGTCATGACCTTCCTGGGATTGACGCTGTTTTTGACCGGGGCGAACGGCGGATTCATGGATGTGGGTCGCCTGGTCGGCTCGCAACTGGCCAAGCACGGGCACCCGGCCGTGCTGCTGGGGGTGGCTTTCGCCCTGGGGTTCCTGGCGGTGCTGGCCGAACCCGCCGTACACGTGTTGACCGAGCAAGTCCAAGACGTGACCTCGGGTTCGGTGCGGCGCACTACAGTGATGGGCGCGATGGCGTTGGGCGTGGGGCTGGCCGTGATGCTCTCGACCCTGCGCCTGGTGGTGGCCGGCCTGGAATTGTGGCACCTGCTGACGGCGGGCTACATTTTGGCTCTGGGGCTGACATTTCTTAGCTCCGAGCTGTTCGGGGGACTCGCCTTTGACGGGGGCGGGGTCGCCCCCGGACCCATGGTCACCACTTTTGTACTGGCTTTCGCTCAGGGTGGGGCCACCGGCAGCCCCGGGGCGGATCCGGTGGTGGATGGGCTGGGACTGATTTCCATGGTGGCATTAATGCCCCCAGTCGCGATTCAACTGCTGGGGATTTTGTTCTCGGCGCGAGCGCGGATCCGAACAAACCTGCGCAAACCCCGGGAAGCGCCTCATGAAAGCGACGCACCCGGTAAACCCGACAGCCAAGGCAACCCCGACGACCAGGATAACCAAAACAAACCCGACCCCTCCACCCCGGAAGGAAAATAACTCATGCACCAAGTAATCCTGACAATAGTGGAAAAAGGCCGCGCCGAAGCGGTAATCGACGCGGCCGTGAAAGCCGGGTCGCACGGCGGCAGCATCATCAACGCGCGCGGCTCGGGGGTGCATGAAACCGCGAGCCTGTTCGGGTTCAGCGTCGAGCCGGAAAAGGAACTGGTGCTGATTTTGGCCGAAGATACCCGCGTACGCGACATTGTCGCCCAGATTTCAACGGATTTGCGCCTCGACGAACCGGGCAACGGCATTGTTTTCGTCCAGGATTTAGCGCGAGTGCGTGGACTATACCAAGCAAACGGGTAGGCTTAAGTCGTGAGCACAAACCAGGAAACACAGCGCGTATTCATCGGGAAACTGGGCGGCACCACCGTGTTCGACCCCATCGGCGACCCGGTGGGCAAAGTCTATGACGTGGTGGTCTTGCTGCATCGACGCACTCCCCTGGCAATCGGCCTGGTGGTGGAAGTCACCCGGACACACCGGGTGTTTGTGCCGATAACCCGGGTCACCTCGATGAAACCCGACGCAGTAATCACCACCGGGCTGGTGAACCTGCGGCGTTTCCAGGCGCGCCCCCTAGAGACCTGTGTTATCAGCGAGCTTTTAGACCGCGAAGTCAATTTTGCGGATGGTTCGGGGCGGGGACAAGTGATGGATATTGCCATCGAACAGCAACGCGACGGCACCTGGCTGGTGACCCGAGTACACGTCGCCCGCCTGGTGCGCGGGGCTTTCCGCGACCGGCTGGGCGAAAGCCTGACCGTTGATTTGGCGGCGATTCAAGGCCTGGGAGTGCGCGGCACAGACCAGGCCGCCGACACTTTGCTGGCCAACCTGGGGGAAATGAAACCCCCGGATATGGCCGAAGCCCTGCACGATTTGCCGGAAACCCGCATGGTGGAAGTCGCCGCCCAGTTGCCCGACGGGCGCCTGGCCGACGTACTCGAAGAACTGGAGGAACACGACCAGGTCAAGATTGTTTCTTCCCTGGAACCGGAACGTGTCGCGGATGTTCTAGACGTGATGCAACCCGACGATGCGGCCGACCTGGTGGCTGAGTTGCCCCGGAAACTGGCCGCTGACCTGTTGGAGCTAATGGAACCAGAGGAAGCCAAGGACGTGCGCCGCCTGCTGGCCTATGACGAAGAAACCGCCGGCGGTTTGATGACCACCGAGCCAGTGGTGCTGGCTCCTGATGACTCCGTGGCCACCATGCTGGCTCACGTGCAACGCCGCGACATTCCCCCCGCCCTGGCCGCAATGGCCATGATATGCCGCCCACCCCTAGAGACCCCCACTGGGAAATTCATCGGGGTAGTGCACCTGCAACGCGCCCTGCGCGAACCACCCAACACCCAGTTGGGAAACATTATCGACACCGACCTGGAAGGTGTCACCCCAGACAAGACGGTGGACTATTTGACCCGAACCTTGGCGACCTATAACTTGACGGTGCTGCCGGTGGTGGGTCCCAACACCGGGTCACTGCTGGGCGCGGTTTCCGTCGATGACGTGCTAGATCACTTGCTGCCCGAGGACTGGCGTTGGGATGATCGCGCGGCGGTCGAAGCCGCTGCCGTCGCGGAAGCCGAGGCCGCAGCGGAGGCCGATGGGGCAAACGGCGAAGATGTGGCGGCACTGTTGGCCTCGGATGACGCAGAAGGTGCGAACGCCAGCCCCAGCGGCGAAACGGGAGGAGGACAATGACAAAATCACTGGAAACCCCCAGCGAAGGGCGACGTGGCTGGTTCGGGAGGCGGCAACGCACCCGCAGCCGTACCCAACTGGGTGCCCAAGACCGCTCACTGTTCACGCGCTTCGCCGAAGCCACCGCGCGGTTCATGGGCACCTCGAAGTTTATCCTGTGGATGACCGTGTTCGTAGTGGTATGGATTGTGGCCAACCTGGCGTTGAGCACCTGGATGGGCACGCATAACCCTTGGGATCCGTATCCGTTTATTTTGCTGAATCTGGCGTTTTCCACCCAGGCGTCCTATGCCGCGCCGCTGATTATGTTCGCCCAAAACCGCCAGGACGACCGCGACCGGGTTATCGCCGAACAAGACCGCCAGCAGGCCGCCCGCACCCTGGCTGATACCGAGTATTTGACCCGCGAAATTGCGGCTTTGCGCCTGGCGGTTTCCGAGTTAGCGACCCGGGATTTTGTGCGCTCCGAGTTGCGGGATTTGCTGGCCGACCTGGAGTCGCGCGAAGTAATTCCGCCGGCTAACGATTCTGGCACGGACGTTTAGCTGCGCCGCGCGGCTATCTGGTACAGGGCGATGTTACGTTTGTGCCAAATTCACGAGGTGCTTGCCCGAATTTCGGGTTGTAAACCCGAAATTTCCCCCTGGTATCAGTGCGTGTTTAGCTACGCCGGTATCAGGTAGGCTTTCAGTGCATCTTGAATGACTTCAAAGTCGCCCTTGCCCTGTTCGCGAGCTTTTGCCTGCAAGCGTTCGTACAAAAACGCCGGCAGGAAATCAACCAGACCCGGCCCAAAGGAGCCTTTCGCGTGTTGCAACCGCGCTTCACTCCAGCCGACCTCGAAATCATCGGCTAGCTGCTGTAACTGTGCTTCACTCAAACTCATAGCAAATACCCCCTGACAGGCATCGGTACCTGTTGCAAATACTTCTTTCGGGCTTTCATCGCGTGAATAATCAACCAGTCTTCGCTGTCAAATACGCCGCCGACTTCCAAAGCCCGAGCTTTGGAATCGTATCCGAGCCTGATGACTTTGGGCGGTTCTTGAACCTCGACAATCTGCCAAACATAATTATCCCAGG
This sequence comes from Mobiluncus mulieris ATCC 35243, assembly GCF_000160615.1. GTDB lineage: Bacteria > Actinomycetota > Actinomycetes > Actinomycetales > Actinomycetaceae > Mobiluncus > Mobiluncus mulieris. The sequence goes on along the minus strand of NZ_GG668520.1, from coordinate 477,734 downwards.
CGCACAAAATATCAGCATCGGTAAAACCGTGCTTATACGCGCTCGGAATAATCTTTGACATACCAAGATTTTAGCAAGGTTTTGGCTCGGTATCGGCAGTTAGCGCCGCACGGCTATCTGGTACAGGGCGATGCCGGTGGCGACCGCCGCGTTCAGTGATTCCATGCGCGGGGCAATCGGAATCGAGACAATCTGGTCGCAAGTGTCTCGCACCAGGCGGGAAATCCCCCGCCCTTCCGACCCGGTCACGACCACCAGCGGCACGTCGGTCAGCTGCAGGTCGGGCAGCGCCACGTCCCCGCCCCCGTCCAGGCCAATAACAAAGGCCCCAGCGCGTTTGAGGTCTTGCAGCGCCCGGGTCAGGTTTGTGGCCTGAGCCACCGGCACAATCGCGGCCGCCCCGGCGCTGACCTTCCAGGCGGCGGCGTTCACCGAGGCCGCGCGGTGTTCGGGAATGATTACGCCGTCGGCTCCAAAGGCTGCGGCCGAGCGCAGCACGGCGCCGAGGTTGTGCGGGTCGGTGACCTGGTCGAGGGCGACCAACAGCGGCGGGTGGGTGGGGGGCTTGGTCGCCACGGTTTCATGAGGCGCCAGGTCAGATTTTGGCGTTTCGCCCAGAACCCCGGATGGCACCTCATGAACGGCGGGCGAAACAACGGCGCAACCAGCTGAGGCGGCGCAACCAGCGGCCTCGGCACGCGCCACCGCCAAATCCCACAGTTCCATCACGTCTAAGTACTGGTAGGCGCAGAGCTCAGCGGCGATACCCTGGTGGACTCCACCCTCCGTGAGGCGATCCAGGTCCGCAGCCGAACATTCCCGCAGGGGCACCCCGCTGGCCGAAGCACGTTCCACCACCTTGGCCAGTTTGGGGTCTTTCATAATGGTCGAAGCCACAAACAAGCGCTTGAACGGCACCCCGGCCACAGCGGCCTCAGACACGGGATTGCGGCCGAATATCAGTTCTGCCCCGGCACGAGTATGCGGGCGATAGTGGTCTTTGGCGGCGGCTCGACTGCGCTGGGCATTAGTATGCGTGGCTTTCTTTTCGGCCGCAATCCGATCGCGGTAGGCCTGGTGGTAGGTGCGATTGGAGGCTTTCGGGGTGGGGCCTTTGCCTGCCAGTCGTTTGCGGCCGTGACCGCCGGTGCCTTTTTTCTTCATTCTGGCATTTTACCTGTTCTGACAACTCGTAGCTACACTTGCGGGCGCGACCGCCTGCGAGACGCCCAGTCGCTGCGTGGGTGCAACTCATGGTATGCGTCGCCCCGATAGGCACCGGTAAAACCCTCGATGCTAGACTGGTCTTATGAAACTCTACGATTCCGCCACTCACGCGGTGCGTGAATTTAAGCCCCTAAACACGGGGAAGGTCGGGCTGTATCTGTGTGGGCCGACTGTCCAGGGCGCCCCCCACCTGGGACACCTTAGGGCGGCCTTGGATTTTGACGTGCTGGTGCGCTGGCTGCGCCGCAGTGGCCTCGAGGTCACTTATGTGCGCAACGTGACGGATATCGACGATAAAATCCTGAAGAAATCCCGCGAACTGGGTCTGCCGTGGTGGGCGCTGGCCGCGCATTTCGAACGCGAGTTTGACTGGGCCTACCGGGCGCTCAACACGGTGCCCCCCGACGTAACCCCACATGCCACCGGGCATATTCCCCAGCAAATTGCCCTGGTGCAGCGCCTGCTCGACCGGGGTCACGCCTATGCCGACACGGCGGGAAACGTGTACTTCGCGGTGAAAAGTCTGCCGGATTACGGCTCGCTTACCAACCAGCGCGTGGCTGACCTGGCCACCACCGAGGATGCCGCGCAAATCGATGCCGCAACTGAATCGGGCAAACGTGACCCCCGCGATTTTGCCTTGTGGAAGGCCGCGAAACCAGAGGAACCCGCCGATGCCGCCTGGGATGCCCCCTGGGGTCGGGGCCGGCCGGGTTGGCATCTGGAGTGCTCCGCCATGAGCCAAGCCTATCTGGGGGATACCTTTGACATTCACGGGGGCGGGCTGGATTTGCGTTTCCCCCACCACGAGAATGAACAAGCCCAGTCTCACGGCGCCGGCTGGGGCTTCGCTAGGCTGTGGATGCACAATGCCTGGCTGACCCTGAAGGGCGAAAAAATGTCGAAGTCGGTGGGCAATGTGGTTGGGGTGCGCCGCCTGCTGGGAAAGTGGCCCGCGCCGGTGGTGCGTCTGGCGGTAATCGCCACGCATTACCGCACTAATCTGGAGTTTTCCGAGGACACCCTGGTGCAAGCCGCCGGTTTGTGGGACAAGTTCGCGGGTTTTGTTTCGGCCGTCCAGTCAGCCGCTGGTTGCGCGGGGATGTCGAATTCACGAGGTGCCATCCCGGATAACGCCGTAAATTCGAGCAAGCCCCTCATGAATCCGGGGGAACCCGACCCGGTCCCCCCCGCCTCCGCGCCGCTCACAGACAAGTATGGCGATGAAAACCCGGATTTGGCGCGGCAAAGCGAACTCGCGGACGTGACGCTACCCGAAGATTTCGTGGCCGCCCTAGACGATGATTTGAATGTGCCCGGCGCGCTGCCCGCGCTGCACCGTGCCGTGAAAACCGGGCACAGTGCCTTGGCCAGTGGCGATATCGCCGCTGCGGCGGCGCAAGCCCTGCAGTTGCGAGCCATGTTGGATGTGCTCGGCCTCGACCCGGCCGATTCGGCTTGGGGTGCTTCCGACAGTGGCGCCAGCGCTGGAGCCGGGTCGAAAAACCGCAAAGACCCCAGCGCCGACTGTTTGAAATCCCTGGTAGCAGCGCTGTTGGAACAGCGCGGTGCGGCTAAACAGTCCCGGGATTGGGCGCGGGCTGATGCCCTGCGCGACCTGTTGGAAGCCAGTGGCCTGCAAATCACCGACACCCCCACCGGGGCTACGTATCGCGTTAAATCTATTGCGGACACATAAGCCTTTTGCTAAGGTAATTGGTTGGGCGGAATCCCAGGTCACAGCCTTATCTCTTTATCAAGCATTCTCAATAACTCGCTTATGTGTCCATCGTCAATGGGATACAATCTAGACGAAACTGTGACCCTTAAGGAGGATTCAATGACGAAACTAATAGAACAAGCCTTAAAAACCGCTACCCAAACCCGGGGCATCGAGTTCGGCCAAGGCGTATTGGATAAAACCGGCTCGCTGTTCACCCGGCTTTTCCCAGGCAAAAAAGCCTTGGTGATAGCCGACGAAAACACGTTTAAAGCCTGCGGGGAGCCGGTGTTGGCTTCGCTCCGGGCTGCCGGGGTAGAGTTGGCTGACCAACCCAAGATTTTCCCCGGATCCCCCACGCTTTACGCCGATTATGACACGACCTCGGTGGTGCGCGAATACGCCCGGCCTTTTGACGCGATTATCTGTTCCATTGGTTCTGGCACTTTGAATGATCACGCGAAACTGGCCTCTCATGAACTGGGACGTGAGTACCTGAACGTGTGCACGGCGGCCTCGGTGGATGGTTTCGCGGCTTTCGGCGCTTCGATTTCCCGCGATGGTTTCAAGATTACTCGTGATTGTGCCGCCCCGGCCGGTTTGGTGATGGACATTGACGTGCTATGCCAGGCTCCGTTGCGGCTAACCGCCACCGGATACGGGGACTTGATTGAAAAGGTTCCCGCCGGGGCGGACTGGATTCTCTCTGACGAACTCGGTATCGAGCCGATAGATGAATACGTGTGGAGCCTGGTGCAAGGTTCCCTTCTGGATTCCTTAGCCGACCCGGACGGCTGTCGCGCGGGTAAGGCAGAGGCCATCGCTAAATTAGGTGAAGGCCAAATCATGAGTGGCTTGGCGATGCAGGCACATAATTCTTCGCGTCCAGCCTCTGGTGCGGGACACCAGTTTTCACACACCTGGGAGATGGAAGGACATGGGCTGGATTGGGAACCGCCTTTGACTCACGGGTTTAAGGTCGGGATTGGAACCATTGCGTCTTGTGCCTTGTGGCAAGAGTTTTTGCGCCTGGACGTGAACGATTTTGACGTGGAACGCGCCGAGGCGGCCGTGAAAACCCCAGAATACCTAGAGGCGCGGGTTCGAGGTTGTTTCGACCCAATTATCGCCGAACAAGCCGTAAAACATGTACTAAACAAGCGGGTGGAAGGCGCACAGCTGCGAGCTCGCATCGACTTGCTTAAGGAAAAGTGGCCAATCATTAAGGAACGCTGCTCCTCGCAGCTACTTGACCCGCAAGACGTGTGGAATCGGCTGAAAGCCGTGGGGGCTCCCTACCATCCGGAAATGATTAAAATCGACTGGGATCGCTTCCGCACCACATATTTCAAGGCTCAAATGATTCGCAGCCGCTACACTATTTTGGATATTCTGACCGACCTGGGGATTTTGGATCAAATGGTTTATCGTCTCTTTGGCCCCAAAGGTTTCTGGGGACAACACCGCCACGCCGAATAAAGCCCTCGCCGGATAAAGCCGCTAGCCGAATGACTCCCTCTTAGGTAATCCCGAATTGGGATTAGGAGGTTGTCGACGCTGTAGCTGAAATTTATTTCAGGTCTGGGTACTTCTCCTGCTCGAAAGTGCAGGAGAAGTTTTTTATCCCAAAATTTGTCGTCCAATCCGCCCTAATCAGGTAATATAGGATTTCCGTCGGGGGTGTTGAACGCCTCGATGAAACAAAATTGAATAACGCACAACTTAATATCGACATCGGGAACAACACGGTTCCTGGATACCAAATAAGACACGCGAACGTCACAGGTGACGTTCCCACTCGAATAGGTAGAAAATAATGACTCCAGACTTAGCAATGCAATTCGTGGAAAGTATCACGATTTTCGGTTTGATAGCCTCCATAGGCGGGGGCTTCTTTGGTGCCGCTATCGGCGCCAACAATGCCTTCGGATTTACCGGGATAGCGATTTTTGTAGCCTTCGCTATTGCCTACGCCACCGGTTCTGATGTTGGTTTCACTTATTTGGCCTTCGGGCCGGCTTTCGGGCCACACGTAGCTTTTGCCGGCGGCGTGGCGGCTTCGGCCTATGCGGCCGGGAAAAAGAAGCTCATGGCAGACACTGGTGCCGGCCGGGATATTAACCAGCCCCTAGCGGGTCTGGGACACCCCGACGTGCTACTGGTCGGGGCGGTCTTCGGTGTGGGCGGATACCTCCTGCAAAAGGGAATCGCCATGATTCCTTGGTTTGGAACCCATACCGATTCGGTGGCTTTAACCGTTTTCATTTCCGGCATCATTGCCCGGATTTGCTTCTCAAAAACCAAGCCCTTCGCGTGGGTCTCCAAACCAGAAGGCACCAAACGCTGGCTGGACTGGCAAGAAAAACCCTCCCAGTACCTCACCTTGGGGGCTTTTTCCGGTCTGTTCGGAGCGGGAATCGCTTTGACCTTGGCGCACTTCGCACACCACACTGCCGATAAAGGGATTGCTGACGTGATTATGGCCAACTCTCAGGCTCTGCCCTTCGCGTTGTCCGCCATCTGCATCTTTATCATCTGCTTCGGGATAAAAGTTCCGGTCACCCACCACATGACGATTATGGCGGCTTTGGCTGCGGTCAAGTTCCTGCCAGTCGTGGGCTACAACTTCTATGTGGCTCTGGTCATCGGAGTGGTATTCGGTATGATTGCGGCACTCGTGGCCGAGTTTATTGCCCATCTTTGCTACGACGGCGGTGACACCCACATTGATCCCCCCGCCGGAGCTATCTGGCCTACCACCACTATTATCCTCGGTTTGTCCTCGGTTCTGGGCTAAAAACCCAGCGCGGCAAATCCACAATCACCACTAACCATTCCGACACAAGGAGCCAATATGACCGAGCAGCAGGTGCCACTCAGATTCCCCACCAAATTCTATGATGCCTATATCTTCGATATGGACGGAACCATATATCTGGGTGACCACCTGCTGCCCGGTGCTAAAAGGATGATTGAACAGCTGCGCACCCGCCACCTCCCCATCCGCTACCTGTCCAATAACCCCACCAAAGACCCCCAACTCTACGTCGAAAAACTTGAGAAACTGGGGCTACCCACCGATATCTCCGAAGTCGCCAACACCGTAGTCACCATGACTAAGTGGCTACGGGAGCATCATCCCGAGGCCACGGTGTTCCCTATCGCGGAACCACCCCTGATTAACGCCTTTAAAACGGCGGGAATAAAGCTGTCTGAAGACCCCGCCGAAATCGACATTGTGGTGGCCTCCTATGACCGCACTTTTGACTATCGTAAACTCCAAATCGCCTTCGACGCTATCTGGTTTCACAAACGCGCCAAACTGGTCGCTACCAACCCCGACCGCTACTGCCCCTTCCCGGGAGGTCGCGGTGAACCCGACTGTGCCGCCATCATCGCCGCCATCGAAGCCTGTACCCAGTGCCAGTGCGAAATGGTGGTCGGTAAACCCAACCGGGAAATGCTGGTGGAAGCCCTGGCTGGCCTGGATGTGAAACTGGAAAACTGTCTGATGGTAGGCGACCGACTCGGCACTGATATCCAAATGGCGGTAAAGGCCGGTATAGACTCGGCGATGCCCCTGACCGGGGACTCCACCTGGCAAGAAGCCGAGGCTCTTGACCCCAAAGATCAGCCAACTTATTTACTTGACCGGGTGGACAGACTCATCCCGGTCGAAACCTGGAAAGAACTAGGGTGGATTGACAATTCATGACGCTAGCCCGGCTAGCACCTCATGAACCCCACCCCAAAACCACCATAAAAGAAAGGAAACATCGTGGTTTCACCTGGTTACGAAGGACCGTATCTGCTCGGAATCGACTATGGCACCGAATCGTGTCGCACCGCCATCTTTGACTTGCGCGGCAACTCCATGGGATTTGCCGCCACCCCGTACGAAACAAAATTCCCTCGACCCGGACAGGCCGAACAATCCCCCGACGACTGGTGGGAAGCTCTCAAAGCCTCGGTGTACCGAGTCCTCGACCAAACCGGGATTCCCGCCCGACACATCGCCGCCATCTGTGCCGATGCCACCACTATGACGGTGGTAGCCCTGGACAAAGAAGGCAATGCACTGCGCAACGCCATCATGTGGATGGACGTGCGCGCCACCGAGCAGGCCGCGCGCGGCGATGTTTTTGATCACTGGGCGAAACTGTACAACGGCGGGGGCACTATGCCAGTTACCGCCGAATGGTATCCGTTCAAAGCCGCGTGGCTCAAGGACAATGAGCCCGAGATTTACCGGGCGGCCTACCGGTTGGTCGATGCCCCGGACTGGATTACCTACAAACTGACCGGGCGGTGGACCGCGAACCTGAACACCGCCGCGATTCGCGCCTATTACAATCGCGACCACGGCGGATGGCCGGTGGAATTCTACGAGGCCGTGGGTTGCGGAGATGTATTCGAAAAACTTCCCGAAGATGTCTTGCCCCTGGGACAACCCGTCGAGGGGCTTTCGGTGAAAGCCGCCACCGATTTGGGTCTAACCCCCGGAATTCCGGTGATTCAAGGCGGCGGGGATGCTTGGCACGGCCAAATCGGCCTCGGCGCGGTGGAACCCGGGTCGCTGGCGATTATCACCGGTTCCTCCCAGGTCATGAGTGGCCAAAGCTCAAATCCGATTTACGGCCAAGGCTTCATGGGCGGCTACACCGATGCGGTGGTGGAAGGCCAGTACACCGTCGAGGGATCCTCGGTGTCTTCCGGTTCAGTATTGAAGTGGTTCAAGGACAATTTCGCCCGCGACGTGGTGAACGCTACCGAACGCATTGGGCTGAACGCCTACGAAGTGATGGACAAGTCATGCGCTAATATCCCACCGGGCTCGGATGGTTTGATTGTCAACGAATACTTCCAGGGCAACCGTACGCCCTACACGGATTCCAAGGCGCGTGGCCTGGTGTGGGGGCTGTCCTTGTCGCACACCGCCGAGCATTTCTATCACGCAATTATGGAAGGCGTGGCCTACGGCACGGCTCACAATTTAAAGGCCATGACCGACGGCGGGTTCAAGCCTGAAAAGCTGGTGTACTGCGGGGGTGCCACCAAGTCGCGCGTGTGGATGCAGATGTATGCGGATGTCACCGGGATTCCTGCTACCTTAACCGAGGTCGGCGACGCGGTGGTACTGGGTTCGTGCATGTTGGCGGCGGTCGGCGTGAATCTCTATCCGACACTCGCGGATGCGGCACGCAACATGGTTCACGAATCCGACGTGATTGAACCGGATATGAATCGCCACGAGGAATACAAGTTCTTTGTCCAACAGTATATGGACGCGTGGCCGCAAATGGCCGAGTTGACGCACAAGACTGTGGATCACATTTCGTAACCGGTGCGGCTCGGTGCCTCGGGTACTTCGGGTTCATGAGGTGCCAGTTCGGGTTTACGCGAGTTTTCCCGGATGGCACCTCATGAACCCCTAAAATTAACGCAAGAAACAAGATAACAGAGAGGAAAAACTATGAAGATAGCATTTGGATGCGACCCTAACGCGGCCGATTTGAAACTGGCTTTGATTGCGAAAGCCCAGCAGCTTGGACACGAGGTCAAAGATTTCGGCGCCGAAGACCCGATTTACGCCAATACGGCCGTGGCGGTGGCTAAGGCTGTGGCCGCCGGGGAATTCGACCGGGGCGTGCTGGTTTGTGGCACCGGCATCGGGGTGTCGATTGCGGCGAACAAGGTCAAGGGGGCGTATTGCGCGTGTGTGACGGATATTTACCAGGCACAGCGCGCCACGCTGAGTAATAACGCGAATCTAATTGCGATGGGCTCGCAGGTCGTGGGCGTGAAATCGGCCGAGATGTTCCTAGAGGAATACCTCAAGTACACCTTCGATCCGGCTTCGCGCAGCGGGGCGAAAGTCGCGCGGATTTGCGAGTTTGAGCGCGAAGACTAGGTATTGTTGTCTGTCATGGACGCATAAGCCCAAGTTTCGGATATCTCGACCCCAAGGTAAACCTGTAACCCGGGGTTTTATCCAGTAGATTATCTTATCAAAGCGCTTATGTGTCCATGATGGGACTAACCTAACCAGGAATCGATAAAGGCCGCCACGCAGTCTTCATCATTGGAGCCAATCTGGTAATCACAGATAGCCTTGACACAGTCATACGCGTTGCTGGGGCACAGGGAAATCCCGACTTTCGGCAGCCATTGCATGTCATTCTCTGAGTCCCCCACCCCCAGGGTCTGTGACCATGTCAAGCCCAAATCATTCAGAATCAACTCCAAACCGTGAGCCTTGCTGATATGCGGATTGGCCAATTCGATGAACTCCGGCAGGGTTTGCACCGCGAAGGGAAAGCGTTGCAACACTACGCGGCGCAGTTCATCGACGTACTGAGCATCCCGGTAAAACATAGCTTTCAACGGCACACTGTGGTCGGGGTCGCGGTCAATATCCGCCAGGTTTTCAATCAGAACTGGCTCTTCGTTACAGGCGATACCCAGCAGGCGACGCGCTTCACCGTCAACTCGGGAATAGATTTTCTGATCCGAAAAAACTGTCAGCTCCAGGTGGTGTTCGCTGTCAAGCATCCAGCATTCCGAAAGTAAATCCCGATTCAACGGGGAAATGTCAAGAACTCGTCCGGTGGGATGGTGCATAGTGAGGGCACCGTTGTAGCTGACGATATAGCCGGGGACTCCGGCGCGATTCAGGATTTCGGCAGAAGCGTTGCGGGTGCGCCCAGTGGCTATCACCACGGTGATGCCGCTTTCCCCCAGGCGCCCCAAGGCTTGGTAGGTGGCGGGGCTCAGCATGGCATCGTCACGTGCCAAGGTGCCATCCACGTCGAAAATCGCCAGTTTAACGGGTTCAAGTTCGGCTCGCGAGACGTGCTTTTCCTCCATACTCAGTACCTTTTCATTTCACAGAGCTTTTTGCAATATTGGCCTGGGGTTTGTCGGTTTTCGACAGAGGGGTTAGTCGGCGCACCTTGAGCGGCAAAGCCGCAAGTGCCAGGGCGAGACTATGTTGCTGCCAGGCGCCACTCGATGCGCGAACGCCATTTTTCCCCGGGGCGCAAAATAATATTCCCCCATTCTGGGTGATGTACCGTGTCGGGATAGCATCCCGGTTCCAGTGCCAGCGCGTCGCCAGCTCGGAGACGCCTTAGAGTAGTTCCAGCGGAGGTATCGCGAGGCGCTTTGGCTAGAATGGAATTTTGCCGTTTTTTTGGGTCTTTGCCATCTAGAGCGTGGCTCCGGCGACCATGTCGCAGCCACGCGCCACCGCGTGCCACCAGCGACCCGTCCAAGAAATTCCCAGTGTACACCTGGATTCCTGGCTGATCCGACCACACTTCCATGGCGCGGCCACTGTCCGGGTGCTCCACACGGGCGTGGCGGCGCATTCCCCGTCCGCGCACACAAAACGTGTGGTCAATCCCCCGACCCGCCCCAATCTGGGGGTGAGCGTGGCGCAAAGCCCGCCCGATTGGGGACAAAGTCCGCAGGTCAAATGGGGTTCCCGTGACCTCGGATAGCTCTCCCGTGGGTATGGATTGCCCATCTATCGGCAAATAGTAATCCGCATCCACCGCCACCAGATGCCCGTCAATAGTGCCCGCTCCGGCCAAGTTCCAATAGGTGTGGTTGGTCAGTGACAGCGCGGTGGGCGCATCGGTGGTGGCTTCCATCTCGAGGCCGAGGGTACACCCCGCAACCCGGTAGGTGGCGTTTACCGAAACATTCCCGGGGAATCCCTGGTCGCCGTCGGGACTGAATAGGCTCAGATGCAAGGTGTCCGCAACCTTTGTTCCGCCCGGATTCTCCAATTCAGCGTCAGCGGCTCTTTCGGCCACGTCGCCTGGGTTTACTGTCCAACGACGAGCGCTAAAGCCCTGTGGTCCGCCGTGCAAGGTGTTTGCAGCTTCATTAGGTGCTAGCAAGAATTGCTGGCCATCTATGTCAATCTGGGCTGATTTAATTCGGTTGGAAACCCGGCCGATTATCGCTCCGAAGTATTCATCTTGGCGGCTCGAAACATCAGCGAAACCAACCGCAACTTCGCTTTCGGGTTTGCCATCCAGACGAACACTATTAATGGATGCACCCCAGTCCAGAATTTCAACTGTCAGTCCGCCGGGTACACCAATCGTATAGGCTCGGATGGTTTCCCCGCCTAATTCCCCAAAAACTCTGTTGTTCATACCACAATCCCCGCTTTACCTTATGTGCCCGTAGCTAACAGTTTAAGCGGGAGTGGGATATCTGACAGAAGTTTGGGTAAATGGGGGGGCGGCTCTGTATATTGGGGTCTGACCCCCAAAACCTCCCCAATTTCTGTCGGCAATACGATTTTGTTCAAAAGCAAGGCAGTATCCCGGGTTACGGTAAACAACCCGGATAGCACCTCATGAAGCCACCGCCAAAACGCAACAAGCGGCCTGGTGGTGTGCAAGAATATAGGCATGACATACAAACTGGTGTTGCTCCGCCACGGCGAGAGCGAATGGAATGCTAAAAACCTGTTCACCGGCTGGGTCGATGTGCCGCTGTCCGAAAAGGGCCGCGCCGAAGCCACCCACGGCGGTGAACTGTTGAAATCCGAGGGAATTTTGCCCGATATTCTGCACACTTCTCTGTTGCGCCGCGCGATTATGACTGCGAACCTGGCGCTGGATGCGGCCGACCGCCACTGGATTCCGGTGCGTCGCACCTGGAGGCTGAACGAGCGCCACTATGGTGCCCTGCAGGGAATGAATAAAAAGGCGATTCGTGATGAATACGGCGAAGAACTGTTTATGCAGTGGCGCCGTTCCTACGATGTGCCACCGCCCGCTATCGAAAAAGGCTCCGAGTTCAGCCAGGACGCCGACCCGCGTTACGCGGGCGAGCCGATTCCCTTGTCGGAATGCCTCAAAGACGTGTTGGAACGCGCTTTGCCGTACTGGAATGATGCGATTATCCCCGATCTCAAGACCGGCAAGACCGTGATGATTGCAGCCCATGGCAACTCGCTGCGTGCTATCGTAAAGCACCTGGATTCCATTAGTGACGAGGAAATCTCGGGTCTGAATATCCCGACCGGGATTCCGCTTTACTACGAGTTGGGTGAAGATATGAAGCCAGTGGCACCGGGTCGCTACCTCGACCCGCAAGCGGCGGAAAACGCCATCAAGGCCGTCGCCAACCAGGGTAAATAATCAGCCTAAATCACAGCTTAGACAGTTATTTTCACTGGTCGAATTTTGATTTAAAACCGTAACGGCGGAGCCCCAGGCTCCGCCGTTACTGGTATCGTCCAGGGCGGCGGCAGCGATGGTGCAAAAACAGCCGCGCGCCGCCAGCTCCAGGCTTCTAAAATTCGGTGCCCTTGGTGGGCACCGAATTGCGGCGCGTGCGCCGGACGCGATAGACCGGCGGGTCGAGCAACTCCGCGTCGCGCCCGTGCAGTAAGGCCAAGTCCCCGGCTCGTCCCGCCAAGGATTTCCACGCCGCCAAGGCGGATTTCCGTTTCACCGCCGCATTGGTTAAATCAATGGCCTGCGACTTTTTTTTGGCTCGCAAACGTCTATGGGAGTGGCGGTTCTGGTACATGCATCCCCCTCTTTATGATTCCCACCTGCCCCGGCGCGGTTTCCAGTATTCGCGCCCAAAAACATAACTTAAACTCTTAACTTATACCAGCTTTCGTGATAGAATGGGTATATCCACCTCAACAACGGGAGATTTAATAATATGACTTTTACCGTCGGTGAAACCGTAGTGTACCCTCATCATGGAGCTGCTGTAATCGAAGAAATCACGACACGGGTTATCGGGGGTGTGGAACGCGAATACTTGAAGTTGCGAGTAGCACAAGCCGATTTAACCATCCAGATTCCATCGGAAAACGTGGAAATGGTTGGAGTCCGCGATGTCGTGGACAAAGAAGGCCTGGAGCACGTCTTCGAGGTACTGCGAACCACCAAAACCGAGGAACCCTCCAACTGGTCGCGCCGCTACAAAGCCAATGTCGAGAAAATCGCCACTGGTGACGTAGTGAAAGTGGCCGAGGTCGTCCGCGACTTGTCCCGCCGCGACTCGAAAAAGGGTCTGTCTGCTGGGGAAAAGCGCATGTTGAGCAAGGCTCGCCAGATTCTGGTCTCCGAACTCGCTTTGGCCGAGAAAACCAACGAAGAAGACGCTTCGAACCGTCTCGACGAGGTTCTCGCCTCCTAAATCTGAATATCGGGAAAAGCCGGGTACCCCCGGCTTTTCTTTTCCCCGCCACCGCCTCTCGGGTTTTACACAGATTCTTAGCACCGGGACAGGTGGCAGAAATCGAGGATTTTTTGGGGGTGAGGCTCAAATATACAGAGCCCCACCCCCATTTTTTCCTGAATTTCTGCCGGGTTCAAAACCCAAATTTCGCCCCTCGGCGCATTTCTCCCGACTCCAGTACCGACTCACTTAAAAAATGTCACGTTTATTCATTGTTCTCACTGCGGCCGGATCTGGCACCCGCCTGGGCGCCAACACTCCGAAAGCCCTGGTCACACTAGGTTCGGATTCCCTGCTGGCACACGCCTTGCACCACCTGCCGCCCAGTAACCTGGTAGTTATCAGCGCGCCGCCCGCCTACCTCGCCGGCTTCTCCCAGGTAGCCGCCCAATTCGCATCGCCACCTCCGCTGGTCGTCCCGGGGGGCGCCTCCCGCCAGGCCTCAGTGTTGGCGGCCTTAGAGGCTCTCGCGGATGTGGCTGCCCCAATCACCGAGTCTGACCTGGTTTTAGTTCATGACGCCGCTCGCCCTTTTACGCCCGCCACCGTGTTTTCCCAGGTCGTGGCAGCGTTGCAACAGGGCTGCCCGGCGGTGATTCCCGCGACCCCCGTGTTGGATACCATCAAGGTGGTGCGTAACGTTTCCACCCCCGCCCGCGAAGTGGTAACCGACACCCTGAACCGCTCCCAATTGCGCGCCGTGCAAACCCCCCAGGGATTCCCGCTGCCAACCTTGTTGGAACTGCACCGGCGTTTCGCCGCGCGCGCCGCCACCGAAACCAGCGCCTTCGGGGACGACGCGGCCTTAGCGGAAGCTGCCGGGATACCCGTTGCGGTAGTACCCGGTTCGCCGCGCAGCCTGAAAATCACCACGCCTTTCGACCTGCAAGTCGCGCAACTGCTCGCCAACTCCGATTGCCCCGAGGCTGGCTGACGTAACCAGTGCGATTTCGGCCACATCTTCCTATATCCGACGATGCGGCCAAAATCGCACCAGTTACGTATTCTTATCCCCAGCACGCCCCCTGACCCCCGACTTTCGCGCCGAAAAAAAGCCAACACTCCCGAAAAACCGATAGTCTAAATCCGTGGCAAGTAAAGCAAAGAAAGCCTCTTCGGGCTCGTTGATTCAATTAATCTCTTGGTGCCTGTGGGACGCGGGCGGCGCCTCGGTAAACGCGGTCGCCACCACCTTCGTGTTCACGGTGTACCTGACTTCCGCCAGTTTCGGCAACCAAACGTTAAGCTCCCAAGCGGTTTCCATCGGGATGACCGTCGCCGGCATCATTGTCGCGCTGACCGCCCCAATTACCGGGCAACGCGCAGATCGGCGCGGCAAAGGCACGTTTTGGTTAATGGTTTTCTCTGCCATCGTCGTGGCGTGTCTGGCGGGAATGTTCCTGGTGGTGCCCCACCCGAACTTTCTGTGGCTGGGCGTGGGGCTGCTGGCGGTGATGACTATGTTCTTCGAGTTCGCCACCGTAAATTACTATGCTATGTTGCCCCGGATTTCCACCCCGGAAAACGTGGGGCGGGTCTCTGGTATTGGCTGGGCCAGCGGGTATTTCGGAGGGATTATCCTGTTGATGTTCCTGAACTATGGTTTCATCACCGAGAAAAACTTTATGGGTATCAACACCGCCAACGGCATGGGGGTGCGCGTGGCGATGCTGGTGTCGGCTCTGTGGTCGGTGATTATGTTCGCGCCGGTGATTTTCACGGTGCGGGGGCGCGTCGTACCTGGCAGCGAGGATTTGCCCCGCGAAACCCTGTGGGAATCCTATCGCCGCTTGTTCCGCACGATTGTCTGGCTGTTTCACAAAGCCCCCAACGTGTTGTATTTCTTGGTGGCTTCCGCGATTTTCCGCGATGGGCTGTCGGGGGTGTTTACTTTCGGGGGTATCATTGCCGGGGTGACCTTCGGGTTTTCCGCCGGCGAAGTAATTCTTTTCGCAGTGGCTGCCAACATTATCGCCGGCGTCGCGACCTCGGCTTTCGGGATTCTAGACGATCGGATTGGTCCCAAGAAAGTCATGCTGATTTCCTTGATAGCCTTGGTGGGTACCTGTGTGGCGGTGTTCTTTTTGCACGACCGGGGGAAAATCGTGTTTTGGACTTTCGGGCTGTTCATGACGATTTGGGTGGGCCCAGCCCAGTCGGCCTCGCGTTCCTTCCTGTCGCGGCGCATCCCGCCCGGACACGAAGGCGAGGTTTTCGGCTTGTACCAAACCACGGGTCGCTCCGTGACTTGGTTGGCACCGCTGATGTTTGCGCTGTTCATCGGGGTGGGCTCGCAGCTGACGCCCTTCTATGACCCGGCGTTGACGGCGGTGACCACGGGGGTTGGCGGCTCGATGCTGCCGGTTCACGAACAGGCGCAATACTGGGGCATCTTAGGGGTCGCTCTGGTGCTGTTGCTGGGCTTGCTGTTGTTGTTGCCGGTGAAGGACACTCGCCCCGGTGCGGGTGGGGCTCCCGTTCATGAGGCGCTAGCCGGGGTGGCGGGCGAAACGTCGGATTCCGGGATGGCGCCTCGTGAAACCGAGGAAAACCAGGGCGGCGCGGCCGCCCCCAACGAAACTACTCCAAGGGAAGCCACCACCACGGAAGGAGCCGAACGATGAAAGCACGGAAGCTGGGCGCAGCGCTGACCGGAATAGCGCTGGCGGGGATTCTGGCGGGCTGCGGGGGCACTGTGGTGGATTCACAACCGGCCGCCGGGTCGCCCGACGTGGGGGATACTGCCCATATTTTCAAGGATTTGCCGCTGGCGGGCGAAGCGCTGGTGCCGTACAACAAAGACAAGTCGGTTCAGCTGCGCCAACAATTTGAGCTTTTGGCCAGCGAGGCGAACTCCGCCCAGGTGCAAGGCGAGGGCTGTCAAGACGTACTGCCAGGCTCGTTTGCGTTGGCGAACTTGCATTGGCCGTCGCTGGCAGCCACCAGCACCACCGGCAAATCAAGTGCGCAAGTATTCCTGGCGCCCAGCGACAAGGACGTTGCTACGCTGCTGGGTACAATCCGGAAACAAGCCGCGACCTGCCGCAACGCCACTGTTACCTTTGGGAGTCACGTCACGAAGATTTCGGTGAAGCCGTTTGCCGGCTCGGCCTGTCCGGCCGGGTTTACCCAAACCGTGACGCGCAGCGGGAAAACCCAGTCCCTGGATGTGTGTTTCACGGGCAAGCGCAACGCTTTGCTGGCTGTGGCGGTGGCCGACCGGGCACAGCATGGTATGGATGGAACCCTGGCCGCCTATGCCGAGGATTTCTTTGTGCAGCTGGGGCGGATTTACCTTAAATAAAGGTTTATTTTGGGCTTTTAGCCCAAAATAAACCTGGGGGCGCCTGAGTCTCGTGTTTTGTGGCAAATTCAGGAAAAAACGGCCTGGATGTTAAATCGGTTGTCCCAGGCCAAAATTTCCCGGATTCGTCACGCGCGTCCCCTGGGTTTGTCCAAATTAGCCGTCCTAAAGTCGGAGAGGTCATCGCGGCTAAATATCCGTGGGCTATGATGAAACCATGGATTTGAGAGTTGGCCAAGGTTTCGATGCCCACCGTTTTGCGCGGCAGTCCGACGGGTCGTTGGCGGCGGCGAATCCCGGTCAGCCCCTCATGATAGCGACCCTGGCGATTCCTGACGCGCCCCGGCTCGAGGGGCACTCCGACGGGGACGTAGCCGCGCACGCCCTGGCCGACGCGCTGCTGTCGGCGGCGGATTTAGGGGATTTAGGGTCTAACTTCGGGGTTGACCGCCCCGAATACGCCGGGGCGGCCGGCCGAGTGTTTCTGGAAGCTGCCATGGAAAAGCTGCGGCGCGAGCACTGGGAAGTGGTCAATGCCTCGGTTCAGGTCATCGGCCAGGTTCCGCGTCTCGCGCCGTATTACCATGCCGCTCGCGCGGCTCTTTCTCAGATTCTGCAAGCCCCCGTGAGTTTCACCGCGACCACCACGGATCGGATGGGTTTCACGGGGAATAAAGAAGGACTGGCGGCCTTAGGGATTTGTTTATTGCGCCAATGCTATCGACCGCGAACCATAATGCGAACCGCATTGCGAACATCGCGAACAATTAACCGGAGAGATTAAACCGATAATCACCAGTCGCACTCGCCCCACAAAGGTAGACAATAAGGGTTCGGTAATATGAGTTCGGCAGTAAGCCAAGAAGATATCACCAAGCCACAAATCCCGTATTCAGACCAAGTCCCCCTAGCAACAGAAACCGGGATTACTCGCCATTTTCGCGCTTGTATTGTTCCATAATCGAGCTCGGCACGCGACCACGATCACTGACATCTATACCGCGTTCTAGCGCCCACTTGCGCACCTTACGGTTGTATTCGCGTGCCGCGTAATCAATCTGAGCACCGGTACCACGACGACGACGTCCCTGTACCCGACGACCCGCTTCCGTCCAACGACGGAAATCTTCACGCAACTCGTTGGCGTGAGTAACGCTCAAATCAATCTCGTAATTGATTCCATCCAAAGCAAACGCGACGGTTTCGCTGGCTGGCCCCTTATCGATATCGTCAATCAGAACGGTAGTAACTTTCTTTGCCATAAAGGTCTCCAATCCTTGAAAGTAATAGAAAGTGGAATAACATAACGATGATAACCCGGTTAAGTATAGAATATCAAGCGCGACCCGTTGAATAGGTACCCCATATTCATTTTTATCTGGAAAGTTCTTAGGTTTTACAGCACCTCACCGTTGTCTTACGTGTAAACAACCCGATATTGCCTTAATATCTGTTGGACTCTCGGCGGCGGATGAAGCCTGTCAGGGATTATATGGGGTTGATTTCGGGTTATTTGGGGGTTAAAAGCGGTCTTGGTCGGTGGCCGACCAAGACCGAGCCGGGGATGTGCCGGGTTGCTTTATTGGTTTCAGGTATGTTCGTTGCTTTTCATGAGGTGCCATTTAAATGGCACCTCATGAACCCGTCCTCACCAGTCAAAAGTAATCCGGCCAATTACGGCGCCCCCGCACCCTAGCAGCAGTCCTTTTCAACCAGCGCTACTAACCGGTTGATGTAACCTTGAACAAAGTCGCGGGTCTTTTCATTATTAAACTTGCCGGCCTCGTCCAAAAGCGTCGGGGATTGCCCCAGGAACACCTCGGGCTGGCCAGGCAGCGTCATATCGAAATAGCTAAGCGCCAGGCGCAGGTTTTTCTGGGCGCTGTATCCCCCCATTTTCCCAACGGAATGGCTGATAATCCCGGCCGGCAGATTCTTCCACGCTACATCCGCATTCGGTTTCGATCCGATATCCACCGCGTTCTTAAGGCACGCTGGGATACAACGGTTATTTTCCGGGGTGACAAACAATACCGCATCACAAGACTTGATGGTTTCCCGGAATTCGGCGTACACGGCGGGCAAAGGCTTATCCTCTACCGCCGGGTCGTCATAGTCAAAATCATAGAGTGGCAAATCGCGGATTTCCACGATTTGCGCCTCGAATCCCGCGGGGAACATTTCTATAGCGTTGAGCGCGATTTTCCGCGCAATGGAACCTTTACGCAAGCTACCAACCAAAACCGCAACTTTCTTGGACATATTTATACACCTTTCTGTCAGTCCTATACAGCTCATCTATTATATCAAGGCCTACCTTCGGCGCATCCCGACCCCGGATTCAAAATGGGAGTGCAAACAAGTTGGGGCTGCGTCCACGAGGAGATAAAAAGACGCAGCCCCAAACTATTTAATTCCCGATTTTGACGGGTTCCGCTGTCACTCCAACCCGATATCACCCCCTTGCGTTTCCTGACACATTTGTAAACATAGCCCTTTGAGACAGCCTATTCGCCGGTGATTTCGCTCACTTTGACGGTTCGACCTTCTTTTAGGGAACGAGTGGCGGCATCGGCCGTAGCAATTGCTTCCATAGCGGCAGTGCCGTCAGTAAGTTTGGCAAATTCCGGATCCACTTTGGCTCCTTGCATGAGGCCGTGGAAGTAGCGCATTTCTTCTTCAACGATGCCAGCTAGCCAAAGAGGCGGCACCTTGTGCGGACTTCCGTATTGAACCGCTCCATCGGTCTCAGAGTTGGCGTAGATTGCGGTGCGCTGGGCATCTTCTTCTTCGTTTCTGTGCAGCAAGTAATGCTCTATCTTGCCGTCAATACGCACGCTTACCCCAGTGTTTTGCATATCAATTTTGATAGCTCCCTTTTCCCCTTGGATGAGCACATAGTGTTCAGGCCAGCGGAAAGCTGACCCGTATTCGAGAGTAGCGAAGGCTCCATTTGGAAAGCGCAACTGGATTAGCAACATATCGTCTTCATCCCCGAAGCCTTCCCCTCTATGTGCCACGTTGCCTCCAATCATAGTGGCGCTTTGAGCAGGTCCGAGGATAGATTGGACACAGTCAAGTTCATGGATGTGATGGTAAAGGTGCCCCCCAGAGAGTTCGCGGATTTTTTTCCATGACACGCTGGGTTGCTGGCCTTCCCAGCCGTTTCTGACCGCGCGAACAAACAGCACTTTGCCGAGCTTTCCTTCGCGGATGATTTTTTTGGCCAGGCGTACCCCATTCATAAAATTCATCACATGTCCAGCCATAAAGAACACACCGTTTTGTTTGGCCGCATCGACCATGCGCTTGCAATCGGCATAGTTTAGAGCAATAGGTTTTTCACAAAATATGGCCTTTTTAGCTTCAGCCGCAACCAAGACTGGTTCCACATGTTTCCCGTTTGGTGATGCCACAACAATTGCCTGAACATCCGGGTCTCGAACCAATTCCTCCATGGTTTTATAGACTTGGGCACCAACCTTTGCCGCCGGTTCGGCAGCATTTTCTGGGTCGTAAATTCCCCAAACATTGGCTCCATCTAGAGCCTGGAGAGCGAGTGCTTCTGCGGTTCCAAAATAACCGGAACCAAGAACACCATAGTTGATTGTCATTTGATTTCCTCTGTTTCAAATTGTGAGATGGTTGAATTTTGCACACACCAGCCGTGAGTATTCTGAATACCCAAAGATTTCACCTGATGCATTAAGGCGGTTAATCCGCTTGAAACTGTTGTTAAACGTCGGTTAACTCTATTTCACCGACCCTTCTGTAAGCCCCGCAGCCACGTATTTTTGAATGGCCAAAAACACGATGACCGAAGGCACTACTACGCATGTGGATGCTGCCATGAGCGCCCCCCAGTCGAGCACTTCCGTTCCCGTAAGAGAGTACAAACCCACCGCTACTGGCATCTTGTCCGACGTCCCCATAAACAGCAAGGCGTACAAGAACTCGTTGAATGCGTTGATGAAAGTGTAGATGGTGGTGGCTACGATTCCCGGAGCCACGATGGGGGTTGCAATCCGGGCAAAAATATGGAGTTTCGAGGCTCCATCCACGGCTGCGGCCTCTTCAATCTCACGCGGCACGGTTTGATAAAAACCTACCAACATCCACAGCGCGTAGGGAATCGAGAAGGACAGATACACCAGCACCAGCCCAGTGTAGGTGTTTACCAATCCGATTTTTGCCAGCACCATCGAATAGGGCACGGCCAACAATACCGGGGGAAACATATAGGCGGTTACCAGTAGGCGAGTTATTTGTCTGCCGACTCTAGGGAAATACCGTACGATGCCGTAGGCACCGAAACAAGAAATTACCACTGCCAAGATGGTCGTGACAATCGACACAATGAAACTGTTCTTCAAATTGGTGATGAATCCCATGTCAAAGAGTACGTGTCGGTAGTTTTCCAAGGTAAAGTGTTGCGGCAGCAATGCTGTGGGGTCGCTGGACAAGTCCACACCGTTTTTGAAACTGGACATAACTATCCACAGCAGAGGAAACACAAATACGCAAGACACAAAGCACAGCAGCGCGTAGGCGCATCCGCTAACAAGCGTGCGACTGGCATTGTGGCTGAGCTTGAACTTCTTCGCCGGTTTGGTCGCAAGGCTCATTTTAGCTAGTCTCCTTTTCCCAACGAGTTATGAAGCGGAACAGGATGCTGGCCACCAAAATTAGGAACACCAGCAGGAGGATAGTCACCGCACTAGCCATACCCAACTGTTTCAGACCCCACCCAGTCCGGTAGGCGAATATCGGCAGCGTCGTGGTAGCATCCCCGGGTCCCCCTCCAGTAATTAAGAACAGCAGGTCAAAATTGTTAAACACCCAGATTGTGCGCAAAACCACGAGGAGCCCGATAACGGCGCGGATGTGTGGCAGCGTAATGTAGTAGAAACGCTTCCAGGCACTGGCTCCGTCTACGGTCGCAGCCTCTATTTGATCCCCGGGAACAGTTTTCAACGCCGAGAGGATATTGACCATAAACAGTGGGGTTCCAAACCATACGTTTATGTACAGTACCATCCAAAAGGCGGCCTTTGGGTCGGCAAGTAGAGCCACCAGACCATCTGTCAAACCCATGTCTACCAGCGCGTTCGGTACCACACCGTACACGTCATTGAGAATCCACTTCCAGCCAAAACCAATGATTACAGCGGGGAATGCCCAGGGGATTATCAAAAGGGTGCGGAACAAGGCGGAGAACCTTCTAATTCTGTTCAAAGCCATCGCCAGGATGAACCCAAGCGCTAGCTGTCCCACAATCGAAAGTGCCGTCCATTTGATGGAAGTGACGAAGGCTTGCCAAAATGTGGGATCCGTGAGGAGCTGGGTAAAATTGTCCAACCAGACCAGCTCGTAATGAGCTTTAATCAGGTTCTTGTTGGTCATCGAATAGTGTACGGAAGATCCCAGTGGGTAAAACAGGAGTGCCACCACCACTATTACCGAGGGCGCAACGAAGGCAATCCCCGTCCAGTTGATATTTTTTATTCCCTGACTTAGCTTTTTCTCACGGCTTCCCGCATCTTGGACAAGCCCCGCATCACGAGTTTTCACGTTCATCAGGACTCACTTAATGGCACCAGCAGCCTTGAACATGTCGTTGAGCTTCTTTTCGGCATCTTTCGCCGCTGTTTCGGCATCCTGGCCTTTGAGCACAACATTTTGCATCATTTGTTCAATAACCCCTTGACTGGTGATAAGGCCGGATTGCAAAGTGGGGCCGTCTTCCATGCCGATGGAGGTACCCATGGGTATGACTTCGTTGAGGGCATCAACGATAGAGCGGTACTTTTCAATGTAGGGATTGGCCAAGAATTTCTTGTTTTTAGCAATGTCCTTCAAGGCCGGCATCATCCCTACCGGGACAGAGTGCAGAAAACGAATGTAGTCATCATCTTGGTAAAGGGTCTTCAGGAATGCCTTAGCTACCTCGGGGTGCTTGGAATTCTTCCACACCACCATGGGCTGGTTCGTGGTCTCCCCACCGTATACCGGGTCTGAGGCCTTCATGCGCGGCAAAGGAACAGCACCGATTTTATCCATCAAATCAGGAGTAGCGGCCTCCACCCCCGAAATATGGAATGCCGAATTGAAATCAAAAGCGGTTTTCCCTTGGTAGTACAAGGTAGCCTGGTCGAGCACGTTGTAGTTCACCGAGCCATCGGGGGAAGTATTCTTGTACATATCCGCCCAGTATTTGATGGCATCATAGACGGTTTGGTTGGTGAGGTCCGCCTTCCCGTCTTTCCCTATCAAACGCTTCCCGGCTGATTTGACATAAAAATTGAGGAACCTGGTAGCCATCATGTCATTGGTTCCCATCGGTACCGACAAGCCGTAGACATTACCATCGGTGAGTTTACGCGCAGCTTGACTGAGTTCCTCCCATGTTTGAGGAATTTTCAGACCTGCTTTTTCCAGCAAATCCTTGCGATACCACATCAGCTGGGCGTGCGTATAGAGAGGTACTGAGTAGTGCTTACCATCCTTAGCACCCTCGGCGAGAGCTGCTTCGTAGAAGCGATCCTTGCCAATGTCATTGATTACGTCATCGAGGGGAGTAATCGCGTCTGCGTCAATCATTTCAGTAACGTGGTTGGGCAGAGCACTAGAGATGTCGGGGACATTGCCCGTGGATAGCCCGGTTGTCCACTTGGTGTAGAACTCTCCCCAAGAGAACAGTTCGATTTTGATTTTGACCTTCGGATGTTTCTTGGTGAAACGATCTGCCATTTCTTGCATATATTCGGCACGCGGGCCTTGTGTGTAGCTCGACCAGAAAGTGATTTCCCCGGACAGCTCTCCATCAGCCGCTGGTTTCTGCTCCGTTGCTGAGGTGCACCCAGTCAGGGTCAGCGCGAGGGCAGCCAAACCAGCAAAGATTTTCTTGCTCTTGAACATATTTGAACTCCTTCGTTGGAATTGAAACACCAGACGTCCGATGTCTGACGTTATACGGGTATGATATCATCTTTTAGTGCGACGTCAAGCATCAAAACTATAAGATTTTTGGAGGCTCGTGAGTACTCGTAGGCGCAACCGTTCTTTTCGCGCCACCGATAACCCGGTGGTTCGAGCCATAAAGGACTTGATTTTAGAACGAGGATTACAAAGCGGAGATTTGCTGCCCTCGGAGGCAGAACTCACCGAAATCTTGGATGTATCCCGTGCCTCCGTCCGGGAAGCCATCAAAGTTCTCTCTACCTTGGACATTGTCGAGGTTCGTCAAGGTCTAGGAACTTTCGTCAGCAATATGAGTCTACAGCCTATGGTGCAGTCTCTGATTTTTCGCGGTGCCCTCACGCCTAACGGAGGGTTAATGGCTTTTGGGGACATCGTTGAGCTGCGAGCCAAAATTGATGCCGGATACGCTGGTGAGGTGGTTAAAAAGCTCGCTGGTAATTACTCCGTCCCCCTGCATCGTACCGTTGCCGAAATGGAGGAATCCGCTCGAACAGGCCGTCCTTTCCTGCAGGCCGACCGCGAGTTTCACCTTACAATTGCCAAAGTTGCGAACAACCTGTTACTGGTACAGCTGATAGACGCATTCTGGGACATCGAAGACGTGGTCTATCCCAAACTTCCTCCACGCACCAGCAAAGAGCTGATGCAAACCGCCACTCAGCATCGCCTCATCCTCGAAGCCGCCGAAAGTGGCGATACCGCTCAGTACCGCCACTTGCTGCGCGACCACTACAGGCCGCTCCTCGAATCCTTACCGCACCCGAATTACTTCGTCTCCGAAGCCACCCAGGATTAGCAATCCAAACTTGAATCCGAGGTTGTTTGACAGGTTTCTCGTTGCCGGTAGACTGAAAGCGCCTCGATGCAATCAAGTCTGACTAGCATAGCTGCGGCTGTTATGATTATTCGTACTAGCTCTAGGCCTTGACGCTGTTCAAAGAAGCACGTGAAGCCCAATACCGTAGGTCTCAAAGCCCAAGACAATGAAATATTTAGGAAGGAAAACACATGGAACTGCCTTTTGTGGTCGGAGCATATGCCTCACTGCCCGCCCCGGAAATGCAAGCGGATTACTATCGGCTCCTCGCTGAAACCCCTTGGGTTTCCGGTATCGAGATTCCTTATCCCGGAGTATTAGCCAGCAACCCTGGCGATATTGCTGCCGTTATCGCACCGCATTGGCACACCAACACCATCACGGCTATTCCCGGAACCATGCAAAATGTCGGGAAAAACCCGCATTTCGGCCTGGCCTCCCCAAACGAAGCAGGCCGCCAAGCCGCCGTGAACTTCACCCGTGAAATTCGCGATGCTGTGGCCAGGCTCGCGGAACTCACCGGGCGCGCCGTCATCACCAAGGTGCAACTGCACTCTGCCCCCACGCGCGAAGCCGATGCTGCGGCCTTCCGGCGTTCCTTGGATCAGTTGTGCGAGTGGGATTGGAACGGCGCTCAGCCAGTCGTGGAACACTGTGACCGTTATCTTCCCACCCAGGCACCCGAAAAGGGCTTCCTGGCGCTAGAGGCGGAAATCGCTATCTGTCGGGAACTCGGGCTAGGGGTTCACCTTAACTGGGGGCGGAGCGTCGTGGAAGGGCGGAGCACCCAAACCGCCTTTGACCATATCAAAGCCTGTGCCGAAGCCGGGGTGTTGGCCGGGCTGATGTTCTCTGGGGCAGGACCGGCGGAAACCCAGTACGGCTACGCTTGGATTGACGGGCATCTGCCCGCCTCAAGCGATGAGCCCGCCTCGTTGCTGGCACCTCATGAAATCGCCCGCTGCGCGGCCGCCGCCCAAACCGGAGGCACCAAATACCTTGGTGCCAAGATTTGTGTGCCGCCGACCGCCACCTTGCCCCAGCGCGTGGCGATGTTGGAAAACATTTACCGCGCCGCTCTCGGATAGCCCGGCAAGTGGGGTCGGGTCCGGGAGCTGAGTGCGACCAGCAGGTTTACGGCGGCTTCATGAGGTGCCATCGCCGCACAAGCGTAAGTTTACACGGCGACAAACCAGCCAGCGGCGCGAGCCGTCTGGACGTGACAGCTGCGCGTTACTGTGCCCAACCGCTGATTCGAAAATGAAACCGAGTGTTTCTAAATCTCGGCGCAAGGCGAAACTATCTGCGCCGAGTACCACGCAGGCCGAATTTACGGGCGTAAATCGTGGAGCCGCCTGAGAGAATCGAACTCTCGACCTATTCATTACGAGTGAATCGCTCTGCCGACTGAGCTAAGGCGGCCTACCTGGGCACGCCCGCAAGCGAACCGCAAAAAGGACAAGTTTAAGTTTAGCGGGAAAACCCGCGCGGCTCAAATATAGTTTTTACCGGCTCGTCCCCAGGGAAAACCGGCCATAACGTGCCATGGCGACAAATTCAGGAAAAAACCGGCACACCAGCCCTAAAATCAACCGTCCTATCCCAAATTTTCCTGATTTCATCCCCAATAAACCAGCCGCAGACAATCAGCCAGCAAATCCGGATGGCACCTCATGAAGCCGAAACCAAACGACCCCGAAAACCAACGCAACCCTAAGAAACCTTACAGAAAGTCCCGTCCTGATCCGTGGGAACCTGGCCAGTCAACAGGTATGTATCCCCGATATTGCGCACACAGGTGGGCGCCACCGAGTTATAAGCCGTGTGATTCCAACCCTGCACGGTCAACAACTTTGAGTGACTCATCATCCCCCGCACGTTTTGCGCCATAGAAAGCGGCGTGGCCGGATCCCCCGTGGTACCAATCAACAGAATATCCCCATCCAGTTTCGGGTTTACCCGACGTTTCGCCGTCTTGTCCCCCGGCACCGGCCACTGTTGCAAACCCAGCGACGGGTAGCTAAACAACTTGCCAATCGTGGGATTATCCGCTTCAAGCTTCTTGGCATCCTCTTCCCACTGGGCTTCGGTTCCCACCGCCACATAATCCAGGGAATTAATCACCATAAAAGCATCCGCGCCATTATCCTTATAGCTGCCGTCGGATTCCCGGGAATTGTACATATCCGCCGCATTCAGCAAACCACTGCCATCCCCATCCAGTATCGCCGCGTGCAAAGCCGGCATCAAAGACTGCCACCAAGAGGCCTGGTTGTACATATTGCCAATAATCCCGGTGAAAGCCAGCGGCAAGGTCAAATCCCGCCCCCCTTTGGTGGGCAGCGGCGAAGTTTTCAGGGACTCCAACAGGGTTTTGATTTGCGACAATCCGGCCTCGGTTCCCCCGCGCAAAGGACAGTCTTTGCGGTGGTTTTCCTGGCATTGCCGGGAAAACTCGCGCAGTGAATTCTCGAATCCGGCGGCCTGGGCGGTGGCTACCTGGTTGATATCCGCCGAGACATCCAACACCCCGTCCAGGATAAAACGCCCTACCCGTTCGGGGAACAAGTCGGCGTAAATCGTGCCCAGGTACGTCCCGTAGGAATACCCCAAGTAATTCAGGCGTTCATCGCCCAGGGCGGCGCGCATAATATCCAAATCCCGCGCCGCATTCGCGGTGGAAGCAAACTTGGTAATCCCCGGGGAATTCTGGAGACACCGCTGTCCCAACAGCTTGCTGTCAGCCACACTTTCAGCACGTCCCTCGGGGGTGGAAGTGTCGATATAGCGGGCGTTATCTTCGTCTAGCTGCTTGGGGGTGCGGCATTTAATCTGCGGCTTCGAGTGGTTAACCCCGCGCGGATCGAAAGACAGCACATCGTAGTTATCCCGTACCCTCTGGGTAAAGAAATACGCCACCGCATCCGGTTTCATCGTATCAATCCCGGATCCGCCAGGTCCCCCGGGGTTCATCACAATAGAACCAAGCTTATTGGGGTTCTTGGTTGCCAGGCGTTTCATCGCAATTTCGGCTTTTTCCCCGGTGGGATGGTCATAGTCAAGGGGAACCTTCAAAAATACGCAGTCAAATTTCCCGTCGTCCTCGCAGGGCTTCCAATCGAGTTTCTGGCTGTAGAACTCGTTCAGGCTCGGTTTCAAACTGGCGGTTTGGGTGGGAATCGCCATCTTGGTGGGGGTTACTTTCGGTTGTGGCGCCACGCATCCGGCCAGTCCCAGCGCGGTAACTGCGGCCGTCGCGACGACCCAGGTCTTGGTGATTCGTTTCATGGTTTCCCTTCTGTCTTCCCTCTTATTTTGCACTATACGTCGTTTTTGTGCGCGGTAAGGTCGAGGCATAGTGCTTCCATGGTCAGGGTGGGTTGTCCGTTGTGCATGAGGTGCCATCTGGCCTGGCGAATTGCCTCCAGGCGGGCGATATTGGTTTTGGCATCGTTACCTTGGGCTATGAAACGGCGAATCAAAGGCTCCAATACCTGGTTTTGCAAGGCAGTCTTGGCGCCCAAATCCAGCACCATCGCGTCGCGGTAGAATCCCCCCAGGTCTTCAAGCAGTCGATCCCACGTGTCCAGTTCCAGGCGTTTGTGCCGGCGTTTCTGGCTTTCCTCCAGGCGTTTCAGCTGAGCTTTCACTTCGCGGGTGGGGTGAAAATCCGGGTCGTCGGGGTTCACCCCCAGGGAACGCAACAGCGCGGACTTTTCGGCTTCATCGTCGGTGGCCTGCCGTGCCCCGGCTTCGAGGCTGACGTATTTGACCAGCGCTGCCGCCGTCCAACACGCATCACTGGCGCTGCGCATCCCCGCCACTGTTTCAAGCATCCGCAGCCGCCGCGCCCGCAATTCCGGGTTTTTCGCCAGGGCGCGTGCCCGCCCGATATGCGCCCCGGATTCCCCGGCCACCGCCGCCGCTAGTTCGGGGTCTTCCACTTCGTCGCGTCGCACCAGCAAATCTGCCACGGCCGAGGCGGTGGGCACGGCCAGTTGCACCAGGCGACACCGGGATCGAATCGTGGGCAGCACTGCCGAGGCGCTGGGGGCGCACAGCAGCCACACGGTGCGTTCGGGGGGTTCTTCGATGGCTTTCAACAACACGTTTGAGCTTGCCTCGGTCACCCGGTCGTAGTCCTCGACAATGATGACGCGCCACGCCCCGCGCACAGGTCGCTGGTAGGCGACGCGGATTAAATCCTTCACTTCCGCGACGGTGACCTGGACCAGTTCAGTGGTCATCACGGTGACATCGGGGTGGATGCCTTTGCGCACCGCCTCGCATTGTCGGCATGTCCCGCAGCCGGTTTCGCGCGGGTGTTCGCAGACCAGCGCGGCGGCAAAGGCTTTGGCGGCCACGGATCGTCCTGAACCGGGTGGCCCCACAAACAACCAGGCGTGGGTCATCGCCGCCAGGTTGACTCCGGGGGGCGCTACTTGGCTGGCGTCCGCACCCGGGTTTGGGGTCGCGTCGCTTCCTGGTGTCGGTTTGACCCCGGCGGCGGCGGTTTCGGGGTTTAGGGGGGTCGTGGTTTCATGAGGTGCCAGCGAGTTAATGGCACCTCGTGAAACCGCGTCACCAGAGTCATTTAAGGTACCCGAGGCGATCAAGGCGCGCGCGACCTTTGCGGCTCGGGAAAGCTGCGCGACGACCCGGGGTTGGGCAACCACCTCGGCCCAAACCCCCCCGCCGGGACTAACCGCGTATTGTTCGTTCACAAGTTTCACCACGATTTCATAATCGGCAGAACGCTCGCCAGGCGGAGCCGCACTTGAGCGGCGATTTCCTCTGGCGCCAGACTCGCGTCCACCACCATCCAGGTCTCGTTTTCTTCGGCCAGGCGCCGGAACCGGGCTCGGACTTTGCGTTGAAATTCCAGGCCTTCGCCTTCCATCCGGTCGGGGGAAACCCGGGTTTCGTCGTTTTGTTGACGTTCCCAGGCGATTTCGGGATCCAGATCCAACAGTACCGTCAGGTTTGGGGTCAAACCTCCCGTAGCCCACAGGGATAAATCCCGGATTTCTTTTGGCCCTAAATCCCGGCCTTGTCCTTGGTAGGCCACGGACGAGGCCATGAATCGGTCGCTGATAACGATTTTGCCGGCATTGAGCGCCGGGACTATCAGTTCCGCCACATGCTGGGCGCGATCAGCGGCGAACAGCAGGGCTTCGGCGCGCGGTGCGACCTGTCCCTCGCAAACGGTGGTTTCCCCGGCCTCCAACAGGAGTT
This sequence comes from Mobiluncus mulieris ATCC 35243, assembly GCF_000160615.1. Lineage (GTDB taxonomy): Bacteria > Actinomycetota > Actinomycetes > Actinomycetales > Actinomycetaceae > Mobiluncus > Mobiluncus mulieris. The sequence goes on along the minus strand of NZ_GG668520.1, from coordinate 448,226 downwards.
CGCGTAGCTGTCGCCCCAGATTTGTACCGCCCGGTTCGCGGGTAGTAACCACTTCCCAGCCCCGGGTTTTGACCCAGTCAGCGGCGAGTTTAATTTGGGTGGATTTGCCCACGCCGTCGGTGCCTTCGAAGGCGACAAAGGCACCGCGAGTCGAGCGCACCTCGACGATTTTCCCAAAATCGACCTTGGTATTGGGGCGGAATTCCCCCATTCCCAGCGCTTCACTAAATGACATGAATCCAGTCTAACAAGGGGCTCTCTATAACTGAGCATCTGGGAGTGCCTGCAATGCCTGTCCTGGACACACAAGCCCTTTTGCTACGGTAATTCGCCGACAAAACCACAGGTCAGGGGCTTATCTCGATATCAAGATATCCCAAAGACGCTTATGTGTCCACGACCCTATAAAGCAGCAATATCGTGGCGGAAATGCCCGCCCTCCAGGTGGATTTTCGCCATCAACGCGTACGCGCGCTCGCGAGCTGTCTCCAGGTCGACCCCGCGCGCTACCACCGAGAGCACCCGTCCGCCGCTCGAAACCAGGGCATCGCCGCTGGTCAAAGGGCGCATGTCGGCACCGGGAACCGCAGCGGCAGGTTTACGGGCTACCGTTTGGTTTGCGCCGCTTGCCCTGCTGGGTTCCATCTGGCCAGCCGCAGAAGCTACGACCCCGCTGGCCTCGCTCGTCCCGTCCGTCCCGTTCACGCCGTCCGCCCCGGGTTCACGAGGTGCCAGCCGGGTTCCCGCGTGAATCACATGCACCCCCGGCATCCCGCACCCCGCGTCCAGGCCGGTGATAACCCCGCCGACCTGCGGGGTTCCCGGATAGCCGGGAGCCGCCAGCACTACGTTGACCACCGCTTCGGCACTGATCTGTAACTCGGGCATGGCCCCTAATGAACCCGTGGCCGCCGCCCACAGATAAGCCAGCAAGTCCGACTCGACCCGTTCTAAAACCGACTGAGTTTCCGGGTCTCCAAAGCGCACATTGAACTCCACGACCCGCAGTCCGCGCGAAGTCAACGCCAGCCCAACATACAGCAGCCCCACAAATGGCGTGCCACGCCGCGCCATCTCGGCCAAAACCGGGCGCGCTATCCCCTCGACAGTGCGTTGTCCCAGGTCAGGCGGCGCCCACGGCAGTGGGGAGTACGCCCCCATCCCGCCGGTATTCGGCCCCTCGCCCCCGTCGCGGGCGCGTTTATAGTCCTGGGCGGGCGGCAACGCCACGACGTTTTCCCCGTCGCACAGGCAAAACACCGAGGCCTCTGGGCCGTCCAAGTATTCTTCTATCACTACCGCCGGCGACGCGGCGGGCGCGGTGCCGCTGGTCGACCCCGTTTCATGAGGCGCCACCTCGGGTGCGGGCGTGGCGCCGGATTCTCGGCTGGCACCTAATGAAGCCGCGTCAATACAGGCGGCGGCATGTTGCAGCGCGGTCGCGAAATCCTCGGTCACGACCACGCCTTTGCCGGCGGCCAAACCATCTTGTTTCACCACGTAGGGTGCCCCGAAACGTTGCAGCGCCGCGCGAGCTTCCGCCAACGTGCTACAAGCCACGCCCGCAGCGGTGGGAACTCCGGCTGCCGTCATGACCTCTTTGGCAAAAGCCTTGGAGCCTTCTAACTGGGCGGCGGCGCGAGATGGACCGAACACCGCGAAACCAGCGGCACGCAGGGTGTCTGCCACCCCCGCGACCAGGGGCGCCTCCGGGCCGACAACCACCAGGTCAGCGGCGATTTCCTGGCTCAGCGCGAGCACCGCCTCGGGGTCGCTCGGATTCAAATCCACATTGCGACCCAGGGCAGCCGTGCCGGGATTCCCCGGAGCTATCACCAGTTCAGACAGTTGCTTCGAGGCGGCAATAGCGCGCGCCAGGGCGTGTTCGCGCCCCCCAGATCCCAAGAGTAAAACCTTCACCCCTTTAGTTTAGCCTTGGAAATACAGGGGTCGAAAAATTACCATCCCAGCCCGGGGTCGTCGTAAGTCTCGGCACCGCCCGCGCATCCTTTGACCAGGTCGGCGACCAAAAACTGCATCGGGTTAATGCGGATAACCGCAAAGTTTCCAATATCACCACTTGAAAACCCCGGGGCGAAACTTCGCTTAAGATAGCATAGGCTATTCTTTTTCGCCCGACCCCAGAATATCTTCCAACAGCATCTTCCAGGCCTCGCCGCGTGCTGGTACCCCATCTAGCATCCCAATCGGTACGCCAATCTCGAACAGCTCCCCGGGGCGCTCGGCCTCCCAAATCCGTTGCACTGCCAGCGTGTCGGGGTGCAGGGCATCGGGCAAGCCTTTCAACCAGGATTGAATCTTTTCCAGTGGCGACCGCCCGTCGACCACCGCCCAGGTTTGGTCGACATAAATCATGGAAATCAGTTTGCTCATGGTGCGCCGATGCGCCTCTATCAGGGAATCCGCCAGCGCCAGCACACAGGTTTGCCCGGGTCGCTCGTCCATTATCCGACGCAGTTCCTCGGCGGAACGTGCCCGCAAGGCTTTGCCCGGCAGGGTGGTTTTCGGCCCGCCCAGCACGCAATACCCTTCGTCGCCCAACCTCCCAGCCAGGCGTTGCGCGGTTTCCACCACGGACAGGGCGATTGGCGCCGCCCCAATAACCACAATCGTGGATCCGGGTTTTTCCAGCAATTCCACGGGTTGCGGCAGGGCGGCCACAAAATCATCAATATCGATTTCCGTCGAGCCGTCCACGGGCATTTCGGCCAACAATTCCGAGGGGAATCCCAGTTTCGTGGCTTGTTCCGTCGCGATGCGCTGGGCGGCGGGCGAATGATTGATGACCGGGCGCGGGATGGCTGATCCGCTGCGTCCGGGGGCGGCCACGCCTTGCAGCCGCGCGTCCATCATCGTGGCGCCAGACCGCAGGCCGCTGGGGTTGGTCGCGGGGTTGGGGGCGGATTCATGAGGTGCCACCGGGGGTGTTTGGCTGATTCCCATCGCGGCCAGTTGGGCTTCCAAATCGGCGGCCGCCGCTTCGGTGCCCGAATCTAGCTGGGATCGGGCTTCGTTCAATAAATTCCGCAGGCCTTCGTCTTTTTGGTCAGTTCCCGACCCAGAGTCGCTGGCATCCGGGCTGGCACCTAATGCGGCCGTGTCCCCCACCTCTAACCCACCGGAGCCGTCCCCATCTGAACGGGTACTTTTCGCGACGTGTTTTTTGCGAAAAAACCCGGCATCCTGGGCTTGTTCGGACAAAGTGCGGTGTCGGGGACGCGCGGGCGCAGCGGTGGCGGTGGCGGTGGCATTAGAGAACTGTTCGGGGGGCTCGCCGACCCCTTCGACTTCGACCAGTACCTCGTAGTGTTCTTTCGAGAACACGCCGGCCAGACCGCCTTTGCGGACCTTTTCCGCTTTAAGCACGGTAACGCGACGCCCCATTCGTTTCACCTGGCCAATGAGGACGTCCAGGCGGTCGCCTTCAACCAGATATCGCGTGGCTGCCACTTATTGTTCCCATCGTCTCGATCATTACTTTCGCTCCTGAAACCTCGGTGTAGGACAGCACCGGCAGGCGCGCTATACCCAGGTTAACAAGTTTTCTAAGCGCCGGGCGTAAGACAGGCGCACAAACCAAAACAACCGAGAAACCGGATTGCTCGGCTTGCTCGGTAACTTCGCGGGTTTGGTTCAAAAAGTCCTCCATCCGGTCGGGATCCAAGGCCAGCTGCGAGCCTTCGTCCCCCGGTCGCACGGTTTCCAACAGGGATTGTTCAAACATGGGATCCAGGGTGATAACCCGCAATACGCCTTCCATCACGTACTTCGACACGATGGATGGCCCCAGTTCCGCCCGGGCGGCCTCAATCAGCTGTTCGGGGTCGGTGGTTTGTTTGGCGCGCACCGACAGTGCCTCGAAGATACGGGGCAAATCCAGGATGGGCACCTGTTCTTCGAGCAGTCCTTGCAACACGACTTGCACTTCACCCAGGGACAGCATCGCGGGAATCAGCTCCTCGACGGCCGAAGGGTTGGTTTGGCGCACTCCGTCTACCAGGATTCGCACGTCTTCGCGTGACAGCAACCTGGCGGCGTTTTCGGACACCAAAGCGCTCAAGTGGGTAATCAACACCGACACCCGGTCGACGACGGTGGCGCCGCTTAGCTCCGCGTTATAGCGCAGTTCGACGGGAATCCACTTTCCAGCCAGCCCAAACACGGGTTCCTGGGTCAAATCCCCGGGCAAATCATCCAGCGCGTCGCCCAGCGCTAAAACCTTGCCGGGTGGGGCGATGCCCCGCCCGACTTCCACCCCGGACATGCGAATCACATAGGTGGAAACCGGCAAATCCACCGAGTCGCGGGTGCGCACGGGGGGCAACACGAAGCCGGATTCCAGGGCGACTTTACGGCGCAAGCCGCGCACCCGCGCCAGCAAATCCGTATCCGTATTTGCGCCCACCAAGTCAATCAAGTCGGGGGACAGCAAAATTTCGAGAGCCGGCACCCGCATTTGTTCGATTAGCTGTTCGGGGGTTTCCCCGGCGGGTTTGGTTTCGTCTTCCTCGACCATCACCTCTTCTTCGGTTTCAGCTCGTTTCAAGGCGCTCAGTTGTTTCCATCCCCCGAATACCAGCAGGGCACCGACTACCAGGAACGGCAGTTTCGGCATGGCCGGCACCAGTCCCATCAGAATCGCGGCGATACCCGCAATCATCAGGGCGGAAAACGATTGGGACAGTTGTTTGGTAAAGTCCCCGCCGATGCCGCCTTCGGGGGAGTCCTTGGAGCGGGTGACAATCACACCGGTCGCGAGGCTCATCAACAGGGACGGAATCTGCGAGACCAGCCCGTCGCCGACGGTCAACTGGGAATAGGTCGCAATGGAATCGGTGGCGTTCATGCCTTCGATTGCCATCCCGATAATGAACCCAGCTATCAGGTTCACAATCGTGATGACGATACCGGCTATCGCATCGCCTTTGACGAATTTGGAACCACCATCCATGGCTCCGTAAAAGTCGGCCTCGGAAGCAATCTCGGCTCGGCGCGCCCGGGCGGTTTCCTCGTCTATCAGCCCAGAGTTCAAATCCGCGTCAATCGCCATCTGTTTACCGGGCATCGCGTCCAGGGTGAAACGCGCCCCGACTTCGGCGACCCGCCCGGCACCGTTGGTGATTACCACGAAGTTAATAATCACCAGGATGATGAACACAACCATGCCGACCACGAAGTTTCCGCCGACTACGAAGGTACCGAAGGCTTCGATAACTTGCCCGGCTTTGCCCGAACCACCCCCCGATCCCGGGGTCAGAATCAGCCGGGTCGAAGCGATATTCAACCCCAGCCGGAACAGGGTCGCCACCAGCACCAGGGTCGGAAACACCGAGAAATTCAGCGGTTTTTCCACGAACATGGTGGTCAACAGGGCAATCATGGACAGCATAATCGACAAGACGAACAGGATGTCTATCAGCCAGGGTTTCAGGGGGAAAACCAGCAGCATAACGATGCCGACCACGCCTATTGGCATCGCCAGCCTCGAGAGCATCTTGAAATCGAACTTCAAACCAGTCTCCCTTTACGGAAATGTCCGCCCGCGATTGCGCCATCCCATATCCGAGCCGGACATTTCTATTATCGTCTATCTTTTTGTGTTTCTTAGTATATCGTGGGTCACCAGGGTCTTTGGGGTTACGTTTTGTCTTAGTTTTCGGGGTCACGAGGTGCCATTTGGGCAAACAAGTCCTGCGGCATCTTATGTATTCCTCCCCGGGCACCGCGTTTTTTAAGCAGTAAACAAAAGGCCAGGACTTGGGCTACGGCCGTATAGAGTTCCTCGGGGATTTCCACGCCAATCTCAGCTGTGGAATACAGGGTTCGAGCCAAGGCCACGTCTTCAACCATGGGCACCCGGTTGTCCAGGGCTATCTCGCGGATTCGTGATGCCAGATGGTCGACTCCTTTCGCGACGACTTTCGGGGCGCCTTGTCCGGGTTCGTATTTCAAGGCCACCGCGTAGTGGGTGGGGTTAACCACCACCACATCGGCCTCAGCCGCGTCGTTCATCATCCGGTTGCGACTCATCTGCAGGGCACGCGAACGCCGTTGGGACTTGATTTGCGGGTCGCCCTCTTGCTGTTTGTATTCTTCTTTGACTTCTTGTTTAGACATCTTGGTTTGCTTCTGGTTTTTCTTGAATATAAACAACGCATCCAGAATGGAAACCACTATCCCGGCGATAACCGAGGCCCAAATCAGCAGCCACATTTTATCCGTGCCATAGTTAACCAGGTCTCGACCCGACATGTGCCCAGCGGCTCCCATTATCTCCATCACCCCGGAAATAATCAGGTACAACACCACCCCCACCGCTACGGTTTTCAGCAGCGCTTTCAACCCGTTCCACAGGGCTTGCACCCCGGCGATTTTCTTGACACCCTTGACTAAATTGAGATTTTGCAGTTTCGGTTTAAGGTGTTTGGCCGAAGGAAATACGCCTTTACCTTGAATGATGTTCACCAACACCGCCACCAGCATGATGGCCAGCATGAACGGCAGCAGCGTCCACAATACCCCTTGCAGGGATTGCCCCAGGAAACCCAGAATCTCGGTCATAGATACCCCGTTGACCAGTTCCCGAACCGCCGCGATTTGTTCGCGCCCATTGTGTCCGGCCGTATCCATCAGGCTGGGCAGTAAAGCTGCCCCGGCCGCGAGCGATATCCACCCGGTCAGGTCTTGGGATTTTTGCAGGCCACCGTCCTCGCGAACCTTCTTAAGGTGATGCGGGGTGGCCTTTTCGGTCTTTTCCCCGGAATCGCTCACAGAATCACCCCCGTCCAGGATTTGACCGCCACGTCAACCAGTTTCACCACCAGCTGGGGCAACACCACCATAATAGCCGGTGCGAAGAACGCGGTGACCATGATTTTCAAGGGGAAACCGAGGGTAAAGGCGTTCATGGCCGGCGCCACCTTGGTCAACAGCCCCATGCCCATATCGGTCAGGAACAACACCAACAGCAGTGGCCCGGCAATCTCCAGGGCGGACATGGTTAGTTCCGCGAAGCGATAGACCAAGCGTTCGGCATAGTTCGACATGTCGAACATCATCCCCGGTGGCATCGCGGTAAAAGACCGTGCCAAGCCCATAATCAACAGTTGATACCCGTTGGTGGTGAACAGTAGTGCCATAGCGGTCAGTTCATAGACCCGCCCGAAAGTGGCTTGGTTTGTCATTGTCAAGGGGTCAAAGGCTTGCGCCATCGCGAAACCGCCTTCGAGGTCCAGCAAAGAACCGGCCATCTGGATGGCGGCGAGGATAATCCGCACCATCAGCGCCATGGAAAATCCGATAAACGCCTGGATTACGCATTCCACCACAAAGAAATCTGTTTGTGCTACCGGTCCGATGCGTTGCATGCAGGCCAACCCCAACCCAGCTCCGAGCATCGCCTTGATTCGCCCGGAAAATGCCCGGTTGGAAAACGGCGGACAAAAAACCAGAAACACGGTGGCCCGGATCGAGGCCAACATGAAAGCGGTAAGGAATCCGAGGTGTATCGTTATCACGATTGGCACCTCATGAATTCAACAAATGCGGAATGCGCGCCATCATGTCCAGGGTCGTGTTCACCATCGTTTGCAACATCCAGTACCCGCAAATATACAGGGCGATCCCCACCGCGATGGTTTTCGGCACAAAGGTCAGGGTGACTTCCTGGATTTGGGTAATCGACTGGAACAGGGAAATCACAAAGCCGACCACCAGCGAGGTTATCAGCACGGGTGCGGCCAGTTTCGCGCCCATAATCATGGCGGTCAACGCCAAATCCAAAACCGCAGCGGAATTCACAGCCCACTCCCTTACCGGTATGTCCCAATCAGGGTCTGGGTCAGCATACCCCACCCGTCGACCATCACGAACAGCAATACTTTAAACGGCAGGGACACCATGACAGGCGGCAGCATCATCATACCCATACTCATCAAGGCCGCGCCCACCACCAGGTCTATCACCAGGAACGGAATGAACACAACAAAGCCGATAATGAAGGCGGAGCGTACTTCCGAGATCATAAACGCCGGCACCAGGGTCGTAAATGGGGTTTTATCCAGGCTTTCCGGGTTGGGGCGGTTCGCGGCGCGGGTCATCAAGGCGATGTCTTCTTCGCGGGTCAGCGGTCCCATAAAGTCCCGGAAGGGTTTTTCGCCCAGCTTGAATACTTCTTGTACCTCGATTTTTCCGTCCGTCAAGGGTTGCACCACGTCGGTCCACAGGGTGTTAACGGTGGGTGCCATAATGAACAGTGACAGGAAAATCGCGAGTCCCGACAGGACTTGGGTGGGGGGAATCTGGTTCAAACCCAAAGCGTTGCGTGCCATCGCCAAAACAATAAAAATCTTGGTGAAAGAGGTCATCATCAACAACAGACTCGGCGCGACCGACAGCACGGTTATCAGCAGGAACACCAAGACGGTGGTGGTGGGTTTCTTGTCGAAACCAATCAGTTGTACCCCGATTCCGGGGTCTGGGGGGTTGGCCGGGGGGGTGGGTGAGTCGGGTCCGCCCCGATTGGGGTTGCGTTGTTGTTGGTTGGCGCCCCGATTGGGGTTGCGATTGGGGTCGGCAGCACCGGGGGCGATGCCTGTGGCGGCGTTGGCGCTGGTCGCGTTGGCGCTGGCGGCGGTGATACCGGTCTGGCTGGTCACGTTGGCCACGTTCGCAAGGCTGGTGTTCGAGGTGGTGGCCACGGCTTCACGAGGTGCCATTTGTATTCCAGCGGGGCGGGAATCAACCCCCGCCGGGATTCCGGATGGCACCTCATGAACGGCTGGCGACGCCACGGGGGGCGCCGTGGCCACCGCTCCCGGCAGCGTCAAATAGCCCGCGAACAGCGCGATAACCGCCAGGAACCACGCCACCGCCAGTTTCAAGCGGTTGCGCCACTGGACGGGCGACCACTCGCGGCGCGCCAAGCCGAAACCGAAACGGGAGCTGTCGGCCGGGTTGTTGGCGGTGGGGGTTTGGCCGACCGCATGAGGTGCCGGCTCGTATCCCCGACTTTCCGCACTAAATTGCGGCGTGATGGAACTATAATCCCCCGCCGGAGCCAGGGTGTCGCGGGTGAAATCGAGGGGCATATCCACCCGGAATCCCAGGCGTTGTAAGCGTCGGGCGGTGGTGGCGAATTGTTGGCGGCACAGTTCCTGGGTTATGGCCTGGCGGCGTTCCCGTCGCTGGGTTGTTTGGACGCGACGTGCCTCCCGTCGCTGGGTTGTTTGGACGCGACGTGCCTCCCGTCGCGTCTGCCATTCCTGGAATTCCCGCAAGGAAGCCTCGTGCGAACGGGGGTGGCAACTGAAATCACTCATGACGCACCCCCCAATCCCGGTCGTCCCCCGAATTCGGCGGCGATTTGAGCGGCCAGCGCATCCATCTGTGCCTCGCTAATACTAGCAGGTTCAACTGGTTCGGGGCGGGGGCGAGTCACCGGTTTCGACCGGGACACGATTTCTTGGCCCGGCGTAGCGCCCGGCGGGGTTCGCAGCTTGCCAACCGTCGTGCCACCAGGTTTTCCACCGGGTTTACCGCCGGGTTTACCGCTGGGTTTGCCGGCCGCCATCGTTTCACTCGCGACGGCTTTCCGACTGATTTTGGCTAAAACCTGGCCAAAGGGGCGTTTCACAGCTTCCCGGCCTTGTGCCTCGGCGCGGGCAGCCGCTGTGGCCGCTTGGGATTCCAGTTCCGCAGCCATTTCCTCGGTGTCATAGAGTTCCGCAATGGGGGTCACCGTTGAATCCCCGGCTCCCACCAGGAACATGCGCCCCCCGATTTCCACCACCGCGACTTGCGCGGATCGACTCAAGGCCAAGCGTGAAACCAGTCGCAAACCCGGGCCTTCGTATTCCCCCAGGCTCGAATGTTTCGCCCACCGGTACAACAGCCACATGGCCAGAAACACGACCGCGATGCCCACCAGGAAACGCACCATCACGGTCAAAGGGTCGGGGCCGGAATCGAGGCGTTTAGATTCGCTCGCGACCAGCAGCAACGCCGTTTCCATCTGCCCCTCCTTTCATGCTTCCTTGGGGGTGGCTCCACCCCCGCCCCGCCCGGTCTTGGTCGCCCCCGGAATCCTAAACCGGGGCGCGATCCGGGGAAAGCCGGATGTCCGGGATGGCACCTCGTGAAGCCGCCCGAAACCCCACCCGGCGTAACTATTGCCGATTCTGTTGTTCCGCCAGGGACACGATTTCTGTAATACGAATCCCGTATTCTTCATCGACAACCACAATCTCGCCGTGCGCAATCAAGCGCCCGTTGACCATCACGTCGGCGGCGGAACCGGCGGAACGGTCAAGCTCTATCACCGAGCCGGGCGAGAGATCCAACACGTCATGCACCGCCAGCTTGGTGCGGCCAATCTCGGCGGTCAGGGTCATCTCGACGTCATAGAGCAGCTTCATGGATTCCGCGCGCTGCTCTGCGGTGGCACTGGCTTGGGAAGCCGGCGGCGTGGTCGCAGATTCCCCCTCTTTTTTCGGAGCACCAGCAGCACCAGCGGCGATTTCCCGCACTGACAGCCAGCCTTCCACCGAGTTTTCGGCTTCCAGGGTGGCACTCGTCCAATCCCCGGCGGCTAATTGTTCGGCCGCATTGGCCTGGCTGGTGTTTTCTAGCACCCCCGTAGCCAGGGTGGCGGCCGCAGCTTCAAGCGCGGGAACCAGCGCCTGCACCGGGGTCATGCCCTCGGCACCTTCCAGGGCTTCGGCTATCGGATCCGAGACCGCCAGCATAACCTGCATCGAAGTTTCAGCCGAGAGCGTGGCGATAACAGCAGGAGCACCCGCAGCGGGCAGGGGATCACCGGTTTCCCAGGACGAAGCACTAAGCTCGGTGGTCGAGGGCAACAGGGGAATTGCGGCGCGAGCCGCATCCAATACCTGTAAGGGCGTCAGAGTCATTTCTTTTCTCCTTTGTTAACGGAAACCACCATGGCGGCCAGCCGGGAACCCGAGGTTCCCGCCGCCGCTTCGGCCAAAATCAAATCATCGACCATCAAATCCAGGGGACGCGAAGTGGGGTGAATCAAGGGCAGCGTGTCGCCCACCGCCAAACCATCGAGTTCGCGAGGGTTAATCTTGCGCCGCGAAAAACGCACCGCCACCTCGACGGGAATTTCTTCGAGATTATCCACCAAGCGTTGGCGCATAATCGCGGCCTCGCGTTTTTGTTCCTCCGAGCGGGTATCCGCATTCGCGTCACCCTTGTGGATGGCATCGGTAATCATGGCTACCGGCATCATAATCGAACAATCGTCGACGTGTTCGCCGGTGGTTAAAGTGATGGGAGCGAACAGTATCGGGGTGGATCCGTCATAGGCCTGGACGAACTGGGGGGCATATTCCAGGTTCAACAATTTTGTTTCCAGCGGCAGCATCCCCGCAAAGGCCATATCCAAATCCATCATGACACGTTTAAGGAAGTCGGACAGAATCGAAACCTCGACTTCGGTCAGCTGCCGGTCGGGGGTGGATTCGATATCGCCTTGACCCCCCAAAAGGTGATCGACCCAAGCCAGGGCGGTTTGTCGCGGGAACTGCAAGATTCCCTTGTTGCGCCCGTTTTGGAAATCCATAATCACCATACAGGTGGTAGAGGGCATTTTCGCGATGTAGTCGTCATAGGAACGCATCACCAAGTCACCCGCGCTCCCGGTGATAACCACGTGGAGTCGCCCCACCAACTGGTTTATCCAAGAGCGCGTAAAGGCTTCCAGAGCCAGCTCCATAATCCGCGCATACTCGCGCGGCAGCTTCATAGGTTTACTAAAATCGTAAACCTTCGCCTCCGCAGCGCGGTCAGCCTTACTTTGCTTTGCCATATGTCTTCCAGCTTATCTATGAATGTTTAATCCGTTGGCATAAATGCAAACTAAATCAGAGCTCCACATTCCCCAAAACGAAGCGCTTCCTATTGATAGGCAAAGGTAGTGAACCGCACCTGAACCACGTGGCCGTCATAGGGCGGAATCATTTCCTTATTGATTGAATCCAGGTATTTCTTTTCCAGTTCCTGTATCGCCCCGGGTTTGTCCAGTTCTTCCTTCTTCATGCCTTTGAACAGGTTCAAGGCAACCGCCCGCGCCGGCGAGGCATCCAAATCCCCACTGTGGCCTTCGGTGGTGATGGACTCGTCGAAATACAGCGTGGCCTGGAAGGACAGGAAGCCATCAGCCAGGTTCACGTTCAGCGGTTCACCGGTGGATACGGTGACGGTTCCCAGCTTCAATTCGGTTTTGGTGGGGGTGGGTTCGGCTTGGCCTTCCCCGCCGCCGCCACCGCCACCCAGGATTCCCAGGGCTTTCAACAGGAACAGGGTTCCCACTGCCAGGGATACCAGCAGCAGCACCACCACGGCGATAACGATGATTAGTTTAATTGGTCCGCCTTTTTTGCCTTCCGATCCGGCGGGAGGCGCGCTGGGTGGCGCGGCTGGTTTGGCGGGGGCGGCCGACTTGGCTGCCCCACCGGCTGGTTTAGCTCCAACTCCAACTGGCATATTTAATCTCCCTCCCCGACGCGCGGCTTTGGATTGTTGGCAAAACGCCACCTTAATACTATAAAGACTACCATTGACCTTAGTTCACTGTGCGAACTTCCGAACGCAAAGTGCCCCCGTTCTTGCCGGTCTGGTTGCTGGTTCCGCTGGTTTCGGGGGCATTCCCGCCGCCACCCGCATTCGGCCCTATCTGGGGTGTCTGGGGGCCGTTGGGTGCCTGGGGCAAGCCTTGCGACAGCTGTTTGGCTGCTTCGGGCAGCATGGCGCGTACCGAGTCCTTGGCTCGCGACATAATCACGATGTCGACACGCCGGTTCAGTGACCAGGCATCCTGCCCGGCCTCTACCTGGGTTTGGTGATCCGCGCCATAGGAAATGGTACGCAGTTTCGAGCCTGGAACCCCGCCGTTTCTAAGGTGAATTAATACTTCGATAGCACGCCCGGCAGCCAGGTGATAGTTAGAAGGGTATTTCGCGGAATACTGTGGATTGGGGTCGGCGTAGCCTTCAATAGCCACATCTTCGGGAGTGCCGGCCAATACGGGGGCGAGTGCCGCCAACACGGCTTGGGCGGTAGGTTGCACCTCGGCGTCCCCCGGTTTAAAGTACGTATCACTGGCCACCATCCCCAGCACCAGGCCTTTTTCGGTGATGCGCATCTGCAGCGCTCCGGTTTGTCCGGCAGCAGCCAGGGCTTGTTCCACCTGTTGCTTGATTTGGTTAAGGTGGCTGGCTTCCGCCATGGCCTGGATGCGTTCGGGCTGTCCGGCGGCCGTGGTGGTGTCGTTTCCCATCATGGATCCCAGGTTCACCGCAGAGGTCGACCCGGACAGCAGCCCCAGTCCGCTGGTGGTGTGCAGGGGGCTGACGACTTGCAGGCTCTGGTTGAACCCGGCTGCCAGCGATTTACTCAGTTTCGCCAGTTTCCCGGCATCGACTTGCGAGATGGCATAGAGCACCAGGAAGAGGCACATCATGACGGTAATCATGTCCAGATAGGACACCGCCCAGCGTTCGGTGTTTTCCGGTTCGGGACACTCGTGTTTTTTCTTCGCCATTGGGTTCCTCCTCTCGGTTACTTTGGGGTGTGGCTTGGGTTTATTTTCGGGTTCATGAGGCGCTAGCCAAAACCAGGGGCGTTATTCCACTTAGGCGGCCTTTCCTTCTTTCCCGCCCTTGAGCTGGCTGGGGGGTATCAAGGACCGCAGGCGTTCGCCTACCTGGCGCGGATTCGCCCCGGATTGCAGACTAATCAGGCCTTCGGTAATGATTTCCATTCGCGCGATTTCGAGTTGGCTGATACGCTGCAGGCGTCCGCTCATCGGCAGCCAAATCATGTTCGCGGAAAGCAGCCCCCACAGGGTCGCGACGAAGGCAGAGGCAATCATGGGGCCGAGGGTTTCGGGGTTGGACAGGTTGGTCAATACGTGTACCAGGGATACCACGGTACCGATAATGCCAATGGTCGGGGAATACCCGCCGGCTTGTTTGAACCATTCATAGGCGCCTTTGTCGGATTCTTTTTTGGCTTCGATTTTGTCGCCCAGCATTTCGCGCAGTTCTTCGGGATCCATCCCGTCGATGGCGCTCATCAGGCCTTCACGCATAAAGGTGTCGTCGATGCCTTTGGCGGCGTCTTCCAAGGCTAGCAAGCCTTCGCGCCGGGCTTTTTCGGACAGGGACACGATGGTGTCGATGGCTTCGGTGGGGTCGGGCAGTTTCGCGGTCAGTCCTTTGGGGAATCGCGAGAACGCATAGATGAAGTCTTTCATAGTAAAGGTGGCCATGGTTGCCAGGAGGGTGCCGCCGAACACCAGAATCATGGGGGGCGGCAACAGGATGGAGGTCAAATGCGAGCCTTCCATATAGAGCATGGCGACCACGGCGACCATAGCGCCGACCATGCCGATGATTGATGCGGGATCCATTGTTTACTCTTCCTTCCCTGGTGATGAGTACGCCACCGAGAGTTGCACTGGGGCAGTGGTTTTTTGGTTGTCTTCTTGAATCAGTTCTTCGACGCGTGCCAGCAGACGTGCGCGGTCTTCGCGAATTAACTCTATAACTTCGGTCACTGTTTGTTCCACGATATACCTGGTGGCATCGACCATAACAATTATGGTATCGGGGGCTGATTCGACGCGCTCGATTAGATCCGCGTTCAAAACAAACTCGGAGCCGCCTAGTCTTTTGAGGGCTATCATTATCGGCCTCCTTTCGGTTGGTGCTGGGTTTATCGTGTTACGGGTTCATGAGTTGCGGGTGGGTTGTGGGGTTTCCGGAATTCCGGAAACCCCAAAACCCGGCGGCTGTTAGAGCCCGGCGGGCTCTAACAGCCTTTAGGCTTAACGCTTCATACTGACTAATTCCTGCAGGATTTCGTCCGAGGTGGTAATCACCCGGGTATTGGCCTGGAATCCGCGTTGGGACAAAATCAGGTTCGTGAACTCGGCCGCGAGGTCGACATTCGACATTTCGATGGCCCCGCCGGTCATGGCTCCACGAGTACCGCTGCCGGGCTCCCCGATTTGCGGTTGCCCCGAGTTCCCGGATTCCACGAAGTACGACGCCCCGGCTTTTTCCAAGCCCAGCGGGTTCGAAAACGAGGCGGTGGCAATCTTTGCCAAGGCTCGGGAACTACCATTAGAGAAAGTCCCGCGAATCGTCCCATCGGCTTCCACTCCGAACCCGGTCAGAGTACCAGCAGGGTTACCATCCACTTGGTCAACTGCAAAGTTTTTCAAGCCTGCATAACCTGTGAGATTAGAAAGATTCAACTTGGCTTCGTCATTGGCTACTTTTGTTTTAGTTACATCAGTTTTGTCATCATTTACTTTGTATTCGTTAATCTCAAAAGGCAACGCCTTGAGCGCTTCCTTATCTGCATCCGACAGCTGACCCTGAGAGTCAAAACTTAATTCTACACTGTCTTTCTTGTTTATTTGAATCAAAGCCTTTTCCTTATTAGCGTCCTTCAGTTGTTCATAACTTTTAGAATCGTAGAATTGGACTTTCCATGTTGACCCTGGCGCGCCACCCAGACCCGGCTTACCACCGGCAGGTGCAGGAATGTTCGTACGCGTAAACTTCATTAAAATTTCGTGTGGATTTCCTTTATCATCATGCACTACCAGAACTTGAGCAAATTGCTTAGCGTTCCCGGCTGTATTAGGATTTTGCATACTAGGATCATTGTATAGCTGATCCGCAGGCATATTGCCTCCGAAAATCACTTGCGTGGTAGGATTAGCTTTCATTGACTGGGTTAGAGGAAGAGTTATATTACCCGGTTGACCTGAAGCATTTACTATACCTTTTGTATCCGCTTTCCACCCCTGGACAAAGGAACCGTCGGCGGCGACGACCTGGCCTTGGGCGTCCAGGCCGAATGACCCGTTGCGGGTGTACACCTGGGTGCCATTGGTTTTCTTTAGCACAAAGAAGCCGTCGCCGTTAATCATGGTGTCCAGGTTGCGCCCGGTGTTTTGCGCCGCGCCCCCGGTAAAGTTATTGGTAATGGACTGCAGTTTCACCCCCAGTCCCACCTGGGCGGGGTTCATACCGCCGCGCTCGTTGAGCCGGGGCGCCGCCCCGGATCTCACCAACTGGCTAAAGGTGTCCTCGAACCGGGTGGAAGCCGATTTGAACCCGGTGGTATTCACATTGGCGATATTGTTCGAGGTCACATCGAGCATGGTCTGGTGCACACTCAGACCCGAGATTCCGGTAAACAGTGAACGTAACATTTTTCTTTTCCTCTCTGGTTATGTGTTGCCAGGCCTCATGCCTGAGTGTTACTTACGCCAACTCCGGTGGCGCTTGGTTTCCGATTGCTAGTTCCCGCGGCCGCACTCGCGGCCGCCGTGGCGGCGGGGGTGGAACCCAGGGTGGTGCCCGCCGTGGCGGCTGGCGCCTCATGAACCCCGGCGGAACCAGCGGCACCCGGTGTCCCCGCAGCCCCCGTAGAGCTACCCGGCGTCCCCGCCGCAGCACTCTTGCCGGTTTCGCCAGTTTTCCCGGACTCCTCGGGTTTACCGGTCTTCCCAGCCTCGCCTGTCTTGCCAGTTTCCCCAGTTTTCCCGACTTCACCGGTCTTGCCGGTTTTCCCGGCCTTCCCGGTCTTTTTATCCTGGTTTTGTTCCTGCAGGGCTTTCGCAATGGCCTTAGCCAAATCCGTTTCACCCTCGCTGGGGTCGGCGATACCCAGAATGTCTTCCATCTTGACCTTCTTGTCGCCAATATGCGCCAGCACCTTGCCCTCGGCCAGGAACTCGACCGCATCGACCTTCCCGGCGGTGGTCTTAGCATTACCCTCGTCGTCAATCAGGTCATAGACAGCAGTGCGCCCCACCATCGAAGCGCCCTGGACGCGCTGCTGCGCCTCATAGGCTCGCTTGGAGGCCTCGGTCATCTGAATCATCTGTTCCATGTTAGTCATGGTAGAGGTCTGTTCCAGCAACTGCGCGGTATCCATCGGCTGGGTCGGATCTTGATACTTCAAAGTCGCCAACAACAGCTTCATGAAGTCATCCTTGCCCAGCTTCGTGGGGTCTTCCTTCTTGGTCTGCGCCTTGTCGGTGCGCTGGCCTTCATTCATTTTCTTAAGGAACAAGGCCTCTTTTTCCTTGTCCGTGAGTTTTTTATTCGTCGCCAAGGTCTCGGCTTCGGCCTTTTTCTTGGCATTCGCACCGATAGAGTAATTATCCACGCTGGGGGCTTTATTAAAGGCCTGCGCGGCGGCAGCCGTAGCTCCGCCCGCTCCGCTTCCCACTGCATCTACTGGCATTTTCATCCCTCCTCTATAAGCATCCTGGCTTGTGGTTGTGCTTCCTGCGATTCTATCCGGGATTCCCCGGCTCCGTCGGGCAATCCGCCCGTCCTAAAACTTAGGTATACATATCCACCGATCCATCCGAGCCGTCCTTCAAGACATCCCCCACTCGGGGTGCGCTCTCGCCAATCTCGGAGCCCCCCTCCGGATCGCCCGCACCCCCACCGCGTGAACCCGACGCGCTGCCCTCGCCGCGCGCCCCGGATTGTCCGTCCTGACCCGCTTGGGTGAACTGGGCGAAATGCTGGTCTGACTGCGCGAGGTCAAGCTGCGCGTTCAAGCCCGTAGAGGCCAAATCCCGCCGGATTTCCCCCAAGGCCTGGCGTAGTTGATCGCGCGCGGCCTCGTTGGCTCCCAACAGCTGCAACTGCACCGAGCCATCAGCCTGGAAGTTCACGGCCACCCGCACCGGTCCGAAAGCCTCGGGTTTAATCGCCAGCTTTAACTGGTGCATCCCCTCGCCCAGGGCGCGCAGACGCCCCAGATGATGCTGCAATTGGTCGAAAACCTGCCCCGGCAAATTCGGGGCATAGGTCGGCGCACTGGGATTCACGGCTGCGGGTGCCGCCGAGCCAGCCAGCGGGGCGGGCGCCGCCACAGGCGTTCCCGCCGTCGCATTCCCGGAAACCCCAGACACATTCGCTCCCGCCGTCTGGCTGGTTCCCGCCGCGCTGGCCTCTGACTCTAGGCTAGCCAAGTTCATCGGGGCAAAACCCGCCGCCGTACTGCCGGTGGATTGCCCGGCCAAAACCCCGCCGAAATTATTGACTGCATCCGGCCATGGGGTTGGCGCCTCATGAGCCCCGACCTCACCGGTGGCACCGGGAACCCCGGCTTCACCCCCGGGGGAAACCGCCTCGGCCAAGCCCTCAACCGGCAGCTCGTCGCTGGTAGAGGGGTTCGCGATGCTCGCCAGGATGTCGCGCATCAAGGCCTGTCCGTCCATCGCGGGGGTTTTCGCTTCGGCCGGGGTTTCGCCGCTCAAGGCGGCCAAGGCGGCGGTGTTGGCAGGGAATTCGCTCGCGACAGGCACGCTTGGGGCGGGTTGAGCCGCAACGGGGGCTTCCGTTGGCGTCGCTACGGTTTCCTCGGCACGAGGTGCCAGCTGGGCAACCGGGCTCTCTCCCTGAGTTTGGCTGGCCACGCCCGGGTTTCCGGAAAGTTCCGCCGCGAGGCTCTGTTCCAGCGCCTGAACCTCTGCCTCGGTAACCGGGGTGGCGGTTGCCTGCGGGTCAACAGCACTGGGATTCACCCCGGGCTTCGACCCGGTTTCCCCGCCTGTACCGCTCACCGCCGGATTGCCCGTATTATCCACGGAATTCGGGGCGGTGTCCCCCTCGGATTTCGGGGTTTTAGCGTCATCTATCCGCTGAGGTTTGCGGGGTTCCGGGCTGGATTTCGCGGGGGTCGGCGGATTCTCGCGGGACTCCACCCGGGTAGCCTCCGGGCGGGCGGCGGGCTTGGGGGTGACTCTTACCGGTTTAACCCTGGGTTTCGTGGCGGCCCGATCCGCCGCGCGCGCCGCTAGCTCAGCCGGGCTGGGTACCCCGGAATCCCGGCTGGATGTCGGTGGAGCAAACGGCTCGCGACCCGCGATGGCACCTCGTGAAGCCGGGGCAGAATTAAATATCACGCCACTTGAACGAGCCTCGCTTGCCAAAGCGCTCATCAAGGACTCGAAAGCCGTCGTATCCCCTGACCTCGAATTGTGACCGGACACCGCCGCCCCCACGGGATTCGGCTTAGCTGGCGGATTGTGAACCTGGTTTTGAATCATGATTTACACCCCCAAGGCGGAACGTAGCGCGGACATGGCACCCAGCGAACGGGCGGTAGTATTCAAGGCGGCAGTCGAAGCAGTGCTGCCCAACGGCGGCATCGCGTCCGAGGTCGCCCCGGCCAAAGGATTCAGGGCGGGATTCGCGACTGTTCCCGCGCCCACCAGTTGACTGAGCAAAGCGGCATTGGCCGAAGTCGTACCAATCCCGCCCTGCCGGGTTCCCCCGTAGGCGCCCGACACCCGGTTTTGTCCCGAAAGCTGGTTTACCAGGGTCGACGCCAAATCCCCCGACGGGTTGAATCCCACATTCGCCTCTAGCGGCGCCAAAGCCGCCACAGAAGCCATCCGGCGCGTCGCAGCAGCAGTGGGCTCCGCCGTGACCGTGGGGGCGGGGTCGTTCTCGGAGCGCATCACGCGGCGAATCGTGTCAATCGGCCCCATATCCTTGACGCTGGCCTCGGTCACACTCTCGCCGGGACGCGGGGCGTGAATCACCCGGTTGTCACCGATATATACCGCGACATGCCCCGATTTGTGGCAAATAATCAAGTCGCCGGGGCGAGCATTCTCGATGCCGTCGACCTCCTCGCCGGCGTGTTGCTGGTCATAGGTCACGCGCGGCAGTTTCACCCCGACCTCGCGAGCAGCGGTCTGTACCAGGCCGGAACAATCCAGGCCTTTGGCCGGATTCGTGCCGCCCCACACATAGGGCACCCCAATATAGGATTTCACACGCTGGACAAAGGCTTCGGCGGTGCCGGGTTGGCCTTGGATAACGCCGCGCCCATGAAAGAGGCTCGATTTGCCGACTTCGGTCGAGGTGATTTGTTTGGCGTATTCACTGGCAAAAGGACTGGTGGACTTGGCGGCGGCACTGGCAACCCCGGCGGCACCGGCAGACGCGGGGTTCTTGCCCCCCAGTTCCGTAACAGCTACCGGCGGCCGCCCCTGGTTCGACAGGGCGGCAATCTTTTCTTGGATAGCGGCAATGCGGGATTGCACGCTGGCTACTCCATCCAGGCTCACTGGTGTCCTCTCACGGTCTCGATTTCTTCATGGCGTAATTTGGTTTTAGCGCCATCCGTGGCGTTCGGGGCGCTGCCCCGTTGAGATGCTATCTCGTCGAGGACAATCTGCTCCTTGTGTAAATCATCGGCCAACACGGCCTCGTTATGACGATTTTCAAGCTTTTCCAAGGTGGCAGCCAATCGTTTCGCGCCCTTCCATTCTTGCTGACGCTGTTCCACCACTGCCTCGGCGTATTCCTTACGGGCGATTCCCTCTTGGATCTGCATCCGGGCAGCGTTGCGCATCGCCGCCGCCACCGCCAGGTTGGAACCGCTGGTCGCAGTCATATTGCCCAGCCGGCTGCGAGCCGCTTTGAGTTTCTGGTCGGCCTGGTTCAAATCCGCGTTCGCGGTGGCGAGGTTTCCCTTGGCTTGTTCTTCTTGCAGGTGGCGCAGGTTCAGCAAGCCTTGCAATCTAAATGCTCTTTCTACCATTCACGCCCCCTTACGCTGCCTGCTCTTTTTGGAATGACTGGTACAAATCGAACAGTTGTTGCCAGGCTTCATCGAAGGTAATCTTTTCGTCCGTTTTCTGGGTCAAAAAGGCCTCGATTTCCTCGTCATATTGCAAGGCCAAGTCCACTTCCGGGTTGGTGCCCTGCTGGTAGGCACCCACATCCAGCAGATCTTGTACCCCGCGTTTCGCCCCCATAACCTGGCGCAAAGCGGTGGCGGCTTCCTTTTGTTCCCGGGTGCACACTTTCGAGGCCACACGGGAAATCGAAGCCAGGGCATCGACGGCGGGATAGTGCCCGGCCACCGCCAGTTTTCGATCCAGCACGACGTGGCCATCCAAGATTGACCGAGCCTGGTCGGCGATGGGCTCATTGTGGTCGTCCCCATCCACCAGCACGGTATAGATGCCGGTGACCGAGCCGACCGCGCCCGAGCCGGCACGCTCCAACAGTTGCGCCATCATGGAAAACGTCGAGGGCGGATACCCGCGCGTGGCGGGGGGCTCACCCACCGACAGCCCAATCTCGCGTTGCGCCATACAGGTACGGGTCAGGGAGTCCATCATCAGCAGCACATGGCGTCCCGCGTCGCGATAATATTCCGCGACCCGGGTCGCGGTGAAAGCGGCGCGTTTGCGCAACATGGGGGATTCATCCGAGGTTGCGACCACCACCACGGAACGCGACAGGCCTTCCTCGCCCAGGTCGTCTTCCAGGAATTCGCGCACCTCGCGGCCACGTTCGCCCACCAGAGCGATAACACAGACCTCGGCGTTAGTGCCGCGCGCAATCATGGACATCAAGGTGGATTTACCCACCCCAGAACCGGCAAACAGGCCAATACGCTGACCCCGCCCCAGCGTGACCAGCGTATCCAACACGCGCACCCCCATCGCCACTGGCGTGTCGATGCGGGCGCGCTCCAAGGCATTGGGCGCACTGCCGTGAATCGGAACGTGGTCAGCGACATATATCGGCCCTTTGCCGTCAATCGGCCGCCCGGCCGCGTCGATGACGCGCCCGAGCAGCGCCGGGCCTACCGGCACGGTGGCCGGCAGCCCCGTCCCCCTGACCGGGGACCCGACACGCAGACCATCCAAATTATCCAGTGGCATACACGAAGCCAGCCCGGCATCCAAGGCTACGACCTCGGCCGGGGTTCCCGTGCCATCCCCCACCAAGACAACTTCCCCCACCCGACAGTCCAGGCCGCGCACCTGTACCGAGAGTCCGACCACGGACTCTACTTCACCTACTCGCTGCGGTTTGGTCGCATTCAACAGAGAGGTAAATGCTGGTGAGGTCAGCAGATCCACAGGGCGTCACTCCTCGGCAGCCTGAACTGTGGCCAGAGCTTCGCGGGCACGTTCCACGGCCGAGGATAATCTGGCATCCAGCAATCCCTCCGGCATATACGCGACCGCATCCCCCGGATCGAGTTCAGCATCGGGAACCAGCTTTACCGGGCATTCCACACCCAGGCTGTTCAGCGTCTCCACATCCTGTGGGTTCATGTTTACTTTGACGATTTCTTTCGGATCATTCATCGACAAAGCGCGTTTCAAGGCGGATTTCGCCCCGGTTTCCCGGTCAGATAGCTCCGCTCCCAACAGGGCTTCCGCCAAGGTCAAGGCGGCTTCCATCAGGGCAGATTTCATCTCGTCTACAACCAGGGCGTCGCGCGATTCTATTGCATCGGCCATGGCCTGGATTTCGTCCATGGCATCCACATAGGCTTCGGTGCGGGCTTCTTCCGCGAGGCGGGCATCTTCGGAGATAACCGCGCGTTCCGCTTCGGCTTCACGAGTGGCACGTTTTTGTCCCGCCGCCCAGCCGGAAGAGAACCCCTTGGCATACCCAAAGGCCTGGGAGGACTTGTCGTTGGATTTGTTTTGGTTGGTGGCCGAGGCCAATTGGAAGTTTGCGGCCGGGGAATTGTTGACGGCCGGCAGCACGGTCTTGGCCGCCACCCCCCCGCGTCGCTGGTTTTCCTTGACTTCCAACAGGTCTTGATCAAGCCACATATTCGTCCTCCTCTTCGCGGCGGATTACTATCTGGCCGGATTCTTCCATCTTGCGAATCAGCTGCACGATTCCCGCGCGCGCTTCCTGGACTTGACTCATGCGCACCGCGCCAAGCATATCGATTTCTTCCATCACGTTTTGCCGCGCGCGCTCCGAGAGGTTCTTCATAATGCGCGAGCGCAAATCTTCGTTGGTGCCTTTGAGCGCCAAGGCCAGTTGTGCCCCGTCCACTTGCCGCAACACCAGCTGAATGCCCCGGTCTTCGAGCATCACGATATCTTCGAAGACGAACATGCGTGAGCGTACTTCGTCGGCCAGTTCCTCGTCGTGTTCTTCGAGTCCCGTCAGAATCATTTTTTCAGTGCCGGGGTCAGCGCGGTTGATAATATCCACCAGGGGTTCCACCCCACCCACGGCCTGCATTTCCTCGGAGTTGATAACTTGTTCAGCTTTCTTTTGCAGGGATTCCGCTACCAAGGCCACCATTTCTGGGTTAGCACGTTCCATCTGGGCGATACGCAAGGCGACTTCGCCTTGGAGCTTCGGATTCAATCCGGCCATAACCCGCGCGGCGTGGTCGGGGCGCAGATGCGCCAAAACCAGGGCAATGGTCTGGGGATGCTCCGAAGATACCAAGGTCACGATTTCGCGGGGGTCGGCGGATTTCAGGAAGTCAAAGGGTTGGCCTTGCATCCCTTGCATGAGGCGCTCCATGATTTCCTCGGCTTTTTCCCGACCAAAGGTTTGTTCCAAGACTTTCTGGGCATAGTCCAGGCCACCGTGCCCCAGTTGCAGCGAGGATGCCACCACCGAATTCTCGTAGAATTCATCGATAACTTCGGCGGAAATCTCGCGTGGCACATTGGACATGCGCATAATCTCGGCCGAGAGCGCTTCTACCTCGTCGTCGTTCATTTCGCTCATAACCCGCGCGGCACGATCCTTGCCGATTTGAATCAACAGCAAGGCGGCTTTCTGTAAACCGCTAAGAGCCAAGGCTTGCGCTCCGACTGCCATGTTTAGTGACCTCCCATCCAGGCACGCAACTGTTCAGCGACCAGTTGCGGCTTATCCAAAGCCAGCTCCGCGATTTCTTCACGTTTCGCTTCGAGCTTGAGCATAATCGGATCGAGCTCTGGTTCTGGTTCTTCTTCCGGTTCGGGTTCCGGTTCGGGCACCTCGGCGGCTTCAATCGCCAGGGCTTCTTCCTCGGGCGGGGTAAGGGTGTAGGGATCTGGCAGTTGATCCAGCTCGCCTAGATCCAGCGCTTCACGTTCGCGCGCCTTGGCGCGTTTCTTGGCTACCGCCGCGATAATAATCAGCAACAGGATAATCAACCCGGCTATCACGGCTTGACGAATCAAAGTCGTGGTCTTGGCGCGCTCTGCCGCCGCTGCGGCTTCCTCGGCGGCCTTCTCCCGTGCCTTCTGGGCGGTGTCGTCGAAGGGCGCGCGCGAAACATTGATGACATCCCCGCGCGCGGCATTAATCCCCGTGGCGGCCGCCACCGAGTCCCGTACCTGGGTCATGTCCAAACGTCGGGCAGTTTCCTGGTTCAGCACCACCGAGATGGTCTTGCTCATCGCTGCCCCGGGGCTACGGGTGGTATTGGTCAGTTCTTCGTTGACGGCATTGTTATTGACGGTTTGGTTGTTTTCGTACTTTCCGCCATTGCCGTTACGCAGTTCGTAGGGGTTGCCGATATTATCCGGTCCCAACACGCCGCCGACCACCGCGCCACCGCCCGAGTAATTCTCGGAGGCCTTGGAAGACGACAGTTGTTTCACGCCGCCCTCTGGGTCGGTATAGACTCGAGTGGTTTTCTGTTCGGTTTCCTGGGCTAGCTCGACATGCGCCGAAACCTTGGCATTACCCACCCCCACCAGGGGTTCCACCATCGCCAATGCCTTGGCAACCAGACTTTTTTCTGTCTCTGTGGCGGCAGCCGATCCGGCGCTGACCTTGTCCGACAGCGTGTTACCAGCGGTGTCCACCACGGACACCCCGCCTTTAGCGAGGTTTGGAATCGAGGCGGAAACCATATTCACAATGGCTTGCACCGTGTTATTGTCGACCTCGCGCCCTTTTTTGGGTTCCACCGTCACCGAAGCGGTGGTGGCTACGGGTTTCTTGGGATCGGCAAACACTGTTTCCGCTGGAATAGCCAAAGCTACCGAGGATTTTTCGATTACATCCATCGAATTAATGGTTTTGGCTAGCTCGCCTTCTAGAGCGCGTTTCTTGGCCATTTGCTGTTGGAAATCCGAGGCGGCCACGCCCAGGTTATCCAAAACGGCGTATCCCGTGGTGGGCTCAGCCGGCAGGTTATTAGCCGCCAGATCCATGCGTGCCCGCTGGATGTCATTGCTAGGCACTTTCACGATACCGTTATCGGCAACCTGGTATTTAATCCCGGTGGCATCGAGCTGCTGGGTGACCGCAGCTTGGTCCTTTTCTGTCAGACCGGAAAACAGGACAGTATAGCTGGGGCGTCCAACCCACGAGTACAGCACCACGCCGCCCAGCACCAGCACCGCGACCCCGATAATAACCAGGGTTTTTTGCGCCAGAGTGAATTCCTTAACCGTGTCTTTGACTCTGTCTAAAGTATTGACTATAACCGGTGGCATTAGGCTTGCATCCTCATAATTTCGTTGAACATGTCAACTGCTTTGTTCCGGATAGTGGAAGACAGTTCAATGGTCAACTGGGATTCTGCGGCTGCAATGGTGTAGTCGTGAACATCATTTAGTTGACCGGTAACGGCTTGTACTCCCAAGCGGTGGGCGGTACGTTCGCGCATCTGCATATTAGCCACCACATCAGCAAAGATATTGCCAAAAGAGGTTTCCCGCACATCGCGGATGTCCCCACCTTGAGCCACCCCAAGTCGAGTGGGCTGCAAGGTAGCAGGATTCGCGCCCAGGCGTGCCGCTCCTGCTTGGGTGGCGTACGAGCGGGAAAAACCCAGAGATTGCGCCATTTCATTGGACATCTGCTGGGAGCCTTGCAGGCGCCCAGAGAGGTTAGAACCGATTCCATCCACTGAATAAGGCATCAGGCGTTACCTCCCGATTTGCAGGGCTGACTCGTAGGTGGCCTTGGCTCGATCCACCACCGCCGCGTTTGCCTGATATGCCCTTTGCGCCATAATCAGCTGTGACATTTGGGAGCCCAAGTCAATATCGGGGTGGCGCACATAGCCTTCGGCGTTGGCGTTAGGGTCTTTGGGGTCATAGACGATACGTCCGTCGGTGCCACCCAGGGCGATACCCGCAACCATGGTTCCGGCGGGACGGCCGTAATCAACTGCCTGCGCCACGACGTAGCGGGCTCGGAAAGCCTCTTCGTTCATGGGCTTGGTGGTGTTGATATTGGCAATGTTATCCGAGATGCAGTCCAACCACTTACGGTTGACTGTCATGCCCGTACCTGCAATTCCAATAGCTCCAAAGGTCGTCATGATGTTGTCCTCATCGCTGTGCGGATACCGTTATAGTGTGCGCTCATTGCTTGGGTTGCCAGTTGGAAGCGCAGCACCGTATCCACGGAGCTGATGGTTTCCGTGTCAAGGTTGACATTGTTGCCATCAATCCGGGTGGGTTCCAAGGAGCGCGCAGTAGCAATATGAGCACTTTGCGGGTTGCCGAAGCGAGTGGCACGCGCCAGTTCATCTTCAAAGCGAACCTTGCCGGCTAGAAAGCCGGGAGTCTGGATATTCGCGATATTGTCAGCGATAACCCGCTGACGCATCGATAAACCATCCAGCGCAGTCCTCATGGCTATGTAGTTGATTGAATCAAACACGAAAACCTCACATAGTTTTCACTGGATCATCCTGAAATCCGATTACCCACAATCTCCTGCTGTGGTTCAACGCTTCTTGCCCTGACATTATCATTATCGGCCGAAATGACCGTTTTGTCGAACCCTAATAGCAACTTTCCTTCAGGTTCAAAAATTACTACCGTAATTTTACAGTACTTTTACCGCAATCTCGATTCCTTAGTCGAGAAAACCCGTGCATCACTACTGTTCACGCGGATTCTGAAAAGTTACCCAGGTGGAATTCTGGTTCAGACTACCCTCCACACTCGGCTTTAACCAGAGTTTACTTTATTGTGATATTTCTCTCTACGGCATCAGATTCCACCCCAAACCCGTACGGTAAACCTTAC
Organism: Mobiluncus mulieris ATCC 35243; assembly: GCF_000160615.1. GTDB lineage: Bacteria > Actinomycetota > Actinomycetes > Actinomycetales > Actinomycetaceae > Mobiluncus > Mobiluncus mulieris. Next base: position 421,360 of record NZ_GG668520.1, on the reverse strand, counting down.
CTACACCGCTATTCTATTCAAGACATGAACATTATCGGGACTTAAGGGATGGGTGTGATATTTATTACATTAACTAATGCATTGCTTATAATCATTCAGGAATCACCCAGCAAAGATAATTCCCAGGAAACTCCCAGAAATAAAGGTGACCTGGTACTATGTGGCGCTAACGCAAGCTCAGCTCTCGGTATCCAAGTAAACTGGCTTGGATTCACGCGGCCGCTTCACAGTCATACGCAACCGGTCACGGTCAGCAAGGTTTTGTTCCATTTGAGCTTGAATCAACACGTTGATATTATCCAGCTCCACTCGAATCTGTTCGGCCTCGAGCCGCAGCTCGGCGGGCAAAGACCCCAACTTTGGTTCCATCCACCGGTCAGTTTCCGGAATCTCTCCCGCCGCCAACGCATCCTTGGCGGCGGCAATATCCGCCCACAGCTGCTCTAGTTCCCGCTGCCACGCCGCGAGATTATCAGCCGACACCAAGATCACCACTAGCGGTGCGCTTAACTTCCCCCGACTTACCCGAAGCCTTGGATCGGGCTTCCTCGGCTTCCAACTGGGCGGCGGCCTGCTTCCAGGCATCAGCCAAGGGTTTGAACAGTTCGTGAATCTCGCGTGCCTTGGTGGCATCCTGGTTCACATTGGCGTTAACCAATTCCTTCATGGCATAGACATAGAGCGCCATCAGCCCCTCGGCACCATCCCACACATCCATGCGCAGCGAGGACATTAGCTCCGCGATAATATCTTGGGCGTGAGTCAGGTTCTTGTGTGCCTCGACCCGGTTCTTGCCCGCCAAGGCATTTTCAGCTCGCCCCAAATCCAACAACAGCCGGTCATAGAGCATTGTCAACAGCCGAGCGGGCGAGGCGGTTACAATCGAATCCTGTTGGAAACGGTTTATCGCAGTCTGCATATCTCCTCCGTGTAAGTCCTTAGCCCTAAGCTTACTTCGGCTGGGCGCGGAATGTGCCACACCCAGCCGAAGTCTATGAAGTTTTCACCTGTGGCGTTTACTTGCCACCCATCATTCCGCCGTTAAGCTGTGCCAGCTGGCCTTGCAACCAGGCCTGCTTTTGACCGAAAGCCGCCAGGGCAGTCTGCAACCGAGCGTACTGCTTCTTCATGTTCTCTTCCTTGGCGTTAATGCGCTGCTGGAAGTCGTCAATCCGCCGGTCGTAATAGTCGCTTTCGCTCTTGCGGCTGTCGATAGTCTTGGTGACCATACCCTCCGAAGAGTCGGAGAGCCGCCTGCCTATTTCCCCGACCTTGTCGCCCAGGGCGATGGCGAGTTTCTGGGCAGTTTCGGGGGATTTCTCCATCAGCTCCTTGAACTTCGCCGATTCGAAGTTCACCGACATCTCTTTGGTGTCTTTATCTATCTTCAGCTCGATGCCCAAGTCATTCAAGGAGTAGGTCTGGCTGTTACCCTTGGCGTCCTTAATCGTGATGCCTTCAGACACCACAGAGCCAATCTGGCTTTGTACCATGCGGCCGATGGAGTTAGACAACGCCCCGGGAGCCTTCCACTTACTTTGGGTGCCGTCCTCCTCGGTACGAATCTTTTCCACCGACTTCATGCCTTGACTCAGGGTACCCAAGACCTTGTTCAAGGCACCCACCATAGATTCAACCTTCTTGGTGGCCACATCCCCATCCTCGGTGAGGTTAACCTTAATCCCTTTAGCGACAAATTCCACGCCGTCCTTTTCCACAAGTTTAGGATCTGTGCTGCTCGGTTTTCCAGCACCAGCCGCTCCACCCTGAGTGGATACAGTCGAGGTTCTCTTGGTCTCCCACTGCAGAGCCTTGCCGGTAACGTTCTTTCCATCGGCATTCTTCTGCTGTTCCACGCCAGAAATATCGATGGTCACCTTGTCCATCAGCTCGAGCTTGTTGGAAGCATAGAAGTAATCCTTGTCATACATCTTGATGTGCGCATCCGCAGCATTCTTATGCAGAGCCTCTAGACCCTGAACCCCTTCTCCGTCGCGCAGCGCCGCCTTGGCTTTTCCGTAATCGGCAAAGGTATAGGTAATAGACTTGGACGCAGCATCGTACTTAATCTTATCCTTGTCCAAACCCGCACTTTTGGCGATATCCCCGGCAAAAATACGGAAGTTACCTTCGTTCTTTCCGGTATCTCTCCCGACAATCTGGAGCATCTTTTCTTCTTTGCCGTCTTGGCCACGCAGCTTCACCACCGTGGCGGACACCCCGGCATCCTTAACCGCGTTAATCGCCTTGGCCATATCCTCCATAGAAGTCGAGGCGGGTTTAATATTGGTCACCTTATTGCCAATATGGATGGAGAAAGACCCGTCCCCCTTAGCCATCTCGTCAGTCAAAACCGCCAGCGTCTTGGCGTCATACACTTCCCTCTCGGCGCTGGCCTTAGACACCACATCGAACTCTACCGAACCCACCTTGGCACCGGTCTTGGCTTCAACCGTCACCCCCTTGTTATTCGAGGAACCCTTGACGGCACCCCAGATATCCATCGGGTCAGAGGTCTTGTCAAACTTGTCTTTCTTCCCAGAAATCCCCCACGCCGCACTGGTCAGGGAAGCTAACTGCGAGTTAAGATTTTGGAACACCTTGGTTCCCGCATTCAAATCCTTTTGTTTCTGCGCCAGCAAGATACCCGGTCGCTTTTCCAGCGCAATAAGCTGCTTGACGATGTTCTCGGTGGGAAACCCGCCAATCCCGTCCAATGAGATACCCATGATTTATTCTCCTTCCATGGATTTTCGTGGCTTTATCCTTGAGATAACGCCTGGGTCGTAAGTATCATGTCACCAAAGACACTACCTCAACAACTATCTTCGGTAAACCCCTAAAATTATTTAGGAAAACATCCGGAAATTCTCGCCAAGTTTTTCGTCTCTCCCGCTACTTGCCGCCGGCTCCATGTGCTCGCAGCGAGAGTCCCCCCAGGTAAGAGGCCATTGGCGGCTGCGGTGAGGGTTCGGGTGGGGGCTCAGCCGCCGGGGTTTTCCGGGTTCGTCGCGCCCGGACTTTGTCTTTACTTTTACGTTTTTCTTCCTCGGCGGCGCGCGCCTCGGCTTCGGCGCGTAACTGGGCTCGAGCCTGGGCGCTGCCCTTGGAGCGGCTGGCCAAGAAAGACGTGGCCGAGGACGTGGGTCGCAAGGGGTCGAGTTTCGCCTGTACCGCCGGGGTTTTCCGGGGTGTCGCCCCGGTTTTCGCTCGGCTCGTTGCGGGCGCGGGTTCATGAGGTGCCATCACCTCATGAACGGAAGCGCCCTTACTGCCCTCTCCCGAACCAAGCGACCCCGCCGATTCCACGGCGGCCGGCGTTTCCGCCTTCGGCTCCACCCCGGATGGCACCTCATGAGCCGGCACAACCTGGCCACCCGACACGGCAAGCCCCGCCGCGACAATCCCCGACGCCCCCACCCCGGCGAAATCCTCGGTGGACGCCTCGCGCAAAGCCTCGGCGGTGTCGGCGACTTTTTTCAGGTAGCTCTGGCGGCGCTTCTCGACGATGCCCACCTTTTGTTGCGGTTCATGAGGTGCCTCCGCCGCATCGTCAGGCTCCAAATGGTGCACCATTCCATCTCGAATCATGGACAAGGCCTCGGTGCGCAACTGGGAAACCCTAGATTGGGTCACCCCCAGGGACGCGGCCACCTCGTTGACCGATTTCTCTTCGAAAAACACCTGTTCCACCACGTAACGCAGGCGTTGCGGCAGCGCCTTTACCGCCGCCTTCAAGTAAACCAGGCGCTCATCAGTTAGCACTGTATCCTCGGGATTCAAGCCATCATCGACAATCTCTATCGAACGCGGATCATCCTCGCTATAAGACACATCAATCGAAACCATCCGACGCGAAGCATCCAGCTGGGCGGCCTCGACCTGTCCCACCTCGATTCCCAAAGCGACGGCCAGTTCCTCGCGGGTCGGCGCGCGACCCGCAGCGGCCGTGAGGGCGGCCGTCATTTCCTCTAGCTGCTTGGTGCGGGAACGAGACCCACGCGTCGCCCAATCCATGGCACGCAGTTCATCAAGCATCGCGCCGCGAATCCGAAAAACCGCGTAACGGTGAAACGGCACCCCGGTTTCCGGGTTATAACTTTTAGCGGCCTGAACCAGCGCCAGCGACCCCGCCGAAGCCAAGTCTTCGCGCTGGACGAAAGAAGGCACACGTCGCAGCAACTCCGCGACCTGGTAGCCCACCAAGGGGAGATTTTTCTCGATTAAAGCATCCCGATCCAGCTCTACGGATTCGGCTCCCACCAGGCCTCCCCTCGGAACTTCGCAGTAAACTCTTCCCCATTTTACCCTTTAACTGGGCTTGGAGCGACGTTTTTAATTACAGCTGGGGCGCGACAGCGGGGCGACGCGCTAGACTTTAGAGTAAGCCGGGTCAGATAAACCGGTAGCAGCCGCCAGAAAGGAGAGGCCGTGTCACTGGACGCTTTATCACGCCAACTGTGGAAACAGCGCGAGATTTTGGAATCGATGCTGTTTAAACTCGAAGAAGAGCGCCTGATTGTCGCCACGGGATCATCCCGGTTCCTGCCACGCGCCACCAAAGAACTAGAGGCCGCCGTGGCCAAAGCCCAAGGCCTGGAATTAGAACGAGCCGTGGAAGCCGAAGCCGTAGCCGTGGAACTGGGGCTGGCGCCTCATGCCTCCCTAAAAGAAATCGCCGCCGCCACCGAAGAACCCTGGCAGACCCTGCTGACCCAACACCGCGAAGCCCTGGTGCAACTGACCAGCGAGATTGCGCAAACCACGCAAGCCAACCAGGAAACCCTCAACAGCCTGCAACGTGCCGTGCAAGAGACCCTGCTGGGCGTGCCAGGCCTGGGCGAAACCTACGGAGCCGACGGGACGGTCAAAAATGCCGAAGGCCAGGCGAGCTTTATCGACCAGGCGCTGTGAAGGCTGACGGCGGGGCTGGGGCGACGCGAGGTGACGCGAGCGGCTAGTGGGCGGCTAGCGGGCGCGCGGGCAGAAATGTCAGGCCAATTCGGAAATAAAACTCATATCTGCAGGCTACGAGCCGATAGTTCGGAGTGACCAAGGAAACATTGTGATTCAAAGGAATATCACGGGCTAAGAGAAAGGACACTCCGATGGGTTCGACGTTTTCCTCGCTGAACGCTGGATTGACCGGTCTGTACGCTGCCCAACGACTGATTGAAGTATCCGGGCAGAACATCATCAACCAAAACACCCCCGGCTATACCCGCCAACGCGTGGAACAAAAAGCCCTGGGGATTGGTTCCGAACCGTCGATTTTTTCCGGTTCCGTGCCGCAAGGCGGCGGGGTCGAGATTACCGGGGAACGCCGGCTGGGGGATTTTTTCTTAGACGCGAAACTGCGGATGGAAACCGGACGGGCGGCCTCTACCAAGGAAATCACCAGCGGGTGGAAGAACGTCGAATCCTCTATGGACGAACTGGGCAAGAAATCCCTGTCGAACGCCATGCGCGAGTTTTACAAGTCCTGGGGGGACGTGAATAATTCCTCGGATAACCTGGGGGCGCGCGCCACCGCGATTGGCAACGCCCGCGCCTTGGTCGACCAAATCAAAACCGGTTACACCCACATCAACGACCTGTGGAAGAACGGGCGCGCGGAACTGGACGCTTTGGTCGCGGATTTGAACACCACCATGGATTCCGTGCTGGCTTTGAACGAGCGGATTCGCAAAGGCACCGCTATGCACGCCAATGTGAACCACCTGATTGACGAGCGCGACAAGCTGGCTTTGCATATCTCAGAGCTGACCGGCGCCACCGTGCGCAAGGGGTACAGCGTGTACACGGCGGAAAACGCCCCGAACGCCTCCATGGTTGGCAAGGGCTACGAGGACGGCTCGATAGAGATTATGCTGGCCGGAAACTCGATGGTCGGCAAGAACTACGTGAACCATTTTAAGGTCGACGGCTCGCGGGACATGCCCGGGATTGATGCCGCGCCGCGCGAGGTGTACCAAAAAGCGGAAAATGAACTTCAGGACAACAAGGTTCTGAATGACGAGGCGGACAGAATCGGGAATGAAATTACCACCATTGGAGATGCTATTGCGGGTAAGCGATTGGATGAGCAGGAAGCGGAGTTGCGGAAATATTTTAGCGCAGAGCAAGCCAGAGCTATTAGTAAAATTAATGGTGCCGCCCAGCAAAAGAAGGCCATTGCAGAAGCTGTGTTGCGGAAACACTTTAGTGATGAACAGGCTAAAATAATCAGTGATACAGCCAACCAAAATGCCGCCATCAGAAAAGCCATGCCCAATGCCAAGTTTGAATTCCACGGGCATAAGATTCAGAAATACCAGGCTTTCGTGGGCGTTTATAAAGCCGATGATAAAAATCCTGATGGCACTAAAATTGACTCTAAGCTTATCGGAAAGAAATACGTGGCTTTCTATGACGTAGAGAAAGTCATGAAGGAAAAAACCAAAGATAAATTCAATAAGGACGTGCCTCACACTCCGGAAACCGCTGTAATTAAGGAAACACGCAAGGATTTCTCGGATAGGGACTTTATTTCCGATGAAGGCCCAGTGCGTTTGACCTGGACAGTTGGCGGGCACAATGTGGCGATAGAGGACGGTCGCATCGGCGGGTTGGTACAGAATCTGAAGCCAGCCGAGGTTCCCGGAGTCTCCGGCACTATCGGTCGCGGCGGCTGCTGGGCGGAAACCGGTAAACTCTACAACGATGCTGCGGCGAATATCGCCAAAGAGGTAAACCTGATTCACGCCAACAATCTGAAGCGGGACAAGGATGGAAACCCGGTTAAGGACGCGAAAGGCAACTTCGTCACTGTGCCCGAGGGCGAGGTGCCGAATAACACCAAGTCCCTGGTGACGAAGTCGACCACGTTCAGGGTCGTGAACACTAGTAACGAACCGGAGATGGTGAAAAACCCGAATTATGTCAAGGGCTCAACGGATCCTGGCAAAAAGGATGAATTCATTCCGAATCCAAAGCTTGCTCCTAAGTATTTGGCCACTCTCACCCAGAAGGAAGGCGAGTCTGATGATGCTTTCAAGTTGCGGGTGGAATCCTTGCGGAAGGATTTGTCTAATTCCCCACTCATCGGTGCTGGGTATGAAGTGAAATCGGGAGAGGGAACCCCGAATAATGGCGGCACCCCGGTGGGCGCCACGGTTGAGGTTGGGTTGAAACTCAAAGAAACCTCGATAGAGATTGCCACTGACGCGACCGAAACCGTTGACAAATACAAAGAACGCGTGGAACAGGAGCGGGTTAAACTCGACAAAGCCCTGGAAGGCACCGGTTGGAAAGTCAAATCCGTGAAGTACCCGCTGGGTAAAGCCGTGGTTCAGTTGGAGTTCGACCCGAAAGCCTCACAGCCCGCTTTGAAAGCTTCTGTCAGCATTAAAAAAGGCGAAACAGGAGAGGCGTTTAAAAAGCGAATCGAAGGTGACGCTACTGCGAATCCCCCAGTTAAGGGTGTCGCTGACCAACTGGAAGAAACTCTTAAGAATAATCTCAATGGCACCATTCTCAAGGATAAATTTGAGACAAAAAGCACGGCCGCTGCTCCTGCACCCGGCAATCCCTCAGCACCTGACAATAAAATCGAGTGGCGCAACGAGGTCGGCCTTACGGTCGAAAAAAAGAAACACGGCGGCGCAACCGAGGACTTCTCGCTGAAAGACATGAAGCTGGAACGTAAGATTTTCGGCTCGGATGCGGAATACGATGTCGCGGTGCAAAAGAGGGTGCGTGAACTAGAAAAGCTCTATCCGGGTAGTTCCGTAACTTTCACCAATGAGAAAGAAGACGGCGGGGATTTCTTTACCTTTGCGGCGGCTGACAATAAACTCCCCCCGGCGTTGCGTCTCGGGGTGGCGATTGACGACCCGATGAAGATTGCGGCCGGAGTGTACAAGAACGGGGTCTATGACGGCTCGGTGGCGCTGCGGATTGGCAACCAGCAGGACTCCGCGACCTCAACCCTGAACGAATGGGGTAAATCCGTGGTGGATGTGGGCGTGCACGCCTCTGGGGCGCGCGATTCCTACAACCTGGCGGAGCAAACCCGCCGGATTGCCGACCAGCAGCAAAAGAGCCAGTCCAGCGTGGATATGAATGAAGAAGTAATGAACCTGATTCGTGGCCAGCACGCCTATGCGGGTGCGGCGCGTATCACCAGCACTGTGAACTCGATGCTGGAAACCCTGATTAACCTAGGTCGGTGATAGCGATGATAACCCGTGTAACCACTTCGATGATGGCCAATGACACCTTGGCCAATGTGCAAAATAACTTCCAGCGCCTGGCGGACGCCAATGAAAAAATGGCTTCCGGCAAGCGCATGAAGTTCGCCTCCGACGACCCGGCCTCCTCGGTGTCCTCGATGCGGCTGCGCAAGGAACTGGCCGCCACCGAGCAATACAAGCGCAATATTGACGATGCCCAGTCCTGGATGCAAACCGCCGACTCCGCGATGGACACGGTCTCGAAGCTCTATCTGCACTCTAAAACCAAGCTGATCAACTCGGTCAGCGGTGCCATGGGCAAGGAATCCCTCCATGCCCTGGCGGCCGACCTGCGGCAAAACGCCCAGGCCATTATGACCCAGGCCAATAAAACCTATCTGGGACGCACCGTCTTCGCCGGTAACTCCGACAAGGGCGTGGTGTTCAAAACCGGCAAGGATGCCAACGGGGACTTGCAGTTCATGCAAACCGAGGCTGACAATGTCACCGCCATGCCGGTGGATCGGCGTATTAATGCCTACACCACCCTGCCGGCCAACGTAGATGGCAATAAACTCTTCGGCACCGGCACCATCAAATATGTTCCCGGCCCGATAGATGATGAAACCGGCTTGCCCACATCCTTCGAGGTGGACGACGGTAACAATCCCTCGGTGATGAACCTGCTGGTGGAAGCCGCGCGCCTCATGGAAACCGGGGATTTGGGCGGAGAGAAGGGCGAAAAAATCCTGGCCATTCAGCGCGAGCTGTCCCGCCGGGAAAAACTGTTGCACACCAACCAGTCTGACCTGGGGGCGCGCCACAAGCAGGTGCTCGAAGCTCAGGATAATGTCGTGAGCGACATCCAGGCCGTGAAAACCCAAATCTCTGGTGTCGAGGACGTGGATATCCAGGCCGCTACCATCGAAATGTCCCTGGCACACATGGCCTACCAGGCCGCCCTGGGATCCACCAGCCGCGTAGTCCAGCCCAGCCTGCTGGATTACCTCCGCTAGATTCCCAAATTTGCTAGACTAGGAAGCGATGAGCAACAACGACCCGAACCCCAAATCCCCCACCGAAACCGGTGACAACGAAGACTTCCCGACCCTGAAAATCCGCATGGTATCCCCCATGCCCGGGCTCGAAGCCCACCTAGATTTCAGCCTCAGCGCCGTGGATGAAACCGGGGTGCTGTGGACCTTGCGATCCACGATGGATCCGAATGTGCGACTCTTTGCGGTGCCGCCCATCGCTTTTTTTGACGGATACAGCCCGATTATTCCTTCCTCCGCGCGGCTGCGCATCGGTCTAGCCGAGGGAGCCGACCCGTTCATCCTGGTGATAGTACATCCCGCCACCGGGTCATACCCGCATACCGCGAATCTGTTGGCGCCACTGGTAATCAACCCCGACACCATGAGCGCGCTGCAGGTCGTGCTCGAAGACCAAGATTGGCCGCTGCAAGCCCCTATCGGCGACCCGAAATAGTCCAGCTCTCGCTTGCCGTCCGTTAGTTTTTCGAAAATCCCTAGCAGCCTAATTTTGACTTCGACTGGCGTTAGGCTCAGTCATCTGGAAGCCAACTATACAGGAACCACCGCTCAAGCTCTCGAAGACGAACGAATTTCCTTGCTTGATGCAAGCCATTTCACCGGCGAAAAGATTCCGACCGTGAAAAAATCTTGCCAAATATAACCGGGTTAGTGCCGCGTAATGGAGTACCCCCTAAACGGCGAAGCCGCAGGAGTCCCCTATTGCTTGCGAGGGTCGCGGGGTTTAGGAATAGGTCGCGGCTTCGGAATAGCGAAACCCGGCGCGCCAGCGGCGGGTTTCGCGGCCGATAAGCCAGGAGCAGCGGACGGGGTCGGCGCGCCAGCGGCGATACCGGACGCGGCGGAACTAAGATCTCCGAGGGACACGGCAGAACCAGGATTTCCGGGGCTATCCGCGCTGACAGCGGCACCCTGAGCCAGGGCTGATTTCTGGATGAGTTTACGCAAGTCGAGCGGCGAGGCAGCAGTAGGTCTGATACCTCGCAACGAAGTCAAAGCCGCCGCATCGATACTCATCGCCGCCACGTTTTCCTCGGAAACAGCCTTAACCAATTCGGCGCGATTCACCGGTACTGAACGTGGAGCATCGACCCCCAGGCGAACCGAATCACGATGCACCTCCACGACGGTGACAACAATCCCGTCACCAATGACAATCTTTTCCCCAATACGTCGACTCAAAACAAGCACGCCTATCACTTTACCGGAAAACCGGTCAAACGTGATGCTTAGACCACCCCCGAGAGAAAACCGCTGCGAGTTTCCCCAAGACTCTACCCTCACGCGGAAGGAACCGAATCCAGGAAGCGGAATGGGCAGGAAACAGAGGAAGCCGGAAAGATACGGGGAACTTGCTGAAAAATTACTGAATTTGATTATTTTTATTGCAAATTTGCCCTATAATTCACGGTAGACGGTGCCATCGGTACCACTTAGTACAGGAGGTCGCTTTATGGGCGAAATGGATGAAATTGTCCGCGAGTTCCTGGTCGAGTCATACGAGAACCTCGACCAACTCGAACAAGACATGGTTTCACTCGAATCCGAGCCAGGTTCCAAAGAACTACTGTCCTCGATTTTCCGAACCATACACACAATTAAAGGGACGTCGGGCTTCCTGGCGTTCAACCGACTCGAAAAGCTGGCTCACCGCGGTGAAAACCTGCTTTCCGAACTGCGCGACGGCGTGCGCGAAATGGATCAAGAAACCGCCGATGTGCTGCTATCCATGGTCGATCGCATTCGCGCCATCATGGGATCCGTGGAAGAAACCGGCCAGGAAGGCGATGTAGACATCGATTCCGTCATTGCCCAGATTGAAGCCATCCAAGGCAAGACTGAATCCGCAGCGAAGCCCGCCGCCGAGCAAGCACCTCATGAAACCGAGGAAACCCCCGCCGAAGTACCATTCATGACCAACGTGCCCGACGAAAAAGGCGAAACTTCGATGGGTGAACCCACCGAAGTACCATTCATGACCAACGTACCCGACGAAAAAGGCCAAACCTCGATGGGCGCCGAAGCCCCCGCAGCACAAGCCGAAACGAAACCCGAACCCGCCCCCGCCAAGCCAACCCAATCCGCCGGCGCGGCAGTCGCAGCGGCCAACTCCAAGAAAGACACCAAATCCGCCGACCACCCCACCAGCGACCACGGACGCTCGGCAGCTGAATCCTCGATTCGCGTCGACGTAGACCTGCTCGACGTGCTGATGCGCGAAGTCTCTGAACTGGTGTTGGTGCGCAACCAAATCGTGCGGCAAACCGACAATATGTCGGATATGAACCTGGTGCAATCCTCCCAGCGACTGTCGATTGTCGCCACCGAACTGCAAGAGGGCATTATGAAGACCCGCATGCAGCCCATCGAACACCTGTGGTCCAAGATGCCGCGCGTGGTGCGCGACCTGGCGAAACAAACCGGCAAGAAGGTCAAACTGGTCATGATTGGTGGGGACACCGAACTGGATCGCTCCCTGCTGGAGGCCATCAAGGATCCCTTGACCCACATGGTACGCAACGCGGTGGACCACGGCGTAGAAAGCCCCGAGGAACGCAAAGCCGCTGGTAAGGATCCGGAAGGCATCGTCACCATGAAGGCCTACCACGCGGGTGGCCAGGTCGTCGTCGACATTATCGACGACGGTGCCGGTATTGACCCGGTGGCGGTCGCGAACAAGGCCTTGGACAAGGGCTTGGTTACCTCGGCACAGCTGCAGGACATGAGTGATAAAGATATCTTTAATATGCTGTTCCTGCCCGGGTTCTCTACCGCCAAAAAGGTATCCAATATTTCCGGACGCGGGGTTGGCACCGACGTAGTGAAAACCTCGGTGGAAGCCATCGGCGGCACGGTGGATGTGGAATCCGAACTGGGGCACGGCTCCACCTGGCGGATGCGCATCCCCCTGACCCTGGCGATTCAGCCCTCGCTGACCGTGGAATCCCACGGGGAACTCTATGCCATCCCGCAAGTTTCACTGCTGGAACTGGTGGCCTTGGATTCCTCGCGCAAAGAAACCTCGATGGAATACGTCAATGCTTCCCCGGTGTATCGTTTGCGTGGCATGTTGCTGCCCCTGATTCGCCTGAGCCACGTGTTACACCCCGAGGAAACCGAGCGGCGCGACGAGGAAGCCAATGGAGTTATCGCGGTGCTGCAAAACGACGACCAGCGCTTCGGCCTAGTGGTAGACAAGGTTATCAACAACGAAGAAATCGTGGTCAAACCGCTGTCTTCCAAGCTAAAGTCCATTGGGCTGTACGCCGGGGCGACCCTGCTGGGTGACGGACGCGTGGCCTTGATTCTGGATATCGGGGCGGTGGCACGACGTTCCTTGACCGGCGCCTCGACCCAGGCTGCCCAGAAAGCCCAGGCTGCCGCCGAAGCCGCCCAGGCTCGAGCCTCGGATGTTATCGGCCAAGCCCTGGTGGTGGGCATCGGCGATGGGCGTCGCGTGGCGATTCCCTTGGCTGCTGTTACCCGTCTGGAACACGTCAACGCGGAAAAGGTCGAGCGGGTGGGTGGCCGCGAGGTTATCCAATACCGCGGCCAGATTCTGCCGATTGTGCGCCTCGACCGGCTGCTCGGGGTTATGGACTACGAAGAACCCAAGGACTTGCAAGTCGTGGTGTACAACCGTGGCGATCGTTCCGTGGCGATGGTGGTACGCGAAATTCTGGACATTGTCTCAGACGACAAGCGCAAACACTCCACCGTGGAAGATCACGGCCTATTGGGTTCTGCGGTGTTGAAAGACCGCGTCACCGAGTTGCTGGACGTGGAGCAAGCGGTGCGCGCCGCCGACCCGACCTTCTTTGACGAAATCGACGATTTCAACACGGAACTCGAACTGGGTTCCCGGCTCGATATGGTAGGGGCGTGATAGCTGATGACACAGTATGTAACCTTTAGGCTTGATGGGGCTCTGTACGGAATCGAGGTGAATAAAGTCACCGAGATTCTGCGCGGCGAAGACATCACGAATGTGCCGCTATCCCCCGAGGCCATCACCGGACTGGTGAATCTGCGTGGCCAGATAGCCACCCTGATTGACCTGCGCAAACAACTGATGCTGCCACCGCGGGGCAACGAGGAAACCACTATGATGGTGGTAGTGGTGCTGGATGGGGAAACCCTGTCTCTGATGGTGGACTCCATCGGGGATGTGCGTGAAGTCGACGAAGGCGACTTCGAGGCTCCGCCGGATACCCTGTCCCAAGAGATGCGCGAGTTGATTCTGGGTGCCTATAAGCTGTCCGACGACCTGCTGTTAGTGCTGGACGTAGAGCGCGTCGTGGCCATCGGGCAAGACGCGCGCGGCCTTGAAAAAGCCAAGGAAACTACTGTGGTATAATACACTGTGATTCCTAAAGCAAGTTTGGGGTGGGCACAGGCCACCCCAAACTTGCTTTAGGCCGTGACTCGCCGCGCAGGCGGTTGCAAAAATCGATAGGCTTGCATATGCAACCCAGTTCAAGGAGAACAAATTATGTCAGGCATCAAAGTCCTGGTGGTAGACGATTCAGTGGTGGTGCGCAAAATCGTCACCGACGCACTAAACGCTGATCCCAGCATCGATGTAGTGGGCACCGCTCCCAACGGCAAACTAGCACTCATAAAATGGAAGCAACTCAGACCCGATGCCATCACCATGGACATTGAGATGCCCCAGATGAACGGGATTGAAGCGGTTCGAGAACTGCGCAAAATGGGGTGTAAAGACCCCATTATCATGTTCTCAACCCTGACCCAGCGTGGCGCCACCGCCACCCTGGAGGCACTCTCGGCCGGCGCCACCGACTATGTGACCAAGCCCGCCAACCAAGGTTCCGTCCAACAGTCCATGCAGGCAATCCGCGACGAACTGGTACCGATTATCGTCGGGCTGCTGCCCGGCAAGGCTCGCGCCACCGGTCTGGGCGGCTCTAGCACTATGTCCTCCGAAGCACGGGCGAAAATCTCTTCAGTTCCCGCGATTTTCGCCGGACCCGTGAAAACCCACGACCGCACCGGGATGCCCGACAAGCCCATCCGGATTGTCGTGCTGGGATCCTCTACCGGCGGTCCCGAGGCACTGTCCAAGGTGATTTCCACACTCAAACCTCTGCCGGTACCCCTGGTGATTACCCAACACATGCCCCCCGTATTCACCACACAGTTGGCGGTACGCCTCGATCGGATGACCTCCGCCGTGGTTCAGGAAGCACGCGAAGGCATGATGCTGGCTCCCGGACATATTTACCTCGCAGCCGGCAATTATCACATGACTTTTGCGGGCAACGCCGGGGCACCCCGCATCAAACTGACTCAAACCCCACCGGTGAACTTCTGTCGCCCCAGTGTGGATGTCATGTTCGAGTCAGCCGTTAAAATGTATGGCGGTGAAATGCTGGGCGTCGTGCTGACCGGCATGGGACAAGACGGCAAAGTCGGATGCAAACAAATCTTAGAAGCCGGGGGACGCACCCTAGTGCAAGACGAACAGTCCTCGGTAGTATGGGGTATGCCCGGGGCGGTAGCCACCGGGGGTTTTGCCGACCAAATCCTGCCGCTCGACCAAATCTCCAGCGAAATCATGCGCCACGTGCAAACCTACTCTCCACAGGAGAAACGATGAGTCTTACCAGACAAACTTTCGATTACGTCGCAGGACTGGTGAAGCAACGCAGCGCCATCCAGCTTCCTGCGGGCAAGGAATACCTGGTGGAATCCCGGTTGATTCCACTGGCACGCCAAGCCGGTTTCGACGGTGCCACTGCTGTGGACAAGTGGATTCAAACCGTTATCGCCACACGCAAACCCGGCGACCTACAAGACATCGCCGAAGCTCTGACCACTAACGAAACCTCGTTTTTCCGTGATGTCACCCCTTTCAAAGGCTTAACCGAATCGGTTATTCCACAATTGCAACAAAACGGGCACTCGAATATCTCGATTTGGTCGGCGGCCTGCTCTACCGGCCAGGAACCTTATTCCATCGCCATGTCGATACTGGATTTGCCCAATCCGCCCCAGTTCTCGATTGTGGCCACTGACCTGTCTCGGGCGGTTCTAACCAAAGCGAAACAAGGCTTTTACACCCAACTAGAGGTCAACCGGGGTCTGCCCGCCCCGATGCTGGTGCGTTATTTCCAACGCGAAGGCGCCAACTGGACTATCAGCCCGAAACTGCGGCAAAAAATCAACTTTATAGAGCACAATCTGATGTCCACCCCGCCCAAAGGCGGACCGTTCCACATCGTGTTTATTCGCAATGTCTTGATTTATTTCGACCTAGATACCAAAAGAGCAGTACTGCGTCGCGTGGCGAACACCATGGCACCCGGTGGCTACCTGTTCCTGGGGGCGGCTGAAACCACTATGGGCATGGATCCGGTTTGGGAGCGTATCACGTTGACGAAAGGCGCAGTTTATCGCCTAAAAGGAGGCGCAAAATGAAGGCACTAGTGGTGGATGATTCCCGCGCAATGCGCAAAATTATCGGGGGAATCCTGCGTAAAGAAGGCTTCGAAATTCTCGAAGCCGCCGACGGGGAGGAAGCCCTGGATTTGCTAAAGAACCCGGAATCAGGCAAGGTCGATTTGGCCACTATCGACTGGAATATGCCGGTTATGAACGGATTGGAACTGGTGGTGAATATTCGGGCGGAAAAAAATCTGCGCAATATTACCCTGATGATGGTGACCACCGAGTCAGAACACTCCCAGATTGTGCGTGCCTTAGCGGCGGGTGCCCACGAGTACCTGATTAAGCCTTTCACCCAGGAAGCCATCAGCGAGAAACTCTTGTTGTTAGGATTGGGTTCCTGACGTGCGTTTTAGCCGGGTTCACGAGGTGCCACTCATGAACCCGAACGAAAAACCAAAACGGACTTCCCTAAACCCAAAAAAGTGACCAAAGGAAACGGAACGTGAAGGAAACGCTATGCAAGACCAGATAAGCCAGGCAGTCTCTATGATTGCCACCGAGCTGTTTTACGCTCTGATTGACAAGATGCCCGACACCGTCTTCGAGTGGGAAGGGGATATTGAAGAATTCAAGCACCCGATTTATTCCTGGGTCGATTCGAACGGCAACCAAAGGATTCGCGCCTTGATATCAATGGAAAAGGCCACTTCCGAGGAACTGACCCGCGCGATGTACACCATTGGATCCGAAGATCCGGTGACTCAAGATGACATCCACGACGCATTCGGAGAAATAGCCAATGTGATTGGTGGTAACCTAAAATCCGTTATAGAAGACACCGGCAATTTGACGATACCGCAGGTCTCGTTGGACAAACCGTGGGTATCGGAATCTCCGTTAGCGTCGCTGACTCTTAACTGGAGAGGAAAATTCCTGGTAGTCTCGATAAGTGACCTTGCTTTGGAACCGCAGGATTAACGGGAGGGGAATATGCGTATTGTAGTAGCAGATGATTCGCGTGTTATGCGCCAGATTGTGGTGCGTACGCTGCGTCAAGCCGGTTTCGACTGGGAAGTAATGGAGGCCGAGGACGGCGCCCAGGCCTTGCAGCTGGCGCTGAACGAAGCCCCCGACCTGGTGCTTTCCGACTGGAACATGCCGAATATGCTCGGCATCGAGATGCTTCAACAGCTGCGAGCCTCTGGATCCAAAATCCCGGTAGGCTTCGTGACTTCCGAAGGATCACCGCAAATGCGGGAAATCGCGCAACAGGCGGGCGCGAACTTCCTGATTCAAAAACCCTTCGATGCCGCCACCTTCAAACAAATATTAGGAGCGTTTAACCGATGAGTGCCACCCCACTACCCACCGCGAAAGAAGTCCGCGACTTGTACGAAATGCTGTTGGGACGAACCGTAGAGGTCTCGCCCGACTACGAGATTCTGAAACCTGACGAAGAATTCGGATGCTGCGTAGCCTTCTTCAACGACGCCATGGGGGCGATTTGTGCGGCCTGCATTATGGACTTGGATTTGTGCGCTTACGCCGGGGCGGCACTGCAGCTGATTCCCGCCGCCGGAGCCCAGGATTGTATTAACAATGGGTGCTTGGACGACAACTACATCGAAAACGTGTATGAAGTATTGAACGTGTTTTCTTCCCTGTTCAACAAGGAGGGTGCCCCGCATGTGTCCATCGGTCTGATGTACACCCCCGGCGAAGAGCTGCCCGCCAATGAATACAAGATGGTGACATCCTATGTGGAGCGCCGCGATTCGATTCTGGACATCGAGGGCTACGGCAAGGGACGCTTCGGGGTAATGTGCTTTAACTAATTCCACCGGGTTGCTTTAGGCGCAATTCCCCACAATAACATGTAGCGAGGGTATAGATTAATAGCATGGCTCATGATGCGAAAATCTATGTTTTAGATACCTCTGTCCTGCTGTCCGACCCTCGCGCGATGACGCGCTTCGACGAACACCAAGTCGTGCTGCCCGTCGTGGTTATCACCGAACTGGAAGGCAAACGCCACCACCCTGAACTGGGATATTTTGCGCGCAAAGCCCTGCACGTATTAGACGAACTGCGCGTGACCTCGGGGCGGCTCGACCAAAGCATCCCCGTGGGCTCACGCGGCGGCACTCTGCGTGTCGAACTGGGGATGACTGAAGACACCGTCTTGCCCAGTGGGATGCGGCTGGGGGACAATGACACCAAAATCCTGGCTGTCGCGGCGCATCTGGCCGCCAACCACGTACAGGTAACCCTGGTGACCAAAGACCTGCCGATGCGCATCAAGGCCTCTTCCATTGGCTTAAACACCGAGGATTATCGCGGCAGGCCACACACCGCCCCCGACGTATACCAGGGCGTGGTTTACGGGGAAATGAGCGAAACAGACATGGCCAAGCTCTATCGGGACGGCACGGCCAGCCCCGAATCCGTCGTGCTGATTCACCCCCCGGTCGAAGGTGCTGGCGACGACAGCGCCCCCGTCGAATCCCTCGACCAAGACGCATACCCGGGGGAAGCCGCCCCCCAACTGGGCGAACAGCCCGTTCACACCGGGGTGATATTGACATCCCAACGCGGGTCCGCCCTGGCCACGCTGGGCTCGGACGGGCTGCTGCATGTGGTGCGCACCGACCGGGAATTGTTCGGAGTCAAAGGGCGATCCGCCGAACAGCGCATCGCCATAGACCACCTGATTAACCCGGAAATCGGCATCGTGTCGCTGGGGGGTCGTGCCGGCACCGGCAAGTCAGCCTTGGCGCTGGCCGCCGGACTGGATGCGGTGGTGGAACGGCGTGAACACCGCAAAGTACTGGTGTTTCGCCCAATTTACGCCGTGGGCGGGCAAACCTTGGGGTACCTGCCGGGTTCCGGCGAAGACAAGATGGATCCGTGGAGCCAAGCCGTTTTTGACACGCTATCCTCGATTGTGTCCCCCGAAGTTATGGAGGAAGTGGTCACGAGGGGCTTGCTGGAGGTTTTGCCCTTGACGCACATCCGCGGCCGGTCGCTGCATGATGCCTTTGTGATAGTCGACGAAGCACAATCCTTGGAGCGCAACGTATTACTGACGGTGCTGTCCCGCATGGGGCAAAACGCTAAAATCGTGTTGACCCACGACGTGTCCCAGCGGGACAACCTGCGGGTAGGACGCTTTGATGGAATCGCGGCGGTGATAGAGGATTTAAAGGGCTCCGCCCTGTTTTCGCATACCACTTTGGTGCGGTCGGAGCGATCCGCGATTGCGGATTTGGTCACGAATTTGCTGGACTATTAGGTCGTATTTCAAATGGCACCTCATGAAAACGCAACCAACTAGCGGGCAGACTCGAGTTCGGCCCATTCAGAAGGTGTTAGGTGAAATACGCCGCGTTCGTCGGACAGGCGCTTCGCGGCGGCACCGGCAGCGATTGCCGCACGCATTAACAGGGACTGTGCCTCGGGAGAAAAAGGCATGTTTTGGGGGTATTCAAAGTCTCGCACGGATTTTAAGTTAACATCTATGCCAAGAAAACCTGGTTGCAACACTCGAAATTCCTAAAAATTCCCTATAAGTAAAAAACTATTAACAATATCTTTGTGATTAAAATCCACAGACTCGGCGACTCGATCTAAATACGCAGTTCAACTTTGCTAGACTTGGGGGGTAAACCGTTAAGTTTAAAGCAAGGAAAGTCATGCCCGCGGTAGTAGTTTTAGGCGCCCAATGGGGCGACGAAGGAAAAGGTAAAGCCACTGATCAGCTGTCCCAACACGTCGATTTCTCGGTGAAATACAACGGTGGAAATAATGCGGGACACACTGTGGTGGTCAACGGGGAAAAATTCGCACTGCATTTGATTCCCACCGGAATATTATCCCCGCGCGTCAACCCGGTTATCGGAAACGGCACGGTTATAGACCTGAAAGTCCTGTTCAGTGAGATTGAAGAACTCGAGATGCGCGGGGTATCCTGCCACCGACTGTTGGTGTCGTCGCGGGCACATCTGGTGACCCCGTATTCGCTGTGTGTCGACGAAGGCAGCGAGATTCTGCGTGGCGACAAGGCGATTGGCACCACCAAGCGCGGGATTGGCCCTACCTATGCCGAGAAAATGTATCGCACCGGGCTCCAGGTGCAAGACCTGTTCGACCCCGAGGCACTGGGCGAGAAAGTCACCGAAATCGCCAGACTGAAGAACCCGATTATCAAGGATGTCTATCGGCTCGATCCCCCCGACCCGGTTCAGGTCACCGAGGAATTGCTCCAGTTCAGTGAACGCCTGCGTCCCCACGTGGTCAATACCTCGCTGATATTGAATAATGCCCTGGATGAAGGGCGCGTGGTGTTGTTTGAAGGCGGGCAGGCCACCATGCTGGATATCGACCACGGGACGTATCCGTATGTGACTTCTTCGAACTGCACCGCCGGCGGGGCATGTACCGGAAGTGGAGTTGGACCGACCCGCATCGACCGGGTGGTGGGCGTGATGAAGGCCTATACCACGCGCGTCGGCGAAGGTCCCTTTCCTACCGAGTTGACCGGGGAAGTCGGCGAGAAACTGCGCCAGCTCGGCGGGGAATTCGGGGCGACCACCGGACGGGCGCGCCGCACCGGCTGGTTCGACACCGTCGTGGGGCGCTATGCAGTGCGGGTCAACGGTTTGACCGATTTGGTGATGACGAAACTGGATATTTTAAGCTACTTTGACCGGATTCCCGTGTGTGTCGGGTATGAAACTCCCAGCGGCCGAACCGACCAGATGCCCGATTACTCGCAAGATTTCGCGGCCGCCCGCCCGATATACGAGGAAATCGAAGGTTGGAAAGGCGCCAATATCGAAGGCGTACGCGACTGGCATAAACTCCCGGCCGCCGCCCAGCGCTACGTGGAATACCTAGAGGAACAGGTTGGTTGTCGGATTTCCGTAATCGGCACTGGGGCTTCGCGTGAAAACGCGATTGTGCGCCACAAGTTGGTTTAATCTGTGCCGGTTCGCGCCTCGGGTTTCCACGGGCGGATTCACGAGGTGCCATTTGAGTTCTCGGCGAATGTCTGTAGGATTCGGGTATCTCGACATCAAGATAACGCCCTGAACTGGGGTTGAACTGGGATTATGAACCTGGAAAGGGGTGGATACCTGAAAGTGTGTTCGCCGCCCGAGCTGGCACCTCATGAACCTGGGGAAAACCCCACCGAAAAACGGAAGAAAACCCGAAAAACCGTCATGAGAATTATACCCCACGCGACCTGCAATTTTAGGGACCAAGGCCCCCAAAA
This sequence comes from Mobiluncus mulieris ATCC 35243, assembly GCF_000160615.1. Lineage (GTDB taxonomy): Bacteria > Actinomycetota > Actinomycetes > Actinomycetales > Actinomycetaceae > Mobiluncus > Mobiluncus mulieris. Next base: position 400,406 of record NZ_GG668520.1, on the reverse strand, counting down.
ATTCCCGTGATATCAGGGGATAATTCAGCGTGTAAAACCATACTCAATAAGGAGGATTTCATGGCTGTAACCGAAACCGATGTGCGCAATGCCGCCCCGGCCAACGCACCTGAGGAAGTAATCAAGTGGGTCACCAAAGTAGCTGAAATGACAAAGCCGGAAAAGGTTGAATTTTCCGACGGATCGCAGGCCGAGTGGGATCGCCTGACCAGCATGATGGTGGAAACCGGGATGCTAACCCGGTTGAACCCCGAAAAGCGGCCAAACTGTTTCCTGGCGCGCTCGCTGCCGTCCGACGTGGCGCGCGTCGAATCCCGCACCTTTATCTGCTGCGAAAAGGAAGAAGATGCCGGTCCGACCAACCACTGGGTGGCACCGGCCGAAATGAAGGAAACCCTGACTGGCTCCAAAGGCGTATTCCAGGGTGCAATGAAGGGTCGCACCATGTACGTGGTGCCCTTCTCGATGGGACCGCTGGGCGGCCCGATTTCCCAGCTGGGTATCGAGCTGACTGACTCCCCCTACGTGGTGTGCAATATGCGCATCATGACCCGCATGGGCGCGGGCGCGCTCGACTTGATTAAAGAAGGCAAGCCGTGGGTACCGGCCGTTCACTCCGTGGGCGCTCCGCTGGAGCCCGGCCAGAAAGACGTGGCGTGGCCTTGCAATGACGAAAAGTACATCACTCACTTCCCCGAGACCAACGAGATTTGGTCCTACGGTTCCGGTTACGGCGGGAACGCCCTGCTGGGCAAGAAGTGCTACGCGCTGCGTATCGCTTCGACCATGGGTCGGCGCGACGGCTGGATGGCCGAGCACATGCTGATTCTGCGCCTGACCGACGAAAAAACCGGCAAGCAGTACCACGTGACCGCTGCTTTCCCCAGCGCCTGCGGCAAGACCAACCTGGCAATGTTGCAGCCCACCATCAAGGGTTACAAGGTCGAGACCGTGGGCGACGATATCGCCTGGATGCGTCCCGGCCCGGATGGTCGCCTCTATGCCATCAACCCCGAAGCCGGCTTCTTTGGCGTGGCTCCCGGAACCTCCCACAAGACCAACCCGATGGCTATGGAAGCCATGAAGGAAAACACCATCTTTACCAACGTGGCTTTGACCGATGACGGTGACGTGTGGTGGGAAGGTTGCGACACCGAGGCTCCGGAACACCTGATTGACTGGAAGGGTCAGGATTGGACTCCGGCCTCCGGTGAAAAGGCCGCTCACCCGAACAGCCGTTTCACTGCCCCGGCCAAGCAGTGCCCGATTATCTGCCCCGACTGGGAAGCCCCGCAAGGCGTGCCGATTGACGCGGTACTCTTTGGCGGCCGCCGCGCCACCAACATCCCGCTGGTTGCGGAACAGTACACCCCGGCTCACGGCGTGTTCATCGGTTCCAATGTGTCCTCTGAGGTCACCGCCGCCGCCACCGACGTCAAGGCTGGTTCCTTGCGTCACGACCCCTTCGCGATGCTGCCGTTCTGCGGTTACAACATGGCCGACTACTGGGGTCACTGGCTGGAGATGCAACAGAAGTTGGGCGACAAGTTCCCGCGCGTCTACCAGGTCAACTGGTTCCGCAAGGACGAGGACGGCAACTTCCTGTGGCCCGGTTACGGCGAGAACTCCCGCGTCCTGGACTGGATTGTAAAGCGTGTTTCCGGCCAGGTCGACGCGATTGAAGGACCAACCGGACTGTACCCGAAGTTCGAGGACTTCAACACCGAGGGGATTGATTTGGATCGCGCTACTTGGGACAAGTTGTTCGCGATTGACCCCAAGGCTCTGTTGGAGGAAACCAAGGATACCGAGGCTTACTTCGCGAAGTTCGGCGACAAGTTGCCCCAGGCCTTGAAGGACGAACTGCAGGCCTTGCGTGACCGGCTTAACGCCGCGCTGTGAGGGTTTCCCCGCATAGGTCACCTTATTAGTTGAATCGGTGTGGGGTTCATGAGGCGATAGCCCGGGTTTCCGGCAAGCACCTCGTGAACCCCGCCCCTTTTTTTACGGTCATGGACGCATAAGCCACTTATTGAGAATGCTCGACATCAAGATAAGCCTGTGACCTGGGGATTTACCAAGAGTGTTATCATAGCAAAGCACTTATGGGTTCATAATCATAACTGCGGACACATAGGCCATTACAGACCTTCGCTGTGGGGATAACCCCAGGTCAGGGGCTCACGAGGGGACGGCTTGTCAAGGATTGTTGACAATATATGTCCATAGTCGGGCTACGCCAGCGTCGCAATCACGGTATAGACCGCAATCGCCACCAGCAGCCCCACGAAGGCGAAAGTCAGGGTCGAGGCACGCGCCCGGTTCGACAACGGCGACCCAATTGACGCGCCAATCCCCGAACACAGCGCGAACGCCAGCGCCACCAGCCAGTCCACGCGCAACGGCTCGGTGGGCACGATTCCACCCGCCAGGGCCGCCATCCCCGCCAGGGCGGCCATAACCACCGGTTCCAACACTCGGGTCAAAATCGAGGCCACCGACACCACCGACATCACGATAAACGACGTGCCTTGCGCCACCCGAATTGGATAGCGCATCACCAACACCAGCAGCGGCACCACCGCGAACCCGCCGCCAATCCCAAAGAAACTGACCAGAATCCCGGTCAGCGTCCCCAGCACCAAAAACATCGGCAGCCGCCGCCACGTAAACCTGTATTCTTCGCTCGCCGGGTTAGCCGGGTTAGCCGAGTCGGCCAGGTTAGCCGGGTTAGCCGAGTCGGCCAGGTTAGCCTTACCACCGCTTTCACGAGGTGCCACCCCCGATACCGGCACACCGTCCAAAACCGGACTGCCCGAATTTTCGGTGAAACCCCGCGATTCAAAACCGGCCGCATCAGTGGAATCCACTCGACTCGCCCCAGTGGAAGCATCCACCGTCGAAATGGCACCTCGTGAAGCCGAAGCCCCCGCAACCGACGCATCCTCTTTGCGCCGCTCTTGCACCCCGGCGCGCCCCATCAGCGCCGACACCACCGCCAGCAACGCCGCAAACGCCAACATCACCACCTCGCCACTGATGGCGCGGTTCAACCAGGTACCAATCCCTGCGCCCACCAGCGAACACATCCCGAAAATAAGACCCGTCCCCAGCCGAACCTGACCGCGACGAAACCGCGAAGGCAACGCCGCCGCCGAGGACGCCAACACCACCACCAGGGACTCGGCCACGGCCGCATGCGGGTCTTGCCCCAACAGGTACACCAGCACCGGCACCGCCAGCATCCCCCCGCCAATCCCCAACGAGCCGGCTACCATCCCCACGCCAACGCCTATTAAGGCCGCGAAAATCAATGTCATCTTTCCCCTTTCGGTTGCGCGAATCGCGCTGCCAGGTGCCGTCAGGAACCCTATTTTAAGTATAAATGTGGGACACCCGTGACAAAACCAGGAAAATTCGGGGCACCATGGTCGATTTTCCCCTCGTGAAGCCCGTTTTTTCCTGAAACCGTCACGCGCATCCCCACTATCCCTATCCGGCGAATTCGCCTGGTTCACCCCGCAAAGCGGTTTAATGTCTGAATTGGGGCGGTTGCATGAATCCGATTTCTCGAAATTACCAACCGGGAGCTCTCAACACAGAAACATATTTAACCAGGTCAGAGCCTTTTAACTTGGGCCAGGTTCACCCTCAAAACTTCGAAAAGCGCCAAAGCGGGCACTCATGCAACAGTCTCGAATTATGTGTTTTATCGGGCGTGCCGCTGATGGATTTCAGCACGGGTTGGGGCGTACGGCCCGGCATGTGCTACGGTGATTGCGGCGGTGTCCGCCGCGAAATCGAGGCAAGCCTGCAGATCACTGGCATTCAACGCCGCCAGCCCCGCCCGCCCCGCGCCCAACGCACGTCGTTCGGCCAAAGCGGCCAGCAGCCCGGCCATAAACGAATCCCCCGCTCCAATCGTATCCACCACGGTGACTGGCGAGGGCGTGACGGTTAGCGCCGGCACCGCGTTTTGGCTCACGCCGGGATTAGTTGACACGACTGAACCGGATTTACCCGCATCCCCCAGCGACTCGGGTGCGGCGCCCGAATCCGTGCCGGGATTCACACCGGACTCGGGTGGCGTCCCCGCCCCAAAGTACAATTGCGCACCGGCACCGCCCCGGGTCACAATCAGCAGCTGCGGTCCGACCGCCAGCCACTGGGCGGCAATCTGGCCAGCCGCCACCCCGGGATAGAGAAATTCGAGGTCTTCATCCGAGACTTTCACCACATCCGTGCGCGCCACGATGGCTTCCACGGTCGCGCGCGCCGCCGCCAAATCCTCGACCAGGGCGGGACGCATATTCGGGTCATAACTGACAGTCAGCCCCGGAGTCGCGGCCTTAGCGTCCAACAGCGCCGCGAGTTTCCCCGCCCCGGGTGGAATTAGCGCGGAATACGACCCAAGGTGCAGATGCCGGAACCCTTGGGTCGCGCCGGTTACCTCGGCCGCACCGCTGGCCATATCGCTCGCGCCAGCCACGCCGGTCACGCTGGCCGCACCGCTGGCCATATCGCTCGCGCCAGCCACGCCGGTCACACTGGCCGCACCGGCACCGGTCACGCCGGTGATTCCAGTCGCGTTGGTGACGATTACATCGGTCACGTCGGCCATCCCGCCTGTCTCGGTCACGCCGGTCACACTGGCCGCACCGGCACCGGTCACGCCGGTGATTCCAGTCGCGTTGGTGACGATTGCATCGGTCACGTCGGCCATCCCGCCTGTCTCGGTCACGCCGGTGGTTCCGGTTTCATGAGGCGCCATTCCGGGTTGCGCCGCATCCCCACTGGCGAACACTGTGGGTTCAAGACCAGCGGGCAAATCCCATTCCAGGTCAAACTCGTAGGTAGCCGCACCGCTGGCATCCAGGAAAGCAGTCGCCGTGGTGGTGTGTCCCGCCCCGTTAGAACCAGGGAAGACCGCCAACCCGGCGCGAGTGGCGGCGGATTCCAAGATGGCACCTCGTGAATCCGAACCCCACCACGAGGCCAACGCCACCGGCGCCCCCAACCGAGCCAGGCCACAAGCCACGTTAAACACCGAACCACCAGCATGTTCGCCCTGCAGCATGCCATCCGAGCCGACCACCACGTCAACCAGTGCTTCGCCGGCGCACAGAATCCTTACCATGCCCCAATCCTATCGAAAAACCGCTATAACCCGGGTTGTACTGACAGGCTTTATCGTAACCGGTGCGATTTCGGCTACATCGTCTTATATTGCGCCGATGCGACCAAAATCGCACCATTTACGTTATGACCGGGGTTTTCCCAACCTCTGCGACCTGGGACTTCACGATTACGTAGCATATGGCGTGTTTTGGTGTTTATGCTGGTAGACGAGTTTTTGTTAATGCTTTTGACACCCTGATATCCGGGATTTAGAGGATTTTAGGTTGCTGTGACGACACCGCGATTTCAAATTGTCAAGATATAGCGGCGATTTCTGAGCCTGGCGGCAATATTCGTACCCGGGCGTGACAAATTCAGGAAAAATCGCCCCGACCATGAAATAAATCGGCCACCCTGTGTTGAATTTTCCTGATTTTGCTACAAACCCTTTCGTGCCACCCCCAAAATTTCCTGATTTTGCTACAAACCCTTTCGTGCCACCCCCAAAATTTCCTGATTTTGCTACAAACCCTTTCGTGCCACCCCCAAAATTTCCTGATTCTGTCACAAACCCTTTCGTGCTACCCCCAAAATTTCCTGATTCTGTCACAACCCAGACGCACTAAAGCTGTGGAACTCAGGTGGCGAAAATCGCACCAATTACGTTATGGCGCCGGGGCTTTCCCAACCTCTGCGACCCGCCTTCCGGCTCCCTGGCCTCGTTCTTGAGAGCCTCCCGGCGGGAGCGATGCGTCGACCCCGGGGGCGCGGGGCATCCGGTCGACCGCTATCTAGTTTTCGGGTTCATGAGGCGCTTGCCCGCAATCCCCGTTAGCTCAGACATCCACTGTATTCAAAATGAAAGTGCGATGCCCTTTAGGACTGCAGCAATGTTAGAATCACGTTAAAGTAATACAGTGTGACGGTCGTGACTGTTACTTTGGGGTTGATTGTGGGGGTTGCTCTACTGCGGATTGAAGGTGAGATGAGGTGATGGAAGATTCTGCGTGGATGGACTGGTATCGGGCGTAACATGACGCGCGTTGCCGCTATTCTGGAGAGGCCTTCGAGGCTTATGTAGAGTCAGTTTTGAAGCGTTTCCACACGGATTATTTGAACCCCGACCCGATGGGGAGTAGAGGTGACGGTGGTTGTGATGGTATCGCGGATAACGGGTCGGTGTTGTATGCGTGCTATGGGCAGCGTGCGGCTAGCGAAATTGACCGCAAGACTAAGGACAAGTTGGAATCAGATTTCATTAAAGCGCTTGAGAATTGGGATGAGTTTACCACATGGCGTTTTGTGACTAATGCAGGATTTGGTAAGGATTCCACAAAAACGTTGATTGATTTGCGAAATCTGCATGCGCCGGGTACGGCTCGCCCGGTTACGCTTGAAGTGTGGAACCCAGATGATTTGTGGTTCAAGGCTGTTAAGGAACTCTCAAAGGAACAGTTGGATGAGATTATGCCTGGCGTACCTCACTCTCAGAATGTGGAGCTGGCTGATTTGGTGGATTTGATTGAGTCTTTGGAGCAGGTTCCGGACGATGGCGAACAGTTGGAACATATTAATCCAGTCCCGGCTACGAAGATGGAGTTTAATAAGCTTTCCGAATTGACCAGAATAGAGTTTAACGCAGGTAGGGTTTTGTCTCCTCGGATTGACCGATGGTTCGCTGCCCAGGCCGACCCGGGATTGCGTGATGAGAAAGCAGCTTCTTTCCGGAAAATTTACCGGAATACCAAACAAGCAACTCATGAACCCAGCGAAATAGTCGAGCGTGTCTACACGGCTCTTGGGGGACAGGATGTCAGAATGTCTACTAAACGGGCTAATGCGGTGTACGCAGTAACCGTGTATTTTTTCGATACCTGCGATATTTTCGAAGAACCACCGGCTGGCTATATGGAAGGGGGCGAGAATAATGCTATTGCCGACTAAGGGGATTTCACCGCAACGCGCGTTGTTAACGGTGGGTGGCAGCTTGCTGTCTTTGTTGGACTCCCCAGCTACGGTATCGGGTTTGTGGGAACGATTCTCTAACTCCTATAGAGGAGACGAGAACGCCGATAAAGTTACTTTTGACTGGTTTGCCTTAGCCTTGTCAATGTTGTTCGCGATTCGTGTAGTCTCGTGGAATGAATCGGGTCAGTTAGTGAGGAATTATGTTTCTGCATGAACTTGGTTCGTCTGACGGGCGTTTTAAGCAGCTGCGGTTTCATGAGGGGATGAATATTCTCTTGGCTGATAAGACGATGGAGTCTTCCTTGAAGGATAGCCGTAATGGTGCTGGGAAAACAAGCTTTATTCGGATTCTGCGCTACATTCTTGATGGGAGTGCTAGCGATGCTTTGAAGTTGGAAGCGTTGAAAGGACATTCTTTTTGGGCTGATTTGGATTTGACGGGCGCGGTCACCAGGGTAGAACGTCCAGTATCACCTCAAACTAGGGTAAAGGTCGCGGGGATTAGCGAGGATATCAGGGAATGGCGTTTGAAACTCTCGAGACTTTTCGGGATGCCCTTGGATTGCGCTAAGCCTACGGTAGGACAACTTTTCGCTCAGTTGGCGCGTGATTCTTTTATTCCCCTCAAGACATATGCTGCGGAGCCAGCGTGGGAATCTGGTTTGCGTATCGGGTATTTTCTGGGGTTTTCCCCCGAGATTTTGTCTAAGGCTGGAGAAATATCGGCTTTAGAGAAAAACCAGAAGTCATTGAAGAAAGCGATAGCGGCGGGTGCTTTGGGGATGACAACTAATGAAGCCGAGCTGCGCGCACGTTTGGCTCAAATCCGTCAACAGCGAGACCAGTTGCAGGCCAGTATTTCCGAGTTCCGGGTCGACGCGCAATACGAAATGCACCAAAACGAGGCAGATCGTTTAAGCCACAAGATTAGGGATTTAAACGATGACGGTGTCGCGCTGGAACGGCGCAAACACGACCTGGAAGACGCGATTAGACTAGAAAAACCGTCAACTACCACAACGCAGACAGTCAAGCAGCTGAGCGACTTATACCAAGAAATCGGTGTGGTGCTGCCCGATGTGGTGACGCGTCGTTTCGATGAGGTTAGGGAGTTTTACGCCTCGGTGGTGAACAATCGTAGCTTGTTCCTGGAAGGGGAACTCAAGTCTGTTGCCCAACGTCTGGCACGTATTAAGGAAGAACGCGCTAGTCTCGACCAGCAGCGCAGCGAAGTAATGCGAATCCTGGAGGCCTCTATGGCTTTGGAAACCTTCCGTGAGGCCGAACGTAAGCTCGCAGAATTGGATTCCCAAGTCGCTGCCACGGAACAAAAACTGGAGTTAGTACAGTCCTTACACGATGAAGGCCTACATATAAACAACCGGAAATCCGAGGCCGAAGCCGCCCTGCGTGCTGAAATCGGTGAGCGAGAGAAACCTTTAGAAGAATCTATCGGCTTATTCCACCAGTTAGGCGAGGAAATATACCAAGACAGGAACGCGTCACTACTGGTAGAAGCCACCAACAAAGGCGTGTTGAAAGTTGAGCCTAAAATCGATGGTGACGCATCTGCCGGGATTCAAGGAGTGAAAACTTTCCTGTTGGACATGATTTGCGTCACCTCTGCTATCTACCTCGGGCGTGCCCCACGTATCTTGGTACATGACAGTCAACTATTTGACTCTATGGACGACCGTCAGGTCGCCTCATGCCTGAATATTGGTGCACGCCTGGCTAATCAGACTGGCTTCCAATACATAGTCACCATGAACTCCGACCGACTCGCCGCTGCAGAAAGGGAAGGTTTCAAACGTCGAGGTTATCCCATCAAACCCACCCTGACCGATGTAGGCGAGCATGGCGGTCTTTTCGGCTTCCGCTTCGAATAACCACAAAATACCCACGAACCACACCACCTTGCGATGCAAGTACCCCAACCTCCGCCTAAAACTTAGGTTAAGCTCAAAGGTAAATTCAGGTTCCCAGCAAAACGCGCCAAAACCGAAAGGCACCTCATGAAGCCGCCGAAACCGCTAAGAGCAGCCATCATCACCGTCGTGGCCGTGGTCGTGATTGTGTTCCTTCTACCCGCCGCGTTTTGGTTCTATAATTGGCAAAACGACCGCGTCGGTATCGGTGGGAAAACCCGCACCGTTATACAAATGGAACAAAACCCCCTGGTTGCCCCCGAAGTCGCCGGACTCAAACGCCTCAAAATCGAACACTCTGAACCTGCCGGATTGGGAATGTATAACGGCAACGAAGTCACCGCCTGGTATCGGCCACCACAGGGGCAAACCCCGACGTACCTGCGCAAATTCATCAAACTGGCCGAAGCCCAAGGATTTATCCACGCGAATCCGCCCGACGAAAACTCGGCAGTTATGGAACATCCCGGTACCCGCCAGAAACTTTACCTTGACATAGTTAGTGCCGAGAACCAATCGTGGCAAGACCCCTCGGATTACGGCACGATTTGTGTTTTAATCGAATCCCGTTAACCGCGCAGACCCCGGAGCTGCACTCCGGGGTCTGACGCTATGGGCAAATCTTAGGACTATATGTCCTACTTCGTGAAAACCGGCAGGTTCTCCGGCAGAGCCGCGCGACCCCCGAACAGGTGCGCCGCGCGCGTCCCGGTTGGCACATTGACCCGGCGCGAGTCACTCAACACCAGCGAGGCATTCAGCGACGGCGCCAAAGCCCCCGCGACCAGCGAATCCGCATAGGATTTCCCGTTGGCAACCATGACAGTGCCAGTGTTCGGCATAATCTCGGCCAGGCGATACGCGGTTTCGTACCGGTCGGAACCAACCACCTGGTTCACACCCGTCCCCGCCCCGGCACAGGCGGCTCCACCAGCACAAATCGTGGTTTTAGCCGCATTGTCGCTGGCGACTCGTGAACCCGGACGAACCAAGTCAACCATCCCCCCCATCCGGGCGGCGGCGGCCGCACAGGCCAGCGCGTCAGGGAAGTCCCCGCCGGTAGCATTACAAGCGATAGCGGATTTACCCCCCAAAGCCTTGAGGGTCGCAGCCTTCACCGCAGCAGCAGTGGCATACCGGTCAACCCCAGCATGGCGGATTACCTCCAAACCAGCGTTCTTTAGCTGGGCTTCCTTCGCAGCCGACACCGCCTGGTATCCACCAACAATATGAACCGTCTTAGTCTTATACGCCTTCAAAGAATCCAAAATAGACTGCTCCAACACACTACCGGTACTCAACACGACCCCACCCTTATATGCACCCGCCAGAGCACCACCAACCAGGGCATCCGGAAAACTAGACCCGGTAGCCAACACGACTACTTCATGGTTCTTCGCCAGCCCCAACGCCGCCACCGAGGTAGCCACCCGGTCAGCCCCAGCCGCACGCTTCACCGCACTCTTCGGCAAATCCAGCTTCTTGGTGAACTGCTTATCAAACTTGTTTCCCACCGACTGCTTAGCACCGGGCTTCTTGTCACCGGGCTTTTCCTTCCCGCCCCCAGCCTTCTTGGCCGGGGTGGACGGGCTAAAAGACCCACCAAACGAGCCACCATACCAGCTGGAACCAAAATTCCCTGGCACAGCAGGGGTATCGGGAATAATCGGGGCGAATCCGGGGATTAGCTTGTTGACGGCAACCGCCAGGACATGCGCGGAATGCGCGTAGCCTTCCGCGCCGGTGGCGGCCTCATCTATAACCCCGTCACCACCTATAGCCAAAGTAGGCTGTCCCAGGTAGTTACCGATAAACGCCACCGAGCGACCGAAGCGGGCGTGTTCCCCGGTGGTATTCAACACGATGACTTTATCCCCCAGCGCTGTCACCGGGGTAATTCCGGCGGGAATATCCGTCAAGCGCAGCACATAAGCCGCGCCGTTTTCCCCTTGTCCGCTCGCGCCAACAGCCAGCAGCCCCGAAGAGTTTTTACCAGAAACCGGCAAAACATCGAGCGCCCATCCGAAACCGCTTTCTTGACTGGCACCGGTAATTAGTCGAATATTTGAGTCTGTCTTTCCCGCATCGGCGGGGTCAATCATCCGTTTACTCACGGATTCGGTGGTTCCCAAAACCAGTGCCACCCCACCTTCAGTTTGGTTCATTACCGCGCCACCATCAAAGCCAATCACAAAGTCCCCAATGCCGTCCCCGTTCACGTCCCCAGAGGGAGCGATAGAGTTACCCGCCCCCAGTCGATAGGACAGCGCGTCTGACATGACCAGTTCATAGCCGGAACCCGGCATATCATCCTGCAAGTTCACCGGTCGGTGTTCCCGGTTGCCGTAAACCACCCACGCGGTGCCCGGCACGGTGAACTTTTCAGTAAAACTGTTGAAATCAGCTAAAACATAGTCACCCACGCTATCTGCGTTCACATCGCCGACCGGCGTGAAAGCACTGAGCGTGTGGCCCTTGGGGGTGTTGACGCGCCAAATCACATCCGGGTTAGGGGCATTCAGATTCTGTAAGTTGATGGTTCTGCCTGTCGCGTTGCCTTTGACAATAAACGCCGAGCCATAGGTTTGGGTATTGTCCCCCATCGCCAGAGGCGCATTCGACACTACGAACCCCAGGTCGGCCAAACCGTCGCCATCCACGTCGCCCACCCGGGTAACCTGGAAACCGGCCGCCCCGTTTTCGTGGGGCATATCCACTATGTAGCCGCGCGTCGAATCGAGTTTGTTCAAATCTGTTTGCGCCAGGGCTGTCCCGCCATAGATTACCCACACGCGTCCCATAGATACTGATGAGGCCGCAATATCGTCCACTCCGTCACCGTTCACATCACCCAGACAGTCGACACTAAATCCAAAGGCAGCGTCAACCCCCGGGTCGGAGGTTTTTTTCGGCCCCAGAATGCTGATAACCCCGCTGTTGCCTTCGACGCTGCCCCCAGCGGTGCCGCCGGGGACTATCTGTACCTGCCCGGTTACGTTGAAAACCCAGCCGTGCGTGTCAGTGGAATCCTCGTAGAACGAATCGAATTTGTATTCCGAGCGCACCGCCGATCCGGCAACCAAATCTGGTTTGCCGTCTCCCGTCACGTCACAGCTACCTTTAGCTAAGACTGCCCCAAAACCGGAGGTGAATTCGCCCAACCAGGATTTTTGGTCAGCCTCGTCTACCGGCTGATAAGCCGGGGCGGCACTGGGTGCGGGCGGTTGGGGGGACGTTGGCTGTGCCGGGGGTGTGGTCTGGTTTTGCCGACGCATATCCACGGTCCACACATCGACTTTGCCTTTGGTGTCAACGGTATAAATTCCAACCAGGTCGGTATCTAAATTGTCAGCCGGGACGGTGCCGACATAATACCCGCCATCGCCAGAGCCGCCTTCTTCACTGGCCAAAATCGCCGCCTGGCTGCCAGGAATGGAGTCCAACCCGCGACCGGTGTTCCAGTTTTGTCCCAAGGCTTTTTCGCTGACAATCACCGCGCCGGGGTGTTCTTCGTCCCCGGGTCGCGAAATCACCAGGGCACCACGGTTGTCCACGTCATATTGCGGCACATATGCCAGGCTGGTGCCGATATGTCCCCGGTTGGCCTGTCGAATCAAAGTTCCCGCCGGATGGCCATTGCGAACCACCGGGATTTGCGATGCCGAACAAACGTCAACGCTCACCGTCCCGGTTGTCTGTTTGCTGCCAAAAATAATCGCGACTGCGCCGGTGCTGCCATTGGCTTCCGGCGCGCCGACAGCAAAGTCGTCTAAATCATCGCCGTTAACATCCCCTATTGCCACCAAAGACGTACCGAAGGCACCTTCGCTAGCCTGGATGGTGGTTCCAACCTCGGCGGCGTTTCCAGGTTCCGCCTCGGCGGGAATCGCATACACCAAGTTTTGCGATGGTTTCCCCACCCCGATGGTGGTATCCCCGTTCAGGGCATCACCCAGCGGCGCAATCTGCGCCGCCCCCTGGCCAATGTCCCAAGATTTCGCGGCTTTGTCAACACCATTGTCACCGGCCGGTAAACTGTCGAAAAGATACGCCTTGTCCCCGGCGGCAACCAGCATCCCCGGGGTGTCAAGCCCTGGGGTCAAGGGACTCAATGACGAAACCGACCCGCCGAAAGTATAGGTGGCCGCCGTTGGAAACACCTTGCCATCAGCGAGTTTACCCGCTTCGCTGACATAAATCTTGTTTCCGTTGGCCACCGCCAGTACCGGGTTTTCGCCCCGGTTGCGTTTCACGCAGCTAAGCTGCCAATCCCCGTCGCCCTCGGGAAGACCCACGTGTATCGCGCCGGGTTGTTCCGTAATCGAACGCTCCACGTCGTCTTTATCGGAGCCATAAGGGATATAGTCCAGGATGTGAATCTGGTGGTTTTTCTGGTCAAGGAACACCATGTCGGTGTGTATATCCCCCACCACATTACAGGAAACTTGCGGAACCCGCCCCGCATCCGGGTACGTAATACGTGATGTTTTCCGGATGACATCTCCGTAGCGGCTCAGGTCGATTCCTGACCATTTACGAGCGTCGGAGTCTGCCACACTGGCTTTCTTTTCCGGTGCTGTCTCAAGGGGTGCGGCGGTGGCGACGGCCGTGATACCGGCCGATACTGCCAGCCCGCCAGCCAGGAGTGTCGATATCAGAATGCGACTGAATCTGTTGCAACTAAAAAATGGGGAATTCCCCATACTTCACCTCACTGTCAGTAAATATTTAGGTTCACCTAAATATACCTTGACCTGCGCTTAAATGCATATTTGGGAATCATTCCCGGTTTGATTGGTGGTGGTCGTCGTCGACCCGGTTGCGTTTGTCCTCCGCTTCACGAGGTGCCATTTGGGGTTTCGGCGTATACCTACGTGTCGGATGATGATTATCACGGGTTTGCCGCTTCTACTGCTTCGCGTGGCGGCGCGCGGGCGAAGCCCGCATAACGCCGCCGTAACTGGCGAAGGCGGTCAGCGACAGCAACGATTTGCTGTCGCCGCCGAAGCACCCCAAGCGGCGAAGCCGCAAGCGCGCGGCGTATTTCATGGGGTGTTTTCTTCCCATCAACCTAGAGCAAAGAAAGAATCTCGAAGAATCTGGGCATTGCCGAAGCCAAGCTAGATTTCGGGATTTGGTTCTCTTGTAAGCCCCCTGCTGCTCGCAGCGCGTTAGACACGGCGAGTCGGCAGGTCTCTGCGTTCACATCGAATCCAGGATTCAAATCCTTACCCAAAAGTACATTATTTATCTCACATTGTTTATCCAGATTCTTAGAGTCCTGAGTCGGGGTAATCCCTTGAAGATGCCACAAAAGCCAGACTTCAAATTTTAGGCGGGTGACTACCAGATTCACAGCTTCAGACTTGGCGTACTTTACAGCCTTTTGCAAAACCGAGCTGCCGTCCTTACCCGTTTCATTCCATCGGTCATAGTCAACAACCGCAAAACAGTGTGAGAACGGCTTTAAATCTTTTGCCCCTTTCCCACCATATTTCGCTTTGTCCACATCTCGATACTTGACACATTCTTTGGTTACATCCAGCGGATTCGAATGGTGAAATTTCAAGTTCTCACTCGGACGTATGGTGAAGCTAATGTGCTTTTCCCGAGCCAAAGTCACCAGTCTCCTGAAATATGCGGGCTCTGTCACACTGCCTTCACAAACAACCAAGACTCTGGTGTCGATATCGTGACGGCGGGGACGTTTTTGCCTAGTCAGCGGGTTTCGCGGGGGCTTTTTAGCCATGGACGACTCCCCCGAGCGGAGGGCGCTGTCCTTCTTGCACCAGATTCACCAGGGCTTCTTCGGAAATATTGGGGATAGCGCCATAGCGTTCTCCACGGTAGCGTGTCTCGTAGTTGGCGTTTTTGTGTGTCTCGAAACTATCTAGAGGATACAGCTGCGAAGCTCCTTCCGGGTTCTTTTCCACAAACCAGAAAGACTCCGGTTCTAATCCTAATTCCTTCATATACTCCAAGAAATTGGTGTTGTGACTGCTGAAAACCAGCTGAGCTTGATGCACATTGACCTGTGGGTTGGTGAAGGCACGTACAATAACTTCCACCAGCCTCTGGTGCAGACTCGCATCGAGTTCGTCTGCCACCAGCACCCCACCGGTACGCAGCACTCGCAGAATGCTTGGTGCATACGCTAGCCAAGACAGTGTTCCGTCGGATTCATCCGCCGTGGTGAAACGCGTCTTTTCGCGTCCTTGATGCGTAAACACCAGGTTGTATGCAATACTCTCGGCATCTTCCTCGGTAATTGCGGTTGTTGATTCTTGCCCCGACTCACCGCTACTTTCCTTCGCGTCTCCTTCCAGTACCCCACGGATAGCTCGAAATTTTGCTAGCACCTCAGCGGGAATTTTCTTCTCGTCCAGAGCCACCGAGGTAATCCCCGTATCCGCCAAATTCAACAGTCTCGAAGCGTCCTCTAGCCGGAATTCCTTATCCTTAATCATCTGAATCAGTAATTGCCGGCGGCGGTTCTGATGTATCTCTCCCGTAGGAATAAAATCCACAAAATCGGAGGCAACAGCTGCGGACAGGCTCGCGAGCTGTGTTTCCGGAAGACGCGAGGAAAACGGGAATACCAGTTCTTTACTGGTGGCACTTTGCAACACGCGTTTGTCTGCGGCGGTGAGGATGCCTTGTCTCCAGGTTATATTGGAGCGGCCATCTTCGACTTCGCGTTCAAATATTTTGTTCCAATGCCCGGTCTTGTTGTTTACCTCGTACAATGATTCCGCCTCGACCCCTTGTGCGCCGTAGGCAAAATAGTACCGATAGCGCACACCTTCGTGCAGGAAATCGAATTCGAATTCGCTGGGATCTTGCCTCCGGCTCTCCTCCAGCATAAAAGGCATATAAGGCAGCGGCGCTATGAAGCCACGAACCTGCATCGCCATCGCAGCCGCAACATACCCCATGGCATCGATTACATTACTCTTGCCCGCCGCATTGGGTCCCATCAGGATTGTCACCGGCCTGACGTGAGGTTCCCACCCCCCTTTAACCAGGGGGGAGCCGCCTACTCTCCCCTTCACAAAGTCGATGGTTTGCGTTTCATCGACACTGCGAAAGTTCTTGACACTAAAAAACAGGATTCGCACCCCTAAATTCTACCAAATAGACTGATTTCTGTAAATATTACGCAGATTCCATTACTTTCAACCATTTTGACTCTTTTTCTTACGTTTCTTTCGAAGGGTCTTTCCGTACGGTTTCACGAGGTGCCATCCGGGATTTCCGGCGCTCTCCCGGAAATGCGCCGACCCCGGGTTTCCCCGGGGTCATCGCCATAGAGTTGTCCCTGAACGGCCTAGGCGCTGATTAAATCGCGGGTATCGCGCGGCGCAATCAAAATCGCATCAGTGCCGACCGAATAGTGTGCCAAGTATTGGTTCAGAGTGGGTTGCAGTTTTGCAAGTTCTTCGGCCACTTCGGAATGTACGTGGTGCTTCTGTAACAGGTCGGTGGGAACTTTTTCGTCAAAGTCCAGCAATTCCAACCCCACAGCGACACCCATCGCGTCCATATCCAGCATCATAGTGTCCGACAGCTCAATGGTGCGAGCCACCGGCTGGGAAGACAAGCGCATATAAGCAACGCCTTGGGTCATATCAATCTCGAGCCTCACTCTATTCACAAGTCACTCCTCTCCCTTGAAATACGCCGTGATAACAGTATACGGTCCCGTCTCATCGAGCGGTGGCTGAATGACCACGCTCAGGGTCTCCCCGCTTGATAAATTTCCAGAGTAGCGCATTCTACCGGGTTTATTACCGGGGGCAGACAACGAGTATCTACGCAGCAGCTCTCTAATCTGCAGTTCGGTGACACCCCGCATTTCCATGCGTTCACGCGAGTGCGGAATAAAAACAAGCTCCACATCCATGCTGTCAGGCCTCCCAAATCAAATCAAATTTGAGTTCGCGAGGTGTTCCACCATCAACAGAAACGCGAATAACGTGAAGTCCCAGGTTGACAGCGGGAAGGTTGAAACGAAATGAAAACATGACGCCAGCCTTGCCGTCATAACGAACCGCGTTGCTGGTGGGCAGGGCAACATCCACAGCCGCCACCGCGTAATCGCCTGGTAAAACCACTTCAATACGCAGGGGCACGGCCTGAGCTTGCGCGTCTGCACGAATGCGACCCGCCAGAGAAAATTCAATTTTTTGCTGGGTTTGTGGAACCCTCATTTCAGTAAAGCTGGCATCTAAAGCTGTAAGTGAACCATTACGGATTGCTGCGTAACCTGCAAGAAAAGCGTAGTCAAGTTCAGGCTTTCTCATGAATTGATTATCTCACAACAGGATAAAGCGAGGGCAGGCTCTGTGTTCAAAACAGGTGTAAGGTATGGAGTTCCGTTCGCTTCTTCCGTCCGCTCTGTCACTTGCGTTTGTCCTCCGCTTCACGAGGTGCCATCCGGGATTTCCGGCGCTCTCCCGGAAATGCGTAGACCCCGGGTTTCCCCGGGGTCTACGCTATGCAATTATGGAGGACAGACGTCTTACGTGCAGCACCGCGCGGGCGAAAAAGCGAGTCGCAGCGCCGCGCGGGCGAAGCGGGCGAAGCGGGCGAAGCGGGCGAAGCGGGCGGGTGAAGGCTAGAAGACGGATAACTTAGCCAAGCCATCGCTCCACGAGACCACCACGTCGTAGCCTGAAAGCTTGAAAATCTTGGATCGCACCACCAGGCGGAACTGCAAACCGTTGTCAGCGGGAGTAACCCGGTTAATCACCAGACGATTCGTAGTGGTGCCCTCGAAATGGCCATCGTCATAAATCGGATCCCACCGGCCGGAACGCATCACCTGCCACTCGAAGGTCGTGTCAAACAGCGACCCGTCGGGGTCAAGAATCGGGGCGGCCTCGAAAACGGCACGCGACCCAATCGTGGTGCGAGCCGAGGCCGGCATATTCTTCAGACCCTGCACCGCGACCCGAATCGGGTCAGAGATAGCCTCGCCTTCGGTAGAGGTCGCTATCAGGCGGTATTCGGTGGTTTTCGAACGTTTCCACGTCCAAATCCCGTCGGGAATAAAGGTCTCGGAGGTGGCGCCGGGGATGTTGGTCCATTCGCCGCCGTCGATACGTTGCTGCCACTGGTATTTGGCCATGGGCCAGGCTTCGATTTGCATGCGAATCGGGTTAATCATCTTGTAGCCAACCCCGGTCAAAGGCTGTTCGAGGATGTGGATTTTCGGGGCGGTTTTCTCGAGGGGAGTCAGCGGGTCGAACAGGGCGACTTGATAGTCGTAGGTGGATTTGGCGGTGCCTTTCACGCCTTCGACGTGGACGTTGTACACGCGGTTTTCTTGACCCATCGGGAGACGCTCAATGGTGGGGAATTTCATGAGGAGCGTGGAATAATCCGCAATAGCCCGGGGGGTGAAGGCTACGCCGGGTTGGCCGGGGCGCACAACGGTGAGGGGAACTTCGCGACCGTCAGGGTCGATGATTTTCGCGGTGGCTTCAGAGAGGTCGCCGTTTAGAACCGAGAAGCTCCAGCGTTCCATGTCGGGGCCGTCTTTGGTTAGGCCGACCGAGGTTAGTAACTGTTTGGGGAAGAACCCGGCGGAGGGCCAGCTTATCCAGGCGGGAGTGGGGGCTTCCGTATTGCGCATTTTATCGGCGGAAAGAGCCGGGTAGGGTTCGCCGGTGCGAACCGAGATGGCGGTGTAGCCCTCTGCCGCCCCGATAGAGGTGACGGCCAGTTGCGGATCTTGCATGAACAGACGGTGGCCGAGCTGGTCATTGACAGGGTTTTTCGGCGAGGAATAATCCATATAGTACCACAGGGCGGTTTCCGCCGAGGTTTGAGACACGGATTGGGCAAGGTTGGAATGGCGGGCACCACGCACCGCGTTTTCGGTGGCACAAGCGAAGCCCTGAGCGGCCGGGTAGTGGGAAAGTTCCCCGTTGCGGGCGCTGACCATCGCCGCAGCCTGGGTGTAGGGGTTGATGGCTTGGGTGTCGTCAAGGGTCACAGCGTTAAGTCCATTGAGGCCGCGCAGGAAGTTCCAGGATTCGACGATGGGAGCAACCCCATCACGTACAGCCTGCCCGGCTTCACAGTCATTGAGTTTGACCCCAACCGAGGTGACGGGGCGAATCATGTTTTTTTCGTAGCGCTTAAGAAATTCGCGTTGGACTTCAGATTTGATGGTGGTATCGATGGCGTTGTTGCCCGGCGCGGCGGGCTCCAAGAGTTCCCCGGAATATCCGGGGTTTGACCCGGCGGCTCGCAAGGTTTTCATGTCGCTGGAGTGCTGGGAGGCGGCAAAGGTGGAAGATAAAATGGTCAGCACAGCGAAACCAGCTATGATACTGGTTGCTACGGTTGCTGATGCACGCATTTTTTCACGTCCTGTAGGGTTTCCCCGCCGGCTCGCGGCTTTCCAATACTGTCCCGTCATAATCGTATCCGCTGGGAGCAAGCGATATAAAGACTTTACTAAGCCCCGAATCCGGCACGGGGCAAAACCCAAGGTATGACAACGTTTCTCGATACCAAAACGCGAGTTAATGTGTGTACAATTTCCGGCCGGTGCTAGTTTGCTGTATGTTTCGTCTAGGTTAATTAAAAGGAGTACTGATTTAGTGACTGGTGTGACAGATCGTAAACTTGTTATTGTCGAATCCCCGGCCAAAGCGAAAACTATCAGCCGTTTCCTGGGCAACGACTACGATGTAGAGGCCTCGGTGGGGCATATTCGTGATTTGGCGCAGCCTTCGGATTTGCCGGCCGAGTTGAAGAAAACCGGGTACGCGAAGTTCGCGGTCGACCTGGATAACGATTTCGAGCCCTACTATGTGGTGGATGCCGACAAGAAAAAGAAAGTCAGTGACCTGAAGGCTCGACTGAAAGACGCGAGTGAACTGTTCCTGGCTACTGATGAGGATCGCGAAGGGGAGGCTATCGCCTGGCACCTGCTTGAGGTACTCAAACCCAAGGTACCGGTCAAACGCATGGTGTTCCACGAAATTACCAAGGACGCGATAGACGCGGCTTTGGCGCATCCGCGCGACTTGGATCAAGACCTGGTTAATGCCCAAGAAGCCCGCCGTATCCTGGATCGTTTGGTGGGATACGAAGTTTCACCCCTGCTGTGGCGCAAGATTCGCACGGGTCTGTCTGCGGGTCGGGTTCAGTCCGTCGCCACCCGCCTGGTGGTGGACCGGGAACGGGAACGTATCGCGTTTAAACCAGCGGAATATTGGGATCTAGTCGCGACTCTGCAAGCACCTCATGAAACGGGCGCGAACGGAATTACCGGGAGTGGTTCGAACGACCCAACCTTCGACGCGACCCTGAAAACCCTGGACGGCAAACGCGTCGCCACCGGCAAAGACCTGGGCGACGATGGCAAACTGACCCCCGCCGCCCAACGAGCCGGAGTGGTTGTGTTGAGCCAAGCCGCCGTGACCCGCCTAGGCGAAGTGTTCGGGGCGCCGGGCGCGACTTGGATCGTGACGGAAGTCGAATCGAAGCCGTATCGGCGCCGCCCCCCCGCGCCTTTCACCACGTCTTCGCTGCAACAAGAAGCCTCGCGCAAACTGCGCATGAATTCGCGCGACACGATGCGTGTAGCGCAGACCCTGTACGAAAACGGGTACATCACCTATATGCGTACCGACTCGGTAAACCTGTCCGACCAGGCAATTCACGCCGCAAGATCCTTGGCAGTGGCGCGTTTCGGGGCGGATTCGGTTCCCGCGAAACCCCGCAGGTACGAAACTAAAGCCAAGGGCGCCCAGGAAGCCCACGAGGCGATTCGGCCGGCCGGTGAACATTTCCGAGACCCCGCGTCCTTGCAGGGTACCTTGACCCCCGGCGAGTGGCGGCTATACCACCTGATTTACCAACGGACCTTGGCGTGTCAAATGGTGGACGCCACCGGGACTACCTCTACGGTTCATGTCGAGGCACGCAACCCGGATTACCCCGACGTAGGCGAATTCGGCGCCTCTGGCACGGTTATCAGCGAGCCGGGATTTTTGGCTGCCTACCAGGAAGGACGGGATGCGACGGCGCCCGGGCAAAACCCAGACTACGCCGTTATCGACAGTGCGGAAGCGATAGAAAACGCTCCCGTGGAGCGTTTTAACCGTAGCGCCTTAAGCGGCGAAGTCGCCACGGCGGGTGATGCCGGTGGAGCGGGTACGGTTAGGGTCGCCTCGGGTACGGCGGATTCATTAGGTGCCATTTCGGAAAACGACGCCGCCGCCACGGCGGGCGGGTCAAAGAATTCCGGGAAGCCCGCCAAGGAGCGGGAAGTCCGCCTGCCGAGGCTGGCACCTCGTGAACCCCTAAACCTGATCCACCTGGACTTTTCCAAAGAACGACAACACTTCACCACCCCCCCGGCCCGGTTTACCGACGCTACCTTGGTCAAAGCGATGGAGGAACGTGGGATTGGGCGACCCTCAACCTATGCTTCCACGATTTCCACGATTGTCGACCGGAGCTATGTCTATCGGCGCGGACAAGCCCTGGTGCCGTCGTGGCTGGCGTTTTCCGTGGTGCGGCTGCTGGAAGAAAATTTGCCGGGACTGGTGGATTTCGATTTCACCGCCGATATGGAAACCGATTTGGACAAGATTGCCGCCGGGGACGGCAACCGCAGCGCATGGCTGCGTGATTTCTGGTACGGCACCGGGCACGGCTCGGGGTTGCACGGAATCGGGCTGCAACGCGCCGTCGAGGAACTGGGTGATATCGACGCGGCCGCGTTGAACTCGGTGGATTTGGGGGAAGGAATTACGCTGCGCGTCGGACGCTACGGGCCGTATTTGCAGCGCGGCGAAGAACGCGCCTCGGTGCCGGAAACGATTGCCCCCGACGAACTGACCGTCACGAAAGCCACCGAACTGCTGGCGGCCGGCGCGGAAGGCGAACGAGTTTTGGGGCGGCATCCCCAGACCGGCTTACAAATCGTGGTGAAGAACGGGCGTTTCGGGCCGTATGTCGAAGAGGCTTTGCCGGAACCCAACGAAATCGGCGCGACTAAAACGACGAAATCGAAGCGAAAAACCAAACCGCGCACCGCTTCCCTGTTGAAAACCCAGACGATTGAGGGTTTGACCCTGGAGCAGGCCGTCGATTTGTTGAGCCTGCCGCGCGTGGTCGGGGTTGACGCCGACGGGGTCGAGATTCTGGCCGCCAACGGCCGCTACGGCCCGTATATTAAGCGCGGCACCGACACCCGGTCGCTGGAAACCGAAGCACAGCTGTTTACTTTGACGGTAGCAGAAGCCTTGGCGCTGTTGGCCGCGCCGAAGACCCGGCGGGCAAGCGGGACTTCCCAGTCAGTTATGGCCGAGTTCGGCGACGACCCGGAAACTGGGAAGCCCGTGAAGTTGAAGAACGGGCGTTTCGGGCCGTATGTGACCGACGGCACCACCAATGCTACCGTGCCGCGCGGCACCGACCCGGCAACGTTGAGCGAATCAGAAGCCTTCGAGTTGCTGGCCGCCAAGCGCGCCAAGGGGCCGGTGAAACGCCGGGCCTCGACCAAGAAGACTGCGGACAAGAAGACTGCGGACAAGAAAACTGCGGCGAAGAAGACTGCGGCGAAGAAGACGAGCACGGCCAAGAAAACAACCCCTAAGACCAAGGCCTAGGCAGATGGCTAGCAAAACATTTCGCTCGCTGAGCTATCCGAATTTTCGGTTGTGGTTCGTGTCAAATCTGTGCGGCGCTACCGCCGTGTGGATGCAGCGCGTGGCGCAAATCTGGGTTGTGCTGGTGGTGTTGACCAGGGGTGATGCCTTCGCCGTCGGGATTACCACGGCGCTGCAATTCATGCCGTCACTGCTGGTAGGGCTGTTCGGTGGGTCGCTGGCAGATTGGGTCAACCGCCGGAAATTCATCCAGATTACCCAACTGTGCATCTCTACCTTGGGGCTGGTTCTCGGGATGTTGATTCTGGGGGGCTGGGCGCAACTGGGACACGTGTATCTGATTGCCTTTGTCGCCGGCATGTTCGACGCGGTGGCGGTTCCGCTTAGGCAAACCTTTCTGTCTGAACTGGTGCCCAAAGATGCGATTCCCAATGCGGTGGGGCTGAACTCGACGGCATTCAACATCGCCCGGCTGATTGGACCGGGACTGGCCGGCGTGCTGATTGCCGCCATAGGAGTCGGCTGGGTTTTCGTGTTGAACTTCGTGATTTTCCTGGTGCCGATTGGGACGCTGGCGGTGATGCGCGAAGAGCATTTCTATCCGGTGGAACGCGGCGAGCGGCGGCGCGGCATGTTTATCGAGGGCTTGCGCTATGCCCATTCCCGATCGGATTTAAAGGCAATTTTCCTGTTGGTTTGCATCACCAACGCCCTGGGGTTCAACCTGCAGATGACCCAAGCCTTTATGGCCACCGAGGTTTACGGGCGCGGGCCGGGGGAATACGGCCTGTTGGGCACCATGCTGGCTGTCGGGTCACTGACCGGAGCCTTGGCGGCGGCGCGGCGCACCCGCCCGCGGTTTGCCCTGGTGGTTGGCTTTGTGTTCCTGTTCGGAGTGTTCGAGGGGCTGATGGCTGTGTGCCCGAACTACTGGGTGTTCGCGCTGGCCTCGGTGCCGACGGGGTACGCGATGATAACCCTGTTGACCGGGGCAAACGCGTTGATTCAGGTGTCCACCCCGGAGACCTTGCGCGGGAGGGTGCTCTCGATTTATTTCCTGTTCAACCTGGGCTCCACCCCGCTGGGCTCGCCGCTGGTGGGTTGGGTGGGTAATCACTTCGGGGCGCGCTGGAGCCTGGGAGTGGGGGCGCTGGCGTGTATCGGGGTCGCCTTGGTGGTTTTCGCTTGGGCGATGCACACGTGGCGGGTGCGGTTGGGGTTCATGAGGCGCTGGCCGTTTTTAGAGATTAATGGGCCGCGAGAACGCTATTATCATCGGGGTCACGGCGATATTCCCGCAGTCGACCCGAAAGACCCGGGGTATACCGGTGGATCTTAGGGGTTTGGCGCGGGAATGGGAATGGCGCCTCGTGAATCCGACCGGAAACCACGGCCAGCCCAACCCGGGATTACTGCGGATAAACCAACCGGCCGTTTTCCATAACAAATGGCTTGGCCGCACCATCATCGGCGTAGTCACGATACTTGTCAGCCAAGTAACGGTAACAATCCTGGGGACTGTCGAACTTCAAGACTTGGTAGGGTTCTTGAAACGAGACTTTCTCGACAAAGAGCCACTTGCCTCTTGTTGACACCAGCACCCCGGTATGTCCCACAAACAGATAGTTTCCATCCAAATTATCGTTAATCACCACCGTGATCACCCGGGAGCGGGCTGGGAACGTGAAAGCTTTGAAATGCGAGGCCATCTTAGCGGCGTGTGCTTTAACGTCGGTGGTTTTCGTTGTTTTCACGCGGGAAAACAGTTGTTTGAAATGTTGGGTGTCGGCGGCGTTGAACAGTTTCCCCGTCTGGATAGCTTCGAGGTCTTGGAACAGCAACGCGGCATCGGCGCTGCCGGCCGGAGGCGTTTTCAGCTGGCTTTTCACCAGCCCAAATGTGCTGATTCGGCAATCCACCCCAATGAATTTGCCTTTCGCTCCCTGCCAGAGTTTATCGATTTTATCCAGGTCATACTGCGGAGCAATGGGGGTAAAACCGCTGGTCAAAGACGTGTTTTGAATTGTATCATTGTAGTCTTTGACCGCAGCTAAAAACGCGTCAACATCCGGGGCTGGAAGCACGGCTTTGAGCGCCGCGGCGGTTTCAGCCCGACTAGCTGCGTCTGCCAGGTTCGAGACCTGGTACTTTATCGGCGCGCCTTTGGAGCCGGGTTCCCCAGCCTTGTCCGCGTGGCTTGCGGACATATCGGTTTCGTTTTCGCTGGCTTGATTAGACTCGGGTTTGCGGTTTTGGTCGGTTTTGCGGTTGGTTGGGTTCCCCTTTTCATGAGGTGCCAGTCCCGGATTTACGCCGTTTTTCCCGGATGGCGCCTCGTGAATCCGCGCAGCTGACCCGGCGGGAATACTGGAAGTACACCCCGAGAGTCCCACCCCGGATAAACCCAGCACCCCGATTAGTGCCAGTACCACCAGTCGCACGCCAACAAGCCGGACTCGACCCGGTGTCCCCGCCACTGACATTCCCAATGCTGGCGCGAAACCGGGGGCGAATCCGGATTGCCAGCGCCGTGTCCCCGCGTTTTTCATGCAATTCAGGATACCGCAGTCGTGTCAACCCGGTCAGACCAATAGTGCTGCAGAATTTAGCCTCCTGGCCAGCAGCATGGCCGCCGCCACCGGCAGTTTCGCTTGGCGGCCCTTCATCCAGGGAAAGTCGGTCAGCGGAACTTCCCCCGAACATAACACTTACATAACACTTAACTTCCCCAGGTGTTATGTCGGGTGGGAAGTTAAGTGTTGGGTTCATGAGGTGCTAGCCCAAATCCCTAGCCACATCCCCAAATTCAACCGGTACCACCGGAATTTACGCCCAGAATCCCACTGCCCGCATCCCCGCGTGAGACACATCACGGGACTTGGCAGGCCAACGGTTCACGGCAGAATCCAATCGTAAGTCTAGAAACCACCTGAACTATGCACAGTTTCCATCAAGGCTCCGGCGGTTGTGAACGCCAAAATCAGGTACACTAACGCTATTGCCAAAACGGCGGCATTGACTGTCAATAGGATTCCCCGCGCCCGACTGGAACTCAGTTTTACGGTCAAGACAATTGCGAGCACCGACAGTAGCATAGAAAATCCTGCCCCAAAAGGAACGAGCAGGGCAGATACCGCAGTCAGCGCCGAGATGAGTAGAATACGTGATTTGCCCATTACTGGCTCCACAGCGCCGGTGTCTTTTCCCGTGAGGCCAGCGGTGATTGCCTCTACTGGCCCCAACTTGTCCAGCGCTTTACGGATTACTGTCTCTGGAGTGCCCCCCGATTTATCAGCGGCAAATTCGGAGACGAGATGCTCGTTCACAGACTGGCGTATCATGGTCGCCTCGTCGCTAGCGACACCCTGCAGAGCACAATCAAGATCACGAAGATAGGCATGCACTAGCGGGTGCTCCATATAATCGGTTTTCGCGGCGTTACTCATGATGCAATCCCTTCCATTAGTTTGTCTACTTTGCTGGTGAAGTCACGCCATTCAGTGCAAAAGTTGCGCAACGCGGCGTGCCCCTCGGCAGTCTGTCGATAGTAGCGCCGAGGCGGTCCTGACTCGGATTCTTCCCAAAAGGTTTCCACTAGTCCCTGTGTTCGCAACCTGGTCAGCAAGGGATACAGAGACCCACCATGCGCTATTAACCCCTGGTCACTGAGTAAATTGGCTAGCTCCAGGCCATAGGCTGGCTTGTCGTCAAGGTGTCGCAGCACGCAGTACTCCAAAACCCCTTTGCGAAGCTGGGTAAGCATCCCACCAGCGTTTTCAGCCACCACAACATCCTTTCTTCCCGACACGGCACTACCTTACATTAAACACTACCTAACATTATAATCATCTGTCAACTTCCGCCTTGGCCTATGTTGTAGTGTTAGGTACTATGCTGTGTAAGGTACCAGCTGGTGCCTCTACCCCCGAAACAAAGGAGTTAATCCATGACACGAAGTCTATTTAGAATAGCTTGCCGGATTCATTGCCGGCATGCTGGCGCTCTCATTTGCAGCAGCTGTTCCAGCAGGTGCAACTTCCCTAGAAGAAGGTCGTAGCCTGCTAACCATACAGACATATGCCACTTATCTGGCCAAAGAGGCTCCAGATGTGCTGCCTAAATTTGAAGCTCTAAGTGCTTCAGACAAGGAAAGGTATCTGGAATTGCTGGCCAATCCCATTCTGTACACTGACAGGGCAGAAAATCTTGATGGTGTAACGGTTGGCGGCAATACAGCAGCAGGGCTCGGAAGAGAACTCACGGCTGCTGCGACAAGATCGACGGATCGCATGGTGGCATCCGCAGCCACGCAAAACGTCCCGTTCCCGAATGCACTATCTGGGAAGTATCCGGCGGAACTGCCGACCCGGTGAAAATAAATTGCCCGGTTTCGCCGCGCTGATCCACTTCCCGCCGCGCCGCATCCCACAACTGTGGCAGCACCTGCCATTCATCGAGCAAACGTGGGGTTTGACCCTGGAGCAGACGTGCGGGATTCAACTGTGCCAGGCTGCGATACTGGTCAAGTTGTGCGGAGTCATCAACCCGCAAAACGCTGCCTGCCTGCTGCAACGCCGTGGTGGTTTTCCCACACCACTTCGAGCCTTCCACCAAAACGGCACCCTTAGCTTCCAGACGAAACTGTAGTTCCGCATCCACCAGACGTGGTCTGTAGGCTTGCATAAAAAGCACCCCCGCAAAGTCGAAAACCAGCATATCCTTATACCTAGATTACAAGATATAACCACAGGTAATAAGGTTTTGCCCCGGCAAATGACAATGTTTCACCCCGGGAGTTGGCAGGATTTCACCCCGGTAAATAGCGTCATATTTCTGTGCCAACATCGCCGCACTCTCGTCGAATTAGGAACTTCCCACCGAACATAACACTTAACTTCCCCAAGTGTTATGCAAGGTGTGAAGTTAAGTGTTGGGTTCATGAGGTGCTTGCCCGGTTTCCTGGCTACATGGTTGGATTCCGCCACTACTGGCGGAATCCAACCATGATTCGCTTACCTGCATCTTGAAGTGGCCTGGTTTGAATCCTTCCGAGGTCCTCGCTTCTATCAAACCCGGGCGAGGTGACGGGAAAATCCCGAACCTAGGGGTATCTGCCGACTGCCCCAAACAACTTAGGAAATACCACACCGAGCATGTGTAAAGAAATCACGGATTTTTTTACACGTCCCGACAACGTGTAAAAGCGTTTTACACATCGCGGGTAGCCGCAAAATCTTTCACTGCGGCAAAGGAGTGTTGAACAGCTCTTCT
The DNA here is from genome assembly GCF_000160615.1 of Mobiluncus mulieris ATCC 35243. Taxonomy (GTDB): domain Bacteria; phylum Actinomycetota; class Actinomycetes; order Actinomycetales; family Actinomycetaceae; genus Mobiluncus; species Mobiluncus mulieris. The sequence continues at coordinate 372,484 of NZ_GG668520.1, read as the reverse complement.
AAGTATTTGTGATTAATCAAAATGACGTGTCTGCCCACTTTTTCACGCACCACCAGCCCCATCTCTACCAGGGCGGTCGCCCATTTCGCGGCGGTAGGTCGGGAAATCCCCATGGTTTCCATCAAATCCGCATACCGCAGATAGGGCTGGGTAAACAGCAAATACGCCAGGTCTCGTGCCGGAAAGCCAGTTCCGTCCAGAGACTGCACACTTTGTTCCATCAGCCCATAAATCCGGATAACCCGGGCATCAGTCCACCGGGAAGTCTGTTCCACTGCCTCGAGCATAAACTTGACCCAAGACCCCCAATCCCCGTCCTGGGTGACACCATTAAGCCGCCGGTAATATTCATCTTTGTGTTCCACAATGTACCCAGATAGGTACGTTATCGGGTGTTCCAGCAAGCCGCTGTGTACCAGATATAGCACATTCAGGATTCTGCCGGTGCGCCCGTTGCCGTCGCGGAAAGGGTGGATGGCTTCAAACTGATAATGCAACAATGCCATCTTTATCAACGGGTCTATTTCAGATTGCGCCTCATGCAAAAACTCCTCCCACCACGAAAGGTGACCCAGCAGCGTCTGTTTGCCTTCCGGTGGCGTGTAAATCCGCTCGTGGGTGACGGGGTTGCCGATATAAGTTCCGCTGTCCGCACGGATATCAGTGGTAGTCCCGGTTACCTTGGAGCACACGAGTTTCGCGGTGTTTATGGAGAGGGGGCGGCTTTGAATCGATTGCAGCCCGGCATAGAGCGCCTCGCGATAGTTCAGGGCTTCCCGCGTTGCTGGGGTGGGGGTGGCGATGTTGCTGGCGGCACGGAACAGCTCGTCATTGGTGGTCACGATGTTTTCAATTTCGCTAGACGCGCGGGCTTCCAGCAGGGGAATGGCATGTATCAAGATACTCGGATTCGGCAGACGCTTAGCGGCGGCGTTAGCGGTGGCCAGCGCCCGCGAAGCCGCGATAGTTTGGCGCACAATCCTGGAACTAAGCAGGTTTATTGCCGGGGGGAGCGGCGGCAAATCTTGGTAGGGCTTCCCAGGGTCAACACACATACGCCTAGTTTACCGTCACTAACCGAGCATGTGTAAAGAAATCACGGATTTTTTTACACGTCCCAGCAACGTGTAAAAGCACTTTACACATAATGCGGGGGTTAAAGCTATAAATGTGTGTCTAAAAATCGGATTTTCGCCTGGTATTCCAAGGAAAAGTCGGAGCGTCTAAGCTTTTTGGGCTTCAGCGGAACTTCCCCCGAACATAACACTTAACTTCCCCAGGTGTTATGTCGGGTGGGAAGTTAAGTGTTAGGTTCATGAGGTGCTTGCCCGGTTTCCTGGCTACATTGTTGAAATCCCCAGCCCGCATCCCCACGTGTTAACCGTCGCGTCGCGCTGCGGCGCTTACCAGGCAGTGCCAGCGGGGACGCCACGCCAACGCGAGGCTGCGACAGCGCGCCAGGGGTGCGACACAAAAAGCATAAAAACCACGGTTTCCCCAGCCCACATCCCAAACTTACACCCAAATTCCCCAGCCCACATCCCCACGTGTTAACCGTCGCGTCGCGCTGCGGCGCTTACCAGGCAGTGCCAGCGGGGACGCCACGCCAACGCGAGGCTGAGGGGGGAGCGATGTGCGAAAATAAAATCGCACATCGCGGGGGGATACTTCCCCCATCGCCTCGCGGGCGGGCGTCCCGCGCACTGCCGAAACAAGAGCCGCAGCGCAGCAGGTTTTCACGCTAACCTCCAGCCGGAGGCCTGCTCGCGTTGCCGCCAATACCGCTGGTAGGTTCCGGGCCGTGCCAGCAAATCCTGATGCGTCCCCACGGCCTCGACGCGCCCGTCCTCGCCCAGCACGACGACCTGGTCGGCACCAGCGATGGTTTCCATCTTGTGTGCAATAACCAACAACGTGGCGTGACGGCGCAACTCTTCCATGGCCGCAACAATATTGGCTTCATTCTCTGCATCCAAGGCGGAGGTCGCCTCGTCCAAGAGCACTATCGGGGCTTGTTTCAGCAGCGCCCTGGCCACCGAAACCCGCTGGCGTTCCCCACCGCTGAGCGCCCGCCCGCCTTCACCGACGCGGGTGGTGTAGCCTTCGGGCAGCCGCGCCACGATTTCGGTTACGCCCGCCAGGCGCGCGGCACGCTCGACTTCTTCATGAGTCGCCCCCGGATTCCCGACCAGGATATTGGCTTCTAGCGTGTCATCGAACAGGTAAACGTCTTGGAATACCAAGGATAGCTGTTTCATGAGGTGCTCGGTGGATTGTTCGCGTACATCCAGGCCACCGACCTTTACCGAGCCCCGGTTTACCTCCCAGAAACGTGCAATCAAGCGGGAAATCGTGGTTTTCCCGGAACCCGAAGGCCCCACCAGCGCACACATAGTCCCGGCGGGAACACTAAACGATACGTCTTGCAACACGGGGCTGTCCGCATCGTATCCGAAGGTAACATGTTGCAGCTCGATAGCCCCGGTTTCCTGGCCGGGGGTTATTGTGGCGCTTTCACTGGCACTGCTCGGTTCGGGGGATGGGGAAACAACGGCGGGGTTTCCAGCTGGCGCCTCATGAACCCGGACGGAACCAGAAACAGGCTTATTACCAGGGATTTCAGGCTTATTGGTAGCGGCACAACCGGCGGATTCCCCGCCGGGTTCGGGCAGTTCGGGAGCATCCAGAATCTCTTGGGTTTCAGTCAAGAGGTGGCGGCGATCCTCGATGCCGATAATCGAGGTGCCGACGTCTTCGATAAACGTCACGAAACGCAGGGAAATCCCGATGAACGCCACGGTTTCCACCGGTCCCATCACCCCGCCGATGGCCAGCGACCCGGCGATTACTATCATTGCCACCAAGACGATTTGGGCGAAAGCCCCGGTAATCAGGTTCGCCAACAGCGACCACCACAGGTTTTTGCGCCCCTGTCGCTCGTTTTCCGCTACCGCGAGTTGCAACAGCTCGAAGTCAGCCCCGACTCCGGCGGCTCGCAGTGTGCCTTGGCAGGTGGCGAATTCGACTAGCCGGTTGGCCAGTTCAACTTCGGCGGGTTTGGCCGCTCTGTCCCCGCGTTGCTTGCAATACTGCGAGGCTCGTGCCAGTCCCCAATACACGGGAATCGCCACCAGCAGTGTCAGCCCCAGGCGCCAATCCCAGAAGAACGCGCCGACCAGGATGGTCAGCAGGGATGCCACCGAGGTGCCCATCTGCCACAGTTGATGCGCCATAATCTCGCCCAGTTGCATCAGTTCGTTGGACACCAGCCGCGAAAACCGTCCGGCGGTGCCCGGGCGGAACCACCCCAGCGGGATACGCGCGATTTTATCGCCGATAATCCGGTGTACCGACTGGATGAAATCGAGGGCGGCGTAAAAGACTTTCATGGACATGACGTAGTCCAGGATGGCTCCCGCCACGGCAACGATTGCGAATACTACCAGCCAGCCGGTGATTCCCAAGCCCCAGACGGGCTGGGCTTTGGCCAGCGCGGTCGCAGCCGGCAGCAGCAGCACCAGGGCAACACCTTGAAAGACACCCTTGGCTATGGCCAGGTTTCGTGACTGGTTCACGTAGGGCAAGCCGCGCGCAGAGATGGTGCGCCGGTAAAACTGATAGGCAGAAGACAGCGTATTTTTCTTGGTTTCTTTGGGGTTAGCGGTAGACGTGGTTGACGGTTTCGCGGCACTGGTCGCGCTGGTCGGGTCGGCCGCGCTGGTCGTGTTGGTCTGGGTGTTTGGGTTTTGCGGGTTCATGCGTGGCTCCCTTCACTCGGGGTGGCGGGTCTTTCGGTTGCGGTCGGGATGGCGGCTGGCGCCTCATACACCCCGTCGTCCTCGTGGTAGCCGGCCAACTGCAGGATTTTCTGGTAGTGGGGTTCATGAGTCGCTAGTAGCTGTGTGTGCGTCCCGCAGGCCACCAATCGGCCGTGATCCATAACTGCGATTTGCGCCGCGCCGAGAATTGAGGCGGGGCGATGCGCCACCGCCAACACGGTGCGCCCGCGCGCCAGGTTAGACAGCGCGGCTTGGATTTCGGCTTCGCAATCCGGGTCGGACATGGCGGTGGCCTCATCCATAACCAAAATAGGCGCATCTGCCAAGATGGCGCGGGCAATGGCGATGCGTTGTGCCTGGCCACCCGACAGGTTCGTGTCCACCCCGATGACGGTGTCGTAGCCCTTGGGCAGACTCTGGATGTAGTCATCGATTTGCGCCGCCCGGGCAGCCGCGCGGATATCATTTAAGGAAACAGGCTTATTATCTGCGCCGATACCGCTAAATCCGAGTGCAATATTGTGGGCAATCGTGTCGCGCAACAGTTGCGGATCTTGTAACACGAAGGACACCAACCGATAGAGCTCCCGGCTAGGGATTTCTCGCAAGTCCACCCCGCCGATAGTGACCGCCCCGGAATCCGGGTCAGCGAAACGTGCCAGCAGGGTCGCCAAGGTGGATTTTCCGGAACCCGAAGGTCCTACCAGCGCGGTTACCGTGCCGGGTTGCAGTTCCAGGCTGACATTGTCCACGGCCAAAACCTCGCCGTAGCTAAAGGACACGTCCCGAAAAGCGACTTCGAAAGACCTTGGGATTCGCGGGGTCATAAACCGGGGTTTAGACTGGCCAGCAAGCGATATATCATTGACGTGGTTGACAGATTTCTGGGACTTGGACGTGCCCGCCATGGTGGTTTCGCCCGCCACCCCGGCCAGCCCCTCATGAATCGGGGAACCAACCTCGGGCAACACCGGCGTATCCAGCGTGTCTTGCAAACGCAACGCGGCCGCCCCCGCGAGTTGATAAACCCAAGTACCCATCGAGAGTACCTGCAGCGAATAGGGCACCAACAGGGCAATCAGGGTCGTGGCCAACACGTCCACGGCGCTGACATACCCGGCTTGCACCAGCAGCCACCCCCCACACAGGTTCACAAACAGCAACACCGCAATCGAAACCACCGAAAGCGCCACCGCGTTACCCGTCAACAGGGGTTTACACCACCCGACATAAAAGTCCGCGAATTCCTTGGCAGCCTTAGCGTAGCGCGAGTGGGCGTGGCCGACCCGCCCGAAAGCCTTGACCACCGCCAGGCCGGTGACGAATTCAACCATGGTGGCACCCACATTGCCCAGCTTGGTGTCCATTTCCGCGGTTTTCGGCCCCATGTCGCGCATCATAACCCAATACAACAAGGCGAAAACCGGCAGCGTCGCGATGGACAGCAGCCCCAGGCGCCAGTCGATAATAAAGGCATAAACCAGCAGGCTCAGCGGCATTACCACCGCCGAGGTGACCTCTACCGGGGCGTGGGCGACCAGCATATGCAACTGTTTGGTGTCATCTTGGACGGCTTTGCGGACTTTCCCGGAGTTCGTGGCCGTAAACCAAGACAGGGGCGCATGGGCGATGCGATCCAACAGTTGTGTTTGAATGTGGCGGCTTAGACGCACATCCGCGAAGTGTGTCATTGCGAGTGCCAGCATATAGATGCCCACTCGCGCCAGATAGGCGTCAATCAGCAGCCCGAGGATAAACCAGACTTGCCCAGAATCGACCGGAGTGTGGGTCTGGAAGGCCGTAAGCAGCAAGGCTCCCAGGTGCACCAACGCCACATAGGGCGCGACCGCGAGCACCCCGGAGATGGCCGCTAAAACCCGCGCCGCCAGCATGGTACCGGCTACGGGACGAGTGATTTTTTTCAAGGCGGCTTGCCCGGAGTGGTGTTTGGCCGCGTCCGTATCGACCGGCGTTATGGTCGCATCGTCGTCGAACAGGAGGTTTGGTTCCGAAGATTCGGTTTCAGCGGTTTCAGTAGTTTCAGTCGTCATAATCCATTCCTAGAACGTCGTTCTAATTTCAGACCCTCTTAGCATAGCGCAAAATTTAGGATATCCTAAGCCACCAGGTAGCTTTATTCCCCGGCTGTGGCTCAGCTCCGAGATTCAGCTCCGGGCAACTGCCCCTATGCTTTACCTGGACTACACTGCACCTCGCCCAGCCGGCAGGGAGGCTAAGCTTTAAACGTGAGCAACGCAAACCAGGGGTCAACACCGGGCGGCAATCCCGGCGACATGCGCCGCCCCGGCCAGCACCTCATGCACCGGGTGACGCAGCGATTGCGACCCGTTAAGCTGACCCGCTACGCCACCCAAACCCGCAACCGGGTCTGGCGAGTCGTTTTTGCACTCGCCTTCGCTGCTCTCGCCACCACCACCGCCCGCGTGGCACTCGCCACCGTGCGCGGCCAAAACCTGGACGGCGCGACCCGTTTTGCCCTGTCGCGCGGCAAACACCTGTTTCGCGGAGCGGATGCGATGGCACTCGACTCGATTTCCATGAAAGCCCTGGTGGCGCTGACCGTCGCTGTGTTCCTGGTGGCGTTGTTGCGCCGTCGCTGGCAGTTGGGGGCACGAGTCGCCCTGCTGGTGGCGGGGGCGAATCTGAGCACCCAGGTGTTGAAGCACTGGGTGTTGCACCGCCCTGACCTGGGGGTTGATTATGCCGGGCTCGCGAATTCGCTGCCCAGCGGGCATTCCACCGTGGCGATGAGTGCCGCCCTGGGGATTATGCTGGTCGCGCCGCTGCGGGCGCGCTCGATGGCCGCGTTTTTAGGCTGGGCGACCGCCAGTTTTGTCGGGGTTTCGGTAATGTTGAACGAGTGGCACCGCTTGTCGGATGTGCTGGTGGCATTTTTGGTAGCGGGGATTTGGGGGGTGCTGTTGGCGCCCCGGGAGCGGGTCGGGCGGCGTTTCGGGCATCTGCACCGGGTCATGTTGGTGGGTTCGGCGTCGGCTGCATTAGGGGGTATCGGGATGCTGGCGTTGGCCTGGCCGCGAATTGGCGGGCAACCCCTGCGGGAACCTGCCTTGCGGACGCTGGTAGCGGGGGATTTCGGCTGGCTCATGGCCGCCGGGTCGGTGGCTTTGATTCTGGGCTTATCCGGCTTGATTCTAGCGATTGTCAACACCCAGGCTCGCGCCTCATGAACCTGACCCCCAACCCTAAACCGAACCCTAAACCGAACCTTACACCTTGGTTAGGTAGGTTAAGGGTAGGTTTAAGGTTCGCGCCACCACCGCTACCCCCTAGGTCAGGCGGTAGCGGCTGTTGCGAGTTCAGAAAGGAGCACACCGACGGCAGGGGCGAAAGTTTCGGGTTCTAACAGCAACGACACCGAAACCACGCCGGGAAAGGGCATATCGAAGAAATACCCGGGTTGCGCTGTGATGCCGTGCCCGGAAATCAGGCTGGCGACTAATGAATCCTCGTCCACCACCGCCGGGAAACGCAGCAGCGCATTCCACCCGCCCTCCGGGGCGAGCACCGTCACCGTTCCCGTAGGTTCCCCCGCCACCAGTTCCCGCAAGGTCGCCAGGTTTTCCTGGCAGCGTCCCCGCACCCGCGCGGTTTGCGCCGGAACCTCCGCGAGCCACTGGGGCAGCCGCGCGGCCAACACGTCGGAAAACGGCAGGTAGGCGTCGGCAATCCGGTCCAGGCGCGCCTGGGCCGCCGCCACCAAATCCTCTGGCCCGGAAACCTCAATCCACGCGACTTTCGCGCCGGGCGCCGCGAGGTTTTTCGACAGCCCATCCAGTGCGAAGGTCAGCACGCGGGTTTCGCCGGCCAGGCGGCGCGGGTTGGCGCAGGTCGCCGGGGGTTCATCAGGTGCTATTCGCGGTGGGGCCGCGTCACCCGCCGGTAACGGTTTCGCGGCGGGTTCACGAGGTGCCAGCCCGGCATCCAGCCAATAGTCGAAAAAGACCTCGTCGGCAATCAGGGGTATGTCCTGGGTGGCGGCGTAGGCCACGAGGGCTTCACGCTCGAAATCGTGGACATATGACCCGGTGGGGTTATTGGGGTTTATCGCCACAATCGCGGCGGGTCGAGACCATGGAGTCGACTGGTCTGAGTCGGTGGCACGAGCCCCGCGAGTCGCATCCACACCTTGACCAGCAACCAGCCGAGAATCTGGGGTCGGCGCGTTTACTTCGGATGGCACCTCGTGAACGGGCGACGCGAAATCCGCGAGATTCAGCTCCCAGCGGCCCACCCATTCCAGCGGGTAGGGGGCGATCCGCGCGGACTCGAGGCGGGCGATTTCCGCCACCAGGGGATATCCGGGGGTCGGCGCCAACACCGTGTCGTCGGGGTCGCAAAACAGTTTCATCAGCCACGAATACCCCTGTGACGTGGAGCTTAACAGGTACAGGCGCTCGGGGTCGACCTCGCGGTTGTCGCGGCGGGTCAGGAAGTCGGCTAGGAGTTCACGAGTCGCCAGGGGGCCACGTGGCGTGGCCTGATATACCGGCAAATCCGGGTAGCCGAGCCCGTGGCGGGTCGGGTTGGAATCGGCCAGGCGCACCAGTTGTTGACCGCGCGCCGCCGCTGCGCGTTCAGCCTTGGTCACCGCATTGGGAGCCCCGAGTTCCGTCCGCTTCGAAAATTTCACCCGTTTATCCTAACCTCTGGGAGCAGTTCTTGGTGCCAAAAGTGAGAGCTCGACAAGCCAAAATCGGTTTCCACCAGCCCGGGCAATAGCGGTGTCGCTGCCACGTTGAATTCACTCAGTTAACACCCATAAGTAATAAAAATAGCAAACTGTATGTAAATCTAGATTAGGGCTTTACCGCACTAATCACCGCCTTATGCAATATAGGACGGCCTCCATCTTTTTCGGCCACGTCAAGAGTCACATCGTTATATCGATAGGGCTCAATTAGCCAGTATATATAGTTCCCTGATATGGTTACGCTCCAGCGAGGATCTAGAATTGGTGGAGAAACAAGAGGATAGCTATAGTCAACTAATAACGTTTGTGTATTATCCTTTGGATTAACCACCCAAAGTTTTTTTTCTTCTGTAGCGTATATTATAAACCGTTCGGAGGGTAGCGCAAAATCCATGCGCGAAGCTTCTCCCAGGACTTTGATAGAATCACAATCGTCAATATTAAAAAACTTCCGATTATCTGAATAACCTATAAATATGGGATTGGAATTGGTATCTTGCCAAGTAACATATTTATCTCCGGAAGCAAATACTGCTCCTTCATTAGTTTTTAAACCTAAGGTTTTAATAACTTTATATTTAGGGAAATCCTTGAATGAGGTTTGCCTAAATTGAACTGGAAAATCCCATCGATCTTTAATATTATAATTTGTGCACGCAAACTTCTTGCATCCCCACTGTCCAATCAGCACAAAAGTTTGTGAATCGCGCCAAAAGAAGTCATAATCGAATGGTAAATCCTTCAAAAGAATCTCTGCTTTAGCGGGTGATGCGGACATATCCAAATGGAATAAGGAATATTTCCCCCAGGGCGATGCTTTTGTCTCTGAATTCTCTTTATTCTCTTTATGGAACCAGCAGAGTAGGTTATCACCATTGACAAAGTAGTATTTGCAGTTGAGAGACGTTTTACCACTATTTTCTTCATATAGCACCACCGGTTTGCACTGTTTAGCATCAGGACATGCCTTTATACGCCACGGCAGGTGGTAGTCATCCAACACCCGTTTCTCAGGATTATAGGTAGTTATACCTACTCTGTGTTCAATCCAGCCGACACCTTTATCACCGTATAAAAATATGCGCTTTATTGCCCATTCTTTACTGCCAGTATCGGCAATTTTGGTGAAAACCTCTTTATCTGGATCCGCAAATACTAAATCAGTAGGACTGACCCGATTACGAATAATTCGTTGGGGTTGGCAATCCTTTAGGCAGGTTCCAAGATAAACCCCATTCTTTGTGGCACTAATCGCGTCCACACTAAGCACAGGTAGCCCAAATTGTTTGATTCGTTCAACCTTCAAAGAGGGCTTGTCATTCTGGTGCTTTTTAAGTAAATTTCGTGAAAAAAATCGAGGGTGAGGCTTCTTTGTTTCAGAAAACAGCCAGGAAGTGTCGAAACGTTCCTCTACCGGGAGTTTGCCGTCACGTGCCACGTCCTCATCTGCTTGTGACATGCCTAAGGGGCACACCTTGTAGTCTGGGGTAGAGGTTTGTCCACAGGCCGAAATTGAAAGACTTAATAAACCGATGCAGGCTACTAATATAAATCTAGGCTTCATGAGACTTCAACGCGTAGAGTAAATCACCGTGCCAGGGTTTCCGCGAACCATTGACATTACATTTGTAGAATCGACCCAGTGGAATGGACCATTCGAATTATTTCTGTTATATTTACCATAAACTTCTCCCACCAAAATCCAATCATCATTAAAATCAACTCCTACACCGACATCATAATGCCCTTTAGAACCTTCCGTTCCTGTCCAATATCCTAACGCCCCAACCGGAATACCATCTAAAATTACTCCCTTACTATAGGATTGCTTTCGCACGGATGTATAAATCATGTTCTTCAAATCCACCTCATGTGCAGGCTTTCTATGCGTCCAATTTCCATATCCCTGGAATTGTACTTCATTGAGGTAATTAATCACTTGGTACACATACGTGCTACCACTACGAAGAATTCCCCATTTCTGAGCTAATCCACGCTGGGGAATATTCCAGCTCCCATTCGTGAATCCATGCACCACGTTACGAGTAGCTGCTGGTCCACACCACCATGATTCCTCTTGTTCCTGAAAATCAGTTATGCGGGCGGTGTAAACACCACTCCTAGGTGCCTTTTCCTCGCTTCCATACTTACTTCGAATTAATCCCACGTGATACCCTATAAGCGATAACATACTTGGATTCTCATCAAACTGAGGTTCTTGGCCGGGGCAATTCTGAAAACCATTGATATCCCTATCACAAGGCTGATTCGCATTTTCCTCAAGCAACTTCTGATACTGCATTTTTTGCTCGGCAATATTTTCAACCCACTCCTGTTCCATCTGCGGACGTAGCGCGTCCAGCTCGTAGCGAGCCGCTTGCTCAGTAATCGGAGTCTTGCTCTGAATATTTGACATAGCCTCAATATATTCAGGATGGTTACGTATTTCCGGAGATATGTTTTCAGCCGCATCTCTTAAGTCATTTACGTAATACCAATATAACTCCAGATAAGAGGCATCGTGTCTGGGAGGCGGTGGCACATTATTCCTACTGGTACCAGGCCAGCTATAACTCCGGGGTATGTCCTCACTTTCTGGATCTGAGGGGAATGCCTGTGACGGCGTAGCAAAACCGCCAGAAACCAGCATAAACATTGCCAATGTAAAAAAACCAAGTTTATGTCTCATTTGTTACTCCTCCCTTGAAATAAAAACTTCTATTATTTTATCATCTCTTTGTGTCGTATTTCAAGCCTTCGGCGTACCTTACGTATATTGAGCGCGAAAGCAGAGTGGTGCCTCATATAGTTTGAGCGTGAAAATACACTGTTGGGTATGAAACCGTGTCGTCGGGGTCGCAAAACAGTTTCATCAGCCACGAATACCCCTGTGACGTGGAGCTTAACAGGTACAGGCGCTCGGGGTTGACCGCGCGCCGCCGCGCTCTCGACCCTGGCCACCGCATTGGGAGCCCCGAGTTCCGTGCGCTTCGAAAACTTCACCCCTTCATCCTAAACCCTGGCAAAAACTAGTGAAAAGATTGATTTTGCCGTAAAAAAATCGCCCCAAATCGCAAAAATTCTCACTAATTTCTGCCATCCTCCAAAGTTACGAGCCCCGACTGCATCCCGTAACCCCGGTTTTCACCGCTCACCATCCGGACATACGCCCAAAATCCCGGCCCGCCGCTATCCAGCAAACATTTGGCTCCCCGGCGTGTCTTACTCCCTGCGCCGACGCTAGAGTAAGCGAAGGTGGCGCAGTGGAATGCGCAGCGCAGCGGGACTGGGGGGTGAAACTTTTGCGTAAGCAAAAGTTGAGGGGGTGCTCCCCCTTCCCGTCCCGCTAGCGCGCATCCACGAGCCACCGCAGCGGCACGACGCGCGGTGCCGCGAGACACGCCGAGGGGGTCGCGTGTGACAATTTTCACATGCCGCTTCAAATCCCAGGTGGCACCTCATGAGCGCGCATCCCTACCACCTTCCAACCACTATATATTGTGGTCTAATTGAAAACACACCCAAGATGTAGTTGATTTTCTGTCAAACTCGCCTAGAGTAGTAACCCGATGCTCTAAGTCAGAGAGCGCAGAGAAAAGAAAAAATTATGGAGAGAGAACCTATGAAGCAAGCAAAGGACGGCGCTGAACGTCACCTGATTGACCCGATTGAAACCGTGGACGAATACTTGGATCGTGCGGACTGGCGGGTGAATGCCAACGCCAACCAGGGGTATTCGGTCGGCGGGTTGATTCTGAACGCGGCCGGCAAGATGGTGGCCAACTACTGGTTGGACAATGTTTACAGCCCCGAGGCCGGCGAAGCACACCGTGACGGCGACTTCCACATCCACGACCTGGACATGTTTAGCGGGTATTGCGCGGGCTGGTCGCTGAAACAACTGTTACAACAGGGCTTCAACGGGGTCACCGGGGCAATCGCCTCAAACCCGCCGAAGCATTTTTCCTCGGCTTGCGGCCAGATTGTGAACTTCCTGGGCACGCTGCAAAACGAATGGGCTGGCGCCCAGGCATTTAGCTCCTTCGACACTTACATGGCTCCCTTCGTGCGCCTGGACAACATGACCTACGAGGAAGTCAAACAACAGATGCAAGAACTGATTTACAACCTGAACGTGCCCAGCCGGTGGGGATCACAGTGCCCGTTCACGAACCTGACCTTCGACTGGATCTGCCCCGATGATCTCAAGGACGAAGTGCCTTTCATTGGCGGGGACGTGTGCGATTTCGCTTACGGCGACCTCCAGGCGGAAATGGACATTATCAACCGCGCCTACATGGAGGTCATGACCGCCGGGGACGCGAATGGGCGCGTGTTCACTTTCCCGATTCCGACCTATAACATGACCAAGGATTTCGACTGGGATTCCCCCAATGCCGACTTGCTGTTCACGATGACCGCGAAGTACGGGCTGCCGTATTTCCAGAATTTCATTAACTCGGAGCTCGACCCCGGCCAGATTCGCTCCATGTGCTGCCGCCTGCAGCTGGATCTGCGCGAGCTGGTCAAGCGCGGCAACGGCCTGTTCGGTTCGGCCGAGCAGACCGGTTCCATCGGCGTGGTGACCATTAACCTGGCTCGGCTGGGATACCTGTACAAGGGCGACGAAGCCGACTTGGTTAAGCGTCTGCGCGAGCTGGTTGCCCTGGGTTCGCAGACCTTAGAGGCCAAACGTGAAATCATCCAATACCATATGGATCACGGGCTGTTCCCCTACACTAAACGCTATCTGGGAACCTTGGACAATCATTTTTCGACCATCGGCGTCAACGGTATGAACGAGATGATTCGCAACTTCACCGATGATGCTTATGACATCACCGACCCGCGCGGACACGAGATGGCCATGCGGATTCTGGACGGGGTGCGCGACCAGATGGTGGAACTCCAGGAGTCTACCGGCCACATGTACAACCTGGAGGCCACCCCGGCCGAGGGCACGACCTATCGTTTGGCCAAGGCTGACCGTAAACGCTTCGGCGATAAAATCATCCAGGCCGGCACCAAGGACAACCCGTATTACACGAATTCTTCCCAGTTGCCGGTTGGTTTCACCAACGACCCGTTCTTGGCCGAGGAACTGCAAGAGGAGCTGCAAACCAAGTACACCGGCGGCACCGTGTTGCACCTGTACATGGGCGAGGCGGTTTCCAGCGCCCAGGCGTGCAAGCAACTCGTGAAACGTTCCCTGACTACCTGGCGCACGCCCTATATCACGATTACCCCAACGTTCTCGATTTGCCCGTCCCACGGGTATCTCTCGGGCGAGCACTTCACTTGCCCGCAGTGCGAGGCCGCCGGGGAACACCAGGAATGCGAGGTGTGGACGCGGGTGATGGGGTATTTCCGCCCGGTACAGTCCTTTAACATTGGCAAGAAGGGCGAGTACGCCGAGCGCGTCAGTTTCAGCGAGTCCGCGGCCGCGACCCACGGCGAGTTACACTCGCACCTGTTGGAAAAGACCTCGGGCGTGCCGGCGCTGGTTTAGTTCGCCTGGTTTAGTTCGCTGCGCCACGTATCGGGTGTTTCGGTTTTGGATTCATGAGTTGCCTCTCGGCATTCTGGTGGGGGGCGCGACGTAACCGCCGCACCCCCCACCAGGCTTAGCGTCGAAACCCACCCCAAATAGGGTTGGCGCTGACTCTGTCAGCGCAATCCTGAGCTTAGAGATAGAGGCTTTTGTGGGTTGGTTGGGTCGGCCTCGAGGCCGACCCAACCAACCCACACCGGGTGTGGCGTGGCCCCGGCCACGCCACACCCTCTCGCCGCTAAATCCCTAATTCCAACAACAGTAAGGAAGCGACCGTGTCAGATACCGGCCTTGTTATCGCGGGTTTGACCCCGTTTTCCACGGTGGATTGGCCGGGGAAACTCGCCGCTGTCGTTTTTCTCCAGGGTTGCCCGTGGAATTGTGGTTACTGCCAGAATTTCGCGATTATTGACCCGAAAGCCCCCGCCCAGGTTCCCGAATCCGAGTTGTGGAGCCTGCTGGAACGCCGCGCGGGTCTGTTGGATGGGGTGGTGTTTTCCGGCGGGGAGCCCACCCGCCAGCCCGCCTTGCTGGAGGCCGCGCGTCGCGCCAAACAGCTCGGTTTCCAGGTGGGGTTGCATACCGGTGGGGCGTATCCGCGTCGGCTGGCGGCTTTGCTGGCGCAAAACCTGGTGGACTGGATTGGCCTGGATATTAAGGCGCTGCCGCAAAACTACCCGCGCGTGGTGGGATTGGGACAGACGCAACCAGCGACCGCGACCCCCACCAAATCAAGCGCGTCCACCGCTAAGCTGCGTCTGTCGATACCACCCCTGAATAAAGCCGGGCAAAGTGCCTGGGAGTCCCTCGACATGGTGGTGGGGGCATACCAGGAGGGGACGCTGGCTAATTACGAGGTGCGTATCACGGTTTCCCCTGGTCACGACCTTGATGATACCAATCCTGAAACTCTGGTACCACTCGCGGAGGCTTTACGGCAACGCGGGGTACAGACCCTGGCGGTGCAACAGGCGCGCCCCGACGGGACTCGTCCAGAGTTCGCCAGTCGCTACGAGTTGCCTGGGGCGCGCGATTTTGCCGCTGACTTGACCGCCGCCGCGAGCCGTGTGAAATCCCTGGGATTCCAACACTTTACCTATCGCGGAGTTTAGTTGCGAATACATAAGCCATATGATATAATTGCGCCCCGGATAAATCCCCAGGTCACAGGCTTGTCTCGATGTCAAGGTTTCTCAATAAGGTGGTTATGTGTCCATAACCAGAAAATCCGCGCCGCCACGCCGATATGTGGAATAATGGGCAACGGAAAGGACTTCCATGAGTGATATGAATCAGAAAAAACGAGCTTCAGATCCCACGACCCCCGCCACCGAGTTGCAGCAACTGGCCACCGATCCTGACTTGCGCCCGCTCATTGCCAAGAACCCCGCTGCCTATCCCGAACTGCTCGCGTGGCTGGCTTCGAAGAACGAGCCGGCCGTCACCGCCGCGCTGCAGGAACGCGAAGCCATGTCGCCCTCCCTTTCAGTGTTTCCCATTCATGAGGTGCCATCCGCAGAGACGACTCTTTCCAATGATGAACCACTAGTTTCAGGGGAAACGCCGGACACGCCGCACAACCCCGTTGCGCCATCCCCTGATTCTGAAACCCCGGATTCAGGCTCCCCAGTGCCCGAGGAACCCAACACCCAGTCCGCCCCGCAAAGAACCTCGATTCTGGGCGGGTACACGGCTGGCGCAACACCGGACAACCACCCGGATGCTACCACCATTTTACCGGCGCAAGATTCAGATCACGCGGGAAATCCACCCCGTGATACAGAATCCACCGCCGCTGCGGGTACCGCCGCGACGGCCGAAACCGGCACCCCAAATTACCCCGATGCCAGCACAACCGCAGCGCCCCTCGCAACAGCGGGTGGCGAAACCGCCGGTTACTATCCCACGAACCTCGAAGTCCCCACCCCCACAGCGAGCCCCGCTTCCCCCAATACTCCCGCCGGATACGTCGCTAATTCCACTGGCTCCTATGCCCCGGGAACTCCAGGTGTCCCCGGAACCTACGTCACCCCTGGCACTCCGGCTGGGGCTCCACCGGCGTACCCCGCTCCCGCCGGATACGCTCCCGGTGCTCCCGGTGCTCCCGGTGCGTATCCCACCTATCCCACCGCCGGTTCTGTTCCAGTGATGGCCATGCCCGCTGCGGCCGCCCAGAAATCTAAATCCAACACGGTTTTGTGGGTAATCTTTGCCGTGTTGCTGGCGGCAGTGGTTGGACTGGCGGTAGTGGTGCTTATGACCTTCCTGGGAACCACATCCGAGACCGCCGCACCCAAGGAAACCACCACTACCCAGACCACCGATGAAGATCCCGCCAAGGCAAAGGACAAAGACAAAGACAAGGACGCGAACAAAGATAAAGACGATAAAAGCCAGAAACCCAAGGAACGCGAAGTCCGCTTCCCCGCACCCGCCGGCGCCCAGTCAGCCACCACTTTCACAACGAAAACCGGCAACACGACCTGTTCCGCTTCCGGGAATACCCTGACCTGCGCCGTCAAGGATCACGAAGCCCAAATCGGGAATTGTGACTCCCAGACTTCCGCCGTGGTAACCATACAGGATGGGAATCCTGAAATCTCTTGCCAAATAAAGGAACAGTATTCCCCTGGCGGCGTGGTTCCGGACTACAACCAGTCCGTGAACCTGGGTGATTTCGTATGCACCTCGCTATATGACTACACCGAGTGTTGGAATATCTACACCGGTGCAGGTTTCCAACTCGCCCGTCAAATGTACCAATCGGTACAACACTAGGGTCGTGTTACCCGATAAAAACCGCCTCGATGTGATGCCCAGCCGCCAGCCCGGCTCGCGCCTCATGAATACCGCAGTAAGGAAATAGGACAGATGCCGAAGTGGGGAGAGGATTTCGACACCTGGGAACCGACCCAGGATTATCCCGCCGCGCCCCCCGCCAAGTCCGCGCAGCTCGGACAGGTCACGCCGCGCCCCGCCGACCCGCGCCCCCACGGCCTGCCGCCCTCTTCCACCGGTGCCCGCGCGGCTAGTTTCTTCCAAGAGTTCAACGCCGCGAACGAAGCGGCCGATCAAGCCACGGCGGAACGCCTTCCGACCTTGCCATACGGGGATAATCCCGGTATCGCCGCGCTGATTGCCAATGCCCAAAACATGTTGAACTCGGACGGCCCGGATGCGCCAGGCAGTTTCGGGGACGGTTTCGCGGCGGGGGTGTCGCGGCGCGCGGATT
This sequence comes from Mobiluncus mulieris ATCC 35243, assembly GCF_000160615.1. Lineage (GTDB taxonomy): Bacteria > Actinomycetota > Actinomycetes > Actinomycetales > Actinomycetaceae > Mobiluncus > Mobiluncus mulieris. Next base: position 355,190 of record NZ_GG668520.1, on the reverse strand, counting down.
CCTCGGCTTCATTAGGCGCCACTTCACGAGGTGCCAACGCCTCCCCCGGCGATTTCTCTGGAATCCCAGTCGAAAACCAGCCCGAAGCGTGGCGTTCGGCCGGGTCGGCGGGCTCCCTGAAACCAAATAGCGGGGATTTGCGGAAAAACGGTGGGGCGGGGATGACACCTCATGAAACCGGAAACAAACGCCGCCCTCTAGACATCGGCTTCGACTCGGGCAACGGCCTGGCCTATGGCGCCAGCCTGGAAGAAGGCACGCGAGGCGAGGCGAGACGCCCGAACCGCGCCACACCGGCGCCAGACACCCACTCCGAAGGGTGGCAAAAACTGGTCTCGGGATGGGAAGACATGAAGAATAACCAGGAACCAAACCACAACTGGACCCAAGGCCTAGGCTCGGCATTCCCTGGAAATGATGCTTTCGCACCCCAGCCGGGCACGGCTGGCGGTGCCGGTGGGTTCGCCAGTGCCAGCCAGCCCACCCCAGATTCAGCCCGGGGGGATTCCAGTGACGCGCTCGGTTATGCGATGGCACCTCATGAACCCCGAAACCCCACGAAACCCACCATCCGCGCCGCGAACGAAACCAACGATGGTGACACCGCCGCGAATTCCCGCGACTTTTTCGACCACACCACCGCCCCGGGTGCGGGCACCAACCCCGCACCATCCGGGTGGAAAAGTATCTCCGCTGCCACCCCGGAAGGACCGACGAAACTGCGCTTTCGGCGCGTCGACGACAACGGCTCCACCCCGCCACCACCCGACCGGCGCTCTGGCGGCGACGGGCTGTCCCCCGTCGCGATGATAGCCGCCGCAGTATTACTGTCCCTGATCAGCGTCGGTATCGGCGTGGGAGTCGGCATGAACCTCAACCCCACCCCGACTCCAACCGTCACCGTCCCCGCCACCCCCAGTTCTACTGTGGAACCCAGCACCGAGAATCCCGATTCGGTCAGTAACAAAGACAAAGGCTCCGGCGACGATTCCCCGAAAGACACCGCCAGTGGCTTAAGCGGAATGAAAATCGTGCTAGACCCCGGACACAACGGAGGCAACGCCGCCGCCTGGCAACAAATTGGACAAAACGTCGACGACGGACGTGGCGGACAGCGGGCATGCAACACGACGGGAACCGCCACGGACGACGGTTTTACCGAACACGAGTTCAACTGGAAAGTCGCGGGCTTGTTGAAAACGAAACTGGAGGCGGCCGGGGCAACGGTGTTGTTGACGCGTGATTCGGATGTGGGGGTGGGCCCTTGCGTGAACGAGCGGGGAGCTTTCGCGCAAAAAGTCGGGGCGGATGCGATGGTTTCGATTCATGCCAACGGCACCGCGAACACCTCGGTTCACGGGTTCTTCGCGATGATTTCCGACCCGCCTTTGCATGAATCGCAAAAGGAACCTTCGTCGAAGCTGGCGGCAGCGCTGGTGGGAGCGCTAAAGGACAGTGGTTTCACCCCGCAAAACACCGGGCCGATTGCGGACGGCTTGTGGAAACGCTCCGACTTGGCGACCCTGAATTTTGCCGAGGTTCCCGCCGTGATGCTGGAGTTGGGCGAGATGCGCAACCCCGCCGATGCCTCCTTGATGAAAACCGAGAACGGGCGGGAAAGATTCGCCACCGCCATGTTTAACGGGCTGGCAGCCTGGGCGCGGGAAGCACGCCCCGGGGCAAACTCCGGCGGTGCGCCGGCCGGCGGGACTCCGGCCGGCAGTACGGGAACTGGCGGCACCCCAGCCGGCAGTACCCCGGCCGGCAGCACGGGAACTGGCAGCACTCCGACCAGCAGTACCCCGACCGGCAGTACGGGAACTGGCGGCACCCCGGCCGGCAGCACTCCGACCGGCAGCACGGGAACTGGCAGCACCCCGGCCGGCAGTACCCCGGCAAACCCGGCGGCTCCAACAACCCCAGCCACCCCAGCCGCCCCGGGTTCATGAAAAATCCAGGAATTCCCGCACTTCGCGGGCATTCCGATACGAGGCCTGCGCCCCTTTTCGCAGCGCCGCCACCCCGGCTACGGCGCTAGCCAGGCAAGCACCTCGTGAAAGCGGTTCCCCCGCCGCGACCGCCGCCAACAGGGACCCCATAAACGCATCCCCGCAACCGGTGGTGTCCACCGCCGCGACCGCGAAAGGCGGGACGGACACGAACTCGCCACCCTCCAGCACCAGGGCACCATCCGCCCCCAAGGTCAACACGGCACGCTCAAAACCCAAATCGCTCAAAGCCGCCCGCAACCCCGCCGCGTCACCGGAATCCAGCGGGCGGCCAGCCAACACCGCCAGCTCGTGTTCATTGACTATCAACACGTCCACCAGGCGCAACAGGGAATCGGGAACCTTGGTAATGGGCGAGAAATTCAGCGCCATCGTCACCCCGGCCTCGCGGGCGATAGTGGCTGCGGCCGCCACCGCCTCCAGGGGGGATTCCAGGCACAGCCCCAATACCTGTGCCCCTCGGATAATCTCGGTTTGCGCCGCGACACTGGCGGCATTGAGCGTGGCATTGGCGCCCGCCGAATAGACAATAGTGTTTTCCCCGTGCGAGTCGACGGTAATCAGGGTGGATCCGCTGGGCTGGTTGACGCGGCTGACCCCGGCGGTGTCCACTCCGGCGCGGCGCAGGGACTGATAGAGCAGGTCGCCGTGGGCATCGTCACCTAGGGCTCCGATGAAACTGGTGGCGGTTCCCAGCAGGGCACAGGTCACGGCCTGGTTGGCGGATTTGCCGCCAGGCAGGGTTTCCAACGGCCCGCCGACAACGGTTTCCCCGGGACAGGGCAGCTGTTCGGTTTCCACGGTCAGGTCGGCGTTGATGGATCCGACTACCGCGACCCGTTCGCCGTGTCCCAGCGCGGCTAATACTTCACGGGCAGTGGTTTTTTGGTTTTGGATGTCTGTCATTAGGTTGCTCCGTTTAGGGCGTGCCGTGGGGGGCGCCGGGTTCGGCGGGCAGTAACAGTTGGGAGGTAACGGTTTTCATGAGGGGCTTGCCAAGATCCCCACCGATTCGCTGGCGTAAAATCCGCATCGCGATATCCGCCATTTCGTCAATCTTGGTGTCGATGACGGCGATGGAGGGCATCGTGGTGACCAGCCAGGGGACCTTGTCGAAGGTCGCGATGGCGACATCTTCGCCGACTCGCAGGCCGTGACGGTGCAGGCCCGCGATAACACCCAGGGTAATCACCGCCGAGGCGCACAGCACAATGTCGGGGGTGTTTTCCCGCAGGGCTTGTGCGATGGCCTCGGCACCGGATTCTTCGTGATAGGTGGTGCGGTAAGTGCGGGTTTTCACGCCGATATCGCGCAGGCTCTGGCTTAGCAGGCGTTCCCGGTTCAGGCCGGTGCTGGTGGTTGCCGGTCCGGATATCACCACCGCCGAACGGTAGCCTTGGCGGGTGACGTGCTTCATTAGTTCGTCTACCGCCGGGGAGTCTTCGGACAGGACGGTGTCCACGTTCGCTCCCGCCAGGCTGCGGTCGATGGCCACGGTAGGGATTTCTTTGACATAGTTCCGCAAGGTGTTTGTCGGGGTGCCTGCCGGGGTCAGCAGCAGTCCGTCTATCTGATGTTCCATCATGGTGCCGACGACTTGTTCTTGTTGGTGGGGGTCTTCCCCGCCGTTTCCAATCATGAGGCGCAAGTCGAGGTCTTGGGCTTTCTTCTCGATACTGTCGGCTAGTTGAGCGAAAAAGGGGTTGACAATATCGCCGACGACCACGCCGATAATCCCGCTTTTCCCGGTGCGCAGCGCGGTGGCACGGGCATTACGGCGGTATCCCAAACGCCGCGCGGCTTCGAGCACCCTGTCGCGGGTTTGCGCCGAGACGCTGGGCGAGTTGTTGAGGCTGCGCGACACTGTAGAGATATTAACCCCTAGTTCTTTGGCAATCTCGCGGATTGTGGTTGCCATCGCTATCCTCTCGCATTTCTAAAGTCTGCACTGAATTATATGGTAACACACGTTTAGACACGGGTGTAGCCACTAACCGAGTCGATACAATCCCCAGTTTGTTGCAATAGACTTATGGGGCTCGTTTACATACGGAAGTGCAGAATATTAATATATTTGGAATTTATTATATTAATAGGCCAGACCCTCCGGTTCAGATCCTAAAACAGCCGTAGCGGGATTTACCACTTGGAATCCATTTGCTTTATAGGCCTCGTAGTCAAAGTGTTCACATTCATTGAAACCGATTTGATGGTATTCCAAAAATCCTTCCCAGTCCTCGTAGCCGCTACCAAGATGGCTTTCTAGAAAGGCATCAGCCATGGCCATACCTAAGCGGTGACCAATCCAGAATCCCCCCATAGCCAACAGATTACAGCCGTTAGCCGCAGCTGCCCGTCTCGCGGCTCGAACCGATTCAGCTACAGCTGCGTGCACGTGGGGAACCTTACTGGCTGCCACGTGGATGCCCATACCTGTTCCACAGAATGCCAGAGCCCGCTCAAATTCGCCTTCGGCGATTTTGGAGCCCAGGGCGAAGCCAACCCGATGGTACATACCACTTTCAGCCTTGACAGGGGTAAGGTCGGTCACTTCCCATCCGCGAGCGATCAGGTGCTTTTTGACGGCTTCCTTAAGTTCAAAGCCGGCAAAATCGGCACCAACCACAACTTGCTTGTTTGCTATAGTCTTTATCATTTCGATATACCTCTTTTCTTGAATCTAAATAGGGATTTTTCACTGGTCCAAATCACGAATAGCAATACCGCGCCGAAAATGAAGGGGCGATAGAAGTTACTGATATTGGGAAAAGTATTTAATCCTGAAGCTAAGATTTGCAGGATTACGATAGCTAGCAATACCCCCCAGATATTGCCTCTGCCTCCATAGGGGTCTACGCCTCCAAGAACCACAATCAGAATCGTCATCAGGGTGTAACTCAAACCGTAATCTGGCTTGGCCGAGTTATAGTTGGCCAGCATGACCAGCCCGGCAGTCGCACCACATAACCCCGAGATGGCATAGCAAACCACCAGCAGTTTTACGGAATGCAAACCGCTGAATTTAGCGGCGGTCGGATTGGTGCCAATCGTGAACAGTTTCAAACCGTAAGAGTTGCGGTGCAAAAGCAACCCTACAATAACAGCCACCACGACGAATATCACTAACTGCATGGGGATGATTCCACCGAGCCGAGCTCCGATAACCTCGCTGTAGGCTTCCGGCAAGCCGCTCAGTGCCTTGCCACCGGTAGTCATAATGCCAATACCGCTGAATAATTCCAAGGTGCCCAAGGTTACCAGAATAGCGGGAATTCGCACATAAGCAACGAGCAGACCATTTAATATACCGGTGGCGAATCCAACCGCCAAAGCCACAACTATCGCAGTAAGAATCGTTACCGCCGGGTTTTGTCCCTGAGCTTCTAAGGATCGCATCGTAATCACCGCCGCGATACCGCTGAGGTTGGCTATGCCGACAATAGACAAATCAATCCCGCCAGTTACCATGGTTACCAGCACGCCCAAGGCCATGATGCCAAATTCAGGAAATTGCACACCGATTGAAACCCAGGTGTTAAGGCTGGTGAAAGCATCGGTTCTTACTATCAGGAGTACCACCGTCAGTGCAATGAGGGTCCAAAGGAGCCTCGAAACCTGCGGCTCGATAGGAACCCGGCGTAACTTGGCTTTCGGGGCGGTTTTACTAATCGTAGTAGTCATCATTACCTCACTCTGCTGTCAAACGTTGCCGCTTCCGGCTCCGGGTTAACTGCACGGCTGAAATTCCAGTGCCGATAATAATCATCAGACCCAAGACGAAGCGTTTACCGGTAGTTGGAATGCCGGCCATAATCATGTTGGTTTGAATAATGGCAATCAACATGGTTCCCATCACCACGCCCAGCAAGGAACCTTTACCCCCGGTGATGGCAGTGCCCCCAAGCACCACTGCAGCTATCACCATCATTTCCATACCCAACAAGTCGGTGGGATTCATCTGGTGGGTAACACTGACGGACATGAGACCGGCTATAGCCGCTATGACTCCGACGATGACATAGAGCCAAAATTTAATCCATTTGACGCGGAATCCCACCCGGATAGCGGCCTGTTCATCGCCGCCCATGGCGTACAGGGCTCGCCCAAACATCGTATATTTCATCACGAAGCCAATCAAAACCAGGACGATAACAAAGAAAATGAAGGTTGCCGGCAGGATGGATTGAGTGCCTTGGTGAACATTCTCAACCCGAAGCAGGACGGCTCTGCCGAATTTATCAATTGGTTCAGGCAGTCGACTGATTTGCACCGCGCCAAGGGCACCTTGCATTATTCCGGCGAATACGTTCATCGTCCCTAAAGTAATAATTAAGGTTGGGGCTGCTAGCTGCGAGGTGAACAGGCCATTGAAAGCCCCCAGTAAAGCCCCGACTGCCATGATAATCAGCAAGACAACCAGGAAGGGGCCGCGGAAATCTATGTCTACCATGAAGCGAGCCACGGCATAAACCGCCAGAGAACCTAGAGCAGGGAAAGAGACATCGATACCCCCAGAGACCAACACCATGTGGGCTCCGATGGCAAACAGTCCCGGTACTATCATCGCGTTGGCCAGGTCTAAGAGGTTATTGATGGTGAAAAACTGTCCGCTGCGCGCCTGGATTAGCAGGCTGACACCTAAGAGCACTAAGAATAGATAGAATTCATTGGCATGAAGAACACGTCGCAGCATTGTTGGTGTCGAATTTTTAGGTTTCTCGATGTTGGACTCAGCTAGTGTCTGTGTTGAGGTTGTCTTATCAGGATTTTCTGTCATTTTTCTACCTCTGTCAGGTTTTTACCGGTAACCATGGCGGAGACTTCCTGCTCGGTGGTTGTACTGGGATCGACTTCACCCGCGATTTTGCCCTCGCGCAGCAACAAGATTCGTCGCGAGATTTGCATGAGCTCCGGGATATCGTCAGAAATAACGATTACCCCCATGCCTTGGCGAGCCAGGGCTAGCAAGGTGGAATGAATTTCTTGTTTGGATCCAATGTCCACGCCAACTGTAGGACCGTTCAAAATCAGAATATCGGGCTTGGTTCTCAGCCACTTCGCGAGCACCACACGCTGTTGATTGCCCCCGGAGAGTGTACTCACCGGATTGTAAGGGTTGTTAGTGGCAATTTTAAGTGATTCTACCGAACTTGTAACTGCGTCTTTGATGCTCGAGCCATTGAGCCAACCCCAGTGGGTTAAATCGTCAATAGTGGAAATGACGATGTTATCGGCAATGGACTGCTGCAGCATCAGTCCTTCTGTGAGGCGATCTTCGGGAACATAGGCAATCTTGTATTTCATGGCCTGGGAAATGGAATCTATCTTGACGGGCTTTCCCGCTATCCGACTTTCCCCAGAAGTCGCAGGAAACACTCCAAACATAGAGAGTGCCAATTCTCTTCGACCTGAACCTAATAGGCCGGTAATCCCCAGCACTTCGCCCCGATGTAAAGAAAGATTCACCTCACTGAAAGCACCCTCGAGGCCGAAGTTTTCTAACTTCAGCAATTCCTCACCGAGTTTTTCAGGCTGTTCAAAGCGGGATTCATCTACGTCATGACCGGTCATATAGTTGGCAAACTTGGCTCGAGTCAACTCTGCGGGATTAGCGGTTACAATCAGCTTCCCGTTACGTAAAATCGTAAACCGTTCACTGATTTCGAATACCTCGTCCAGCTTGTGACTGACGAAAAGAATCGCTATGCCGCGCGCCTGCAGGGTGCGAATCACCTGGAACAATGCTTCAACCTCACGGTTGGTCAACGCAGTTGTAGGTTCATCCATAATCAGGACTTTGGCATCCTGCAGGAGCGCTCGGCAGATAGCGACTAGTTGTTTATCAGCTACTGACAAATCGCCTAGATATGCATCCAAATCTACTTCGAAGTTGATTTTATGAATAGCTTCCTGGGCGAGTTTTCTAAACCTCTTCCAATTTACTAGTTTCCGTCGATTAGCGACCTCACTTGATATCGCAAGGTTTTCCATTACGGTCAGATTCGGAAACACCGAAAAATCCTGGTAGATAACCTGGATGCCAGCTTTGATGGCTTCGGCGGGTTGCAGTGCCTTAAAGGTCTGGTCACCTATCCTAATTTCCCCTTTATCTGGCTTGTGTACGCCGGATATAACCTTAATTAAGGTAGATTTACCGCAACCATTCTCGCCAGCTAGACAATGAATTTCACCGGCGCGAATCTCGAGATTCACATCATCAAGCGCTTTCACACCCGAAAATTCTTTGGTCACCCCACGCACTGCCAGGACTACATCGCTCATTCCGTCTCACAACCTATCTAGAAGTTGAAGTCGTCAACGTTATCAGAGGTGATAGCTATCCAGCCCTTACCCTCAAGAACCTTGTCGTTGTCTTTGTTGAACTTCATATTTTCGTAGCCTTTAACACCCAAATCCAAGCCTTCACTGATTTTTTCACCGTCAAGGACTTTCTTAGCCAGAGCGGCCATAGCGTAGCCGGCATCTGCTGGATCCCACAGGGTCAAAGCGTGTACGGTACCGTTCTTGAGGATTTCCTTATTGGCTTGAGGCATCCCAGTTCCGGAAGTGAATACCTTGCCTTTGAGACCCATTTCTTCGATGGCGCGAGCCACCCCGGGGGCATCAAAGGAGGAAGTGCCGAAAATACCGCGAACCTCAGGGTGAGCCTTGAGGACTTCCTTGGCTGCCTGGTAAGCACCTTCGGCGGTATCACCGGATTCGACCCGAGGTTGCGCTTCTAGCAGTTTCATCTTGGGGTACTTTTCTTTCTGGTGTTTAACCCCACTGTCAGCCCACTCGTTATGCGAGGCGTTCGTAATGTGACCCACCATGGTGGTGTATACACCTTCCTGTCCCATCCCATCAGCCAGGTTGTCCATAATAAACCCGCCATAGGCTTCATTACTAAAGGCTTCAATATCGTACTGGGTGTTCTTCTGTGAAGCGCCTTCGTGAGTAATCACCACAATACCGGCATCCCGAGCCTCTTTGAGGACTGGCTCCAAGGCACCCGGGTCTACTGGCACTACCCCAATGGCACTAACCTTTTGCGCAATTAGGTCACGGATAACCTGAGCCTGTTGCGTGGCATCAGTGGCAGCCGGTCCCCTTTGGAACACGTCAAGACCGCTGTCAGCGGCGTACTTCTTGACGCCTTCTTCCATCCGAACGAACCAGGGATTCGTTGCGTCTTTGGGTACGATTGCAATCCGAACCTTGTCGCTTTTTTTGCCGTCGGCACTGGTACTCTTGCCGCTTTCACAACCCGTTAGAAGCGCGGAGCCGCAGGCTAGGGCTGCCATAACAGGGATAGCTATCATTCTCTTCAAAAAGCCACTTCGCTTCATCGATTGTCTCCTTTGGTCAATCAGATACTAAAAGTTACGCAAACGTTTGCGTGCAACCAAGGCTACCACAGCGAGTCGCGGCGTACAAGGAATTTCAAAAATAAATCTAGATTTTTCGTTCACTAAGCCCACACAAGGCTAAAAACTACTGGTGATACGGTACTCTCAGCGCACTGCGACTCTGCGAGGATTCCGCTACAGCCTGATCGACATCCAGGCTGACTCGCGCCTCCGTGGCACTTTCGCGGGCACTGTCTGAGATGCTGACAATGGATTGCGCAATCCCCTGGGTGTCGTCTGCGACACCTTACCACTGCCGACATTTCGTTGGTGGCGGCGATGCGCTGTTCTACTGCCGAGGCGATGGTGGTTTGGGAATCGTTGATGGCCTGCCGCATTCCCTCCATAGACAGATTCAGGTTTTCCATATTTGCCGCCCATAGCGATGTGCGAAAATAAAATCGCACATCGCTATGGGGAAACTTTCCCTTTGCCTCGCACGTGTACACCGCGAGCCAAAGCAATTCGGCGCTAGATAGCTAGAATCAGACGACCCCGTGCGCCAGCATCGCATCGGCAACCCGGCGGAAACCGGTGATATTCGCCCCATACACGTAATCGCCAGGTTTACCGTATTCTTCAGCGGTCTCCAAGCAATCGTCGTGAATCGACTTCATCATGTCACGCAACTTACCCTCGGTGTATTCGAAGCTCCACTTGTCGCGCGACGCGTTTTGCTGCATTTCCAGCGCGGAAACCCCCACACCACCGGCATTCGCGGCCTTACCTGGCGCATAGGCACACTTGGCCTCCTGGAACAGTTCGATAGCCTCGGGCACACAGGGCATATTCGCGCCTTCGGCCACAATCTTGACACCGTTCTTCAACAGTTCGCGGGCATCATCGGCACTGACCTCGTTTTGGGTAGCAGCCGGCAGCGCCACATCCACCGGCACCACCCAGACATTGCCCGAATCGTGATATTCAGCGGACGGACGCGCGGCGGCGTAATCGCGCACGCGACCACGTTTGACCTCTTTGATTTCTTTAAGCAAATCCAGGTCAATCCCCTCTGGATCATAAACCCACCCATTAGAATCAGAGCAGGTCACCGGCTTGGCACCCATCTGCTGTGCCTTCTCAATGGCGTAAATCGCCACATTGCCCGATCCGGAAACCGCACACGTGCGACCCTCCAACGACTCGCCACGATCCTCGGCCATAAACTGAGCGAACATGACTTGGCCGTACCCGGTGGCCTCGGTTCGCACCAGCGAACCACCCCACCCCAGGCCTTTCCCAGTCAAGACCCCGGCTTCATGCACCCCAGTCAGGCGCTTGTATTGGCCGAAAAGATACCCGATTTCGCGCCCTCCCACGCCGATATCCCCAGCCGGCACGTCAGTGCGCTCTCCAATGTGGCGATACAACTCGGTCATAAAGGACTGGCAAAACAGCATCACCTCATTGTCGGATTTACCGTGCGGGTCAAAATCCGAGCCGCCCTTGCCGCCGCCGATTCCCTGGTTAGTCAAGGCGTTCTTGAAAATCTGTTCAAATCCCAGGAACTTGATAATGTTACGGTTCACCGACTTGTGGAAGCGCAAGCCGCCCTTGTACGGCCCCAAGGCGGAATTAAACTCCACCCGGTAGCCTCGGTTCACCATGACCTCGCCCCGGTCATTAACCCAGGGCACGCGGAAAATAATCTGGCGTTCTGGTTCGGTCAGGCGCTCCAGTAACCCGTAATCGGCATACTCGGGATGCCGCTCAATAATGGGATCGAGGGATTCCATAACCTCGGTCAAAGCCTGCAAAAACTCAGGTTCTCCCGGATTGCGAGCGGCGGTTTCTGACAATACTTTCTCTAGTTTAGGATGCACTTTAACGCTCCTTTAGTTAAATCTTTTAGGACAACCCTAATTTACCATCCCCACAGGTAAGGCTAAAAATACCCGCTACAGATTCAAAGAAACCAGATTCGTAGCCGCCTTGAACACATCCAAGGTTGGTTCGCCAGGATGCCATCCGCAAGAAGTCAATCCCCCGGATTGCAAAGCATCAAGCTGACGCAACAGTTCCTTGGCGTTACGCCCCACCGAGTCCGCGTCGACGCATACGAACTGAATCTTGTTGTTCGGATCGACCAGGAATGACGCCCGGTCGCACACGCCCTCGACGTTCAGCACCCCAACAGTCTTCAAGAAATCATGTTTCGGATCGGTAGCCAAGGGGAAGGGAATGCTGCGCAACAATTCATCCTTAGAACGCCAGGCCAGGTGGACATATTCCGAGTCGGTGTTCACCGCGACTACCTCGCAGTTACGTTTCTTCAGTTCGTCATAGATTTCCGCGATTCCAGCCAGTTCGGTGGGACACACAAAGGTGAAATCCTTGGGCCACATCACCACCAGGCGCCACTGGTCTTTCTTGACATCGGCAGAGCTGACTCGACAGAAATAGTCCTCTTCCCGGTTCACCGGTAAATCTGCAAGCACACCGCCCACAACAGCCTGGAAATCATACTGCGGAAAGTCATCTCCGACTGTCAGCACTGCCATATCTAGCTCCTCCTAAATACACCTACGCGTAAATCTTCTGCATCCTGCTTCAAACACATATTGTACCTCATATGTGACGGGTTGCCACTTAAAAATGCCAGCAAATATTAATCAAAACAGCCTGGCAACACGGCTTCCCGCGCGGTTTGCAACTGAGTCACTGACAGTTCCACCACGCCGCCATCAACCATTAAACGCAAGGAATCCCCGCCAGTCACACCAATCTCTAAGGCTGCAATTCCGACGGCTTCGGCTCGGGCTAGCACCTCATGAAGCCGGTCTGGCGCCACCGCGACCAACGCACGTGCCTGCGACTCCGAGAATAACTTTTCGGTCGAACCAAGCTCCCCACCCCACTTTGTTAGGTCAATTTCGGCGCCGCACCCGCCCCGGCACACCATGTCCACCAGCGCGCCGGCCAATCCCGCTGTGGACAGGTCATGAGCCGCTAGGTGTAATCCCCGCTCTGCCCCAAAAATCAGCACTTGCCCCAAGGCTTCTTCCGCATCGAAATCCACCACCGGCGGGTGTCCCCCGAAACAGCCGTGACCCCGCGCCCACGCCGAGCCGTCCAGTTCTGGTCGGGTCGTCCCCAACAGCACTACCCGCCACCCCGGCGCGGCAAAACCGCTGGGCACCGCGCGACGCACATCGTCCATCAGCCCCAGCATCCCCACTACCGGGGTGGGGTTAATCGAGTAATCCTCGGTACCCATCACGTCGCCTGACGAATTGTACAGCGACACGTTTCCGCCGGTCACCGGTACGCCCAGGCGCTGGCACCCGTCGGCCAGGCCGGTCATCGCGGTCACCAGTTGCCACATGGCATCGGGGCATTCGGGGTTCCCGAAGTTCAGGCAGTCGGTGACCGCGGCCGGGGTCGCCCCTACGGTGCACACATTACGGTAGGCCTCGGCCAGAGCTTGTTGCGCGCCAGCATAGGGATTCAGTTTCGTGTACCACCCGTTCGCGTCAGTACTCAGCGCCACCCCACGCCCGGTTTCTTCGACCACGCGGATTACGCCGGCGTCATCGGGTTCCGCCAGCGCGGTGTTACCGCGCACATAGCGGTCGTATTGGTCGGTGACCCAGGCCTTAGAGGCCGCGCCTGCGTCGGTGGCGCAAACCGCCAGGATTTCTTCGGCTAAGACCGCCGGGTCGCCATCGCCCCGAAAGGCCAGTTTTCCGGCTTCACGAGCGGCTGACACCGTACGCGCGTTCAAATCATCTTGCCAGGCTGGCCGAGCATAGGGTCGGTCATAGACTGGCGAGTCAATCGCCACAGTTTTCGGATCCACATCCACAATCCGGTGTCCATCGTGGTCAATCGTCAGGCGTCCTGAATCGTTGACCTCGCCAATAACCGCGTATTCCACATCCCATTTGCCTACAATCTCTTGGAAACGCGCCAGGTTTTCGGGTGTCACCACCGCCATCATGCGTTCTTGGGATTCACTCATCAAAATCTCGCCGGCCGTCAGGCTGGGGTCACGCAACAGCACACGCTCCAAGTTCACGTGCATCCCGGAATCCCCGTTCGCCGCCAACTCGCTGGTGGCACACGAAATCCCGGCCGCCCCCAAATCTTGGATGGCCTCTACCACCCCAGCAGCAAACAACTCCAGGCAGCATTCAATCAGGACTTTTTCCATAAACGGATCCCCAACCTGCACCGAGGGACGTTTGGTGGGCATGCCGTCCTCGAAAGATTCACTGGCCAAAATAGATGCCCCGCCGATGCCGTCCCCGCCGGTGCGCGCCCCGAACAAAATCACCAGGTTCCCCGCACCCTGCGCATTCGCCAGGTGGATACTGTCACAACGCATCACCCCGACACACAGGGCGTTCACCAAAGGATTCCCCTGATAGGACGGGTCAAACTCGGTTTCCCCGCCAATATTGGGTAACCCCAGGCAGTTACCGTAACCACCCACGCCCGCCACCACGCCGTGCACCACCCGCGCGGTATCCGGGTGGTCAATCGCCCCGAAACGCAGCTGATCCATAACCGCGACTGGACGCGCCCCCATGGACATAATGTCACGCACAATCCCGCCCACCCCGGTGGCCGCCCCCTGATAGGGCTCCACAAAAGACGGGTGGTTGTGGGACTCGACTTTAAAAGTCACCGCCCAGCCGTCACCGATATCCACGACTCCGGCGTTTTGTCCCATGCCCACCAAAAGCCGCCGGCGCATTTCAGGCGTGGTTTTCCCCCCGAATTGTTCTTTCAGGTGTTTCTTTGACGACTTGTATGAACAGTGTTCGGACCACATCACGGAGTACATAGCCAGTTCCGCAGCCGTGGGGCGGCGTCCCAAAAGCTCGCGAATCCGGGCGTATTCGTCGTCTTTCAAGCCCAGTCCGCGATAGTCTTGCGCCTGGTCAGGGGTGTTGGCAGCGTCGGTGATGGTGTCGTAAGTCCTCATGTTTGCGTTCCTCCGGGTTTCTGTTGTTCCTGTTGTCGTCTTGCCTGTGGTTTTTGTCCGCTCACTACTGTTTTCGGTTGGGCGCCAGCGTGGTTTTCGTCGCCGTGGCGGCACGCCCCTCGTGAAACGGCGGTTTCATGAGGGGCCATCCGAAAAACCGGCTCACCCCAACACCGCCTGGATGGCCGAAACAAAAATTCCCAAGCCGTCCACGCCGCGTCGATTCTCGCCCCCGAGGCTCGCCCCGAAACCGGGTTCCACGGCGTGTTCTGGGTGGGGCATCAGCCCGACCACGTTGCCTTTCGGGTTACAGATTCCTGCGATGTCATTCAGCGAGCCGTTGGGATTGTCCTGGTAGCGGAACACGACCTGGCCTTCGCCCTCCAGGCGTTTGATGGTTTCCGGGTCGGCTCGAAAGTTTCCTTCGCCGTGTTTGAGTGGAATCACAATGGTTTTCTGGTCTCCCAGCGCCCGGGTCCAGGCGGTGTGGTTGTTTTCGACCACCAGGGTTTCGTCGCGGCAAATAAACTTTTGTCCCTCGTTGCGCATCAGGGCGCCATCTAGCAAATGCGCCTCGGTCAACACCTGGAAGCCGTTGCAAATCCCCAAAACGGGCATTCCCTGGCCGGCGGCCTCGATAATGGAATCCATGACGGGGGAAAACCGGGCGATAGCCCCGCAACGCAAATAATCACCGTAGGAAAACCCCCCGGCCAGCACCACCGCGTCGACCCCGTGCAGGTCTTTGTCTTTGTGCCACAGTGACACCGCTTCGGCTCCGGCCAGGCGGGCGGCGCGCCGCGCGTCTTGGTCATCCAGGGTTCCCGGGAAAGTCACTACCCCGATGCGTGTATTCATGCGTCCTTCCTTACACTGATGACGTCTTCGATAATGGGGTTAGACAGCAGGGTTTCGGCGGCCTCGCGGGCGGTTTCGAGGTCGGCCTCGGTCACATCCCCCGCAGTGGTCAGTTCGAAACGCTTGCCTTGGCGTACATGCTCGAAACTGGTGATTCCCAGGCGAGCCAGCGAACCCTTGATAGCTTTGCCTTGCGGATCGAGGATTTCTGGTTTCGGCATGACCTCTACAATTATCTTTCCCATGTTTCCCTTTCCTTTGTGTTTTGCGGTGTTTTTAAGGTTTTTTAAGGGGTGGCGATGTGACATCGTTCACCCCTTGCTTTGCTTACACCAGTGACTTCCCGGTCAATATCCGGAAGGCCTCCAGGTACCTGTCGGTAGTTTTTTCCACGATTTCTGCCGGCAGGGCGGGTGGCCTGGTATTGGAATGCCGGTTCCACCCAGAGGCCGGTGATTTCAGCCAGTCCCGCACAAACTGCTTGTCAAAACTGGGGGTGGGTTGGCCTTCCACCCACTGGTCGGCGGGCCAGAACCGGGAAGAATCCGGGGTGATAACCTCGTCAGCCAGGATAAAGGCGTGCGCCGCGCCCTCTAAGTTGTCCCCATAAGCGCGCCGGCCAGGCAAAGCCCCGAATTCGAATTTCGTGTCCGCCAGGATAATGCCACGTTCCGCCGCGATTTCCGCCGCCTTACGGTAAACCAGCAAGGTCAAGTCGGTCAGGCTTTTCGCCACGGCACGCCCGTGAAGTTGGGCGATACGGTCGGTCGAAACATTTTCGTCGTGCTCCCCCTGGGGGGCTTTAATCGCGGGGGTAAAGATAGCTTCGGAAAGTTTCGAGGCTTCCTGCAGCCCTGGCGGCAGGGGAATCCCGCACACCATTCCGGTGTCTTCGTATTCGGCGCGAGCCGAACCAGTCAGGTATCCTCGCGCCACGCATTCCACGGGATACATGTCCAGTCGCCGGGTTACCATGGCGCGACCCGCTACGACTGTCGGCACGTTTTCATCCAGGTAATGCGTGTCAATCACCCCGCAGAGTTGGCTGAACCACCAGCGTGACATTTGGGTTAGCACGGCGCCTTTCCCTGGAATAGGGGTGTCCAACACAAAGTCGAAAGCGGAAATCCGATCAGTGGCAACCAGCAGCAGTTTCTCGGCACTGCTCAGACCCGCCGCGTCCTGGGGAATAAAGATTTCGCGTACTTTCCCGGTTGCGACCCGCTTCCATCCGGGAATATCGGGTGCCTCGACAAGGGGATGGTAGAGAATATTTTCGGGCACGAAGCCCGGATTTATCGAATCTGCCATGCTCCCATTGTTTCACACCCCCGGGTTTCACCCAAACACGCTCGTTTTCCCGTCATGGTCGCATAAGAAATATACGCTTCCAACCCGGGCTAGCACCTCATGAATACGAGGAAACCTACTTGCCGTTGCGCCGTTCCCGCGACGAATAGTCACGCAACGCCCGCAGGAAGTCGATATGGCGAAAACTCGGCCAGTACGTCTCGCAGAAATAGAACTCCGAATTTGCCGACTGCCACAGCAGGAACCCGGACAAGCGCTGCTCGCCACTGGTACGAATCACCAGGTCAGGGTCGGGTTGCCCCTTGGTGTACAGGTGCGCCTCGATATCCTCGAGGGTAATCTCGCGCTCGACCTGCGCGAGTCCACGCCCTGCTGCGGCCTGCTCGTGCAGATATTCTTTGACAGCGGCGACAATTTCTTGGCGCCCCCCATAGGCCACCGCGATGTTCACCACCATCGCCTCTGCCGGCCCGGTTTCATGTGCCGCCGCCAGAATCTCCGCTAATTTCGGGTCAATCAGGCTGGTATCCCCCAAAACCCGTAGCCGATACTTTCCGGCTCGCTGCAGCCGCTGCACGGTTTTCCCAATCGTATCCTGCAGGGGCTCCAGTTCCGCCGCGTCGCGTTGCAGATTGTCAATCGAGAGCATCCACAAGGTGACAACCCGCACTGGCCAAGCCTCGCACCATTCCAGGACTTCCCGGATTTTCAGGGCGCCGCGCTGGTGTCCCTTCACGTCCGGGGCACCCTCGGCACGCGCCCAACGCCGGTTGCCATCCAGGATAATCCCGATATGCGCTGGGACTTTGCCAGGGTCGATTTCGCGCGCGAGCCGGCGGGCATAAATCTCGTAAAGCAGCCCGAGTTTTGACTTTTTTGGGGCGGTATTCACATAATCAGTTTAATCGTAAAATGGGTGTGAATTGTGGCATCGGAGGTGGCTTGATGGTTCCAGCACCAGAAAATCCTGGTAATACTGGGAATTCAGCGGGTTCGCCGGTGTCCGCTGCGGTTTGTGGGGTGCCTGCCGATGCGGGGGGGTTGGCCGCCGCCCCGGTCGCCCCGGTTCATGAGGTGCCACCCGCCACCCTCGACTTCGTCCCGGAAGCTACCGCTGCTCCGATTCCGATTTACGGGTCGGACGTACATACTGCCCATCCGGATGCCACCACGGCTCACCTGGAACGGCGCAACCGCCTCTCTCAGCGGATTCCCAAGGGTTTCCCGCATCCGATTAACCCGAAAACCGGCAGGCCTTACCGTTTTCCGCGTTGGGATTGGAAGACGATGCGGCGTAAACCCGCGTTGCGCGGCTGGATTCACACCGTGGCCACCCCGCTTTCCTTGGCGGCTTCAATCGTGCTGCTAGTGTTGGCTCCGTGGGGGCTAAAGGCGGCGTGTGCCATCTATCTGGCGGCTTCCCTGGTGCTTTTCGCGATGAGCGCGGTGTACCACCAGGGGTCTTGGTCGCGCCGGGTGGACGGGGTGTTGCGCCGGTTTGACCACGCCAATATTTTTCTGTTGATTGCCGGGACTTACACGCCCGTGTCGGTGGGTTTGCTCACGCCCGCCCAGGCCACGATTTTATTGTCTGTAGTGTGGGTTGGCGCGGTTCTGGGTATCGCGGTGTCTTTGATTTGGCCGGGTTCGCCGCGCTGGTTTTCCACTCTGCTGTATGTGATTTTGGGGTGGGCGGCGGTAATGTACCTGCCCCAGATTTTCGCGGCTTCCCTGCCGGCCTTTTGGCTGCTGGTGGCCGGGGGGTTGGCCTACACGGTGGGCGCGGTGGTTTATGCGCTGAAGTGGCCTAATCCTTCGCAAAAGTATTTTGGTTTCCACGAGATTTTTCATTCCTGGACGGTGGCGGCCTGGGCGTGTCACTGCGTGGCGGCGTATTTCTCGATCCTGGGCTAGTCGAGGTTCGGGCAGCGGGCTCGCCACGGCATACGGGTTGTGGAATCAGTTTGGCGATAGACCAGGGATTGCGACGGGGACATTCCAGAATCAGGATAATTCGGGCTACCCTGTCGGGCTACCTTGGCCGGTTTATCCCACTTATACCGCTTATCCCACTTATACCGCTTATCCCACCTATCCCACGTCGCGCCCGTTTTTTCCTGCATTTGTCACCAGCTGGGCGCATGCCGAGCCATTGATTTTTCTGTCGGCATCTGCCTATAATTATCCTACGACGAGTCCCCCCGGGAAGCGTTGTCGCCGGGTCCTCTTGGAGGATCCGAGCTTTTATGGCCGCCATTTTCTGGCCGAGACAATGCTGCTTTCTAGCACCTTGTAAACACGTTGGCACGCTCGCTGTGTTTGCTTCGATGAACCCGTAGTCCCGTTCAGTCGCCGGTGCAGGTACGCTACAATGTCGGCGCTTTGAACCCCGAAATACTCACGGGAATCAACAAAATCTATCGTCCTTTCAATGCAAACCAGCTGCCGGCCCTGGTATCCCGGGGTGACAGCATCACAGTAGTAATCGAAGCGTTGCTGACTTCCACAATTACGTAGCATATGGCGTGTTTTCTTGGGTGTTTGTGCTGGTGGTGGGGTTTTGGTTAGTGTTTTTGACACACTAATATCTTGGATTTAGAGGATTTTAGGTTGCTGTTACGACACCGCGATTTCAAATTGTCAAGATATAGCGGCGATTTCTGAGCCTGGCGGCAATATTCGCACCCGGCCGTGACAAATTCAGGAAAAATCGCCCCGGCCATGAACTAAATCGGCCACCCTGTGTTGAATTTTCCTGATTCTGTCACAAACCCCTTCGTGCTACCCCCAAATTTTCCTGATTTTGTCACAAACCAGACGCACTAAAGTTGTGGAACTCAGGTCACAATAGTAATCGAAGCGTTGCTGGTAGGAATTCTCGTCGGACACCATGTCGGCAATAACCTTGCATTTCGCTCCGGTTGACTCTAGATACTCATCGACTCGTCCCAGCAAGTTACGCAAGCACACTTCGTGGGGCGAGTCCGGGTACCGGTAACGCGCGTTCAATCGTTTCGTATCAACACCCTCAATGAAAATAGCGACTCCAGAATCCGAAATTGCCCTGGCCAACCGCCCCAACAAGGCAATAGCCGACCCGAAGTTTTCTTCCAATTTCTCGGTTCTTTCTTAGGGTTCACGAGGCGCCAGTCCTGGTTTTCCGGCTCTCATCTGGCTCAGTGGCTGAACCCGGGTACCCTTGCAAGTAAATCTGTCAAGGCGTGTTCGTCTTCACCATACGTAACCCTTGCCTAGGCAGGGGTTATTTGGTTTACTGGAGTCGTGGATTTGCTTTCGATTTCGCAAGCCTCTGCCCAGGTGGGGGTGTCTATCGACACCTTGCGCCGCTGGGACAAAAGCGGGATTATCCGGGCAACCCGGGATTCTCGGGGCAAACGCTTCTTTGACCGCCAAGAAATCGAGGCACTCATAGCGAAGCGAGATTGCCGGGTGCACGGTGATGAAACACGTCGACACTTCCGGGTACTCAACGACCCAAAGCCCAACGGTTTTACCTCGGTAGATCTTTTCGCCGGGGCGGGTGGCACCGCGCTCGGCCTGGAAAACGCGGGTTTCCGGCATGTGCTCCTCTCCGAGTTGGACAAGGATGCGGTGGCGACTTTGCGACTCAACCGCCCGAATTGGAATGTTTCGGCTGGTGACGTGGCCAGCTTGGATTTCCGCGCTTTCGCCGGGAAAGTCGACCTGGTAGAGGGTGGTTTCCCCTGCCAGGCTTTTAGCTATGCGGGACACTCCCGGGGCTTCGAGGATACTCGCGGCACTCTGTTTTTCGAGTTTGCCCGCGCGGTGTCAGAAATTACGCCCAAGGTGTTTATCGGCGAGAATGTCCGCGGCCTCTTGCGCCACGACTCGGGACGCACGCTACAAACCATGCTCCATACCCTCACCGAGATACGCGGGAAGCACGGGGAACGCTACCGTGTGGGCTATCGCCTCATGCGTGCGCAATACCACGATGTCCCGCAAAAACGTGAGCGACTGATGCTCGCCGGGGTGCGCAGCGACGTCGGGGACGAATTGTTTTTTCCGCGCGAGCGCAACTACATAGTGAGCTTGTGGGACGCGATAGGCGACCGGCCGCAAAGCCCGGGGCAAACATATCCCCAGCGCAAACGCGAGGTGTTGTCCCTGGTGCCGCCCGGCGGGTATTGGCGGGATTTGCCAGATGATATTGCCCGCGAATACCTGGGCGGCTCGTATCACCTGAGCGGGGGCAAAACCGGGATGGCTCGCCGCCTTTCTTGGGACGAACCATCGTTGACCTTGACGTGTTCCCCCGCCCAGAAACAAACCGAGCGTTGCCATCCCGAGGAAACCCGCCCGCTCAACGTGCGCGAATACGCCCGAATCCAGACCTTCCCGGATGACTGGCAGTTCAGCGGCGGCATGAGCGCCCAATACAAGCAAATCGGCAACGCAGTGCCGGTGAATCTGGCGTATTACATGGGTAAATGCGCGGCGGCCACCTTAGGGGATTCCCGCCCCGAGATTCTCGATTTCGCCGCTCCCGCCAGCCCCCAGGATTACGTTAACTAGGGTTCGCGAGGTGCCAGCCCCGAAGTTTCTTGGGGAAACAGAGCAGAGCCTCATCAGCTCGAACCGCCGCCGCCCGTGCACCGCAGCCCCCGTCACCCTTGTCAACTGTTGTTGACATTATGTGTCCATGGGTATATATCTCTTGCGGGTTTCTGGTACAGTGGAAAGCGCTTGCGACAGAAACCCGGTTTCTAGCTCGCAGGCGCTGTTTTTTTATCATCCACACTGTTTTAAGGAAGGTGAGACCCATGAGCGAGGCAGGAAAGAAAAAATGGATGACCCAGGCTGCTTTTGACCGGCTCCAGTCGGAGCTAGATGAACGCAGCGGTTCGATTCGCGCTGAAATCACCAAGAAAATCGACTTGGCGCGCCGCGAAGGCGATTTGAAAGAAAACGGTGGCTACCACGCGGCTCGTGACGAGCAGGCTCACAATGAAACCCGCATCCTTGAGCTGCAAGAAATCCTGAAACATGCCGAGGTCGGCGAGGCCACCGACGATGGCACGATTTCCCCCGGTTGTGTCGTGGAAGCCAAGGTTGGTAAACGTAAAATACGTTTCCTGTTAGGTTCGCGCGTCGCCGACGAGGGCATGGATATTGACGTGTTTTCGCCCGATGCTCCCCTAGGGGCGGCACTGCTCGGACACCGGGAGGGCGACCAGGTGGAATACCTGGCACCCACCGGCAAGAAGATTCAGGTCGAGGTACTCTCCGTCAGCGTCTTTGAAGGCTAGGCTGACTGCCGAAACGGGCATGTTTTCCCGCTATGACTAAGACGCGCTAAGGGCACCCCCTTGGCAGGGGTGCCCTTAGGTCTATTCAGCTACTCTACTTGTCAAAAGCTCTCAAGGCTTCCAACGACTTCTTCACATCGATAACAGGACCGCCACCCGCTGGTGGCTCACCATCAATCATGATGTCTTGTTCCAAAACCCAATAGCCGTCAAAACCAACTTCATTGAGCTTCTTGACAATAGCACCAAAATCCATGTCGCCTTCACCAATAGGAGCAAACATGCCGGCGCGCACGCCTTCGCCCCACTTGAGTTCCCCGGGCAAAAGCTTATCGGTCATCTCTTTGTGAATATCCTTGGCGTGTACCACGTCAACACGATTGGCATACTTGCTAACCAAGGCCACTACATCGGCACCGCCACAAGCCAGGTGACCGGTGTCAAGACACAAACCAACTTTGGAATTATCCATAACTCGTTCAACCTCATCCACATTTTGCACCATGGTGCCCCAGTGAGGATGCAGGCAGGCAATCACATTGCGCTTAGCGCAAACCGCCGAAATCCGATCCAAGTTAGTGAACAGGGTTTCCCAGCCTTTTTCGTCCAATACCGGGCGACTGTCGTAGCCTTCCGCCCCGGAATCCGCTGCCAGAATCAGGTATTTTCCACCCGCGACCTCAAATGCATCCAGTTCCTTTTCCACGGCTGGAATCGGATCGACCTTCGGGTCGTGCATAATGGCCAGGAAGAACGCCCCCACCACGTCTAAATCGTATTTCGCGACTTCTTTGCCGCGAGCCTCGGCATCCAGAGGCAACCAGCCTTGTGGCCCAAATTCGGTGGCAGTCAGACCGATTTCCTTCATTTCAGTCAAAACCCGCTCCGGTGTCATCTGGTATCCCCAGCCCGGAACTTCACATACACCCCAGCTAATCGGGGCTCCCGCAATCTTCATGACATGTACCTTTCTTCTCTTTGTGTGCTAACTTGTGACTTACGATAATTTGATTGACTTGCCGGTTTTGGCGGATTCCTCCGCTGCTTCAGCAATCTGCAGCGCTTTAATACCGTCACTGATACCTGGTGTTGGCGTTTCGCCTTTGGATATGGCCGTCAGGAACGTGTTGAGCTCATTGGTGTAAGCCTGGGTGTAACGTTCCAGGAAGAAATTCAAGTAGGGCTCTTTCGAGGCTGAAAATTCTTTCTTCGCAACCTGCACAGTGGTGGCGCGCACGTTATCGGCGTTCAGTACGCCGTCGGCACCGAAGACCTCCAGGCGCTGGTCATAGCCGGGGGCACAGTGGCGCGAGTTGATAATGGTGGCAACCACGCCCGCCGCGTTGCGCAGCAAAATCATAGCGGCATCGAAATCGTTGGCGGCTTTAATACTGGGGTCAAAGTTTTGCCCGTAAGTAAAGACTTCTACAATGTCTCCTAAGAAAAAGCGCGCCATGTCAAAGTCGTGGATTGTCATGTCCTTGAAAATCCCGCCGGAACTGGCCACGTATTCGGCGCTGGGTGGTTCGGGGTCACGCGAAGTAATGGTGACCTGTTCCACTTGGCCAATTTCCCCGGCCTCCACCAGTTTCTTGATGTGCGCGAACGAAGGGTCGAAACGCCGGTTGAATCCCAGCATCACCTTCGGGTTCAAACCATTAAGGTCGTTTTCGAGCTTAACGGCAGCCTCGTAGCTCAAGGCCACGGGTTTCTCGCACAGGGCGGGTAAACCGGCCTGAGCCGCAGCCACGACGTGTTGGGGATGTTGGGGGGTGGGTGAACAGATTACCACCGCGTCGAGATTGTCTAACGCAAATAAATCTTGGGCATCAGAGAAAACGCTGGCACCAAAACGCTCGGCTATCTCCTTAGCTGCCGGCTGGTAAGGGTCGGCAATCGCCACGATTCTGGCATCCGGATTCCCCGCAATCGTGTTGGCGTGCACGCGCGCTATTCTTCCGGCACCAATGAGACCAATATTGACCATAACAAGACCTTTCTTATCATCACAGATAGCCGACTTTGGCTATCTGATAGCCTCTCTATGTCATATAGACTACCACTACTTGTACTAACAAGTAAAGGGGTAATCGGCACTTTTTAGATTTCTAAGGCACAAATTTTAGTAACTTGTCTTAACAGCTTCCAAAACAAGCGCGGCACAAAACCGGGATTACCCCCACCAAACCTAAGAATACCGCCAGGTTACGAGCCCAGCTGGATTTAACGATTTTGCGCAGCACGATAGACATAAAATTCCCCGTGATTACCGCCAAAACCAGAAGCCCGATAATCCCCCAAGACAGTTTTTCGGAAACCCCCGCCATACCCGTCAAGTACTTGGTGGGCACCACCACCAGGTTCATTGCTACGAAAACCGGTTGCATCGAGGCCGAAAATTCTCGCTGACTCCAGCGCGTGGTTTGGGCATAGGCCGTGACAGCCGAGCCGGCTTGTGCCACTGCCGCCGAGAGAGCCCCCGCCAAGGCTGCGAAGCAGAACAGGGGTGTTTTGCCGTGCAGGCGCGGCAGTTTGAAGGAAAACACCGCCGCTGCCACCATTGCCAGCATCAAAACACCGAGCGTAATCTCTAAGATTTTTATGGGGAGTACACTTAACAACAAAATTGTAATAACAATTGCGGGAGTTTGCGCTAATATGAACCATCCCACAACTGGCCAGTTGATGTCTTTGCGCAGCATTACGGCCAGGCTGGTAGAGTTAACTAATCCGAGGATGTTGACCATAACTATCCCGTCTATGGAGCCGAAATACCAGACGAAAACTGGCGCTAACACCAAGCCAAATCCCATTCCGGCCACACCTTGCACACAGGCTCCCAGGATGGTCATCAGTATCATGAATGCAATGTCCACCTGCTAATACTATCCGTTTGCTCGAGGTGCCTCAGTTACGGTACCAGGCGCTGGAGCCCTGGCGGCGCAAGCAGTCTCGGCTTCGATTGGCATCAAAGTCTATAGCAGCGGAACCGAGCTGACTGCCGACACCACCATTCGCGAAATCGACAACATGCGCTGGATGACTGGCGAGGAAATTACACGGGTGCGCGTTGATCTGGTGCGCCGACCTCGCTGGCACATAGCACCTTGAAAGAACCGATAGTGCTGGTTATGTACACCGAGTCCGGGATTCGTCTCGATGACGAGGTGTATGTGAACCTGGAGTGGGGTTATTCGATTGAATTCGAGGTGGTTTTAGAGAATGCCGCCGCACGATTGGGCGATCAAGAGGGGATTTATGTGCGCGACGGCTACGGCAACCGTAACGCCATCTGCCGCTCGCACATCGACCGTTTTCAGACGGTCTTCAATATCGAGGTTCAAGAGTGGATTAACGCGATGGCTCGCGGAGAACACACCGGTTCTACCTCTTGGGATGGCTATGCGGCTACAAGCGTGGTGGATGCCGCACTGGAGTCACAAGCAAGTGGTGGAATTGAGATTAACGTCAAGATGATCGACAAGCCAGAGTTCTATGCCTAGTAACTATGGGGGGAGTCCCCGCAGCGGAGGATGTCAAATATGGCACTGTAGAAGGCCTGGAAATGAGTGCCAAGACCCTGGTTGAGGCGGCTAAAGGTCTGTGATGGCCAAACAAATCTGCGGTGGCTGCGAGTATCACCTCGCAGCCACCGTTTTTCAAAATGATATTTTTACAATGACATGTCAACCACTGCGCGGCCTTGAATCTTGCCCGCAGCCAGCTCATCGTAGCCTTTACCGGCATCCTCTAGTGAGAAACGCCGGGTGACAATCCGAGAGTAATCGATGTACCCTTTGGCGGCCATCTCGATAACTTTGGGCAAATCCACGCGAGTCCGTGCCCCATAGGATCCCAAAATCGATTGTCCGCGGCGCACCGTGCGGTTAATTTCCACCCCGGCCGTCTGAACGCCCGCGCCTAAACCAATCGGAACCATGCGACCACCATCGGACAAAGCATTCAAGGCAGATTCCCAAGTTTCCGGACGCCCCAAAGCTTCAAATGCCACATCAACGCCTTTACCACCAGTAAGCTTAAAGACCGCTTCGTGGACATCCTCCTTGGTGGAGTTAACCACGTTGGTAGCCCCCAGCTGCTTGGCGGCTTCCAACTTGTCATCCGCCACATCCACGGCAATAATCTGGCTGGCTCCGAAGGCTTTAGAGATTTGGATAATGTTAGAGCCGACTCCACCAGTGGCTACCACGGCTACAGTTTCCCCGAAACGTAAGTCAGCGCCACGGCGTACCGCACCGTAGGCGGTCATCGCCGCGCATCCCAAAATTGCCCCCGGAACCAGGTCGATATCGTCTGGCAGCACTGCCACCGAGGTGGAGGGAATCACGCAATACTGCGCCAGGGCACCCATCGAGTACATAGCGATTTCTTCCCCGTCTGTCCCAAACAAGCGGGTCTGTCCATCGTAGAGTTTTCCTTGCAGACGGTTCAGGTTAAAGAACGTGTCGCACAAGTCATCGCGACCTTCGGCACAGTGGCTGCATTGCCCACACGGCATCAGGAAAGCTCCCGATACCTTTTGCCCCACCTTCAACCCAGTGTGGTCGTTATCAGAACCGAGCTCCACAATCTCACCTGTCACCTCATGACCAAGAACACACGGGTAGGGGAAGGCTATCTTGCCGTGGATAACGTGAAGATCAGAGTGGCACATTCCACACGCGGCCACTTTGACCAGCACCTCGCGACTGCGCGGCCGGGGAGTCTTTATTGTCTCCACGCGCAAACCCTCCTGGGGGTCACGCAACACGGCAGCCTTCATTGTTTCTGGGATATTTCCTGACATTTTTCCTCCATTTAATATTTCAAGAACTTAGATATTTTTATGCAACTGGCGGGAAAGGGTTCAAGCTTCCTGGTTCAGGACATCACACGTACCGGCAGTAATTGCCTTCCAAATTTCTGCCTCGGTGGGCATGGCCGTAGAACATTCTAGACGCGAGGCCACAATTCCCCCGGCAGCGTTGCATCCCTGGATAATCTTTTCCAAGCCCCATCCTTGCAGTAAACCGTGAATCAGGGAACCACCGAAAGCATCGCCCGAACCACTACCATTGATAACCGTAGCGGGAAGCACCGGTACTACCGCTCGTTCATCCGCAGTCTTAGCTAGGGCTCCTTCACTGCCCTGCTTTACAATAGCAATCTTCACGCCGCGTTCTAGGAGCGCATCAGCAGCGCGATCGGGTTCTTTTTCTCCTACCGCTATCTCACATTCGGCACGGTTACCCACCGCCACATCCGTAAACTCTAAACACTGCGCATAGCGTTTCTTAGCTTCCTCGGGGTCTGCCCAGAACATGGGGCGCCAATCCATATCAAAAATCGTGTATGACTTACGTCCCCGCATCTTTAGAGCCTCAATATGGGTGGTATAGGAAGGGTCTTCGCACAGGCCGGTGCCAGAAAACCAGAAAACCTTGCAGTTCTTGACGGTTTCCTCAGGCAAATCAGACACCTTGATTTGCAAGTCCGGCGCGGAGGGTTCTCGGTAGAAGAAGAAAGGAGCCTCCGCTACCAACTCACAGAAGGTAACCGGGGTGTTCAAGTTCGAGTCAGTAATGACAAACTCATCGCTAACGCCAAGACGTCGCATCTCGTCGCGAACATACTTGCCAAAGGGGTCATCACCCACCCCAGTCAAAATCGCAACATCCTCACCGAGCCTCGCGGCCGCAACCGCCACGTTCATCGGCGAGCCGCCCAAGAATTTCTGGAATGTTTTCACCTCATTCAAGGGAGTGTTTACCTGCAGCGGATACACATCCACCCCGCTGCGACCAACTGTCAGAACATCATGAACTACCATGCCTACATCTCCTCACTTCGTCGTGTATCCAAGCGGAACATTCTCAACCATATAACAAAGTTTCATATTTGTCAATACAACTGGGCTTACAAATGTGCGGTATTGAAATTAGGAATGCTGGAAAAGTAGGTAAATCCGCGATAAATCCCACAATTTTACTGGTTTGTTATTAGTATTTGACAGTAGATGGTATTATTCAGAATAGGTTATGTGCGTGTGAACTGCGGCACTCTAAGAGAGCCTGTGGCGTTTGTACACCCGTGAAGCCAGTGAGTATTACTGCCGCAGAGATGCCCCCCTATGCGAACGAAAGAGTGACATGAAAGCTGCCAAATCCGATAAGGAGAACTTAGACGAACCCCACATCCTGAATTTTGCAATTGATCGTGACTCACACACTGCCCTACATCAGCAGATTTCGCTGCAGTTGGAACATATGATTACCAAACACGAAATTCAGCCCGGCCAGACAATCGAAGACGAAGTTTCCCTGGCAAATCGGCTGAAAATTTCTCGCCCCACGGTGCGACGTGCCTTCCAAGATTTAGCGGCCAAAGGGTTGCTGTCACGTCGTCGCGGGGTGGGCACACGAGTCTCCCCTACCCCAGTGCAACGCCAGGTGAAACTCTCGAGTCTAAATGATGATTTGATTCGCGCGGGACACACCACCCGCACGGAAGTGCTGCGTTACGAGGTTCGTTTCGCTGACGATGACATTAGCGAAAAACTTGGCTGTGAAGTCGGCAGCGAGATTGTTTTCTTTGAGCGGCTGCGCTGGCTAGATAATTCACGTTTTGCCCTGATGCATAACTATGTACCCTCTGACATTGCGCCCTCACTGACAGACCTGGCACGCGATGGCTTCTACCAATGTCTGGCTCAGTCGGGAGTGCAGCTGCAATCGGGGTACCAGCAGGTTGGGGCTAAGAATGCCACGGAATATGAGGTAAAAATGCTACATGTCAACCCCGCAGCCGCTCTTGTTACCACGAAACGAACCGCCTACGACGAGACGGGGCGTATTATCGAATACGCGAGTCACTGTTATGATGCAGCGCAATACGCTATAACAATGCCGTTGGTGACAGCCTAGCATCACCAACGGCATACATCTAATGCTAAAGTAAACTTCGCCTGGATAAAATCCAGGACTTAGCATCCACGCAATATTTTCTTAGCCATTAATAAGGTAGCTAATAATCATGGTGGGAACAGCAATCCCGGTAGCCAAGCCGGCAACTATGGTCAAAATCGGGTTGGTAAGCAGACCCCAAAAAACGACCAAAATGGCAACAGCCAGCAGCATTAGCAGCATCGTGGCCAGTTGCTTCCCGCGCGCCTGATTGCTCGTCGCGAGGTTCTCTACAGAAGCCGTCTTTTCAAGTGTAATCGCGCTCATGCGGTACTCCTTTATTCTCCGGTGCGAAGTCCATCTTGGTGATGCACCTCGCACCACCGTGTACTTTCGCCCCGAGGAGTTTCTCGCTCGCGGCATCTACTACTATACAGCCCTCTTCACTTGAGGTCTAATGGCTGTCGTTTTTGTTACGGTTCATGAGGTACTTTGTTCTGATTTAGCCAAATTCTTTAAACATAAATGTAAACACAATTCACTTTTCGCATCACCTCATGAACGCAAACGCCACCCCCAAAGCGAGCTTCCCAACCCAAAATCCCACCAC
>NZ_GG668520.1:253355-325820 GCF_000160615.1 Mobiluncus mulieris ATCC 35243 | reverse complement strand
TAACCAACTCTAGCAACAACGCAACAAAAGGCTGAGTCCAACTCCTCGAACCCAGCCTTTTGCTTGTTTACTGTTGCCTACTGTCTACCTATTGCTTAGAAATCAGTCACCTTGTCACCAGAACGGATGAACTCCTTTTTCATCTCCACCTCGATTTCTTCTATCGAGAGGTTGCTGGTCTCGGGCATCCACTTCCACAACAAGAAAAAGACACCTACGTTAATGACCGCGAAGATAGCGTAGGTCCAACCACCACCAAGGTTGTCAATCAGCAACGGGAACAGCAGCGTCACACAAGCGTTCACAATCCACATAAAGAAAACCGCACTGCCGTTAGCAACGCCACGAACCGGAGCCGGAAACATCTCACCCAGCATCGTCCACACAACCGGACCGTTGGAAGACTGCACAATCAACATGAAAATACCCATCAGCACCAAAATCAGATAAGCCGCAATCGGAGGCGGCACCGTGCCCTGATCCATGTGCGGCTGAATCATAGTCCCAAACAATACCGCTATAGTACCCAGGGTGACGAACACCGCCGCGACACAGCCCAACAAAATCGTGCGACGCCGCAGTTTGTAAACTAGATAAAGACCCAGCGCCGAGCCACCAACCGACATGACACCGTTGGCTACCTGCGCGGTAATCGCGGCGGTGGTATCCATACCTGCATACTCCAGCACCTTTGGCGCATAGTACATCACCGTATTTACCCCGTTGAGCTGGTTGGAAGCTGCCAACAGCATCCCCACCAGGAACAACCTGCGCACCCAAGGAATGCGGAAAATATCCCCCAGCTTCCCCTTGCGAGCCGTGGAATCTTGTTCGTTATTTTCAACAATTTCCATTACCTCGTCTTCAATCGCGCCGTCACGATGATCACGAACCCGCTTAAGCGCACCGATGGCCTCGATGTACTTATTATTGACCGCATACCACCGCGGTGACTCCGGCATCAAACGCATCAACAGCCACAGGGCGATAGCCGGAACGGTGCAAAGCACGAGCATGTAACGCCAGGTCGAACCGTTACCAGCGTGGACACCGTGATAGACGAGTTGTTCTACAAACGCCTGATACTCATCGGTACCCATAATGTTGTGGAACTTGGTGATGTTAGACCACGGCTGCACCCCAAGCGTGGTCAGAGTGCCCGACGGGTCGGCCTCGACATTTACTTTCGGCCCGCCCTGAACCAGGTTGATAATCGCGTTAAAGATAAATGCAAAAAGTTGTCCAGTTACAATCATGAGCTGGTCAATTGCCACGATTGTACCCCGAATTCGCTTCGGAGCTACCTCGGCCAGATAAACCGGAACCGTGGCAGAGGCACCGCCAACAGCCATACCCAAGATGAACCTAGAGATGTACATTACCACCAGGTTCGGCGAGAATGTACAGGCTAGCGCCCCAATCACAAAGAGGATAGCCAACATAATAATGTTGTGGCGGCGTCCATATTTATCAGATAAACGTCCGCCGAATAGCGCCCCAAACGCCGCACCTACCAGCAGAAAGAAGCCGATAAGGCCTTCCGTGAACGAGCTCAACAGGAAACCATCGGCCTGTACCGGCATGTGCATGTACGGCAAAGCCCCCGAGATAACGCCAGTGTCGTAACCAAACAGGAAGGAACCCAATGTGGCTGTGGCAGCAACCAAAGCAATCCCGCGATGCTTGCCCGACATCGGGGTGTCGGCTGTAAGTTTCGTTACTTCCTGCTTAGAAAGCATTGTTTTTCCTGACATTGTCCCTCCTTATTTACTCGCCAAAGCCCAAGTTGTAGGTCAATGGACCGTCAACGACAGCAACATCATGCCAGCGGCCATCGGCAGCAGAAGCAACGATGGCTTCATCTACTTCTGCTGCTGCCCAACCATCGGCTGTGGATGGACCAAGTTGTTTGTTTTCCAATACGCCAGCTAAGAATTTGTAACATTCAACGGACTTCTGATCATCGAATCCCATTGAGGTGCCCGCACCGGGTTGGAAACGCATAAAATTGGGATAATGTGGGTTGGCCATCGATCGGACATATCCATGCACTTCACCATTGTCCTGGCCAAGACACACCTCAAGGTCGTTGAGCTTCTCGAAATTCCAACGGATTGAACCATCAGTACCGTAAACTTCGATGATGTATTCAGCACGCGGACCGACCGCAACACGGCTGGATTCCAAAGTACCTACGACACCTGCATCAGTACGAATCATAGCAGCAACGTAATCTTCATTTTCGACAGGACGGGTCTCGTCGGAAACCACCCACCCGGTATGACCAACACCTTGCTTAAGCGGGATTGGGCGATTAAGTATAAAGGTGTCAGTGAGAGCCGAAACCGACTTGATTCGATCCGCCAATAGATACTGCACTAGGTCAGCTCCATGGCTCAACAAGTCGCCAACAACACCAGAACCGGCTCGCTTGCGTTCATATCGCCAAGTAAAAGCTCCTTTGGGACTAGATGCATAGTCCGCTAACAACCAGCAACGAACGTTGGTAATGCGTCCGAGTTTGCCTGCAGCGATTAGTCTACGCGCCTCTTCGATGGCGGGAACGTGGCGGTAGTTGAAGCCAACCGATGTCACAATCCCAGCCTCGGCGGCTGCTTGGGCTATCTCCCGAGACTCTACCGCTGACACACCCATCGGTTTTTCAATCCAGAATGGCTTATCGGCCTTGGCCGCAGCAATACCGATTTCGTGGTGCAAAAAGTTCGGTGAACAGATAGAGACTACGTCCACCTCAGGGTTGTTGATAACATCGTGGTAGTCGGAAACCGCCTTCTCGAAACCAAGCGCTTCAGTAGCCAGCTTCTGGTTTTCCTCAACGGGGTCACACGCTACAACGAGACGAATGCTCGCGTCTAGTTCGGGGAACTTTTCCGCCATTGTTTTGTAAGCACGAGTATGTAGGCGCCCCATCCAACCTAGAGAAATTACGCCCACACCTATAGTTCTGTTTTTGCTCATGGCTACTCTCTTTCTATATCGACATCCGGCATCAACCATGAAACCGGAACTTAAACAGCGAAGCAATAACGCCAAGCCGCCCTATGTGAGCACAAATTTACCCTTACACCAGCATATTGTCAAGACAGAAAAAGTGAAAATTTGCATTTGTCTGCAATTTACTGCCCAGACGCTACTTTACACCTACTTGCTGATCCTTTACAGCTGGGAAGTTACCGCACTAGCGTAACAGGATATGACGGAAATCTAGCAAGCTAAAAACCACTTATGAACAGGAAGTATGCGCTAAATCCAAGAACCACGAAGCCCACCGACGAAAATTGTAACCTCTGGTGTTGTTTTTTGACGTTTAATGTACTAACATATACTTGACATAGCAGGTTATAACAAGAGATACTTGCTGTGGTTAAGGCCAAGGACGGGCGTGCACGAAAGGGACACACCCGCACCTGGTGCAGTTTTGAGCGGCGAGGCTCATCTAACTAGTGAAAGCAGAGAAATGGTAGCTATAAAAGAGATTCCCGAAATTAGAATGTACGAACCGCAACGGATTGCGCAGGCGCTGGAGTCTCGTCAACCGGGCAAACTCAAAACCGGCGAGAGACTCATGATTATTGCCTGCGACCACCCCGCGAGAGGTGCCCTAGGCGCGGGGGGAAACAGTACCGCCATGGCCAGCCGTATTGATGTCCTGGAACGCTGCGTCGAAGCGCTGAGCCGACCTGGAGTTAACGGTTTTCTAGGCACCGCAGACATCATTGAGGATTTAACTCTTCTGGGAGCCCTGGAAGGAAAACTGGTCTACGGCTCCATGAACCGGGTGGGCTTGCAAGGAGCCAAGTTTGAAATGGATGACCAATTCAACTGTTACGACCCCGCCGGGATTGCGGCCGCGCATCTCGATGGCGGTAAAACCCTGACCCGAATCAACCTGGCAGATCCGGCTACCGCCAACACCCTCAAAGCGACTGCTGACGTGGTCAATGCCATGTCCCAGCAACACCTGGTTACAATGATTGAGCCGTTTATGTCCAACTGGGTTAACGGCTCAATTGTCAATGACCTAACCCCCGAGGCGGTGATTAAATCCATGGCTATCGCCTCTGGGCTGGGACGCAGTTCCGCGTACACTTGGCTAAAGCTGCCCTGTGTGGATGACATGGAACGGGTCATGGAGGCATCGACCCTACCATCACTCATCCTAGGTGGCGAGGTATCAAAAGATGCCGACGCGGCTTTAGAAAAGTGGCGAATCGCCTTGCAACAACCGAATGTTTTCGGCCTGGTAATTGGTCGTTCCCTCCTGTTCCCAGCCGACAACGACGTGGCAAAAGCCGTCGATAACACTGTGGGGTTACTATGAGTGACAATGAAAAATATGTGGTCAAGGCCGGAAGCACCGCCACTGGTAAATTTCAAACCTCGATTTCTGCCCAACGAGCCGGATGGACATGGTGCTCACTGCGCGTACTAGCTTTACAAAAAGATGAACACCAACACATCGACACCGGCGAGGAAGAAATGCTGGTGCTTCCTTTTGAGGGCGCAGCAAAAATCCAGATTGCTGGCGAAAGTTTTGAACTAAGAGGACGGGAATCTGTCTGGACAGGTGTCACTGATTACCTCTATGTTCCACGTCACACTGAATTCACGCTCACTGCCACTCATGAAGGCCGTTTTGCCCTCCCGGCGACCAAGGCGACCAAAGATTTTCCCCTGCGCTACTGTCCTGCGGCGGAAGTAAACTGCGGGATTCGCGGTTCCGGTAACTGGACCCGGCAAGTCAACAACTACGCCCTTGGTAACACCTTAGAGACCTCGCACCTGCTAGTCACCGAAGTACTCACCCCTGGGGGGAACTGGTCGAGCTATCCCCCACACAAACACGATGAGCACACCGACACCGAGCGGGTTTTGGAGGAGATCTATTATTACGAAATCCGCGAAGGTGGCCTGGCTGACAGTGCCCAGAAAACCGCTGGTTTCGGTTTACAGCGGATTTACGATTCCCCCAGTCACCCCATTGATGTGTGTACCGAAGTTCGTTCGGGGGACACAGTGCTGGTGCCACATGGCTATCACGGTCCTTCTGCGGCCGCACCCGGCTATGACATGTATTATCTGAATGTCATGGGTGGCCCCGCCGAGGATTCGGTGTGGTTGATGAGCGATGATCCGATTCATACCTGGATGCGTCAGGCGTGGGAAGGCCTTGAGATTGACACCCGGGTTCCTTTCTTTCCAATCAACAAATCAGAGGTGAAATAATGACCAACGTAGAAACAGTACGTTTGACAGTAGGCCAGGCCATCGTTCGTTTCCTGGTGAACCAATATATTGAACATGACGGGCAAGAACACCGCTTTGTTTCCGGGGCTTTCGGTATCTTCGGACACGGCAATGTGTGCGGTATCGGTCAGGCAATACTTCAAAACGAAATCGACCCGGAACCAGACGGCGGTTCCTTACCCTATATCATGCCCCGTAACGAGCAGGGTATGGTCAACGCAGCTGCCGCTTATGCCAAGGCCACTAACCGGCAGCGCATTTATATGTGTACTTCTTCGATTGGCCCGGGTGCGCTCAACATGGTGACAGGTGCGGCTTTGGCCACAACAAACCGTTTGCCGGTACTGCTGTTCCCCGGTGATATTTTCGCCACCCGCACTCCCGATCCGGTATTGCAGCAGGTAGAAAACGCTCAGACCCTTGACATCTCGGTCAACGATGCGTTCCGCCCGGTCAGCGTGTTCTTTGACCGCATTAACCGTCCCGAACAGCTGATTCCATCCCTGATGCAGGCTTTCCGCGCTTTGACCGACCCGGCGGATACCGGGGCGGTCACCTTGGCGCTGCCCCAAGATGTCCAGGCCGAAGCCTTCGATTTCCCGGTCAAGGCGTTCATGAGGCGCGTGTGGCATATTCGCCGTTCCCCCCTGGATCGGGCTTCTCTGAATCGGGCAGTTGCGGCCATTAAAGCCGCGAAGCAGCCCCTGATTGTGGCCGGTGGGGGCGTGAAATACTCCGAGGCCTCCCAGGCGCTACGCGATTTCGCCGCTGCCACCGGAATACCAGTTTCTGACACCCAAGCAGGTAAAGGCGCTATCAACTTCGACCACCCCCAGGCCGTGGGAGGGGTGGGTTCCACCGGATGCGACAGCGCTAATCACCTGGCTGACGAGGCGGATTTGATTATTGGGGTGGGCACACGCTATTCGGACTTCACCACGGCATCACGCACTGCGTTCAAGAACCCGGACGTTTCCTTTGTCAATATCAATGTCAAAGCATTTGATGCCATTAAAAATGCCGGAGAAATGCTGGTCGCTGATGCCCGTGAAGCCCTGACCGACTTGACGAAAGCCTTGGAGGGCTGGCACGTCTGCGACGAATACACCCAGAAAATCACCCAGGAAAAGGCCGCCTGGGAGAAAGTTACCCGCGAGCTCTATCATCTAGACCACAAGCCCTTGCCTTCCCAGCTCGAAGTCTTTGGTGCCTTGAATGAAATGATGGATGACGACGATATTGTCATCAACGCCGCCGGCTCCATGCCGGGTGACCTGCAGGCATTGTGGCAAGCCAAGAATCCCAAGCAGTACCACGTGGAATACGCTTTCTCCACTATGGGATACGAGATTCCCGCCGGAATGGGGGTGAAACTGGCGTACCCCGAATCGGAAGTGGTTTCAATTGTGGGTGATGGTACCTATCAGATGCTGCCGATGGAACTGGCCACTGTGGTACAGGAACGTCTGAAAGTAATCTATGTACTGTTGCAAAACCACGGTTTCGCTTCCATCGGAGCTTTGTCTGAATCCCATGGTTCCCAACGTTTCGGTACCCGCTACACCATGGGTGGTGGAGCGGCGCACAATGAACCGGGTGAATATATTCCGGTAGATATCGCCAAGAACGCGCAGTCTTGGGGGCTTGACGTGCTGTGCGTATCCACTATGGATGAATTCCGGGAAGCCTTCCGTAAGGCTAAGGCTTCCGACCGAGCCACCATGATTCACATTGAAACGGATTTGTATGGTCCGAATCCACCCAGCTCCAGCTGGTGGGATGTGGCAGTAGCCGAGGTTTCTCGTCTTGATTCCACCCAGCAAGCTCGGAAAGAATATGAGAAGAAAAAGGCTATCCAGCGCTTGTATCTGTAGGGTAAGGCTCTAGCAGGATGAACATCTGTGGTGGGAATGTAGTACGTTCCCACCACAGATTGTGTTAACCGAATGAAGAATAGCTATATCCTCGCGTCTATGAAGGCTAGGCGCTTTCGGCCTGGCGTGCCGCGAGTTTCGCGGCAGCGGCATCGAGAATTTTTTGGCAGTGCCCCGCCAAGGCCTCGCCCCGATCCCACAGTTGCATCGTGTCCTCCAGGGGCGCCTCGGGGTTTTCCAGGCCTTGTACCACCCCAATCAGCTCCGTGCGAGCCTGTTCGTAAGACATGCCCGCGATATCCGCGAAATCCGGCGCGTCTGCGGCTGTGTCCGGGTTTTTGACTGCGTCCTTGTCGGTTTGTTTTGCTGCCATGTTATTCCTCCTTTATCAGTTATTTTCGTAAAAAAACTACTGTGCCGTCCCCGCACCCGGGTTCGCACCCACCACCGAGGCCACCAGCGAACCCCGAGCCAAGACAGCCTCCAACAGATCACCTTTCTTTACGGTGGTCGCATCGGTAATCAAAGTCCGTCCGGGAGTGCGCAACACCGCATAGCCGCGCTCCAAAGTGGCACGCGGCGAAATCGCGGTTAAAGTCGCCCGGTCGGCGGCCAAATCCTGTCGGAAAACCGCCAAAATCTCGGCGATTCGCGCGCGCATGATTTCCACGCCGTGGGCAATATCACCGCGACGCTGTTCCAGCGCCGCCCCGGGATTTTGCATCACGGGACGGCTGCGCATAGCCTGCAGCCACTCCAGGCCGGCCGAAACCCGCGTCCCCACCGCCTGGCGCATTTTTTGCCGCCCCCGTTCCATCAATTCCGATTCCGCGACACAGTCCGGCACGATACGTTTAGCGGCATCCGTGGGGGTAGATGCTCGGAAATCCGCCACAAAATCCAGCAAAGGCGTGTCTTCTTCGTGTCCCACCGCCGAGACAATCGGGGTTTGCGCGGCGAAAGCCGCGCGAACCACGCCTTCATCAGAAAACCCCAGCAAATCCTCGAAAGCCCCCCCGCCGCGAGTCACCACAATCACATCGATATCCGCCACCGTGTCCAGTTCAGCTATGGCTGCCGCAACCTCGCGAGGACAATTCTCGCCCTGTACCGCAACCTCGCGCACTTCGAACTCCATCAAAGGCCACCTTCGCCACACGTTTTCCTTAACATCAGCCTGGGCACGAGCCTTGTGTCCACAAATCAACCCCACCCGGCGCGGTAAAAACGGCAGTTCTTTCTTGTGTTCCCGGGAAAACAAACCCTCCGCTGCGAGGCGCTGTTTCAGTCGTTCCAGCTCCTCTAGCATCCCCCCCATCCCGGCGGGATGAATCTCGGCAGCCATCAGCGACAAATCCCCGGTTTTAGTATAGAAATCCGGTTTGACCTGCATCACTACCCGCGCCCCCGCTTGCATCGCCGGTCCGGCCGCCGCAATCACATTGCCAAAGGCCTTGACCTGCATGGACATGTCAGCCTCCAGGTCTTTGGCGCGAAAGAACGACATCCGGTTGCCCGGACGCTGGTTGTACTCGAT
The DNA here is from genome assembly GCF_000160615.1 of Mobiluncus mulieris ATCC 35243. Taxonomy (GTDB): domain Bacteria; phylum Actinomycetota; class Actinomycetes; order Actinomycetales; family Actinomycetaceae; genus Mobiluncus; species Mobiluncus mulieris. The sequence continues at coordinate 317,141 of NZ_GG668520.1, read as the reverse complement.
GACCTGGGCTTCCACCCAGGTGGGTGCCATCCGGTCAATGTAGTCATCCATTTTCTCGAGCAAAAGCGCCAAAGGCCAGGGGTTATCCCGGGTAGTTTGCAAGGCCCGTGGCGCGAGGAGGCGTTCATTTCTATCTTCCATGTCCTCTACTTTACACACCCGCCACGCCCCAAAAATTCGCTTCGTCGCCAGCCCAATTACTGGGGATATAAGACCAGGTCACATCGTATTTAAGGCGCTTTTTCGGATGGCACCTCGTGCAACGGTAAAAACCTCTGCCACCCCCACCTGCCGCCCCCCGCACTGTACCCACCCGAAAGCTCGGCTAAGATAACACGTGATGGGCAAGGTTTTATTGGCATCCCCGCGCGGGTACTGCGCCGGGGTCGACCGCGCGGTTACCGTGGTGCAACGCGCCTTGGAGCGTTTTGGTGCCCCCGTTTACGTCCGCAAGGAAATCGTGCACAACAAGTTCGTGGTGCGCACGTTAGCGGCGGCCGGAGCGGTTTTCGTTTCCGAACTTCACGAGGTGCCATCCGGATCACGAGTGATTTTCTCGGCTCACGGCGTAGCCCCGGCGGTCTATGCCGAAGCCGAAGCGCGCGGGCTCAAGGTTATTGATGCGACTTGTCCCCTGGTCACCAAGGTACACCGCGAGGCCAAACGCTTCGCTGACCAGGGATATGACATTATCCTGATTGGACACCAAGGCCACGAGGAAGTCGAAGGCACCCAAGGGGTCGCCCCCGACCGGATTCGGGTGATTGACACGAACCAGGATGTCAGCATTTTGACCGGGAATCAGCCCGAAACCCCGGGGGAAAACCCGGCGCCAAGCCCGAAGGAGCGCCAAGATTTTGGGCTGGCTCCTGGCGAATCTAGCCCAAATCCGGCAAGAAATGTGGTGCCGGGCTCGCAACCCGAACTGGCACCTCATGAATCCGTCAACCACGTCAACCATGAAACTGCTGCAACGGACGCAACGGATAGCGCAACCAACGGCAAACGCAAAATGGTGTGGCTGTCGCAAACCACCCTGTCAGTAGACCAGACCAATGAAACGGTAGCGCGACTGAAACTACACTTCCCCGGACTGGAAAGCCCCCCTTCGGGCGATATTTGTTTCGCCACGCAAAACCGCCAGGGTGCGGTCAAAGCCATGAGCCCGAAGTGCGACGTAGTGATAGTGGTTGGCTCGGCGAACTCCTCGAATTCGGTGCGCCTGATGGAAGTCGCGCGCGAGGCCGGGGCGGGGGCATCCTACCGGGTCGACGGGGCGGGGGAACTGTGCGCAGACTGGTTCGAGGGCGCCAAAACCGTGGGGTTGACCTCCGGGGCGTCAGTGCCGGAAGTCTTGGTAGACGAGGTTTTGCAGTGGCTCGCAGCGCACGGCTTCGACGACGTGGAACCGGTGGAAACCCTTGAGGAAACCACCCGTTTTGCCCTGCCGCGCGACCTGCGCTAACCTCGTGGGGCGCGGCCTGGCGGGGTTCCAACCTGCGCTAACCGTTTGCCACAGGCGCGCCAGGCGGTTTCGTTGCGGATTCATGAGGTGCCAGCCCACAGTATCGGTGGCGTCCTGTGACTACATCCAGACCGATTCACGAGGTGCCAGCCCGTGAACCGGGCACTACCGCGGGCACCACCCAGTTCGAATGATAAATGTCCCCAAGCCACCCGCCAGCCGCTAAGCTGGAGGCATGGCTTTAACAATCGGTATTGCGGGGCTGCCCAATGTCGGCAAGTCCACGATTTTCAACGCGCTAACCCGCGCGAACGTGCTGGCGGCGAACTATCCCTTTGCCACTATTGAACCGAATGTGGGCGTGGTGCCCCTGCCGGACAAGCGCCTGGGCGTGTTGGCGAAAATGTTCAACTCCCAGAAAATCGTGCCCGCCACCGTGTCTTTCGTGGATATCGCTGGGATAGTAAAAGGCGCCTCTAAGGGCGAGGGCCTGGGCAACCAGTTCCTGGCCAATATCCGTGAAGCCGACGCTATCTGCCAGGTGACCAGGGCTTTTACCGACCCTGACGTGGTTCACGTCGAAGGCAAAATCGACCCGGCTAGTGATATCGAAACGATTTCCACCGAGCTGATTTTGGCCGACCTGCAGACCTTGGAAAAGACGATTCCCCGCCTGCGTAAAGAGGTTTCCGGCAAGAAAACCCCCAAGGAAGTGCTGGCCACCGCCGAACAGTGCGAGAAAATCCTGAACTCGGGACGCACGCTTTCCTCCGCCATTACCGCCGGGGAACTGGATGGGGAGCTGGTTCGCGAATTCCAGTTGATGACCTCCAAGCCTTTTATTTATGTGTTCAATATGGACGCTAAAGGGCTCGCTGACCAGGCTAAACGCGAGGAGCTGGCCGCCTTGGTTGCCCCGGCCGAAGCTGTGTTTTTGGACGGCGCTTTCGAGGCCGAACTGGTGGAGTTGGACGAGGCCGACGCCCGCGAGATGCTAGCGGATGCGGGACTGCAAGAATCCGGTTTGGATCAGTTGGCGCGTGTAGGATTCGCCACGCTCGGTTTACAAACATTCCTGACCGCCGGGGAAAAGGAATCGCGTGCCTGGACGATTCACCGGGGCTGGACTGCCCCCCAGGCCGCCGGGGTGATTCACACCGATTTTGAACGCGGCTTTATCAAAGCCGACATCATCAGCTATGACGATTTGGTCGAAATCGGTGATTTACATAAGGCTCGGGAACTGGGCAAAATCCGCCAGGAAGGCAAAGACTACGTCATGCAAGACGGGGACGTGGTCGAATTCAAGTTTAATGTGTAGTGGCGGGGTTTCCCGGTTTGGAGCTTTGTTTTCACGCGGCGTCGTTTTTTCGGCTGATCGCTCGCGCTGGTTTTTGAAATGGGTTAAAAGTGTTCATGAGGTGCCATTCCAAATGGCACCTCATGAACCCAACACCCCCTAGTCAACCAGGTAAACCCCGTCAACCAGGTCAACCACCGGGAAACCCCGGCGGTTGCAAACCGAGGCTAGTTCTCGATAATCTTGTCGGCGTTGTCGCCCACACTGACAGAAATCTTGCGCGGCTTGTTTTCTTCGGCAATCGGGATGGTTACGGTCAGCACCCCACCGTTGTAATCGGCCGCAATCGCATCCAGGCTCAGGCCATACCCCAGGGTCAACTGGCGCGCGAAGGTGCCTGAGGGGCGTTCGCGGGTCAGCCACTGGCGGTCGTCTTTGTCGTCCGCCTCGCGCTTAGCGCTGATGGTCAAGGTGCGGTCTTCCACGTCGATATCAATAGACGCGGGATTCACGCCAGGCAAATCCACCTTCGCTACGAATTTGTCTCCATCGCGGTACAGGTCAAGCGGCATTGCGGGTGCCGCCGGGCCATGCGAAGTGTTGAACAGCCGATCTAGTTCTTGGAACGGGTCACGTAAAGTTGTCATTTTTATCATCCTCTCAATTTTGACGGGGCGATTCCCGGGCGGTGTTTCCGCCCGTGATTCCCGGCGTTGCCGCCGGGATTGGCCCCGAGCCGGCTTTTCGGATGGCACCTCGTGAACCCAACCAAGTCCGCGTGGCCAACCCGACCAACCGGCGTCTTATCTGACAACATCAATATTAGCACTCTTGACCCAAGAGTGCTAGCTAAACTTGATATGAAGTGGCTCAAGTTTTACGGACGTTACGTTAGGCTCCTGGTCACAACTCTGCTCGGCTAGCCGATTTACGAAAATATCTAAAAAATAAACCCCGCGAACATTTATAGAGCTACAATAGGAGCGCATTCAAGTCATGCACATTAAAGTTCTGTGGCTCTTTTGCATATTCAAAAACAACAAGTGCCCAGAACTCAACATAATTCCACGCAAGGGATACTAAACATGAACAAGATTCGTAAAATTTTTACACTTTTATGCACCGCGTCACTATGTCTCTCCCTGACCGCCTGCGCCGGGAAAGCAAACCACGCCGTAGACTCATTCGACACGTCCACCATCCCCGAAGACAAAGAAATTTCATCCCTAGTCCCTGCCAAAAACAAAGAACTCCTGAAAGTCGCCATCGACTCCCCCTACATTCCGGCCGGATTCTTTGACGATAAAAACCAAGCAACCGGTTACGAAGTGGACGTAGTAAGAGCCCTAGCCCGAGTTTTGGGTATCAAGAACGTCCAATTCAGCGACGTCGACTTCGACTCGATCCTCTCCCAAGTAGACAACGGAACCTATGACATGGCCGCCGCCGCCATGACCGTGAAAAAATCCCGCATGCGAGACTTGAACATGGTAGCATACATTCAGTCTGGGTTCATCTACGGAACTCAAAAAAACAACCCCAAAAATTTTGACTACGGCGACCCCTGCGGATTCACCATCGCCGCCAAATCAAACACCTCCCAAGAAGAACTACTGCACGATTTAAGCGAAACCTGTAAAGAAACCGGGAAAACCGCCATAAAAATCGTCGCCGACAAAGACCAAGACAAACTCATCAACGAAGTAGCAAACGGCAGCATAGACGCCATTATCGGAGAAAGCGCAATCATCAAGTACGCCGAAACCAGAAACAAAAACTTCGCCTCCGTCGGCGAATCCTTCCAAATGGCTCCGCAAGGCCTCGCCACCGCTAAAAACAATGAACCCCTAGCGAAAGCCACCCAAGCCGGACTGCAAAAACTCATGGATCAAGGAATCCTCAAACAAGTCATGGCACCCTGGGGCGTGGAATCATTCGCCCTGAACTACGCCACCCTAAACCCGCCAATTGCCTAACAAGGAGTGAAAAAATGCGATTCTCTTTCATGGTAAAAATGACCATAACCTCTGTCATAGTCCTGGCGCTGGTGGGTCTCGGAGTTCAAATCAGCTCCATTTTCGCCTCCAAAACCGTAAACGCGGCACAACACCAATCCGCCGAACGCGAAATCGGCATCGCCACCCTCAAATCAGCTTCAGTGGAACTAACCGACACCTCCCGTGTCTACGTAGTCTCCGGTCTGTCGGAAGCACTTTCGACCTATTTCAACCAAAAATACGTCTTGAAAGACCGCGAATACGGCGAAAAACTCATCAAAGAGAATGGCGGCTCCCCCCAACTCCTCGACTTGATTAACAAATCAAAAGAAGCCACCAAGCAAACCGACCAAGACGAACTGCACGCCATGGCGCTAGCTGCCCTCTCTCGCGGCGAAGACTTTTCCACCCTCCCTCCAGATATGGAAAACTACAACTTCACCCCCGAAGAAAAAAATCTAGACGCCGCAAAACAACAAAAACTCGCCTCCGACCTAGTGTTCGGCCAATCCTATGCGAACGCCAAACGCGCCGTGGACTCACCCTTAAACAATCTCAACACCATAGAATCCGGGATGGGCTCCCAAGGCCAGAATCAAATCACGCAAGCCACCTTTTTTCAAAACCTGACCATTTACGCCCTGATTGCTGTGTTCACCCTCCTAGCGTTGGGAATGCTCGTATTCCTCTTTACGGTACTTCGTCGGGTAAACCGCCCGCTTTCGGGGCACACCTCGGCGCTGCGCAACCACGATCCCTATGATTTGAACTTCCAACTCAACGATAAACGTGGCGTGCCGGAAATGCGGGAACTCGCCCAAGCCTTTAATGGTCAAAACCAACAGGTTAACTCGCTAATCGACTCGGTGGGTGAAACCGCCGCCTTCCTGAACGAACACGCCGGGGGTTTGAGCGAAACCGCCGCCGAACTGGATAAAACCGCCGCGCTAACCCAGGAGCAAGCCGAGCAAACCAATGCGCAAGCCCAGCAGCTCGCCAGCAATATGGGCACCCTAAACGTGGCAATGGAGGAAATGCAGCAAGCGATTCGCCAAATCTCCGAGTCCGCGAATTCGGCTTCCCTGGTTGCCGCCGAGGCTGTCACTACGGTGGGTCAAGCCAGCGAGGTCATCACTACTCTCGAGGCTTCTTCCCAAGGAATTGGCGAGATTACCCAGTCGATTACTTCGATTGCGGAACAAACGAACCTGTTGGCGCTAAACGCCACCATCGAGGCGGCGCGTGCCGGGGATGCCGGCAAAGGCTTCGCGGTGGTCGCCGGGGAAGTCAAAGACCTGGCCGCGCAAACCGCCAATGCAACTGCCGATATCACCCAGCGGGTAGCCTCTATCCAGGAAGACTCCGCTAAAGCCACCGAGGCCATCGCCCAAATCTCGGAGATTATCGAGCGCATCAACGATTCGCAAACCACCATCGCCTCGGCCGTAGAACAGCAAACCGCCACCACCAACGAAATGTCGGCGGTGGTACAAGGCGCTGCGGGCACCACCCAACAAATCGTTGGTGCCATCGGCAGCGTCTCGGAGAGTGCTCAACAAAGCGCGGCGGGGGCTCGCTCCACCCTCGAGGCCGGCCAGGCGGTCGCGCAGTCCTCGCAAGGACTCACCGACTTGGTTTCGCCCTACCACCGATAGGGTGGTGCGGATTCATGAGGTGCTTGTCGCTCGACGCTCTGGGGTGGCACCAGCGCCTCGCTAGATATCCAGGAACTGCTGTAGCCAGGCGTGCTGCTTGTAGCGGTGTGTCAAACCCACCCCCTGGTGTTTGGCGAATTCATAGACCTCTACCGATTTATCGCCCGCCCACTGATTGATAATCGAGTACGTGCAAGACGGCGGCACGTATTCGTCTTGCAGCGACACCGAAAAGTAGCACGGTGTGGCGGCCAGGCGCGCGAAATTCACCGCGTCGAAATACGCCAGAGTCTCGCGCACCGCCTCTATCCGCTGTGGTTTCACCCGCAGATACCGAGCCAATTCGTAGTACGGCACTGTGTCAGTGAGCATCGCCCCACGTAACAGATTCCCCAGGAAGGCCACATCCGCCAGTCCCGCGCGCACCTGCGGATGCCACGCACTAGTGATAGCCGCAAGCCCCCCACCTTGAGAGGCACCCGCACAAAACACGCGCTTAGAATCAACAAAAGGCAAGGTCAACACCCCGTCCACCGCCCGGATTGCGTCTGTTATCAGGCGGCGGTAATAATACGTCTCGCGCGACTCGATGCCGTTAGTGAAGAACCCCAAAGCATGCGGGCTCACCGGATACGGGTCGGGGGTGTCCCCGCCGCTGCCCCAATCCCCGCCCTGGCCGCGGGTATCCATCAAAAAATGCACAAAGCCGCTCGAGGGCCAGAAAGGTTCCTCGCCAGGCAGGCCACGACCCCCACCATAGCCGCGGTACTCGACGATTACGGGTTGCGGGTCGGCCTGGGTGAACCCGGGCTTCCCCGCCAGCCAGCCTTTGATGGAATCGCCGTTAAATCCCGGGAAAGTCACATCATAGTATTCCAGGGTCTCCAGTGGGGTCGGGGTTGGTTCCAGGCTCATCCCAGCGGGGGTCTCGCGCGCTTGCGCCAAGGTTTTATCCCAAAAATCCTTGAAATCCTGGGGTTGTTTCACATCGGGTTCAAAAACCTGCAATTCTTCGAGCGGCAAATCGGTCAGCATCAAAATCCTTTCCACGCAGCGGCTAGGGGAATTCTAGCAGCGTTACTGCGGGTCGAGACCACGAACACATAAGCAAATTCTCACCGATTCTCAATAACAAAACCCAAGGTCACAGGGTTATCTCGAGGTCGAGATAACCGGATTTCGGGGTATATGTAAGCTTGTCAAGTTTTTTAAGTGGGGTTTGGTTTGTTAGTTTGTTTTGAACCTTTCGGGGTAGCTTAAGTTTAGGGCTAGTTCTTGTAGTACTTTCGGCCAGTTACTTACTGTTCGACCTTCGAGACGGGATAAAACGCTCCCAAGCGATTTCCCACCCCCTCACCGACGCGGGATACTTCCTTCCCAACTCCAAATCTGTGAAGCCCTGCTGGCCACCGGAGGACTTGCTGGCTAAATTTCCACGGAATATGAGAAAGCTCGCATCTAGTGACAGTGCTGGTGGTATCGAATAGCACCTCATGAAACCGGTAAAGCGACCAGCGCTATCTCGGCAAAGTACTTGGTGACAGCTCGGCAAACCAACCGATAAGTTCCCGGCAAAACGACCGATAAGTTTCCGGCAAAACGACCGATAAGTTTCCGGCAAATCGACCGATAGACTGATAAAATGCCGGTATGCTCACGAAAATTCCTGGCGCTCCCGAGGACTATCTACCCCGGTATTTAGACGAAGAACTACGGGAATTGTTCCCGCAGCTGCCCGCGATTGCGATTGACGGCGCCAAGGGCGTAGGGAAAACCGAAACCGCACAGCGGTGGGTAGAGCATGTACTGGCTTTGGATAATCCCGAGGTGGGACAACTCATCGCCGCCGATACCGTAAACCAGCTGACTAAATACGCAACAACCTGCATAGATGAATGGCAGAAATACCCACCCGTGTGGGACGCGGTACGCCGCCTCGTGGATCAACAAACACCCAACAGGTTCCTGCTGACCGGCAGCGCCACGCCCGTTTCCGGGGTGGACACACACAGCGGAGCGGGACGTATCGCTTCGCTGCGACTGCGCCCCTTGAGCCTGGCCGAGCGTCCCAGCACCAGCCCCAGCGTGTTCATTAGCCGCTTGTTCTTAGGCGACGCGGAAATATCCGGGGAAACCAATTTTGGACTCCCGGATTATGCCCAGGCTATCTGTGAGACCGGGATGCCCCAGATTTTCCGCGCCTCCCCACGCGCCCGACGGATTTTGATAGATGGCTATATTCAGCGCATTATCGACCATGACATCCCCGAACAAGGCGTGTTGATGCGTAAACCCCAAAGTCTTAGAGTCTGGATGAGTGCCTATGCCGCCGCATCCTCAACCACCGCCAGCTACTCTGCCATTTTGGATGCCGCTAGTCCCGGAGAGCCCGATAAACCTGCGAAAAGCACCACCCAGAATATTCGCGAGTTGTTGACCCAACTGCGGATTCTCGATCCGGTACCCGGTTGGGCACCGACTGGAACGTCCCTGAAACGACTCACTTTCGGACCCAAGCATCAACTATTCGACCCCGGTATCGCCGCTGCTCTGACGGGAACCACCCCCGAAACACTGCTCAGTGGCAACCCCGGCAGTATGGAAACCTTCGGGCAGCTCTTTGAGGCACTGGCTACTTTAACTGTGCGTGCGGCCGGACAAGCCGCTGAAGCCAAGTGCTACCACCTGCGCACCCGCGCCGGGGAACACGAAATCGACCTGATTTTGGAGCGCTACGATGGGAAAGTCATTGCTTTCGAGGTCAAATTAGCCACCACCGTGAGTGAAAACGACCTGAAGCACCTGCACTGGCTGGGCGAACAAATCGGAAAACGGCTGGTCGAACGCATCGTAATCACCACCGGACAGTTCGCATTCCGCCGCCCCGACGGCATCGCCATCGTCCCACTCGCTCTGCTGGGGTAACGCTAAGATACCTTTGTACGAAAGTTAACCGCCAAGGGTCGCTCTGCCTGTCGGAGTATTCGCAATCGCTGCGCGATTGCGTACCCCTTAGCCGAAGCGGCAAATACCAGCACGCTTCAGGCTCTGACCGAGGTGTGAGTGTTGGATTTTATAGGTGCCATCCGGGGGCTGCGGGCGAAGCTTTTAATTGTAAGCAAGTCCACATTACAAATTTGTGCCCAAACCTGCGCAAGCACCTCATGAACCCCAAAGTGCCGCGCACCCGCTAAACGCAAAATTTGCGGATAATTTGCAAAAAATGCAAATAAGTATTGTAGACTTTGAGTTGTGCTGCTATCTTTCACCGTTGAAAACTACAAGGGGTTCGCAACCCGCTCCACTTTAAGCATGTCGGATGCTGTTTTGGAACGGCGAAGAACTCCTCCCAAGGGCGATTCATGGGCGGAACACACGCAGCGTGTCGCGGGAATCTTCGGAAGTAACGCTTCGGGGAAAACTACTTTCTTAGAGGCATTAGCTCTGTTAATCAGGTCAATCCGAGACGCACACCGGTCTCCATCTGAACTTCACCAACCGAATAGACTGTTTCCCGAGTTGAATCCCCAGCCTACATGCTACGAACTAGAGGTGGTTCTCGATGACGTGAGGTGGAGATACCAGGTAGCAGTTGATAGCTCCGGCGTCCAGGAAGAAACCCTTACCAGGTGGCGAAAGTCGCGACCAGTGAAACTGATTGAGAGATTCGGTTCCAAGGGTATTGTTGCGGGTGTCCCCGACCTTTTACTGGAAAAAATTGGCGTCAATCCGGATGTACTTTTCATTAATCTGGCTCGGATGTTCAAATCTGAGGCGGTCATGGAGTTCGTAAATGGTTTAGCTAGATTCCTGTTTATCTGGCCCGATGAGGTGGACAAAATGGTTCGGCATAACTGGTTGACCAATGTGCTACTCGGCGACAGAAGCTGGGTCAAGCTGGCGGTAGAGACTTTGAAGCTAGCCGACCTGGGGATAAGCGGAATCTCAGTTGATGAGCATCAGGTGCCGGCTAAATACATAGAAATCGCTAACGCGGTTAGCAAGATTTTAAGGGGAGGTGCCGAACTCGGAGAGACCGGAGAAATCGGTGAACTTCCCGAAGAGGAACTGGAACAGATTGCGAAAAGTATCGTGTTGCAGCATGTTGCCCCAGCTGATGGCGAGACGGTTAGTTTCAACCTGGTCGACGAATCCAGAGGCACTATTTCCTGGCTGAACACCGCGATTCCAGCTATATATGGTTTGAAAAAGGGAGCTGTCGTGGTCTGCGATGAACTCGATGAATCGCTGCATCCTGTTTTGGTGCGGGAATTGGTGGAACTATTTAAGAATGAAGCGATTAATGCTAAAGGTGCCCAGCTTATTTTCAACACCCATGATGTGACGTTGTTGGATAGGTATCCCGATTCTGCCTTGGCGCCTCATGAAACGTGGTTTACCGAGAAAAGCGCAGGTGAGGGCTGTGTACTGTACCAAATCGATAAAGGAATTCGAAAAGAATCAAATCTGGCCAAGCAATACTTCCAAGGCGCATTCGGGAGCGTCCCCAACATCAACACTGCCGATTTGTACGAGGTCTTGACAGATGGCTAGGAGACATTCACGTAGTGCCAGACCTACGTTCCTGATTGTCACCAATGGAGAGGTTACCGAGAGGCAGTACTTTGAGCACTTTAGAAGATCTGTTCCCAGCCTGCGGATTAAGACGATTAAAGGAGCCTCGCCTAAACAAGTAGTAGAAGCCGCCAACAAGTTTTCCCGCGAGGCCAAAAGAGAAGGTGCCCAGTACACCAAAGTTTGGGCCGTTTTCGACCAAGACAATTTCGGAAAAGAAATCAAAGACTTGAGGCAATCGCGACAGTCGTGCGTGCTGATTACTTCGATTCCATGCTTTGAGGTTTGGCTGATTTGGCACTTTGAGGATATGGGTGGTGCACCAGAGACAAAGCAAGTCCAAGACAGGTGGGAAAAGGTTATAGGAAAGTATCTGGCTGTGAATAGTAAACGGGCGCAAACTGCGAAAGCTCGCAAGCAGATTCCGGGTGACTTTCCCTACGATAAATGGTCAGAAGCTCACCAACGTTACCAAAGACTGAACGGAGAAGAAATTTCTGCCCCAATCGGTGACATTCTCATGGAATTACGCAATGTATAACAGACACTGGCGATTTTGGATAGCCATGCACTCGCCGCACCCTCTACAATTTTGAGCCAGCGCCTCATGGATGCGGGGGTGATAGCGGAAAGCGATTATGGCAACGTGGACTTCATGACCTGAGTTGCACATATTTGTAGCATATGGTGGGTTTTCTGGCTGTTTGTGCTGGTGGCGGGGTTTTGGGGTGGTGGTTTTGGGTCACTCCGTTATGGGTTAGTGTTGTGGCGGGTACAGCCTCGACGAGACGTGGCATCCAACAGTCGGTCAAGCAACTCATCACTGAAAAACTCACGACGCAACTCACCCGCCGCGCCCTCCACCGCCACAACAGCAGCCTTATCATCAACAGCACTCATAGACATAATCAGCATCCTTTCATCTCACCCACCACTTACACAATCTATTTGACACCCTCTCATCGCTCGTATAACGAACTGTGGCACGTGGAGCAGTCCTTGACGCATATCCAAAACCGATTTGCGTGCCAGGCCGATTTTCCACCGGCAACGCGACGCTATCGACGCGCATCTGACTGTGGTCATGGCCGTTTTGGCAGTCTCCCGCTATTTGTACCAAAAGACCGGAATCACCACCAAGAAACTCGTGCGGAAACTCGGGCCAATCTGCAGAACACTAGCCAGAATCGGTAACACAGAAATCCCGATAGACGACCCCATACCAGACGAAATCCAACAAATCCTGCAGAAAATCCCCTTCAACCCCCACACCTAAAATGGGTCACTCCAATTGTGCAACTCAGGTCTGATATGTTCTTGAATGGACACTGGTATCGTCATTCCTTTCCTTCCTGACTAATAGAAAAAATCATTCATCAGGAACCTAAGCCACGAACGAGCCAGTGTCCCCCACAACACGAGGAAACACCCAAACCCGCCAGCCCCTAAAACTGAGCCACCAAGTAGCTCAATTCCAACCGCTCAAACGGCTCACTTTTATTTGACCACACACAACCATCCACGACCTACGCCACACCGCCATCTGTATCTGGCTAGCCGCTGGAATAGACCTCGCCACCGTAAGAGCCTGGGCCGGACACGCCGACCTCACCACCACATCACGCTACACCCACTGGCTAGGAACCAAAGCCGACCAAACCTCCCTAGCCACACTCAACCAAGTCATCCAAAACACCACCAGCCCCAGCCCCGTCACCAGCATCAGCGCAGTAAACGGGGGTACGCACGGGGTACGCGAAAAATGAAACACGACCATGTAACACAAAATCAAACAGGCTACCACCTGGGAAAACAAACAGTCGGGGTACCTGCAATCGCTGCGCGATTGCGTACCCAACGCACAACAAGGATTCAAAGAAAAAAGCCGGGGTACCTGCAATCGCTGCGCGATTGCGTACCCCTCCCTCGCTCGCATCACAAGCTCGAAGGCTTCGCCTTCGGTTTGGATGCTCGCTCGGTCGGGGTGGCGGGATTTGAACCCGCGGCCTCTTCGTCCCGAACGAAGCACGCTACCAAGCTGCGCTACACCCCGTGTGTAACTCTTCGAGTATAACGGCAAGCCGCCATTTTTGGAAACTCACCACATACGTGGCAAAAAAGAGTGAGTATCGTGGTTTTGCGGGAAAAATCCCCGCAAAACCACATTTCTTCACTGATTTCTGCCACACTCCACCAAAAACGCGGCTGGCGGACAAAACACGCGCCACGGCGTAAACGGCGAAGTCCCCAGCCCAGGACTCACACTCACCCGCATCGCACCGGGTTCCATCACCCGGCTTGGCTGTCCGTCAACCCAAGAAAACACCCCCGAGGCAAAACGCGACCCTAAATCACAGTTCGTCACCAAGGCACGTCCCCCTGGCCAACACACCTGACCCCCATGCGTATGCCCACAAAACACCACATCCGCGCCCGCCGCCTCGAAAGCATCCAAAACCCGCGCATAAGGCGCATGAGCCAAACCAATCCGCAATCGCGCACGATTCCCGGGCGACTCGCCCTCCCGCCCGGCGCTGGAATTCCCGATGGCACCTAATGAATCCGCCCGAAGCGACACCCCACCAGCCGCACCCGCACCCGGAAACCCCGGGAAAACATCGCGACCGATATGCGGATCGTCGACCCCCGCCAAAGCCACCCGCCACCCCGCAGCCGATAACTCCGTCTGGCGGTTATTCACATCCACCCACGGGGAATCCGCCAGGAAATCGCGAAATACCCGACCAAAATCCCCGGAGCCCCCCTGACTTCCGGTTCGCTCAGACCGCGAAACCCGCCGCGCGCCACTCCACATACCCGCGCGCGCCGAGCCAGCCGAGCCAGCCGGGACAGCCGCCGCGAAACACCGACCGGATCCACGCAATCCAGCGAGCCACCCAGCCACGCCCTTTACCAGGTATCCCAAGGGATTCCCCGCCCGGTTTGCGTAATAATCATGAGCCCCAAACACGTACGCCCCCGGAACCCCGCTGGCCACCAGCGGCGCGAAAGCCCGCGTGGCCAGGTGCGCGTCGCCAAAACTGGTGGCCAACATATCCCCGGTCAACACGACGAAGTCAAAATCCTGGCCGGCGCGAGTCGCCAAACGACGCAGCCACGCCGTTAAATCCTCGCGCCCACGATACAAATGCGTGTCGCTCAAGTGCAAAATCCGCAGCGGAGGCACCGCCCCGGGGGTCGACTCAGTCGCCGCTGTGCCACCGTCCACCGCGTCGCGCGTAGGATTCGGCGATGGAAAAGCCGATGTTTGCGCCGAATTCATGAGGCGCGAGCCGCAAACCCGGGCGGGAACCTGGAATCGAACCAACTGATAGTCATGGGAAGCTCGCTCAGCTGCCCAGGCTGCTGTGCCTGCGGCTATGCCACCAAGCGCCACCCACTGTCCTAAGGCCATAACTTCCCTCTCTGTCTATGCCGGAACTTCCCTAGGCCACGTTCGCAACCGCAGTGACGGCCACGACTGGCCGCCACTGTCACTACTTTAGAAAAGTTACCATTTGATAAGTATCCGTTTTCATTGCGTCGCCCCGCCGGGTGCCGGAGCCGGCGCGGGAGGAGCCGGCGCGGGAGGAGCCGGGTTGCCGCCCGGGTTCGTGGAATCCCCCGAACCGCCGGGGCTCGTGGCATTTCCGCTACCTCCGTCCGCTCCACCGTCCGCTCCACCATTCGCTCCACCATTCGCGCCGCCATTCGGTCCACCATTCGCTCCACCATTCGCGCCACCACCAGGTTGAGCGGGGGTAGTCGGATTGTTGGCGCCATTACCCCCGGCGTTGCCAGAACCACCGTTATGTAATCCCCCGCGGCCGTTTCCTCCCGGGACACCCGGGGCACCCGGGGTCGGAGTGCTGACATTCGGAGTGGGCTTGATGGTAGCATCAGGATCCGTCACTTTCGCAAAGGCACGTCCCCCTCCCAAACTCACCTGAGGTAATGGGGCGACTGGCACGCCATTCAAAGCGCCATTCATGAACGTCGCCCAGGCTGGAGCCGCCAGGGACGCACCGAAAAACGAGCCGTAATAGCGTCCCCCGATAACCTGGTGACCCACCGGAATATTACCGTTAGAATGCCCCACCCAGATGGCGGCCGACAGCTGCGGGACGAAACCCGCGCACCAAGTATTGTCGTTCACGTCGGTGGTGCCGGTTTTACCCGCCGCCGGGCGGGAAATCGCGGCGGTGGAACCCGGACCTCTGCGCAGTGCCCCTTGCAGGGTAACAGCAACCTTGTCGGCCACATCCGGGGTTAACACTTGGTGGCAGTTCGCGGTGGGCACATCGTAGGATTTCCCGGTGGAATCCGTCACTGAGGTGATGCCTACCGGCGAACAAAACACCCCGTGGGACGCGAAAGTCGCATAGGCATTCGCCATCTGCAGCGGGGTGGCGTTACCCGCCCCAATCACAAAAGCCGGGTTGGGAGTCAGCGGTGTCCCGTTAGGCTTGGTAACACCCAATTTTGCGGCAGTATTCGCAATATCGCACAAATCCATTTTGGAGGCCATATCGATAAACACCCCGTTGACTGAGTACGCGGTACCACTCTCCACGGTCATCGCACCGCGCTTGAGTTCGCCGGTTTCCGAAAAGGAATAGTCCACCGCCAGTTCCGGAGCACAAGAGATATTCCATTCGTGTCGCGGCACCAGGTAGCGACCGCCAACCACATCCAGCCCGCCGTGGCCTTCTTGGTACCACTGGGTGAGGGTAAAGACCTTGAAGGTTGACCCGGTAGGGAAACCCGCATTACCCCCGTGGTTGTAATCGGCATTATACGAAGTCTCGGTCACCCCGTTATTACCGGGTTCAACCCCAAAATTGGTGTTTTGCGCCATCGCCAGAATTTTGCCGGTTCCCGGTTGAACGCTGGACAGTGCAATCTTGACATCCGAGGGGTCGCCTACGGGGATACGCCCGGTTATTGCGTCAAAAGCGGCTTGTTGGGTTTTGGGATCCAAGGTGGTTTTAATCTCTAACCCCCCGCGCAACAGCAAGCGTTGGCGTTCGGCGTAGGTCGCTCCGAATTCCGGCGAAGACAGAATCTCGCCCACCACCCAGGAACAAAAATACGCCGCGTTGCCGGCCAGACCGCAGCCTTGCTGGGCATTCGAGACTTTCAACAGTTTCGCTACAGGGAATGCGGCCGCTTGGTCACGTTGCGCGGCGGTGATATATCCGTCGCGCACCATCGCCGCTAAAACCGCGTGTTGGCGTAGGGTGGCGGATTTCGGGTTGGTTACGGGGTCGTGTCCATTAGGTGATTGCGGAATTCCAGCTAAAAGCGTGGCTTCAGCCAAAGAAAGGTCTTTAGCGGATTTCGAGAAATAATGTCGCGAGGCGGCTTCCACCCCGTAGACCGACGGTCCGAACTGGGCGATGTTGAGGTAGCCTTCCAGGATGTCAGATTTCGACATTTTTTGTTCCAGGGACAGTGCTAGTTTGGCTTCCCGCGCCTTGCGTTCAATGGTGGTCTCGGAGGCGGCATCAATCATATCGGGGTCGCCAGCAGCCCGGCCTTGTTCTATCAGCAGGTTTTTAACATACTGCTGGGTCAAGGTAGAGGCTCCCTGCAGGTTGTTGCCTGCCAGATTCGACAACAGCGCACGGCTCATGCCCTCAATATCCACCCCGCGGTGTTCCAGGAAGCGGCGATCTTCGATGGCCACCACGGCTTGTTGCAGGGTACGCGCCACGTCCTTCAACGGCACCGCTATCCGGTTTTCCGCGAAAAATTCAGCGATTTGAGTGCCGTCGGCAGCGGTGATAATGGATTTCATCGAAGGCTGCGAAGCCGTGAAATCACTGGGTAAATCGTCGAAGGATTGCATTCCTTTGGCGCTGACCAGAGCGGCGGTTCCCACCACCGGCAAGGCCAGTCCGGCGGTAAAAATCCCGGCCACGGCACAGGCCGCCACAAAGGCTATCAGCAGTCCTACCACCCGAATTTTGCGTACTGGACACCCGGTGTTCACGGTTTCATTCCCCATGTCTCAAGTTTAGAGCCTCTCCGCTCGGGTTTCCACTAGATTCAAAATCAGCTTGGCGGCGGCATTTGTGCCGCTGCCAAGCGAGGTTTCCCCGCGTTGCGTCCGGGGTGAATGTCAGGACTTCCCGCCGCCACCCGTGGTGGCCTAATTCGTGTTGACCTGGGATTGTACCCTAAAAAGCTTGGCTTCGCCCGCCCAATCATCAGAGCGGCCTTGAAGTTTTACCGTTTCCTGACTAGGATTTTAGACGTTACGGACGTCTAGTAGAAAGATGAGTATGTCAGTCAATGGAGACCAGACGTGGGCCGCGCAAGCTCTGTGCGCGGATATCCCCCCAGATCAACTTTTCGTTCAAGGAGCTGCCCAGCGCGAGGTTCGCTCGATTTGCTTCGGCTGCCCGGTGCGTATCGAATGCCTTGCCGATGCCCTGGATTCCCGCGCCTCTTTCGGGGTGTGGGGGGGCTTGACAGAGCGGGAGCGCCGCGCCATGTTGCGTAACTATCCCGAGGTCAAGTCCTGGGAGAAATGGTTGCGTGAAGCCGACGACACTTTGGCCGAGGAATTGCGCACTAAACACGCTCCTCACGTTTTGGCGCATGTGCGAGCCTCGAAACGCGCTACTGCCGTGAAAATAGGATAGAGTGCAGACATGACGAAATGGGAATATCTCACAGCTCCGCTGCTGGTTCACAACACGAAACAGATTCTTGACCAGTTCGGTCAAGACGGCTGGGAGCTGGTTGCGGTTGTGCCCGGTCCGGGTGGTTCGGATTCGCTGGTGGGTTACTTTAAACGTCCCCTCTAGGGGTCGGTTTCACGAGGTGCCAGCGTAAATTCTTGGCACCTCGTGAAAATATATCCCCCCGGGAGTCACCAAAGCCAAGCGGGGCAGCCGTAACCGCGTCGCCGGTTCAAGAGGCACGTCGGTTCAACCGTTCCCAGTCAATGATGGTAATTAGCCGGTTTTCGTGGGTAATCCAGGCGCGATTACAGAAATCCGCCAGGATTTTATTCGCGGTTTCCCGCGAGGCTCCAATCATTTGTGACAGTTCCCGTTGGGTCAGCCCGCGTGGCAACACCAGTCCGCCTTCGCTGGTTTCGCCGAAACGCTCCCCCAGATACAGCAAAACCGCTGCCAAACGTCCGGGCACGTCCAAGTCCCGGATTGTCATAGTGCGTTCATAGCGTTGTTGGGTTAACGCCGCAAAGGATCGCAACAGTTGCATTTCTAAATTGTGGTTGTCGGCCAGAACCTGGCGCATATCCTCGACGTGCGCCCAGGTGACCTCGACTGATTCCATAGAGGTAGCGGTATAGAACCACACATTCTCGCCCACCAGTGCTTCCAGGCCGAATACGTCACCCGGACCGAGGATTTCCAACAGGTGGTCACGCCCTAGGGTTGACAACCGCGTCAACTTTACTTTCCCGGATTTCAAGGCAAAAACCCGATTCAAGGGGTCGCCAGAGTTGGAGAATTGAAACCGTTCCTCCATGGTGACCCGGTTAACTTTATCGCCCAGCTTTTTCATGACCCGTTCGAAAAACTCGCCGGTGCGGATGCGCATAGTCGCCAGATTGGTTTCTTCGACCACTTATCCCTCCCGGTATTCTTTGGCGCGGATTCTGGTGGCGACCGCGCGCCAGCTAAAATTCACCGGAGTTTCGGCTCGCGCCTCGTGAAGTCGCAGGCTTCACGAGGTGCCATCCGAAACCCTGGCTTTTCGTTTTATTGTAGTGCTTCTGTCTTGGCCAGGGCCTTGTCCGCGATTTGGTCGGTGCGACCGCGACGCCGCGCGGTGTGACCCACAACCCCAATCATTAACAGGGCGACCCCCATCGCCAGGAAATCCCCCGAGAAACCCGAAGAGGCCAAGAAATAAGACAAGTTCTGGAAAGGAATAAGCTTGGAATTCGACAACCACGTCAAGGTTGAATCAAGGTTATTCTTGATAAATACCGGCATCACCACAAAGGATAATCCGCCAAGAGTCACCAGGATTCCCACCAGGAAGGGACCCAGCGAGGACAAGCGAGCCGCGAGTCCCATTATCACTACCAGCGCCAGGCCTAATACCAGGTAGCTCAGGCCTTCTATCGAGTAGCGACCCGTATTAAAAGTGGATTCTGCGGTTGCATAGAGCAACCCGTGAGAGTGCTTCAGGAAAGCCCAGGCAAAAGGCAAGGCCAACAGACAGGTCAGCAAAGACCCGAAATGTGCCCCCGCGCGCGAGATTTTCGCGGGCTTGATAGAAGCGCCGGCCAAAACGGTGGCCTCGTTGAGCTGGGTGTCTTCCTTGCCCAGCAGTTGCGCGGGTCGCGGCTGCCACTGGGGTTCTCCAGTTTCACCCGTCGGGGGATTAAGCGGGGCAATAGTTTCGGTGGTTTGCCCTCCCAGCAGGGATTTGCGACGTACCACCGTGGTTTCCGAATCCCCATCCGTGGTGAAATTGGCCTCAGCTTGCGCAGCTACCTGCGGTTCTTGCGGTAATTCTGGTTGCGGATAGGGACTGGGCACGCCGAGGACAGGGGCAGGCTTTTCGCCCGGCGCAGCCTCGTTCGAGTCCGCGCTTCGCGGTGGCGCGACCGCCGTTTCCGGGTCTGGCACCGCGTCGTCCTCCGGTTGGATTACGGTTTCATGAGGTGCCTCGGAGGAAACCGGACTTTTCTCTACCGGGGCGGGACTTTCCTCAGCTGCGGCGGGGCTTTCGCCCGCCGCGTTATCTTCCGATTCTGGGTCTTGCGGCTCGGGATTTTTCGTTTTCCCCAAGACGGGACTTGATAGAGTTGAATTTTCCGGGGAGTTAGCCGTGTCCGTAACCGCCGCCGCTGCTTCCGGTTCCCTCGTTTCGACCGGTTGAGGCGGCACATCCGCCACCGTAGTGGGCGGCACATCCGGGGTATCGACCCCCGGGGTTTCCCCTGAATCCTCACGACCAGCAGTGGACGTGATTGACGAATCTTCGGGAAGAACCACCGGTGTTTCCGTTAGGCTCTCTTCAGAGAGAAAGATAGCATTTCCTGTCAAATCTGGCTCTTGCTTGCGCAGATATTCTGGCAGGTCTTGGGTCTGATTATCGGTTTCGTTCACGGGTCTCTCCTGTCGACAGTCTCCCTCTAAGTTAGCTCAAAACCCCCGTGATACTCTGCTGCCACACCGTTATAACTTACGCCCGGAACGTAAATGGCACCTCATGAACCCTAAATGACCCCAGTGGCGGCGAGCTCCTCGAGCTGATCACGCTTACCCGACTGGCGACACCAATACAGGGTTAAACCGCAAGCTATCAACACAAACCCGAAGGCAGTCAAAGGCCCGCCCGACACGTGCATCGAAGCGGTGAGACGCTCGGAAAAAAACTGTACCATATGCTCGGTCCACCCGGAAGTGGAAACCTCGCCGAAAGTCAAAACTACCCCAGGAATAACCCCGCACACGAAACCCGCCACGAACAGACCCGCCGCCGAACGCGAACCCGCGTAAACCTCTATAAACAACAGCAAAATCCCTAAAATCGGCAGACCATACTGTGCCACCGGCGGGAACTCCGTGATATGCCCCGTCGCGCCTGTAATCACCGCCAGACGATCATGCAGCGGAATTAAAGACAGCATCCCCCCCGTGTTACACACCAGGGCAATAACTATGGACAGGAAATGATCGCGGTGGCGCGACCGCGGCACCACCGGCTCGCCCGGCTGTTTATCTACCGTTTCCATCACCTGGTGTTCTTTGCGGGTCATTTCGCGCCCCGAAAGATACGCCACCTGGGAAGCCAAGGAAGCCCCCACCATCACAATCGCCATGGTCGGGAACAAACCTGAAGCCGTCAAAGTCGAGACCCCACCCAGGAAATCCCACCACAAGGAACGATCCGAAACCCCGGTTAACGTGTCGTTATGCGAGGCCACCAGGGAACGAATGGGACCGGCCAAAACCGTGAGCAACACCGGCCACAAGGCGGAAACCGCCCAAGACAACGACGAGAAATACCCTGTCACCACGCCAGTCAAGGCAAAAAGCGAAGTCGCCGCGAGGATTTCAAACAACCCCAGAATCACGGCGGGAATCCCGCCGGCATGGGCAGCATCCATCATGGTTTTACAGCCGTAAATCATAAAGCTCATCGCTACGGGCGTGATGAAAAGCCCTGAGAAAATCCCAATCAGGTTGGATTTCAAGGTATTGGGCGGCGGTTTGGGGGCTTTGGGTTCCGCTGGGGGCTTGGATTGGTCACGAACCGGGGCAGTGGAATCGGCGGTTTCAGCCGAAGGCTTCGCGCCAGGCGCGCCAGGCGCGGCGCTCGGTTCGACCCCGGCCGGATTGGTCAAGTCACCCGCACCCAAGTCCGGCGCATCATCCACAGCGTCCGGCGCCGTCAACTCTATCGTTTCCCCCGGCTCAGGCTGGATTTGATTCGGGGTCTGGGCGGGGGCTTGCCCTGGAACAGGTGCGCCTTGATTTAGAGAATCCGGCACCGCCTCGACTGAAAATGCAGTCAATTCGTCTGGTTCAGACGATGTCAGCGGCACTGGATTTTGTGCCGGGTTCGACACACCTGGCGCGCGATTCGCGGCTCGACTGGGGGCTGGTTTTGGCCGGGGTCGCGCCGCTCTGCCGGTCGGGGCGGCCGGAGCGGCCGGAGCGGCCGGGGTGGGTGACGCGGGTGACGCGCCCTGCCCGGCAGCGGATATGCTGCCGGCTTGGCGCCTGGATCGACTCGTCATTCGCGCGACTGACGGTGTCGCTTGAAAAGCCTCGGGGTTTGCAGCCACGCCGGGTTGGTTCGGTGCGGCTGATGGTCTCGGATTCATGAGGGGCATGCCGGATTGGCTGGCACTCCCCGAAGAAAACGCTGGACTAGTGGGGGTTCCCGGCGTGGGATTTCGGCGCGGCATCGCTGGTGCGCCACCTTGACCCGGCATCCCGGGCGGGCCAGGGTGGGGCTGTCGCGCCATTCCTGCGCCAGGCATACCCGGCATCCCCGGCATTACGGGTTGGGGTTGTCCCGGCATTGGTGTCATTCCCGGCATCCCCGGCATTCCACCGGGTGGAACCGAGCCGGGCATTCCGGGTCGTCCTGCCGGTCGCGGCTGCCCCGGTTGCGCGGCTGCCCCGGGCATTCCGGGCATTCCTCGACCTGGGTTTAGGGGCTGTCCGCCGCGATGACCCGGCGTGGGCATCCCCTGGTTTGGCACCGGTACCACCGGCCACTCCCCAGCACCGCCGCGACGATTACGGCGCGACGGGAAACCGACCCGCCCCGAATCTGCGGGCGGTTGAAACGGTGGTTGGGGCGTATCAGACACAATTCGATTGTATAACGCCGGTCATAACACTTCCTAAGTTTGCGCTAAACAGGTCCTGAAAACAGAAGTTTTCCTTGGCCAGATAGTGGTTTTCTCAGTTTTCCACAACCGGGCTAAAACCCCTTTAATCCACAGGAAAATAATCTGTGCCTGGTTCTCGGCCTCTGCCGCCCGCCACACTGGGGTCATGGAAAACATCGCCACGCTGTTATGTACTCGGGATGAAACCCAGTTGGTTCAACACGTTACTCGCCTGGCTCACTTGGCGGGAATCGTCCTCAAGGTTGACCGCCAGCCTTCGCCCGGCTATTGGCCAGGCACCGCTCTGGTTTTGACATCCCCCCAAGTTCGCCATCTCGCGCCCCGCCACGCCGTGGCGGTGTCTTTGGCTGGCAGCGGCTCTAAAAGTGACCTGGTGTTGCCCCAAGACGAAGAGCAAGTCCTCGCTTTGCTCAGCTCTAAACGACCCCAGGCTCAAGTGATCGGGGTGCGCGGTTTGGTTTCCGGGGTGAACACGACCGTCACAGCGGCCTTGCTTGCCCAGTCTTGTTTCGAGGTTGCCTGGAGCCAAGAACAAATCACATCTAAAACCTCTGGCGCTGTCGATTTAGGAAACTATACTGATTCCGACTGGAAAAATACCGTGTGTCTAGTGGATTTCAGCGGCTCAACTTTACCGCTCGGAGCCTATTTGGCTCCGTTTCACGGCACTAGCTGGGATTGGCGCCAGCTACTGCGCCCCGGGCTGCCCGCCCCTTTCCGTCTCGCGGCGGGACTCCCCCGGTGGGGCGAGGTCGCGGTGCTCAGCGGCTCGGGTTTTATTCCCCCCAGCCAGCTTTCGCAAGCTCAAGCGGTGCTCCGTGCCCTCACCCAGGCTTTTCGTCTGGTCGTAGTGGACTTCGGGATGGCGGTAAATCCACTGGATTTGGCGGTGGCTGCCCAGATTTGGGTGGGAAACTGCACCCGGCAAACCGTTTTGGCCTGGGAAGACGTGGTGTTGCACCCGAGCAAAGCAGCGAACAAAGTGCCGACGTACTTGATGCAAGAATCCGCCGGGAGCCTTCCCGTCAACCAGGTCAACCATGCTTTAAAAGCGACACATCTAGATATCCCCGTATTCCGCCTCGCTAATCACCCCAAAGACCAAAAACTGTGGAATCAAGAAGGTATCTATTGGCCGGCGCGTAAAGCGGTGCGTCGCGAATTTGAGGCCATCGCCCATCGCGTGTACCAAGACCTGGACGCGTTTCAAAACCAGTGGCCATCGTTGCGGATTACACCTCATGAATCCGCCCCCACCAACGCAACCGGCTGGCAGGTGGAAGCATGAGTGTGCTCGCGATGCGCCGGGCAGTGGCGACCGGCACCGCCCCGGAGGAAGCATTCCTGCAGGTCGCTCCCCCTTTCGCCACCACGTCTGAGCTGGCAGCGGGGGCGCGGGGTTTACGTCAATCTCTCGAAGGCATCGATGCCCCGCTGGGTGCCTTGCTGTCACGACCCGGAGTGACCGACGTGCTGGTAAATTCGCCCGAAGAAGCCTGGATTGATGCGGGACACGGCCTGGAACGCGTCGAGGATTTCCATCTGGATTCCGCTGGGTCTTTGCGGCAAATGGCGGTGCGGATGGCTGCGGCCGCTGGGCAACGCCTGGATGATGCGACTCCGATAGTTGATGCGACCCTACCTTCCGGGGTGCGCCTGCACGCGGTGTTACCCCCGCTTTCCGGGGCTTCCACCGTGTTGTCGTTGCGCGTGCCGGCTCCGCTGGCGATGAGTCCAGAACAGCTGATTGCCTCGGGCATGATTACCCCGTGGCTGGCCGAAGTCCTGGGGCGACTTGTCCAAGGCAAGGTATCCGGGCTGGTCACGGGGGCTACGGGCACCGGGAAAACCACGTTGCTGGCGTGTTTGTTGGGGCTGATTGACCCCGGGGAACGCCTGATTTGTATCGAAGAAGTCTCGGAGTTGCGTCCCAATCACCCCCATGTGGTCCACCTGCAGGCTCGCAAGGACAATGTACAGGGTGCCGGCGGGGTATCGCTGTCGGATCTAGTGAAAGCCGCGATGCGGATGCGACCCGATCGGCTGATTCTGGGCGAGGCTCGCGGCCCGGAGGTGCGCGAGATGCTTTCGGCTTTGAATACGGGGCATCGCGGGGGCTGGGCTACGATTCACGCCAATTCGGCCGTGGAAGTGCCCGCCCGACTAGAGGCCTTGGGAGCTTTGGCGGGGATGAGCCGCGACACCGTGTGCGCCCAGGCACTGCCGGCCTTCGAGGTGGTGGTGCATTTGCGGCGCTTCCAGGCAGAGAACGGGCGAGTGCGACGCCAAGTAGTGCAACTAGCGCGGTTATGTCGCAATGCGCGCGGCGAGTTGGCCGCCGAGGCCGTGTTAGAGATTGGCGCCGACGGGGTGGCACGGGGGCTCACGGCCTGGCCAGAGTTCGCCGCACGACTGGGTTTACCCGCGCGGATTCCCAGCGGCGACAGCGGTTTTAGTGCTGGGGCGGGTGGTGCCGCAGGTGGTGTCGACGGTGCCAGTGACACCCCGCCGTCCGCTGGAGGTTCTGGTGGAGCTGTTGGTTGCGTCGGGGTTCATGAGGGGATAGCTCTGGGGAGGAGGCGATTGGATGGATAACACCCAAGAAATATCTTTAGTTGTGGCTGTGGTGCTGCTGGTCGGCGCAGGAATTATCGCGGGAATAGGCGCGAATATCCGCAAAGTCGACGCTGAATTAGGCCAGGCACCAAAGCAGAGGAAACGCCGAAAAATCGGCTCGCGCCTCATGAAACCGAAACTAAAAGAACTTGACGCGGGAATGCTGTGCGCCGAGGTCGCGACGCGGCTGATTGCCGGGGCGGATATTGCTTCGGCCTGGGAAGTGACTTTGCGTCGTTTACACCCAGATTTGGATTTTGCGGCGGCAAAAGCCTTTGCCGAGAATCCCCACGAAAACTGGCGCCACCGATTCCGGGGGCAGGTTGCGCGCAATCCGTTGGCAACCCTGCACCACAAAGAAGCCACAGCGGCCGCTCTGCGCGCCATGTTTATTGCTACCGCCGTATCCACCGAGGTCGGAGCGCCTTTGGCCGAGATTTTGACCCGGGTGGCCGATGGGATTGCCGCCCAACTTGAAGCCGGGGCGAAACGTCACGCTGCCCAGGTCGGCCCGCGTGCCACCGCCCGGTTGTTGGGGGTGCTGCCCCTGGCGGCGCTGGTAATGGCCAGTTTCATTGGGGTAGACGTGCTGGGGATGGCGTTGTCTGGGGGCTTGAACACGGGGATTTTCGTGGTCGGAGCGGTGTTGATGGTGGTGGGCAATCTGTGGTCACACGCGATGATTCGCCGTGCCATGAACCCGGGGGTTAGCGGCCTGGATCCGACCCTGGCAATGGATATTATCGCGGCCTGCCAGGAAAACGGGGTGTCGTTGACGGCCTCTTTGCAGGCCGTGAGTGCCGCCAGTAGCGAGACAGATTTGGCTGTAGTGGCGCGGATGCTGCTGTTGGGGGCGAGCTGGGAGGAAGCCTGGTCGGATTCGGATGGGAAATGGGAACAGCTTTCCGACGTGTTGCAACCCGCCTGGGAGGAGGGAGCCTCGCCCGTGCCGCTGCTGGTGCGCGGCGCGGCGCGAACCCGGGCGCATTTGACCCACGAGGCGGTCAATGCCGCCGAGAAACTCGGGGTGCGGCTGGTGGTGCCGCTCGGGGTGTGTTTACTGCCGGCGTTTTTTGCGCTGGGAATCGTGCCGGTGGTGGTTTCCACCCTGGAGGGACTGCTGGCGAACTAGACTTCCCCGCAAATCTGCGGGGCGGGTCGACTGGGTGCCCAGTCGACAATTTCCAAGAGAATGAAGGAGAAAATAATGGAAAAGAATCCGAAGAATATCGACAATGCTGCGGTGGCGGTGGATGCCGGGCAGGTTGCCGGGCAGAGTGTTGGGAAATGGGGGAAACTCTCGCGTTTCTTGGCCTGGAAGCTGCGCGCCGAAGAAGGCATGGCTACCGCCGAATACGCAATTGGAACACTTGCGGCGGCGGCCTTTGCCGGGCTGTTGTTGATGATTATGAAGGGCGGGGAAATCAAGGATGCCCTGCAGCACATTATCCAAACCGCGCTGCAAATCTGATGAAAACACGTCAGTTAGGTAAAAGCCGCGTGAACGCGTCACGGCGTGTCGGACTGCGAACCCGTTTGGGTTCGGAGTCCGGCATGGCCACGGCCGAACTGGCTTTGACTTTCCCGGCGGTAATCCTAGTGATAGTTGCTTTGGGTTTGACCGGGATGGCAGGCATGACCCAGGTACAGGTCAGTGCGGCGGCACGAGCGGCTTGCCGCGCCGTGGCTATCGGGGAAGACACCGGCAAGGCGCTGGCGGCCGGGGAACAACTCCTGGGTCGCGGGGGGAACCTGACCGTAGGTTCTGTCGGGAAAGACGTGCACTGTGTGGCCTCACGGCAGTTGCCATCCATGTTGGGACTGCTGGGAATGACGGCTCGTTCCGAGGCGGTGATAGCCCGTGAAGATTCTTGGTAAAGCGGGCGTTTGCCTCGGTGGTTTCACCAGGCAACTGCGAGGGGAACGTGGCAGTGGCACCGTCATGGCGGTGGGGTTAATCCTGCTGGGGGTCTCTCTGATGCTGGGAGTGGCGCAAATCGCAGTGGCGGCCGCCGGTGCGACCGCCGCTCATGAAGCCGCCGATTTAACGGCACTTATGGCCGCCACCGACGTGTTGACCGGCGGCTCGGGCTGCGCCACCGCCGCAGAATACGCCGCGAAAAACCGTGCCACGCTGGCATCATGCCAAGTAAACGGCTGGATTGTGCAAGTGGAAGTCGTGAAACCCCTAGGTTTCGGGCTGGTAACCGAAGCGCGTGGCAGCGCGAAAGCCGGACCGGAGTTTGCCGGGCCGTGACCTGAAACCGCATCATTACAAGGCTAACCTAAGTTGGGCAAATTCTTTTTCCCCTACGACCCGTGACATAATTGCGTGTCATGAGCCAAAAAGACGCGAAAAAACAATCCAACCGCATCCCCGGCAACAGCGAGAAACCCCGGGATAACACCCCGCACACTCAACTGAAACGCCGGCTGACCCACCGTCAGATTGCCATGATTGGGCTGTCGGGCGCCCTGGGAACCGGATTGTTTTTGGGATCAGGTTCTACGATTTCTTTTGCGGGTCCAGCCACGATTGTGTCCTATTGCCTGGCGGGAATGGTAGCGCTCGCAGTCGTGTGGGCCTTGGCGGAAATCGTCTCGGTCTATCCGATTCCCGGCGGGCACGGAGCGGTAGCGGCTTCTTTCCTGGGGAAAAGCGGGGGATACCTGGCGCGTTGGAATCTGGCGATAGAGATGCTGGTGGCCGTCGGCGCGGAAGTAACCGCTTCGGCTACCTACCTGCAGCACTGGTTTCCCGGCTTGCACATCGGGGTGGGCACCGTGCTATGTTCCCTGTTCATTGTCGGGCTAAACCTGGCTACGGTACGGCTCTATGGGTTTGCCGAATACTGGTTTTCGATGATTAAGGTCACCGCCGTGGTGGTGTTCATCCTGCTGGGCGTGTCGCTGATTTTCACCGGCTCCCCCGCGCATCCCGAACCAGTGGGCTTGAGCCATCTCACGGCTCACGGCGGTTTCGCTCCCCTGGGTTTGACCGGCGTCCTGCTGGCTACCTGCATGGCGGTGTTCAGTTTCGGCGGTATCGAAAACGTGTCGATTGCGGCGGCGGAATCGGAGAATCCCAGTCGCTCCATTCCGCGTGCCGCGAAAACCATGATTTGGCGCCTGTTGTTCTTTTACGTCCTGGGGATTGGTGTAATCCTGGCTCTGCAGGATTGGCAGGAAACTGTGAAGGCTTCCGGTAATGCCGAGGCCTCGCCTTTCGTGAAAGTAATGGACATGGTAGGTATTCCCGCCGCCGGGCATGTGATGAACGCGATTCTGTTGATCGCGGCGCTGTCGGCGGCCAATGGTTGCCTGTATTCGGGTTCCCGCATGATTCATTCTCTGGCCTTGGACAGGATGGCTCCGGCTTTCGCGGCTCGTACCGCCGAAAACGGGGCGCCGCGCGGGGCAGTTACCTTGGCTACCTTGTGTTTCGTGGTGGCTTCAGTGCTGGCGATTGTCAGTCCCGCCGAGGCTTTCATGTACCTTTACGGTTGTGCCACCGTGGGAATCTTGGTGACTTGGGTAATTATCATGCTGACACATTTAAAGTTCCGTAAGCATTACGCTTCGATTACTGATGAGCGTCCTCCAGCGCGCCTGTGGGGGTATCCGGTGGTGAACTGGCTGGTGATTTTGATTAGTATCGCGGTGTTTGTTGCCCTGCCTTGGGCGGGTCTGGCGGTGGCCTGGTATGCCGGGATTCCCTACCTGGTAATTCTGGTGGTTTCCTACCTGGTGCTGTCACGTGTCAGTCATCTACCCGAGCCTGCTCCGTTGGAAATCCACCGTGAATCCTGAAGCATTACGGGCAACTTGGTAGTCTGGCTCGATGCCGCCAACTAAACAACAACTTTATGCTGAGCACATCCGCGACTAGCATCGGGCATGACGCCGGTTTCGCCGATAATCATGAGTTTGCTAGCACCCAGGGCGTCAGCTTTCGCTTTCACGCCCTCCCCATCTTTCAGTTCGGAGACGACCCCAGGCAAGGCTGGCGCAGAAGCATCATTCGTAAACGTCAAAATCGGGCCATCACGCAACACCGATGCGGCGACCGCGTCCGGGGAACCCGACCCGTATTCTTCGTCACATACACATTCTTCGGGGTGCCGTTAACCTTCACTCACTGTTTCGCGATAGCCACCGCCGGCACGGCTGACACACCGGCCAAACCAAGCATAGAACCAGCCGCAACCAGCCCCACCAGCCATCTCTTCACCCCCATAATCAAACTCCTAACGTTAGACAACAATCGGGTAGGAAAATACTAATAAAGTACCCCCCGCACGCTGTTCACCACCAGCGAACACCACCCGACAATTCCGCACCCCACCAAAACCCTACCTCGGCACAAGAATAGAGACGTCACTGTGACAACACGGGTCTAACCCGACGAACACGCGCGCATTCATTTCCGCCGGGTATTTGTCCAGGCTTCGAAGTTGCCAACCGCATAAAGGGGCACATTTTTCATCCAATCTTGGTCACGGAAATCCGAAGAGCTGAACCGGCGCGGGGCGGTCTCGGGATAGCGTTCAAAAAAGGCACGCAGGCTTTTTGAACGCAGATTTTCCTGAGCTTTGACTTCCAAGGGGTAAATGTTTTCCCCGGCTTGCACCAAGAAATCGATTTTTGCCTGTGAGTTTGGCGCTGACCAGTAATAGGGCGTGAACTCACCTTCCGAAAGCAACTGCTGACACACGTATTGTTCCGTCAAAGCCCCCTTGAACTCTGTGAACAAGGTGTGCCCAGCCGCTATGGCGGCAGAATCGATGTCCGCCAATGCCCCCAAAATCCCCACGTCCAGGGCAAACAATTTAAACGCTGCGTCATCAGCATAAGCTCGCAACGGAATGCCCGGTTTAGAAACCCTCGGCACCATGGTTGCTATACCAGCTTCGGTCAGCCAAGTTATGCCGCTGCGGTAATCGCGCGCTCTCGCGCCTTCTTTGACGTTGCCGAAGATGAACTTCTTATTTTCTCGCCCCAGATGTGCTGGCAACGAATGCCAAGCCGCGAGAGCAGGCTCAGCTTTTGCGCCGAGATGCTTGGAAATGTCGCGTTCATAACCAAAGAGAATAGCCTGTTGAATCTGACGGACTCGGCTGAAATCGTGAGATTGCGCAAAAGATGCCACACATTCAGGCATCCCCCCAACGAAATAATACTGTTTGAGTAAATCTTGGAGCTTAGTGGACAAGGCACTCAGCAATTTCCAATCAGCGGCATCAATAACTTCACGCAACGTGGTATTCCCAGTAGCCTCCAAAAACTCGCGGAAGCTCAAGGGAAAAAGATTCAGTAAATCAACTTTCCCCACTGGGAAACCACTACCTTTATGAAAGGTAATCGCTAGCAGCGAACCGGCCGCAGCAATGGCATGTTCCGGAGCGTTTTCGCAAAAATACTTCAGCGAAGTCAGCGCCGGGGGACATTCTTGAATCTCGTCAAAAATAATCAAAGTTTTCCCGGGGGTGACCACTTCCCCGGTCTCGGCTTGAATCATCAGCAGCAGGCGGTCAATGTCGAACCCAGCCTCAAACTGTGCAGCAAAACCCGGATTAGTGTCCAAGCTGATATAGGCCACGTTCTCGAAGTGCTGTCGACCAAATTCACGCAGCAGCCAGGTCTTTCCCACCTGCCTGGCTCCATTTAGAACCAGAGGCTTACGCCCCGGCAAGTCCCGCCACTCCAACAGCTTTTTCATTAAAAAACGCTGCATTCTTCCCTCTCCACTCACGACTAGCCCCTAAAGCTTTCCACGCACACATCGCGATACGACTAACTATGTCCTGATTATCCCACAATTTGGCGAAAGTAAGTACGTAAAATCGCCAATATTGGCGATTTTCAGGACCTAAACCATTCATTCATACACGCCCGCGAGATTCCCCCAGGCGTGGATAACTAGGAAGATTTGGGCTGTAGATGCCAATAATGGCAGCTACAGCCCAAATCCCACCTTTTATCACCATACGCGACCCGAACCGGGGTGTTGGGCGCGACGGAGCACGGGGCACCTCAGAGAGCCTGGGGGGTGAGCGTTTTGCGACAATAGTCGCGCAAAACGCGAGGGGGTACTCCCCCTTCCGCCTCTCGCGTGCGCCCCCGCGACGAAGCGCCCACCACCACTAAAAAAACTTACCCCGGCACGGGACTAACCCCGGGAACTAATCGAGACTGTTGGGATTAAGCAAGAAATCGAGGACACTCATAGTGAGGATTCCGTGCTGGTCATAGGTGGGTTTCACGGTATCGCGCACCAGCAAGATTTTCTTGAAACTGTCCGGGACCTCCACAAGCGGAGCTTTCTCTTGGCGTTCCTTTTCCAAGTCCGGGATACGCCAGGCCGATTGCAGGTAGCAGCGCCGCGAACCCAGATTTGCCACGAAATCTACCTCGAGGTTTTTCCGTATGACTTTGCCATCTTGACGAGCCTGTTTTTCCACGCAACCGACATCGACCGAGAAACCCCGCAGGCGCAGTTCGTTATAGATAATGTTCTCCATCAGGTGGTTTTCCTCGACTTGGCGAAAGTTCAACCTGGCGTTACGCAGCCCCACGTCCTCGAAATAGTATTTTTGCGGACTCCCGATATACTTCCGACCTTTCACGTCATAGCGAGACGCCGCCTCGACCAGGAAAGACTCCTTTAGATACCCGATATAGGACGCGATGGTGTTCGCGCAGAGTTTTGACTTCAGGACACTCTTAAACGTCGCCTCTATCCGCGACGGGTTCACCAGCGAACCAACCGAGGACGCCAGCACATTCACCAAGTCCTCTAACTCTTGAGTTTTCTCAATTCCGTTCCGGGCAATAATGTCCTTTAAATAAGTTTCCGCAAACAAGCGCTCCAGGTAGCGCGACTTTTGCTGGTCACTGCGCATCGACAGCACCAGCGGCATTCCCCCATAGAGCACATACTCCGCCCAACCGCCATACCGGTCCCCGTCGAATCCACTCATGTACTCTGCAAAAGACAGTGGCCGCACCCGAACCTCGTCCCCGCGTCCGCGAAACTCGGTCAGCACATCAGTGGAAAGCATCTTCGAGTTACTGCCTGTCACGTAAACATCCACGTTGTAGGAACGGAGCAACCCATTCAAGACTCCGTAAAGGCGCGGAGCCGCCGTCCCTTTCAGCTCTTGGCTTGTAATCGCATACTGGACTTCGTCAATGAGCACGTAGTATTGGGAGGTTTTGTCAAGGAGCCTGGATTTCAGGTAATCGTTAAGCACGCCGGGGTCGCGGTAAGCTGTCGCATCTTCCGTATCCAGCGCGAGTTCAATAATGTGTTCATCATCTACGCCCAGTTCCCGACGCAGATAATCGGCGAAAAGCCTAAACAGCAGGTAGGTTTTTCCGCAGCGCCGAACCCCGGTAATGACTTTAATCATCCCGTTTTGCATTCGGTCAATGAGCTGATTGAGATAAACGTCCCGGCGGATTTCCACACCGTTAGTCTACTTCACTTTGAGCGATTTTGTTACATGTAGCAAAAACGCTCAAAATACGGGTGTGCAGCAAACCTGACTCAGGACTATATGCAAGCCCTGAAAGAAGACGACGGCACCCGTTACACCACGGATGAGATTATGCGCGAAGTCATGGAAGACGAGTGACCCAAGCAAATGACTTATCAAGTCCGCTGGACCAATGCCGCTCGCAAAGACCTAAAAAGTATCCCCAAAAAAAACAACGCCTCCTCCTCGTAACGTGGATCCGTGACCACCTGGACGGATGCGAGGCCCGAGGGGCAATAGGACACAGGCGCCAAGATTAGATGGGCTTCACTCAAGAAGATGGGAATAAAGCTGCGGGGGTGTCTGCCGGATGGCAGACACCCCCAACGTGGTCAGGAATGCGAGTTTCTGACCATCAGCCAGTTTCAGATGCGGCTAAGGTATAGCTGTCCACCAGTGCGGATTGTTTTCGGTCGAGTCCCCATCATTCCAATAGAAACACTTTAAACCAGTTTTGTCACCGGCACAGGAATAGCCTGCTTCTTCGAAGCGTTTTCCGTAGGGGAAGGGTTTGGCCCATTCGGGGTGTTCCGCGCCTTTACGGCACTGGGAAAGATAAAAAGCAAAGTGATCTGCATCCACGTTGTTGGGTTTGGGTTTGGCTGCAAGGAACGTTCCAAAACCGTAAATAGCCGTAGGATCCGTCATGTCACCGTAATTTCGGTAATTCGAATCGGTAAACCAACGTTGCGCGTCGCTCAAATCCTTAAACATCCAAGGCCACATATCCAGAAGGCGTTGCGGAGTCATGTCAGTGTAAGGTTCGGCTTTAAAAACCATCGGCATCCCAATTGCATCGTAGAAAATACGGAATTCGTCTCCATCGTCCAGGCAGTACGAATACGAAGCGATGTCGCTCGGTAAGTGCTCGGGTTCGCCTGCTAATGGGTAGTTGGCGCGCATTTCTGCGAGGGTCATGTCTTTCAGTTTAGGTTTCGGAATTATGCCGGTGGTGGCGGCTTGGACGGTAGTATCGGGCATGACGCCGGTTCCGCCGATAATCATGAGTTTGCTAGCACCCAGGGCGTCGGCTTTCGCTTTCACACCCTCCCCATTAGATGGGCTCAACAGGATAACCCCGTCTTTCGCGGCACCAGCGACCATCGCGTCTTTCAACCCAGTACCCGACGCCAAATACACCACACTGCCGGACTTTTGAACCTTCCCGTACTTCGCGATAGTGAACGCGGTCTCATACCGGTTCGCCCCCGCCAAACGAGCCGTCGCCTTACCACCAGCAGCCGTGTTGAGAATGGTATCCGGTACGACAGCACCACCACCCAGGGCAGTAACCTTACCGGCTTTCAGTTCGGAGACGACCCCCGGCAAGGCAGCTGCGGAAGCATCATTCGTAAACGTCAAAATCGGGCCATCACGCAACACTGACGCTGCGACCGCATCCGGGGAACCCGAACCCGTATTCTTCGTCACATACACATTCTTCGGGGTGCCATTAACCTTCACCCACTGTTTCGCGATAGCCACCGCCGTAGCATTACGATCCGCCCCCGCCAAACGAACCACCTCGGCACCTGTAGCTTTCGCCTGATCCTCGATAGCCTGCGGCACCGCACCCACACCACCAAGCAACACAATCTTGCCGGGCTTCACCCCACCCAGATTCAGACCCTTACCATCAGTGAGCACCACCGGGCCATCCCCGATAGTCGCCGCCGGCAGGGCATCCACCGGGTTACGATTAGAAGCCACATACACCACCGGCCAGGTGGTTCCCCACGTATGCTTCGCCACCGCCAGAGACGTCTCCACCCCAGACGAGCCAGCCAAACGCTCATGCGCCAACCCGCCAGCCACCGCCGGCACGGCTGACACGCCAGCCAAACCAAGCATAGAACCAGCCGCAACCAGCCCCACCAGCCATCTCTTCACACCCATAATCAAACTCCTAACGTTAGAAAACAATCGGGTAAGAAAATACTAATAAAGCACCCCCCCCCGCACGCTGTTCACCACCAGCGAACACAAGCCTATCCGGAAAGCCGGACGCGCCCAGAACACGGAGCGCGGAATACCAGGCAAGCCCGAAGCACGGAGAATAAACATTGCCACCCGGGACGAAAACGGCGGAATACCAGGCAAGCCCGGCGGTACGGGGCACCTCAGAGAGGCTGAGGGGTGAGCGTTTTGCGACAATAGTCGCGCAAAACGCGAGGGGGAACTCCCCCTATCGCCTCTCGCGAGCGCCCCAGCCCGGGCAAACCCCCAGTGCAAACACCACCCTTGTGAGAAAAACCTGTGTTTGCGATAATTAGCACATGGGCATCACTGTGGAATTACCCCCTGATTTGGCGGAAAAAGTCAGTCAGCTCGCTTCTGCACGCGGTGTCGACTTTAGCGACTTGGCCGCTAGTTTCATCCGTGAGGGCATCGTCTCGGCGCAATCCACTCCTGTACATCCTCCGTTTAGGGTTGTGAAAGATCCCAATACCGGGTGGTCATCGCTTTCCCTGGGGCGGGTAGTGACTTCTGCGGAAGTCAAGACATTTCTAGCGCAGGACGAAGATGACGAACTACCTGATTGATGCCAATGCGCTGATAGCCTTTAACATCAGCACCCACCAGCACCATGATGTGGTTCTGCGGTGGTTTGCGCAAGCGGATACGGTTCTGACGTGTCCCATTACGGAAGGCGCGTTATTCCGTTTCATAATCAGAAACCATTTCGATTTCTCTGTCGCATGCCAGCTGTTGACCGATTTTTGTGCTATTCCCAAAGTACAAAGGATTCCTGACGATTTGCACTATGATGACGCCAACTGGACAGGAGTTCGGGGATTCCGTCAGGTTACCGACGTTTACTTAGCCGAGCTAGCCCTGCATCACGATGCTTTGCTGGCAACTTTCGACCAGGGCATTGCCTTCCTGCGCCCAGAGGCAACATTTCTGATTCAATAAGCGGCGCGGAATACCAGGCAAGCCCGGATCACGGGGCACCTCAGAAAGGCTGGGGGGTGAGCGTTTTGCGACAATAGTCGCGCAAAACGCGAGGGGGAACTCCCCCTGTCGCCTCTCGCGAGCGCCCCAACGGGCGGGGGATTTGAGCCGATGCTCGGTCAGCCTACGTGTCGGGCAGGATTTGTAAACGGCGCAGTCGCAGGGAATTTGTCACCACTATCACCGAACTGGCTGCCATGAGTGCCCCTGAGAGCATCGGGTGCAATAATCCCGCCGCCGCGAGGGGAATCACTAAGATGTTGTATCCGAAAGCCCAGGCCAGGTTTTGTTTGATTACTCGCAGGGTTGCGCGCGAAATTCGGATTGCTGCGGGTACGGCTGTGAGGCTCGGGTTTACCAGGGTGATGTCTGCGGCTGCGAGCGCCACGTCGGTGCCACTGGCCAGCGCCACTCCCAGGTTGGCTTGAGCCAGGGCGGCCGCGTCATTCACTCCGTCGCCTACCATGGCCACGGTTTTGCCTTCGTCTTGCAGGTCGCGCACCACTGCTAGTTTCCCTTCGGGGGTGACTTCGGCGACGACCTGTTCGATGCCCACCGCGTCTGCCACGCGCTGGGCGCGCCCTGCGGTGTCGCCGCTGAGCATAACCGGCTCGATGCCCAGTTCCCGCAGTTGGCTGATGGCCGGGGCGGCTTCGGGTTTGATTTCCTCGGTGAACTTGCCTGGCTGGGGTGGGGTTTCGGATTCATGAGGTGCCAGCCCCATCCCCGGCGTATTTTTGTCAAACAAGTCAACCCGAGATATTTGTTTTACGCGAGTCAAAGTACCGGTTTTATCAAAAACTATCGTGTTGATTCCCCGAGCCTCTTCCAGAACTTGCGGGCCAGACAAGAGAATTCCCGCCCGCGAGGCTCTAGTGGATCCCACCAGCAGGGCGGTGGGGGTCGCCAAGCCCAGGGCACAGGGACAGGCCACTATCAGCACACTGATTCCGGCGCTCAAGGCGGATACCAGGGGTTTTTCCGCCAGCAACCAGCCAGTAAAGGTCAATACTGCGATACCTATTACCACCGGCACAAACACCGCCGATACTCGGTCGGCTAATCTTGCTACCGGGGCTTTGCCGGCCTGAGCCAAAGTGACCAAGCGCGTGATTTGCGCCAGGCGGGTTTGCGACCCCACCCGGGTGACTTCGACTATCAGCGTACCCTCGGTGTTTATCGTTGCTCCGATTACCGTATCCCCGGTGGTCTTCGCTACCGGCATAGATTCGCCGGTCAACATGGATTCGTCAACGCTGGATACCCCCTCAATAACCCGCCCGTCGGTGGCGATTTTCTCGCCGGGTTGCACCCGGAAGAACTCCCCCAGCTTTAAGTCAACCACGTCAACCACAGTTTCTTGCCAAACCACATCCGCCGCTGCCGTGTCGCTCGCTGCGCGCCTCACGCGAGTGGCGGTTTTCGCACCTAGATTTAGCAGGGCATCCAAGGATTCCCGGGCGCGGGATTTGGCTCGTGCCTCTAAAAACCGCCCAATCAGCAGGAACACGGTAATCATCACGCCGGTTTCAAAGTAAATCTCGGGCGCGTGCCCCATCCCGTCCACGTGGCTCGCGGCTTCCAGTGGATTCAGGGACATATTCATCGTCATCCCGATATGTCCTGCCGGGGTGAACAGCACCGCCGCCCAGGAATAAATCGTTGCGACCAGGATACTCAGGGACACCAGGGTGTCCATAGTGGCCGTGCCCCCGCGCAGTGCCTGCCAAGCCGCGCGGTGAAACGGCTTAGCGCAATAGCCTATGACCGGCAAGGATAATCCGGCCACTAGCCACTGCCAACCAGGAAACTGCAGCGCGGGAGCCATCGAAAGTATCATCACAGGTAGACCTAAAATCAGGCCTATTACCAGTGATTTCG
Organism: Mobiluncus mulieris ATCC 35243; assembly: GCF_000160615.1. GTDB lineage: Bacteria > Actinomycetota > Actinomycetes > Actinomycetales > Actinomycetaceae > Mobiluncus > Mobiluncus mulieris. The sequence goes on along the minus strand of NZ_GG668520.1, from coordinate 279,797 downwards.
CCAAGCCGTGACTCCGGGAGGTTTTAGGGTCTTTTACTGCGGCTTCCCCGCCCACCGCTCGCGGGGATTTAGGGTTCCCATCGGCGTGTCGGCTTGACTTTAATCCCTTATCACTCTGCGTTAATTGGCTTATTTGGGAAGATGAGTTTATTTTATGAGGCGCCACCTCGGCTGGCACCTCATGACCCGCGTGACCCCCCGCAACATCCCCCGCAAGCTGCGCCGTGTACCCAGCTTTCTCTACCGTCGAAATAAGGTCAGCTACCGCTACTGACTGGGATAACGTGACGTGGGCGGTCTCTAAAGCTAGGTTGACTTCCGCCTCTACCCCGTCGAGGCGATTAAGCTTTTTTTCCACTCGCGCCACGCACGAAGCACAGGTCATGCCCCCAATTTTTAGCGTTACTTCCCTGGTGTTTGCCGCTGTGTTTACCGCTTTGGTCATTGGCGCTCGATGGCTTCCACGGTATAGTCCCCGGCGCTTTTTACTGTCTCAATTAGCACCTCATCTGCCGGGATATCCGCACCGGTGACCACAGCCGTCCCGGATTTGTCCTCGTCGCGAGTGACTTTCACCTGAGAGATCCCCTCTAATTCGCTTAAATCCTCGGTCACGTGCTGGACGCACTTATCGCAAGTCAAACCCCGCAGTTTCAATGTTACTCTCGCCATTGCTGATTCCTTTCTCTCGTAACCCTAACTTTGGAATGCTAACTTAATCTTCCAGATAGCGCAGCAGTTGGGCAGCGAGCCCGGTGTAGGTCGCGGGGGTCAGGGCTTGCAGGCGCGCGGTGACATCGGCAGGCAGACCGAGCCCGGCCACGAAGTCGCGCAGCCCAACCCCGTCAACTCGCCGTCCGCGCGTAAGCTCTTTGAGCCGTTCGTAGGGGTTTTCCATGCCAGGTACCCCGGCGATTCCAGCCACTCGCATACACTGTTGCACCGCCTCACCCAGTACTTCCCAGTTTTCGTCGAGTTCGCGCGCCATCACATCAACATCCACCTTCAGCCCCGCCAGCCCGCGTCGCAGATTATCAATAGCCAACAGGGAGTGTCCGAAGGCGGTGCCGATATTGCGCTGGGTGGTGGAATCCGTGAGGTCGCGTTGCATCCGGGTGGTCGCCAGGGTTTCAGCGAGCACGCCGAACAGGGCGGAGGATATTTCTAGGTTAGCCTCGGCATTCTCGAAACGAATTGGGTTGATTTTGTGCGGCATAGTGGATGACCCGGTTGACCCTTGCGCGGCCAAATCCTGGGCGAAATAGCCGCGCGAAATATAAGTCCAACAATCAGTGGCCAGGTTGTGGGCGATGCGGTTGAAATGCGCGACCGTGGCGTACAGTTCGACCTGGTAATCATGGGATTCAATCTGGGTGGTCAACGGGTTCCAGGTCAAACCCAGGCGCTCCTCGACGAAACCACGGGAGAGAGCCGGCCAATCGGCGTTGGGTACGGCCACGGTGTGGGCGGCGAAATTCCCGGTGGCGCCGTTAATCTTCCCTAAGTATTCTTGAGTTTCCACGTGCCGCAGTTGCCGATTCATTCGCCACGCGAACACCGCCAGTTCGTGCCCCAGGGTGGTGGGGGTGGCGGGTTGGCCGTGAGTGTGCGCCAGCATGGGAACCTCGGCGGTTTCCCGCGCGAGGCACGCGATTTGGTCGCGCAAGACCCGGGCGGCGGGCAGCCAAACACGCTGAACTCCGTGTTTCAACAGCAGCGCATAGGCCAGATTGTTGATATCCTCAGAGGTGCAAAATATATGCACTATTTCTTTGAGTCGAGTCAAGTCTGTGGTTGACGTGGTTGTCGATTTATCCCCGGTTGTCCCCGTGGTGGCGCATTCTTCGGTGGTATCTGCGGGTTCACGAGGTGCTTGCTCCAAAGCCTGCTTCAGCAAGTATTCCACCGCCTTCACATCGTGTTTAGTCTGGGCTTCGGTGACGGCGAGCGTGGCAATCTGTTCCGTACCAAACTCGGACACCAGTCCCCGCAAATATGCCTTTCGGGCATCGGATAAAATCGGGGCGCCCTCCAAAACCCGGTTATCCGTCAACCATGTCAACCACTCAATTTCGACAAATAACCTCGCCCGGTTCAAAGCTGCCTCCGAGAACCAATCCACCAGCGGCGCCACTACTCGCCGGTATCTCCCATCCAGGGATCCCAGGGCTACCGGGGGTTCCAGGGTACCCAGGTCAATGTGTTCGGTGGGAAATTCGATGGTCATGGATTTACCTTTCTGTGGGCTGATTACAGGAATTATGATGGTTTTAAATGCTGGTTTACCTGGATTTATAGGCTTATTTTTCCGGTGGGGTCGCGGTGGCGGCGGCGCGAGCTGCCGCCGGGATAGCGTCTAGAATCCGGTTCATGGCGGCATCGTCTCCCAGGTGCGCCGCCGACACAAACCAGGCCTCAAACACAGAGGGCGGCAGCATGACACCCTGGCGGTGGAATTCCCAAAACATCGGGGCAAACCGCCAGGTCTCCTGGCGCTTCGCCCCGGCATAATCCACCACCGGGGACTCGCTAAAGAATACCGAGAACAAGGATCCGGCTCGCCCGATGCTGTGCGGCACGCCTTCCCGGGCTAGCACCTCATGCAATGCCCCCGCCACCGTGTCGGCCACCTGATCCACTGCGGCGTAAACCTGCTGGTCAGCCGCCTGTAAGGTGGCTAATCCAGCCGCACAGGACAACGGGTTGCCCGACAAAGTCCCGGCCTGGTAGACCGGGCCGGCCGGTGCCAGCTGTTCCATCAGTTCCGTGCGCCCGCCCAGGGCGGCCAGTGGCATTCCTCCGCCGATAACCTTGCCGAAGGTCAGCAAATCCGGGGTCCAATCCGTGCCGAAAACCACGCCGGGGTTCTGCGCGCCGGGCTGGCGCAATACCTCGCGCCCGGTGGACAGACCCCACCATCCCGAGGCCGAGACCCGGAATCCGCTCAAGACCTCGTCTTGAATCATCAAAGCGCCGTTTTCGTGACACAATCTGGCAATTTCTGGCAAAAAATCACCCCGCGGGGCAACGACGCCCATATTCGCGGCCGCACCCTCGACGATTACCCCGGCAATCGCATCCCCGCGCGCGGCGAAACACTCTCGCAAGGCTGTCACGTCGTTATACGGCAACACGATAGTCAGCTCGGCTATCGCCCCCGGCACCCCGGCGGAGGCCGGTAGCCCCCCGGTCGCCACCCCGGATCCCGCCTCAGAAAGCAGCGAATCGCTGTGTCCGTGATAGTTCCCCGCGAATTTCACTATCAAATCCCGCCCGGTCGCCCCGCGCGCCAGGCGTATCGCGGTCATGGTGGCCTCGGTACCGGTGGAAACAAAACGGACTTTTTCGGCCAGGGGGACGCGCCGGCGTACCTCCTCGGCCAGCAGGGTTTCCGCCTCGGTGGGCGCCCCGAAGGACAAGCCCCGGGTGGCGGCCTCTTGCACGGCGGCGACCACCCGCGCATCGGCGTGACCCAGCAGCATCGGCCCCCAGGAACAGACTAAGTCAACGTAGTCTTTGTTATCCGCATCCCACACGCGCGCACCCTTGGCTCGGGTAATGAAAGACGGGGTGCCCCCCACCGCACCGTAGGCTCGCACCGGTGAATCGACCCCGCCGGGAATCACCGCCCGCGCGGCCGCAAACATTGCTTCGTTTTGGCTCATTTTTTCCTCTCATTCCGTTATTAAAAGGTTGACGTGATTGACAATTTTACGAATTTCCCGCTGTTCGCCCCCGGTTTCGACCCCACCTGGGGTTCCGACCCCACTCGATTCTGCCTCTCACCCCCTGCGCCTCTCACCCCCGCCTGTCCCCGCCGACTTCCGTGCAATTGGCACTGTTGGCAGCGATGGCGGTGGCAGCAACGACGATGGCGGTGGCTACCTCGGGTTTCCGGCGCCGCACCCGTTCATGAGGCGCCACCCCCGACACGACCGCAAATTCGTAAACCACGTCAACTATTAGTTCAGTTATTCCTGCGGTTTAGACCGCGCCTCATGCCAAGCCTTCGGCGACCTCCAGGGCATAGTAAGTCAGCACGATATCCGCCCCGGCGCGCACAATCGAAGTCAGGGACTCATCAATAACCCGCGCCCGGTCAATCCAGCCGCGCGCCGCAGCCGCCTCTATCATGGAATACTCCCCGCTGACCTGGTAGGCGGCGACCGGAACCGGGGATTCGGCGGCCACATCCGCCAACACGTCCAGGTAAAAACTCGCGGGCTTCACCATGACGATATCCGCGCCCTCGTCCAAATCCAGCAGGGCTTCCCGCCGACCCTCACGGCGGTTAGCGGGATCTTGCTGATAGGCGCGACGGTCGCCCTGCAGTGAACACCCGACCGCATCCCGGAAGGGTCCAAACAGTCCCGAAGCATACTTGGCGGAATAAGCCATGATTGCCACGTCGGTAAACCCGGCTTCGTCGAGTGCCGCGCGAATCGCGCCAACCTGGCCGTCCATCATCCCGGAGGGCGCCACCACCCGCGCCCCCGCCCGCGCCTGGGACACGGCGGTTGCGGCGTAACAGGACACCGCCCAGTCGTTGTCGACCGTGCCGTCCTGGCGCAACGGCCCGCAATGCCCGTGAGTGGTGGTTTCATCCAGACAGTTATCGGCCATAATCACCAGGTCATCGCCCACGGCTTTCGCCAGCGCTTCGAGCCCCCGGTTTTGAATCCCTGCCGGATCCCAGGCCGGGGATCCGGTAAAGTCTTTGTCCCCGTCGCGGGGCACCCCAAAAACAATCATGCCGCCAATCCCCGCGTCCGCCGCGCGTCGCCCCAGTTCCGCCAGCGATTCCGGCGTGTGTTGGTACTGGCCGGGCATCGAGGGAATCTCTACCGGGGCATCGATTCCGTCGCGTACAAACACGGGCATCACCAGTTGACGTGGTTGCCACCGGGTTTCCGCTACCAGGCGGCGCATAGCCGGGGTGGTGCGCAGGCGGCGCGGGCGCATAATCGGGGTGGCCTCCAGGGGCAGTTTCCGGTTTGGCACGACTTTGCCAGACGCGTCACGGGGCTCCCACACCGAGCCCGCCACGCTGGTTTCCCCGGGCATCGCCTCGCCGCAGCCGCATCCCGAAGATTTCACGCTTTCCCCGGTTCCAGAACCAGGCTCGGCTCCCCCGGCGGGGTTCGCCATTGTCTTGGTTACCCCCAGATTTGCGGCCTGCGACAGTCCCATAACTAATCCTCCTTGTTTGGATGGCACCTCATGAACCTTCAATCAGCCTTGTCCAAGCCCGCAACAATCTCGCGGTAGGCCGCGAGCACCCCCTCGGTGTTGGTGGTGGGGCACACCGCGCCGGCCGGCCACCCCAGTTCCCGCAACACCTTCGCGCTGGATTTCCCGAAAGCCATCGGCACTGGCCACAACTTGACCCCCGCCTTGGACAGTTGCCGATGGGCGGCCTGGGCGACAGATCCGGCGGTAATCAGCGCCACCGTGGGTTCGCCCAACGCCAGGGCTTCCCCCCAGGTCAGTGGCAGTTCATCCAGGGCAACCGATTCATAGAGCCGCAACCGTTCCACGTCATATCCCTTACGGTTCAAGCCCTCCGCCAGGGTCGGGGCGGCTCCCACCGCACAGGGCAACAGCACATTGCCGCTACCGGAGGGGAAGGCTTCCACCAGGGTTTCGGCACTGGCCGGGTCGGGTCCGACGAAATCAACGCGCCCCCCGTAGGCGCGAATCGCATCGGCGGTGGCACTGCCAACGGCCGCGACCTGGACTTGCGCAAGCAGTTCACCCAGTTCATAGTGTTCATCGAGAAACTTGGCGGTCGCTACGCTAGAGAGCACCACCCAGTCGTATTCACCCTGTTGCAGGCGTTGCATCGGATCAAACCAGTCCTCGGAGGCGGTCGGAACCTTTTTGGTAACGGGCGCGCACGCAACGGGCAGTCCCGCTTCGGCTAGTTCTTTGGCCAGGATGTCCTGGGGCACCCTGGGTACCAACAGTTTTGGTTTCATCTCATTCCCCTCCGCTCGTTTCGAGCCGTACCGCTGGACAGCCAGAGAACGCGGGCATTCCAAATACTGTGCATACCCCTAGTCTAGGCCATTCCTCCGTTGTCTCCTAGTTCATGAGGTGCCATTTGGGGTTTGTCGCGTTTTGCCGATTACCCACGCCCTGGCCTATTTGGAGCGGCTGGCGGCCTGGAGGTTCGCCATCTCCCCGCTGCGTAGCCAAAAAACCGGGCCGCGCTACCTGGGGGTGGACAGTTCGCTTGAGTCAAAACTCCGAGTAGTAGATTAGCTGGCTGTATTTCTTTTTTATTAAGGCTTGCACATTGAGTTCCGGCGGATTAAGCTTTGAAATAAATTCTGGCGGTGTCAGAACATAACCATCATATGGCTCCTTTATATCGGAGCGCAAACGGAAATTGAGCATATTCTTTTCCTGGTCGTAATCTATAGAGTGAAAGTCACGCAAGAGAAAGTTGGTTCCGGCCAGGTCAATCTGTATATTCCGGTAGGCCAGACATATCTGTTCTAGACTGTTTTTTACATATTTGATTCGTATCTTTTTACCAGTTTTTGTGAGCAGATTTGCCATCTTGGCAACACCCGGTTCGTTATTCAGTCCTAACTTAGAAACAACTTGATCCCATGACATCTTATTTTCGGCGGGTTTTCCAGCCAGGGAGAGTCCAAAGTTAGAAGAAACATCTTGATGAATCTCAAATCCGACTTTATCCGGTTGGTAAACCTGAATTAGCTGAGCTAGAGTATCGTTCAGCTCGTCTATAGCCTTTTGGTCTTTAGCCTTTACTTTTTGTTTGATTTCGTTGAACCAAGCTTGACTTTTAATTTGTGGTATAGTCGAGTCCCAAAGCGGTGATCCATACAAAAAAGAGTTAAATTCTGATGGTTTTGAAGACCAATACATCCTGACGTTTCCGAGGCACTTCATCACTTCCCGTGCAGACAAATCCCCATCATAGTTAATACCCTTTTCATAAATATACGGATACGCCAGCTCAATCTGCCTCTTCCCATCCCCTGCAGTGAGCTTCATTTCCACAGAGCCGTTTACACATCCAACCAGCGTCAATGCTGCGGCGAGTATTATCGGTAATACAAATATTTTTCTCAAGATAAACTCCAATGTCATCCCGGAGTCGACCAAAACCATACTACAGTATTTTCACTTCAACGCTTAAAGCTGGTTTCAGTCGAACTCAGAATAATAAATTAGTCCTTTATATTTGGCATTTATGAGCTTTTCAAAATCCCAAATATTGGGATTAAAAGCGGATATGCGCTTATCTTCGGGGCTGAAATCTCCGCCGATTAATGGAAGAATCGCCCGTCTATACAGGCTAAAATTTATCATATCTTTTTCTCGATTAAAGGAAACTTTATACTCCTTCTTGTTCAGATACCACAAATTGTCGGCATCAACCATAAACTTCCTATAGGCCAGACACAGGCTTTCCAGGCTATTCTTTACATACCTAACCTTAACGGCTTGCTCGCTACTAGGTAACAGATTTACTAGTTGCACTACACCTGGTTCATCCTCTATACCCAGATTCTCTAGTATTTCTTTCCAACTCAATACCTCAGCCTTCTTGTTACCCACCAAATCCATGGCAAATGCGTAAGGGTAAGTACGTAATGAAAAACTAAATCCAACCTTATCAGGATGATAAGCTTGAATGAGTTGATGTAACGTGGTAATTACCTCGGTAATAGCATCCGAATTGCCCGTTTTAACTTTTTCGGCGATTGCAGATAAATCTCCCTCATATCCAACACCTTTTTCATAAAACCAAGGATAGGCAATTTCAGTTTTCCTCAACTTCACCTCAGTCGATGCTTTAGTAATCGCTACATTATCAGCACATCCACCCATTAAAACAGTCAAGGCAAGAATTATCACAGCTAATGTCTTTCTCCTCATGATGTCGCTATCCGGCTGTGAGTTGTGTTAAGTAATGCCTCTATATCTGTGTAGTATATTTTACTACGACTAGCACGAAAACCAGTTACAGTACCTAGGGCATAGACTTGGCTGGAACTATTAGTATAGGCAAACACGGGCGAACCTGAATCGCCACCTTTTAGAGTATCTCCATTAGCGATAATCACAGTTCTCAAGTTACAGTAATTAACCCCGGCAAGCCAAGCACATCCTGCAGTGTTGCTGGTTTCATCATGTGTGACACCTTTGTATGTTCCGACGAATTCCCGGTTGCTCTTTCCGGCGGATATGCCAATGTTCGCACCTACAATTCCACCCCCAGGCAGAGAACCAATAACACTTGCATACGAACTGCCGTTTCCTCTAAAAATAGTATGGCTATAATTTGCTCCAGTCAGCATAGCAATATCCAGGTTAAACGGTGCTTGTTGCATATAATTTGTCACCGCGTAACCCACATATTTGTTGCCGTAATACCACCTGCTTCCAAGTATAGCGCTATGACCGGCTATAGTCATATAATTCTGTCCACTGTCAATGTTCTGTACTTTGAATCCCAGAGAACACCTATCACCGTTATAAGTGGGTAAACCCCCACCGGCAAAAGGAGGTCTATCATCATAACGATTGCCCAGTAACTCGAATGGTTCCGAGTATGTAACATTAATCAACGCATCAGACTGTAGCGCGTCCAAAATCGCTGCCGGAGCGGGTTCCTCCATTTCTACATCCAACATTTGAGTTTCCGTGTTAATCCGGTAAAACATATACACCCTATGCTGCTCAGCCAGCCGCTTTGCTTTCACGAAACGCTGACACAACTGCGCCACCGAAACAAATCCAGCATCAGCCTCAGGCTCTACTCGCAACTCATCCCCACCGGCACTACGCGCACTGCGCAAACCAGCATCCACAGCCCGCACCTCACTACGAGCCACCGGAACCACCGGATTCTCCACACTCCGAGCGAAACCCACCGCATCGGGATGCTGACGGTACACCTCAGCCAAAGCACTCACATTCGCCCGTAGCCTAGATTCCAACGAATCCACCGACACATCGCGAGCCTCACGCGTCTCCCCCTTCGCCTTAAAAAACGAAGACGCATCCAAGCAAAAATCCAAATCACTACTGGAGATACTCCCATCCCCAGACTCGTCATTCTCCGCACTAACCCCTGTCACCGGCACCGCCATCAAGGCCAATGCCTCGAACAGAGGAACCACCTTACGCAAAATTCCTGGTAACATCACTTTTTCCTTCCCCAAAATAATCTAAGGTCTGATCCATTACCAACCTGTACTAAACTGCTGCCAGCCTCCGACTTCCCTGTCCAGGCAACGCTCCCAGCAAAAGCAACTGCAACCATTGTAACCTAGAAAATCGCCACTACCACAGCCCTTTTTCAAAGAAAACCTTGAGCCGAAGCGTTTATGCGGGTAGAACGAATCCGCACCCCAAAACCCGACACCGGTACCAATCTGCTTGGAGCTATCCCACGAATCTTCCGGTGTATCGCGAACGGATAATACCCTGTTTCACCTTAGAACTGTGTCGTCCCGGATTCCTTGGCGGCCTGGAGGTTCGCCATCTCCCCGGCGCCGTTGGCCAGCAATTCTGTGGCTAAATCCACGCCGAGTTGCTCGGCGGCGGCCAGGGCGAAATCCCGCTGGTCTGCGTCGGTGCCCAGCAAAACCGTGGTTTCCCCGCTGACTTCAACACTTTCCCCGTTGTCTCCCACCACTCGGGCACGCAGCTCCAGAACTCCGGCCAGCAATTCTGTGGCGTTGTTTTCCCAAGTCAACTGGCCGCGCACCCCCAGGGGGGCGGCGCACCCGGCCTCCAGGTAGCGCAATAATGCCCTCTCCGCGCTAACTTCCAGACGTGTCGGCTCATCGTCCACAATTCGCAGGGTTTGCGCCAAAATCCGGCCTTCCTCCGCCGCGAGTCCATCCGCGACGGTTTCCAAGGCGAGTGCGCCCTGACCCCCGGCGGGCAGAATAGTTTCCGAGAGGTCATCAGTGGCCACGTCTTCGACGCCCAGGCGGCGCAGCCCGGCGCGCGCCAACACGACCGCATCCAGGTCTTCCTTGGCGCGGCCTTGATCCAGGCCGATTTGCTCGGCTCGCGTCCCGAGTCCCCGCACGCGACCAATCCGGGTGGGCACATTGCCGCGAATATCAACTAGTGAAAGGTCGGGACGCGCGGCGGCCAACTGACGCGCGCGTCGTGGCGAACCCGTGCCCACCCGCGCGGCGGCGGGCAAATCCGCCAAACGCAACCCGTCGCGAGCCACCAGCACATCGGCGGGGTCAACCCGCGCCGGGATGGCCGCAACCACCAGGCCGGGAACCTCCACGGTCGGCAAATCTTTCAAGGAATGCACCACCAGGTCACAGCGCCCCTCAAGCAGTGCCACGCGCAGCGCGGCGGCGAAAACCCCCACCCCACCCAGGCTGGACAGTGAAGCGCGGTTCGTATCCCCCTCGGTGACAAAGGTTTCGATTCGCACCGCGAGGCCGCGTTGCTCCAGGTCAGCGGCCACCATCCGGGTTTGAGTCAGCGCCAGTTTCGAGCCTCTGGTACCAATCACCAGCGGCCGCTGCGCGCTCCCAATCATGTGCATAGTGCTAGTTTAAACCATTCCCCCGGGCGTGGCTATTTCATGAGGTGCTGGCCAAAGACTCTGGTGTAATCCGGTTAGCGAACCCGCCAAACAATCCACCGTCCAGGCCGCCTTGCTGAGTGCGAATGCCGCCAGGGGCACGGCTTACGGGATGAAACTTACTTACACTATTGTTTACTGTTGGGGCGACCACGGTTGGTCGTTTTAAGCAAAAACCGTACGCACCTCCCGCCGGGCGGTAGACAGGTATAGTTTAGGGGGGCTAAACTTGTAGGGTGACTAAGCCTATGAAATACCGTAAACTGGCGGCTTTGCTTCGCCAAGCGGGTTTCATCCCCCGACCGGGCAAAGGCGACCACGAGATGTGGCGTAACGGTTCAACCTCGGTGGTAATCACGAAAACCTGCGAGGTGTCACCAAAGGTGACCCGCGACGCGCTCAATGCTATAGAAAAGGTGAAGGGCTATGAGTGAGCTGAATGTGACCGCGACCCGCTGGGAGGGCGGCTGGGAGCTGGAAATCGGACCCGACCAGCACACTTCGGTGCGAAGCCTGGCTAAGGCTCGCCAACAAGTGGTGGACTTCTTGGATACTGTAACCCCAGAGGTCAATCACAGCACCTGGACAATAAACATAATCCCCTGCCTTGGGGGCTTGGAACAAGCGGTCAGAGCCGCCAAACAATCCACCGTCCAGGCCGCTTTGCTGAGTGCGAATGCCGCCAAACAATCCCGCAACGTGGCTCGCCAACTGCGCAACCAAGGCTACACGGTAGCAGACTGCGCCGTTATCCTGGGGGTAAGCCGATCCCGCGTCTCGCAACTCGTGAATTCCTAAACGGTGTCCTACCGGAAACTGTGAACCCGCACCGGCGCCTACTTCGATAGCCGCTTACTTCTTAACGTGGCCGCCATCATGACGGATCTCAACGCAGCTGACTAGGGTATTTCGCACTAACCAGTTCAAACGCGACACTAAAGCGCTGTTCAAAAACACTACGATGCCACGAAATTAGCCCCCGGCAATCGAGGCTCTCTGCGGACAAAACCGCGCCGTGCTACTGGTCGCAACCTAGGAGTTATATTTTGCCCAGCTTAATAGGTAAAAGAGCTTTAGGCAGGTACGGCTATCTTAGTTTTTAGGGTTTCGACAGTTTCCAGAAATACGTGGTTTACATCTTCCCTGGCATGTGACATGTATTCGATAGTTTCTTGTAACAGCTTGCTGGGAATCGTGGCTCGCAGAGTCGCGGCGATGTCTATGAGCCGGTAGACCTTGTCGAAGCAATCCTCGCCCCAAGTGTAGGCATCCAGGAACCAGTATTTAGACTCGGGAACCGCATCCACCAGGCACGCCGCCAAACGACCCAGCAGACTTTTATCACCAGTAGGGTCAGCCAAGTCCGCAATAATCTCGGTCGGATACGCGCGCATAAGATGATTTTACCTCACTTTTGACGTTTCTGTCCTACAGGAATTTCAACCCCATTTACCCAGCATCGCACGCCTCTGCCTTTAATGGGAAAGAAGTGCAGACTTCGTGTCGGGTCAAGCCCCGCAATTATTGGAAACTCCAGGCGAACTAACACCCCATCGTATGGAGACATGAACACTAGGTTATGACCAACCAAATCCGGATTTTGCGCCAACAGATAATAGTAAGCCTGGCGCAGTTTTTCCCGCTTCCAGCCGGCGGGAAACTCTGTGTGTCTCGACTTACCTCCACCGTCTTTTAAGCATCCACTACCGTGTCCACCGATGAAATGATCTGCGTTACGGTCATATACTCCAAGTATGGCAACCTCATAAATATCTTCGAAAAGTGGAACCCGGCAGTTATATTTTTGTGTCCAGGCTGGCAAAGCTGGCCAACCAGCAGCTCGTTGGAGCATCTCATAGTTGCTTTCAGGCACAGGTTGAAGACTATCATGTACTGGATTTTCCCTTAGTCACCGCGTGCGCCCTTAACGGTGGAAAACTGCCTGGGCTGCATTATACGAACAAGATACGCTAAGCCATACAATGTACTATGAATGGGGGTGGGTGTGATGGCTTTTTCTATTCGCCTGACCGCAGCAGAAAAAGACTTGGCGACCAGCTATGCCCGGTTGCAATGTATTTCTGTGGGCGAAGCCTTTAAACAGGCTCTGTTTGAGCGCATCGAAGATGAATATGATTTGGCGGCGGCGCCCCGCGCCTACGCTACTGGTTGAATCGCAAGCCGTGGGCGACCACGGCAGTGATGCCGGTGCCCGCCACCCAGGCGCCCTCTAAATCCAGGCCTTCGACCCGCGCCGCCGCCGCCTCGATTTCGCGGATTCGTGCCCGTTCGGACAAATCCGGGTGGGTCATGGCGTCGCCCCAAAACACTCGTCTTGAATCCAGGATTTGCGACTCATGAAGCCGCACCCCCAACATCCGGGAGGCATCAGCGAGCGCGCGTTCCACGGTAATCCCATAGACGAAGCCCTTGGGGTCACCCTCGCGGCCATAAGAGATTCGCAGCACATGCGTGTGCGGGGCGGCGCCGACCATCGTAGAGGGCCATTTGGCGGAATAGTGCGTAATCGCCTTGGCTTGCAGGGCTGCGGGGTCGCCGGCGGGAGGGGGGCCGACCAACATGCCGGAACCGTGCGGGGTGCAATCCAACTCGGGGCTGTTCACCGCCAGGGTCACGTTCATCACCGGAGTGCCGGGGTGGAGCTCAAAGCCGGTGGTCAAATCCCCGATGGCCTCTAATGCGCCCGCGTCAAAACGCACCGAAGCATCCCGCCCGGCACGCTGGGCGTGAAACCGCAGGCGAAGCATCGAGGCCGCGGCCGAATTGAGAATCCTCAAGGCCGGGTTGGCGGGTAGCGCCACGACCACGCGGTCGGTGGCCAGGCCAAACGCGTTGCCGCTTTCTGCGGGCGGGCCGCCGGGGATTTTCCGGTTCGACACGGTGTGTTTGCACCACACCACCCAGCGGGGGTTGTCTTGGCCAATGCCGGCCTCGAGGTGCAGGGCGCGCACGTGGTTGTCGATGCGCCCCCCGGCCGCAAGGATTCTTTCGACCAGGGCGTCTACCAGGCGAAACATGCCCCCGCGCGGCATCATTACCACGGGGCGCTTCGGATCGCGGGTGGCACGTACCGCCCCGGTCAGGCTGCCTTCGCGCGCGAGGGCTTCCAAAAGGCCGGGGGTGACTTTGCGCGGGTCTAGCCCGCTGGGGTGGGTGGAGTGTATTCCCCCGGCGAAGGGGGTGACGAAGGCTTCGAGGACGGCTGACCCCAGGCGCGCGGTGACCAGGTCGGCCAGGTTGGTGGCATCCGCGCCGACTTCGGGGGGCAGGGTGAGGTCTTCGCGAGCCCGCGCGACGGCTTGGGGCCCGGCCACGGCGGTGAGGCTCTCGACGAAAACCGGGTCGTCGAGGTCGGCTGGGATTCCTAGTGTTCCGAAGGGAATCCGTACGGGCGCACCGCGCCGATGATCCCACACCCACGAGTCACTCACGGGTGGCACTGGTTCTAGCCCCAGTTCCCGACACAGGCCGGTTACTTCGGGGGTGCGCGTGGCGTAGGATTCCGCGCCGATGTCCACAGTTGCCCCGCCGAAAACCCCGGAGCACACCAGGCCGCCGGGTCGCCCGCGTTCTTCGAGTATCAGGGGTCGCAAGCCCTGTTTGGTGGCGGTATACGCGGCGGTGAGTGCGCCGAGTCCGCCGCCGAGGATTATCATGTCGAAACCCTGGTCTGCGAGCGCGCCGGCTTTGGTTTCAGTGGGCTTGGTATCTGTGCCCTTTCCATCCGCTGCGGGCGCGGTTGCGGTTGTCTGGTTCGGCTCGGGGTGTTGCGCCGGGTTGGTCACGGGGGTTCCTTTCATGAGGTGCCATCTGGCTTCACTGGCTTATTCTCTTAGTTCCCAGTTTGTCACATTCCCCGCATCCTCGCCGGGAAAACCAGGCCAGCCCCTCGTGAAAAGTAATCTCAAAACCGGGTCACACGGATACCATCCACTCCACCCGAATAACTGGTCATTGTTCCCCAAGCCGGAATGTCTCCGAAATTCAGATTAGTACCGGCCGCCAGGCGTGGACGCGGGCTACCAGCTCGGTCAACAATCCGGGGTCGGTTTCGGGTTTCACTCCGTGGCCGAGATTGAAAATATGCGCCGGAGCCGCCTGCCCCGCCTGGAGAACCTTGTCAGCTTCTGACCATATCTTTTCGGAGTCACTTTGAATCAGTAACTCGGGGTCAAGGTTGCCCTGTAGGACTGTTTCGGGCAGGCGCGCCGCCGCCGTATCCAGGGAAATATCCGTCCCGACCGACACCACATCAGCAGTCTCCCCCAGCGCTTCCAACAGGTGTGAAGCCGCGACTGCAAAGTTGACGTGGTTGACACCTTTCGCGGCTTCGAGAGCCATCCGGGTATAGGGCTGGGCATACTCGCGGTACTCCGATTCCGTCAAGACTCCA
Organism: Mobiluncus mulieris ATCC 35243; assembly: GCF_000160615.1. Taxonomy (GTDB): domain Bacteria; phylum Actinomycetota; class Actinomycetes; order Actinomycetales; family Actinomycetaceae; genus Mobiluncus; species Mobiluncus mulieris. The sequence goes on along the minus strand of NZ_GG668520.1, from coordinate 264,783 downwards.
ACCCAGGAATCGAACAGCTGCACCGCTTCGGCTCCGCCCCGGATTTGGGCGGCCAGGAATTCCCCGGACAGGCGGGCGCACCAAGTGGCAAGTTTTGCCCAGGTTTGCGGCTGGCACCTCATGAACTCGCGCGTCCGTAAACAAGCGCGACGTTGTACCTTCGACACCCCGGGCTGTCCCGATTCAATCAGGTACGAGGCCAGCGTGAACGGCGCCCCGGCGAAACCCAACAGGACTTTTTCGAAGGCCAACTCGCGGCGCCCCAACGCGGCCGCATCCTCGATCACCGACCAGTCCGAAACCTCCAGTCCCACCAGGCGCTCCACGTCAGCCACCGAGCGTACCGGCGAATCCAAAACCGGCCCGATTCCGTCAACCATGTCAATTCCCACTCCGCATAAATACAAGGGAATCACAATATCAGAAAAGAACACTGCCGCGTCGACGTCGTGGCGGCGCACCGGCTGCAGGGTAATCTCGGCGACCAAGTCCGGGGTGGTACAAGCCGTCAGCATCCCCACCCCAGCGCGAGCCGCGCGGTATTCCGGCAGGGAGCGGCCGGCTTGGCGCATGAACCACACCGGGGTCTGGGCGGGACGAACTCCCGCTAGGGCCGCCCGGAAAGGGGAATTAGACAACATCGGGGTGTTTAAAAGGACTGTATTCGCCGCCATAATCCCAGTTTAGCGAAACCCCCAACCCCGCCGTCTAATAACACATATAACCCCAGTTCAAACCGGGTTTACAGCGGCACACCCTCAGCTTAGGCAAAGCTTTGATACTGACCATATGGCCATAATTAAAGCGTTTAGCTAGTATGTTTGGCGATGCCATTCCAACTTTACACGGTAAACCACCTGACCCACGCGATTTCCCAGGTTGCGCGCGCCGCTGACCTGGTGCAAACGCATACCTCGGAGTGGCGCGACACCCCGGGGGTGCATTCCCTGGTCTCTTTGGTGACATGTAACCGCGTGGAAATCTATGTTTCGGCCGAGCCCCAGATTCGACTCGTGCCGCTTGATGGAACCGATTTGAACTGGAATTATCTGGAAGGGCGGGAAGTCGCCGAGCATCTGTTTAGGGTGGCTTCCGGCCTGGATTCCATGGTGGTGGGCGAAGCCGAAATCGCCGGCCAGGTGCGCCGCGCTTTCACCGCTGCCCTCGACCAAGGCACTATAAAAGGCCTGATGATAAAGATGTTCGAAGGCGCGTTGGCGACCTCGCGGCGCGTCGCCACCCACACCGAGCTAACTGGGTTGGGTCGCTCGGTGGTATCCGTCGCCCTCGATTTGGCCGCCCGGGACTTGCCCCTGACTGTTCATGAGGTGCCACCCGCCAACCCCGCCGCAACACACACATCACCGCTTGACGTGGTTGACGAAAACCCGACCGGCGTGCCCTCTTGGCAAGGCCTGAAAGCCCTGCTGGTCGGCACCGGAGCCTATGCCGGCACGGCCGTGGCGCAACTGCGGGCGCGCGGCGTGCGCGACATTGCCAATATTCAAACCTCGCGCCGGGTCGTGTCTTTCGCCCAAATTCACCGCACCCGCGTGGTGGAACCCGAGGACACGGTGGCGGCGCTACAGGAGGCCGACCTGGTTTTGGCCTGTCGTGGTTTAGGCTCCCCGGTCTTGTCAGCCGACCAGGTCGCGGCGGCCACCCCAAATCGCCGCCGCCCCCTGGTAATCCTGGATCTTGCCCTACACGCCGACGTGGATCCGCGAGTCCACCAACTGTCGGGCGTGAAAATGTGGAACCTCGAGGATATCCGTGCCCACGTCCCCGCCCTGGCGATATCCCAAATCCAGCGCGCCAATGAACTCATTGAGGAAGGCCTCGCGGATTATGACGCGGCAGTGGCCGCGCGGCACATGGATCCGGTGATTGTGCGGCTGCGTGCCTTGTTCGAGGCAGCGGCTTGTGAAGAAATCGCCGCCCTGCCCCCCGGCGAAACCGTCGCCCGTGAGGATGCGGAACGCGCGATTTGGCATGTCGTCAAGAAACTGGCTCACACCCCGACGGTGTCGGCGCATATGGCGGCTGAATCCGGCCTGGGTTCCCAGTGGGTGGATGCCCTGGCCACCGTGTGGGGTCTAACCCCAGAAGTTTTAGAGGATGCGTTCAGCGGGTAAGGTAGAGTAATGTACGATGTTTCCCCCTACGATGCTTTAATGCTGGTCAGCTATGGTGGACCCAACCGACCAGAGGATGTGTTGCCATTTTTACGCAACGCCACCGGCGGGGCGGGAATCCCCGATTCTAGGCTGCGTCAAGTGGGACGTCACTATGAACTGTTCGGGGGACGTTCCCCCATTAACCGCCGCAACCAAGAGTTGCTCGCGGCTTTGCGTCACCGCCTGGGCGATAACCTGATTTACGGTATCGGCAACCGCAACTGGCACCCGTATTTCACGGAAACTCTCGAAGACCTCGCGCGGCGCGGGGCGCGCCGGATTTTGACGCTGTTCACGGCGGCCTACACGTCTTACTCGGGATGCCGCCAATACCGCGAGAATCTGGCGGCGGCTCTCGCCTCATTCCAAGAAAAACACCCCGAAATAGAGTTAACGCTCGACCGGGTGCGGCCTTTCGCGAATACGCCGGGTTTCGTAGCCGCTAATGTGGCGGCTGTTCATGAGGCGCTAGCCCAGCTAGCCGACTCACAGTCGAGTCCCGCCGGGACTGTTCCCCCGAAAACCCACCTGGTTTATGTGACGCATTCTATTCCACTCGAGATGGCCAGAAACTCGGGGGGACGGGTTTCTGAAATTGACGTGGTTGACGAAAATGGGGGCTTGTCGGCATCTCGGATGGCACCTCGTGAACCCGAAGCCACCCCGGGGGACACCAAAGCGACCCACAAACCCGCCCTGTTCGACGACCGCCCCCACCCCGAAGGGCACTCGACCCCGCGACACCCCGAACTTGACCCGGACACCATAACCGGTCTGGCGCAAGTCACCAAACAACAAGACTGCCTCGGGACAGGCTGGACATACCTGGCGCAACACCTCGCCATCGCCAACGCCATCAACCGGCAACTGCGCGCCGGCGGCCTGCAACTGCCCTGGTCACTGGCATTTTGTTCCCGCTCCGGGTCGCCACATCAACAGTGGCTGGAACCCGATATTAACGACCACCTCTCTGACCTGCAGGTATCTGGCATCCGCAACGTGGTGGTCGCCCCTATCGGTTTTATCTCTGACCACATGGAAGTCGTGTTTGACCTGGACACCGAGGCCGTGCAAACCGCGCGGGAAGTCGGCCTGAACTATGTGCGCGCCGCCACCGCCGAATCCTATCCGGGGTTCCTCGACCAACTAGCGGACTTAGTGGCGGAACGCGCCGCCCTGGCACGCGGGGAGCACCCCGAACTGATAGTGGAACCCGGTACCTATCCCGCCCTGGGTGAAAACTGCGGGGTGGATTGCTGCCGCTACCCGCGCCATCTGCACGGTTAAGACTCTCGAAACGCACTAGACTGGAAGCTAAAACCGCATTCATTTCTAGCGTCTATAAGGAGTAAACATGGGACACCCCGGACACATCCCCGCACACGTACCAACCGCCCCGGAAATTACCGGCGACCCGCGCGACTACGCGGTCGACTATCGCGAGGTCAACGCGCGGGAAAACTATTCCCTGCACATGGTATTTAAGCGCACCCGCCCGCTGCCCGATGACGCGGAGCATTTGGGACGCATCAAGGCACGCCTGGAAGAGTGCCTGAAGGGCACCGTGGTGCGCGGCTGGTATGACGTTTCCGGTTTCCGCGCGGACGCGGATTTGATGATTTGGGCACTGGCCGACAACCCCGAGGCGCTGCAGGCCGCCTACCGCCGGGTCGGTGCCCTGGGAACCTGCCACGGACAGCGGGCCTTGCTGGAACCCGTGTGGTGTGCCATGAGCCGCCACCTGCCCGCCGAGTTCAACGAGTCCCATCTGCCGGCGTGTTGGGGCGGCTTTGCGCCCCGCAAATACATGACGGTTTATCCTTTCGTGCGGTCTTGGGACTGGTATTATCTGCCCGCCGCCCGGCGCTCCGCAATCTTGAAGGAACACGGCCTGAACGGCGCGGATTACAACGATGTCGCGATTTCCACGCTGGCGGCTTTCGCCCTGGGCGACTGGGAATGGACCGTAACCCTGGAGGCCGACAAGATGGATCGGGTCATGGGCGTGTTGCGCAAACAGCGCGAGGTCGAAGCCCGCTTGTTCGTCCGCGTGGACACGCCGTTCTACACCGGGGTGCGGGTCGAACCCTGGGAGTGGGTCGATTTGCAGCCAACTGCGCCGCGCGACGAAGTCGCATAACGGCGCAGTCCCAGGCGTGGAGGCACTTCGGCGGCGGTAATGATTTGCCGCCGCCGGAACTCCTCTAGTACAACCTGGTGGATTCCTACGCTAAGTAGTCTCGCTGGTTTTCGTTTTTCGCGGATTCATGAGGTGCCTGCCGGGATTCTAGACGTAAAGCGACATATTCAAACGCGCACCTCATGAACCCAAAACACCCGGCCGAACCCCTAACGCGAGCCTAGGGTTGGCGCGAATTCAGTTCCCGGCGCAAAGCCCGCGCACCCGGCAGATGCGCGCCCAGCAGCGCATGAAACTCCGGGCCGTGATTAGAATGAAAATAATGCGTCAACTCGTGCGCCACCACGTATTCCAAGAACTTCGGGTCGCGCGCGCTCAACTCCAGGTTAAACGTCAACGCGCGGGTATGTGGATTGCAAGAACCCCACCGGGTTTTCATTCGCCGAAGAGTCGCACCCCGGCAAGCACCTCATGAAGCCGGAACCGACGCAACCCGCGCACACGAACTGCGCTCCGTAAGCACCCCCGGCAACAGATTATCCGTCGGCGTAAACGGCGCAAACGCCCGGTTACGGTGCATCGCCACCAGCAACTCACCCGCACGCCGCCCCATCAACACCCGATCCGGCGAACACTCCGTAAACGCCTGACCCGCAGTGGAACCCGGATTCACTATCTGAGTCAAAGAAAGAATGGAATAATCCCGGGGACACTGGCGACCCTGCAGCCGACACGCCAACCACAAAGCCTCTAAAGCCAAGGAATTATCCCCCATCACCGCCGTGTAACCACCCGCCACGCCCACCTGGGAAGCGTAATACACGCCCGTCTCGAAACTGACCGGACACCACACTATCTCGCCCTCCAAGTCCAACCGCTGATAACAATCGCGCACCGCGTCATACAAAAGCGCCCGGGAATGAGTTTTCTGGATTTCACTGGTTTCATCTCGCAACAAACACAAAATCCGGCGATGCCCCAGCTGGTGCAAATAATTAGTGGCACGCCTAGACATGTCATCAAAATCCGCATCCACATAAGGCGCGGCGTTCTTCCGCCCCGAACGCCCAATCAACACGGTGGGCAGTTTATGCTCCAAAAGCAACAGTTCCCTCGGATCATCCTCGGTGACATCCATCAACACCATGGCGTTAACCGCCCCGGAAGCAGCCAAACGACCCAGGTAATCCTGGTCAGCCTGACGCGGGGTGGGCAAAACCAAGGAAGTACCACGTTCCTGAAGATAAGCCCCCAGCCCATCCACATAGTCCAAGTCGCTCGTCGACAAAGACTCACGCCCCATCGTGAAATGAATCCCCACCGTGTGCAGCGAGCGCGAAGCCAAGGCTTTCGCCGCCGCATTAGGGGTATACCCGAGCTCCCGCGCCGCCTGGAGCACCCGTTGGCGGGTATCGTCTGAAACCGGCCTGTCCCCATAGAGAGCATAAGTAACCGTCGAAGACGATACGCCCGCCAACCTGGCCACATCAGCTCTGGTTGCCAAACATACCCACCTTTCCTGTGTGATTTCGGGAATCCAAGTACAGAACCACCCTAGCACACCCGGTTGAAAACGACACCTAGTGAACCTCCAACCACACCGCCCCGTCGGCCGGCAGCAACTTGTCCTGGTTCCACGCGGCACCTGTCCGACCCACCTGTGGATTCGAGGCGACGACGATTGTGCCCATCGCCGGCAGCGGGTGGTCACCGTGACTTGTATTCACCGCCACCACGGTGTTCCCACTGCGGAAAGCCAAGAGCCCCGGCTCGGTGTCAAGCCATTCGATGCACTCGGCCGTCCCCAAGGCGCGTTCCCGCCGGGCGACGAGCGCCTCCCGGTACAGGTTCAAGGTGGAATCCGCGTCGGATTCCTGCAGGTCAACGGCAAGTTCGCGGTATTCCGGGGGGAACGGCAGCCAAGTTCGGGGACTGGTCGAGAAACCCAAGCTGGTTGCGGTGCTGTTCCACGGCAGGGGAATCCGACACCCGTCACGGCCGCGAACCTGGTGTCCGGTTCGCTTCCAAGTCGGGTCTTGGCGCAGCGTGTCGTCCAGGGTCGTGTGATCACCCAAACCGAGTTCCTCGCCCTGGTACAGATAGGCGCTGCCGGGCAGGCCGAGCATAAACAGGCTGGCCGCCCGAGCCCGCTTCCGCCCCAAAGCCACATCCGGCTGTGGGTCATCGATGCCAATTCCCATAGACAAATTGGGCAAAGGCTCGTCATAGCCATACTTGGAGGCGTGGCGCATCTGGTCGTGATTGGACAGCACCCACGTCGTGGGGGCTCCCACCGCCGAGTTCTCGGCCAAGGATTCCTCGATGATGTGGCGCTGACGCGGCGAGCCCCAATGCGACAGCAAGTACTCGAAGTTGAAGGCCTGGCTCATTTCGTCTTCGCGCACATAGAGAGCCTGGCGATGCAGGGTGGGCACCCAGCTTTCGGCCACCATCATGCGGTCACGACCATAGTGTTCATCCAGGAAATGCCGCCAGCGCCGGTAGATTTCGTGCACCCCGTCTTGATCCCACATTGGACCGGAAACCGGGGTTTCTTGCCCATTGCGCAGCCGTTTTTCCCACACTTCCTCGTCTACCGGGTCGTCGGGGAAACCGGCCGCTTTGACCAGGCCGTGAGCCACGTCGACCCGAAATCCATCGACCCCTAAATCCGACCAGAAACGCAGGTAGTCCAGGAACAGTTTGTCTACCTCGGGGTTCTGCCAGTTCCAGTCGGGTTGTTCGGGTGCGAACAGGTGCAGGTACCACCAGCCGGCATCCTCAGGCAGTCCCGAGTGGGGTTGCACTGGTTCCCAGGCACTGCCCCCGAATTCGGAACGCCAGTTATTGGGCACCCCATCCGGGTTGTAGCGGAAGATGAAACGTTCCCGTTCCGGGGATTTAGGGCCAGCGGCGAGAGCTTCCTGGAACGAGGGATGCTGGTCGGAGCAGTGGTTGGGCACCATGTCGATGATGCATTTCATGCCACGAGAGTGAATCCCCGCCAACAGTTTCTTGAAATCATCCAGGGTGCCGAAAAGGGGGTCAATATCAAAATAATCACTAACATCGTATCCGGCGTCTACCTGGGGCGACTTGAAAAACGGCGAGAACCAGATAGCGTCTATGCCCAGGCGTTTGAGGTAGTCGAGGCGTTCGATAACCCCGGGTAAATCGCCCATGCCGTCGCCGTTGCCGTCGTTGAAGGAACGCGGGTATATCTGGTAGATAACGGCCGAACGCCACCATTCGTTCGCGTCTTTACGTGGTACGGCGGGGGCAGCTGGCGATGTGGTTTTGGGTTGCGGATTCATGAGGTGCCTTTCTGTGTTTTGAGGTTTTTTCGTGATTGGTGTCCGGTCGGGGACAGGGATTGTTGGGTTTTGGATAGTGGGGAATGGATTGTGAACACACCTCCGTTACTTCAGGCTTCCGGCGGCGAGACCAGCGACGATGCGTCGCTGGAAGAACAGCACCAGCAGTACCAGGGGAATCGTCACCACCACACCGGCCGCCATTTGTGAACCGTATGGGGTTTCGAACTGTGAAACCCCACCGAATTTAGAGATAGCTACCGGAGCGGTTTGAATATTGGGGTCGTTTATCATCGTGACGGCAATCAGGAATTCGTTCCACGCCGAGATGAAGATCAGAATGGCGGTGGTGAACATCCCCGGGGCGGCCAAGGGCAAGATGACACGGCGGAAGGCTTGGGCTGGGGTACAACCATCTACCATGGCCGCCTGCTCTAGTTCGGCGGGCATCATGCGGAAGAAAGAGGTGAGGTTCCACACGGCCAGTGGCAACGCGAAGGACAGGTTGGGCACAATCATGGCCTGGTAGGTGTTGATCCATTCCCAGTCGGTAAAGAGTTTCAGCAGGGGCACTACTATTGCCACCAGCGGGAACATGGAGGTAGCCACCACCAGAATCAGGATGACTGATTTGCCGCGAAATTCGAGTCGAGCCAGGGCGTAGGCGGCAAAGGTTGCTATCACCAGGGCTATCACCGTGGTGACAGCCGACACGATGGTCGAGTTAATCAGGGCTTGCATGAATCCACGGCTGGGGTCGAACACGGCCTGGTAGTTTTCTATGGTGAGTTCGCGCGGCCACAAGCTGGTTTCAAAGATTTGGGTGGGTTTACGCAGCGAGGAAACCAGCATCCAATAGAAGGGTGCGAGACAATACAGGACAATAAGTAAAATCCCAATCCAAGAGAAAATCAAGGATAATAGCTTGCGCTGTTTGACTCGCCTTGTTCTGTCCGTAGTGTATTGGGAAATATCGGGTTGCGCAGTTTTTAGGGTATTCATTTAACGGCTCCTTTGTGGGAGTTTCGGCGGAATAACCGCAGTTTCGTGGGTGATTTATGTTCGCTGCCTGAGATTATCTCAGCATCAAATATCTTCACGAAGGAAATTGCTATTATAAACACGTAGAGGAACAGAATAATCGCATTAGCGGCCGCCGAGCCGTAACGTAAATTAGAGGCCTCGTCTTGCACCAACATGGATAGGGTTTCCACGGAACCTTTGCGAGCTCCGATTAGAATGTAGGGCAAATCGAACATCCTCAAGGCATCCAGGATACGGAACAGTACTGCCACCACAATGGCCGGCTTCGCTAGGGGCAGGGTGATAGAAAAGAAACGGCGTATCGGCCCGGCTCCATCTAGCTTCGCGGCTTCGTAAACCTCGGAAGAGATTACCTGCAGCCCAGCCAGAGCCAACAGGCCGATAAACGGCGAGGTTTTCCAAATATCGGCTATCATTACCGCCCACTTGGCGCTCCAGTTACCCGCAGACCACAGGATATCGGTGCCGAAAAGCGCATTTGCGGCTCCATGCGGATCAAATATCCATTTCCACAAGATAGCCGAGACCGCAGTGGGTACCGCCCAGGGAACCAGAATCGCCGCCCGCACCAGGCCGCGTCCCCGCATGGCTCGGTGCATAATCAGAGCCATCCCAAGGCCGATAACAGTTTCGATAATAACCGTGACAAAACCAAACAGGGTGGTGTTGCCCAAGGCAATCCAAAACCGAGTATTTCCGGGATTAAAAATATCGGCATAGTTTTGCATCCCCACGAATGGAGCCGTGTCATTCACAAACCCGGTTTCCGGGTCAAGCCCGGGGGTGCCAAAAAGAGAAGACCAGACTGCCGCCAGCGAAGGCCACACAATCACAACAGTGATTAAAAGTAAAGTCGGAGCCACTAGGATTCCTGCTAGTCGTCCAGCGGATTTAGCGCGCTGCGACTTAGCTTTATTCACAGGGACTTTGATTCCCACGATAAAACTCCTTGAAAAGATTGATTTAATGCGAGTCGGGTCGACGCGAGTACCAACACTGGGTTCCCCGCTCGCAACTCTGAGGATGTGGGGTGGAAAGCGAGCTAAGTCTTAGCTCGCTTTCCACCTGCGGACTGTGAGGATCAGTCCTTTAGTGACTCAAGCTTCTTTTGCAGATCCTCCAAGGCATCCTTGCTGGATTTTTCGCCTTGCAACGCCGGATAAATCGCGTCTTGAATCGCCGCCGTTACATCCCCGTACTTGGCGACCTGCGGGCGCGGCACTGCGTTCTTGATGGATTCCGCCAAAGTCGGCAAGTAGGGATACTGTTTGACGCTCTCGGGGTCGGTATAGAGCTTGTCATACACCGGGGCGAGGGATTCTTCTTTCAGCAGATACTGCTGGGATTCTTCGCTAGAGAACCACTTGACGAAGTCAAGGGCAGTAGCCTTGTTCTTGCAATAGGAAGAAATCCCGACGTTGTGTCCACCCAGGGTAGATGCCCCCGGGTGATCGCCCATCGCCGGCAGCGGCGCCACCCCGAACTTGCCAGGAATGGCTTTTTCATTCAAAACATACTGGTACGGCCAGTTGCGATAGAACAATACCCGACCGGCTTCGAAAGCGGCGCGGCCTTCCTCTTCCTTGTAGGTCAAGGCTTCCTTCGGGATGAAGCCACTCTTGAAGCCCTCTACCAGATAGTCCAAGCCCTTCTCGGCTTCGGCACTGTTCACCTTGGCTTTGCCGTCCTTGTCAAAGAAAACACCACCACCAGCGTTGATTGCCTCGGAAATGTTACAGGTTGCGCCTTCGTACTTGGCTAGCTGTCCGCCGTAGCAACCGATGTTCTCGTGCCCGGGCAGTTTCCGGACGGCTTCACACTGGGTTTTCATTTCATCCCAGTTCTTAGGCGGTTCGGTAATTCCCGCTTCTTTCAAGAAGTCAGAACGGTAGTACAGCATGGCACCATCCGAAGAAAACGGCACGGCGTACATATTGTCCCGGTACAAGCCGGTTTGCCACACCGGACCAAAGAATTTGTCTTCGGGGAACTGATCCTTTGGCAGGGGCATCAACATTCGGTGCGCCGCGAACTCCCCGACCCAAACCACGTCCACGCTCTCCACGCAAAACGCATCAGACTTGGTTTGGGCATTGTTAATCATGGCCTGGCGTTGTTCATCCGGGGAAGTCGAAAGTTCAATAAATTTAACTTTCTCGTCTGGATGTTTTTCATTCCACTTGTCCAACAAGCCTTGCATTTTCGCGGCATTATCCTTGCCTTGCACATAAGTTATGGGACCGTGGCCACTAAAATCGCCGTCTTTGCCTCCACTCGCGGTACTAGCCCCACCGGAAGAACCGCCGGAAGAACATGCCGCCATACTGATTACCAGGCCGGAAAGGGCCAGACCTGCCAGCAATTTTTTGATTCGCATTTTTAAAAAGCTCCTTCGCCTCGAGTTGCCAATGGCACCACGCGCATCGACGCGCGTCAATGCCGTAAACCCTTTCAGTATAGACCTCTAAAGTATTCGAAGTCATCAATTTAGTAATTGTTCAGACAATTAATCAATCTCAGAACCACCCCACCCCCACCCGTCTTTCCCGCCAACAAGCCAAAAAAGCCCCCGGAAAACCACCACCCGCACGCCGCCCCAAAACCAGACCAGAATCCAAATGGGTGGGGTTATCCTTGTTTTGTTGACATTTAGTTTGTCGGGTTTTGCTCGGCTGGAGAGATTGTGAACTATGTCTGTAAGGAAAAGATACATGCCGGAGTTTCGGCGTGATGCTGCCTCGCTGGTGATTGAG
>NZ_GG668520.1:219004-252229 GCF_000160615.1 Mobiluncus mulieris ATCC 35243 | reverse complement strand
GTCAACAATTTGCGGCCAACCCCAGGACGCGCCACCAGGGCGGAAGCCCTAACATCAAATTGTTAGAGTAGGTGTTAGAGTAGCCGAGTTTCCCCCAGAATACCGGGCAAAAGTCGCTACTCTAACAATGTTAGAGTAGCTTTAGAGTAGCTCAGAATACCCGTAGACCCGGGATTAAAAACTCGGAGCGCAAAACGTAACCGGTGCGATTTCGTTCGCATCTCCGTGACATTCGACGATGTTGCCAAAAACGCACCGGCTACGACCAAGGGCTCGAAACACACGGCCGAAACGCGCCTGAGTTCCACAGCTTTAGTGTGTTTGGTTTGTGACGGAATCAGGAAATTTTGGGGTCAGCATGGAGGGCTTGTGACAAAATCAGGAAAATTCAACACAGGGTGGCCGATTTAGCTCATGGTCGAGGCGATTTTTCCTGAATTCGTCACAGCCGGGTACAAATATTGCCGCCAGGTCCAGAAATCACTGCTACATTTCGATAATTTGAGATTGCGGTGTCGTAACAGCAACCTAAAATCCTCTAAATCCCGGACATCAGGATGCCAAAAACACCAACAAAACCCCATCTACCAGCACAAACACCAAGAAACACACCATATGCTACGCAATTGTGGAAGCCGGGTCGCAGAGGTAGAGGAAACCCCGGTCATAACACAAATGGTGCGATTCTGGCCACATCTTCGTATATTGCGACGATGTTGCCAAAAACGCACCGGTTACGACCACGGACGCGAAGCACCCGGTCGAAACGCACGGCTTGCGACCAAAGATTCGAAACGTACCGGTCACAACCAAAAACCCGGAACACCAAGCCGAAGCCCCTAACGCGAGCCTAGGGTTGGCGCGAATTCAGTTCCCGGCGCAAAGCCCGCTCACCCGGCAGATGCGCGCCCAGCAGCGCATGAAACTCCGGGCCGTGATTAGAATGAAAATAATGCGTCAACTCGTGCGCCACCACGTATTCCAAGAACTTCGGGTCGCGCGCGCTCAACTCCAGGTTAAACGTCAAAGCGCGGGTACGCGGATTGCAAGAACCCCACCGGGTTTTCATGCGCCGAATCCGCACCGCGCCGGTTTCCGCTATCCCCAAAGCCGCCGCCCACTTCGGCAGCAACGCGGCCAGCCGGGTTTCCATCGAGGCACGGCGCAACTGGTCGACGGCACCTTCACGTTGGGTTGCGTTTGTTCCCGGCGGGGTCATGAGTCGCAAGGTGTCCCCACGCACCTCTGCTTTGGCGCGCGGTTTGGATTTTCGCGAACCCGGCTTTGGGGATTCCGCTCGCGAGCCCCGAATGGCACCTAATGAAACCGCCTCCCCCGCAGGCGTCGCTCCACCCGGCACCCCCACCGGCTCGAAACCCGCAAGGCACGCCTGACCGAGCCAATCGCCACCCCGAATAGCACCTCGTGAAGCCGTAGCCGACCCGACACCTTTCGGATCCGAACCTCCGCCAGCGGGGTCGAACATCACCACCTGCAGGGTCAAAGTCTGACCCCACCAGGCGATTTCCTCGCCGGTTTCAAACCTTGGGGCATTAGCGTGCTTCGCCCGCAGCCGGTGGCGCTGATTTTCAACCCAGTCGCGTTGCTCCTCCAGGAACTCGCGGGCGGTGGCCAACGGGGCACGACGCGGAATAGACAGGAAAAAATCACCCCGGTCAGTGACCCGAAGCCGCAGGTGCCGAACGTTTTTACGCTGCAACCTCACCGGGGTTTCCCCCAGGTGGTACACCCCAATATCCTCGGTCTGCTGCTTGCGTGGCATCGGTTAATTGTACTATGCGGTGTTGGCAGCTGGGCGTCGAAACATAGTAACTTATTCTTCAGCTTGTGGCTTATTCTTACGCAGCTTCTCGTATATAAATGAGAACTACACCCCCCACACGCGGAAAAGCCGGCGCCACGCGCCGACTTTCCCGAATGAAAGGATTATGAGAATAAGATTTTTAGTATTGACCGAAGTTTTGGACTGCGTACACCCAGGTGCGTCCCGTCGCCACCCCGATACCGGTACGGTTGAAACGTCCGTCAATCAGGTTCTTGTAGTGGCCGGGGGACTTGACCCACAGGTCGTTACATCCAGCGGCGTAAGGACCGGGCTCGATATTGTAGTACCCAACCATGTTCTCGCCCGCGTACTTCCAACCGGCAGGGAACAAGTCCGCGTACTTCAAAGCCCCGTTGGAGTGAACGAAGACATCAGTGCGGGCTACTTGCTGTGCCCAGGCGCGAGCAGCATCGTCCATAACTGGGTCGCGAGTCAAAGCGGGCACCCCGTGGCCGGTACGAGTTCCGTTGATAGCGTTGTAGATGGCTTCCTCACGCGCCCCATCAGTTGGCGAGGGTTGCATGGAGTACTTGGTGTAAACCTGGCTGACTCCCGCTACCGGTGCGCTCGACTTTTGCGGTTGCTGGGCGGCTTGCGGCTGGGCGTAACCAGCGGCCACCTGCAGCACCGAGTCACTGACCGAGGAACCATCACCTATCGCGTTAACATTGGGATTACCAAAGGAAGTCACCAATCCACGAGTATTACCATCCGCAGCACCGGGAACCAAGATAATCGGACCGTCAGTCAGCGAACCGGCAACCAGGGCATAGGCCAGGTCAGTGCCGGAAGCCAAGTAAACATTACCAGCGCTGGTACCAAAGACCCGCTGGCCGATAGCCACGGAAGTCTGGTAGCGGTTAGGCCCGGAAATCCGGTCGGTGGCGGAACCACCGGCAACCTGGTTGAGAGTCGCATCAGAAACAGCGGCTTTCCCACCCAAGGCCACAACCCGGTTAGCCCCAAGAGCCTTTACGGTTTGCGCGGCAGTAGCGATATCCCCACCGTTAGCGGTAACAGTAATAATCGGACCGTCGGTCAACACCCCAGCGGCCACCGCATCAGGCGAGCCCTTGCCGTCGGCACCCATAGCATCAGCAACGTAAACCGTGGGATTCCCGCCCGGATAGGCATAGCTAGCAATAGCGGCAGCGGTAGCAACCCGGTTAGCACCGGAAACCCGCACGGTGTTCTTGCCAGTGTAAGTGGTAATCTGGCCAGCAACATTGTCGCTGATAGCGCTCTTGCCACCCAGCAAAACTACTTTACCGGGATTCAGACGTTTGATTTCTTCGAAAACTGCGGGGGGCACGTTACCGTCGGTGGGCACCAACAGAATCGGCCCATTGGGCATGACGGATGCCGCGAGGGCATCAACCGGATTATCCAGACGCGCTAAGTAAACCTCCGCAGCGCTACCGGGGAAGGCACGCCGGGACACTTGGATAGCAGTGGCTGCCGCACCGCCGCCGCCAACACGGCCAGGCTGGCTGGGAGCAGGGGCTGCGCCGGGGCCGGCCGGGTCATTCAGACCCGCATCAGGGTTTGGATTGGCGGTAGATTCGGCCACTCCCACCAGAGGGGTACGGTCGACATCCTGGATAACTTTGGCACCACCTACCATCGACACGGCTACCATGCCTACTAGTGCTACCCCACCTACCAGGAAACGCCCCAAATGGACACGCCCGCCTACAGCGGAACGAGCGGCTGTGGCCGCGCCTTCTCCTGTAACAACATCCTTGCATTGGGTAGTCGGTTTCATATCCATACTCACCTGCCCTTATCTATCTGTAAGCACTCCTTAACACTTACATTCACATGATACCTAAATTCAGGTGGGCTTCCAAGGACTTTTCCGCAGAATAACGCTGAAAAATACCTGAAAATTGACAATTTGTTTCCTGTTGGATTTGCTTTAATGGCTTTTTTCCAGTGGTTTTAAGGATTCCAAATCACGGTTTAACTCAAACCTCTGGGTGGTAGCCTTGACGATTCTCTGATCCAAGCCCATAACTTTGTCACGACATTCCAGGTAATGTTCATACTTTGCATAGTGTTTTCCCTGCAAATCATCGGCCATCGGGGCATAGGTATTCTCGGCACTGTGATTTTTCCCGATATCCATGGTAGTGGTGTATTTGCCCTGTACCGTCAGGTGAGTGGACGAAGGCCGGTTCCTCATCCCCTCAGTAATCGGCACCACATCCGCGTTATTGTACAGGTTCAACACCTGAATGGACTGGGGAATTTTCGCATTAGCCACGGGGGAACCCGCCGTAATCACATTCCTAATATTAAATTTTTTCCTGACTCTCGGGTCGGCAGCCAGATTAGAGGCAATAATCCCCGCCTGGGAGTGCCCTACCAGTTCCACCGGCGTGTCGGAACCGACCCCGGCTCGTTGCAGAGCCTGCATCACCGCTAGGTGTATCCCGGTGGGCAGCCCAGCCACCGCCTCGGTATTAGTCAACATGTCCTGGGGCTGTATCGAGCCGGCATCCCAAGAATCCGTGCCGCGCAACACTACCCGCGCCCCGCGCTGCCCCGTGGCGGTTTCCCACTGCTGAATCTCGAAAGCCGCCCCTTCTTTAGGGTCGATAGTTTGGGCATAACGGAAAATATCCCCAACATCCCGGGGCAGCCCCCGCGAAATACTCCCGTCGGGGTTTTCCACCAAAACCGCACCCCCATCAACCCGCAACTGTTTGAGCGCCAGGCGTTCACTGGCCGCCACCCCGATGGCTCGAGCGGTTTTACTCTTGGCAAAATCACGCTCTTTCTGACGGCGGGATTTTTCTTGCCGTGACGCCAAAAACTGACTTAATCCCGCGACTATCATGGATACTTGCAAATCTTGCGGGGTTTTACCCCGCACCACTTCCCGCAGCTCCATAAGCCCCAAATTGGCCGCCACCAACTCCAAGCCCCCCAAACTGGTCTCCAGTTGGATTTGGTTTCCTAACCTTTCTTTCCAGAACTCCTGGTGAGCGGTGCGCCAGGCCGCGTCTTTCATATCTTGAATAAAATCCCAAGACTTCATATCTCCGGTGCGTAAATACACCCCGAAATACTTATCAAGCTCGGGGGAATCCTCGAACCCCAACACCTCAATGCGTTGCCGGCCGCCCGCAAACCTTAAAGTCACCGACTGCGACTTGCCATATTGCTTTTCCCCTAACTTGGCTTGCAGCCACGACAGGAACACCGCCGCCTTTTGTCCCTCATTCATGTCCTTGGCGTAATAACGTTTACCACCCAAAGTAAACACCGGCGGAAAACCAATATCCTTCACCAGTTTTTCCGCCAACATCAGCAAAGAACCCTCAACCGCACTCGGTGCCATCAGCTGCAGCACTTGGGTTTCGCTCAGCTCATAAAGCCCGGTGGCACGGCGCAGCAACACTGCCAGCTTACGGTTTTCAGCTCCCAAACGCAGCACCCCGTTTTCCCCGTATTCCGCCACACTGCTCAGGCTCGTATACTGCCCCCACGCGGCGCTCAGCCGCGCCATCGCCAAGCCAGCATTCTCGTCGCCCGCCGCCGCAGCCGCGCTCAACGCGTTCATCCGCGCCAAATACCGCGCCTCTAACCCGGCGCGTTGCGAGGCTAAATACCCGGCCAACCCGCCTATCTGTTCGGTGGCGTCTTCCAAACCTGAAACCATGGCTTTTACCTGTTCCGTATCCACACACAAAGCCGTGTTTCCACCCGAAAACAAGTATTCCCCGGAATATTCCCGCCCGTTTCCAGCCCTCACAGCAACGTCTCCAAGTGCCCCTTGGCGCCCTCCAGTTCATTGAGCACCCCACCCAAAATCCACAGCCGCCCGTCCAAAGCCTCGTACTTCGCGTCATACGCCGCCGCCGCGCGCCCCATCCAGCTGCGGTTTCGCGCCAAACGGTAACTGTTCATCACGGCGTGAAATCGGGTGATAAAATCGCCCGTATAGCACAGACCCGCCATCGTTTTGTCTCCCTTCCGTTAGGTGGGTCGGGTTCATGAGGTGCCAGCCCAAATCCCCGGCCAGCCCCTCATGAACCCCCTTGAGTATCACGAAACCCACGCTAGGCGAGCGGCGCCTAAACGAAAACCGAAAAACGATTACCCTGTGGAAAACCCCCGAAATTCACCCCCTGTGGAAAACCCCGAAATTATACCGGGTCGCGACCAGTGGTTTTGGTCACGACCCGGATGGGGGCGCGCGCGCCGAAGTCACATAACGGCGCAATCGCAGAGCGAAAACGTTAAGAAACGGCCACGATTTGCCATTCCAGTCATCGCCTCATGAAAGAATCAGTTGGCCTCCAAAACCATGTCGATAGCCCCGCACGGGCACTCCTCGGCACAAATCCCGCAACCCTTGCAATAATCGTATTTAAATACGTACTGGGTGGGTTTGATTTTCTTAATCGCATTATCCGGGCACACCCCGAAACAGTTATCGCACCCGAAACAGTTCCCGCAAGACATGCAGCGGCGTGCCTCGAAAACGGCGGATTCTTCATCCAAACCCTGTACCACTTCGTCGAAACTCGACGCGCGGCGCGCCCCCACCAACTTGCCACGCATCCGCCGGGGCGCATCGGCGTAATACCACGTGTTCATAAAGCCCAATTTCGCGTCGGGCGCGGCCGGGGCGGACTCGTATGTCTCGCCGCGCAGATACGCATCGATACACCTTGCCGCCAATTTCCCGTGTCCAATCGCGGTTGTCACCGTGCGCTGGGAGGGCACCATGTCGCCCCCGGCGAAAACCCCGGGCATCCCGGTCATCATCTGGGCGTTGACTTTGACCACGCCATGTTCCACCTCGATGCCGGGCGCCCCCGCCACCAAACCTAAATCGGTTTCCTGCCCCAGCGCCATGATTACCGTATCCGCACCCAAATCCTCGTATTCCCCGGTTCCGACCGGGAAACCGGATTCATCCAAGACCATTTTTTCGATTTTGATTTCCCCGCCGTCGACGTGTTTGATGGTCGACAGCCACTTCATCATCACGCCTTCCTCTTCGGCTTCCATAATCTCCGAGTCATGTGCCGGGGCACGGTCGCGGGTACGCCGGTAGACAATAATCGCTTCCTCGGCTCCCAGGCGTTTCGCGGTACGCGCCGCATCCACCGCCGTGTTCCCCCCGCCGTACACGACGACACGCCGTCCCAACTGGGGTTTCTCGGCCGATTCCATCCCGGCCAGGACATCGACCGCATCCAGTACCTTCGCGGAGTCCCCGGCGGGGATATCGGCATGGCGCCCCATCTGGGCACCAATCGCCAGGAACACCGCGTCGAATTCTGTGGCCACCGCCGCCACGTCCGTGACTTTCGCGCCATATTCGAAACGCACCCCCATTGCGGCAATCCGGGCGACTTCCTGATCCAGCACGCCGCGCGGCAGCCGGTAGGACGGAATCCCGAAACGCATCATGCCCCCGGCCATCGGCCCGGCTTCCCGGACTAGCACCTCATGACCGGCACGACGCAGGTGATACGCCGCCGACAAGCCGGAAGGACCCGCCCCGACCACCAGCACCCGCTTGCCGGTGTCGGGGGTCAACGGCTCGACTTTCCAGCCTTCTTCCAGGGCTTTGTCCCCCACGAAGCGTTCAATCGAGTTGATTCCCACGGCTTCGTCGACTTCGCCCCGGTTGCACGCCGTCTGGCAGGGATGATAGCAAACCCGCCCCATCACGGCCGGCAGTGGGTTGTCGCGCATCATGACTTCCCAGGCCTGCTGGTAGCGGCCTTCTTCCGCGTAAAACAGCCATTCTTGGCAGTGTTCCCCGGCGGGGCAGGCCTTGTTGCACGGCGGCAGGTTGTGGACATACACGGGTCGCTCGGTGCGCCACGACCCGGTTTCGTTTTCCAGCGACGACCCAACCTCCAGGCTGATGGCGAAAGGCAGTTTCGTGGTTTGTTTCTGGTTCTTATTAACGGTGTTAGTCATGGCTTTTCCTTTCCTAGGAGGCGCTGGGGACGGGTTGTGGCGTGGGTGACGCGCTTCCGTGCGACGCGGCGCCGGGGGCAGAGTTAGGCGCGATGCTCGGTGCCGGGCTGGGTGGTTTGGTGGGTATTGGGGCGGGGCAGGTTCTCGCGGCGGCGAACCGTCCGGTGGGATCATGAGGTGCTTGCAGAATTCGACGCTGCACGTCTTCGTCCAGGGCATCCATTTCGACTAAACCGTAGCGGCTGATGTTGCGGTCGGCTATCGCCTGGAGGCGCGCAATCAAGGCCTCGGATCCCGGGCCTTTGAATATATGCGCGAACCGGCGCTGGGGGCGCAAATATTCCTCGACGGGCACGGGACGGCGAATCTTGGTTACCGAAGTGATTTCCCCGCCTTCGGCTTCAAAAACGGGGAACAGCCCGGTTTGGGTGGCTAATCTAGCCAGGGTCACGGTCAAATTAGAATTCGAGCCCCAGCCCAGCGGACAGGGCACCAGGACGTGAATGTACCTGGCTCCCCGGAAACTCATGGCCTTTTCTACCTTGTATTCCAAGTCACGCAGATCGGCGACGGTGGCGGTGGCGACATAGGGAATCTCGTGCGCCATCGCGATGCGCGCCATATTCTTGCCTTGGGTGAAAACGTTGCCGGGGCGCGGCCCGACCGGCTGGGTGGTGGCGGTGCGGGCGGTGGGTGGGGTGGCGCCGGAACGCTGCACTCCGGTATTCATATACGCCTGGTTATCATAGCAAATATATAACACGTCGTCATTGCGTTCGAACATGCCCGACAGGCATCCCATCCCGATATCCACGGTGCCCCCATCCCCGCCTTGGGCGATAACCCGAATATCGGGTTTCCCCATGGCGCGCAAGCCTGCGGCCGCTCCGGACGCAACCGCCGCCGTGTTCCCAAACAAGGAATGCAGCCAGGGAATCGTCCACGCGGTTTCCGGATACGGGGTGGAAAACACTTCCAGGCAGCCGGTGGCGTTAATAGCAATAATACGGTTATTGGCCACCACCGAGGCCGTATCCACCGCGTAGCGTGCCCCCAGGGCTTCCCCACAACCCTGGCAGGCGCGGTGCCCGGAAGTCAGCGAGTTCTTCCGGTGCGGGCTGGATTGCCAGGAGCGCCACTTCAGGTCGGCCAGGCGGTTACCTATCGCATAGGATCCGACCTGATAGAACTTGACTTGTTCCCGCGCGGGAATCTCGGTGGCCTGGGATTGACGAATTCCCGTGGTTTCGCTGGTCGTATTGTTTTCAGTCATCTCAGTTATTCCCTTCCGGTAAAACATTGATAGCGTCTGCCCTGGTAGAGGGCGCGGCCACCCGGGCGATGC
This sequence comes from Mobiluncus mulieris ATCC 35243, assembly GCF_000160615.1. GTDB lineage: Bacteria > Actinomycetota > Actinomycetes > Actinomycetales > Actinomycetaceae > Mobiluncus > Mobiluncus mulieris. The sequence continues at coordinate 243,089 of NZ_GG668520.1, read as the reverse complement.
CGACTTTGTCGGCCGGTGGTCTCTCGCCTTGGGCGGCCAGGTTGGCGTTGGTGCGTTCCACGGCGTCGCGCATCACGTTTTCGGCCATAGGTCCGGATCGGCGGGTGGTGCGTTCGCGTTCCAGTTCGGCGTTCACGAGTTGCATGTCCAAATCTAGGAAGGTCAAGGGTTGCAGCCGCCCGGCAATCGCATCGTCGAGCATGGCGTTCAAGGATTTCTTGGTCACATTGCGTCCCCCCAGACCACCAATCACGTCATAGCAGGTAAATGACCGGCCCCTCATGGCGGCGCGCAACTGTGTGGAAACAATTCCGCCGATACCCACCGAAAACGCCTTCTCGAAGGACACCGTGATTTTCGCGGTTTGCAGCACTTCACGCACGGCCGCCAGGGGGAAGGGTCTAAACGAGCAAATCCCCAACACCCCGATTTTTTCGCCTTTCTCTCGGCGTTCATCCACCACGTCTTTAATGGTGCCAATCACCGAACCCAAGGCGGTGACAATCACATCCGCATCTTCACAGCGATAGGGGTGAACCAGGCCGCCGGAATCCCGTCCAAAGATTTCCTTGAATTCCTGCTGTACCTGGGGAATCAGCTCCAGAGCTTCCATCTGTTTGTGGTGGGCGAGGTAGCGCACTTCAGTAAAGGCTTCCGGTCCGACCATCGCGCCGATACTAATCGGGTCATCGGGATCCAGAACTTGCCGAGGCTCATAGGGCGGCAGGAAACGGTCGACCTGGTCTTGTTCGGGCAGGTCAACCTGTTCCACGGCGTGGGTCAAAATAAACCCGTCCATACACACCATCACCGGAATCGAGAGTTCCTCGGCAATCCGAAAGGCCTGAACGTGCAGGTCAGCGGCCTCTTGGTTGTTTTCGGCAAACAGTTGCAGCCACCCCGAATCACGCTGACTCATGGAATCCGTGTGGTCATTCCATATATTAATAGGTGCGCCGATAGCGCGGTTCGCCACCGTCATCACAATCGGCATCCCCAGCCCGGAGGCGTTATAAACCGCCTCTACCATATAAAGCAAACCCTGCGAGGCAGTCGCCGTATAGGCCCGAGCCCCCACGGCGGAAGCCCCGATACAGGCGCTCATGGCAGAAAACTCGCTTTCCACATTCACGTATTCGCAATGTTCCAGTTGCCCGGATTTCACCAAGGCAGAGAGCGCCTCTACAATGTGGGTTTGCGGGCTGATGGGATAGGCCGAAATCACATTGGGACGACACGCCGCCACGGCGCGGGCAATCGCCTGGGAACCTTCGATTTGTTTCAGCATGTTTTTTCCTCTTCCCCTTTTAAGTATTTATAGGCGGCAGCAGCGGCCTCGACATTGAGGTTCCCCACCTTGCCTTTGAAACGTTCCCGAATCGCGTCGGACACCGAATCCAGTTTCACAATGCCGGTCAAAGAGGCCAACCCCCCCAGCATCACGGCGTTCGGCATAGGGCGACCCAGAATCTCTATCGCAATCTCGGTGGCCGGCATGGTGCGGAAATGCCCCTCGGGCAGGGAACTCACTACCTTGTCCAAACCCAGTTCGTGGGGGGATTTCTGGGAGTTCACCAAGGCGTAACCCCCGGGTTTCAACCCGGAAAACGGGTTCATAATCGCCAGCAGGGTCGGGTCTTGCACAATCACCACGTCGGGTTGCAAAATCGGTTCGCGCGAACGAATTTCGCGGTCTTCTATCCGACAGTAGCTGACCACCGGAGCCCCGGTGCGCTCCGAACCGAAAGACGGGAAGGCCTGGGCGTGGTGGCCATCCGCGAAGGCTGCGTAAGCCATCAAGTCGGCGGCGGTCACCACGCCTTGCCCGCCGCGCCCGTGAACTCGAATCTCTACCATATGGGAAGCCTAAAACAAGTTATTTCCCAAAATTGGCTCTAAACTCTCGCGGCGCTCTGACCTGGGATTTTTACCTTCTATATCCGGAATCACCCTCGAAAACCGGCCAGATTTACCAAAACCCAGAGTTGTTTTATTGCCATATGCGCCGGATTCCCCAAAAAAGCACCTCATGAAGCTAAAATTAACTTAAGCTACGCCACTCACAGAGGAGGAACAATGGAAAGCGACCAACCAATCCGCGTGGGCGTTGTTGGCTTCGGTGTTATCGGAAAAGCCACCGCCAAAGCGGTCACCAAAATAAAAGACATGGAACTCGTGGCGATTTTTTCGAAACGAGACCCCGCAAAACTGCAAAACTCGATGGCGAAAGTCTATCCCACCAAGGATGTCGCTGATTTCGTAGGGAAAATCGACGTAATGATTTGCTGCGACTCTTTCGGGACGGGTCTGCAAGACGTCGCACCGATGGTCGCGAAATACTTCCACACCGTGGACTCCCACCCGCTGCGCGGCGACCCCCCTACACCCGAAGAAGTCGAAGCCGAAAAACAACTGCGCCTCGAGGAACTGCAGCGCCTGGCCAAAGACTTGGCCGAACGCAACGCCCGGCGCGACGCGGAAGCCGGGTTGGAGCCAATCGAAAAATCGGCCGACACAAATCAAAACCAACCAGCCGAGGAAACCACGGAAGTATACGGCATGACCCTGCCGGCCTTCGTGAAAGAACCCGTGTTCCAGCCGGTTTACCTGCCCTTCGAAAAATACTTCGAGAAACTGGATGCGGCTGCGCGCAGTGCGAAACACGTTTCCCTGTGTGCCATCGGCTGGGAACCGGGTTTCATGTCCCTGATTCGCACCGTCTCCGAGGGCTTCTTTCCCAAGTCGAAATTGTGGACCTTTTGGGGACGCGGCATTTCGATGCAATGGTCGAACGCCGCCAAGGCTTTCGACGGGGTGCTGGACGCGGCCGTCTATCAGGTGCCGAAAGAAGAACCCCTGATGGCCGTGCTGAACAATGAACCGGTGTGGGACGATTCCCGCAAAGCTCTGCATCATTTGGATGTGTATATCGTGGCCGAGGACCGGGTGGATCACGATCAGTTGCGCGAACGCATCCTCAACATGCCCGGCTGGTTCAAGGATTACGACACGCATGTGACCTTCGTGGGTCCCGACGAGATGCGCGAGTTTCATTCGCGGCGCACCCACGCCGGGCTGGTGATATCCCGGGGTTCAACTTCACAGGGCATCAACGAGCAAATCAAAATGGAAGTTGACATGGACGACAACGCCGAGTTCACCGCCTATGTGCTGGCTTCCGCCGCGCGCGCGGCTTTCCGGGGCGGCGAACACGGCTGGGCGGGGGCTTTCACCATGATGGAAGTGCCGATGGCCTGGTTTAATCCCGGTTCCGCAGCGGCCTTGCGCCAGCGCATCTCGCATTCCTAGCGTCGCGCTGGCCGAAAAAGTGAGATTTCGGGTTTTTGGATGCTCGGCTTTAATCCCGGAAATAAATTATAATAGAGGCGATAGTGCCCCAGCCGAGCCTCTGACTTTCGGGCTATGCACAAATGGCCGGGGACTTTTCGTCTTCGGGAGGATTGGTTTGGATAAACGCTGGGTTGATTACCGCGACCAGGCCATTTTTCCACCATTAGGGACACCCCCGGCAGTGCAGTCGCGCCTAGGATACAAAATATCGCATCCGATGTAATGTTTTTATTACATCGGATATCGTATTTTGTTTATGTTGCGGGTGCTGTGACGCCGGCTGTAGCAACGTCGCGTCGCTGGGGGTTGTCCGCTGCGGCACACTTCAGCAGCTTCGCGTGTAGTTCCCAATAGCCGGTGTAGTTGCCGCGCGGTTGAATCAATAAATGAGAATTATATACTGCCGGGATTTCACCTAATTCATTTATAGCATCAATTAGCTCGCGCAATTCATATACGATATTGGGTTGATAGCGCGCTACTCTTTTGAGGTCAGTTTGGAACCGCGTGTCAAAGACAACATTCATACCAGGGTATCCAGAAATTTTACGGCATCGTCGACATTGTCGAATACTGCCCCGTCTTCGGGAATCTCTCCTTTGCGGATGGCCTCGGCATGTTCGATAGCCTGCATGGTGGTTGCGTTAGGTATGTGCGAAATCGCAGGGCGAATGGGCAAAGCCTGCTCGCGGATGGACTGTTTTAAGAACATATTGAGCGCGGTAGACATGTCCAATCCGAGTTCGCCGAATAATTGCTCGGCCGCTCGCTTCGTGGTTGCATCGGTGCGGAAATTAATCCTCGCTGCTGCGGAAGTTCCCATCGCCATCACCTCAGTAAAATCCAATGTACGTAAAATTTACATCCATTATAAGCCCTTTGGAGTTTAACGTAAAGCGGTGGTGCCGGACTTACGCCCGGCACCACCTTTTCTCATCATCAATCTAAAAATCTGAAATCTAGGGTTTGCACCCAGGAATCCAGATGAACCAGGCAGCGGCATCATCTATGCCCACACCGCTGTGATTACGTAGAATCAGGGTAGGAAAAGAACCTTGGTTCTACGCTGTGCGGGGGTGGTGTACGGCCACCCCCGCACAGTCTTTCCCGCACAGTCTTTGTTGCGCCTTTCTGGCGCTGTCTTTGCGCCTTTCCCGGCGCGTTCTTTGTTGCTTGTGTTGCTTGGCTGCTTCATGAGGTGCTTGTGTCGCTTGGCTGCTTGTGTCGCTTCGGCGTGTGGTCGGCGGCGGCTCTAGCTAATGGGGCCCCGCTCTGTCCCTAAGAAACTTCGTTTCTAAGGGAAACTACGAGCACCCATAGGCTCTTCACCGTCCGCCTTCCCCACGCGCCTTCGCTAGCGAGGTGTGGGCGCTGCGGTGCATGGGCAAAGCCCTAAGAGCACCGCAGCCACCGCGCGAAGGCGTTAAGAAACGCTCCAGTGGAGCGTTTTAGCCGGAACTCCTTAGTATTCCTCCTGTGGAGGAATACCACCCGGGTCCACCCGCGCCGCATCCACAAAACGCGACAGCGCCCCCTGGAAAGTCAGGTGAACTGTGCCGGTGCGACCGTTACGATGCTTAGCGACATACAAATCGGCTTCACCCGGGCGATCATCGGGATTATAGGCCTCGGGGCGATGCAGTAACAGCACCATATCCGCGTCCTGCTCCAAGGATCCGGATTCCCGCAGGTCGCTCATCATAGGTTTCTTGTCGGTACGGGATTCCGGGCCACGGTTCAGCTGGGCGACAGCGATAATCGGGATTTCCAGTTCCTTGGCCAATAATTTCAAGGAACGCGAAATTTCGGAAACTTCTTGTTGGCGCGATTCGGCGGAGCCCCGGCCTTTCATCAGTTGCAAGTAATCGACCACCGCAATCGACAGATCGTGGTTGTATTTTAAACGCCGACATTTGGCGCGAATCTCGGGCATCGTCAGGTTTACCGAGTCGTCGATATACAGGGGTTTTTCGAACATCCGGTTGGTGGCATTGGCGATATTGGTCCAATAGGCCTGGGATTGGGTGCCATCCGCCGATGACACCCCGGCGTTTATCGCCGACAGCGGCACCGAGGCCTCCGCCGAAATCAAGCGTTTAATAATCTCGGCATACGACATTTCCAGCGAGAATATCGCGGCGGTCTTGTTTTCATGTATCGCGGCATAGCGACAGATATCCAGCGAAAACGTGGATTTCCCCATCCCGGGGCGGGCGGCAACGATAATCATCTGGCCGGGGCGCAACCCCTGGATTTCCGTATCGAAGTCGCGGAAACCGGTACGTACCATATTGGGGTCTGGTTCGGTGTTGCTGATTTCGGTGGTGACCTGTGGAATCAGGTCTTTAAGCGCCTTGTAGTCTTCAGAGGTGCGTCGTTGTGACACCCGGTCGAGTTCTTGGTGGGCGGTGTTTATCAGGTCTTTCGCATCGCCTTCATCAAAGGCCCAGCCCAGTTGGGTGATTCGTGTCCCAGCTTCCACCAGGCCGCGCAGCGTTGCCTTGTCGCGCACGATTTCAGCGTAATAGCTGGCATTGGCATAGGTGGGCACCACGTGGGTCAGGGTGTAAACATAGTCAAGCCCCCCGATTTGCCCCAGTTTCCCGGTTTTTTCCAGGGTGCTGGTAAGGGTCAGCGGGTCGACGGAATCACCGGCCGAATACAGATCCATAATGGTGTCGAAGATGACTTGGTGTTTGGTTTCATAGAAATCCGTGGTTTGCAGAATCTGGTAGACATCGGCGATGGCGTTTTTTGACAGAATCATTGCCCCAATCACGGATTGCTCGGCCAGCAGGTTATGTGGGGGGACACGGTCAAGTACGGTGGTTTCGCTCACGGGTTTCCTTTCTGGGCTCAACTTAGCGGGATTCCGCGTCAAAAGCAAACATGATTCGTGGAAAACAGGTGAACAGTAAGTGGATAACTGTGGGTTTTCCTGTGGATTGTTTGTGGGTTTTCCTGTGGATTGCCCGGCGGTTGCGTGGTTCTTTCGGGTTCATGAGGTGCCAATCCTTGTGAGCTTTAGCAAAAATCCCCACATGTTTTCCACAGGGATTGTGAATTATTTTTCTGCGGCCAATTTTTTTAAAACCTTAAAGCGTCCATTTAATCTTTAAACCATTAAATGTGTTTTGACCTGCATAAACATCCAATCCCGGCCGCCTCTAGCACACATTAAGGTTTAAAATCAAGCGAGCCGACACGCAGTTTTTCGGCTCCCCCCACCAGCGCTTTCCACAGGATATCCACAGCCTGATGCCGTTAATTGAACCGATACAATCGCTGGGCGATACGGTAGAGCTTAACCTGTACCGAACGCGCGGCGGGGTTCTTCACATTCGCCCCCCACACCAGCGGGTTGTGGCGCAGCATCGCGGCCATCTTCGGGGATTTGGCCTCGATGGCTTCCCACATTTCGTCGCGCATCCGCAGCGCTTCACGATCCCCGCGTAACACCGCGAAAATCGAAGACGCGGTGACTATCAAAGCCAGGAAACCTTCCATATAGCGCGCCAGGTGGGGATTGCGTACCTCGTCTGGCAGGGCATAGGCTTCGGCCATCATCTTGGTGACCCGCATCTGTTGATCCAAACGCCCCAGCATGACTTTCTCGTTGACGGACTGGTCTTCGCGACCAATGAAATAGTGGTACAGGTTGACCGGCAAGTAGTACAGCTTCTTTACATAGGGCAGGGGCACATAGACGAAAATATTGTCCACATAGAACGTGTGCTTGGGCATTTCCATCCCGGAATCGCGCAGCACCTGGGTGCGATAGACCGCCGAGTGCATCAAGATGTTTTGCCCCACCCCAAAGCGCCGGACAGAGTTCCAGCCCATAATCTTGTTCATCGGCAGGGCTTTCAGATAACGAATCACTTTGCGCGAGCCGGTCAAAACGTGTTCATAAACATAGTTGCACACAACCAGGTCAACGCCTTGCTTGTGGGCAATAAACGTGCGCAACTTCGCCATCAACAGGTTCAGCGCCACCCGATCCAGCCAGTCATCGGAGTCTACAACTTTCAAGTACTCGCCGCGCGCCGCGCGTATCCCCGCCATAACCGCCCCGCCGTGCCCGGAGTTTTCCTGGTGGATAACGCGAATCGTGTCGGGCATGTGTTCGGCCCAGCGGTCGGCTTTTTCTGCGGTTTTATCGGTGGAACCGTCGTCAACGATGATAATCTCGGTGTCTTCCCCGGCACCCAGCATCGAGGACACGCACGCATCCATATAGTCTTCAGAGTTGTAACAGGGAATCACGAAAGACAGCGTGATGGGACGCGACATCGCGTCCGCATGCTCGGCTTTGTTTGCGGATTGTTTATCCAATTTTCCTATCCTTTTCTTGGGGTTCGTCGGTTTTGTCGGTTTCATCAGTCGTCAGTCAGCACTACGTGCAGCCCTCCCACCATCCGGGCGATGATATTATAAATCACTGCTGCCAGCCAGGTCAGCACCGTGAATATCAAAATCTGCAGCACCCCGTTTAACGCTACCAATGCCAGGAACCGCGACAGTTGCAGGGTATCCATCAGACTTACCAAGGCGGTGGCGGATAGCGCCTGCAGGAAGCCCTGCATCGAGGAAAACACGTGCAGCATATCCAGCACTATCCACAGCAGTCCGGCCGCCACCAATTGCACCAGCGCCAGGGCGACCGCCACCAGGAACCCGATTTTAGTGGCGGACAGGGGTGAAATCCGCGTCAGGGTCAGTTTCACCCGCCGCGCGTCGGGTATTTGGGCGAATTCGGCTTTCAGGGCGGCTTGTTTGGCTTTCGCGGCGGCCTTGTTTTGGGCGCGTTCTTTGCGTTTGGCTTCGCGGGCGGCGGCACGTTCTTGGGCACGTTTTTCGCGTTCGGCGGGGTCTGTTTCGGCGGGGGTTGGTGGTTTCGGGCTTGGTACCGTTTCATGAGGTGCCAATGCAGTGTCTGGCGTAATCTCGGGGTTTATCCCCGCCGGGATTTCGGGAACAGCGTCAAGACTGTTTGGAGCCGTATCCCCGGTTTCAACCGGGTCGCGACCCGGTTCGGGCGCCGTCGAGGATGGCACCTCATGAACCGCGACCCCACCAGTAAACTCCCCGGCGGCGGACGGCGACGAGGCGGACGGGGTCGCGGGTGATTCCTCTAGCTGATAAGGGGAAACCGGGCCGTCGATATTCTCGGAGTCATCGCCAAGGGCGAGTTTTTTCCAATCCGTGGCAAAGTCGGGATTGTCGCCAGTCGCCTCGCTCTTTACTTCACTTTGCGTCTCACCAGCGGTGGCACCCGCCGTTGAGTCCGTCGGGGTGGTTGGCTTGGGATTTTCTGTCGACCCGCCAGGGTTTTCCGTTAAACCGAGGGTGGAAGTATCAGAACCAGCGGTGGTATCGGAAAGATTAGAACTGGTATCAGGGTTGACGGTCGTTTCGTCTGCCGGGACAGAGTCTGCGGGTGGCGGGGGTGGTGGCACCAAGGCGTCGCCTTTGCTGGCCTTGTTGGGCTTAATCCTTGTCATTAGTTGCCTCCCGGGGTGCTGTTTCCAGTCTAAGTCCTGGCTTTAGCGGTCTCAATCCGTTTTTACCCTAATTTTACAGTGCTAAACCGAGGGTGTGTCCACCTCAGAAAGATTTTCTGAATCGGTTTCTTCTTCATCCCCAGAATTATCCACGTTCAAAGTTACCGCAATAACCCGGTCATCCCCGTCGGCTCGCGAGAAAATCACGCCCTGGGTGTTGCGCCCGGTCTTGGACACTTCGTCCACCCTAGATCGCACGATTTTACCGCCGGCCATAATCACCAGCACCTCGGATTCCTCGTCAGTAACCAATGCTCCTACCAGTTTTCCGCGCGCCTCTACCAGATTCGCGACCTTAATCCCCAGGCCGCCGCGACCCTGGACGCGGTATTCGGATAAATCTGTGCGCTTGGCATAGCCACCCTCGGTCACCACGAACAAATCCGCCCCGGGACGCACCACGTCCATGGTTAACAGTTCGTCATCGTCGCGGAACCGCATTCCGGTCACCCCGGACGTGGATCGTCCCATGGGTCGCAACTGGTCGTCACTGGCAGTAAACCGCAGGGACTGACCATCGCGGGATACCAAAATCAAATCTTCGGTATCATCAGCTAGCACGGCGGAAACCAGCTGGTCGGGTTCACCCTCCGGATCCTCACGCAGTTTAATAGCAATCAACCCGCCAGTGCGGTTCGTGTCATAGTCGGTCAAGTGAGTTTTTTTGACAAACCCGCGCTTGGTCGCCAACACCAGGTATTCTTTATCCTCGAAAGAAGAAATATGCAACACCTGGGCGATGCGTTCCTCGGGCTGGAAGGCCAGCAGATTCGCCACATGCTGACCCTTGGAATCACGCCCGCCCTCGGGAATCTCGTAGGCTTTCGCGCGGTAAACCCGCCCAAAGTTCGTAAAGAACAAAATCCAGTCATGACTCGACGACGTAAAGAAGTGTTCCACCTGGTCATCTTCGCGCAGCTGCGCGCCTTTGACCCCCTTGCCACCCCGGCGTTGGGAGCGATAGGCATCGACGCGGGTGCGTTTGGCGAAGCCGCCGCGAGTGATAGTCACCACCATGTCTTCTTCGGGAATCAGGTCTTCGACTGACATTTCCCCGGCAAAAGGCACAATCGCGGTTTTGCGTTCATCCGCCCACTTGTTGGCAATCTCGGCCAACTCGGTGCTGACAATCGCGCGCTGGCGTTCCGGTTTAGCCAAGATATCCTGGAAATCAGCGACCTTCGCTTCCAACTCGGCGTGTTCATCCAAGATTTTTTGCCGTTCCAAAGCCGCGAGCCGCCGGAGCTGTAAAGCCAGAATCGCGTCGGCCTGTACTTCATCGACCGAAAGCAAATCCATCAAGCCGACCCGAGCATCCTCTACCGTGGGCGAGCGGCGAATCAATGCAATCACTTCATCCAGGGCATCCAAAGCCGCCAGGTAACCCTGCAAAATATGCAGGCGTTCCTGGGCTTTGCGCAACCGGAATTCGGTGCGCCGGCGAATCACATTCACCTGGTGTACCACCCAATAGTGAATAAACCCATCCAGGGACAAGGTACGCGGCACCCCATCTACCAGCGCCAACATATTGGCGGGGAAAGCATCTTGCAGCTGGGTGCGTTTATACAGGTTGTTCAACACGACTTTCGGCACCGCATCGCGCTTCAACACCACCACCAAGCGGGTGCCAGCCCGATCCGAGGTTTCGTCGCGAATATCCGCAATCCCCTGCAACTGGCCGTCTTTGGTTAGTTGCGCGATTTTCATCAACAGGTTATCCGGGTTGACTTGATACGGCAGCTCGGTGGCCACCAGGCACGTGCGCCCATGCAGTTCCTCTACATTAACCACCGCGCGTTGCACGATAGACCCGCGTCCCGTCCGGTAGGTATCCTCGATGCCACGCCGCCCCAGGATGGTCGCCCCCGTGGGGAAATCCGGTCCCTTAATGCGTTGCATCGCGGCTTCTAGCAGTTCCTCGCGGCTGGCTTCCGGATTTTCCAAATACCACAGGGCGGCATCCGCTATTTCACGCAGGTTGTGCGGGGGAATCCGGGTGGCCATCCCCACGGCGATGCCTTCCGCCCCGTTCATCAACAGGTTCGGCACCCTAGAGGGCAACACGGTGGGTTCTTGATTGCGCCCATCATAGTTGTCCATGAAGTCAACCGTGTCTTCTTCGATGTCACGCACCATCTCCATCGCCAGCGGCGCCATCTTGCATTCGGTATAGCGCTGCGCAGCGGGCCCGAGGTTGCCGGGGGAACCAAAGTTCCCTTGCCCGGCCACCAGGGGGTAGCGCATCGACCAGGGTTGCACCAGGCGAGCCAGCGCGTCGTAAACCGAGGAATCCCCGTGGGGGTGAAAATGCCCCAAAACGTCGCCAACCACGCGCGCACACTTGGAAAACCCGCCGTTGGGACGGTACCCCCCGTCATACATGGTGTAAATCACGCGCCGATGCACAGGTTTCATACCGTCGCGTACATCGGGCAGAGCGCGCCCGACAATCACGCTCATCGCATAGTCCAGATAGGACTTCTTCATCTCTTTTTCCAGGTCAACCTGCATGACCCGCGAGGCTTCGACCTCCGAGACGATGGGCGCGCCGGAGTCGTTGCTGGTTTCGCTGGGGTTGTTTTCGTTATCTGCCACGGTTTCTTTCCTTCGAGTTGCGAATTTATGTCAGGCGGTTTTGGGTTCATGAGGTGCCATTTTCGACACGCCCCTCATGAAACCAATCCCACCAAAAAAGTTTCAAATATCAAGGAAACGCACATCCTGGGCGTTGCGTTGAATAAACGACCGGCGCGAGGCCACGTCCTCGCCCATCAACAAGGAAAACGTTTCGTCAGCCGAGGCGGCTTCGTCCATAGTGACCTGCTTGAGCAATCGAACCTGGGGATCCATGGTGGTCTCCCACAATTCCTTGGGATCCATCTCGCCCAGACCCTTGTAGCGTTGAATCCCGCCTTCTTTCGGCAGGCGCCCTCCGCCTTCCAAACCCATATCCAACAGTTTATCTTTCTCCTTGTCGGAATAAACAAACTGGTGGGGACGATTCGACCACTTCAAACGATACAGCGGCGGGGTGGCCAAAAACACGTGGCCTTCCTCAATCAGTGGTTTCATATAGCGGAACAGCAGGGTCAACAGCAGGGTGGCGATATGTTGGCCGTCCACATCCGCATCCGCCATCAACACAATCTTGTGATAGCGCAGTTTACTCAAGTCAAAGTCTTCCCCGATTCCGGTACCGAAAGCCGTAATCAGCGACTGGATTTCCTTGTTATCCAAGGCCTTGTCCAGCCGGGCTTTCTCCACATTCAAGATTTTGCCGCGCAGCGGCAATATCGCCTGATGGGCGGGGTCACGTCCCGCCACCGCCGAACCCCCAGCGGAGTCACCCTCGACGATGAAGATTTCGCACTGCGAGGCATCCCGCGAAGAACAATCCCGCAGTTTGCCTGGCATAGAAAACGAATCCAGGGCGGTTTTACGCCGGGTCGCATCACGCGCTTTACGCGCCGCGTTGCGGGCAATCTGGGCGGATTGGGCTTTAAGTAAGATAGCCTTGGCCTCGGTGGGATGTGCGTCGAACCAGTCGCCAAGCTGGGAATACACGGTTTGCTGCACGAAAGTGCGAGCTTCGGTGTTGCCCAGTTTGGTTTTGGTTTGACCCTCGAACTGGGGGGTGCGCAGTTTCACCGAAATCACGGCTGTGAGCCCTTCGCGGCAATCGTCGCCCGAAAGGTTTTCGTCCTTATCTTTTAGCACCCCCAGCGAACGGGCATACTTGTTCATCAGAGAGGTCAACGCGGAGCGGAAGCCTTCCTCGTGGGTGCCGCCTTCGGTGGTGTTAATCGTGTTGGCATAGGTATAAATCGATTCGGAATACGCTCCCGTCCATTGCAAGGCGATTTCCAAGGCCATAGAGTCATCCTGGGTGGCCTCGAAGTCGATGACCTCCGGGTGGACGACCTCGGATTTCTTGGTGGAGTTAATGAAACTCACATAGTCATGCAGGCCGTTTTCATAGCAATAACTGACATGGCGGTGTCCAACCTTGGGGGAATCCGCATCCACATCCGCATCCCCCGTGACGAAATCGCCTTCATCGGTCACATTGGGTCTTTCATCCGTGATGGTGATACGCAGACCCTTGTTCAGGAAAGCCATCTGTTGAAAACGGGTTCGCAGCGTTTCATAGTCGAATTCCACAGTTTCGAAAATCGCGGGGTCGGGATAGAAAATCTGTTCGGTGCCAGTTTCAGTGGTTTCTTTCCCGCGCTCCAAAGGTTTAGTGACCTGCCCGCCGTTGCCGAATTCCACGTGCCACTCGTAGCCGTCACGTTTCACGGTGGTTAAAACCTTGGTGGACAGCGCATTGACCACCGAAATACCCACGCCATGCAACCCGCCGGATACCGCATAGGACGATCCGCCAAATTTCCCGCCGGCGTGCAGGATAGTCATCACTACTTCCACGGTGGGGCGATGCTCGGTGGGGTGTTCCGCTACGGGGATTCCACGCCCGTTATCACAGACTTTCACGCTGCCGTCGGCCTGTAGGGTTACTTCAATATGGTCGCAATACCCGGCCAGGGCTTCATCCACCGAGTTGTCCACGACCTCGTAAACCAGGTGGTGCAAGCCGCGTTCCCCGGTGGAACCGATATACATTCCGGGACGTACCCGCACGGCTTCCAGGCCTTCCAGTACGGTAATGTCCGCAGCATCGTAGTGTTCCTCGGGCTTTTCAAAATCGCTCACAGTTTCTCCTTGTTTGCGGCACGCTCGTTTGCGGCACGCTCGCCTCTCTAACCGGCGTACCCGCCTCCATAATCCTACACTTTTTTAAACCAAATGCCCCTCAGCGCCACAAAAACCCCCTTTTCGCGGCTTTAACCCGTAAAACGGGTTTTAAACCGCCGCTTGCGCTAGCGGCGAAGAAGCCGCAAAGCAGAGAATCAATAAATCCGGCCATGGAAATTCAACCGTAGGTGTCACGCGGGCCGCGACCCGGAACCGAGAGGCGGCCGTGTTTCCACGAAGGGACTACCGGGCCGCGAATGATTACTTGCTTGACTGTGTCCGACCCAAGACGCTCGGCCAGGCGTTTTTCGATTTGCGGTATCAGCCATTTGAGCTGGGTCGCCCAAGCGGTGGAATCACAACGAATCGTGAGTTTCCCGGCCTCGAAACTCTCGATTTTAGTGTGTGCACCAATCTCCGATCCGACATATTCCGACCAGCGACTCATGACCTCTTGAATATCCAAAGCTCGCTGCCAACCCTGGCGTTTCACGAAGTGTTTCCCCAGAAAACCCAAGGGTTGCGGATCATAGCGGCTGGGTCGCGCCCCGGTTCCCAGCCGCGCCACGCCGGGATTATCGGCAATGAATTTCCGTAATTCTTCGGGCTTGACCCCTAGGCGAACCGCCATTTTCTCGCGATATTCCCTGTCGAGTTCGCTTTGTATATCGAGGGCATCACTGGGTCGCGCCCCGGTTCCCCCGAAGCCGCGCACCTGGCCGGCCTGGGGATAGAACCCCATTTTGAACATAATCTCTTGGTATTTAGCCAGAATTTGGCGCGGCAGTTTCGCGCGCATCCGAGGGTATCCCTTTGCATAGTCAATCTGTGTCATCACTGTCCTGCCTTCCAAAAGGGGTGATGGTTTCGCTGGGGTCGGGGTTGTTGCCAAACGGCTGGGGTAAAACCTGGCTTTCTCGCTGGGGATTGAGTACCACCCGAAACACTTGGGCGTGTAAATCCTCGGGGAGTTCAGTGCCGACAGCGCTGGTAATCCACACCTGATCGGCCGCCTCGATAGCCCCCAATATGGCAGCGCGCCGGTGTGAATCCAATTCAGCAAACACATCATCCAATAACAATACGGGGGCATCCCCCAGACGTTGCCGCAGCAAATAGAATTCAGCCAGGCGCAAGGCCAGGGCAAAAGACCAGGTTTCTCCATGCGAAGCATAGCCTTTGACTGGAAAATCATGCAGGCAAAATTCAAGGTCATCGCGGTGTGTCCCGCAAAGGTTTACCCCGCGCCGCGCCTCGTCAAGGTGGCGCGACCGCAGTGCCGCGCGAATCTGGGTTTCTAAAACCGCAGTATCGGCAAACATGATTTGACGCGCGGAAGCATCTATTCCCAAGGTTTTACTTACATTGTCTCGATATGTCATCCTCGCGGTGACGGGGTTTTCGGCCGTCGGGGTGGCTTCGTTGGGGTTTGTTTCGGATTCATGAGGGGCTTGTCCGGCGATTTGGGCGTAAATTCCAGGTAAAAGCTGCTGGAGTTCCAAAGTTATGTCCTGGCGCGAACGCATCACTTTAGCGAAAAGTGGCACCAGGGCATCATCCCAAATTTCAAGCTGGATTTCGTCTAGCACCTCATGACGACGCGCTACATCACGCAGATAAGCCGCGCGCTGGCGCAAGGTCTTGTGTAAATCCGCCTGCACCCCCGCCAACACCGGGTGCAACTGCAGCGCGATGCGATCCAAAAAACTGCGTCGCACCCCCGGGTCACCGCTGATAAGCTCCAAATCCTCGGGGGCGAACAACACCGTCGACAGGTGTCCCACCAGGTCACGGGGACGCACCTTGTGTCGGTTCAACATGGCTCGGTTGGCTTTGCCTGACACAATCTCGATTTCCAGCAGGTCGCTGCGCGGCTCGGGGGTGATGCCGGGACTGACCCGGGCGCGAATAATCCCGGCATGCGGGGTTTCCTCGGGGGTGCCACGAAAAATCAGCGCCGCATCGTTGCCGGCTCGGTGCGTGGACAACACGGCTAGATAATTCAAGGCTTCTACCAGGTTAGTTTTGCCCTGACCGTTGGCTCCCAGGAACACGTTAACCCCCGGCTCCAGGCTGATAACCAGTTGTCGATAGCTGCGAAACCAGTCCAAAGCCAGGTTGGTGACAAACACTAGTCCTCCTGAAAAACCCGAAATTTAGCCCCGAAACCCACCTAAAACCGGTGGGAAGGCGGAAGGGGTGGCTAGATGGCAGTGCGAATCGGCATAATCAGGTATTGGAAGTCGAGGCTATCATCCCCGGTTTCTTCTTTTTGTCCAGTGATTATCACCGGTTTGGTTTCGTCTTTAAAGGACAGGCGCACATAGGGTTCATCCACCACCGATAACCCTTCGATGAGCATCCGCGAATTGAAAGACACCGAGATATCCGCGCCGTTTAGCTGCACTGGAATCGCATCGGTGGCGGTGTTTTCCCCACCGCTGCCGGCTCGGAACTCGAGGGTACCTTGGGTAAATGACAGGGTTATCTGCTGGTTGGAAAGATTGGCGGAAACAATCGCAACACGTTTAGCGGCGGCGACGAAATCACTGACTTTCACCACGGCCACAATATTAATCGGCTCGGGGAAAATCCGGCGCACATCGGGATAGTTTCCGTCATTGACTTGGCTGGTGAACAAGCGCCCCCCGGCCGAGAGTCCCACCAGCGCCGAGGACTCATCCTCTCCGTCCACTGCCAGGGAAATACTGCCACTACTGGCAATATTCTTGGCCGCGTCCGCAATATTCTTAGCCTTTACCACCAAATCCTGATTTATCTGGGGATTTGTGGCCTGCCAGGGGATTTCTTTCAAAGCCATACGATAGCGGTCAGTGGCCAGAACACAGAGTTTCTCGGGGCGAATCTCGAGAGAAATTCCGGTTAAAAGCGGCAAGGTTTCATCGCGCGAAGCCGCGATGGAAACCTGCGAGATGGAATGAGAGAACACCTCGGCATCGACTTGACCGACGACCTGGGGCAATTGCGGTAACTGCGGATAGTCTTCTTCGGGCATAACCAACAGTTGTTGGTGAAATGACCCACAGGTGATGTGCAGGTAATTGTCTTCGGTTTTGAAACTTACCTCGGAGATTTTATTCGGCAAGGCTCTAGCGGTTTCACTCAGGAGCTTGCCATCTACCACCACCGTGCCCTCGGTTATGAGCTCGAGGGGTTCAACGGTGACCCGAGCCGAAACATTGTAGTCGTAGGACGCGAATTCCACCCCGGCGCTGGTGGCCGCAATGTGCACCCCGGCCATAACCGGCACGGCAGGACGCTGGGAAATGGTGCGGGAACTCCACGCTACCGCCTCGGCTAAGACCTCTCGATTCAAGATTAATTCCACGATTCCTCCAAGGGTTCTCAAAGCTATTCAAGCCTAGCCTATAACACGCGGTCCTTTGTTGGAGAGTCGCAGTAAAAAAATTTTTTAAAGAATTGTAATTGTCATAGGGCATGTGAATCCTGGGGAAAACCCGATTTTTTCTGGCTACGGCTCAGAACTACAAATGTGTGGTTATGTTGATAAAACCGTGGTTTCAGGGGTCGAATTGTGGAAGTAAAGTTATCCCCAGATTCTTCCCCAAGCCAACCCCCACTTACCCACAGGCTTATCAACAAGTTTTCCCAAGGGTTTTTCCACCGTCATCCCCAGGTTTCCACCGGGTGATTCCACAAGCTGGGGAAAATAATCCGAGGAATTAAAGATAAAGACAGATTTACGGCAATTTGCGGGGAATCCTGGTATGCACCTCATGAACCCCACCATACCTGGACTTTGCCCGTGATGCTTGCGGCTACGTTGTTTAAGGTAATTCGGAAACGGCCAAATTAGGGGTGTTTTTAACGCCTTCGCGCGGTGGCGGTGGTGCTCTTTGAGTTTCACCCGCGCACCGCAGCGCGCCGTATTTGGTTCGTAATCTCGGTAATCGACTGGTATGTCTGGGAATCCTCGTTGATGGTTTTTTCGATTTTCTTTACCGCGTGCATCACCGTCGTGTGGTCACGCCCCCCGAAAGCCTCGCCGACTTTCGGCAGCGATAACTCGGTCAACTCCCGACACAAATACATCGCGACCTGGCGCGAATTAACCACGGTACGCGACCGGTCGGTGGACATAATTTCGTCAACCTCCAACCCGAAATACTGCGCGGTCTGTTCAATAATCATCTGTGGGGTGATGTCGCGGGTGTTGCGCCCGGTAATGAAATCGCGCAAAATCTCTTTCGCGGTGTCAAGCGACACGGAACCACCACCCGACAAAGCCGCATAGGCCGTAACCCGCAACAGGGCACCTTCTAGTTCGCGAATATTCGAAGAAATATTCGAGGCAATGTATTCCAAGACCGCGTCGTCGTAGCCCTGCAGATTCTCCTGGGCGGATTTGCGGCGCAAAATCGCGATGCGTGTTTCCAGGTTCGGCGGTTGAATATCGGTCAGCAGCCCCCACTCCAGGCGGCTCTTGATGCGTTCCTCGAAGGATTTCAGTTCCTTGGGGGGCACATCCGAGGTAATCACCACCTGTTTACGCGCGGTGTGCAGGGTGTTAAATGTGTGGAAAAATTCCTCTAGGGTTTGTTCTTTACCTTGCAGGAACTGGATGTCGTCAATCAGCAAGAAATCCACTTCCCGATATTTGGCTTGCAATTCTGGGAAAGTCTGGGTGGCAATGGCGTTGATGAAGTCATTGGTGAATTCCTCAGAGGACACGTAGCGCACCTTGGCCTGGGGATACAGTTCCAGGGCATAGTTACCGATGGCGTGTAACAGGTGAGTTTTCCCCAGGCCGGAACCGCCATAGATAAACAGCGGGTTATAGGCCTGGGCGGGTGAAACTACCACGGATTCGGCGGCGGCGGCCGTAAACGAGTTCGACGATCCAATCACGAATGATTCGAAGGTATACATGGGATTTAGCCCGGTGTTACGGTCGATTTGCATACTGGCTGGTATCGGGGCGGGGATGGTGGCGGGGTTGGCCAGGTTGCCTGTGGGGGTGGTATTGGGGGTGGTTAGGGACGGGTTTGGGTTGGGGTTTTCGAGGTTGGGGTTGTTTTCACGAGGTGCCATCCCGTTTGGCGACGTAAGCGGTGAGGTTATCCCGATATTTTTCGGGGTGGCGCCCGGTGTGGTGGCGGAATTCTGTTTTACCAGGCCTTCATCAACCGTGATTACCAGGTTATTGATGGTTTTACCCAAAATTTTTGAAAATGCGGCTTTCAAATCCGGGGTGTACTTGGCATCAATAATGCCTTTGACCATCGTCCCGGGCACCGCCAGTACTGCGGCATCTTCGTTGTGTGCCAAGGCCTTGGATTGGCGCAGTAACACCAAATCAAAATCACTAATTTTCCCGGATTCCCGGAGTTCATCCAGGGCTGGACTTAAGAAATCCCCGGCTTCATAGGATGTGGAGGTACCAGAAGCGACCAAGTTAACACACCTTTCACTGCGACGGGAGAAAATCTGTCTAAAGCTTGGCATAAATTCTTAAATCCACAAAGTTTTCCACAGTCTGTGGATAAAGTTACACGCTTGTAACTTCCGGGTGTCCTGCGGTGTTAGCGAATTTTTTTTCCTGGGGGTGCCCTCGCAAGTTTAGGTGGCTTTCACCTAAATTTGCGCCGCTGGCGGCTTATTCACTACAATTGGGGTCTGTCTTGTGACCAACTTGAGGCTCGGGAAAGTTCTCGGGATTATATTTTATGCAGGAGTGAAAGTGACTAAGCGTACCTACCAGCCACATAACCGTCGCCGTGCTAAGAAGCATGGTTTCCGCAACCGCATGGCTACCCGCGCCGGGCGCGCCGTGATTTCCGCGCGTCGTCGTCGCGGCCGGAAGCAACTCGCGGTCTAGGTTTTGCTGGCCAAAGTAAACCGTTTGGTGAAAGCCACTGAATATCGTCTGGTGATGCGACGCGGGCAGCGCCGCACCCAAAGGCATTTCATTGGTTTTCAATACTGGCAAGATTCTAGCTATCCCGCCAGGATTGGCTTGGTGGTGCCCAAGAAGTCGGTACGACTAGCCACTAGGCGTAACTTGGTGAAGCGCCGGCTGCGGGGAGCAGTACGCGAACATTTAGATGAATTTCCCCCTGGCAGTCTGACGGTTTTCCTAGCTCGACCCGCCGCCGATAAAGTAGCATACAGTGAACTTGATAGTCAGCTAGAATCACTTATAGCAGGCTGGCAACGCCCCCAGCAAAAGAATTGAGAACGATGAGCGTAACACATTTATGCAGAAGCATTTGGCATCTCCCGGCCAATAGCGCTCGTTTTCTGGTGCATCTCTACCAGCATAGTTTCTCGTTAGTAATCGGGTCGCGATGCAAATATTACCCTTCATGCTCTCGCTATGCCGACCTTGCTCTGGAAGTGCACGGTCTGGGCAAAGGGCTGCTGCTTATCGGATGGCGCCTCATGCGTTGCAACCCCCTGAGCGACGGGGGGGTCGACTACCCACCGGTGCGTGGAGCGTGGAAAAACCCGTGGCATGCCCCTGGTTCTGTCACCGCTGCCGCCTACGCTGAAAGCCCTGCCGTGCGTGACGGTAAATTCTCGGAGGTTCTGCCGTGTTGCTAACTATTGTTCCCGCTGCGGGACCCGGTAATCTTGCGCTTTACGACAAGATTCTCTATCCCTTTATGTGGGTTATCGGTTGGATTATGCGCGGGATTCACGAATTGCTAGCCCTGGCTGGTGTCAGCAGCGGGGCTGGAGTCGGCTGGGTACTGTCAATTGTGGGCTTGACAGTTTTCGTGCGTTTGCTGCTGGTGCCCCTGTTCGTGAAGCAAATCAAGGCCACCCGTGCTATGAGCTTGGCACAACCTGAGATGAGCGCCATCCAAAAGAAGTACAAGGGTAAACGTGACCAGCAGTCTATGATTCGGATGCAAGAGGAAACCCGTGCGGTACAGCGTAAATACGGAGCCTCTATGAGTGCCTCTTGCTTGCCGATACTGTTTCAAATGCCGGTTTTCTTTGCGCTTTACCGACTTTTGTACAATATGAAACCCATTGCGGATGGGGTGCTGCCGGGGCATGATTCCATCGGTGGGATGGGGCAAGTACAAGCCCAAGATTTGTGGCATTCCACTTTTTTTGGGCAATCACTGGGTTTGACCATGTTCGGGCCGGGATCCGTAATGTCGACGAAGATTGTGGTTGGCATAATGGTGGCGTATTTGGTGCTGTCAATGCTGTTCCAAACCGCGTTTTTGACTATGAAGAACATGAGTCAAGAACAGTTGAATTCTGACAATCCCATGGTGAAATCCACCAAGTCTATGATGTACCTGATGCCGCTGATGTACCTGTTTACTGGGCCGGTGGTACAGGTTGGGCTGTTGGTGTATTGGGTGACCTCTAATACCTGGATGATTTTGCAGCAGTTCTTTATTATGCGCGCTTTCCCCACTCGCGGTTCGGCTGCCGCGAAGTGGCGCGAGGCAGCTCATGAAAAGAAATTCGAAGCCTTCCGCGAAAAGGAAGAAGCTAAACTGGCGGCTGAACTCGAACGCATTGAACTTAACGAGGAAGGCCTTAACCACAAGGGTGTCCAGGTGGCGATTCGTCAAGCCCGCTTGAACCACATTCATTTACTGGAAAAACACCGCATGGAACTGGGATTACCCGAGATAAACCTGGGCACTGTCGATGCTGTGGGGAACACGGCGGGGCAGCGGATGCAGCCCGGCCAGAAGGGGTGGGAACAGTACAAAGCCCAGTTCGAAGCCGATATGGCCGAGGAACGTGCCGAAACCGAGGCGGCTCGCGAGGATGTCGTCGGGAAAGATGGACTGACTGCCGCCCAGCGTGCCCAGAAACAAGCCGAACGACGCGCCGCTGAACGTCAAGCCAAGAAGAAGAAACAGAAGCAGAAAAACAACAAGAGGAATACATCACACTAGTTACACAAGAGAAACCGGGGATTACCATGACTGCCATTGATGATATGAACGATATTGAAATCATCGAAGAAGAAACCGAAATCGTCGCGCATCGCGGCACTAAGTTAGAGCGTCTCGAGGCTGAAGGCGATATTGCGGCCGACTACCTCGAGGAATTGCTGGATATCGCTGACTTGGATGGGGATATCGAGATAGACGTGGAAAACGGGCGTGCCCTGGTTGAAATCGTCACTGACGGGGAACCTGACCGGCGTCTGCGTCGCCTGGTGGGTCGTCACGGGGAAGTCCTGGAATCCCTCCAAGAGCTCACCCGCCTGGCGGTGCAAACCCAGACGGGGGAGCGTTCCCGGTTGATGCTCGATGTTATCGGTTACCGCGCGGATCGCCGTGATGAACTGCAAGCCCTGGTGGAACAGAAAGCCGCCCAGGTCAAGGATACCGGCGAGCCGGTGCGCCTCGCCCCGATGAATCCCTTCGAACGTAAGGTCTGTCACGATGCGGCCGCCGCCCTGGGTCTCTATTCGGAATCCGAAGGGGTGGCACCCAACCGCTATGTGGTGCTTTCCCTCGATGAAGCCGACAGTGACGATGCGGATTACGAAGCCACCGACGCGGAATCGGATTCATGAGTAGCCATCCGGAGGATGCGGCCAACTCCCTTGAAATTTATCCCGAGGTGGAACCCGAAGGGGTCGGCAGTTACTTTGGATTTCAACGCAATGCCATGCGCTATTTCGTGGAACTGCTGTGCCACGAAGGCCTGGAACGCGGGTTGGTCGGACCCAAAGAACCCGCGCGGATTTGGTCGCGCCATATTTTGAATTGCGCGGTGCTCAGTGATTTTCTGCCCGAATGTACTTCCGTAGCTGACGTAGGCAGCGGTGCCGGGCTGCCCGGTCTGGTGCTGGCTATCGCCCGGCCGGATTTGGATGTGACCCTAATCGAGTCCATGGATAAACGCTGCCAGTGGCTAGAGTGGGTCAGTGCGGAACTCGACTTAGATAATGTGCGAGTGTTGCGAGCTCGGGCTGAGGATTTACACGGGAAAGAACATTTCCCCTTTGTGACCGCCCGGGCGGTAGGGAACCTGAGTACCTTGCTGGGCTGGGTGGCACCCCTGGTGCGATCCAAAGGAACCATGCTGTTTTTGAAAGGTGAATCCGTGGCCGGCGAGGTCGAGGCGGCGAAACAGCATAACGTGTTTCGTAAATGCCACGTGACTTTCCCCGAAATCCTCGAAGTGGTCACCCCGGTTACCGGTGAAATCACCCGCGTTGCGCACCTCACTAAACACTCCTAACTTATAACCTGCTATTGCTCCCTGAAGGTTCACCTGTGTTTGTTGCGCTCTGACCGCTCGCGGGTGCAGTCCGTCACCTACGCCTGGCGGCTCGCGGGTCCGCCTCGCTCGATAAAACTCGAAATGTTTCACGTGAAACATAAAGAATCATGCACCACCAGCCCACCTGCTGCCCTGCATCACCGCTTCGAGGCCGGATTATGTGAAAGATATGAAATTGCGCAGGCTCGATACAACCGCTGTGTTTTTTTGCTACTAAAAAATTAGAGTAGCGGCTATTTTTTGGCCTCGGAACTGTTGTCTGACGTGGAAAGACTATGGTACATTATGAGGTATGAGTACCTGATAAGACGTAGACAGGTACTCAGATTCATAACCTACCCACCCGTCATAGGTGACGGAAAAATTGAAAGGATAAGACAATGACAAACTGATGATGTGGTTCAGTTGACGAAAACGGAAGAATTTTCAATACTCACGGAGTTCATCAGCTACGGCGTCGAAAAGGACACAGTACAGAACCTAGTTAAAAGGTATAAAGCTGGGCACATGTTGGATTCCATGAACCCACGAGTTGAACCTGTCAAAAGGGAAGCAAAATTACTGACTATGGCAGGTACAATCATCGCATCTTGTGCGGATTTATGACCAATTTCAGATTTGATCGTATAAGTAACACGCAGGTGCGCTTATCGGCTGATTTTGATGTCGCATTTAAAGGCTTCCCAGCTGGGTGGACGGCTTGGATGCAAGTCAATGTCGATGGCTCTTCTGCGTATACAACCCACAATTGATTTACTCGTCGCATCGAAAGGATTAACGTATGCAAGCGGCAGTCGTAACAAGTATTTTCGGAATCATTCTTAGTATCGTAACCGTGGTTGTAGTAGTTGTTTTTGCTGTTGCAATTTGGCGATACATTCACCGCGACACTAAGAATACATCTCAGATTTCTAATTCTCATTCAGAAGCACGCTTTTAGCCTTACTTGGAACACCTCCTAGTGTGGTGCTAGTATTCATGAATATTTTTGTTTCGCCTACAGTCAGAAATGCCTGTAGGCGAAACCTTCAAATGGCTAATCATCTGGAAATCGTATCACTTCGCTCAATTACGATCTAGCCCGCATCGCGTGCCTCGCCAAACATTTGTAATTTCCAATTGCCTTTTTTGTTTGGCGTGCGGGTGGGTGGCGGGTG
>NZ_GG668520.1:0-218309 GCF_000160615.1 Mobiluncus mulieris ATCC 35243 | reverse complement strand
ACCTGCGAACGGCCAGAGCGCCAAAAGCACCTCATGAAAAAGCGAACCGGTGAGAGTAAAATTTTTGCGTACTACCAAGCGCAGAGAAGAGTAGTCTGTGGAAAAAAGTTGATGATTGTTGATTTAACGGGGATAAATCTGTGGATAACTTGTGGATTAAAAGTGTAAAGGGAAACGATTTTTTCAGGGCGAAACATGCACTAAACTGGTTACAAAGGAAGGAATAACAGTGGACTTTGAAGAACGCCCCAAGGTGCTCGTGCCTCACACCGAACGTGAACATTCGATTCATCGCAATCTTCGCCCTCATGTCCCTAAATCAGAGGACGACACTCCGATTGCCCGCGACCTGCGTAAAGCGATGGAGCTACGGCGCAAAGTCAGTGACTTGGATGTCCCGCAGCTGACCCAGAATCATGTGGTGGCGGTGGCTAACCAAAAGGGTGGGGTGGGTAAGACCACGACGGTGGCGAACGTGGCGGTGGCTTTGGCGCAGCGCGGGGTGAAGGTGTTGGTCGTGGATTCTGACCCCCAAGGTAATGCTTCGACAGCTCTGGGGATTGAACACACCGTGGGGACACCATCTCTATACGAGGTAATGGCGGGGAAAAAGGTACTGCAGGATGTGGCGCAGCCCTGCCCGGATGAACCGAGTTTACTGGTGGTTCCGGCTACGGTGGATTTGGCCGGGATTGAGATGGAACTGGCAGATGACGAGGAACGCGCTTATTATCTACAGTTGGTGTTGGATACCTATCTCGAGGATCACCAGGGTACTTTGGTGTTGATTGATTGTCCGCCATCTTTGGGTTTGTTGACCTTGAATGCGTTTTGCGCGGCTAGGTGGGTGTTGATACCGGTTCAGGCAGAGTATTACGCCTTGGAGGGGATTTCCCTGTTGACGGATACGGTAGAGAAAATTAAAGCGGGTTTGAACCCGAAGTTGGATGTGCTGGCCTTTTTGGTTACAATGTTCGATCGACGCACGAATCTGTCTTCCCAGGTAGAGTCGGATGTGCGTTCGCATTACCCGGATCAGACTTTAGAGACGACAATTCCGCGTCAGGTGACGATATCAGAGGCTCCGTCGTGGCAGAAAACGGTGGTGTCTTACGACAAGAATTCCCAGGGCTCACTGTCGTATCAGATGGCCGGGGTGGAGTTGTTGCGGAAGTTACAGGAAAAGGAAAGTTAGGATGGCAAAGAAACGCGCGTTGGGCAGTGGTCTGGGGGCTTTGATTCCGCCGGCTCCGGCCAGTCGCGGGGTGGATGTGATTGTGCCGCCAAAGCATGGCTCGCAGGCTAGCCCGGAGGACGCGAAGGTACATGATTTGTTGAATCCGCGTTCCCCGCGCACCCAGACGAAGGCTAAGGGTAACTCGAAATCTAAAGGAGAGCCCGAGTTGGTGGCGGTGCCGGGGATGCGTATGGCCGAGCTTCCGTTGCAGTCGGTGGTGCCGAATCCGAATCAGCCGCGTGAGGTTTTCGATGAAGAGGCCTTGCGGGAATTGGCTGAATCGATTAAATCTGTGGGTGTGTTACAGCCGATTGTGGTGCGTCCTTTAGAGGATTCTGGTGGCGAATCACGCTACGAGCTGGTGATGGGGGAGCGCCGCTGGCGAGCCTCGAAGCTGGCGGGTAAACGTCAGATTCCGGCGATTATCCGCGAAACAGCGGATGAGGATATGCGTCGGGATGCGTTGCTGGAGAATCTGCAGCGTGTGAATTTGAATCCCTTGGAAGAGGCCGCTGCGTACCAGCAGATGATTGCGGAGTTCGGAATTACACAAGAGCTTTTGGCGAAGAAATTATCGCGTTCCCGCCCCCAGATTTCTAATACCTTGCGTTTATTGAAACTGCCGGCAACGGTGCAGGTTAAGGTGGCGGCGGGGGTGATTTCGGCGGGTCACGCTCGGGCTTTGTTGGGTATTGGTAATCATGAGGCGATGGCTGCTTTGGCGGACAGAATCGTAGCGGAGGGCTTGTCGGTTCGAGCAACCGAGGAAATTGTTTCCTTGGGCGAGGCCGAGAAACCGAAGCGGGAACGCAAACCGAGGGTGAAGCCGGCGTTGAGCGAGCACCTCATGGAAAGTAAAACGAAACTGGAGGATTTACTGCAAACCCGGGTTAACCTGCAGGTGGGCAAGCACAAGGGCAGTATTTCTATCGAGTTTGCCGACGAAGCCGACCTGAACCGAATCGTCGAATTTATTTCGCGCCATTGAGTTCTTTTTCTTGTGCTACGGTGACAGCGAGGCGACGGATACCCTCGCGGATTTCTTCCTCGGGGGGATAGCAGTAGGCGATACGCAGGTAATCGGTGCCGCGTCCGTCAGTATAGAAAGCCGAACCGGAAACATAGGCCACCAGATTATGTACCGCGCGTGGCAGCATATCCCAGGTGTTGATACCCGACGGGAAATGCACCCAGGTATAGAAGCCACCTTTAGGTTGCGTCCAGGTGCAATCCGGCAAAAACTTTGCCAGGGCTTCCAGGGCGGCGCGCGCCCGGCCTCGGTACATGACCCGGAACTTGTCGACTTGGCCATACCAGTCGAAATCCCGCAGATACGTAGATATGGTCATCTGGGCGGCCATCGGGGGGCACAGGATAGCGGTTTCGTTGGCGACTACCAGTTTTTCGGTGATTTGCTTGGGCGCTAAAACCCAGCCGATACGAAACCCGGGGGCGAACATCTTGGAAAACGACCCCAAGTAGATAATCCCCTCGGGGTTAAGGGGTTGCAAGGCGGGGAACAGGTGCCCATCGAAACCCAGCAAACCATAGGGGTTGTCTTCGAGAATCAAAATCCCGTGGCGGGCACAGATTTCGACTATCTGGGGGCGGCGGGTTTCCGCTAGGGTCATACCCCCGGGGTTGTGAAAATTCGGCACCGTATACAGGAATTTGGCCGGTCGTCCGGCCGCCTCCAGAGCCGTGGCGGCTTCCTCTAGAGCCTCGGGAATCAGCCCATCATCGTCCATCAACACGTGGTGCACGTCACACTGGTAGGAGTGAAACACGGACAGTGCCCCCACATAGGACGGGGCTTCCACCAGGATGGGTTCGCCCGGGTCAACAAACAACTGGGTTACCAAGTCCAGGGCGTGTTGTGACCCGCAGGTAATGGTCACATTGGCAGCGGAAGCTGAGATTCCCTCTAAGCTCATGATGTCGGTGATTTGCTCGCGCAGCGCCTCGTATCCCTGGCCGCCGCCGTATTGCATCGCGGTGGCTCCGTTTTGGTCGAACAGTGTCCCGAAAGAACGGGCGATATCATGTAATGGTAAATCCTTCAGATTCGGCATTCCCCCGGCCAAAGAAACAACTTCTGGGCGGGAAGCCACCGCGAACAGGGCGCGAGTTTGGCTGATTTTCAGGTTCTGGGCGCGAGCCGAGAAAGCCGGAGCCCAATCAATGTGGGAATGCGTATTTGAATCCATAAATAAAACCTCGTTAATTTAGATTAATCCAAGCCTTAGGCGCAGATAAAAAATAAACTCGTAAAAATTAAAATAATAATCCCAGTTCCCCTTAAAGCGGAAAACTGGGATATTACTTATGCTAAAGCGGTGCTGATTTCGTCACGCAGCTGATTCTTCGGGCGACCCCCGATGAACTCGGCGATGGACTCGCCGCCCTTGAACAGGTGGAAAGCCGGAATTGACGATATCTGGTACTTCATTTGCAAGGCCGGATTCTGGTCGACATCACATTTGACAATCTTAAGGTCATTGCCGTATTCGGCGGCCAACTGGTCAATAATGGGTCCCATCTGGCGGCAGGGCGCACACCAGGTGGCCCAGAAATCCACTAGAACCGGGGTTTCGGATCGCAAAACCTCTTCACTGAAATTGCTTTCGTTAACTTCCAAAGCGTTTGACATAATATCAACCTTCCTGTGCGCGAACGTGCTATTTTACTTATTGTAATGGGTAATAGCATTTATTGCCACAAAAACGGGCAAGCCCCTCATGAAACCCCATGATAACGGCGAAAACCGCCACCCTAAGACCGAGCTTGCGCCTCGAGATCCTTCAAGTAACGCTCGGCGTCAATCGCAGCCTTGCACCCAGTCCCCGCCGAAGTCACCGCCTGGCGATACAGCGCGTCGGTGACATCGCCGGCCGCGAACACGCCCGGCAGCGAAGTCTTGGTGGTGGGGGAATCCACCCAAATATTGCCCAGGTCGTCCAAGCGCAGCTGGTCACGCACCAACTCGGTGCGCGGAATATGACCCGCCGCGATGAACAAGCCGCCGACCTCGACCGTCTCGGTTTCACCGGTCACCGTGTCGCGCAAGGTCACGGTTTCGACCTTATCAGTGCCGTTGATGGAATCCACCACCCGGTTTAGCTTAAACTGAATCTTGGGGTCGGACAGCGCCTTTTGCTGCATAGCCTTCGAGGCGCGGAATCCTTCGCGACGATGCACCAGGGTCACCGAGGAACCGAAGTTCGTCAAGTACGTGGCTTCTTCCATCGCGGAATCCCCGCCGCCCACCACCATTATCGGCTGACCCTTAAAGAAAAACCCGTCGCAAGTCGCACAATAGGACACCCCGTGACCCAGATGTTCGGCCTCGCCGGGAACATCCAGGGTGCGGTAGCCCGAACCGGTGGCGATAATCACCGCCCGCGCCTGGTAGGTCGCATCGTCGGTGGTCACGGTTTTCACGTCGCCGGCCAAATCCAAGGCAGTGGCGTCTTCGTAAATCATTTCCGCCCCGAAACGTTGTGCCTGTTCGCGCATTTCTTCCATCAAATCCGGTCCTTGGATGCCGTCTTTGAAACCGGGATAGTTTTCCACCAAAGTCGTGTTCATCAGCATTCCGCCGTAACCCACCGAACCTGCCACAATCAGGGTTTTCAGCGCGGCACGCGAGGTATAGACGGCCGCAGTGTACCCGGCCGGTCCCGAACCGATAATAATCACGTCGTACAAAATAATCCCTCCAATTCCTTCAGGAACGAACTTGCTTCCATCCTAGCCCAACACTTGTACCTCGGATATCATCAGGCGAAAGCCTCCGCCCGGCGCGGTCGGCAGATTCGTCGACCACAACACCAGCTGTTTGGTAAGCACTGGGGTGTCCAGGTTAAATGCCGTGGTGTTGCTCAGCGGCAAAGCGCCCAGCAGGGTGGCCCCGGCGGGTTGACTATCGGCGGGCTGACCATCGGCGGGCTGGCGTAGCTCCAGTTGTCCGCCGTGAGCCGAAGATGTCACCACTACTTTACGCACCCGCACCGGGGTTTCCCCCAGGTTTATCACCAGTCCGTAGCCGCGCCCTCCCACCAGGGTAGCGTCGCGCATCGAGGCGGTTCGCCACGAGGTCTCCGGTTTCCCGTCCGCCGCCAGCCCGGCCAGTTCGGGGTGATCCCAGCCGTCTTTTATCCCTGAAACCGAGGTCACCCCGGCGATGGGTATCGGTGCCGGTTCGGCCTCTGGCACGATGGCCATATTCGGGTCTGTCGACAAATCCAGGCTGTGTTTCGCGTTCGTGGTGGCGGGTCGTGGCCACATCCACACTAGCATCGCCACCACGAACACCGCGATTATGCCCTGGATTACACTGATTATCGTGAATCGCGATTCGGCTTGGCTGGGGTTGGCCGGGTCGCCCGGGTCGCCCGGAGCCGTTGTTTGCGGTGGCTGCGTCTGCGGTGCTGGGGGTGGGGTTTCGCTCATGGTGTTCCTCTCTGTAGGTTTTATTCTACTGGTTCATGAGGTGCCATCCTCGGCATTGCCCGCGTATAAGTACTAGCCAGTTCTTTTCCACAGGCTGTGGAAAAGTGTTTTGTGTCTCGAGCCGGGGCTTGTATCCTAGTCTGGCCAGGGAAAGGCTCTGGCTGCGTTAAGGCAGCCTGCCTTGACGCATGGTAAAAGCCCCGGTAGTGGCCGGGGCTTTAAGGAACAAGGAGGTCACGATGAGCGACTTCATCGTATTCCTGGTTTCCTTGCCTGAGGCAATTCTAGCAGTAATTCTCATAAATGAGAAGCTGCGTAAGAATCCGCCGAAGGACGATTAAGGAAATCGCGGCCAGCCTAACCAGGCTGGCCGCTTCCTTATTTCACAACTATTTCCCTGGCTGTGCTGTGCTGCGCCGCCTCCGCGCCTTGGTGCCTTGGTGCGCTCGCGCGCCGTCGCTCGCCACACCATCGAAAACAGCGACACAAGCAACGAAACAAAGACTGTGCGGGGGCGGTCAAAGACCACCCCCGCACAGCGTAGAACCGGGGTATTTTCCTTGCTTCGATTCTGCGTGGCGGTGCGGGCGCATAGACGATGCGGCACCGCGTGAATCATCTGGATTCCAAGGCTTATATTCCCGGGTTTCTGGGTGCGAGACAAAGATTCAGATTTTCAGATTGATGATGAGAAAAGGTGGTGCCGGGCGTAAGCCCGGCACCACCGTGTTTTCCCACATTACCCCCCATTAGGTTTCAATCTGTCAAGGGAACTGAGGCTAAAGTTAGTTTCCAGAAACATAACCAGCCGCAGGAGTTCCCACGGGAACTGCCACGGGGATGGGTAGCTGTGTAGCGATTGGCGTGTATAGGTCGATGTTTTCTGTCTCTGTTCGTAGCGAGGTGATTAGGGCATAGCGGATAGCTAGGTCGCGACGATTCTTGCGAGTGTTGTTTTTCCACCAACCACCCACGGGATAAACCGCTATATTGTGGCAGTGGGCTAGTTCGGAGCCTGTCCCAATCCATTCATCTTGGTGCAGGGAGCCAAGATGGCGGTTTCTTTCCCCAAGTAGCCATCGTTGGGAGTCTTTGGCTCGGGTGCTGTCTCCTGAGCTTCTTGGTTCCCGGTTGATGCGACTAATGAATTCGTTTTGAGTCTCTAGGCAGCCCTGTAGGTCGAAGCGTAGCCCGTGGGAAGCGTAAGCATATTTGTTGCGCCAACCCCGCCGGGAGGCAGAGGGCTCAATGAAGTATGATAAGGTGATGCGCAGCTGCACTGGGTTTTCGCCCAAGTCTTCGAGAACTTCGCGAGGCCACGGCAGGGAATGCAACCGAAAATGCGGCATAGCGTAGTCCTTGCCGGTAAATGGAATAAAGCTATCTTGGGTAACCAGGGTTACTGCGTTGAGCTGGGAATTTAGAACGTTACTTTCTGTGGGTACGCCCCACCCGAATTCGCGCAGCAGGTTCTGGCGGGCTTTCTTGCTGTTGTTCACAGCGAGGCGGTTTTTCATGGTTTTGGTCCATTGCGCCTCGTGGGTGAGTAGACCACGGATGGTTTCTGGCCAATAGTCGGGGTATCGACTCATCGCGAGAGCGGCCAGACGCGCGGCTTGGGCGGTGGCGGCGCTGGTGGCGTTAGCGGTTGTCAGCGCAGTCGTGTTTTTTCTACTCGTGGAAAGCAAGGACAACGTAGACACTCGAGGCTCGATAAGCCCCTTGCCGTCACTGAGCGCGTTGCCACCTTCCATACAAATATCGGGTTTTATAGGCCACCGGTTTTGGTCGAAATACACCGAGGTGCTGGTATGCGGGGAAATATCTCCCTCCTCGGCCACCGGTTGCCACCCTTGGTATTGTGGATGTGTCGGAGTCTTCGTCATCTCGGTGTAGGCTCCAACCGTGAGCGCATTCCAGGCCTGGGCGGGGTCATGGATAGGCGAGTTCACGCAATTCGTGCGGTAATCATCGGAGTATCTGGCCACATTCCCAGCCGCTACCAGGAAAAGCCGCGTCGAGTGCGGGTCTGGTGTGGAGAGTAGCTGGATTTCGCGGCCTTCGCGGGTAATATCGGTGCCAACCGCAAGCGCATCCACCGCTGCCGACCACAATGAGGGCTCCCCGGGATTATCCGGGTCACTGCTTAGCGCCAGGCAAAATACTCTGCGACGTTCATGAGATGCTATCTCGGGATAAGTCACTGCCGTAACAGTGGCCGTACCATAATCAAACGGGTCAACCGGTTTTTCACCGACACCAGGCCACATCCTGACAGATTCAAGACGATGGTGAAGCGAAACAATTCCACTGCTCCCCATTATTGGGTTCAAATCTCCGTAAAGCGCGAGACCGGCCATAATCGTGCCATGCCCTAAAACATCCGTGCCAGAACCACCAAAAATCGAGTGGCAATCCTGCGGTGCTAACGAATGTTGTAACAGTTCGTGGGTATAGAGCACCCCGGTATCCAAAACGCAAACCGCCGGGAAAGCATCGGGAGCCGGAACGGTTCTTTCGGCTAGTTCCAAGACATAGTCATCTTTTTCTTCTGGCGAGAGATCAGCAATCATATCGATGAATTCGGGCTGCCGAAGTTCCGTGATTGGCACAGCGGAGAACAGTAAAGTCTGAACCTGTTCCCGAGAGGTCTCCACCCACACAATCAAGCGGTCATTCAGCCGTAATCGTTGATTCTTTTCCTTGAGACCAGACACTTTAACGTACTTCTGCCAGTTATCAACCTGGGGACTAGTCGCGTCGAGCCACACCTCCCACCAACACTTCACGCCCCTCGGAGGTAATGGCGAGGACGATGTCCATAAATCCTCTAAGATTCCCTGCCGGATACGTGAAATATTCGCTACCAGTTCCTGGTTACTCGGTTTGCCGTTCTTGGTGTTCTTGGTATCGTCAAGATAGTCCGCAAACAGTTTCAAGAAATCCTGTCGATACTCATCACTAACCCACACAGTGGCACGTTCCGGTGTGTCCTGCTCCGCTGCACGAGCCGATAACAGCATCCACTTAGGTTTACTATTCTGTTCGCTGGTGCGTCTGCTTAGGGAATCCAGCTTCAAGGGACAGTCTGCTTCTTCCCCCTCCAGGGTAATCACTGTGCCCGTTGCGCGCAGTTCCTCGCTAAGGGGCAGAGCCTTACGGTTCTGCTCACAAGCCTGGAAAGCCAGCTTCGCCGCCTGTTTAAGACGCAAGCCGTGCTCACCGCGATTCACCGGCCGAACCTGCGGCGACCCACCGCCTCCCCGATTAAAAACCTTGGATTGCGCATAGCCTTGTATAAGCAAATGATTCAAACCAGGTTCGTTACTAGGCACGACGCGCCGCCCTCCTAGCAACTAATGCATCCACCAAATCAGCGCGACCGACTTGACGTTCCCCACGCAACAGAACCGTCTTAGCAGCAACCTCAGCCGCCTTCACCAATTCCGCGTGGCTTAACCCTGACGTATACTCACCA
Organism: Mobiluncus mulieris ATCC 35243; assembly: GCF_000160615.1. GTDB lineage: Bacteria > Actinomycetota > Actinomycetes > Actinomycetales > Actinomycetaceae > Mobiluncus > Mobiluncus mulieris. Next base: position 209,142 of record NZ_GG668520.1, on the reverse strand, counting down.
AGACCAGCCATGCTCACACCAGCAGCGAGACCGCCAAGACGCGCTTTCATCACCGTCACCGCCTGACGCACATCGGGCAGACCGTAAGTAAGCACCGCATCGAAGCGTCGGAACAAGGCGTAATCCAGAAAATCCCGGTGATTAGTGGCGGCTATCACTATAGATTCGTTGCTGGCCTGCTCCAAGAAAACCAGGAAAGAGCTCAATATCCGGCGCGCCTCCCCAACATCATTACCGCCACGATCAGCACCTAAAGCATCAAACTCATCAAAAAAATACACCGCGCGATTCCTGGAAACCGCATCAAAAACCAATCGCAACTTGCCGGCAGTCTCGCCCATGAATTTGCTAAGCAGGCTATCGAGACGAATCGTGAACATCGGAATCCCCAGCTCGCAGGCGATAACAGCGGCGGTCATTGTTTTGCCAGTACCCGGCGGGCCCTCCAACAGCAGGCGGTGCGCAGGAACAAACCCATAGTCAAGCAGTTTTTTTCGCTGCCGCTGTTCCGCCAACACTTGTTTTATTTGGGACAACAATCCCGGCGCAACCACCAGCTCGTTGAGCCTGACCTCCGGGTAAGTAGCCTCTACCAGTTCGGAGAGTTCACCACGCGGCTGCGCCAGTGTCGTAACCTGGCACAAAGTCTTAGATTCCCTGGAAGTATCAACCGCATTTTTAATGTCATTAGCCAACACGTGATGTCCTGCCTTCGCTTCGCGTGCCGCCACCTGAAGAGCAACTGAATAAAAATTCTCGTCATCCCCCGCCGCGTAGCTACGCACCATAGCCGCCACATGTTGCCCACTACCAGTCACAATGCACCTCCAATCCGCAACGCGCACAAAACCGAGTACAGTCAACCCATATTTTACCAACCAAAACCAACAAGGAACTCCGATTCCGGCTTCAAGTCCGTAGTAGGATATGCGTCATTATGTTTAACCGTGCACGTTTTCATTGACGATTCCGGCTACGGTGGGTTGCCGCCGTGAGTTGTTTTTTAAGGTGCTTCGGCTAAAACGGCCAATCGTGGCCGTTTTTTAACGCCTCCGCCGTTTAGCGCGTGGCTCACGCGACTTCGTCGCTGCCGGTTTTCTTAAGGTGCTTCGGCTAAAACGGCCAATCGTGGCCGTTTTTTAACGCCTCCGCCGTTTAGCGCGTGGCTCACGCGACTTCGTCGCTGCCACGCGCCGTACCTCATGTACCCCAAAAATCCAGGTGAACAGGATATACAGTGGAACCATTATCAGACCAACCACCAGGCAACGCCCCAAACCCGAGGTGAAAGTCGCCCCGATTGACCACCCCGCACCGGGAACCGGCAATGCAAACAGTACTGTCGCCGGCAGCCCCGCCAAAACCGTCGCTGCCACACACCGCCAGTAATGCTCCGCTATCTGGTGTAATACCTTAGAATCCAGGCCGTGACGCCGCAACATCCTGAAACCCCACCAGGCCGCCAGGAACTGCGCCAAAGGCTCACCAATCACCGTGACCTCCAGCCACCACTCCGGGGACAGCGCCAAATACGCGAACACCGCTAAACACCCTGTCAACAGTGGAAACGGCAAAGTCGACAGGAACTGCGAACGGGTGTCCTCTAGGGAATACAATACCCGGGTATTCGTGACGAAAATTGTTTGGGCGGGAATCCCCAGGCTTATGGTCACTAAAACCACGGCCATCGCCCGAGCCTGGTCGGGGGGCAACGCCGAGGCCGTGAAATTCGCTAAAGGCAGTGCCCCCACAATCAACATTCCCGCCAACGGTATCGTGAACAGGGAAGACAGGCGTACCGCCTGGAGGTAGTCGGCGGAGAGCGCCGCGAAATCACCTTGGGTGGCGTGAAAAGCCATCGCCGTGAAGAACGCGGTGGAAACCGAGATGGTCACCAGGGATTGAGGCAAAATATACAGCATCGTGGCATAGCCGTAAATCGAGGTGGCGGGATAGAACTGGTTGGCGGCCTGCCCCACTCCGTTGGCTTCGGAGCCGATACGAGTCACAATCAGAGTCATCACCGAATTGGCCAGCAACCCCGCAAAAGCCCAGGCTGCGACCCGCCCGGTGCGCCGGAAACCCAAACCGCGCCAGTGGAAGTTCGCGCGCAGCTGGAAACCCAGATGCTGCAAAGGAAACACCAAAATCAGGGCTTGCAGCGCAATCCCCAGGGTCATCGACCCGGCTAACAGCACGATACGCGAGGTGTCCCAAGCGGAAACATCGAAGTTATGTGCCGGTGCCGTCCCGTAAAGAAACAGGAACACCCCCAGACCCGCGATACCCACCAGGTTATTCACCACCGGCGCCCACATGTAGGGGCCGAAACTGGAAAGCGAGTTCAAAACCTGTCCCAACAGGGCGTATACCCCGTAAAAGAAAATCTGAGGCAGGCACCACAGCGCGAAAATCACTGTCAAGGAAAACAGTTGCGGGTGCATCCCCCCGCCAAAGAGCAACACAATCGGCCAGGCCAACGCCACGGTCAACACGGTCAAACCCAACAGGATAATCGCTGTCAGGGTCAACAGGGCGTTCACCCGGTCGGTGCCCTTGTGGCCTTTGTTTTGCGACAGGGTGCGCACAATGGTCGGCACCAAGATTGCGTTTAAAATCCCCCCGGCCAGCAGGTTGTACAGGGTGTTGGGCAAGGTGTTGGCGGTGTTGAACGCATCGGCTATCCCGTAGCCGCCGATTGCCGCGACCAACAGCCACTGCCGCACGAAACCCAGAATCCGGCTGACCAGGGTGCCGGCCGCCATAATCACCGAGGATTTACCGCGATTGGTTGACTCTACGCCGGCGGCGACTTGCGTGCCCGGGTCGGTCGCAGCTTCGCCTTCCTGGTCACGAGGTGCCATTTGCGGTTTCGAATCTTTAGTATCACTCATGACTTCTCTCGCTTGGGTTTGCGGCCTTTAACAATCCGGCGGGTAATCCCACCTATCAGCACTATAGTCAGAATTACGGCCAGGACATAGACTCCGGTGGATTCCCACTGGGCGTGCACCCGCAGCTGGATTTCTTCCGGGCGGCCGATTTCTTGCCCAGCCTCGTTGCCCAGGGTGACGCGCACCGTAATATCCCCGTGTCCGACCGCCGTGACGGGAATCCGGGTTTGCGCGGTGGCGTGGGCGGGGATTCGCAGTTGGGGCGACTGGTCGAATTGTAACCGGGAGTTGCTGGCTTTCAGTCGCACCCGCACGTCTACTGGGGTGTCGTAGTTGTTGGTTACGGAAATCGGTATTTTGGCTTCTTTATCGATTAGGTTTATCACCGAGGCCGGCTGGGCTTTCACCAGGTTCAGTAATTTTTCGCTCACGTCGGGGTCTATCAGGGCGGTTGCCCCGGGGTGTGGCGGGTTCATGAGGTGCCATCCGGGATTAGTGGCGGAATCCGGGTGGTTGTCCTCTCGGGGTTTCGCGGTGTGGTTGCCGGGGCTTAGGGTCGTGTTGGGCAAGGTGTTTTCGCAGCTGGCACACATGGATCTGACCTGGATTTCTTGGAAGGCTTCGCGGAATTCCGCACTGTTTTCCAACACGGTTTCCAGGGCGGCGCTGCGTTCCAGGTTTTGTGCCAGGTTCCAAGCCGGGTTGGCATAAATCGTCCGCCCGGTATTGTCACTGCTGGTCAGCGTCGTGAACTCGTTTTTTTTAGGGGGTGGGGGTGGGGTCAGTTTAAGGTGTCCGCGGTTATCTGGGCTGACTTCGCGCCAGTCGGGGAATTCTAACCACCGCGCCTCTATCAAGGCTTTGATAACGGTGGTTTGTGCCGGGGTGGCCGCGTAATCGCGACTAGTCCCGGCCACAAATAGCCGGGGTGCAAAGGGGCGTTCTCGGGTTAGCACGGCGGTGGTTGCCAGCGCCCATTGGCGTAACAATAGTGGTGAGGGGGTGTTATTGGTTTTGAATCCTAGGTGTGTCGCATCGTTGTTTAGCAAGTCGCTGAGTTCTCGGTCGGCGACCCAGCCTAGGGTGGTGGTGTTGCGGTTTACCTCGATTTCGTGGCGGGCATCGGTTTGGTAGGTTTCTGGTTTCGGGGTTTCGGTGTATTGCGCGTCGGATTCCACCACCAGGGGTGCTTTGGTGCCCCAGGTGGTGACTTCCGTCGCGATGTCGGGGGTGGGTGAGCCCGAAAGTTGGGGCCACAATATCAGGTTTTCTTGCCAGTGAGCTACCCCTGGGGTGTCGTTCAGGCGTGCGGCGAGGTGTTGCGCAGCTGTTAGCAGTTTCCGATTCGAAGTGACCTCGGGGTTGGCTTGGTGGGGGGAGTTGTTTGTGCCAGGTTGATGGTGGTTGAGCCAAGCGGTGTTGGCGGCGGCGAAATCCCCGGGCGGCAGGTAGGCGGGGGGCATATTGCCGCATTGACCCGCGCGCTGCAGTTCAGCCAGGGTCGGGTGATAAGGTGGGTTTTGGTTTGTTGATAGCCCTTGAGTTTCCTGGTTTAAATTGTTGACGTGGTTGTCAGTTTTTTCGGTTGCGCCGGGTTTTGAATCCGCTTTCTTCGGGGTGGTTTCTTTGAGTTGCAATGCTCGCCTGACGGTGGCCAGGGTTTTTCCGTGGGGGTTCATGAGTAGCGGGTCGAAAACCGGAGTGAGGGGGGCAATCTGGGCTAGTTCACAGAGTTTGACCTGTCGCGGGGCGGGGTGAGCGGCGAAATCTGGCAGTACTTGCCCGCTTTGTGCCGCATCAGCTGGGGTGGTCACCACCGGCATTAAAGCCAACATTTGCGAGGGTTTAAAGGCTGCCCCGGAATCCCACACCAAGAATGACCTGGCGGAAAACGGTTCTTGAGCTGGTTTCCTCTTCAGGTGGGGGGTGACGCTGACTTCCAAGAAACGTGGTCCCCACTCGGAGCTGTGCCCCAAAGGCAAGTCTTGGCGGGGTACCTTGAATTCTAGTTCCCGGGGTTTCGCAGCAAAAAGCGAGACATTTTCCATGGTGGCTACGGTTTTCAAGGTGGTTTTGCGGGTTTTATCCACCGCCCAATCCGCGAGTTCTTGGCGGGTTATTGGCGTGCGAGAGGCCACCGATAGGCTGACATCGGCTTGGAAATCGGTGCCGGCTGGCAAGGTGACCGTAGCTTTAAGGTGGAAAGCGGGGGTATCTGGGTGCAGTACCGGCGTCATTTCCGCAATATCCACCACCGCCATGTTCACATCTTTTTCCCTCGGTTTTTCCTTTGAACTAGGCATTTCGGTGGTGGACGTGGTTGACAGATTTACGGCCAGGGCATCAGGGGAGACGGGGGACACCAGTGGGATGGCACCTAATGAAAGCGCTCCCAACAGCACCCCGAACCCCAAGTCACGGAGCGAAAAACCAAACTGAACCACAGAGCTAGCTTAGCGGTCTAGCGGCTGATACTGCGGCTCATTGCTTGACCCCCAGCAATTTCATAGCAATCGCGGCGATACGACGCTCCGCCGGATACGCCAAACGCTGATTCATCACCACCAGCGGCACCCACCCCGCAGCGGTAGCCTCGCAATCCGGGTCGTTTTCCACCGTAATCTCGCCACCTATCGTTTCACACAAGAAATGATGTACCACCTTGTGAACCCGCCGATCCGGGCCGGAAAACCAATAATCCATCGCGGAAATAAACCGCACCGGGCGACAGTGAATCCCGGTTTCCTCTTCGATTTCACGCGCCGCCGCCTGTCCGGGAGTTTCCCCAGGCTCGACATGACCCTTGGGCAACAACCACTCCAGACGCCCCGTGCGAGCCCGGCGCAAAATCAGCGCCGCACAGACCTGGCCGTCAACCAGGTCAACCGCTAATCCGCCTGCTGATACCTCTTCCACAATGGGCAGCAGCCGACCTGAACGGGAACGATAAAAGCCCGGAGGGACGGGCTCCACGTTCACGTCACGGGGGGGGTTACCCGGCGGCAATGGTGGCATACCTCAACTTTAAAGCCACCCGGGGGCTTTACCCAAGGAATCCGCATATTTTTCGTGTCACCCCATGGGCTAAAATAAAAAAGACTAACGCAACAGAAGGAGCGACGTGGGTATTGTGCAAGGAAAAAACCCGACAGCCGTGATTTCCGAATTGGTGCCACTAGTGGCACCCCTGGGGGATGTTTTTACCGGCGCCGGTTTCGAAATTGCTCTGGTAGGCGGGCCGGTGCGAGATGCTCTATTGGGACAAGCCCCTCATGACCTCGACCTCACGACCTCGGCGCGACCCGAAGAAATCGAAACCGTTTTACGGCCCTGGGCGGATGCCGTGTGGGACGTGGGACGCAACTTCGGCACTATCGGGGCACGCAAAGGCGACGCCATCTTCGAGATTACGACTTATCGTTGCGATGAATATCAGCGAGATTCCCGCAAGCCCCTCGTGAAATTCGGCGACACCCTGGAAGGCGACCTGTGGCGACGCGATTTCACCGTCAACGCGATGGCGCTGCGCCTGCCCGAAATGACGCTAGTCGACCCGACGGGGGGCGAACGCGACTTGGAGCAACAGATGTTGCGCACCCCGATTTCCCCCGAGGAATCCTTCAACGACGACCCGTTGCGGATTATGCGCGCCGCGCGATTCGCCGCCCAACTGGGATTTGATATTGACTACAGCGTGCTGACCGCCATGCAGGATATGCGCGAGCGCCTGCAGATTGTTTCGCGCGAACGCATCCAGGCAGAGTTTTCCCGGCTGCTGGTCTCGCCCTGGCCACGGCGCGGGTTGGAACTGATGGTTTACACCGATGTGGCCGCGCAAGTAGTGCCCGAACTAATGGATTTGCGCGATATGCAAGACGAACACAAACGCCACAAAGACGTGTGGGAACATTCCCTGATTGTGCTGGAACAAGCCATCGCGCAAGAGACCGGCCCAGACGGTCCGGTTCCCGAACCCGACTTGGTGCTGCGCCTGGCAGCTTTGCTGCACGACATCGGGAAACCCGCCACCCGGCGTTTTGAAGCCGGCGGGGTGGTGACCTTCCACCAGCACGATGTGGTGGGAGCCAAGATTGCGCGGCGTCGGCTGCGGGAGTTGAAATACGACAAAGCCACGATTCGTGACGTGTCGCGTCTGATTGCACTGCACCAGCGCTTTCATGGCTACGGGGAACAGCCGTGGACGGATTCGGCGGTGCGTCGCTACGTTACCGACGCAGGACCCCTGTTGCAACGTTTACACCGGTTGACCCGCGCGGATTGCACCACCCGCAATGTGCGTAAAGCCGAGCGTCTGTCGGCCGCTTACGACGACCTAGAGGCGCGGATTGCGGCACTGCAGGCCAAAGAGGAACTCGACGCGGTACGCCCGGAGCTTGACGGCTCGGAAATCATGGAAATCTTGGGGATTTCCCCCGGCCCGCAGGTAGGCAAGGCCTATAAGTATCTCTTGGCGTATCGCATGGAAAACGGCCTGGTGGGACGCGAGACCGCCGAAACTGTGCTGCGCGAATGGTGGGAGAAATGTCACAATGGTCAGGCTACAGGAAGGGAGGGCTCATGAGTCCCAGTCGGGTACAACCCAGGCGGGTCACAGGCCAAAGTGTGCGTCAAGTTCGCCCGCAGCGGCGCAAGCACCACTATGTTCGCAATACGTTCTTGAGCTTGCTATTGCTATTTTTACTGGTAATTGTAGGGGCATTTGCGACGTTTTTGATAACCTATGCCACCACTGAGATTCCCAAACCATCCCAATTTGCCCGCTCCCAGGTCACCACGGTTTACTATGCGGACGGTAAAACCGAGATTGGAAAATTTGCCGAGGTCAACCGCGAAATTGTCGACACCACGAAACTGCCGAAATACGTGGGTAACGCTGTGGTGGCCTCCGAAGACCGGACGTTTTGGACAAACTCTGGGGTCGATTTGAAAGGCATTATCCGGGCGTTTATCAACAATGCGCGCGGACGTTCCCTACAGGGAGCCTCGACCCTGTCCCAGCAGTACATAGAGCGTTACTATATGTCGGAAAACACGTCGAAAGGCAATGTGTTTCAACGTTACTGGGCGAAAGCCAAGGAAGCGATTTTGGCGTTGAAAATCAACCGGCAACAGGACAAGGAAGAAATCCTGGGTAACTATTTGAACACGATTTATTTCGGCCGCGGCTCGTATGGCATCCAGGCTGCCGCCAAAGCATATTTCGGGAAATCCGCCTCGGATTTGACCGTGTCAGAGGCCGCGATGCTTTCAGGGATTATCCCAGCTCCTTCCGCTTGGGATCCGGCGGTCAGCCCCGAGATGGCCAAGAAACGGTGGCTGCGGGTGCTAACTTACATGGCGGAATCCGGCTATATCACGCCCGAAGAAAAACGTTTCGCCGAATTCCCTGCCGTGCGCCCGCCTTCACAAAGTAAACAGAATTTTGGGGGGGTAAACGGTTATTTCATGTTCCAGGCTCGCCAGGAACTCAAAGATTTGGCTGGGTTGTCCGAGGAACAAATCGACACCCAGGGGCTCAAGATTGTCACCACCATCGACCAGTCCAAACAGCAACTGATGGTGGACTCAGTAGCGAAACTGCCGGAGGGACACGCCCCGAACCTGCGGGTGTCGATGGTGTCAGTTGACCCGAAAAACGGCGAAATCATCGCCGAGTACCCCGGTGCGGATTATATGAAAATCCAGTCCAATGCGGTGACCCAAGACCACTTCCAAGCCGGCTCGACATTTAAGATTTTCGGTTTGATTGCGTATTTGGAACAAGGCGGCAGTATCAATGATATTTACAACGCGAATTCCCCGGCCATTATTCAAGGGGTACCGATTCAGAATTTCGGGGGATATTCTTACGGTAATGTCACCTTGGCCACCGCCACCGCCAAATCCCTAAACGTGCCCTATGCGCTCATAAACGCCAAGATAGGGCCGAACCTGACCAAGGAGGTCGCGATTCGCCTGGGTTTGTCCGAGAAAACCCCCGGCCTGGATGCCGTGCTGACGAATATTTTGGGTTCCTCTTCCCCCACCGCCCTGGACTTAGTCACGGCCTATACCACGATTGCCAACGAAGGTAAACGCGAAGTAGTGCACCTGATTCGCCAGGTCACTGACGCGAGCGGGGATATCGTGTACATGCCGTCTTTTACCCCCGAACAAGTGCTCGATCGAAACGTGGCCTTGACTGCCACCCAGGCCATGGAAGACGTGATTGCACCCGGCGGCACCGCCGCTATAGCCCAGATTGGGCGCCCAGCTGCGGCTAAAACCGGATCCTCGTCCGACAACAAGTCGGCGGTGATGGTAGGTTTCGTCCCCCAGGCGGTAACCGTGGTGGGTATGTATCAAGTCGGACCGGGTGGCACCGAGGAACAAATCACCCCCTTTGGCGGCGAAAGGGAAGTCATGGGGGCGAACTGGCCGGCGTGGCTGTGGAAACAATACATGTCCCGGGCGGTGAAAGACATGGAAGTCGAGCAATTCGGCAAAGTCGGCAAGATTGGGCACGCCCAAGTGAAGCGCTCCAGTGCCCCCGACTTCACCGACATCCCCTCGCGCCCGTCGCAAGCCCCCGAAGCGGTAGAATCGCCCAGTTCGCCGCCCGCCGAGAATCCAGGCAATGTGGGTGGTGCTGGCTCTGAGGGCGGCAATCCGGCTCCGCACGAAACCAGACCAGGTAACCCTGGGCTCCCGGGGACGAATCCCAGTGAAACCGGGGGTGCCGACGGCGGTGCCGACGGGGGTGCTGGTGGCGGTGGTACTGGTGGCGGTGCTGGTGGCGGTGCCACTCCGCCAGGCAACCCCGCGCCGGGTAATCCCCCGTCAGATAACCCGGCGCCAGATAATCCCGCGCCGAGCAACCCCGGTGGTAACTCAGGTGGTAACCCCGGTGGTAACTCAGGTGGTTCCGACACTGGCAGCACCGAGGCCGATATCACCGGTTAGCGGGTATTGCTTTTGGGTTTGGAATTCATGAGGTGCCAGCCGAAAATTCGGCAAAATGCCTAAATCCCGGCTGGCACCTCATGAAAAGGCGCTCCGAACGAAAGAACACCCGGCGCGCGGCGAACCGAAATTCGCCCGCAGCCCTAGTGCTTGCGATACAAGCTCTTGCGCTGGAACTTGGGTTCGGAAGTAACCAGTATCCCCAGATTGCGGAAAATCCCTTCGTCCACGGAACCCAAAATAGTGGTGGTGTGGACGTTGCAGCCTTCCAGCTCCTTTAACTTACCTAAAGCGGCGCGGGCATTGGGATCCGTGGCGGCGGATACCGACAGGGCAATCAGCACCTCGTCGGTGTGCAGCCGCGGGTTACGTGACCCCAAATGTTCGGTTTTCAGAGTCTGAATCGGTTCAATCGAGGCGCGCGACAGCAGGTCGATTTCTGGGTCGATTCCCGCCAGGTATTTCAGGGCATTCAACACCATAGCCGCCGAACATCCCAGCAAAGCCGAGGTTTTGCCTTTGATTATGGTGCCGTCGTGCAGTTCTAGAGCACTGCCGGGTTGGCCAGTAGCGTGCTCTATCTCCAGAGCTGAGCCCACCACTTTGCGTTGCCACGTGGAAGTGCCCGCCTTGGCCATAATCAAGGCAATCCGCCCCGACATCGTGCCGTCGCGGCCTTCTTTGGCTTCCTCTACCAGCGCCTTGTAATAGCGGCGGATGATTTCTTGGCGCGCGGCTTCTTGGCACACCGCGTCATCCTGGATGCAGTACCCGGCCATATTCACGCCCATGTCGGTGGGCGACTGGTAGGGCGAAGACCCTGCAATCTGTTCCAACATGGTTTTGAGCAGCGGGAAGGTTTCCATGTCACGGTTATAGGACGTGACTTGTTTGCCGTAAGCCGCCAGGTGATACGGGTCAATCAGGTTAATGTCATCGAGGTCGGCTGTCGCCGCTTCATAAGCCAGATTCACCGGGTGTTCCAGCGGCAGGTTCCAGATTGGGAAGGTTTCGAACTTGGCGTAACGCGCGTTAATACCACGCTGGTGGTCGTGATACACCTGAGATAAGCAGGTGGCCAGTTTCCCGGAACCTGGACCGGGCGCGGTGACCACAATCAGGTTGCGTTCCAGTTCCACATAGTCATTGCGTCCCAAACCTTTATCAGACAGCACCAGTTGCGTGTCAGTGGGATAGCCCGGAATAATGCGGTGTCGCGCTACCTTTAGTCCCAGGCGTTCCAGGCGTTCCTTAAAGGCCAGCGCCGGCACGTTGTCGTCTTCCAGGCGTGTCATCACCACGTTCTTTACCAGGAAACCGCCCTCGCGGAACACGTCAATCAGGCGCAACACGTCGTCTTCGTAGGTAATCCCCAAGTCGGCGCGGATTTTTTGGCGTTGCAAGTCGAGCGCGCTGACACACACCAGGATTTCGATTTCGTCCTTGAGTTCGCGCAGCATCGCGATTTTATTATCCGGGGTGAAACCGGGCAGCACCCGTGAGGCGTGGTAGTCGTCGAACAGCTTTCCACCCATCTCCAGGTAGAGTCGCCCGTCATCCCCGGCGATTTCGCGGCGGCGTTGGGCGATGTGTTCGGACTGCATTTTGATGTATTTTTGACGGTCAAATCCAATCTTATTGGTCATTTTCTCTCTTCCTTTACGATTTAACGTATCGATTGTAGTGGAAAATCTGAGGGGGTGTTACCTTGGCGCTCGGGTGGGGTAACAATTGGCGTAAGTGCGCCGGAAACGGTAGACTGGGTTGGCCTGTTTGTCGCGGCTTCATGAGGGGCTAGTCGGGCGGGCGAACTCCTGTTACGGAAGGACCGTAACCGCAAAGACCAGAGGAGAAAACCTTGCGAAAATACGAAATGATGGTGATTGTCGACCCCGAGGTTGACGAGCGCACCGTGGAACCTTCGATGAGCGCCCTGTTTGGCCAGGTTAACGACCTGGGGGGGAAGGTTGAAAAGCTCGATGTGTGGGGCAAACGCCGTTTGGCTTACCCCATTTTAAAGAAAACTGATGGGATTTACGTTGTGGTTGACATGGAAACCACCCCGGAAGTTGCCAAGGAACTTGACCGACAATTGTCGCTCAATGAATCTATTTTACGAACCAAGTTGCTGCGCCGCGACGCCTGACGAGATAGCGAAATTTTTGCCCCAGGGTCTGGTTTAAGCTGAAAATAACTGGCAGTTTAGGGCGAGATTTCGCGAATTAAGTAAGGAGGAACAATGGCTGGCGAAACAACTATCACGATTGTGGGCAATCTCACGGCAGACCCGGAAGTCCGGTGGATTGGCGACGGGACGGCGGTGGCTTCGTTTACGATAGCATCGACCCCGCGCACTTTTGATCGGTCAACCAACTCTTGGAAAGATGGGGAGGCCATGTTTATGCGCTGCTCGGCGTGGCGCGAAATGGGCGAGAATATCGCGGAATCCCTGAAAAAGGGGATGCGGGTTATTGCCTCGGGGCGTCTGCAACAGCGTTCGTGGGAAACCCAGCAGGGCGAACGTCGCACGGTAATCGAGATGACCGTAGACGAGATTGGACCCTCGTTGCGTTACGCCACGGCTCATGTGGAGCGCAATCAGCGTCGTGATGCCGGTTTCGGCGGCCAGAGCGGCTATGGCGGTGCTGGCTATGGCGGATCCGGCGGTTCGGCTGGCGGAAACTATGCCAATAGTTTCGGTGGCTCCGGTGGTCAAGGTAGCGGGGGAGCACCATCCCAGCCCGGATATGGCTCCGGTGGTAACCAAGGTGGCTCGGGCGGCGGCCAGGGCGGGGCGGACGACCCTTGGGGGTCTCCCGCCGGCGGATTCGGTGGCGGTGCCCCCCAGTCAAACTTTGACCAAGACCCGCCTTTTTAAGCAACAACCGTGAATATTCACAAACTTTAAGCCCGTTAGTGGCTGTTTGAAACTAGAAAATACAAGGAGAAACTATGGGTAACAAAGCCCGGAAATCCAAACCCATCAGCCGGAAGAAATTCACCCCGGTAAAGGCTCATAAAGTAGGGCCGATTGACTACAAAGACACCGCTTTGCTGCGTAAGTTCATTTCGGATCGCGGCAAGATTCGCGCCCGTCGGGTCACCGGTGTCACCACCCAGGAGCAGCGTTTGATTGCCAAGGCCGTTAAGAACGCCCGCGAAATGGCGCTGCTCCCCTACTCGAGCTCGGCTCGCTAAAGGGAGGATTGCAATGACTCAAAACACCAAGGTTATTCTGACCCACGAAGTTGAAAAGCTCGGCGTGGCCGGGGATGTGGTTGAAGTTCGTCCCGGATACGCCCGCAACTACTTGATTCCCCGTCGCATGGCAATGCCCTGGACCAAGGGATCCCAGACGGTTATCGATCGGTTGAAGGCCTCGCTGGCTCGCCAGCAAATTGCCTCTATGGAGACTGCCCAGATGGTCAAGGCGAAGCTTACCGAGGGTGACCCGATTCTGATTGATGCCAAGGCCGGTGCGAATGGCCGCCTGTTCGGTTCCATTACCACCGACCAGATTGCGAAAGCCGCCAAGGAACAAAAGGGCGTGGAAATCGACAAGCGCAAGATTATGATTGACCAGCCGCTTAAAGCCGTGGGTACCTACCAGTTGACGGTGCGTCTGTTCGAGGAACTGAGCTCGCCGCTGGAAGTTATTATTCGCGCCGCAAAATAGGCCGGCACTGGATGTGAAAATGAGTTTCGGGGACAGCCATGCTGTCCCCGAAACGATTTAACTCTTTTTGGGGAGCATCGCCAGCTAGAAAAATGGCACCTCATGAAGCCGCAGATTGAGGGTAACTGGCACAAATATGTATGTTTTTATCGGGCGTGTTGCTGGCGGATTTTCGGGGGTGTGGCTTACTACCTAAGTGCTTATTTCGCCTCTCCTTGGCGTTTGGGCACGTCATTTGGGGCTTATAAGCCAGCGACAGGAGTGCAGTTGCTTAGGACACGCTTTTGAGAAATGTCAAGCATGGTTATGAAATAAGCAAAAATAGCTAAACAATCCCGAGTTTTCGTTGGAATACCAGACAAAAATCCCAAAATAAGACACATAATTCGGTTATTAACCCCAACCCCGACCCGCTAAGCCCAAAAAGCTTAGACACCTCGACTTTTCATTGGAATACCAGACAAAAATCCCAAAATAAGACACATAATTCGGTTATTAACCCCAACCCCGACCCGCTAAGCCCAAAAAGCTTAGACACCTCGACTTTTCATTGGAATACCAATCAAAACCTCGATTTTTAGACACACTTTTTAAGCTTTAACCCGAAATGTAGCAGTGATTTCTGAGCCTGGCGGCAATATTCGTATCCGGCTGTGACGAATTCAGGAAAAACCGCCTCAACCATGAACTAAATCGGTCAACTTATCTTGAATTTTCCTGGTTTTGTCACAAGCCCTTTCGTGTTGGCCCCAAATTTTCTTGGTTTTGTCACAAACCGGACACACTAAAGCTGTGGAGCTCGGGTGGAAACCGGATATTTAGACACGCTTTTATAGTTTTAACCCTCAAAACACGTATTTCTGCCGATTACCCAATTGATGGGCATTAACTCCGGTTTCCTGGTACTCGCGCCACCAAGACCGTAGCGAGTTAGCGGATGGGTAACCCAACTCCCTGATCACAGCGGAAACACTGTAATCGTATTTAATAAACAACTCCACAGCCACACGACGCTGCTCAACACTAAACATGAGAGACTCCTCCTCAGTCCAAATTCGGTCCAAGAATTCCACCGCAGCCCCAACGCTCAAATTAAACCTGCGCTTGACAGGTGGTAGTCGGCTTGAGCGAGATCTATGCCGCGTGCTATAGTGGCGGTTCTGGTTTAGGCTCCTTGATTTGCGGTTTTACCTGGACTTTTAGGTGTTCAGGTTTGATGAGAGTGTGCGGAATAGTCGAGGGTTTGGCCGTAAACCTAGAAGGCCTCGGGACTCCCAGTTTGGCTTGGTCGCGGCCTCAGGCTTTTTGAAGGGTAGGTGTGGTTTGGTGGTGATTTCAGGATTTTTCGGGACAGGATGGCCGATTTGGCTACAGGTGCGGCTATTATTTCCTGAAATTGCCACAATTCCCCCACCAAAACCCTGAATTATCCCGGTTTTACCACTAAAACTGCATACCGAACCGGCTTTATCCGGGGGTTTGTTACCGGGGAACACGACTGGTTGAACGAGGTTTCAGCCGGAGTTGGTGGCGAATCTGGGGTTTGTTACCGGTTTAGACCGGAGTTGGTGGCGAATCCGGGGTTTTCGGGTGTTTCGGGGTTTTCGGGTGGGGGTTGGTGGTGATTTCAGGGTTTTTCGGGACAGGATGGCCGATTTGGCTCCAGGTGTGGCTATTATTTCCTGAAATTGCCACAATTCCCCCAGCAAAACCCTAAGTTATCCCGGTTTTACCACCAAAACTGCATACCGAACCGGCTTTATCCGGGGTTTGTCACCGGGGAGGCAGCAGATCCCCGTATCTCCGACACCGGAGTTGGCGGCAAATCCAGGGTTTGTTACTGGTTCAGGCCGGAGTTGGTGGCGAATCTGGGGTTTGTTACTGGTTCAGGCTGGAGTTGGTGGCGAATCTGGGGTTTGTTACTGGTTTAGGCCGGAGTTGGCGGCGAATCCGGGGTTTGTTACTGGTTTAGGCCGGAGTTGGCGGCGAATCCGGGGTTTTCGGGGTTTTCGGGGGTTTCTGGTGGGGGTTGGTGGTGATTTCAGGATTTTTCGGGACAGGGTGGCTGATTTGGCTACAGGTGCGGCTATTATTTCCTGAAATTGCCACAATTCCCCCACCAAAACCCTGAATTATCCCGGTTTTACCACCAAAACTGCATACCGAACCGGCCTTATCCGGGGTTTGTTACCGGGGAGGCAGCAGATCCCCGTATCTCCGACACCGGAGTTGGCGGCGAATCCGGGGTTTGTTACCGGTTCAGACCAGAGTTGGTGGCGAATCCGGGGTTTTCGGGTGTTTCGGGGGTTTTCGGGTGGGGGTTGGTGGTGATTTCAGGATTTTTCGGGACAGGGTGGCCGATTTGGCTCCAGGTATGGCTATTATTTCCTGAAATTGCCACAATTCCCCCACCAAAACCCTAAATTATCCCGGTTTTACCACCAAAACTGCATACCGAACCGGCCTTATCCAGGATCCGCCACCAAAACTGCGCTCCGGCTCGGTTTTATCCTGGTTTTGTCACGCCCTCAAACTGGGCGGATGCGTTTCCACAGGAACACTTTACAAGTAACAAAAGCAATGAAAAATATGTAACAATATTAAACGTGATTAAAGATTCTTATGCGGGAATAGAAACTACGGGTTCGTTGCGGGCAAAAGGTGTGAATTGGCGCCAACTGAAGAAGCTTGTGTTCACCGGTGAGCTAAAAGAAATCCGCCGGGGATGGTACGCGTATGAACATGCCGACCCTGGGGCAATAGCGGCCATCAAGCATGGAGGACAACTGGGCTGCATCTCCGGTTGTAATGTCCACGGACTGTGGATTCCCCCGCAATATCAGAGAAGCCTTCACATATGCGTGAAAAGCTGGAGAAATGCTCAGCCGAATCTGGCTGAATCAGGGGTAATCACGCATCGAGGTGCTGATTCCAGACTGCTTTCGATACGTTCGGTGGAAGATTGTCTAGTCGATGTAATGAAACACCATGATGCCGAGACCGCGCTGGTGATGCTGGAATCAGCGGTAAATATGGGTTTGATTACTTATCGAGATGGCGAGGCTCTCATTGCTAGGCAGTCTGCGCAGAAACGAAAGTTACTGCGACATTTTGCGCCTGGAGCGGAATCCGGCAGTGAAACCCGAGTGCGCCTGTGGTTTAACCGCCGCAATCTGCCGGTGCGAACCCAAGAACGCATCCGGTCGGTGGGAAGGGTGGATTTACTGGTTGGGAAGTCTTTTATTGTGGAATGTGACAGCAGGGCGCACCATACTCAGGATGAAAATTACCACAAGGACAGGGAACGTGATTTTACTTCAGAGGAGCTTGGTTACCAGGTACTGCGTTTGAGTTACGCGCATATTTGGCGCGAATGGGATAAGACTCAGAAAAGACTAGCGGGAATAATCGAAAAACGTAAATACCGCAGAGAGCCCCAGGTTTGAGTCGGTGTCGGGGTACAGGGTACGGGTTGCGTTGTTGTGTTGTCGAGAGCCTCAGGTTTGAGTCGGTGTCGGATTCAGGGCGGGTATGGTCTACGGCTATGAGGACAATCACCGGCAATTCTCGCTGGTTGATCCGGGGTTTTCGGGGATTTTCGGGTGGGGGTTGGTGGTGATTTCAGGATTTTTCGGGACAGGGTGGCCGATTTAGCTACAGGTGCGGCTATTATTTCCTGAAATTGCCACAAATCCCCCACCAAAACCCAAAATTATCCCGGTTTTACCACTAAAACCCTGAATTATCCCGGTTTTACCACCAAAACTGCATACCGAACCGGCCTTATCCGGGGTTTGTCACCGGGGAGGCAGCAGATCCCCGTATCTCCGACACCGGAGTTGGTGGCGAATTCGGGGTTTGTTACCGGTTCAGGCTGGAGTTGGTGTCGAATCCGGGGTTTTCGGGTGTTTCGGGGGTTTTCGGGTGGGGGTTGGTGGTGATTTCAGGATTTTTCGGGACAGGGTGGCCGATTTGGCTACAGGTGTGGCTATTATTTCCTGAAATTGTCACAAATTCCCCACCAAAACCCTAAATTATCCCGGTTTTACCATCAAAACTGCATACCGAACCGGCCTTATCCGGGGTTTGTCACCGGCGGGGATTCTAAACGCCTTGATACGTTGGCCGGAGTTGGTGGCGAATCCGGGGTTTGTTACCGGTTCAGACCGGAGTTGGTGGCGAATTCGGGGTTTGTTACCGGTTCAGGCTGGAGTTGGTGGCGAATTCGGGGTTTGTTACCGGTTCAGGCTGGAGTTGGTGTCGAATCCGGGGTTTTCGGGGATTTTCGGGTGGGGGTTGGTGGTGATTTCAGGATTTTTCGGGACAGGGTGGCCGATTTGGCTACAGGTGCGGCTATTATTTCCTGAAATTGCCACAATTCCCCCACCAAAACCCTGAATTATCCCGGTTTTACCACTAAAACTGCATACCGAACCGGCCTTATCCAGGATCCGCCACCGAAACTGAGTGCCGGGTCGGGATTTTCTTGGGTTTGTCACCGAAACTGAGTACCGAACCGGCCTTATCCAGGATCCGCCACCAAAATTGCGTGCCGGGTCGGGATTATCCTGGGTTTGTCACCGAAACTACATGCCGGGCAGTTTTGTCTTGGGTTTGTCGTCGGGAGTGTGTGCCGGGTTGGATTTTCCGCGTTTTGCCTCGATTAGAGATGGCACCTCATGAAGCCGAAAACCGACGCACGGTAGCGACCAACAGCGACCAGCCACCGTGGCGGGTAGGATGAAACCATGACTGATTTACTGATTGTGGGGTCCGGACTCTTCGGACTTACTATAGCACGCGAGGTGGCTGAGGTCGGCGCAAAAGTAACCCTGATTGACCGCCGCGACCATCTGGGTGGGAATGCCTGGTCTGAACCTGACCCGGAAACCGGGATTGAAGTGCATAAATACGGCGCACATTTGTTCCACACCTCTAATGAACGCGTGTGGGAATACGTCAACCGGTTTACCACCTTTACCCCCTATGTCCACCACGTTTACACCACCGTGAAAGGCGTGGTTTACCCGATGCCGGTGAACCTGGGGACCATCAACCAGTTCTTTAACGCCGCCTATACCCCAGATGAAGCCCGAGCGTTGATTGCCTCGCAGGCGGCCGATATCGACCCCGCTCATATCGAGGATAACTTCCGCACCAAGGGGATTTCCCTGGTGGGTAAACCCCTGTTCGAGGCTTTCTTTGAAGGCTACACCGCGAAACAGTGGCAAACCGATCCCACCGAGTTACCCGCCGCGATTGTGTCGCGTTTGCCGGTGCGTTACAACTATGACAATCGTTACTTTAATGACGTTCACGAGGGGCTTCCCACCGATGGCTACGGAGCCTGGCTGACGCGCCTGGCCGACCACCCGAATATCGAGGTCAAACTGAACACGGATTTCTTCGACCCCGACAGCGCCTATTGCCAGTCCCAGACCGTGGGGCAAGTCCCGGTGGTGTATACTGGCCCGATTGACCAGTATTTCCAATACCGCGAGGGTGAACTGGGCTGGCGCACGATAGATCTGGAGCTGGAGGTCAAGCCCACCGGGGATTTCCAGGGCTGTGCGGTGATGAACTACGGGGATCGCGAGGTGCCCTTTACCCGGATTCACGAATTCCGTCATTTCCACCCCGAGCGCGCCGATTGCTATCCCCAGGATAAAACCGTGATTGCCCGGGAATACTCGCGTTTCGCCGCCCCCGGCGACGAGCCGTATTACCCGATTAACGCGGCCGCGGATCGTAAGCGCCTGGAAGCCTATCGGGTGGCGGCGGCCACCGAGCCTAATGTGTTGTTCGGGGGGCGCCTGGGGACATACAAGTACTTGGATATGCACATGGCGATTGCTTCGGCGCTGTCGCGGTTTGACAATGTGGTGGCGCCGTTCCTGGCGGGGAAACGGGAGAATATGAATTTTCTTGCGCAGGACTAGCGGAGTTTAACCGGGTAGAATAGCCAGGCAAGGCCGCAACCTGTGGCTCAGACAAGACCCATAACCGACTAATACTACAGAAAGCGAGGGGCTACGTGCAGAGCATTCCCCTGGCAATTGTCTTGCAGCTTATCGGTTCGTTTTGCTTTGCTCTGTCGGCGCGCTACCAAAACAGCGCGATTCGCCGCGAGGTGCGCCACAACCAGAACCGGCACTCGCTGAAAGGTGAACAACTGTGGGCCAGCCTGAAGAATCCACGTTGGTGGCAGGGGATGGCTTTTATGGGGGTGTCCTTGGGGTGCCAGATAACCGCACTGTTCTTTGCCCCCGTCACGGTGGTGCAGCCCGTGGGGTTGATGGCTTTCCCCTGGTCGGTGATTCTCCAGGCGCGTTTGGCGCGGCGGCGCATTGGGCGCACCGAGGCCGGGCTGGTTGCGGTGACGGTGGGGGCGACCGCGATTTTTACGGCGATAGTCTCGTTTTATGCGGCGGGTGAATCCCAGTTGACGGTGTGGAAGGTTTTCGCAGGTGCGTTGGTGATTTACCTGTTGGCGGCCAGTTTCGGGGGTTTGGGGACGCACGGACCGAAAACATGGCGATCCTTGTTCTGGGGGTCGGGCGGCGCTATGTTCTATGGGCTCGAGGCTTCCTTGGTGCGAACTTTGATTAACTTTGCGCGCCAGCACAACTGGCTGGACAACCCTTTGTTTTGGGGGATTTTGGCGTGTTTGCTGGTGGGCTCGGTGACGGCGGGCTGGATGGTGCAACAGGGTTATGCCACCGGTCAGGCCGAGATGGTGGTGGCCTCGATGACGATTACTTCGCCGGTGATAGCGGTGTGTTTCGGGATTTTCGTGCTGGGCGAGGGACAGCGTTTCAACCCCGGGGTTGGCCTGGCGGTTATGGCTTGTGGGTTTATTGCGATTGCCGGGGTGGTGGCGTTGACGCATATCAAAGCGCATCAACCCGTGGTGGTGGACACCTCTGAAATTAGGCAAGTCGTCGACTAGATTCACAAACAAGAGATTCACAGACAGGAAAACTGGTTAAATCTATATCCGGTACTTGCAAACGATAACACCTCGCAGTTAGACTAGCCTTATCTACTAGAACACTGTTATAGAAGGTCGGTTATGACTGCTGAAAATCAATCCGCAAGGACATCAGAAACAAAGGACACCACGCTACAAGCACCTCATGAAAACGACGCAAAAACCGTACGGACATCGTCACGCAAGGGACTGGCGAACTCGGTGCTGGGCACCCGCAACCTGATGACCGTGGCGGCGCTATCCGTAGTTGGACTGATAATCCTGATTCCCCTGAACTATGTCAGCGCGGGCTTGATGGCCACCCCGCAAATGATTTTGATTGCCAGCTCACTGATGGGGCTGTGGGTAATCCCCTATATGCTGCCCATCTCCGTGGTGCGCCGCCCCGGAGCCACTATGCTGGCCGCCCTGATTATGGGGATTATCTGCATTTTCTCCACCCCGTCCGGGGTGGGTGCCATTATCAATAACCTGATTGGCGGGCTGTTTATTGAAGTGCCTTTCGCGGTGATGCTCTACCGGAAGTGGACCTGGTGGGCACACCTGATTTCCGCCGGAGTCTTTGGCACCCTCAACGGACTGATGTGCCTGATGGTGCTGGTAAAAGGGATGAATATCACGATTGGGTCGGGGATTGTGGTTGCGTCGATTACCTCCGCGCTGGTCGGAGCCTTGATAGTGCTGGGGTTGACTCGCCTGCTGCAGCGCGCCGGGGTTGGCGTCGCGAACCAGGCCTAGTTTCATGAGCGCTACACCAGACCTGCGAACCAGGTCGAGTTTTGGTGTTTCTGCTGTCGGCGGGACGGGTGTTCATGAGGCGCCAGCAGGGATTTCCGGCGAAAGCGCGGAAACCGGACTGGCACCTCGTGAAACCGAAGTCACCGGAAACACCGCGCAAGTGACAGTCAAAGGGCTGTCCGTGCGCTATTTGGGGCAAGACAAATGGGTGTTGGACGAGGTCAACTTGGAGCACCTGGCTGGGCAGGTCACCGCGATAGTCGGGCCTTCGGGATGTGGAAAAACCACGCTGGTGCGCACGATTTGCGGGTTGATTCCACACTGTTTGCCATCGGAATACGTCGGGAGCGTGCGCGTGAACGGGACGGAGATTGCCGATGCCAGTGTACAGTTCCTGGCCGAAAACGTGGCCTATGTGGGACAAAACCCCGATGCGGCCGTGATAACCCGCAGTGTGCATGATGACATTGCGTTTCCGCTGCAAAACCTGTGCGTGCCGGTAGAGGAAATCGAGGCGCGGGTGGTCGAAGCCACGCGCCTGGTGGGGTTGACAGACCGACTGTGGGACGACCCGTGGATTTTGTCCGGGGGTGGGCGCCAGCGGCTGGCGATAGCGGCGGCCGCAGTGACGCGCCCGAAGTTGCTAGTACTGGACGAACCGACCTCGACGATTGATACCCAAGGGCGCGTGGAGTTTTATGATTTGGTGGCCAGGCTTGTTTCGGACGGTACTGGGGTCGTGTTGATAGACCATGACCTCGACCCGGTGTTGCCGATATGTGACCAGGTTATTGCCTTGGATAGTGGCGGGCGGATTATTGCCGCCGGCAGTCCGCGCGAAGTATTCTTTGGGCATTCTGCGGCGTTGGCGGAGTGCGGGATTTGGCTGCCGCGCGCGGTGCGGTTTGGGGCGAATCCTCGTTGCGCCAAGCCCGGTGGCGGCGGTGGTGGCGACGGTGGTGGCGGCGCGGCGGCTCGCGATGCGCACACGTGCGGGACAGAAGTGGGGCGTGTGGCAGCGGCGGAGCCGCATGAGCCACACGCTAAACGGCGTAGGCGATTAAGCAACAGCGACGATTCGCTGTTGCCGCCGGAGCACCAAAATAAAACCCCTCAGTCCCGCACTCGTGTTGCGCATTCGCTTCGCCCCCGCTCGGACGAGGGGGAAGCTCCCCCGCTGACGTGTGCAGAGGCGGGCATTGAGTTGCCGCAGTTGAGTGACCTGTGCGACGAACAGGTCAGCTATTGGCGGAAAACTACTGCCGAGGACGGCACCGAAACCTGGGAACGAGAAAGCGGAAAAGAAGAATGGAACGCGGCTGCGGGCGCGGGCAAAAGCGAACGGAATCGCGGCGGTGACCAGGGCGAGGCGTTGGTGTGGCTCGAAGATTTCGAGGTGCCGGGGAGATCGCCGGCGATTGACCTAGAGTTGCACGGCGGGGAATTTGTGGCGATAGTCGGGCCCAACGGGTCGGGGAAAACCTCGATTTTGTCGGCGCTGGCGGGGCTGGTGCGCTTCCGCGCGACCCGCGCCCAGATTGCCGGCAAACCCCCGGCACGTGGCCGCCACCGCGTGGGATACGTGTTCCAAAACCCGGAACACCAGATGGTCGCATCCACGGTGGAACGCGAACTCGCGGTCGGGGGAACCAGCCCGGAAACCGTCGCTGAACTGCTGGAAAACTTCCATCTGACCCAGGTACGCGCCCAGCATCCCCTGACACTTTCCGGTGGGCAATTGCGCCGACTCTCGGTCGCCACGATGGTGGCTGAAAAACGCCAGGTCATCGTCTTGGACGAACCGACCTATGGCCAAGATTGGGCAAATACCTGTGAACTGATGGATTTCATCCAACAGTTGCGCGCCGATGGGCGGGTGGTGCTGATGGCGACTCATGACCTGGAACTGGCCTTGGCAAACTGCACCCACCTGGTGGCTCTGCCCCAATCCGCATCTATCACCACGTCCGCAAGGGAAACCCCCGACGCAACCTCATCGGTTGCCCCGACTGCTCCCACCATCGCTGCCCCGGCCGCCCCGGCCGCCTTGGCGCAATCCGGTCGGGATGTGGATTCAGGCGAATCGGTGATTTCACGTCAGCCCCTCATGAACCAGGGGAAAACCAACCATCCACACAACGACAAACCCCAACCGAACCACCTTGAGGCAAGAGACTTTAACGTTGCCCCAGTAGCTACCTTTACGACAGTTACCGCGCTAGCGTCGGTTACGCCGCGTCCGCGAAAACGCGCGGGGCTGTTTACCGGTTTGAACCCGGTGACATTGTTTGTCGCGCTGTTGCCGCTGATGGTGATGATATTCGTGTTGCAAAACCTGCGTTTTAACCTGGTTTTGCTGGCACTGGGATCTCTGGCATGTTTGGCGGCGCGCGCCGGGTGGGGACGCACAGCACTGTGTGTGCTGTTGCCGTGGGTAGTCTCTGGATTGTTGCTGTTTAGTCTGTCGCGGGCCGGCGCGGTGGAAGGCATCTCGAAGGTGTATTCGATTCATGATGCGCCCAGTGCCGCCACCGGGGTGGGTGCCCTATTGGGGTTGGTATTGGTGTCGGGGATTGCCACCGACCCGCAGGATTTGTTGATAACGCTCAGTACTACGTTCAAGGTGCCCTACCGTGTGACTTCGGCGGGGACGGCGGCGGTGGCGTTTGTGGCGCGTTTTACCCAGGATTTTCGCCTGTTGCGGGTGGCGAAGGCGCTGCGCGGGATTGGAAAACGCTTCGGCCCCTTGGGGTCGGTGCAGCGGTGGGTAGCTTCCCTGGTTCCGCTGATGATTTTGGCGGTGCAACACGGCGAGCGAGTGGCATTGTCGATGGATTCGCGTGGGTTTGGGGCGCGGCCGCAGCGTACCGAGTTGCACCAGGTGCGTTGGCGGGTTCGTGACTGGGTACTGATGGTTTTGCTGTGGGGAATTTGCGTTCCGCTGTGGGTTTGGTTGTAGTGCTGGCAGAAATCAAGGATTTTTTGGGGGTGAGGCTCTGTATATTTGAGTCTCACCCCCAATTTTTCCTGAATTTCTGCCAGGCTTTGTTTCCTGGAGCGCTGGTCGAAATCTGAATTTGCATGTAACCGCAGCTTTCGGTTACTATTTTTACGTGCCTACGGGCCTGTAGCTCAGTTGGTTAGAGCGCAGTCCTGATAAGACTGAGGTCGCTGGTTCGAGCCCAGCCAGGCCCACACTGTGGTGGGGCAGTTCGCCCGAGGCTGCGGGAGTCGCTACCGCGCGGTGTCTTGGTATCGCAAGTTTTCTGCCGGTTCGGCGGGTTCATGAGGGGCTATAGCGCAGCTGGTAGCGCATCTGCTTTGCAAGCAGAGGGTCAGGGGTTCGAGTCCCCTTAGCTCCACAGGTGGCGTAAACTCTAGGTCAGAGCCTTTTAGGCTTGCGAAATTTGGGTTTAAATCACGGTAAATCGCCTAAGTTTATCTATGGAAGCGTGCGAGGCATAGCGAAGGACGCGCCGAGTTTCTCACATGTAAAGTGGTTTTACGCTCCAGAACAAGATGTAAGAAATACGAGTTTTTCTTTACATGTTGCCGGGTTGGGACAGCGGCAGAGCGAAGTGGAGTGGTTTTCAGGTTTGGCTTATAAATTTCAGCAAAATCTCAGAAATCTAGGGAAATGTACGATAACCAGTGTGGATACTCATATTTTACACTTAATTTACTCTCAAAAAATCCCGGATTGGAACATACATTTCCAGGGTTAAAACCTGGTAAAACCCTGGAAACGTCCCTCAATTAGTGTGTTTTTTACATGAAATTCTTGGCTTTACCTAAAGGTACCCCGAAGATAACCGAAGTAATTATGGATGTAGGTAAGCTTGTCAGTACATGTCCTAAAGTAATCTAGGAATTACCTGAATGCTCTGATAAACTTACCAGGTGTATAGACAGGAGAGCTGTCAGACTTTAAGGCTCGATTGCCGGACAGTAATTACAACGGAGGGATTCTCTAATGGGTGACAAAACTAGGGGAACGCAGGGCAGGATGCCAGTAAGTGGACTCATTAAAGTAGGGAAAGGGAAACGGAGGCGAACGACTCGGAACTGGGGGGCGGCCTTCGTCGCTGCCTCCGTCGCCGTGGCCTGGACCGTCGGCGGCCTCGTCATGCCCTCCATGGCGGCCGAACCGGCGGTGATAGGGAAAGTACATCCTGAGGTTAACATCAGTGGTGGTGGCACTGCTAACGTAAGTTTGGCTGGACAAAATACAAACCTGTACTATGCGGCTCTAAGTACAAACCTCTTTACCACGATAGACCGTGTCTATGCCCAAAAGATGTACGGGAAGACGGAACAACTGGGTGATTTTACGGCGCAGTACTTGCCCCGCGCCTGCTTTGTACGTGATGACAGGATTATTTCTAATGAACCCTTAGGAAATTTCATCCGGATGGATGAGGGAGGACCTAGCTACTTGGGAAGGCGCTATGGCGCGTGGGTACTTTATCCAAATGGATCCAAGAGTTTCTCAGTGGATAGCTCGAAGTCCCGTTCTGCGGATCGTTCAGTGGATTCCCCCTCTGATGTGGACGATGCCGATGATACTGAAGATACCTTAAAATTGACGCTGGATAAACTGAGCTTCGATGACGTTGTTGGTGATGCCGCTGCGGCGGCGGATAAGGAGTTTTCTGATTCGCAACTCCCCAACGAGAAAACTGGAAAAGAACAGAAACAGACTGCTGAGTCTCCAGTGGAGAACCCTAAAGAGTCCCTAGCCTCTAAGGAGGGGGGCGAAACCCAGGCCAAGGATGTCCCCCCCAATGGCTCTGAGTCCTCTTCGAATTCTGAATCTGCACCTGAGCTAGCTAAGCCTACGCCCGCAGAGACTAGTACTGCTGAGACTGAGCCTAAAGAGACGAAAAAACCGTCGGAAACAAAACCCTCTAGTCAATTTGTAGAGGAAAAAGGACACAAGGCTGGTAATCTCGATAAAGAATCAAAATCTCTCGAGGATCGGTCTGCTGTTTCTAAGCAAGGCAAGGATAGCGCTGAAAATTCAAATAAGGCGGATAAGAATCAGGGTAAGGATCGCTCGGCTGTCGGCCAGGATCGCGCTGTGCTGTTTAGTGCGTTTCAGCTGAAGACTAAAGAATTAAAAGTAAAGTTCGATCCCCAGAAGAGCAAAGATAAAGCTATTGAAGATGTTAATAAGCAGGTTGATGAGATACAGAAAGATGCCTTGCAGCAGCTCGATGAATTTGTGACAAAGAACCGCGTTCCCCAGGATATTGCGGACAAGTTCCGGACTAAATTGAATATCCAGTTTGAAAATATGCGGAGGCAAGCTGTCGAATTCCTGGAAAAGAAGTACGCGAAGGGTGCTATAGGGGCTGATGAGTGGCGTAATTGCCAACAGAGCGGGCCGATTGTCCCTGACGGTTCTCTAGTTTTGGTTAACGAAGCTCGCCTTGATAACCATAATAAGAAAGCCTGGTATTTAGGTGTAAAACAAAATGACTACACTATCAGCAGGCTGCTACAATATGCCAGCGAAGGATCTGGCAACATAAAGGCTGATGGTGCCGACTCTTTCTGTGTGGAACCTCTTAAGGGGTTACAGCCTGGTGCACACAATATCTATACACATCCTTCTACCCTGGAGTGGGCTCAAAATCATCCAGAAAGGGCTGAGCTTGTCAAGGCTCTGGCCTGGCATTACAAGCAATTTGCTCAACCTAAAGAATATGCCAAATATCAAAACGCTATTTGGTCTGTTGTTATGGGTCTTCCAAGTATGGTTGGCTCTTGGGATGGAATGAAAAGATTCTGGGTTTCTGAACCAGGATCTTCAGCAGGACTTATCAGCGCTGCTGAGTCAGCGTATAAAACTCGTCCAAGTGTGGTTCAGGCACTGAAGTCTATGCACCTGGATCAGATTTCTGTGGATACAGCTCCTGATGGTAAATCTAAGGTAATTTTCCTGCAACTGAATGACTACGACAAGAGCTCCGAGATTCGTAGGGCTATAGGTAACAGTGTTTACTTGCGGGTTACAGGTGCGACTACTCCTGAAGGTAAACCTGTCGATAGAGTAAGTCTGGAAGAGGCTGAAAGGGGAGTACATTTCCTGGTTAAAAATCAAGACCAGTTCAGCGTTGCATTCGCCGGTACTTTGAATAACGCGCAAGATGCGTACTTCTTGGATAAGCCGAGTCACGATACCCAAGCGCAGGTTACTGTTCTTTCTAAAAAAATAACTGTTTCTGGTTCCTTGAAGATTCAGTGGGGTACCACGGCTTCTTCTGATCCGCAGGTTGGCACTACTGTATTGGTTAACGGTAATAACCAAAATCCCGGGGGTCCGGAAACAGTAGATATCTCTAAATACGGTCAGAATGACACTATTACTCTCACAGATAGTGTGACATACAGTGGATTGGCCAAATTCGCTATCTCCAAAGATAATTATTATCTCGTTGGTAAGCTTAAGCGAGTCCGCGATGGGAAGACCATAGAGATGCCGGTGAGGCCTATGTTGCAAGATATTAAGGATATTCCTGCAGGGAGCTTCCAAGGAATATTTCCGGTACAGCTTAAAGTTTCTGACATGAAAGCCGGTGATAAGTATTATTACGAGGAGTACATCCTTACCACTGATCCTCGATACGAGAAAAACAAAAAGGTGGAAAGCGGATGGTACGGCCCGTTGAGCGTTGTTGTTTCTCACGAAGGTGAAAACCCCGACCAGACCGTGAAAGTCAAAGGGAGCAACGCCAAACTGCTTATCAACAAGATTGGCGCCGGTGAATCCGCCAAAGCTAAAGGTAATGTGACTTTTGACGTCTACTGCAAGAAGGACAACAAGCCCACCACCATGTCCAGGCTCTATGCGCCGGCGGCGGGTGGTCCGGCTTCTACCAACGGGGCGGAACCCGCCACGGAGCTAGTCGTGGTTCCTGGATCGAACTGCCAAGTCACGGAGACGTATTCCTCTCAGGACGTCACATTTACTGACAAAGACGCCGTGTCCTTTAAAGCTGTGGTTCTCGGTAACCATCAGCAGCAGCAGATTCCCGCTCCGGCTAGCACCACCGTGGATCAGGACGGACACAGGCTGAGAGCCGTCACCAGTTTTGACGTGCCCCAAGGCGCCACCCAGGTTACCGTGAACACCACTAACAATTACCAGGCTGATAATGCCGCGAAGTTCATCCTCAAGAAAGAATTTCGTACCACCGACGGTTCCACTCTTGGTGACGGCGGCTATCGTTTCACTGTGGACTGTGCGGGTTACCCCAGCGATGCCCTGACTTTGAAGCGAGAAAACGGCTATCAGTGGGAATTCACGCAACTCAAGGGCAAAGCACTCAAGGCCGGCACCAAGTGTACGGTGAAGGAAGTCTCGCAACACCAGCATCCCAACCACGATTGGCAATCAGTGAGCTTCTCAGTGCAAGGAACGACCGGTATGCCGGAGGACAACGGCGTATCTTTCGTGCTGCCCAGTGCCTCTCAGGCGACGGCAGTGGTGACCGCGACCAACACTTACGAGCTCAAGAAGGGATCGCTGCAGGTCACCAAGCGAGTCAGCACTAACGCTAAAGACAACCCGTGGAAAAACCAGAATTTCTCTTTCGAGGCGGACTGCTTCGTACCGCACCCCGGCCACAACTCTTGGGCAGGCCAAACTAATTTTGAACGTAGGCGTACTGGTGCCGAGGCAGCCAGCGCCGCCTGGATTAGGCCGGTAAATGTCAAGCCCGGCACGCCAACGCTTCTCGCTAACAAGACCCTGCCGGTGGGCACCATGTGTCTGGTGTGGGAAAATGAAGTCGGTGGTGACGTGAGGCCGAACCTGACCTGGACTGGTGCGGGCGACAATGTTACCTACACCGACGGCGCTTCCCGGGCGCACACCACGGCACGCCGGGTCTTTATAACTGCGGATAACGGTGGCACTCCGGGCATTGCCCTGACAGCCACCAACGACTTCCAAGTTCCTTACGGCAGCTTCAAGATTTCCAAGAAGGTCACCGGGGATGCTGCTGGGGACGCGAAAGTAAAGAACCACGAATTCACTTTCAAGATTAACTGCGTCGGCCTAAACGAACAGACCGTAAAAGTACGTCCCGATCAGGCTGTGGACTTCACCACTTACACCAAGCAAAAAGTCAAGGCCGGTACTCAGTGCCGTATTCACGAGGATGCTGCGGATATCAAAGGTATCACCTCGCAGCTGACCGCTTGGGAGGGCAATAACAGTGTCCAGGAAGGCAATGATTTAAAGATTACTGTGCCCGCCGCCGGTGAACCCGAGCTAACTGTCTCGGCTACCAATACGGTTACCAAGGACACCGCGAAGTTCAAGATTCAAAAACTCGTCCAGCCCCAGGGCACCGAGTTCAACGGTAACTTTAAGTTCACCTACTCTTGTACCGACCCGGACAAGAACGTCTATACCAATACCAAGCCTTATGGCGCTCAGGCGGTCAAAGACTTCATCGAGGTAACCGCTGGTCAATCCTCCGAGGAAATCACCGTCCCGGCCAACTCTAAGTGCCATGTCACCGAGGACAAGAGCCTACCCAGCGTCAAGGACACCACTTCCAAGAACCCCTTGAAGTACAACAAGTTGTCTTTTAATCCCGCTGGTCAAAACCAAACCTCTGGGGAATTTAGCCCCAGCAAGAATCAGGTTCTGACGGTCTCTGCTACCAACCACTACACCCCGAAGACCACCGGTTTCCAGCTTTCCAAGAAGGTCACCGGCAACAACAAGGCCAACCACGCCAGTGACACCTTTAACTTCGGCTGGTCTTGCCAGCCACGTGAAGGCAAAGCCATCGACGGTAACGTAACACTCGCAGACAACGGCTCCCACACGGTATCCGATTTGCCGGTGGGCACCAAGTGTGTCTTGTGGGAAAACGTCGCTACCCCGAAGGCTAACGAAAACAACCAGACCAAGTGGACTTTGCCCGGCCAACAAGCCGTAACAGGCAAAACCATCAACAATCATGCCAACGCCGTGGAGTTCACTGTCGACAAGGAAAACGCGGCCATCGTCGTCGAAGCCAATAACTCCTTCGATATTCCCAACACCTCCCTGACTGTCCAAAAGAAGGTCGTGAAAGGTGACCAGGCTGTCGTGGATAACAACAAGGAATACCGCGTGAGCGTGTCTTGCGTGTATCCCACGGATAAGACCAACCACGTTGTCGCCACCGACAAAGCACTCAAAGCTGACGGAATTCTGAAATTCGAAGCCGACGAAAACGGCATCAAGATTCCCGTTGGCGCCTCATGCACCGTGGAAGAAAACCGCACCAGCGCCGAGTTGGAAGGCCACAACCTGGCCATCCAACTGAAGGTGGGCGGAAAAAACATCGCGGATTCCAATGCCAATAAGGCTGAAAACATCACCGTTCCCGCCGAGGGCAAGACTGTCACCGTCGAAAACACCTACAACCGCAAGCTGGGCGGGTTCAAACTGACCAAAGTTGTGACCGGGGAAGGCCTAGACACGGCCGAAGCACTCCAAGCTAACGGTGGCAAATTTGTCTTCACCTATGACTGCGCCCTGGGCGGCAAATCCGTCAAGACCGGAACATTGGAAGTCACCCCGCAAACCGGGGCGGAAGCCAACAATATCCCGGCTGGCGCGACCTGTACCTTGACAGAAAAGGCTGTGACCGCTCCCAGCGGCTTCCGGGCTCCCGAACGTCCCACCTGGAAGGTTAACGGGGCTGACGCGTCGGGCGTGATTAAGATTGTTGAAAAGACCGATGCCACCCAAAACCCGGTGCTCGAAGCCACCAACACCTATACGCCTTACCAGGTGAAGTTCAACCTGCGCAAGATTGTGAACACCGATGACCACACCCAGCCAGGTGGAGAATACGGCTTCCACGTTGACTGTGGTCAAGGTGCCACTAAAGATGTGAAACTCAACCAGGACAATAAATACACCTGGGATTCCGCGAGCACACCCGAGTTCTCGCGCCTTTCGGCGAAGTCCTGCACCGTCACCGAAACCGTGTTGCCGACACTCGAGGGCTACACCTACCAAGGTGTGAAATACAGCGTCAGCGATGCCTCGGCCGCTACGGATGCAGCCAAGCGCAGCGTCACCTTTGCTTTCCCGCCCAAGGGCGATGTGAGTGTGGCGGTAAGCGCGACCAACAGCTACCGACGCCAGCAGGGATCGATTGAAGTTGAAAAAATCGTCACCATCGCGGACAATGCTAAAAACCCGTGGGATGGCAAGCGTTACTCTTTCGAAGCCGACTGCGCGAACCCGGTGATGAACTGGAGTGACCACGACAGGGTCGAGGTCGAGGCTGGTAAGAAAGGCCAGATGCATCGCGGTCGTTGGGTCGGTTCTGTGTGCCATGTTTGGGAAAACACAGCTGACACTGTTGACGTGATTAACCAGCTGAACTGGGAGAATGGCTGCGAGGCCGTTGAACCCTATACGGACAAGCAGGGTGTCGAACACCCCCAGGCCTGCAAGGTCACCATCAAGGCCGACTCGAAGGGCACTTCCGGGGTCAAGGTGAGCGCCAAGAACCACCTGACGGTACAGTACGGCACATTTAGCCTGGCCAAGAAACTCTCGGGTGACGCGGCCGACGATGCCAAGGCTTTGAACACAGACTTCAACTTCCGCGTCAACTGCGGCGAGGCCTACAACGAAGTCGTGAAGATTAAGCCCGGTGCCACTTGGGCGCTGCCTGACGGCAAGGTAAAGGTTGGCTCCACTTGTACGGTTCATGAGTTGCCAGCCGAAATCCCCGGTCTAAGCTCGACTTTCGCTGGTTGGGAAGGCAACGGCTACACCCCTGCGGATGACAACGGCATCACCGTGAATGTCGCTAAGACCGAGCCTGGGGCGCAACCCGTGGTGTTCACCGCTAACAACCAGGCGGATTACAACCTTGGCAAGTTCAAGATTCGCAAATCCGTCGTCCCGCAAGGCACCAGCTTCGAGGGAACCTTCCACTTCACTTACAACTGCACCCCTCCGGCTGGCAAGACGGTGAAACCGGATTTGGCCTTGAACGGCGAGGTAGATGTTCCCGCCGGCGAAGCCTCTGCCGAAATTACAGTTCCAGCCGACTCGACCTGTACTGTCACCGAGGCCGACCCCAAGGATGCTCCAAAGCCGGTAGTGGCCGACGACAAGAACCCCTTGAAGTATCAAGGCACCAGTTTCCAAGGGGTGCCAGGGCTTGCTTCGAAGGCGATTACCGTCGGGAAAGACCAAGTGATCGAGTTCGAGGCCGTCAACAAATATGTCTCCCAGGAAGGCGGCTTTGAATTCTTCAAGTCCGTCGTGGGTAACAACGCCAGCAAGCATACCCAGGACAAGTTCAACTTCCACTGGTACTGCCAGGCTCGTGACAAGCAGGTCTTCTCTGGTAGCCAAAACCTGTCTGACAAGGGCAACAAGAAGGTTACTAAACTTCCGGTGGGCACCAAGTGCGCCCTGTGGGAGGATTCCTTCAAGAAGCTAGAGGACGAAGCAAAGCCCGAAACCAAGTGGCTCCAGGGCAGCTCTGAAATCAAGACTGAAAAGGTCAAGGATGCCCAGGGTAACACCCACGATGGAGTCAACTTTGAGATTAAGTCTGAAAAAGACACCTTCAGTGTCACCGCCCAGAATAAGTTTGATATTCCCAGCACTGAACTGAAAGTCAAGAAACTGGTCAAGGCTGACAAGGCTTCGAAGGTTGCCGCAGGCAAGCAATTCACGGTGAATGTCACCTGTGTCTATCCAACTGACGGGCAAACCTATACCATTGCTGACGCTGAAAAGGATGGTGTCTTCAAGCACAACCAGGAAAAGACTTTCAAGACTGACAAGTCCGGCAAGAACCCGATTCCGGTGGGTGCGATTTGTACCGTCACCGAGGATGTGGCCAGCGCGGATGTGCCGGGTCACAACTGGAGTGTGCAGATTGCGGACGGATCTACGGTTGTCAAGACCCACACCACCCGGGTGAAGGTACCCAAGGCTGGCAAGACCGTCACCATCACCAATGACTACGAGCGTAAGGTCGGCAGTTTCAAACTGAGCAAGTTCGTCGCGGGTGTGGACGTGAACACCGCGCTGGCCGCTAATGATGCCAAGTTCGAGTTCAAGTACAACTGCAAGCTAGACGGCAAGCCGGTCAAGGATGGCACGATTAGTCTTTCAGCCACCCAGATGTCGACCGAGATTACCGGTATCCCGGCTGGCGCCAAGTGTGTGGTCAGCGAACCTAAGGTGAAAGCACCTCATGGATACGCCGTCCCCACCCTGTCTTGGAAGCTCGACGGAGCCCAAGCCGCCGACGGTACTGCCACCATCACCGAGGGCAATACCTCTACGCTGGATGCCACCAACACCTACACGCCCTACCAGGTGAAATTCGACCTGAAGAAGCTTGTGAAAGCCAATGACCAGGCGAAACTGGACGGCGACTTCACCTTCCAAGTGAGCTGCGCTCAGACCTCTGTCGACGTGACTTTGAACCAGGCCAATGATTACTCCTGGGATTCCTCGAAGTTTGCGGGCAAGCCGATTCTGTCGGGTGAAACCTGCACCATCGTGGAAACCGGCACGGCCGACATCGCCAACTACAACCACAAGTCCGTGGAATACACGGTCAGCGGCTCTGGCGTAACCAAAGGCAATAAGGCACCCGCCAAGGGCGTATCCTTCACCCTGCCCAAGACTGGCGACGCGAGCGTGTCCGTCACCGCGACCAACACCTATGACCACCAGCTGGGTTCCTTGCAACTGACCAAGGCCGTCTCCGTCAAGGACAATGCCGCGAACCCGTGGGACAACAAGTCCTATGGCTTCACGGTGGATTGCTACCAGCCCGGTGAGGGCGAGCAGGTGGGTGAAAAACTTTCCACCAAGGCTGTCTCTCTCAAAGCCGGTGAAACCAAGACCGTGGTCGAAAAGGCCAAGGTCGGCACCGTGTGCTTCGTGAAAGAAACCGTGGCGGACACCCCGGATGTGACCAACCAGCTGACCTGGGAGAATGCGGGTACTACCGTCACCTCCCCGGATGGGGTGGCTAATGCCCGCCGCGTGGTGATTGCTGAAGACCAGGGCAAGACCCCGGCCATGTCGGTTACGGCCACGAACCGGCTTGAGGTTCACTACGGCACCTTTACCTTGCAAAAGACGCTCACGGGCGAGGCTGCTGCCGATGAGGATGTCACCAAGACTCCCGTCAACTTCAAGGTGAAGTGTGGCGACTTGTCCGAACAGACTGTCACGGTTATCCCCGGTGGCGCGCCGGTTGATTACGCGACCGCTACTGGTCAAAAGGTCAAGGTGGGCACGGCCTGCACCGTTCATGAGGTGCCAGCTAAGGTCACCGGCGTAAGCTCTGAGTTGACCTGGCAGGGTTCCGGTACGCCCGCCGCCGATAACGGTGTCTCCGTCGAGATTCCCGCTGTGGGAGCCCCGAATGTGGCCATCAAAGCCGTGAACAATGTCACCTATAACAAGGCTGCTTTCAAGATCAAGAAGACCGTCGACCCGGTGGCGACCAAGTTCTTGGGTGACTTCCAATTCACCTACCGGTGTGTGGCGCCTAATGGCAAGGTTTACACCCAAGCCACGCCATTCAACAACCAGGCATCTGCCCAGTACGTTTCGGTGGCTGCCGGCGAGGAATCTGCGGAAATTATTGTTCCGACCGACTCGAAGTGTACGGTAACTGAGGCAGACCCGCAGACTACTCCGGCAGTGGACAACAAGGGAGCAAACCCGGTGAAGTACTCCGGTACTCAGTTCACCCCGGGCGGGAAGGGTCTGACTTCGGCGTCGTTCACAGTAACGAAAGGTACGGAAGTGGTGACGGCTACCGCCAAGAACCTCTACGTGCCACAAACCACCGGTTTCCAGTTCTCTAAGGCAGTTTCCGGCAATAATGTGGCCAACCACCCGGGCAAGTTCAACTTCGGCTACACTTGCAAGTTGCCTAATGGTCAAAAGACTGCGGTAAAGACCGAACAACTGGGGGCTAATGACCCGGCGGTGAATGTCACCGACCTGCCGGTAGGTACCGAATGCGTCCTGTGGGAAGAATCGGTAGAAAAAACCCAGCCTAGCGAGAAAATCTCTACCACCTGGACTGTTGGCGCGGCTAAGCCGGTTGTTGGTTCTAAGCAGGCAGACCACCAGGGCACCCCTCACGACAATGCTGTGAAGTTCAAGGTCGACAAGGAAAACGAGGCTGTGTCTATCACGGCAGAGAACACCTTTGAGGTTTCCGGCACGGAGTTGACTGTCAAGAAGACCGTCACTAAGGACAACAATTCGGAGATTGCCGATTCTAAGTCTTTCAAGGTCAGTATCAAGTGTGTCT
The DNA here is from genome assembly GCF_000160615.1 of Mobiluncus mulieris ATCC 35243. Lineage (GTDB taxonomy): Bacteria > Actinomycetota > Actinomycetes > Actinomycetales > Actinomycetaceae > Mobiluncus > Mobiluncus mulieris. Next base: position 173,544 of record NZ_GG668520.1, on the reverse strand, counting down.
ACCCGACCGATAAGGCGGAGCACACCATTGCTACTAATGAACCCTTGACCAACGGCCAGTCCAAGACCTTCAAGACCGACGACACCGGTACTGCGATTCCGGTAGGAGCCAAGTGCACCGTAACTGAGGATGAAACTTCCGCGAAGGTGGCCGGTCACACTTGGAAGCTCGAGGTCAAAGACCCCAACCAGGTTTCGACTAAGGGTCTGTCAGCCGAAAAAGACAAGGCCAAGAACACGGTAGAGCTGGTCAACGACTATAAGCGCGAGGTGGGCGGCTTCAAACTGACCAAGGCAGTTGCGGGCAAAGGAATTGACTTCGCGAAGGCTGCCGACGCCAATAATGGCAAGTTCGAGTTCACCTACGACTGTGTTCTTGACGGCAAGACCGTCAAAAACGGTAAAGGCAAGCTCGACTTGACCAAGGACAAGCAGACCGTGGAAGTCAAGGACATTCCGACGGATGCTACCTGTACCCTGAAAGAGACCGCTCCAACGGCTCCGACTGGCTTTGCTGCCCCGACGGCTCCGACCTGGAAGATTGGTTCGACCACCAGTGACTCTGGCATGGTTACCATCAAGGAAGGTCAGACTGCTGAGGTGGTGGCCACCAACACCTACACGCCTTACCAGGTGAAGTTCACCCTGAAGAAGGTCATAAAGGCTGACAAGACTTTGGACGGCGACTTTAAGTTCCAGGTGACCTGTGGGGACAAGACCCAGTCGGTGACCTTGAATAAGGACAACAAGTACACTTGGGAATCCTCGGAACTCAAGACTCCCCAGATTCTTTCCGGGGTGAAGTGTCACCTTGAGGAGACTAGCGAGCAAGCCTTCAAGTCCCACACTTGGAAATCTTTGGATTACCAGGTAGACGGCAAGGGCGTGGATACCAGCGTGGACAAGGACGCGAAGCGGGTGACCTTCACTCTGCCAGCTACTGGCGACGCGGATGTAACCATAACCGCGACCAACACCTATGATCGCAACAAGGGCGCCTTGCAACTGCAAAAGGTTGCCAAACTCAACGGCCAGGATGTCTCCAAAGACGCCAAGGCCAACCCCTTGCCTAACCATCAATACCAGTTCGAAGTGACCTGCTATGACCCGGCCGACAATGGTCTGGGAGCAAAGACTCAGGCTGTGACGGTACCGCTGCAGGCGGGGGCGCCACCGCAGACTGTCATTAAGGATGCCCCGGTTGGATCGGTATGCTTCATTAAGGAAACCCCGGTTAAGACCGAGGCCGTGATTGGCACCCTGTCTTGGGAAGGGGATGGCACCAATGCGGTGGGTCCGGATAATGCCGCTAATGTCCGTAAGGTCGTTATCGGCGGTGAAAAGGGCGATGTCCAGCAGGTAAACGTCAAGGCCGTCAACGACCTTACGGTTCAATATGGCATCTTCAGTCTGCACAAGGAGCTGACTGGTGATGCCCAAAACGACAAGGACGTGAAGTCCAAAGACTTCGAGTTCACCGTGAAGTGCCCGGGTCTCGACGACCAGAAGGTAACTCTTAAGGGTGGGGAAACCAAGACCCTGCCGGAGGGCAAGATGAAGGTCGGTACCAAGTGCTCCGTTCATGAGGTGCCAGCCACTGTTGCGGGCGTAACCTTCGACCCCGTCAGCTGGAGTCAGAATGCCACGGCTCGTACCGATGGCGGCATCGATGTCACCATCCCCGCTACCGGGGTCAAGGATTTGTCCTTTACCGCGACTAACAAGGCGGTTTACGACAAGGCTACCTTCCAAATCCAAAAAGTGATTTCTTCCACGGAAAATCTGGCTTTCGAGGATGGCTTCAAGTTCACCTACACCTGTAAAGCGCCGAATGGCAAGACCTTTACCCAGAAGGCTCCTTTCGGAGCACAAACTGGGGTTGACACCATCAATGTCAAGGCTGGTCAACCTTCCGGGATAATCACCGTGCCGCAGGGCTCGAAGTGTACCGTAAGCGAGGCTAATCCGAAGGACTTGCCGAAGCTGGTGAATGACCCGAATCGCAATCCGGTGAAGTACCAGGAAAACGGCACCTCCATTAAGGTGGGCGACAAGACCGTGACTGGATTGACCTCGGCGGAGTTCACTGCTGATGGCCAGATGGTGACGGTAATCGCCACGAACACCTACGTGGAAAAAATTACTGGTTTCCAGTTCAAGAAGACGCTCGATGGTAACAACGCTGGCAAGTACCAAGACCAGCAGTTCAGCTTCGGTTACACCTGTAAAACCCCGAAGGAAGTTCGTTCCGGTGACGCGAAGCTCAAGAGCGCTGATGACCCAGTCAAGGTGGAAAACCTGCCGGTGGGCACCGAGTGTACCCTGTGGGAAAACAAGGTTAACCCGAAGAATGCTGAAAAGGTTTCTACCACGTGGACTATTGACGGTAAGCCTGTTTCCAGCGGTTCCGTCACGGATCACAATGGTGTTAAACACACTAATGCCAATGGGGTGACCTTCAAGGTGGAAACCGAGGGCACTCCGGTAAATGTGGTTGCTACGAACAAATTCGATATTCCGAGCACCTCGTTTAAGATTCACAAGACTGTCACCAATAAGACTGATGGATACCACGTCCCAGCCGACAAGGGCTTTAAGTTCGATGTGACCTGTACTTATCCGACTGATGATGCCGAGCATGTCATCGCTAAAGATGAGCTTGTAAAGGGCGGCCAGGACTCGAAGAATTTCGAGGCTGATGTAGACGGCGTGCCCATTCCCGTTGGCGCCTCATGCACCGTCACCGAAAAGAACGCGGCGGTGGCAAACTACAGCCTGGCCGTGACCATGAAGGACGGGGGTAAGGCTCTGACGGTTGAAACCAAACAAGCCGACCAGACCAAGTCAGAACCGGGGTATACCGCTAAGGTAATCACCACCGTCGAGGCGAAGACGGTGAACGTCGAGAACACTTATACCCGCGACTTCGGTATCTTCAAGATTGAAAAGAAGACCACCGCGCAGTCCTATATCGAAAAACCCAGCAGCTTCGACTTCAAGTACACCTGTAAGGATCCCAAGGATTCCAAGGCGGAAGTGAAGCAGGGCATCCTGAATGTGGGCGAGGCTGCGGTATCTTCCCAACAGATTCCGGTGGGCTACAAGTGCGAGGTCTCCGAGGTAGATCCGAAGGTGAAGGGCGCGAAGTGGGCACACACCCTGTCGCAAAAGACCTTCGTCATCCAGAAATCCGAGGTTCAGACGGCTAGCTTGACAGCCACTAACGACTTCACGGATTCCACCGGGAAGTTCAAGGTCACGAAGAAAGTTAAAAACGACGATAAACTGGCGTTGCCTCTCAATGCGACCTACAACTTCGAATGGTGGTGTGGACCGAAGGGTGCGGAAGCTCCCCAGAAGTGGAACACGTTCTCCTTGAAGCAGGGCGAAACTTTCGAATCCGGCGAGATTGCCTCTGGTTCCGAGTGCGGCATTCGCGAAGTGAAGCCCACTGGTGACTTTGCCGCTGTGGGAGCCAATGTGGAGGTCACCTGGAGTTTGGCCGAAACCAAGACTACCCAGGGCGCGACATCCGTGAAGGCACCGGTGTTGGTGGACTCTGAACAGGCCTTCGTCTTTGGCAAGCAAGGCGATTCTGCCGGTAAGTTCACCATCGGTAAGAACGGCTCCGAGCAAATCTTGACCGCGACCAACGAGGTCAAGCAGACCTATGTGGACTTGTCCCTAGAAAAGGTGGCGCAGTCCTCCAATAACAACGGGGATCCGGGTCTCTCGGTAGACAAGTTCAATTACTGGAACAGCTACTACCAGGCTTGGGGCGGCTTCGTGACCCGCAACTTTGTAGAGATGCAGGTGACTTGTAACGATAAGCCGGTGGCTGATAAGGCTCACCCGGAGGGCATCTGGAAGGTACCGCTTAACGGCAAGATTGACCTGCCCGTAAAGGTGGCTATCGGTTCGAAGTGTACGGTAGCGGAGCTTGACAAGGGCTTCAATGACTACAAGATGCTGTTCTACGGGCGTTGGCGTCACTCGGTTGATATGAGCGCGAAGTCCTTAGATGGAATCGACGTTTCCAAGCGCTATGACTTCGATGCGGTAGAAGATGATAAGGCTCAGGCCGCCATCGATTTTGATGTCAGCGGTAAGACCAAGGTCGAAGTCAAGATGACTAATAACTGGGACTGCTTCTCCAAGGTGACCTCGGAGTTAGGTACCAACTTGACGGACGCGAAGAAGGTGAATGGAGTACGCCAGATTGATTTGAGCGAAAAGAAGTCTGACGGCACCAACAAGTACACCGACTGGGTGACTCTCACTGACGTTGTAGAGTTCAAGAATTTACCCAAGCGTAACTACACTGTGATGGGTCGTCTTTTCAATGCCTCCAAGTCTGGAAAACTGACTGCAGCGGACTTCAATAATCCAAACCAGTACCTGAATTGGAAGAACCCGCAGGGTCACACTTGGAACTACGTGTACCAAGAAGTTAATGCCGATAGTGCCAAGGTCACCTTGACCTATGAAATCCCGGTCAGTCTGTTCGAAGCCAATCCCGATGGAATTGCTGCTGGTGTGGCGGTTTACCGTAGTGACTACTGGAATCCACAGTGTGCTGGTAACTGTGGCTTGATGGCAGTCGAACCTACCTTGCCGCAAAACCAGCAAGTGAAGCCGATCTGGAAGGGCGAACTTAAGACTCAGGTTTTGAACCCGGTTACCAAGAGCAATATGCTTCAGGTTGGTAAGGGGGCTCCAGAAATCCAGAGCATCGCTGATACTGTGACCTACACGAATGTCGCACCGGGTAGCTACGACCTCTATGGACGGATTGTGGCTCTTGGTAACGAGGGTCTAGTGATAGGTGAGGGTACCGCTAATGTCACCACTGCCGAAGCGGGTTCAAATGCGCTTTCTTCCGGCGAATGGAATAACGACCAGATTAAAGTCAACACTGCCTCTCTGGAAGATGCCGTAAAGAATGACGCTAAGGGCTTCGTGACCTACGAGTTCTTGTTGCCAAAGGGTAGTGCTACTTCTGGGGCGGCTGTGGAGACCCTGAAAGGTCAGGCTGTGGCCTCGCACGTGGATGATAACGACGTGATGCAGCAGCTCTTTACCCCAACCTTGCGAACCACCGCCACGGTGGGCTCCGAGAATGGCACCAAGACAGTGGATGCCAATGCCACGGGCACAGTGGAGGTCTTTGACAAGGTGGAATACCGGAACCTGCCCGGTGGCAAGAAGTACACCGTTACCGGTAAGTTGCACTTCAAGAGTGCCGATGGTACTGATGGCGGCGAACTGCCAGGTGTGGATTCGGCTTCCGGAACAATCGATTTGACAAGCCAGAAAGCCACCGAGGGTCACAGCGGCACGGTTACCTTGAAGTTCACCGTTCCGGTCGAGAAGCTGCAGCAAAAGATTGTGGTAGCCTTCGAGGAAGTCAAGGACGGTAATATCCTGGTAGCTGCGCACGCGGATATCACGGATGAAGCCCAGACTGTTTACTCTCCCAAGATTGGCACCACTGCTTCGGCAGCACCCGGATTCAGTGCTACAGCGGATACGCCGGCCACGGTGGACATGAGTAATGCCAAGCCTTTGAAGGGTAAGGATTCCCGCAAGGCGGAACTCGGAAATGTGGCTGTCATAGACACCGTGGAATACCACGGGCTCGAAGCCGGCAAGTATGTGCTTTACGGTGAGCTGAAGAAGCTGAGCGATGGCAAGGAAGTTTCTACTGCTAAGACATCTTCGCACTCCTTTACTGTGGATGCTGTTACGGGGGTTCATGGAACCCAAAGCGTGACCTTCAGTGACCTCAAGGTGCAAAGCGGCGAGACCTATGTGGTCTACGAGTACCTGTTCAAAGCCGGTGACTTCCAGGTGGACAAGCCGGACACCAAGAAGGCTATCGCCTCGCACGCTGACCCCGAAGATAAAGGTCAGACTGTAACCGTACCCGGTGTCACCACGGATGCCACCGATGGTGACGGCGACAAGTACGTCGATTCGAGCCAAAACTTCACTATCAAGGACACTGTTACTGCCACCGGTTTGATTCCGGGCAAGACCTACGATGTCTCCGGTGAGTTGATGGTAGATGACGGCACGCCTCAGGGTGCGACCACTGGTATCAAGCAGACGGGTACCATCACTGCCAAGGCTGATGGCACCGGCGAGACCGTGCTAGAGTTCCCGGTCACGGCGCAGCAGGCTCAGGATCTCGGGCTGGTAGGCAAGCCGATTGTGGTCTTCGAGGATCTCTCGCTAGACGGCAAGAAGGTTGCGGTTCACCACGACATCAAGGACGAGAAGCAGACTGTCTACAACGGTGGTCTAAAGACCAAGGCGGTAGATGCTGCCGATGAAAACCAGGCTATGGTTCCTGGTCAGAAGAGCGCTGCAGTTGTCGATACCGTGACTTTCAACGGACGCTTTGAAAAGTCGCACAGCTACACCTTGGTTGGTGAACTGCACTACGTGAATGGCACGGTGGTTCCTGGTACGAAGACTGAGACAAAGACCTTCCAAAGCGACCAGGATGGTGCGATTGCCGCGCAAAAGATGACATTCACGGTTCCGGCCGAATACATTAAAGCTGGTCAGAATATGGTGGTCTTTGAAAAGCTCTTCGATGCGAAGAAGAAAGACGGCACTCCGGTGGCATCTCATGAAGACCCCAACGATCCCGACCAAACCATCACCGTGCAAGAGGTAGAGATTACCACCACGGCCTACGACGGCGCGGCGGGCGACAAGTCCGACCCGAAGGATAAAAACCTCGATGCCAGCAAGGAAACCGTAACCATCTACGACCAGGTGGATTACAAGGGACTGAACGTAGGCGAGGAATACACCATCACCGGTACCTTGCACTACCAGGCTGATGCTACCCTGGCCGACGGCACCCAGGTCAAGCGTGGGGACGAGGTTCCCGCCCAGTACGTGAACGTTACTCCCGTCAAGATTACGGCCAACAAGGCCAGTTCTGACGAATCCGGTGCCGTAAAGGCTATCGTCAAGTTCGAGGTGCAAAAGACCGCGTTGGCGACCGCCCCAGTGGTTGTCTTCGAAACCTTGTACCAGGGGACAGTAGAAGTTGCGACCCACCAGGACATCGACGATGGCTCCCAGGTCGTGTACCACCCGAGCCTGCGCACCCTTGCCACCGTCAATGGGGCGAAGGTAATCCAGATGAAGAAGGACAGCAAGGAAAACCTCACTGTCACCGACCAGATTACTTGGGCTAACCTGGCTCCCGGAACTTACACCTTAGAAGGCTCCCTCATGGAGGTCAAGGACGGCCAGCTCGTTTCTAATACCCCTGTGGCTAAAGGACAGACCCAAAAGGTTGAGGTTGCCGCCGGCAAAGCCGGTGCCACCACCAGCACTGGTGAAGCCCAGATGACCTTCAAGCTGCCGGTTGACAAGGTCAAGTCCGGTTCTCAATTCGTGGTCTACCAGATTCTCAAGGATAAATCTGGCCAGGTTGTGGCTACTCACGCAGACCCGAAGTCCGATGACCAAACTGTTACGGTTGGTTCTCTGGATACCACCGCTACCGATGCGGCTGATGGTAACAAGCATGCGGATAATGCTGCGGCTGTGACCATCAACGACAAGGTAGATTACTCCGGTTTGAACCTGGCGGCTACCTATCCGGATGGCACCCTTAAGGCCTATCTGGTCAGGGGTGAGCTGATGGACAAGGCCACTGGCAAACCCGTTGCGGGTGTTGCTCCAGTAGAGCGCGTGATTGGTGCGGCCAACTCGGTTTACCGAGTGGGAGACCAAAATCGCCCGGTAGAAGAGGAAATCACCTCCGGAGCCGGTTCCGTGGTACTGTCCTTCCAGGTTCCAGCGAAACTGACGCAAGGTAAGGTGCTGGTTGCTTTCGAAACGGTGTACGAAGAGGGTCGAGAATTCCTGATTCACCACGACATCAATGATGACGCCCAGACGGTTTACACCCCGAGTGTTAAGACCCAGGCGCGTGTAGACAGTGAACGCAACCTGTTGCTGGCGGACAAGGATTCCACCATCAAAGACACCGTGACCTTGAGCGGCTTGAAGACTGGGGAAACCTACGTGCTTTCGGGCGTGTTGATGGACAAGGCTACCGGTCAGCCGGTACTCGGTAAAGACATGCAGGCGATAACCGCTGTGTCCGAGCCTCTCAAGGCCGAATCTGGTGCCTTCGTTAAGACTGATGCGGTGTCATTTACGGTTCCAGCCGGTACCGTAAAGGCCGATACCGAACTGGTGGTCTTCGAGAAGCTCTGGGTTGCCAATGAGGTCACGGTGGATACCAAGACCAAGACGGTAACTCCGAAGGACACGAAGACTGGCAAGAGCCAACCGGCAGCCAGCCACGAGGATATTACCGACGAAAACCAGACCGTAAAATCCGGCACGAGCCCGTCTCTAAAGACCGTGCTCTCGGCTGACGGGAAGCGCGAATGGGTCGAGAACAATACCAATATCCCGACCGTGCCTCACGCCAGCGATTCGTTGATTGACACGGTACTGTACACCGGTCTGACCGAGGGTGTGTCCTACCGTTTGGATGCCAAGTTGATGGAAATCAACCCAGTTACCGGGAAAGTCTCGGAGACTCCGGTGGCTACTGGCTACACTGAGTTCACCGCTAAGACCTCTGATGGCACCGCCCAGGTGACCTTCAACGGGATTACGGGCAAGCTCAAGGCTGGCTACAAGTATGTGGCCTATGAAAAGATGACTCGACCCGGTCAACCGGACAAGCCGGTACCGCCGCCACACGAGGATCCCAAGGATCCGAACCAAACGGTGGTGTCGGAGCATAACCCGGGTATCACTACTACCCTGACGGATGCGCAGGCAGCCAAAGGCACCGACGGCAAGGTTATTAGCCTTACCCGAGATGCTCAGCTAAAGGACGTGGTGAGGGTCACCCAGACGGGTCTGATTGAGGGCGCTAAGTACCACGTGTTCTCGAAACTGGTCAACCAGGCTAACCCGGATCAAGTTGTGTCCGCTGGAATGCAGGAATTCACCGCCACGGGCGACCAGTTGAGGTCCGTAACCGTGAAATTCACGGTACCCAAGGAAACCTTGCAAGAACTCGCCGGGTCTGACCCGAGCGCAGAATTCAAGTTGGTGGCCTATGAATACCTGGCTTTGGACAGCGACACCGATATTGTCAACAAGGAAGCCACTTCGGAGATTGAAGCGGTGGGCTTCAAGACCGGTAAGACTTGGGCTGCGACTCACGCAGATCCCAACGATGCTGGTCAGACCGTCACCGTGGTGAAGGCTCCCAAGATTGGAACCACCCTCAAGTACGGCCAGTCCAAGACGGTGTGGGTAGCTGACAAGGTCGAACTGACCGATACGGTGGAATACTTCAACTTGCAGCCCAAGACCAAGTACACCCTGAGTGGCAACTTGATGGGCGGAACTAGTGCCGAGAGTTTGTCTGACACGGGAGTGAAAGCCACTACCGAATTCACTACCCCGGCTGCTGCTAACGGTGCCCAGACGGTTTCTGGTACGGCCGTGGTGAAGTTCACTGTGCCGCGCGAAGTACTCGAACGTAACGAGAAACTCGTGGCCTACGAGTACCTCACGATTGACGGCAACCCGGTGGCTTCCCACGAAGACCCGAAGGATGAAAACCAGACGGTTACGTCCAAGAAGCCTGGAGTGGGCACCTACGCTACGGTAGACAAGCTCAAGGCCTTCGACGTGACCGATGGCAAGAAGGATGCCTTCACCATCAAGGACACCGTGCGTCTTTACAATGTCGAGGAAGGCAAGACCTACGCGATTGCCGGCCAACTCTACGAACAAAGCGTTGCCGGGGACGAAGGTAGCGCCTTGGCTAAGGCTGCCACGACTGTCAAGGTCACGGCTTCGATGGCTAAACCTGCCACCGAAGTAGAGAAGACCAAGTACGGCGAGGATGTCAAGGTTTACGAAACCGAGATGGATCTGACCGTGAAGCGTGAAGACTTGACGAAGAACCAGGTGGTAAAGGACGATATAGCGTTGGTTGTTTACGAACAACTCTGGGCGGAAGGCACCTACGAAAAGGTAAACGATACTGAAGTTACCCCGAAGGGCAAGTCTGAACCAGTAGCGAAGCACAATGACCCGCAGTCCTCTTCGCAGTCAATCACTGCCGAGCCGCAATTCGGTTCTTTGAAGTTGACCAAGACTGTAACTGGCTGGGAGGATGCCTTCGCCAAGGTGGCACGCCCCGAGGCTAGCTACAAGTTCACTGTCAAGTGTGTTCAAAAGGGCAGCGTCGATGAGTTCACCTTAAAGGAAGGTGAAGAAAAGACGGTAGAGGGCATTCCGCTGGGTGACACCTGTACCATTAGCGAGGATGTCCAAGGTGCGGTGAACCAGGCCGGCCTGAAAGATACTGTGAAGTTCACTGCGGTCAACGGTGTTACTGTTGATTCCCAGGTGAATGGTGAGGCTGTCGTCAAGATTGGTGGCACCGCTAATGGCAGTGATACGGTGGCGAATGTCGAAGTAACCGCAGAAAACTCGTTTAGCTACGACCCAGTTATCACCACTAACACCATCAGCCAGTTCGGCAAGGTGCTCGAAAATGGTGGGGTGCTCACCGACACCGTAACCTACAAGCAAATGCCTGCGGGTAACTACGTGCTGCACACCTACTTTGTCGAGATGGTCAAGGACGAGGCCACTGGTAAGACAGTAGCCAAGAAGATTGACTACGTGCCTTCCTACGTCACGGAACAAACCGTGAAAGCGGATGCCACCACCCCCGAAAATGGGTACAACGGTACCTGGACGGTGAGTGTCGATATCCCGGATACCTTGCATGAGGTCGGCAAGAAGGTTGTCGTGTGGCAAGACGTTTACGTCGCACCGCAGACAGCGGATATGACCAAGTTCAAGGATGGTCTGAATAAACTGTCGGCCGGAGAAACCTCTAAGGTCGCGAAACTGGTGGTGTCTCACCATGAAACTAGCGAACAGCAGGGTGACGGCTACCAGTGGTTCAAGGTTTCCTCTAACTACGGCTCTTTCCAGGTCGAAAAGACCGTGGAGAATGGTGCCGGTTTGAGCGAGAATGTCTCGAGGCAACTGCCCAAGACCTTCAAGTTCGAATACGAGGCAAAACTACCCGCCGGAGCTTTGCTCAAGCCTGGCACTCAACCGAAAGGTGAGTTCACCTTGACGGTGGATTCGAGCAATCCGGCTCTTGCAAAGAGCCCCGTATTCGAGGGCTTCCCTGTGGGCACCGAGGTGGCCATCACCGAAACCGGTGTGGAGGGTACGATGCCGACTGGTGCCACCATGAGCACCACCTGGGCGACTGCCGACGGTAAGGCGAAAACCAAGGCTTGGAGCAGTGACCGTAAGAGCGACAAGGTGACTGTCAAGATTCAGCCACGTGGTTTGCTGCAAGTGAAGGCTACTAACCACTTCGAGAGCACGTATCCTAAACTGGCTACTTTGGCTACCACTGTGGACGGCGCCAAGATGCTCAAACCTAGCGAGGCCACCCCGGTTCTCGATACCGTGACCTATTCCGGTCTGGTAGCGGATCGCGAATACTGGTTGCTGACGCAACTGGTCTACACCGACGATTCCACCCCGGTACTGGGTGCTGACGGCCAGCCGCTGGCGCGCTGGACCAAGGTTAGTGCCGGTAAAGATGGCCAGGGCACCTGGGTAGTTGACAGAGAAAACCCGCTGGTGGTTCCTGAAACCACGGATTCGCAGCGTGACCTGGTGTTCTTTGAAAGCCTCTTTGAGGTTCCGAACACGCCCGGTGATGCTGGCACCAAGCCACCAGATCCCACAGATCCCAGCAACCCGCCGATAGTGGAGCACAAAGATCCCAAGGATCCCAAGCAGGTAGTTTCGAGCCGACCCAAACTGGAAATGCAGACTGTCGCCACCATAGGTGCGGATGTCAAGACCATCAAGCCTGGCGAGGCAGTGAAGATTACCGATACCGTTTCCTACAACGGCTTGAAGGCCGGCGGAGTCTACACTCTGGTAGGCAAACTGGTTAGGAAGACCGACGGCGAGGATGTGTCCACCCCGGTTACCAAGACAGGATTGGTTGCGGATGCCTCGGGTTCTGGCAAGTGGACAATGGACATTCCGTTGACCGCTGAACAGACTAAGAATCTGAAGCAGGGCGATGAACTGGTGGTCTTTGAAAAGGCCTATCTCGGTAAAATGGAAGATGCTGCTAGCAACCCCAACCTGAAGCCGATACTGGCTCACGAGGATTTCAAGGATGCTGGCCAGACCGTCACCGTAGTAGAGACGCCGGATACCCCGCCGACCACCCCGCCGACCACCCCGCCGTACACCACGCCTCCGGTAAGTCCGTCGACCACGACTCCGCCGACGACTCCGCCGAACCCGCCGGTGAGCCCGTCCATCACGACTCCGCCGACGACTCCGCCGCCGCCGGCTCCACCGGTAGCCCCGGCCACAACCATCCCGCCGGCTCAGGCCAAGATGCCGCCGACACTGGCACGAACCGGTGCTCAGGCTGCGCTAGTAGGCATGCTGTCCCTGGCGATGATTGCCGCCGGTGGTGCCATCGGGTTGCTTGCAGCTCGGCGCAAGCGGGAAACAACAGAATAACCTTCGGCACTAGGCCGTAAGTCAAGGAGCCGGCTCAGCGAATGCTGAGTCGGCTCCTTAGTTATGCGCAAAACCTAGAAACCAAGCAGGCTATAAATCGTGTGATAGTTGAAGTGATAGAACAACCAGCTCGCGCCCAAAAGCAACAACACAAAACCTGCATAAAACAAAACATCGTACATGCGGTCGCGGGTCGTAATCACCCGGTGTAAGACGACGGCTTTAGGAGGATTGGGGTTATCCGGGGTTGGCACCTCGTGAACGGGGATTTCAACCAAAGTGGCGTGACGCAACCGCCACGCCGTGAACCCACCAATCGCCAGTCCGGCCGCTAGCCCCCCCAGGTGTGCCACCCACGCCACGTTAGGCAAAACGAAACCGATAACGAAGTTGATACCAATCAAGGCGGCCATCTCGGTGTACGGCAGGCGCAGCATCCGCTGGATCGCCAACATTATCCCGAAAAAACCGAATACCGCCCCTGAGGCGCCCACTGTGAAAGTCAACCAGGCCTGGAGATTCAGCAAAGCCGTCAGGCAACACGCCAACGAAGCTGCCAGCGCGCAAATCACAAAGGACAAAAGCAGTTTCGTATGCCCCATGATGGGTTCCAAGGCGCGACCCACCACCCACAAGGCCCAACAGTTGAAACCAAGGTGGAAAGGCATCGGGATAGAATGCAAGAAAGCTGCCGACAAAAACCGCCACGGTTCAAACAAAGCCGCCGCCGGCATGAAAGCAAAGTCGCGAATTAGCGTCGGAAACAACAGCGTCGCGACCCAAATCACCAACATGGCAAGGCAAAGCCCCCAGGTCACAAAGGATTTTGGGGGCTTTGGGGCTCGAGTATTCTCGGAATAGGACTCGGATTCACTCAAGGTTTACTCGACAATCTCGATGGTTTCAATCATCACGTCTTCCAGCGGGCGATCCGTACGATCCGTGGCGGTGGTGGCAATCTTGTCCACCACCACGCGAGAAGCGTCGTCCGTGACCCGTCCGAAGATGGTGTGTTTACCATTCAACCAGGTGGTGGGAGCCACCGTGATGAAGAACTGGGAACCGTTAGTGCCCTGGCCGCCGCGAGTGCCTGCATTGGCCATCGCCAACAGGTACGGCTCGGTGAAGGCAAGGTTCGGGTCGATTTCATCGTCAAAGACATAACCCGGGCCGCCGGTGCCGGTGCCCAGCGGGTCGCCGCCTTGAATCATGAAACCGTCAATAACCCGGTGAAACACCGTCCCGTTGTATAGCGGGTCGGTTGAAACCTCGCCGGTTAACGGATGCGTCCACTGGCGCTGGCCGCTGGCGAGTTCCACGAAGTTCTTTACCGTTACCGGTGCGGATTGGGGATAGAGTTCGAGGTGGATGTCACCTTCTGAAGTGTGCAATATAGCTTCCATGGACTAATCTTTTCATGCCCCCGCCCCCCGGCGCAACGCTATGGGGCGGGAAATGTGTCGAAAACCTGGAATCCCGACAAGCCTGGACAAGCGCGTTGCTGAATCTGAATACAAAACAACGGTGTATCGGTGGCAAGTTTGCCAAAAAAGGTGCAAAATAGAGACAGCTGCACCCGCTGAGTCAATAACTCGGCTTGAGCATGGTTGGGATTTTAGGTTTGAAAATGTCTGGAACCCAGAACCCATATTGGAAAGGATATTGATGTTGGATAATTTCGCGAAATGCCTGGACATGGACTGTGTGAAGCGGGTTTCTGGCGACGTGGCGCAAAACGCTGCGGGCACGGTGGTGTTGGCTCGTGATGCGGTCGAGGAATTCTCTGCTAGAATGAAACGAGACCTGCTGCCGCGAGCCCAAGCGGCGCAAAACGCCGTAACCAAGGCGGTTACCGGTGAAGGTTCCCTGAAAAGTAAAGTTATGAAAGCGAGTGATGGTGTCATGACAGCGTTGAATCCACCGAAGAAAAAGTGCCCAATCGGCCACCCTTGGCTGTTGACTGTTGTGGTGGCTGGCGCCGCTGCGGTCATCGGTTTTGTGTTGTGGAGCCGGTCGCGTCCGGTTGAAGACCCCTGGGCCGAGGAATCTTGGGAAGATATTGACGACGACGACCTGGTGGTGGTTACGGATTACGGCGAGGAAGGCGAAGATAAATAGCCGCTGCGCCGTGTCGGCGTGTCGGGGCGGCGATTCGCTGCCGCGCGTGTGATTTAAAACTTCTGGGAGACTGGTTGGCGAGCCAGTCTCCCTTTGGTTTAGCTTTTCGGGATTCTGCCGCTTACCCTGTTTTCGAGTTTTGCGCCCGGTTCGTTTTGCTAGGTCGCGGATGGTAGCTGCCCGTCGGTGTCCCCTGGGTCACCGTTCATGAGTTGCGGGTCTTATTTCCACCACATCAGCATAATGAAACCAACCATAATAACCCCGAATCCCACGGCGAGGTTCCATTGGCCGATACCCAAGAGATTGTAGCCGCCAAATCCCAAGGCCAGGGCATAGAAAACCACAATCCACAGCAGCCCCAGCAGCATAATCGTTACCGCCAGCGGCGCATACCACCGTGGTGAGCGCTTGATATCCTCGGTCCACGAGGGGCGCAGTTCACTGTCGGACTGGACTTTTTTCGCGTCGCGCTTGCGTTTCTTTGATTCAGGCACAGTTTCCCCTATCAAGTAAAAGACATTTTAAATCTAGCTTCTATGATATCTTTTCGTCGCGTTGCGCGGAAATTGGTAAAATTGAAGTGTCTAATTTTTTCTTGGTGGGAGAGTGGGTTTATGTCTGGGGATGCGATGCCGGGAGGTTCTGGTTCGGCGCCTGAAGGCTTAGGGTTTGTAAGTTCGGTGCCCGGAAGCTCAATTCCTGGAAACTCTGCGCCGCCTCGAATCTCGCGTCGGCAGCGCCGCGAAATGCGGGAACAAGCGGGTTCGACGGGGGTTGGGTCGCCGCTGGTAGTCGGTTCGGTGGCCGCTTCGAACCCGGTTCATGAGGTGCCAGCACCTCATGAACCCCAAGCACCTCATGAACCCCACCTCACCCCAGCATTCCCCACCAAAGTAGAATCCGAACCGGACTGGGACACTCTGATGGGTGAAAAACCCAATAAGGCGACCAGTCCGGTGGCGGCGAATTCCCCGCATCGGAAACGGAAAACCTCTGTCTCTGTGCTGGTCATGTCGGGGGTGGGACAAACGATGTTGACTGCCGGGGTGGTGCTGGCCTTGTTTGTGGTGTGGCAGCTCTATGTCACTACCTGGCAGGTGCAGGGGGCGAGAGCCGCAGCGGTGGAATCTTTCACGAAATCGGGGGTGCAAGAGGCTACTAAAACCACCGAGGAACAGCGGTTTGACCCGCCTCCGCCGGTGACGATTCCGCCCTTTGGTCAGACCTTCGGTACTTTGCATGTGCCGCGTTGGGACGCAATGGTAATCCCTATTATGGAGGGCACCACCAGTGCCGTTTTGGACACGGGATATGCTGGGCATTATCAGGAAACTCAAGGGCCGGGAGAAATAGGCAACTTTGCCCTGGCGGCACACCGGCGTTCGTATGGCAACTCGTTTCGCCGCGTAGAGGAACTGCAGGTTGGGGATCCGCTGGTGGTGGAAACTGCCCAGGCGTGGCTGGTCTACCAGGTGTCTTCCACCGAAGTGGTGTTACCCACCCAGGGCGAGGTCATCCACCCGGTGCCCCACAAGCCTAAGGATACGGTGCCTACTGAGCGACTGATGACCTTGACGACCTGTCACCCGGAATATGGGAGTACCGAGCGTTTTATTGTGTATTCCAAACTGTCATATTGGGTGCCGCGTTCTGCGGGGCGTCCGGTGGCTTTGCAGGGCATCGCGGCAATGCAGTCGGTGGGTGGCGCTGGCGGGGCGACGGGGGATGCGTCGGCGGGTACTCCGGCGGGTACTCCGGCGCAATAGGGGGGTTGCTCAATGTATGCCTGGATTTTTTCGATTCTGCCCGGACCTAAGTGGTTACGGATTTTGGAAGTTATGATTGTGATATTGGCGGTGGTGGCGGCGCTGTTCCAGTGGGGTTTCCCCTGGGCGGTCGAGACCTTCCACCTCGGTGAAAACACCGTGAACTAGGAGGAATGCAGTGAAAGTAATGGTGGTTGGTGGAGCCGGTTATATTGGCGCTCACGTAGTGCGATTGTTGGAAACACGCGGGGATGAAATTGTCGTGGTTGACGATTTATCCTACGGTTCACCCGAGCGTATTGGGGGGGCGGAACTGGTGAAGTTGGACTGCGCCGATGCCTCGCGTTACCCGCAGCTATTGGCGGCCATGCGTGGGGTAGATGCCGTAATCCATTTTGCCGCCCGTAAACAGGTCGGTGAATCGGTTCAGAAGCCGGCCTGGTACTACCAGCAAAACATTGGCGGGCTGGCTTTGGTGCTGCAAGCCATGGGGGAGGCCGGGGTTGGCAAGATGATTTTCTCTTCCTCGGCGGCGGTCTATGGGATGCCCGACACGGAAATCGTGCCCGAAGATATTGAAAAACGCCCTATTAATCCCTATGGAGAAACGAAGCTGTTTGGGGAAACCATGATGGCGGCCTGTCAACGCGCCTTTGGACTGCGTTGGATTGGGTTGCGGTATTTTAATGTTGCTGGCGCGGGGGCATCGGATTTGGGTGATCCCGCGATTTTGAACCTGATTCCGATGGTGTTTGAGCGTATTGTGGCGGGGGAAAATCCGCTGATTTTTGGGGATGATTACCCTACCCCGGACGGAACCTGTGTGCGTGACTATGTGCATGTTCAGGATTTAGCTCAGGCACACCTCGAGGCCTTGGACTATATGAGCCGTGCCGAAGCCGCTGGTCAGGATTTGGAATACCATGTGTTCAACGTGGGGACTTCTACCGGTTATTCCGTGAAAGAAGTGGTTGACGTGGTTGCTAAGGTGACGGGGATTGATTTCACTCCAGAGGTTTGTGCGCGTCGTGCCGGGGATCCCCCGCGTTTGATTGCGGATTCCACGCGGATTCGCCAGATTATGGATTTTGAGCCGCGCTATAACCTGGAACAGATCGTGCGTTCCGCCTGGGAGGCTTGGCAGGTAAAGCCAGGGCGGCACTAAAGTCTTGATGGACAACACGGTGGTGCGCCGACGCTGGATTCTGACTGGTATCGTTCAGGGGGTGGGTTTTCGTCCTCACGTTGCCCGAGTGGCTTCGCGTTTTGGGGCGGGGTTGACTGGATTTTGCGGCAATGATTCCCTTTCGGTTTTCATCGAGGCTCAGGGCGAGTTGTCGGTTTTGAGGGCTTTTATCGCGGCGGTGGTTGATGAGGCACCTCCTTTGTCTTATGTCATGAGGTGCCAGGAAACTACGATTGACGTGGTTGACTCGGAAAACGAGTTTCGGATTGTGGCCTCTCGTGGGGGCGTGGGGGCACGCACCTTGATACCCCCGGATGTGTCCTTGTGTGCCGCTTGCTTAGCGGATATTCGCGACCCCGGGAACCGGCGTTACGGCTATGCCTTTACCACCTGTACTAACTGTGGGCCGCGACTGTCGATTATCGAGGACTTGCCCTATGACCGCCCTCAAACCACCATGCGGGATTTCCCATTGTGTGCCGCTTGTGCGGCTGAATACCGCGACCCTGGCGATCGACGTTTTCATGCCCAGCCGATTTCCTGTTATGACTGTGGCCCGCACCTGTGGCTGGTCGCTGCGTCGGAGCTGCCCACCGGTCTAGCAGACCCCTTTTCTAGCCAAGACTTAGGTGTTGACCTGGTTGACGGGTCTCGGGGTGGTCGCAGTCCGGCGGAACAGGATGCGGTACTGGACGCGGCAGCAGCGGATTTGAGGTCGGGCAAGATTGTGGCGGTCAAAGGCTTGGGAGGTTTTCACCTCTTGGTGGATGCCACTAATGAAACCGCTGTGTCGCGATTGCGACGGCGTAAACACCGTGACGGTAAACCCCTGGCGGTGATGGTGGCGGATTTCGCGGCGGCTAGAGCGCTGGTGGATATTGATACCCCGGAAAACCCGATAGCACAACTATTACTTTCTCCTGCCCACCCCATAGTTCTGGCTGTGCGTCACGGAGCGGCTATTGCTCCCTCGGTAGCACCCGGGTTGGACAACCTGGGAGTGATGCTGGCCTACACCCCGTTGCACTTGCTGCTCTTAGAACGGGTGGGACGACCAGTAGTAGCGACTTCGGGGAATCTGTCTAGCGAGCCCCTGTGTTACACGAATGCGGATGCCTTACGTCGCCTGGGAAGTATCGCCGATACTTTTTTGCTGCACAACCGGGGCATTGCCGTGCCAGTAGAAGACTCGGTGATTATGGCCGCGCCGCTCACCTTACCTAGTTCCCTAAGTCTAAAGACAGCTTTTTTGCCGGTGCGTCGGTCTCGCGGCTACGTGCCGCTGCCTTTCCCCCTGCCCGAAAAACCATCGCGAGACCCCGCGTCACAACCATGCATAAGCGTCAATCAGGTCAATCCAGTAATATTGGGAGTAGGCGGTGAATTGAAGAATACTTTTACCTTAGTTAGGGATGGATTGGCCTTTACTTCGGCTCATCTGGGGGATATGGGTTCACTGGCGTCGCAGTTGGCTTATGAAAAAGCTATCGGACAGTTAACCAAGATTCACCGCGAGCATCCCACCATTGTGATTCGTGACTTGCATCCGAACTATGCCACCACTGCCTGGGCGGAGCGCTACGTGGCATCAGCCCGGGATTCTGGCCGGACGCTACGGCTGCTAGCTTTGCAACATCACCGGGCACATGCCCTGTCGCTCTTGGCTGAAACCCGCGTCCCCCGCGCTATTGTGATAGCCGTGGATGGCACCGGCTACGGTGATGACGCGAAAATCTGGGGTTCTGAAGTGTTCTTGGTGGATACGTCCAGGGTGGCGGCGCAAGGCGAAGCGGGCGTGCCGCGTCTGGCTCATCTGCCGTATTTCCCCTTACCGGGTGCGGACTTGGCGGTGCGCGAACCGTGGCGTCAAGCAGTGGCACTGTTGCGCTCCCTGGGGCTTTCCGCCACCGGTTTACCTTTGGAGTCACGCTGGTGCAGCTCCCTTGGCCAGACGGTGTTATCCCAGGTGGATTCCGGTTCCAGCCCCTGGTCTTGCGCCTTGGGACGTTACTTTGATGCGGTGGCGGCATTGCTGGGGCTGTGCGAGATTTCAAGTCACGAGGCCGCCGCCCCAGTCGCGGTACAAACCGCTGCGAGGCGTTGGCAGGCGGAAAACCCCCTTGCCGCCGCGCAGATTGTTCACAGCTACCTATTCCAGCTCGGTAGCGCCTTGAGTGATGGCCCGGTAGTGGCGCAATGGACGGCTTCCCCGCCGCCCCAAACCGGAGTCAGCTGCGAAGCGGCTGCTTCCCAGTCGGGAATTGGGACTGTACCCCCCGCTGCCCGGGAACTGCCGATGGCGGGAATTATCACCGAGCTGGTAGCGGGGATAAAGGCCGGAATATGCCCGGGGGAACTGGCGTTTCGGTTTCATGTGGTGGTGGCAAAACTCTTTGCCACCACCACATGTGCGCTGGCTGCAGAATATGAGTGCGCTGCCGCCGGTATCACCGGCGGCAGCGCACTCAATTCTCTATTAACCGAGCTTATAGGTGCAGCTGTCAAAGAACATGGGTTGACCTGGTTGACACATCAGCGCATCCCTGCCAATGATGGGGGGCTCTCGCTGGGTCAGGCCTTTTATGGCTGGCTGGTCACCATGTAGCCTAGCCGGTAATCTTGGCTCGCACCTCATGAACCCGACCCAAGGAACGGCGGCACACGCTATTTGTGACCACCGAATTTCGCGATGGTGACCAAGCGCAAAATCCGCCAGTTAAAACCCGCAAAAGCGAATAGCTGCAGGAGTGGATTTTGCCGACGTCGCAGAGTCGCCGGGGAAGGATTCGGCGCATTGGCGATGCGTTCATTGGTTTCGGGACTCATCTGTTCTATAGTCCAAGTCTCTTCATTCATAAAGCTTTCCTTTCGTCAAGCGTTGAGTTCATTGTCAGTCATCAAATTGTCAATTTATAGTCAACCACGTCAATTACTTAGAGGAAGCGTAACCGGCATGATAAATCAGCTAAGATTCGTCAACTAGGTCAAGTGTTTCCATTGTTTTGAACGTAAATCACGTCAAATCCTTATCTTTGTTATTCCGGAATAATCCACCAGAAAGGCTTCCACTTAGCTTTGTAGATAAACCCGAAGTGCAACAGCAATTTTGTCCAGTGTCCAAACAGTCCGATTTTCCCAAAACTCAAGCGGGGATGTCGCCCTGCATTATCTGGATACTTTTCCTGGTTAGGTACAATCGGGAACATCACCATGGCAGCTGCTGATCCGTTCTTCAGCCCGGTACCAGTGGAAGCCACACAGGCCGCCCCCAGCACCGCCATCGAGGCTTCGTGCAGGGGAGCGTTAGAGCCTTTCTTGATTAAGTCCACAATAGACATAGCTACTTCCTTGCCGATGCTGCCTGAAGGCATCCCGGTTCGCGGGGGAGCCGGAGAGATATTCGTTCCATTGGGGGTCTGATGCGGCTTGGAAATCCCGTGCGGAGGAGCAAAGGCAATCCCGATGGCAAAAATATTGCGATACAGCGGGGACTGGTAGGTTGAAGGCCAATCCTTATGTGACCATTCCTCGTAGGGTTTTGAGGCGTAATTCCCATCCACCTTCATGAACCCCGCTGCGTTGAACATCTCCGGGATAGGGGCACCGTCCGGTTTCCTAGCCTCTAGCGGAACCCCGGTAAATGGCGGCAGCAGCATGGCAAAGTCGAAATTTAACTCATGCATATTCCCGTCGTAATCCTCCCAGGTCAGCGAGTTCTTTCGCACCTCGCGCACCCCGGCTCCGGTAATAGCCTTTACCTGACGTTCCCGGAAAAGCGACTCGGTCCACAGCTGCGAATCGGTGCTATAACCATTTTCCCGAAATCGCATTCCATGCATCCCGAAGTCACCCAGTTTTTCTTCGTTCGTCAGGTAAACCAACTCCACCTGGTCGCGTACTCCGGCCTGGCGCAAATCGAATTCCGTGTTGAAACAATACTCGAAAGCCGCGCCCTGACAGGTACAAGACCCATTGCCGGTACCAATTACGATTCGCTTGTGCCCCCCAGCCTTCAACTCGGCCACGAGTTCTTGGAAGGCCGCGCCGGCCTGTTGGGCGTGGTCGGGGGTACACACGGAATACGTATTTCCGGCATCTGGTCCCAACCCAGGGGTGGCGGCGAAATTCAACTTCGGGCCGGTGGCATTAATCAAGTAATCATAGTGGACAAAGGCGCGTCGCCCCTGGTTTTTCCCCGCAGTGAACTCGATTTCTACCTGGGGTTTGGTGTCATTATCTCGGCCTTCTGGGTAGATAATCTTGGCGGCGGCCTGGTGAAAAATTACCCCTTTACGCCGATAAATCGGAGCCAGGGGGAACACCACTTTTTCTTTATCCATTTTCCCGGTTCCAACCCAAATATTAGAGGGAACCCAGTTCCAGTTGGCGCGTGGTGAAATCACGACAATCTCGTGTTCTCGTCGGGACAGCTTGCGGCGCAAATGCATGGCAGCCGTATGACCCGAGATGCCGGCACCCAGTACAACAATCCTTGCCATTAATGTTTTCCTTACTTATCGTCTTCGACTGTTGGGTTGGCAGCCACCGGGTTCGTTCCGGAAACTCCCCGTTAGTTTAGCGCGTCATGACGCGGAAAAGTCTGGTTTTTCGGGGGTAACCTTAGGTAGCTCAGCGGCTCCGGTGACTATTGTAGCTTAAAATGGCTGTGAATTTCTCTGTCCTGAAACCCGAACTGGTTTAGAATTACCTCAGTCCCGTAATATTCTAAGGAGAATCCATGTCACAACCTCCCGCTTCCTCTTCCTCCCACGTATTTACCACCGGTGCTACCTGGAGGGCGATTGGTTTTGAAATGACCTCCGAGGCTCGCGCCGACGAGGTCTTGGCGCAGGCCTCCGATAAATGTACCCCGGTAGCTGGCGACATTAAGAATGGAGTTTTTATTTCAAAAGACCGCAGTGGAGCGGTTTTAGTGTTTGACGTGGTTGACGAAAAGATTCAAGATATTCACGAGGATTTCGCGGCGACCACCACCGTCGCGGCACGGTGGGTAGAGATGCCCGACCGCTTCGCGTTAGCTGATTTTCGCGATGCTAACGGCCAGACAGTGGGGCAAGCCTGCGTGGCTTTGCGTGCCGGGCTGGAAAACCAGCCGGGCCGCGGGGGTCAGGGCGAGCTGGCCGTAGCCGCCTTGGCGCAGCGCGTCGAACTCTACGAGGGGGCACGTAGCTATGCGAATTCCGAAACTGCCCGAATCTTTGCCTCGGCTCACGTGGCACCTCATGAACCCGCCACCCCCGTGGCACCTCATGAAAACGTCCCTACCCCGCCAACCCCCGCCGACCCTGCCGCCACCCTCCCGACCTTTATCTCCATGGGAGCCGTGTCAGTACTGTCACAAAAAGGCGCCCACGCCGGGGCAGTCTTGGCGGGGGAAATCACGGCTGCCGAACTGCATTCCAACACTTTGACTGGCCAAAACTTCTGGGTAATCGAAGCCAATGTGGGCTTTCCCCTTACAATTTGTGTCGGCGAATCCGATATGCCCTCGCGTCCGCGTCCCAATCAGGTCATAGCCGGTGAATTCGTGATTGTAGCGGCCGATACGGCTCTCTCGGCGTAAAACGCTGTGTTTCGGCGCGAGCAACCCAATCCAGATTTTAAATAAGCAAATCCGCCTCCTAGATTTACTTATTTAAGAAATTTTTTGCCTATCTCTCTAGATTCCTTCTGGATTCCCTCCAACTTTTCTCCGATTTTCCCTCCAGATTTCCCCCCGCGTCGCCCTTCCAGTAAAATAGACCTTGATTCCCCGTGCGGCGATATCGTCTGAACCTCCCCAGGGCCGGAAGGCAGCAAGGATAAGGGCGCTCTTTCGGGTGTACGGGGAATCCTCTATCTTCGCTCCCGTCGGCTGCTTGTTGCGTGGGGGACTCGAGGCTGGCGGTGCCTCCCGCTGCATGAGGTGCCAGCTAATATCCCGAGTTTCCCTTGCAATCCCAGCCTTTCCTAGGGGATGCGGCAAAGCGTAATTTTTGGCCTAGCCCCTCGCGCTAAAGTAGAGACATGATGACTGCCCTGTATCGACGCTATCGCCCCGACACTTTCGCCGAGGTCATCGGCCAAGACCACGTTACCAAGGCGCTAGAAGCCTCGCTGGCCAATGGCCGCATCAACCACGCTTATCTATTTTCCGGGCCGCGTGGTTGTGGGAAAACCACTTCGGCGCGCATCATGGCGCGCTGTTTGAACTGTGTCGAGGGACCCACCCCGACTCCGTGTGGGAAATGCGATTCCTGCCGGGATTTAGCCACCGGGGGGTCAGGTTCTCTCGACGTGGTAGAGATTGACGCGGCTTCTAACGGGGGCGTGGATGATGCCCGAGAATTGCGTGAACGCGCGACATTTGCGCCGGTTCGTGACCGTTTCAAAATTTTCATCCTTGACGAAGCACACATGGTCACCGCTGCGGGTTTCAATGCCTTACTGAAACTGGTAGAGGAACCCCCGGAGCACATTAAATTCATCTTTGCCACCACGGATCCGGACAAGGTCATCGGCACGATTCGTTCCCGCACTCACCACTATCCTTTCCGCCTCGTTGCCCCCGAGATTCTGCGCGATTATCTGGCGGATTTGTGTCACCGCGAGGGGGTGAAGGTAGAGGATGGCGTGCTGGGTCTTGCGGTGCGAGCCGGTGGGGGTTCAGTGCGTGATTCCCTGTCGATTCTCGACCAGTTGATGGCGGGGGAAGCCGAGCCAATCTTGCACTATGACCGAGCGGTGGCTCTGTTGGGGTACACGGATTCGGGGCTATTGCAAGGATTGGTGGATGCCCTGGTTGACGGTTGTGGGGCGGATGCTTACGGGGTGGTTGACCGCATGATTCAAACCGGACACGATCCGCGTCGCTTTGTGGAAGATCTCTTGCAATACCTGCGCAATTTAGTGATTTTGCGTTTGGCGGGGGTGGGTGGCGAAGCGGTTTTGGGTGATATTCCGGCCGTCCAGCTCTCGGCCATGCGGGCTCAGGTAGCGGCGCGTCCCCCGCGCACTTGGACCCGGGCAGCCGAACAAGTCAATGCGGGTTTGAGTGAAATGGGTGGGGCTTCTTCGCCGCGTTTGTCCCTGGAGTTGCTGGTGGCGCAGTTACTGCTGGAGTTCGGCGTGGAGGCTGGGGAGCCGGCCGCCTCGCTCGGCGTGTCTGGGGGTGCCGTGTCCGCACCGGCACCGGCTGTTCCGGTATCGTCTGTCTCTACACCGGCTGTTTCGGCCGCAGCCTCGTCTGCCGGGTTTCCTGCGGTTCCCGCCCCGGCTGCCCCTACGGCTGTTTCGCAACAGTCCGCTGCACCGGTTTCGTCCGCTGCACCGGTTTCGTCCGCTGCGCCAATTCCGGTGCCTGCCGCTGTTTCTCCCAGGGTTCATGAGGTGCCAGCTCCGTCCCCGCAAGAATCACAACCAGAGCCGGTCTGGGAATTTAAACCCACGCCTTGGGGAATTTCGGGCGAAGCGGTTTCGGGTAAAACCACTTTGAAACCCGCAAAAGCTGCCCTGGAATCCGCCATGCCAGCCTCATCCGACAACTACGAGGCAATCCGATCCCGGTGGGGCGAGATTATGGATGTTTTAAAAGCCCATCACTCCGCTACCGAAAGCTTGCTGTCCACTCACGGCCAGCTGCAAGGAATGCGGGGCAATACCGTCGAAATAGCCTTCCAAAACCAAGGGATGTTGCGAGCCTTTGGGGAACGCCACGTTAGTGCTTTGGCTGGGGTTATTACCCAGGTAACCGGCCAAAACGTAGTGGTAACCGGGGTGGTGGCTGGTTTTGGGGCTCCCAGTTCGCCGTCAACCGCACCCCAATCTGTATCTCGGTTGCCCGCCCCACCGGATTCCGAGTCGCTTCCCCCGGAACCGGACTATCCCCCGGAACCGGATTGTGAACCTGAACTGCCGCTCGTTGCGGAGCCCAGCCCGGAGCCCGAGCCAGCACCTCATGAGCCCGAACCCAAATCGGCACCAAAACTTGCCTCAATCCAGGAAGCGGAGCGGGCACCTCATGCACCCGAACCAGCCCCGAAACCGGTGGCAGCCCCGAAACCGGAACCCAAAACCTCACCGGTGAAATCCGGAACTAAACCTTTGCAACTCACTGCCCCCGCCGCTGAGATGCTCCCGGGAATCGAGACGGCTCAGGCCGTCTTGGGCGGAAAAATTCTCGACGGGAGTAACAAATCCCGATGAGCCAGATTTTCACCGATGCCCTGCAAAACCTGATTGATGCGCTGGGGAAAATGCCCGGAGTGGGACCAAAATCAGCCCAACGCATCGCGTTTTGGGTACTGCAAACCGACCCGGAAAACATCAAAAACCTGGCGGCGACGCTCCAAACCGCGAAAGACACGATTCGGTTTTGTGAAACCTGTGGGAATATCACCGAAAACCCGGTCTGCCAGATTTGTGTCGACCCTCGACGCGACCGCTCGCTCATCTGTGTGGTAGAGGAAGCCAAGGATATTGCGTCCCTGGAAAAAACCCGCTCCTACCGGGGGCTTTACCATGTGCTGGGCGGGGCAATCGACCCTATAAACGGTATTGGACCCGACCAGTTGCGCATCAAATCCCTGATGGAGCGCCTGCAAGATGCCAAGGTCAAAGAGGTCATCATCGCCACCAACCCAAATGTGGAAGGGGAAGCCACCGCTACGTATCTGTCTCGGTTGCTGGCGACGCTCCAGATTCCGGCCTCACGCTTGGCCAGCGGGCTTCCGGTGGGCAGCGACTTGGAATACGCCGATGAAGTGACTCTGAGCCGTGCTCTGGAAGGAAGACACAGCTTGGAATAATCACGAAATTACTGTTTTTTGTTGAAAACACGATAGATTAACCCTGTTGCTCGCAAATATGGCTTCGGCCCCGCGCATTCTTGATGGAAATTATCGGGATTTTCGGAATCGGTGGTGGGAGATATTAGCGGGAAGCCCAGAAACACCTTCAAAGGAGGTTTTGATGGCTCTGGTAGTGCAGAAATACGGTGGATCTTCCGTTGCCGACGCGGAAGCGATTAAACGTGTGGCCAAACGCATCGTGGAAACCAAGCGACACGGCCACAACGTGGTTGTCGTGGTCTCCGCTATGGGGGACACCACCGATGACCTGCTCGACTTGGCGGCTCAGGTCACGGCTCACGCCCCAGAGCGCGAAATGGATATGCTGCTGTCGGCGGGCGAGAGAATCTCGATGTCATTGCTGGCCATGGCGGTAAATGAACTGGGGGAAACCGCTCTGTCTTTCACCGGACAACAAGCGGGGGTGCACACTGACGACCACTTCGGCAAAGCCGCGATTGTTTCGATGATGCCCGAGCGCATCGCTCGTTCTATCAATGAGGGTAATGTCGCGATTGTGGCGGGCTTCCAAGGTGTGAACAAGCGCGACGATATCACCACGCTCGGCCGCGGGGGCTCGGATACCACTGCCGTGGCACTGGCCGCCAGTTTGCGAGCTGATGTGTGTGAAATTTATACCGACGTGGACGGTTTGTTTACTGCCGATCCGCGTATCGTCCCCACCGCGCGGCGCATTCGCACCATCGACTTTGAATCCACCCTTGAAATGGCGGCTCATGGAGCCAAAATCTTGCACTTGCGCGCCGTGGAATTTGCGCGCCGCTACCGGGTGCCCCTGCATGTGCGCTCGTCTTTTTCCGAAAAAGATGGCACCTGGATTTCTAACACTACCGCTAATCCGGCACTCCAAGGCATTGTCCCTGAAAGTGCCCTAACCCACTACTGTCAGGAGGAAACCGTGGAAGGCCCAGTTATTTCCGGTATTGCCCACGACCGTTCACAAGACAAGCTCACTTTGGTGGGGGTGCCCGATAAACCGGGTTCCGCCGCGCATATCTTCGAGATTATCGCTGAAGCCGGGGCAAACATCGACATGATTGTGCAAAACGTGTCCACCGTGCAAAAGGGTGCTACCGACTTGACCATCACCATGCCACACGTGGACGCGAAGGCTACCCTAGTAGCTTTGGAAGCTGCTCAAAACGAAATCGGCTACGCCAAGATAGCGCACACCGGCAACGTGGGGAAGCTTTCGCTGATTGGCGCGGGGATGCGCACCAACCCGGGGGTTTCCGCGAAACTCTTTGGGGCGCTCTCGGCTGCCGGCATTAACATTGACATGATTTCCACCTCTGAAATCCGGCTTTCCGTCCTGGTGTCCCTCGACCAGCTCGACGATGCAGTACGGGCGGTACACACGGCTTTCGGTTTGGATTCCAGTGAAGTAGAAGCAGTAGTTTACGGAGGTACCGGACGATGAAACAGGACTTAACTTTAGCAGTGGTGGGCGCTACCGGCCAGGTTGGCCGGGTAATGCGCCGAATTCTCGCACAGCGAAACTTCCCGGCCACCCACTACCGGTTCTTTGCTTCGCCGCGCTCGGCTGGCACCGTGGTTTCTTTTCAGAACCAGGAAATCACGGTGGAAGATGTCGCCACCGCCGACCTCGCGGGGGTGGATATCGCGATTTTTTCAGCCGGGGCTGCGGCCTCTCGCGAATTCGCCCCAAAGTTTGCGGAACACGGGGCAGTGGTGGTGGACAATTCCTCGGCGTGGCGCAAAGACCCGGACTGTCCCCTCGTGGTGGCCGAAGTAAACCCCGGCGACCTCGCCAAACGCCCCAAAGGAATCATCGCCAACCCGAACTGTACCACGATGGCTGCGATGCCACCCTTGAAAGTCTTGCACGACTTGGCGGGGTTACGCCGCCTCACCGTGTCGTCCTACCAGGCGGTTTCCGGCTCTGGGCTTAAGGGAGTGCGAGAACTCGAAACTATGCTCGCAGCGGTGAAAGTGCCTCAGGATACTGACGCGCTGGTACACGATGGACACGCGGTGTCTTGGCCGAAACCGCAGGTATACGCCGCCCCGATTGCTTTCAACGTGGTGCCTTTGGCTGGCAGTTATGTCGACGATGGGTCGCTGGAAACCGACGAGGAACAAAAGCTGCGTAATGAATCACGCCGGATTTTGGGCATCCCGGACTTGTTGGTTTCTGGTACTTGCGTGCGGGTTCCCGTGTTGACTTCGCACACTCTCACGATTCACGCCGAATTTGCGCGCCCCCTCACCGTGGAGCAGGCAAAACAAGCGCTTTCGGGTGCCTCGGGAGTCAAGCTGCAAGACGTACCCACTCCGTTGGATGCGGCTGGAATCGACCCCAGCTTGGTGGGGCGAATCCGCCAAGACCAGGCCGTCCCGGATAACCGGGGGCTGATTATGGTGGTTTGTGGTGACAATCTGCGTAAAGGAGCCGCCTTGAACGCAGTTCAACTGGCGGAAATCGTTGCTGCGCAGCTTTATAAGGAAGACGATTAGTAATTCTATGATAACATTCAAAGTGGAGGGAGGATTCTGAAATGGCTGTTCAGGTCGTTACACAAGAGAACATGGCATCCGCTATGAGCGACAATGACATCGTAGTCTTGGAATTTTGGGCTTCTTGGTGTGCGCCGTGCCGGTTGTTTACTCCCGTGTACGAGCAAGCTTCCATCCGTAATCCCGATGTGTACTTCGGTACTGTCAACACCGAGGAACAAAAATCCCTGGTCAGCGCGGCGGGGATTGTTTCCATTCCGACCTTGATGATTTTCCGTCAATCTATATTGGTTTTCCGCGAGGCTGGCCTGCTGCAGGGCACCCAATTGGACGAGCTGCTCCACCAGGTACGCAATCTCGATATGGCTCAGGTTTCCGCTAATCGCGGGGTGGCCGCCTCTTAGTTTCGGGGGGTCTTAGCCGGGAAATTCCGGCAGTTTCGAACCGGTACCAAAGCGGCGCACCGCGTTCTTTCCGATTACAAATCCGTCTCCGTCTTTAGTATCCCAACACATCACCGAGTTGCCGGCTGGTGAATTTTTACAGGCAAATCGCCCGTTTTTGGCGGTTTCATTGGCCTGCAGTGTGGTTTCGGTCGGCATGTTTTGCGGGGGCACACAATCGGCTTGCAAAGTGTTCGACCCCGATAATACCAGTGTGTATCCCGTGTCGTTTTGTCGAGTTTCACAGTTGGTAGCTGCCTTAATGGTGTTCGCGTAGCACTGCACTTGTCCCGCCGCAAATACGCAGCGTACGTTTCCATCGGTGGTGGTGAAGCTGCCGGAGGTCTTGGCGTTATCTGCCGGTGCCAGAGGATTGGTGGGGGTTTGAGTGGGGGTTTGAGTGGGGGTGGCGCTGGGCGAAGCGCTGGCGGAGGTACTGGGCGATGCCGAGTTGGAAGCGGAGGATTTCGCGCTTGCCTCCGGGTCGGGAACGATTTTTTTGATGCTCTGGCCGGGAACTGCACCGGGAACTTCAATAGTTTTCACGGGACCGGTGTAGCCGGGGGGTAATTCGGTGACGGTAGCTGTTCCGCTAGCCGGAGCTTTCGTACCAGGGTGGCCGGTGGTGATGGGGGTGGGGCTGTCTACCGAAATATCGGCCGAGCTGCCGCGCTTCGAGCCGCCCATGTTGGTGATTATCACCCCGATGGTTATGGCCACGGCTATCAGTCCCAGCAAAGTCCGCATCACGAGGAAACTGGTGCGGCGTCGTCTGGCGACTTCGGCACTCGACAGTGACCGGGCGGTGCCCTTAGAATCCAAGTCGGCTGTATCGGGTTTCGGAGCGGCGACGCGGGCGGACATAGCGCTGTCCGGGGGCGGCACTGGGGAAGTCACGGCGGCTGGGTGGGGACTAGACACCGCCGAGGGCTCCTCTTGGTAGTCTGCCTCGTATTCAGCGTTTTCGTTAAGTTCGTATTCCTCGTCGTAATCAACTTCATAGTCGAGGGGAACGTCGTCGGGTTCTACCTCGATAATTTGGTCGGTGATATCAATGTCGTCCACCGGGGTATCTTCCACTGGCGCCGACTGGGTGATTGGCGGATTGCTGTCAGGGTCTTTAGAATCTTCCTGGTCTGTTTGGTGGGGTTTTGCCTCTTGACCCTCTCGGTCGGCACGTTCGGATAAAGCTGCGTTAATTTCAGGATCGTTGAGTTCCCGCAGCCAGTTAAGTAAATCAGGGTAGGTCGAGGGATTGAGGGCTAAAGACGGACGTAAAGTCGGGTAATCTTGAGCGATGGTCTGTAAAGTGGTCAAAGGTGTGTTGGGATCTCGGGCTTTTTCCCGCATTTTTACTAAATTGTTCATGAGTTGCCCATCTAAAATCGACCGTATCCTTCTTTTTCCATCATATCTAATTTTCTCATGTCTTCCCCTAGTTCCCACAGGTTGGAAAAAACCTAGATTTTAGGTACAGTTAAAACCCTTGGAGACGTGGCTGAGCGGCCGAAAGCGGCACCCTGCTAAGGTGTTAGGGGCATCCGTCCCTCGCAGGTTCAAATCCTGTCGTCTCCGCCAGACCCCCGTCTTATTGGTGATAAGGCGGGGTTTTTGCTGTAATAGTGCGAGTTTCGCAAATCCGCTGTTTCGGTCTGCTTTGGAATTTTAGGGTTTGCGGTTCCTCGCGAGTTCCGGTAACCGGGTAACCGACATATAGCAAGTTTTCTCGCGGGGCGGTAAGTAATTGCGCGAGGCTTAGCGAATTTGGAAATCTAAGCCAGAAGTCTTAAACTAAAACACTGTTGCGCCCGTAGCTCAATGGATAGAGCATCTGACTACGGATCAGAAGGTTGGGGGTTCGAGTCCCTTCGGGCGCGCCCTTTCCCCGGAACCCGCTGCGATCCAGCGGACCGGGGAAATTTCAATTTACGTCCAACATCCGGGCTAGCACCTCATGAACCCCTGAAAATGAACCCAAGTTTAACGGGGTAGAATGAAGCAGATGAAAACGACTGAAACGATGATTGCGCTAAAGGATGTCACGAAGATTTACCACGTGAAGTCGGCAGCCGGGGGGATAGTGCGTGCTCTGGACGGAATCAACCTCGAGGTATCCAAAGGTTCTATCCACGGTATTGTCGGCCAGTCCGGGGCTGGCAAATCCACGCTAATCCGCTGTTTGACCGCTTTGGAACAGCCCACCGAGGGTTCGATTACCGTCGACGGTCAAGAAATGACCGCTCTCAGCGAATCCCAACTGCGTGAAGCCCGACGTAATATCGGCATGGTGTTTCAGGCCGCGAATCTATTGGATTCACGCACTGCGGCTGGGAATGTGGCCTATCCTCTGTATTTGTCAGGGGTGCCGCGCGGGAAGCGTCACGAACAAGTGATGCGTCTGCTGGAACTGGTAGGTTTGAAAGACCGCGCCAGTTCGTACCCGTCGCAACTGTCGGGGGGACAAAAACAACGCGTGGGTATCGCTCGGGGTTTGGCGACGAACCCACCGGTGCTGTTGTGCGACGAACCCACCTCGGCTCTAGACCAGGAAAGCACCAGCCAGGTGCTGCAGTTGATTCGCCAGCTGCGCGACGATCTGGGGGTTACCGTGATAATCATCACCCACGAAATGTCGGTGGTTCGCGAAATTTGTGACTCAGTGACTCTGTTGGAACACGGAAAAATTATTCAGTCCGGCACGGTGGAAGAAATTTTGACCCAACCCAACAGCCGTTTGGCTTTGGAGCTGGTGCCCCTGCCGCGTCTGGACGAAACTCCGAAACTTAACGGGAAAACCGCAGCGGTGATAGATATTGCATTTAACTCCACCCCTGGTAAGCCCACCGGATCAGCGGTGATGGGTCTGGTGGCGGCCGAGGGGGCAGATGTGGCGGCCGGAACCTTTGAAACTGTCGGTGCCACCCAGGTGGGGCGTCTCGCTCTAGCGGTGCCCCGGGAAAATGTTTCCCACCTGTTGACGACAATGCGTTCCAAAGGTATTGATGCCACCGAACGCGAAATCGAAACCAAAAAGGTCGGTGATTTACTTGATTAATCCCATATTTACTCAGTTCGCGTCTGATATTTTCACCATAGTTGCTACGGGTTATGGCGATCCCACCTGGGGGGATAACCCAGCTATTACCAAGGAAATGCTGCCCGCTACCTTGGAAACCTTAGCTATCTCGGCTATTTCTGGGGTTTTTGCTGTGCTGTTAGGGATTCCCCTGGGACTATTTTGTGTTGCTACCAGTAAGGATGGACTGATTCCCAACGTGGTGGTGAATAAGATTACGGGGTTCATCATAGATTTGGGTCGCTCTATTCCCTTCTTGATTTTGGCCGTGTTTTTGACCCCACTTACACGCCTCGTGGTGGGCACCACTGTCGGGTGGCAGGCATCCTCTATACCCTTGATTATCGGGGCGACTCCGTTCTTTGCCCGCTTGGTGGAATCTAACATCATGGGGGTGGATAAAGGAAAAATCGAGGCCGCGCAGATGATGGGGGCATCTCGCACCCAAATCATGTGGGGAGTACAGGTGCGCGAAGCCTTGCCGGCACTCATGCAATCCACCACTGTGTTGGTTATTACCATCATTGGTTATACGGCGATTACCGGTTCGCTTGGCGGCGGCGGACTGGGGGCAATGGCAATTAACTACGGTCGTTTCCGCTGGCAGAGTGACACCATGATTGTTTCTATAGTCGTTATCGGGGTTATCGTGATGGCGGTTCAGTATCTGGGAGATTTCCTGACCCATCGAGTGGATCATCGCTAGATTTTTACAAAAAAGTCCTAGGAATAGGGTTAATCCATCTAAAGTCGGTAAAATACCCAGCATAATAACATTGACCCGTTTCCAAGATTAATTAAGCGAGGAGGGGAGGGGACTGTGGAGATTTTCGACCGGATGATTGAAAAGTTTCACAAGGCTGGGCCAGATAAACCCATTGATATTACTCAAGCTATCCGACAGGTCATGGATCGCCAGGCGATTCCAATGTCTCGGGAACGTACGGTGGCTCCGAACCAGTTTCAGGTCTTCCTCACGCCCCAAACCGATGCGGCTTTCACGGAATGGGGCAAGGAGGCTTTGCTCAGCGAGTTTACTCGCGATGCTCAAAGCTATGCCCGGGAACAAAACTATTCTCTGGTGGGATCGGTGCAGATAGAGCTGTTGGTCGCCCCGGAAGGAACGCGGAAAACCGAGGTGAAAGCCCATTCGATACAGAATGTGGCGCCGCTAGAAACCCCCGCCCAAAGTGTACCAGACGGTCAAAACATTCCGGAACACTCTGTACTGGATGGTCAAAACTGGACACCTAATTTTCCCCCGGTATCTTCCGCTGACCCCGGGGTATCCCCCAATTCGGAGTCTTCCAGCGAAGCAGCCCTGTTGCAAGAAAATGCCGACAAGCCCCTGTTAGAAGTCGTGGGTGGACAGACTTATTTGTTGGTCGGAGACCTCACTGTAGTGGGACGTGGCGAGGTTGCTGATATTTCGCTTCAAGACACGAGTGTTTCTCACCGGCATTTCGAAGTGGCTCGTCAGGGTCAGTTCTATATCCTGCGTGACTTGGGGTCTACCAACGGCACCTATGTCGAAGGCCATAAGGTACACGAAGCCACCCTGATGCACGGCAATACGATTACCATCGGACAAAGCAAACTGGTTTTCATTTACCCAGCAGGCGCGAAAGGTCAGGGCTAGTGAACGAACTGAGCTTTACGCTGCTGCGCATCGGCTACCTGGTTTTACTGTGGTTGCTGGTGGGGGGTGCTTTGGTGGTATTACGCCGAGACATCTATGGCACTATGGTTACCCGCAGAACTCGCGCGGCTAAAAGCAAAAAACGACCCAAAAAAAATGCTAAATCTAAAGCGGTCTCTACCCTGTTGGTCACGGAGGGTCCCTTGACGGGTTCTTCCTTGCAGCTCTCTAATCGCCCGATTATTGTCGGTCGTGCCCCCACTTCTACCCTGGTGTTAGATGATGACTATGCCTCGGCGCAACATGCCCGGATATATCTGCAAGACAACCAGTGGTACGTAGAGGACTTGGGATCTACCAATGGTACGGTCGTGGGAGGAGTACGTATCACCGCCCCCACCCCGCTAAATGCCAAGACTCCAGTTCGCTTCGGACAAACCATAGTGGAGCTACGCTGATGTCCATCCAGTTACGTTACGCGGCTCGTTCCCATGTTGGCTTGGTGCGCAAAAACAACCAGGATTCCGGTTATGCGGGGCCACATTTGCTGGTTTTGGCTGATGGGATGGGCGGACCGGCCGGTGGCGATATCGCCTCCTCGGTGGCGGTGGCGCATTTGGCTCCTCTTGACCAGGATTCCCACGCGGCCGATGACCTGCTGAATTTGCTGCGCGCCGCGATTCAAGAAGCTCACCAGGAGCTAGTGGAACTGTCTGAATCTTATGAAGAACTCGCGGGGCTGGGGACGACTTGCGTGGCGATTTTGCGTTCTGGAAACAAGATGGGCATGGTTCACATTGGGGATTCGCGTGCCTATCTGTTGCGAGATGCTGATTTAACTCAGGTGACCACGGATCACTCTTTTGTACAGTATCTGGTGGAAACCGGTGAAATCACCCCCGAAGAGGCGGCTCACCACCCCAAACGTTCCGTTTTGCTGCGGGTATTGGGGGACTCTAAAGGGGAAGTGACCCTGGATGAATCCATGCGTGCGGCAGTGATGGGCGACCGTTGGATGCTGTGTTCCGACGGGTTGAGCGGAGTGGTTTCTGCCGAGACTATCGGGGATGTCCTGCGTTCTGAGCCCAATCCCGAAGCCTGCTGCGAACAACTGGTGGCACTAGCTTTGAAATCCGGCGCCCCGGATAATGTCACTGTGGTGGTGGCTGATGTAGTGGATTCTGATGACGAACTCACTCCCACCGCCGCCCAGGTGGTGGGAGCGGCTTCTACCACCCCGGCGGGAGCTAGCATCGGGCAGTCTACTCCCGCCGAACGCGCTGCGATGCTGCGCCGGGGTAAGCCCTTGGAGGAAACCGAACGCGCTCCCGTGCGTGACCCGCGAAAGTTGAGCCTCAAAGCCAAGATTTTCACTATCCTCACGGTGTTGGTGTTGCTCGCGGCTCTGGGATTTGGTACCTATCAGGCCTATCAGTGGAGCCAAACTCAGTATTTCTTGGGTGTTAAGGACGGGGAAGTTACTTTGTTCCAGGGAATCAACCAGTCAATCGGAACCTGGGATTTGTACCATCCGGTCAAAAAACAGGGCTTACGTTACGCCAATCTAGCTCCGGTAATCCAGGATAGACTCGACGCTACCATCGCGTTGCAATCCCCCAAAGAAGCCAACAAAATCCTTGATTCCTGGCGGAAAACCGGTTTGACTAAACGGTCAAAAAACGCCGCTAAACCAACGGTTTCTCCCCCGGAAACTGCGACTAAACCCCAACCGGCGGAGGACGAGTAATGGCTACTGTGGTTCAATATCCGGCGCGCTCGGGGCGTAACTCAGAACTGACCTTAACGCTGTTGGCCATCGCCCTGGGGGTGGGAGGCTACCTGTCAGTAATGGCATTCCACCCGGAGGCTCCGGCGCTGTGGTACTGGCACTGTGCCGGTATCGCCTTTTCTGGCTTGGTTTTGCACCTGGCGTTGCGCATCCTGGCGCCCTTCGCCGACCCGGTGATCATGCCCATTGCCCTGGCCTTAAACGGGATTGGTTTAGCTATGATTTCTCGGCTGGATTTGGAGTATATGCGGATGAACACCCCGGCCAGTTTGGCTCAAATTTCGGGGGATAAACAGCTAATCATGACCCTGGTGGCGGCCGGTGGTGCCCTGACCATCCTGGTGTGTTTCCGTGACCACCGTTTTTTCCGCAAATTCGCTTGGGCGGGCTTAATATTAGGGATTTTGCTGATGATGGCCACCTTGATTCCTGGCCTGGGAGTGAAATCCTACGGGGCTTATATTTCGATACGGATTTTGGGTCAATCCATCCAACCCAACGAGTTCGCGAAATTGTGTTTGGCGATTTTCTTTGCGGGATACCTCGAATACCGTCGTGATTCCCTGGCGATTGCAGGCAAGAAAATCCTGTTTTTGCAATTGCCAAGGTGGCGGGACTTCCTTCCGCTGCTAGTGGCCTGGCTAGCCTCTTTGGCTTTGCTGGTGGCACAAAAAGATTTGGGCGTAGCCTTGTTGATGTTCACGATTTTCGTGGCGGTGCTCTATGTCGCCACCGACCGCCCCTCGTGGATTATTTTCGGCGCTCTGCTGATGGTACCCCTAGCCGTATTGGCCTATACCATGTTTTCACATGTCAAAGAGCGAGTATCGAACTGGCTGGACGCTTTTAACCCGGCGGTTATCGACCGACCGGGGGGATCCTATCAGTTGGTAAACGGACTGTTCGGAATTGCCTCAGGGGGCTTGAGCGGTAATGGATGGGGACGCGGTCAGGCTTGGCGCACCGCCTTGGCAAATTCCGATTTCATCGTCTCGGCGCTAACCGAGGAATTGGGTTTGACGGGAATGCTGGCAATATTCTTGTTATATTTGATTTTGGTGCAGCGTGGTTTGCGCACTGCGATGGGGGTGCGTGATGGTTTTGGGAAGTTGCTGGCTACCGCGATTTCTTTCGGAATTGGCGCGCAACTGTTCATTGTGGTGGGGGGTATCACGCGCCTGATTCCTTCCACCGGTCTGACTACACCTTTTGTAGCAGCCGGGGGAGCCTCACTATTCGCTAACTGGATTGGAATCGCTATCTTGTTGCGTATCTCAGATTCGGCGCGCCGTCCCCGCCCGGCTCCAGTCACTCTGGATGCTAAATCCCAACCCGGGCAAAATAATGGAACGAGCGGTACAAATAGTGCGGTAGAGGCGATTCTTGGCGCTCCCACCGAGGTGGTGAACCGATGAATTCCCAAATTCGTAGACTCTATCTTGCTTTGACCCTGATGGTTTTGGCGCTAATGTTGGCTTTGACCTATCACGCCTTCATTGATGCGCCCAGGCTCTATGCTAATGACTACAACCGGCGGGTAACGGATGCCTATTGGGGTCAAGAACGTGGCAAAATCGTGGCGGGGCAACTCATCCTGGCTCAATCTGTACCGACTGGTACAGGAGTGAATGCTAGCTATCAACGCTCCTATCCCCAAGGTGAACACTATGCGCATATCACGGGTTATTTCCCGGCGGCGGTACATGGCCAGGTCACCGAGCTAGAAAAAGAAGCGGGCAGCGTGCTTTCCGGGAAATCCGATGCTCAATGGCTGCAACGCCTACAGGACTTGTTCATCGGCTCACAACCTCGGGGTGGGAATGTTTCCTTGACGATTGACCCCAAAATTCAAGAAGCTTGTGTCCAGGCTTTGCATGGTCAAACCGGGGCGGCAGTTGCTTTAAATCCCGCTACGGGTGAAATCCTGGGGATGTATTCCGCACCTTCCTTTAACCCCAATACTTTGAGCGGTGCCGATGGGAAACAGGTACTGGATAACTACCAGGCATTACGTTCCAATCCGGGCAAGCCCCTCATGAATCGAGCCATATCGCAACTGTACCCGCCCGGATCAACCTTCAAAATTGTTACCGCTGCTGCGCTGCTCTCTAGCGGGCAAATCCAGCCCGATACCGAGGTTGATGCGCCCACCACCTTGCCGCTGCCAAACACGAATGTTACCTTGTCCAACTACGGGGGCTACCCGTGTGGAAACGGAAAGGTACCATTCAGGTTTGCTTTCGCGCAATCGTGCAATACGCCCTTCGCGCAGCTGGGGATGAACCTGGGGGGCA
This sequence comes from Mobiluncus mulieris ATCC 35243, assembly GCF_000160615.1. Taxonomy (GTDB): domain Bacteria; phylum Actinomycetota; class Actinomycetes; order Actinomycetales; family Actinomycetaceae; genus Mobiluncus; species Mobiluncus mulieris. The sequence goes on along the minus strand of NZ_GG668520.1, from coordinate 135,289 downwards.
AGGCCTTGCAAGACCAGGCTAAACGTTTTGGCTTCGCTACCTCCGTCCAAATTCCTATGCCCGGTGTGGCCTCGCAATTCCCCCTGCCCGAAGCCCCCTCCTTCCTGGCCAATGCGGCGATAGGCCAGCAATCTGTGCGGGTCACTCCGCTGCAGATGGCGATGGTGGCTGCGGCGGTGGCCAATCGTGGGATGGTGATGAAACCCTATTTGATCAACCAAGATTTATCCTCGGATTTCCAAGTGGTGCAACAACACGCTCCCCAAGAACTGGGTCGCGCGGTTTCACCTCAGGTCGCCGCCGATTTGAATACTCTAATGCAAGAGGTCGTGAAAACAGGTTCCGGCAAGGCCGCCGCAATTCCAGGGATAACCGTGGCCGGGAAAACTGGTACGGCTCAAACTGGCATCGCTTCGGGGCAAGACCTGTGGTTCGTGGGTTTTGCCCCCGCCGAAGCACCGCGAATTGCGGTGGCCGTGGTAATTGAAGATCCCCAGGGCATCCGGGGCACCGGTGGGCATACCGTCGCCCCCCTAGCCCAGCGCATCCTCCAGGCGGGGGTGAGCTGATGATTGGAGCTAACACAGTTTTGAACGACCGGTACAGACTGGTATCGGTGCTGGCCAAAGGCGGTATGGGTGTAATCTGGCGCGGCTGGGATAAACGCAGCCAAAATGTGGTGGCCGTAAAAGTCTTGAAAGATGAACTGAGCGGTCAAGAAACCTTCCTGGCGCGGCTGCGTGCCGAAGCCATTAATGCGTCGCGACTGCACCACCCGAACCTGGCAGCTGTGTTTGACTGGGGGGAAACCGAAGGTCAGGGCTGGATCGTGATGGAACTGGTCGAGGGTCGACCTCTGTCGGATATTCTGGCAGGGGGACACACCTTGAGCTGGGATCAACTCGCGCCGATACTGATGCAAGTGGCGGGTGGCTTGCAAGCCGCCCATGCCGGTAGTGTGATTCACCGTGACGTGAAACCCTCGAATATTTTGATATCAGACAAGGGTGTAGCGAAACTAACTGATTTTGGGATTTCCTTGGCACCCCGAGCTGAGGCTTTGACAGCGGTGGGGATGGTTATGGGAACCGCCCAGTATCTGCCTCCCGAACAGGCCATGGGGCACACTGCTACGGCAGCCGGCGATATTTACGCCTTGGGAGTGATAGCCTATGAAGCCCTGGCTGGAAAACGTCCATTTACCGGTTCCACCCAGGTTGATATCGCCTTGGCGCACGTCAAAAACCCGGTGCCGCCCCTGCCGAATACGGTTGCTCCGGAAGTGGCGCAGCTGGTCTATGCGATGCTGGAAAAAGACCCCGCGCTGCGACCCGCTTCGGCCGCCGAAATTCAGCAGCGAATTCGCCTGTTGTGGCACGGCGAAGTTCCCCCGGCTTTCACTCCCCGGATGAGTTTTGCGCGTCCCACCCGACCGTTAGAACCTACCCAGGGTATCCCCACTGTTTCCGAACCGGATCATGACTCGAGGGGAGCGGACGCCTTGGGGATGGCACCTCATGAAGGGGAGGCGACCCACCCGGCTGACGTTTCCACAACGACCGGCACCCCAACAAGCACCCCGCCAGCCGCATCTCCGGGAGACTCTGCCCCGCCAGTCCCGTTATCCGTGTCGCCCAGACCTGCCGCAGCTGTGCCCGCCTCCACAGCGACTTCCCCCGCGAGACCCGGATTCGGAGCTACCACCCCACCCAGCCCGAGACGCGCCGCCATTCCCGTGTCCCGCACTGCCCTAGAAAACCAAAATCGCAAGGCGGCACACCGTTTAGAGCCTTCCGCGCGGCGCCGGGCAGACAGTCGCTTGGACAAACACTCCGGCAGCGAGAGGAGCAAAATTATTGCTGCTATTGTGATTACGGCAGTAGTTTTAATGACTTTGATTATTGGATTGATAACTTCAACGCAAGGACACAGCGCTTCGGCTAGGGTAAATTACAGCCAGACGCTGGGTGAATCCAGGATTGTGACGCAAACGGCTACGGAGGAGGACTGCCTTGACCCAGTCGGATAGGATTATTGGGGGACGCTACGAGATTCGCCAGCTCATCGGGCGCGGCGGAATGGCGCAGGTGCACGTGGGCAACGACACCCGATTGAACCGGGTTGTTGCCATCAAGATTTTGCGCCAAGATTTGGCTCGTGACCCTGTGTTCCAGGCGCGTTTCCGGCGCGAAGCCCAGGCGGCGGCCAATCTTAACCATCCCGCGATTGTGGCGGTGTATGACACGGGCGAAGAAACCTTTACCGCCTCGGATGGAGCGACCGTTCAAGTTCCTTATATCGTGATGGAATATGTCGAGGGACACACGGTACGCGAACTGTTGACCGATGGAAACCCCGTGCCTATAGACGAGGCCATCGAGATTGTTTCCGGGGTTTTGGATGCCCTGGAATATGCACATCACCAAAACCTGGTACACCGCGATATTAAACCCGGCAATGTGATGATTACTACTACCGGGAAGGTTAAGGTGATGGATTTTGGGATTGCCCGGGCTCTGTCTGATTCTCAAACCACCATGACCCAAACCGACGCGGTGGTGGGTACCGCCCAGTATTTGTCGCCCGAACAGGCTCGCGGAGAACAGGTAGATGCCCGTTCGGATTTGTATTCCACCGGGTGTTTGCTGTTTGAACTGTTGACTGGTAAACCGCCGTTTAAAGGTGATTCGGCCGTGGCTGTGGCCTTTCAACATGTCTCGCAGCTGCCGCCTTTGCCTTCCTCGATTGCCCCCGATATTCCGCCTGTTCTAGATCGGGTGGTGATGAAGGCTTTAGCTAAGAACCGCGAGGAGCGTTACGCGGATGCCGCCGCGATGCGTGCCGATTTGAATGCTGCCCTGCACGGCATGGAAGTAACCGCGCCGGATACCCAAACCTGGGCATTGCCGCCCACCGCCCCCGGGGGTGGTACCACTGTGTTGCCGCCGGTTTCCAATCCTGCCGCTGCTGCGCCGCTGGATGGCTCGGCTACGCCGGGGCAAGTGCCTAATTCCAATCTTTACCGGACTCAGAGCCTGACGCGTCCCGGTACCCCGACGAAGAAAAGCCGGTTGCCGCTGGTCTTTACGCTGTTGGCAGTGTTGATTATCGCTGTCTTGGGATTCGGGTATTACTGGATTTTCGTCGGGGGTGAGGGCGGTGCTTCTGACTTGGTGGCGGTTCCGCAGCTGAAAGGCATGAATCAAGAAGAGGTACGCACCGCCTTGACCGAGGCAGGGCTGAAAATGACCATGTCTCCCGGAGAGAATTCTGAGACAATCGCGCCGGGCTTGTTTGTGAAATCCATCCCGGCTCCGGGAACTATGGTAAAAAAGGACTCCAAGGTGAAAGTGGCTTTCTCTACCGGGCCGGGCGACACGGTGGTGCCATCCCTAGAGGGCTTGACCCAGCAACAGGCTCGCAGTGCCCTGAAGGCCGCCGGACTGGCTTTAGGCAATATTTCCACGGTTAACTCTGGCACCATCGATAAAGACAAGGTAGTGTCGACTAATCCTGAACAGGGATCTCCGGCCAGAAAAGGTGATTCGGTAGATTTGCAGCTGGCTTCTGGTAATGTGCTGATTCCCTCCGAACTGCAGGGCGGAACCCTAGATGCCCTCCAGAAATTCGTAGGAGCCAACCGGGTTAGCCTGATTACTTCCGAGAAAGAAACCGACACGGCCGCGCCCGGTACCGTGTTGAGTCTGGACAAGGCCGGCCAAATTGTCGCCTTGGGCTCGCAGTTGCGTGCCACTGTGGCGGTGGCACCGCCCGCTCCGCCGACAACTCCCGCCGAGTCCCCTTCTCAAACCCCCGAAGGGAGTGAAACCCCTAGCGTCCCGTCGAATTCCGCATCCCCGGCTACATCCTAAATTAGTTCGCGGGAGTAGTGGCGGGAGTCTCTTGTACCCAGGACGGGGCAGAGGTGCCGGTGGTGGGGTCAAGCGTATTTGCGCACTGCCACTTACCGCCATTCGGGTCGGTCATCGTGGAACCCACCGCGCAGGCCGGTGGTTTTTTGTTGGCGGTACCATCGGGTTGGCCTTCGTAATCTCCATCCGCGCCTTCTGTGGTACTGGGGGAAGGTGTGTGTGTCCGAGCTTTTTCGCTAGCTTCGCGTTCCCGTTCGAGCCGTTCTTGTTCTTCCTGCTTCTTTTTGTCTTCGGCATCTTGACGTGCTTTTTCTTCGCGTTTTTTAGCTGCCGCTTTCTTGACTGCATCCATGTCTTCTTGCAGCCGGGTTTGAGCTGCGCGCATGGATTCAGAGAGGTCGCTGACCTTATCTTCGCTGGCAGATTTCAGGGAATTTACCTGGTCTAAGAGGCGTTTGGCATCGTCGAGTTGTGCCTGAAGCGCCGCCAGGGCTTCGGTGTCGTCCAGTTTTTCTTTTTCTAACTGTTTCATCAGGTCATCGCCGCTTTTCACGGTGTTTTCCAACTCGGTTTTCACTTCGCCTAAATCTTTGATGTTTTGGGAATCGCGTAAAGAAGCAATGGCTCTATCCAGGTCGTCGAGCTGCGCGGATAGTTTTTCAGTGGTGGCCAGCATCTCAGAGGCATTTTTAGCCAGCTGCTCCTGTTTCATCGTGGAGTCGCAAGCTAACGGGGTTATCGCCTTACCGGCTTGTTGTGTCTTTAGTTTCAAATCCGACAGTAGCTGCGGATCGGTCAGGGTAGTCGCATCCGTGTTTTGTAACAGTTCCTCGGCTTTTTTCACGGAGTCTTGCAGGGTTTCGTATTTTTTGGTCAAATCCGTCGCTGCTTTGGTACAGGCTGAACGTGCCCCTTGCGAATCGCCTCCCAGCAGCCACAAGGCTCCGAAGGTAATCAGCAGTACCAGCAGCACCACTGCCGCCGCTACAATGGCTATAATCCATTTTTTGCGGCTTTTCTCGGTGGGGTCGGGTAGGGTAGTAGGTCGGGGTACGGGTGCATGAGGTGCCATCCCCGGATTAGGCACCCCCGGGGTGGCGGATCTGCCGGTAGGTGGAAAATTTCCCGGGTTGTTCCCTGGGTTCCAGCCTTGGTTTGTTCCAGTCATCATCCCTCGATTCTGCGTCGGATTCGTTTCACCCTTACCTCTTAGTCTAGTAGCTTGGGCACCTTAACTTGGAACAATTCCATTTTGCCGGCTTCAGACCGGAATTATGACTTTTGGGTCGGTGTTGACTGCCTAATACTTGGCATCAGTTTTTACCTGGTTATATCGCGTCACCGTCGGGTACGTCGAAAACTTAGAGCTTTGGTTCCAACCTGTTAGAATAATGGGGATGTAAGGTCACCGCATGGAGGGCTGACAGAGCGGCCGAATGTGACGGTCTTGAAAACCGTTGTGGGGAAACTCACCGGGGGTTCGAATCCCTCGCCCTCCGCCACTTGGGCAATAATTACGGGTTCACCGTTTCGGAAAAAGCGAAGTGACCGGGCTAGCGCCTCATGAATCCATCTCAAAATATTGCGTAAAAAGCGAGTAAAACCACTAGCCAAAGTCATTTTGCTTGGATACTGTAGAGGCATGAGACGTTCTAAAATTGTATGTACTTTAGGTCCGGCTACTTCTTCGGAAGAAACTATTCGGGGTCTAATCGAAGCGGGTGCGAATGTATTGCGGGTTAACCGTTCCCATGGCACCCAGGAAGAAGACGAAGCCGTAATCGCCATGGTGCGCCGAGTTTCGGCTAACTTTGACCAGCCAGTAGCGATTTTGGTGGATCTGCAAGGCCCCAAAATTCGCCTAGGTACCTTTGCTAATGGATCCGAAGAACTGGTTAAAGGCCAGGATTTCACTATAACTACCCGTGATATTGAGGGGGATTCCAAAATGGTTTCCACCACGTATAAAGGCCTGCCTGGGGATTGCAGTCCTGGGGATGAACTGTTGATTGACGACGGTAATATTCGGCTGCGGGTAACTGGGGTGACCAAAACCGAGGTACAGACCACGGTGGAAGTTCCCGGCAAGGTTTCCGACCATAAGGGTTTAAATTTGCCGGGAGTGGGGGTTTCCGTCCCAGCCTTATCCGAAAAAGATACCGATGATTTGCGCTGGGCGCTGAAGCAAGACGTTGATTTTATTGCGCTTTCTTTTGTGCGTCGTGCCCAGGACATCGAGGATGTTCACCAGATTATGGACGAAGTTGGACGACGTCTACCGGTGATTGCGAAAATCGAGAAACCCCAAGCGGTAGAGAATCTCAAGGAAATCATTCAGGCATTTGACGCGGTGATGGTGGCGCGTGGGGATTTGGGTGTGGAAATGCCCCTGCAGGAAGTCCCTACGGTACAAAAACGTGCCATCGAACTTTCCCGCTTGGAGTCAAAACCGGTAATCGTAGCGACTCAGGTTTTGGAGTCCATGATTTTCAACCCGCGCCCGACCCGTGCCGAAGCCTCCGACTGTGCTAATGCGGTGTGGGATGGGGCGAGTGCCGTGATGCTTTCCGGGGAAACCGCCGTAGGGGCGTATCCGGTAGAGGCCGTGAAAACCATGGCAAAAATTATCGAATCTGCCGAGAATGATGGGGCGCGCCACTTTGCCAAGATACGTGACACCGACTTGGATTTAGGGTCGATTATTGCCCGTCACGGGGTGCTTATCGCTCAGAAAACCGGGGCGAAGTTTGTGGCGGCCTTCACCAATTCGGGAGCTACCGCGCGTCGCTTGGCGCGCTTGCGCCCCGCTACTCCGCTCTATGCCTTCTGCTACCACGAGGAAATCCGGCGTCAACTCCAACTAGCTTGGGGGATAAAAGCCTATCCGGTGACTTTGGCGCAACGTATGTACACCATGATTCACGATGCCGAGAAAACCGTGCTTGCCAAGTCTTTGGCGGAAAAAGGCGATGTGGTGATATATGTCGGGGGGTTGCCCCCGGGGCAAGACGGACATACCAACTCGATTCGTGTCCACTTCGTGGGAAGTAAAGACGACGTGTAAAATTCTGAACCTAGAATTGTTTGGGGGATGGAAGCGTGAAGCTTCCATCCCCCAAACAATTGGGGTACCCGCAGTTACACCCAAATATGAATGTGGTGTTCGTGGTCGACGGGGTGGTCCAAACAGCCACTGGCAATTGCTAAAGGCTTCGACGGGGTATTGGGCAGCCGAGGAGCCAGCAGTACCCGCACGGAGTGATAAATATCGGGGGCACCCGGCCACACGGTATCATCAGGTTGGTTATTCGGATTCAACTCCCCCACCCAGTAGCCATCCGGCTGGATAACATAGCCCTCTAGATAGTCCCACCACTCGTTGTAATAGCTCATGTAGTAGCCGATTTCATCCATGCTCACGCCTCTTTCGGCCATGGCGAAACCTAGGGCGGTCAGGGCTTGAATTGCTTCGCTCGCCACCCACGCGAAACTTTGGCGCATGAGGGGCTTGCCTTGGTAGTCCACCGTAAAGAAGAAACCCGGGTGTCCGTCCTGTTTCCACGCGTCTTCGGCCATGCGGTTGAAGATATTCTTGGCAACCTCGAAGCTGTCTTCCGGGAATGGTTCGCCCAATTCTTGCATCGCCGCCGCGACCTGGATGATTTTTCGTGACCACCCAAAACAGTGCCCTACGTTAACCCCATAGGGGCGGCGCGGATCGGCGGGGGTGCCAACGTGATATTCCTTGTCTTCTTGCCACTCTACGTCGAAGTGTTCGGGAATCCGCCAGTTGTTCTTTCGGGCTTCTTCGATTACAAATTCGGTAATTCGTGCGGCACGTCGAATCCACTCGGAATTCTTGGTGGCATCCGCCGCCGTCAGGAAAGCTGAGGCAGCGTGCAGATTTGAGCTCATCCCGTGATAGTTTTCCATCGCGGAAAAATCTCGGTTAAACGAGTCATTGACCCGCCCGATGGTTTCGTCCCAGAAATATTTTTCCTCTACCGCAATGGCCTGTTCCATCAGTTCTTTCGCCCCGGGGCGTTGCGCAATAGTAGCTGCCGCTGCGGCTTCTAACAGATAGGACATAGACCGGGAGCTCTTGTGTTTTTCTTCCGGTCCCACCGGTTTCCCGGGGGTGCGTGCCTTGACTGCCTTTTCGGTCATCGGCTCTACTAAGCTAAACCAGCCGTCATATTCGGGGTCTTTGAATGTGTATTGCAGGGCTCTCAATCCGTGGTCACAGCGGCGTGCCGAGCCGGGAATTCCCAACAATGTCCCCAACGCATAAATATATGTGGAACGAGCGGTCAAATCTAGTTCCACTGGCGAGGTTCTATCCGTGGTGCCATCAGCGTAGATATATCCAAATCCACCTGGTAAAAACGCACGTTGTCCGTATTCAAGGACTTGTTGCATGTGATGGGATAACCACCGCAGGTGCTCCGCAGTATCGAATCTTGCCATGTTTAAAACCTTCCCTCAATCGGTTGTTTCAATTCTATACGTCACTGGGGAATTGTGGGAAGATTCTTGTTTCTTTAAGCTGTGAGTGACACGAAAAACTCGGATTTAGTCCGCGATTGAGGGGGATTCAAATACGGTTTCACCAGGTAATATTGCACAAATCGCCTCTAAAACTGCCGCCGCGCCGTCGTCTTCCACCGCCAGGGTGGTGCTATCGGCAGCGTGTTTCACTGCTGGATTAGCATTACCCATCGCCACCCCGTAGGCCACGAACTGTAACAGGGGAATATCATTCGCCCCATCCCCTATGGCTAGGGTATGGCGGGAATCCACGCCTAGATTTTTACACACGATTTGCAGGCCTTTCGCCTTGGAAGTTCCCGGGGGGTTGATGTCCAACCAAGCGCGCCACCCGATGGCGGACTGTACGCCGGAAAGGTTTATTTTGGCTACGGTGGTGGCAAATTCTTCATTGTTCATGAGGGGATTGCGCACAACTACGCGAGACACTGGTTTGGCGCCCAATTCCTCCAGGGATTGCACCGCGATGGTTTCTCGCAGTTCTCCGGGGGGAAAGGGTTTTAGTACTCGAAATCCGGCTGGGGAATCCTCGACTCCAATCAGGGCATCCGGCATGGCATCCAGAACCCGAGCCAGCACCTCATGAACCGGAAAAGTGTACTGGTTGGTCAAAACATATCCGGTATCGGTGCTATAGCGTCCAATTAGCGAGCCGTTGGCGCTAACTATCCAGGTATTACTTAATCCCAGTTGTTGAACGATTGGTACAGTTGCGGGTACCGAGCGACCTGTAGTGATACAGATATGAACCCCGACTCGGCGCAAATATTGCACATTTTGTACCAATCGTTCCGATAGGGGACGGCCTTCTTCCAGAATAGTGCCGTCAATATCCAAGGCAAGCAGCAACGAACTTGGCGCGGAAGGAAGGCGTAAATTCCGCAGCTTCTCCTCGTGAAATCTCACCATAGAAGCGTAACTGCCCACTTTGAACCTTACCTCATGCCGCTCACGCTGCACAGCGATTACTTGACTGGCTCGAGCACTTCCAGCCCCCCCATATAGGGGCGCAAACCGGCAGGAACCCGCACCGAACCATCGGCTTGCTGGTGGTTTTCCAAAATGGCTACAATCCACCGAGTTGTACCGAGCGTTCCATTAAGCGTGGCACAGGTTTGGGTCTTTCCATTTTCGTCACGGTAACGGATATTCAAGCGCCGTGCCTGGAAAGTCGTGCAGTTAGAGGTAGAAGTCACCTCCATAAACCGCTGTTGAGTCGGCAGCCACGCCTCACAGTCGAACTTTTGGGCGGCTGAAGAGCCCAAATCCCCGGCTGCAGTGTTGATTACCCGATAGGGCAACTCCACTTTGGCCAGCATTTCACGTTCCATATTCAGCAGTTTTTGGTGCTCCTCCACCGATTCCTCCGGGCGGCAATAGGAAAACATCTCTACCTTGTGGAACTGGTGTACCCGAATAATCCCGCGCGTATCCTTGCCATAAGACCCGGCTTCGCGACGGAAACAGGCTGACCAGCCGGAATAACGTTTTGGACCGGCGGACAGGTCGATAATTTCATCGGTGTGATAGCCAGCCAGAGCCACCTCAGAGGTGCCGGTCAGGTACAGGTCATCAGCCGGCAGGTAATAGATTTCGTCTGAATGCTCGCCCAGGAATCCGGTGCCACTCATGGTGGCGGGCGAAACCATACAGGGGGTAATCATCGGGGTGAAACCGTGGGCAATCGCGGTATCAATCGCGGCGTTCAAAATCGCCAGCTCCAGCCGAGCCCCCACTCCCTTCAAGTAATAGAAACGCGACCCGGAAACCTTTACTCCTCGGTCGGTATCAATCGCGTCCAAGCCGAGTCCCAAATCTAAGTGATCCTTGGGTTTAAAGCCTTCGGCGGCAAAATCACGAATCGGGGTGCCTTCCTGGGACAGGACTTCGTAATCATCCTCGCCGCCACTGGGAACCCCGTCCAGAATCTGATTTTCCAACACCATCGCGGCTTGCTTCGCCGCTGTGGCGGCTTCATTAGCAGCCTCCTCTAGAGTCTTGACTTTTTCGCTCATCCGCTTGGCCTCTTCCAGCAATGCGGGGCGTTCCTCTTTGGAAGCCTTCCCAATTTGCTTAGAGAATGCCTTTTGTTCGGCGCGGGCATTTTCAAACGCCTGTAAGGCCTCTAGACGCTTGTCGTCGGCAGCAATAGCGGCATCAACGGTGGCAGGGTCATTGCCGCGTGCCCGCTGGGAGGCACGCATCGGTTCGGGATTTTCTTTCATTAGGCGCATATCAATCATGGCTAAATCATACCGCCCCACCCAGAGCACTTGGCTTCATCGGGGGCAGCCCCAATACGAGGAATCAGATTTCGGCGGTGAGAATCCGGTTCTCATTACGTTACATTTCCGTAAAGCTCGGAAAAAAAGACAATTTCCACTATGATTTGACTATGCGAACCTCAGCCTCCGCTACCAAGGGTACCCCGCGCCCGGGAGCAGCTAAACCCGGCGTGTCCGGAATGAATACCCTGCGCGGTTCTGGCTCGGGAAAGTCAACGGTTAAATCAAGAAAGCCGTTGAAACGTCCCTATAAGCCCCTGCCTACGACGCGGTATCTGGTCGCAGGGTTGACGGCTATTCTTTTGAGCATGGGGCTAATAACTGGGGCAATGAGTGCCGTATCCCAGTTTGATACCAAGCCTTGGGCTCCGGAACAGGAACTGCACTGGGATCCCTTCCAAAAGAACGATATTCCTGGTTTAGATCCGGGGGCTTTGAACCAGTCGGGGCGCCGTACTTCCGATGCGATTAAACGTCAGACTCATCAAACGACGAGCGAAGCAACCGGCGACACTAACAGTGGGAACAAAAGCGATACGGATACGCCCCGCAAATCGCCTGACCGCGAGGCGAACGCTAGCCAGCCTCCCAGCCAGGAAAGCCCGGCGCCCGGGGCGACTTTCGAGGTTCCCGGTGCGCCGCAAACGCCCACGGCCTCCCAGCCTCCAGCGGGGGGGAAACCGCCGCTCGCTTCGGGAAAATCCCCGGTGGGTCACACGGGCCCAAAAGCCTAGCCGCTTCGCTGTCTCCGCTAGGTTCGCGTCCGCCCCTGGTGGTGGTGCTGGGACAACAGTGGCGTTGGGACACTGCGGTGTGGCGTGATTCACCGGTAAATCAGTTTTTTGATACCGGGCTAAAAGCCAACCTGGTAACACGCACGGTGGGGGACACGACGAGTGTTTCGGAAGGCTTGGCGGCACTGGCGGTGGGTAACCGATCCGGGAAGGCTGCGAGGAACTGGAATCTGGCGGCGCAGTTGACGGCGGATTCATTAGGTGCCATCACTCTTAATACCTTTGGCTCTAAGGTGTCGACCTGGTTTCGAAATGAAAAATCGCGTCCGGGGCATTCCGGGTCGGATTTGTATTATCCAGATGCCTATTTTCAGAATGCCGACCCGGGAGTTTTCGCCACTTTGCTGGGCACGGCTTTGCGGCCTGGGAGCGTCAGCTTTATTGATATCACGGTGGTGCCTCGGGAAAAACAGTTCTCGATGGTGGCTGCCTTGCTTGAACAGGCGCGTGATCAAGGCTGGAATCTGATGGCGATTTCAGCATCTGATGCCCCGGGTGTTGGGGGAGAGCCGCGCCTGCAAGCGTTTCTGGGTTTCGGGTCTTATTTTGGTAGTGGGGCGGCTACTTCGGCTTCGACCCGGCGCCCTGGCCTGGTGCAACTAGCGGATGTGAGTGCCACTATTCTGGATTATTTCGGGGCGGTGATTCCCCCCCAGGTCAAGGGTCAGCCGATTGGAGCCAAACAAAATGTGTCGGTCAGGACGCTGGCATCGGCCGCGCGCCGCGCCGCCATTATTCTGCCAGCGCAACGTTGCTTTATCCCGCTGCTATCCACCCTGCTCTCGATAGTTTTGATTGCGGGGGTGTGGTCTTTGAATCGGCGCCTGCACCCGAATCTGGGTTCCACCTGGGAAAGTCCCCGTCGGTTGCTGCGATTTTGGCGCGGGATGGGTTTGTTCCTGGCTTTGGTGCCCGCCGCTTCATTTCTGATGAATCTTGTGCCGTGGTGGGAGGCCGGGTCGAGCGAAACCGAAGTGGCGGTCGGTGAGTTTTACTGGTTTGGGGCGTTGTTGCCTTTTGCCGTAGCTGGAATAATAAGCATTTTTTGGTCGGGATTAGGCTTAAATGCTTTATTTGGCCCTTTGGCGATAATAAGCGTATCGTCGCTGGTAATAGGCTTATTCGACCCGTGGATTGGTTCGCCGATGATGTTGGATGCTGTGATGGGAGCCCAATCTACCATCGGGGGACGTTTTTACGGGATTGACAATATGATGTTTGCGATTTACCTCACCGGTGCGTTGCTGCTGTGCTCGCTAATCTATGGCTTAGCCGGCGAAAATACGCGTCGCCCCCTGTTTGCGGTGTTGCTGTTGTTTGCCGTCGGGGTAATGGCAATTGATGCGATTCCATTTTTGGGGGCAGATTTCGGGGGACTACTTGCCGCCTTTCCCGCTTTCGTCGTCCTGTTCGTTAAGCTGCGTTCCAAACCTTTAAAACCTCTGTTATCACTAGTGGTGCTCTTGTTCGCATTTGGCTTGGCGGCGCTATTGGCTTATCTGGATTGGTTGCGCCCGCCCTCGCAGCGCACCCACCTGGGTCACTTTGTGGACTCGGTGCGGGACGGCAAGCTGGGTGAAATCTTGTGGGGGAAACTCACCCAGCTCTCTACCGCCGGGTGGAATCCCGTTGTAGTGGGACTAACCACCGCGATTTTCTTCGTGGGTATCGCCTTGCTAGCTTGGCCTTTGTTTTCCAACTGGCGCAATCCTTATCGACGCGATTATGCCTGGCTTCTGGGATCTGCTCGGGCACAAACCGCCCCCGAAGGGATACCACTGAGTGCGCCTGAAAAAGCCTTTATCTGGGCGTGGTTTACCGCCATGATGTTGGGGATGGCTCTCAATGATTCTACGGTGCTGGTTGGTTTAGTCGGATTTACCGTCGCCGCCCCGGCCTGGCTTTCGCTGTTTGCGCATAAATACCTGGAAGCAAAGTAGTGTCTCTTAGGTTGTTCTGGGATTGAAATCGGCGGCAATCCTCCGGGCTTTCGCTGTGCCAAGTTTGTCAACCACGTCAACTATTATCCTGTGGTTTTAAGTTGATAGACAGCCCCGGATACCTGGGTATCGCTGGCACTAAGGCGTAGCTGTCGCGGGGCGCGGACATGACGAATGAAGCGCATGGTAGCCGCCAGGAGCACATAGAGAAACTGGTGGAGACGGTGTGTATAACCCGCGAAATCATTACCGGTGGCTCGGTGGGTCAATTCACAGGGAACTTCTTGTACCGAATACCCTTGTACCAGCAGGTCTATGGTCATGCCGGTTTCCACTCCCCAGCTAGGGGAGAGTGGTAGACAGTCAAAGAAGGCTTTAGGCTGCAAGCAGCGTTGTCCAGACAGCGGTTGGGCTGGTTCCCATCCGGTAGCCCAGCGGATGGCGCTTCGTGCCAGGCGAGTGACGAAACCGTGGCCTCCTGCCCCCGCTTGTTTTGGTAAATTTGCAATCGCACAATCCACTCCATCGGACATTACTGCTTTCACCAGGGGATAGGTTTCGGCCGCTGAATCACCTAGATCTGCGTCCAAAAACAGAATTAAGCGAGCCGGATCTTCTTCGGAATCGCGCATGGCCACAACCTTCGCCCCGGTTTCCATCGCCGAGGCTTTACCGCGGTTCACCGAATGACGCACCACGACCGCACCGGCAGAACGAGCCGCATCTCCCGTGTTATCGCTAGAACCGTCGTCAATGACAACGAATAAATCCGCACGCGGAATGGCTTTCGAGGCTCTGACCGTGGCGGCAATGGAGTCCCCTTCGTCCTTAGCGGGGATAACCACCGCGACTTTAGGGAGTTTTTCGGTTTCGAGCATACTTCATTCTAAAGCCTATTTTTCCAATTTATAAAAACTAAGTAAAGTAATTTTAAAAGCCAAGATTTTACAAACGCAGGCTACCCGCGTGAAAATCTTCCCAAAATCCCAAGTTGGTGAGAGAATGAGGACATGCATGAAAGAGCTGGACAACCTGCGCAACCGCAAGATTTGATTGATGTTTCCGCCGTACTTGGCGCATACTATGACCTCGAACCGGATGTTAACGAAGAAAGCCAAAAAGTGGTTTTCGGAACTTCCGGGCATCGTGGTTCCTCCCTTGACCGGGCTTTTAACGAGGCTCACATTGTGGCTACCACTGCCGCCATCGTAGAGTATCGCCGCCAGCAGGGAATTGATGGACCGCTGTTCATTGGGCGTGATACCCACGCTCTATCTGAACCCGCGTGGAAGAGTGCCCTAGAGGTTTTAGCTGCTGCCGGGGTGCATACCTACACCGATGCCCGTGATGCGTATACTCCCACGCCTTCGGTGTCGCACGCCATTTTGAAAGCCAACGGGGCGGGCACTCCCGGGGGAGTGCGCCTGGGTGGGGCAGGGCTAGCCGACGGCATAGTGGTTACTCCCTCGCACAATCCGCCGCGTGATGGCGGGTTTAAATACAATCCTCCTCACGGTGGACCGGCCGATTCCGATGCCACTTCGTGGATAGCTGCGCGAGCGAATGAAATCCTTAAAGAGGGCTGGCGTAATGTGCCGCGCAAGTCGCATCCTCTCGCTGCAGACTGTATAGAAAAATTTGATTTTCTCCCGTCCTATGTCGATTCACTGGTTAACGTGATTGACGTGGATGCCATTAAATCTGCGGGGGTTCGTATCGGGGCTGATCCCCTGGGTGGCGCGGCGGTGGACTACTGGGCGGCGATTGCGGAACGCTACGGCTTAAACCTGACAGTAGTAAACGAAAAGGTCGATCCGACCTGGTCGTTCATGACTTTGGATTGGGATGGCAAGATTCGCATGGACTGCTCTTCGCCCTACGCGATGGCGGCGCTGCGTAAAGTCATGGAGGGCGGTTCTGCCCCTTACGACATTGCTACTGGTAACGATGCCGACTCTGATCGTCACGGCATCGTTACCGCTGACGGCTTGATGAATCCTAACCACTATCTGGCGGTGGCCATTGAATACCTCTACACGCATCGCTCCGGGTGGGGTGAAGATTGCGCGGTGGGTAAAACCCTGGTGTCATCAGCCTTGATTGACCGGGTGGTCGCCGCGATGGGACGTAAACTTGTCGAGGTTCCCGTCGGGTTCAAGCACTTTGTTCCTGGACTCCTTGATGGCTCGGTAGGGTTTGGTGGCGAGGAATCCGCCGGGGCTTCTTTCTTGCGCAAAGACGGCACGGTGTGGACGACGGACAAAGACGGGATTGTGGCCGCGCTTTTGGCCTCTGAAATCTTGGCGGTTACCGGTCGGACTCCTTCGCAGTTGCACTTCGACCAGGTACAGCGTTTCGGGGAGTCTTTCTACCAACGGGTTGATGCTCCGGCCACTAAAGCTGAAAAGGCCAAGTTGGCGAGGTTGACTCCACAAGACGTGACGGCCAGTAAGCTCGCTGGTCAAGACATTGTGGATCGTCTGGTAAAGGCACCCGGTAACGGAGCGGCGATTGGCGGCTTAAAAGTAACCACCGCCGATGCTTGGTTCGCGGCGCGTCCCTCGGGGACCGAGGACGTCTACAAGATTTACGCCGAATCCTTCCAAGGCCCCGAGCATCTTAAACAGGTTCAGGCCGAGGCTAAACAGGTAGTCGCCGCAGCTTTGGCTAGTAGCTGAGTACTCCTTCTGGTTTCGTTTCGTCCCGTTATGGGGTCGGATTCATGAGGGGCAGGCCGTAAACCTGCCCCTCATGTTCAATTCAGCACCGGCTGAGGGCAAGCAGCAGCGCTTGGCGTTCTGGTGGGGTTACGGATAAATCCCAGCGGTATTTAATATTGATTTGCTGGCGGGCATAGGCGCAGCGGAAGTTTTTATTCTGAGGCATCCACCCATCGGCGGCGAGTTTGCCTTTGTCTTGGTTCGCTTTTCCGTCTGCAGCTAGCAAAACGGCGGGATCATTAGCGTATTTTTGCCGTTGGGCGTTACTCCACTGGTTCGCCCCACTGGCCCAAGCATCGCCTAACGCCACCACGTGGTCAATCTGTACGACGGCTCCCGGGGCGGCGGTGAAACTCGTGGTTTTCCCGGTATAGGGGTCGTGGAACACCCCACCCACCAATCGGCAAGGTTTGGCACTATCGAAGCGAGCATGGCGAAAATCCCGTGCCAAGATTTCGGCTCGAGTGTCACAGCCGTCGTGATCCAGATCTTTCCAGCCGCCAAAGAAATCGCGTTTATACCCGCCCGGTCCTGAATCTTGACGCAAGCGTAGGGAACAAAGTTCCTGCCAAGCGTCAACCACGTCAATTTTAAAATGGGGTTTTACCTGGCAAGAAAACCCAGGTGTTGGTAAATTAGCGAGTTCAGGTCCCAGGCCGGGAATCACCGCCCAGGCACACAGTCCCGCGAGGATAACCAAAGCGATATCCCCGAGGGTTACTTGTTGGAATCTAAACACAGTTCTAGCCTGGAGGGAATAGTTGGTCGGGGCAACTCTGCCGGGCTTACCCTGTGGAAAACTCCGTTTTCCACAGGGTTTAAGGAATTTCGAATTAGCTCGCTAAAAAGGCATCAGAAAGCCGAATCTGGAGTTGAAGTCTGGGGGTTTGGCTCGGTTGGAGGATTTTTAGGATTGGATTTCGCTTGGTTTTGTCGAGTTTTCTGTTTGGCCTGCTGTCGTTTTTTTTGAAAGTTGCGCCATTGCTTGGGGGTCATCGAAATCGACCAGTCATTCATATTGGGCAGCATCCAGCGTCGCCACGAAGCCATAACGGTAATCCCCGAACCCACGACGGCGGCGATGAGCATCCCCAACAGGGGATAGCCGCTGCTGAACAGAATCGCGTCCAGAACCGAGGCAATCACGGCGGGAATGGCATAGAGCGTGCTGCCGCCAAAAACCGCCGGTACATTCCCAGCGGTGACATCTCGTACCATACCTCCCCCGATAGCGGTGATAACCCCCATTAATACCGAGGGAATAAAAGCAAATCCTAATGCCAGAGCTTTTTGGGTGCCGGTGGCAGCCCAGACCCCCAACACCAGGCCGTCGCAGATAATCAGGGCACGCCGCGACCATTTGCCATCGAATTTCCACAGCCATGCCAAACAGGCTCCGAGTATGGCCATAGTCAGATAATAGCGGTCGGTGAGTGCAACGGGTGGGGCGTTATTCAGCATGACATCACGGATAATCCCGCCTCCCAAGGCACTCATAATGGCCAACACCGCGAAACCTACTGGGTCGAAGCCTTTTTGCCGCGCGAGTCGACCTCCCAGGATGCCGTTTAAGAAAACCCCGGTCAAGTCCATGAATCTAAAGAGTTCCGGCAAACCATTCTTTAACAGCTCTTCGGGAGGATTAGGTTGCCAGAGCAAGATTTCCAACACGGTGACTCCTAAAAAAACTGGACGTTAGAGGCGAGATTTCCCAACAGGTAAGTCACGGTGGCGGCGCCGAATCCCAGGGCGGCTTGACGCAAAGCTCGCAACCACGGTGGTTTGCCAGCCAGGATTCCCATGGTACCACCAATGAACAGTAAGATTATGGCCACAGCGAGAGTCGCGCTGATGATTCCCATCCAGCCGTCGAGTCCGAAAAGGAAAGGTAATACGGGAACCAGCGCTCCTATCGAAAAGGAAGTGAAAGAAAACGCGGCGGCCTGCCATCCGGAGCCAATAGTGTCAAGAGAATCTGTGGCTGCAGCGATATCATCGCCCGGGGTGCATTGGCTCACTTTAGGGTTTTTAATGCTTATTTCTTGGCCGTCAATACGGCTATCATCGCTGGTAGTAGCGTTTTTTATGGTATGGCTATCTTTATTTAAGGAAATCTGAGGTTTAATCTGTTCTGGCAAATCCAGGGAGCTCATAATGGCGCGGGCGTGTTGAGTCGCGGTCTCCAGGTCTTCACCTCGAGCTAGGAACAGCAGCTGCAGCTCATTTGCTGCTCGGTCTAGCATTGGCAGTCTTTCACGCATTTGCGGATTAGGTAGTGAAGACTCCAGGAGTTCGCGTTGGGTGGTGACGGAAATGTATTCACCTACTGCCATCGACAGGGCTCCCGCCATCAGGCCAGTGAAACCAGTGAGCACAATCAGACCTCGGTTTACTCCCGAACCGGCGATACCAGCTACCAAGGCCAAGTTGGAAACTAATCCGTCGTTAATCCCAAAAATCATGGCGCGAGCTTTCCCGGAAAACCGTGCCCGCGAGTTAGCCGCTAGAGCGCGCACCACTTCGGAATGCAAGTGCTCATCGGCTGCCATTTGGGCGGTAGCATCGGCATCAACGTCATAGGTGCCACGCTCTTCGGAGCGTTGCATCAGTGCCAGCACAAAAATTGAGCCAATCCGAATTGCTAAGTTTTGCAAAATTCGCACTTGCCACGAGCTTTTCGGGGCAGGTTCAGCATGTTTACCCAACAGGCGCAGCCAGTGGGCTTCGTGCCGGCCTTCGGCCTTTGCCAGATTCAACAAGATTTCACGATCTAGGCCGCTGCGACGCAAACCCAGTTCGCGATAGATTCTGGCCTCGTCACGTTCTTCGGCCAGGTAACGGCGCCAACGTCTAAGCTGCTCGCGGGTGGGGCTGCTAGGGTCAATCGGTTTATTCATCAAGAAACAATTTTCCCATTAATAATAATATGATTGTCTTTTTTCGCGTCATTCTGGCCGGCAGTGTTTGACGTGGTTGACGGATCTTCGCTTCCGGCTGATTCGCGATTTAAATCCGCAGCGTGAAGTTGCCGCTTCAATTCTTCGGCCATGCGGTCTACCAGAATACTGCCGTGGTGCCGTAAAGCCGCGCGGAGTTTTTCACTCGCCGCTGCTTTAGCAGCAGTGAGATTGGGGGACTGGGCAATCTGGCTGGTGAAATCCTTAATCGACTCAATCTGGCGTTGGGGTAGACGCAGTACCAAAAAAGCGCCGGTTCCAATCCCGGCTAGAAACAACCATTTTCCGCTACCCATTTCGCTCCTAAAATCTGGGGTGTGCTCTGCATCCATCCTACTGGAGCCCCAAACCCGAGGCAAAGCTATTCTGGCCTTAGCCCTGCCTCCCTTCACCCGAGTGCCGCCTAAAATTCTGGCCGGTGCGCTTCGTCGCGTTCCCGCGTGTTGTCGCGCCACTGGGCTGGGTTGGTAATGCCTGCCTCAGTTTATCCCGTGTTGTGCTGCGGTTAACTGGGCAGCCCGGAAAATCACATCGGCGGCAAACGCACAAGCAACGTTCTCTTTACCGTGGTGAAAAGCAGTGGATAAATCCAAAACCTCTTTCAGCCTCTGTTTGAGCCCAGTCCCTAAAATTTCTGAGCCGCCATCGCGAGTTTCCGTGGCAAAATTGAGTATTTCTGGTGTAAATTCTCCGGCGATTCCTACGGTTAGGTCGGTATCTATACCCAGAGCAGCTCGCAGGTCAATCAAGCTGGCCAAGGCCTCTTCCAGATTAGTTCGCTCGTTGCTATTAGCGTCCACAACCAGGGCTATCACCTCATGAATCCCCAATAAAAACCGCCAGTTCGGCGCTAAAATCTGGTCTAACGGGGTTAAATCCAGCGCGATGGTGGGGAAGCTGCCAATAACTTGCCGATTTTCCTCGCGCAGCGCCTCGGGCTTAATCCCTAAAGCCGGGTGGAGCCCCGCAGCGGTGATTGGGCGCGTAATCTTAGAAAGCTCGGGGGGTAAATCCGCTTCACGGCAGCGAATCTCGATTCCATACCAGTGCGCGCGCCCCAAGGTTGTTAACAGGGACGGGAAGTTTTCGGGATATTCCAGCAAATCTGTCATCTCTACCACAGCTCGCAGGGCGGCGGCCTGCTCCGGAGCACATTGCCCTATCCACGTCCCGTCGGGCTGCTCTCCTAAGGTAGCTTGCTGGGCGCAAGGGAACTTTACTCCGATGGCTCCCCGCTCGCCCGGTATCCCCAGTTGCAGCATGTATTGCAGTGCCGCGTTGAAAGCCGTCGGAGCGCTGCTTGTGCTCGGTGCTGTGGTGCTGAGCAGTTCTGGGTGGGGCCATTCCAAGATGGGTGCCCACACCGGGTGGCGGGTGGTTTTCGCTGTTGATTCGGGTTCATGAGGTGCTTGCCGAGTTGTCACTTAAACATTGTCCCCCACCTGTCCTAAAATAGGGGACAGAATGCCTAGAAAACTGACTTATCCTCCCGAACTGCCGGTCACCGAGGCGCGGGCAGAGATTCTCGATGCGATGCGCCACCACCAGGTCATTGTGATTTCCGGGGCGACTGGCTCGGGGAAAACCACCCAGTTGCCCAAAATGTGCCTGGAAGTGGGGCGTGGTACCAATGGAATCATCGGCCACACCCAGCCGCGGCGCCTCGCGGCGCGTACTGTCGCTACCCGTATCGCCGCTGAAATGGACGAAACCCTGGGGCAAACCGTGGGCTACCAGGTGCGATTCCGGCAAAACGTGGGGGCGGATACTCGCATCAAACTGATGACCGATGGGATTCTTTTGTCCGAGATGAGCCAAGACCCGCAGCTGCGTCGCTATGACACCCTGATTATTGACGAGGCGCATGAACGATCCTTGAACATCGACTTTATCTTGGGTTATTTACAACGTTTGGTGAAAATTCGGCCGGATTTATTGGTGATAATCACCTCTGCCACTATTGATTCCCAGCGTTTCGCCACTGCTTTCGGGGTGGACACTCCCGTGATAGAAGTGGCGGGTCGCACTTTTCCTGTTGAAATCAGATACCGTCCTCTGGTGACGGAAGTTTCCCCGGGACACCTCGAATCTTGCGCAATAGAACCAAGCCTAAACCCCGAAAAAAGCTTGGAAATAAAGGAAACTGAAGTGGACGTGGTTGACCAGGAAATCGACCAGGTAACAGGGATTTTGCGGGCGGTGGATGAACTGGTTGAAGCGGGTCCGGGTGATATTTTGGTGTTCCTGGCTGGTGAAGCCGATATTCGCGATACCGCTGCTGCTTTGAAAGGACACCTAGGACATCGCTTTGTAGAGCCCGATTCAAAGTCAAACGTTCCCGGAGCTATCGAGGTGTTGCCGCTCTACTCACGTCTGTCTGAAGCCGCCCAGCAAAGCATTTTTGCCCCCCATTCTCTACGGCGCATTGTACTGGCAACCAATGTGGCGGAAACTTCATTGACGGTTCCGGGAATTGTCTATGTGATAGACCCCGGGGTGGCTCGGATTTCTCGGTATTCCAACAAGACTCGGGTGCAGCGTCTGCCGATAGAACCCATCTCGCAGGCTAGCGCGAATCAGCGGGCGGGACGCTGTGGACGCACCTGCCCGGGAATCTGTATTCGCCTGTACTCCCAACAGGATTTCCTGTCACGTCCTGAATATACCGAACCCGAGATTCAACGCACCTCTCTGTCTGCGGTTATCCTCCAGATGGCTTCCCTGGGTTTAGGGGAAGTCGCGGATTTCCCCTTCCTTGATCCGCCCTCCCCGCGTTCCGTTACCGATGGGGTTTTGGAATTGTCCCAGCTTGGTGCCTTGGATACGCGGAAAAAACCGGTGCGAATTACTCGTCTGGGGCGAAAAATTGCCCGTTTGCCCCTCGACCCTAGACTGGCGCGAATTCTCTTGGCAGCCGATGAACTGGGGGTGGCTTCGGAAGCAGTGATTGTGGTAGCGGCCTTGGCCATGCAAGACGTGCGGGAACGTCCTAGCGAAAAACGCAGTGAGGCTGACGAAATGCACGCCCGCTTCGAGGACGAACGCTCGGATTTCTTGGCCTACCTGCGTTTGTGGTCGTATCTCCAGCGGCAAAAGGGGTCTCTTTCCGGCAGTGCGTTTCGTCGCCGATGCAGTCGCGAATTCCTGCATTACTTGCGGGTTCGTGAATGGTTTGACCTCGCCAAGCAACTGCGAGAAATGCTGCAAGAAATCGGGATAAATACCCGCAGTTTAAACGAAATAAATGTTGACGTGGTTGACGCTAATGCCCTACATCAGGCTTTGCTTTACGGGATGTTGGCGCAGATTGGATATTGGTCGTCCCAAAAAAGGGAATACCTCGGTGCCCGGGGGCAAAAATTTGTGGTGTGGCCAGGCTCGGGACTGACTTCGAAGCACTACGACTGGGTGATGGCTGCTGAACTTGTAGAGACTTCTCGGCTGTTTGCTCGCACCGTGGCCAGGGTGGAACCTGAGTGGATTGAACAGGCTGGTAAATATCTCTTGGTGCGTAGCTATTTTGAGCCCTACTGGTCTTTACGCGCCCAGGCCGCCATGATTCATGAACGGGTGACGCTTTATGGTCTTACTCTGGTGGCCGACCGGGCACACACCTTGGCCTCGCTGGGGTCGACCTTGGTAGAGAATCAACCGGCGCGGGATTTAGCGCGAGCCCTGTTTATTCGTCATGCTTTGGTGGCCGGAGAATGGCGTGAAAATCCGGCATTTATTCAAACTAATCGGGAGCGGTTGGTGGCAGCGCAGGAGGCACGGGTACGGCTGCAGATTCCTGGCGAGATAGACGATTTCACTTTAGAGAGCTGGTTTGACAAAAAGCTACCGGAAAATGTCACCTCTGCGGCGGCTTTCAATGCTTGGTGGAAAACCAAACGCTTTGAGGATCCTCAGTACTTGGATTTTCCGTGGGAACTGCTGGTTCCCGCCAGCGAAGATGCCCAGCAATTCCCTGACTTTTGGAATCAAAACGAGACTTTACTACCCCTGGCCTATACTTTCGGGGGGAAACGTGGGGGGATTACCACCGCCCCCACCGCAGACATTCATCGCAATACTACCCAGTCAAAACGCCATAAAAGCTCGAGAATACCGCAGCGTGAGATTGACGTGGTTGACCTTTCTGAAGGGGTAACTATTATTATTCCCGAACGTAGCCTAGAGACCATTGACCCTACGGGCTTTGATTGGCCCATCCCCGGGGCTTTGCGGGAACACCTCTTGGCTAGAATCAAGGCTCTGCCCAAGCAGGTGCGTAAAAAAGTAGTTCCCGCCGCCGCGCTGGTAGAGGAAATTTGGGAGCCAATCAGCGCCTATCTTGGGGTAAACCCCAGTGAGCGCCCGAGCCTAGACCAGGTGTTTAGCCAGGCTATCGCCACCGCGCGAAGGGTGGAGTTAAGCCGAGGCGATTTATCCGCTATGCATGAGGCGCTTCCCGAAAATCAACGCAACCATTTCGCTATCATTACCGCCAAAGGTCGGGTTTTAGCCAAGGGAGATGACTTCAGTGTGCTGCGTAACACTCTGATAGTAAACACCACCACCCACCAAGGCAAGGTATGGCATCAGCAGGAGGCCGAAAAGGCTAAAGTCGAAAAACCCCGCGATTATGCCGCTGCTCTTACCGAGGCTCTGGAGCTGCCCCAAACCCGAGTGATAACCCGCTGGCGCGGGGCAGAGGCCGCCGCCCTGGCGGCCTCGCCCTATCCCAGCACCGCAGCCTTGGTGCAAGCCGCCCAAAGCGCTGCTGGGGTGGCTTTGACCCAGGAATGGCTAGCAACAGGACACCAGCTGGAAGGGGAAGACGACCTAGTCCAGTTGCAAGCTGAGTGCGCCAATCGTTTCGAAGATACGGTTTACCGGATACTTCAAGGTGTCGCTGCAACGATGCATCAGCGTGTTGAGTTGCAGCGTGTTATCGAGAATGCCCGGGCTAAGGCCAGCCCCACCCTGCACCATACCATTCAAGAAATCGTCAACCACGTCAACCAGTTACTGGAGGGTGATTTCCTCGCTAGAACCCCGTATAAGTGGCTGCAACGCCTGGAAAAATACCTCCAGGCAGATACTTTACGGCTGGAAAAGGCTCGACACAACTCGGCGGCGGACGCCGAGCTTAGCCAGCGCCTCGCAGAAGTAACGCGCGACTTCGAGACTAGCGTGGCCACCATCAAAGCCCGGCCTTTCCACGCCGATACCCACCGAAAGATTCAAGAAATCTACTGGCTGTTAGAGGAATTCAGGCTCTCTTTATTTGCCCAGCAACTGGGCACTATAGAAAAAGTCTCGGCGAAACGTTTACGGAAACTCCTAGCCGAAATTCTTTGACGGGGACGGAAAAATTTGTCCAAGGGGTAAAATTCAGCGGTGATGCTTCGGGTCTAAGACCCTAGGACGCAGTGCTCCTAGCACCTCATGAACCCGCACAAAACCGCGTCTAGCGGTGCGAATCACCGAACCAGGTACGAAATAACCCATAGAAATTCGCGTTGCCAAAACTGGAACAATGCCCGGGGTTACCCACTAAAACGCCCGCATCTGGCTGGTAGGGCGTGTAGTTATACAGTCCAGCAGTGGCCTGATTTTCGACGAAGACCTCGGCATCGCCACAGTTCGGGTCGGGTGAAAAAGCAATCCGAGTCATCTGACCGGCTCGGATTTTAAACAGATGCGGCTGCTGACGGTAGCGTTGGAACTGGGCGGCTGCGTAGTAAACCTGGGTAGAGAAGCCGAAAAAACGCTCATCGCAGTTTTGCTCATCGGGACAACCAAAACCAGTGGCAATCTCGTACCGGGCGGGAGTAAGGTCGAAACCTGAAGCCGTGAGCAGACCCTGTTCCTTTTGCAGTAAAACCAGTAAAACCTGGGGGTTAAGGTGGCAAGCCTGGGAGGTTTTGAAAATAATCATCGCCGCTGATTCTTCCGGGTTACCCGCGTAGCCCGAACACCACTGCGTAGCGGGCATATCTTTAGTGTTCTCGCGATAATTGGCTAAACACGGAGCCGCCCCGTCTTGACAACCCGCGTTCTTTTCCCGAATGAAAGCCTCGATTTTGGGTAAATCCATGGCTTGATAGTTATAGAACACCGCGTCAGAAATCAAGAAACCAGGTCGAAAATCGGTCAAATCCAGGCGCGGCGCAATCGGTCCGGAGAAAGAATCATCCGATGAGGGCGGGACAGACACGGTTGCAGAGATAGCACTTAACACTGCCCCCAAAACCGCTGCTAGCAAAATCAGCCCGGCTATACCGAATAAAATGCCCCGGAAAAACCGCTGCAATTAGCGCAAACCAGCTTTCACAGCGTTCACGGTAGCCTCTACCGTATCGGGGTGAATCGCACCCATCCCACCTAAGGCCAACACCGTGTGCGGATGCAGTGCAGCCACATAGTTGTGGGCATCAGCCGACAGACTATCCGTGCGGGAAGGCAGCAATAGAACCGGCCCGTCAGTCAAGGCTCCCGCCACCAGGGCGTCAGCAAAGTTATCGCCACGCGCTATATAAACCACCTTGTCAGACAGCACTGAACCGCCCTGAGGGTTCGCAATCCCCTGCTGGGGTGGGAAGGCATAGGAAGCGACGGCAACCGCCGTAGCGTAGCGATTGGGGCCGGATAGGCGTCCCTGATTGTGTCCGGCAGCGATGCGTTTCAAGGCCTTGGCAGGCACCGCGTTTTCGCCCCCCAATGCCACCACGGTGTCCAGCTTGAGGTTCTTTATCTCAGATGCCACCAAATCCCAACTGTCGGAGTTCTTGGGGTCAATCAAGAAAACCGGACCGTCAGTGAGAGTACCCCCGATTACCGCGTCTGGGGAACCGGAATTATCCACTCCCACTCCGTCAGCAATATAGGCGCGTTTCGCGCCCTTCGGGTAGGCTTCCCGAGAAATCGCAATCGCGGTTGCGAAACGATTCTTGCCAAAGAGACGGGCAGTGGAACGCCCCTGGGCTACATCGGCCAAAACGGTGTCTGGAATCGCAGCTGAGCCCCCCAGGGCTACCACCTGTACCGCGCGAAGACGATTGATTTCATTACGCACCGAGGCGGGAATAGGCGAATCAGTGGGTACCAGCAGCACCGGCCCGTCCACCAGAGTTCCCCCAGCCAAGGCATCGATAGGGCCATCGGCGCGAGCCACATAAACTTTTTGGCTTCCATTGGAAAATGCTCGCGCCGAAATGGCAGCGGCCGTGTCTATCCGAGTCTTGCCCGCGAGACGACCCGAAGGGATCGCACTGACAGAGCCGGTGGGGCCAAACCAAGAGGTAAAGAAACGATAAAAGTTACGGTTTCCGTAAGAAGAACATTCATCGCCGAGACCTCCCCCCGCAGCCAGTGCGGCATCATTGGGGGTATAGGGCGTGTAGTTGTACAACCCAGCTGTGGCCTGGTTCTCGATAAAGACCGATTTGGTACCGCACTTATAGGAGCCATCGGAATTGCGCGAGGGATGGAACAGCAAATCGTTTATTCTCCCGGCACGGTGGCGGAACTTTGCAGGGTGCTTTTGATAGTAGTGGAAGCGGTGCGCGGCGTTATAAACCTGGTTAAAGAACCCATAGTAACGCTCGTCGCAGGGTGCACTGTCGGGACAGCCATAACCCATAGCGCGTTGGTAGGAAGTAATCTTTAAGGACGACCCGGAGGCGGTGATCAGGCTTTGTTCCTTTTGTAGCGTCACCAGCAGGGACTGGGGATTAATCTGGCAGGCTTGCGCCACCTTAGCCAAAATCACCGCAGCTGTTTCTCCCGGGGCTCCCTGGTAGGCACCAGGACAGTAGTTATCGGCGGGGCGATCAGGGGTGTCTTGGGCGAAATCCTTTAAACAGGGGATAGTGACCTGTTTGGTTTGCGTCTGCGGTTGCGGAGCGGTTCCGTCAGGATTCTTGGGCGCATTGGGGTCAGCCGGTAGGGTTTCGGTGATAGTTGCGGTGCCGGAGGTGCAAGAACGCCCTTGGGCATTCAAGAAGTTTTGGATAGCCGCAGCATCCATGGTGTTGGGATTGTAAAACAGCTCGTCGCTAATAATCATTCCCGGGTTGAACCCCTGCACTGCCGCCGTGGGCACCTCTTGGGCTTCCGGCGGTTTGTTGAATCCCCTGTCTGCCCAAGAAGTCGCGGCAAAAACGAGGGAACTTGAAGCGACTACCGCCGCAATCGAGATACCGATCCTGGGCACAGCGTGGTTCGGACGGTTATTGGCGTGTTTCACGGTAGCCTCCCGGGGTTGAAATTCACTCTACAGTAGTCAATCGCCAACAAATCGACGAAACTAAGGAAAAACCGCAGTTTTACCCAGTGCGTATCGCCCTAGCTGGACAAAGTTTTATTTTGCACTATCTTTTGCCCCAGTTCCATGACATGATTCCAGGTCCCCCGCAGCTGGCGTTGTGCCGCTGCCGAGGGCCAAATCCGGCCGCTACGGCGTTCGCGCGCCACCCACTGGCAGTAATAGGCCACAGTGGTGGCGCGGTCAACCTGCTGGCAATGCAGGATGAACTCCACCGAGGCCTGGAGATATTTTTCGTCGCT
The DNA here is from genome assembly GCF_000160615.1 of Mobiluncus mulieris ATCC 35243. GTDB lineage: Bacteria > Actinomycetota > Actinomycetes > Actinomycetales > Actinomycetaceae > Mobiluncus > Mobiluncus mulieris. The sequence continues at coordinate 107,620 of NZ_GG668520.1, read as the reverse complement.
GAACTTGAGCGATCCTCGGGCACGACCCCGCTTGGAAGTCATCAGCCCCATGTTCTCCAAGGCGTTGTTCCAAGATCCCCCACAGCGTTTCGTGATGGTTTGGCAGGTCGGAGGCCAGCGCACCATGCCTTGCGAGGAACGCACCCCACGAGAGGTGATTTCCTTCATACGTAGCTGCTCGTAAACCGCAGCGGGGATGGTGGTTTCCGGGCGCTCCTTAGCCCGCTTCTTGACCAGGACAATCCGCTTCCAAATTTGGTCGAACTGCGGATAGATGTAGTGACTTTTTTCTGCGCCCAAAGACTGGTCGGCTTTACGCTGATTTCGCACTACCTGGACTTCTTCCTGCAAAACTACAGCCAAGTCCTCCTTCATCTGCGGGTCAATCTTTAACTTATGTGACCAGTAGTCAATCATGTCTGGAGGAGTTTGTTGCATTTCGCGGGTGATTTCCTCGTCGTAGCGCAGGGACAGCACGTACCACAGACCCGCTTCGACGGCTCCTTGTGAAAGAATTATTTGACGCGACAAGAAATGAACACCTCGATTACGTTTATCTTTATCTCTCGGACTCTAACTACAACTTATCACAGTAAACCTATTGCCTTGCACAATAGGCCACTCCCGCGTGGGAAGTTTTTTCGCATTTTATCAGGATTTAGGAAAATTGTTGCAGATTTTTTGTTTAAAACTCCCAGTCTTCGTCCTCGGTTTCCTCGGCGGTACCGATGGTGTAGGACGAGCCGGAACCGGAAAAGAAATCGTGGTTTTCCTCGGCCGCAGGCGAAAGCGCCGCCAGAATGGCCGGGTTCACATCGATTTCCTCGGGTGGAAACAAGGCTTCGTACCCCAGGTTCATTAGTGCCTTGTTTGCGTTGTAGTGCAAGAATTTTTTGACGTCCTCGGTCAACCCCAAGGTGTCGTAAAGAGTCTCGGTATAGAGCACTTCGTTGTCATATAAATCGGTGAGCAGTGAATACGTGTAATCACGCAGTTCCTCTTGCCGGGAGGACGAGGATTCACGCATCGCCACTTGGAACTTATAGCCGATGTAGTAGCCGTGCACGGCTTCGTCGCGGATAATCAGGCGAATCAAATCTGCGGTGTTGGTCAACTTGGCATGAGCAGACCAATACATGGGGGCGTAAAAACCGCTGTAGAACAGGAATGACTCTAGCATGGTGGAGGCTACCTTGCGTTTTTCGGCATCATTTCCGTGATAGTAGTCCAAGACGATATGCGCCTTCTTCTGCAAGAATTCGTTGTTCTCTGACCATTGGAAGGATTCGTTAATCTCCTCGGTGGACAGCAGTGTGGAAAAGATGGAGGAGTATGACTTGGCGTGAACCGACTCCATAAACGCGATATTAGTGTAGACCGCTTCTTCGTGGGGGGTTCTGGAATCCGGAATCAAAGAAACGGCACCGACGGTACCCTGAATCGTGTCCAGCAGGGTTAGACCGGTAAACACCCGGTTGGTCATGAGCTTCTCGTCGGCATTCAAGGTTTTCCAACTGGGAATATCGTTTGACAGCGGGATTTTTTCAGGTAACCAGAAGTTACCGGTCAAACGATCCCACACTTCCAAATCCTTTTCATCCTCGATGTCATTCCAGTTGATGGCTGAGACAATCTTAGGGATGCCGATGACCATAAGTGCTCCTTTTTACAGTAAATTCAACTCAATTCTGATGTCAGTCAGCGGCAAAGCCGTCTAACTACCTCTTAACACCGGCCTTAAGTTTAGCGACTGCGCCGGGAGTTTCAATTTTTCGGCAAGAGGTTTAGTCATTCGGCCTCTTGACATCCTCCTGTGCCGTTAAGGTAAAGGGAGACGTTAAAAAACAATCGGCATGGCGCACTCTCGGGGAGGTCAGATAGTGGACATATCTAAAGATGCCCAGTTTTTCAGTCTGGCCTCACAACTACCCGTCTCCGATTTCGGAGAAAAGCTGTTGCATCTCCAGCCGGGTTCCAAACTAGGGCTCTATTTGCTGGGGCTGTCTAACTTGAGCGTGGATGCCACCCAGGTGGAACTGGCGGAATCCGCCCTGTCGCGCCCCCTCAACTGGATTCTCGAAGAAATTCAGTGCCACACCTGTGGTGGGGAAACCGGGGTAGACATTGCGGCTCTCAAGACGCGACTGTCCCATCCACCCCAAAGTTTCCTCGCTGATTTCCCCTGTTGTGAAGAAACCCGGGTACGCCACAGCCTACATGCCTATCTCACCCTGGCTTTGAAGTCTTCTCTGGTCAGCTTGGTTGGAGACCAGGTATTACTGTCTCTACTGGGAATACGCCAGCTGCGTCATCCACAACCGATTCTGCCCTTGCTGGCATTCGCCCTGACTGACAAGGATGATGAAGGCAGTTTCCTGCGCATCATCATGGGAGCTTTAGCCCAAATATTTGCCGCCGAAGAATGGGCGCTGCCAGGTTCCAGCGCCGAGGTGGCTGTCAAGTTCCTGGCTGAGATGGGCTATTCTGCTAGCTCGGAAACCGTGGATAATTGCCTCCAGATTTTCAATGATTTCATCTACGGTGCCGGCTGCACCGCGCCAAATGACGACACCGCCGTGGTGTTGCTGCAGTACCTCTTTTCAGAAGCCCTACAACCTTAACGAAAGGCTCGGGTTGCGAAATATCACCTCATGAACCCGCCGACACCACCACAGCGTGTCACTTTACTACAGCATACAAGAGACGCAGCCCTCGACTTCAGTTCCTTCCAGGGCGGCTTGACGTAGACGAATGTAGTACAGAGACTTGATTCCCTTACGCCATGCGTAAATCTGGGCTTTATTCACGTCACGAGTCGTGATGGTATCCGGGAAGAACAACGTCAGGCTCAGACCTTGATCGACATGCTGGGTGGCCTCGGCGTAGGTATCGATAATTTTTTCGTAACCAATCTCGTAGGCATCCTGGTAATACTCAAGATTGTCATTGGTCATGTAGGGAGCGGGATAGTAAACCCGCCCAATCTTGCCTTCCTTGCGGATCTCAATCTTGGAGGCAACCGGGTGGATCGAAGCCGTGGAGTTGTTGATATAGGAAATCGACCCGGTGGGCGGAATCGCCTGCAGATTCTGGTTGTACATTCCGTCACGCTGAATTGCCTCTGCCAGGCGGCGCCAATCCTCGGTGGTGGGCAGTTTCACACTTGATTGGGCAAAAATTTCGCGAACCTTAGCGGTTTTGGGCTCCCACGTCTCGTTAATGTACTTTTCGAAGTACTCGCCGGTGGCGTATTGGGAACGCTCGAAGCCCTCGAAGCGTTGCCCACGTTCCACCGCCAGTTCATGCGAGGCCTTCAAGGCATAGAAAGCCGTGGCGTAGAAATACATATTCGTAAAATCAAGCCCTTCAGGGGATCCATAGAATATCTCGTGGCGCGCCAGGCAGCCGTGCAAATTCATTGCCCCCAGACCCACCGCGTGGCTCATAGCGTTACCCCGCTGGATGGTGGGCACGCATTCCACATTTGTCAAATCACTTACGGCGGTCAACGCGCGGATCGCCACCCGGATGGATTGCTCGAAGTCAGGGGAATCCAGGGTTTTCGCGATATTCATCGAACCCAAATTGCAAGAAATATCCTTGCCTACCTTCTGGTAGCTCAAATCCGGGTTCAGCTCGGAGGCCTCGGAGACCTGGAGAATTTCGGAACAGAGATTGGACATGACGATACGCCCGTCAATCGGATTGGCCCGGTTGACCGTGTCTTCGTAAAGGATGTAGGGATAGCCAGATTCAAACTGGATTTCGGCTAGAGTTTGAAAGAATTTGCGCGCATCAATCTGTTTCTTGTGAATCTGGGGGTTGTCCACCAGTTCACGGTATTTTTCCGTCACGGAAATCTCGGAGAACGGCACGCCGTAGACTCGCTCGATGTCATAGGGGCTGAACAAGTACATGGGCTCCTTGTTCTTGGCTAATTCGAAAGCAATATCGGGAATTACAACTCCTAGTGATAGCGTCTTGATGCGGATTTTCTCGTCGGCGTTTTCCCGTTTCGTGTCCAGGAAAGACATGATGTCGGGGTGGAAGGCGTTGAGGTACACCGCCCCCGCACCTTGGCGCGCCCCTAGCTGGTTGGCATATGAAAACGCGTCTTCGAGCATTTTCATCACCGGAACCACGCCGGAAGACTGGTTTTGGATTCGCTTGATGGGAGCCCCGGCTTCACGCAGATTTGTCAACAGTAGAGCCACGCCGCCCCCGCGTTTTGACAGTTGTAGCGCCGAGTTGAGACCCCGGGCTATGGATTCCATATTATCCTCGATTCGCACCAGGAAGCAGGAGACCATCTCGCCGCGAGCCTTTTTACCCGCATTCAAGAAGGTGGGGGTAGCGGGTTGGTAGCGTCCGGTAATGATTTCTTCCATAATGTCGGTTGCCAGGGTTTCGTCGCCGCGCCCCAGATAGAGCGCCACCATGCACACGCGATCCTCGAAACGCTCCAGGTATCGTTTGCCGTCGAAAGTCTTGAGCGTGTAAGAAGTGTAGTACTTGAAGGCACCCAGGAAGGTTGGGAAGCGGAAGTTGTGCGCATAGGCCTTTTGAAACAATGACTTGATGAATTCGAACCGGTACTGGTCGATGGTTTCCTTTTCGTAGTATCCTTCCGTCACCAGATAGTCAATTTTTTCCTGAAGAGTATTGAAACTAACCGTGTTGGGGTTGACGTGGTTGACGAAAAACTGGCGGGCTGCCTCAACGTCGGCCTCGAACTGGATTTTTCCGTCCGACCCGTAGAGATTTAGTTTCGCGTTTAGCGAGTGATAGTCATGTTCCGGGTTGAGTCTGGGTGGTTCGTTAGACGCGATGGCGCTGGGGGCAGAGCCAGGGGTGCCGGGCTGGTTGGTTGGGAATGCTGTTGTTTCCAAAATTCTGTCAATCCTTCTTTGGGCTTCTATGTCTAGGCCTGCCCCACCAGGCGTATCCGGGCAGCACTCACCGAGCTGACCTAAAATAGTCAGTGGGGACAGTAAATTTTGGGGGCACCCGCGTCCCCCACATTAAATCCTTAAATTTGTTTGAGGCGAGGTGGGTTTAGATGGCCACGGCTTCAACTGTGGTGGACAGCTCCTTGATTTTATCGGGGCGGAACCCGGACCAGGCATCTTCTCCGGCCACAACCACGGGAGCCTGGCTGAACCCCAGTTCTTTGACGCGATTGAGTGCGTTGATATCTTGAGTTAAGTCCACCGTGTCATAGTCCAGCCCATGCTTGTCCATAGTCCGCTTCGTAGCGTTGCACTGGACGCAGTTGGGCTTGGTGTAGACGATTATGCTCATGTTTCGTTCCTTCCGGAATATGTCCCTCTCGAGTTTTCCCGGAATCAAACTCTTCAGTTTCCGGGTGAAAACTACAATGCTGTTATTATATCTCAGCTCAAAAGTGCTGTCGAGTTCAAAACACTACACCTTGTGGGGCATCGAGTCCAGCACCACAACATGTTGTGGTTGGAATTGGGGTACGTTAGGCTTGTGGACAAGTTGTGTCCAGGCTGTGGGCGTGGGGTGACAGTGGCCTATCAGAGCACGTCACGGGGATAAATTACACGCTTGTAGTTTTCCACATCTTGTGGAAAACAAATTTTGGTTTTAAATTTTCCTCTCGGCGTGTCGCTCGGGTTGCCTCGGTCGCTCTGGTGGGTTCGGATTCATGAGGTGCCATCCCCGGGTGGGGGCACTTATCGCGTGGCTCGTGCGACTTCGTCGCTGCCACGCGCGCCGTGAGATAATGGCTGTATGGAAACAAAACCGACCAATGTGGAATCTTTTCAGCTCGATCATCGCCTGGTCAAGGCACCGTTTGTGCGGGTAGCGCATCGCGAAGCCCTTCCCGGCGGGGACACCCTTATCAAGTACGATGTGCGGTTTTGTCAACCAAACCAAGAACACCTCGAGATGCCGGTGGTACATTCCCTGGAGCATTCCATTGCGGAACATATGCGCAACCACACTAAACAGCTGATTGACTTCTCGCCGATGGGTTGCCAAACCGGTTTCTATGCCTTGACTTTAGGGATTGAACCCGAGGAGTTTATGCGGATATTAGAGAAAACTTTGGTTGACGTGGTTCACATGACAGAAGTTCCAGCTGCCAATGAAATTCAATGCGGCTGGGGGGCTAGCCACAGTTTAAGTGGGGCGCAGCAAGCCGCGCAGACTATGTTGAATCATCGCGAGGAATGGGACAAGATTTATTCACACTAGGAAGTCTGTGACCCTGAATGTGTGGAGGACTTACCCTCCGTGCCTCTAGGAAAGATATGCCTATATCGTGGTGGCGGTAAGCCTATTACCTGCACTTTTACTCATTCTTTAGGAAATAAGGCTTTAAATCCAGGCATGGAGAGTGAGCTTATTTAAGCGATTTCTTCCGGTTCGCGCAGCCCAATCAGGCACAGTGCTACCAAGAAGCTCAAGCGTGAGGCTTCGGGGGCGCGCTGATAGTTATCGGCGGCGGCTTCTGGGCCGCACAAGTCGCTGATACCGCGAATCGCGAGGAACGGCACTTCTACTCCCGCTGCGACCTGTGCCAAAGCCGTGGATTCCATATCCGCAGTGATGGCGCTGGGGAATAATTTCCGAAACTCTACAGCCAGTTCGGCGCTAACAAAACAGTCCGAGGACAGGAATCTGCCTGCCCGTGTGGTGGTGTGACCCAGCTGAGCGGGCAGAGCGGTGAAACGACTGAGCAAGTCTTCATCGGCAACATAGCTTGCTGGCATCCCGGGGACTTGCCCCAGTTCATAGCCGAATTCGCGGGCATCGGCGCGTCCATAAACACAGTCACTAGAGGCGGTAACTTCTCCTACAGTGGCTTTGGCATCCAAGCCGCCTGCAGAGCCACAAGAAAAGATATAGCGCGGTGAGACATAGCTCAGAGCTGCGGTAAGTGAACTGGCGGCATTGGTTAGGCCTATGCCCGTGGTTACCAGGGCGAGGGTGGCATCCTCTACCGTGAGCAGCTGCAGGGAGCCCTTTAAACCCAGACGTACCACATTGCCCTTTGCAGCGGCGATTTCTCGAATCGGGGTGGCTTCTTCTTCCATGGCGGCGGTGATTATGGCCAGCACCGGTATTCGGGCTGGGGCAAGCGGAATTTGCAGGTCTGGGAATGGGATCACGATTCTCCTTTGCATCGCTGCGGAACAGTTTTTCGGGATTCTCGCTCGCGAGAATCCCGAATCTTTCGTTGCACTAGCAACAGTATTTGGCGGTAGCGGTGGGATTTGAACCCACGGTGGCTTTCACCACACAGCATTTCGAGTGCTGCACCTTCGGCCGCTCGGACACGCTACCTCAAGGAACGAGACCCAGCAGGACTAGCCTGCTGTGGGACTGAATCCAGTAAAGCGTCTCCTGAATGGAAACACATCGAGTAAGTTTACCATTTTAGAAGGGGATGCTACGAACTTGAATCCAGCCTTGAATCCGGACTTGGATTCAAGACTGGATTTAGGCGGCGTTTCCCAAAAAAATCTTGCAAGAGCGCCACCCCGCGTTTCTCGGCCACCCCACCGATAACCTCGACTTGGTGGTTGAGGCGTGAATCACGCACCACATCGCGTATTGACCCACACGCCCCGGCTTTCGAATCCCAAGCCCCGAATATCAGCCGCGATATCCTAGCGGTCACTATTGCTCCGGCACACATCGTGCAGGGTTCCAGGGTAACCACCAGGGTACAACCCGCGAGATTCCACGTCCGCAGTCTCCCGGCGGCTTCACGCATGGCCACAATTTCGGCGTGAGCCGTGGGGTCATGCGGGGGAATTTCCCGTTGGTTTAGCCCTAAGCCAGCCACGATACCCTGTGCTGTCAGCAGCACGGCTCCCACGGGTACATCCCCGGAGACCGCAGCGCGAGCCGCTAAGTCGAAGGCGGTATCCAAGGCGCGTTGTTCGGCAACACTCAGACTGGGATGGTTCATTGTTCAACCATACCGAAGGATGCCCTGGCATCGACAGTTTCAGGGTAAGTTAAAACCATGCAGTTACAGATTGCGGATCACCCGCTTATTTCTCATAAATTAACCCTGTTACGTGACAAAAACACGCCTTCACCGGTTTTTCGTCAGTTAGCCGATGAACTTACCACTCTATTGGCCTATGAATCTACCCGGGGGGTGCGTACCGAAGAAGTTGAAGTCGAAACCCCTTTGACGAAAACCACCGGGAGGAAACTCGCCAGCCCTGACCCGATTGTGATTCCGATTCTGCGAGCGGGGTTGGGGATGCTAGAGGGCATGACCCGCCTGCTGCCTACCGCAGAGGTGGGTTTCCTGGGGATGAAACGCGATGAGCAAACTCTGGCCATAGAGACTTACGCGAATCGTCTCCCTCAAGATTTGTCGGGGCGTCAGTGTTTTTTGGTTGATCCCATGTTGGCTACGGGAGGAACCTTGGTGGCAGCCATCAACTATGTCTTAGAGCGCGGAGCGCGTGATGTTACCTGTACTTGCCTGTTGGCTGCCCCGGAGGGCATCGCGGCGGTGAAAGACGCAGTGGGTAATCGCGCCGAGGTCAAAGTCGTGGTTGGTGGGGTTGATGACCATCTGAACGAGAACGCCTATATCGTGCCCGGTTTGGGCGATGCCGGGGATCGTCTCTACGGTCTAGTCTAGATTTTGGTTTATTCTTCGGGTTCATGAGGTGCTTGCCCTATCCCGAGCGTAAATGTTTTCGCGCCCCGTTTAGGGGCGCGAAAACATTTAACCACAGAAAAATCGAAGTCTAGAACGAGGGGATAACCTCTTTGCCGGGCCAGGTTTGTTCGATGTATTTCTTAGCAACATCTGAATGCAACAGGTCTTCGAGCTTCTTGATGGCTTCGAGTTTGTTCTTCTCGTCAGCGCGCCACACCAGGATATTCACCGCCGGATTATCCTTAGGTGATTCAATGGCTAGTGCCTCGGAAGGCTTTAGACCCGCCGACTGATAGAAGTTTCCGTTGATAACGGAAAGATCAACATCCGGAAGAGAAGTCACCAGTGAAGGGCCGTCTACTTCGTGGAACTTGAAACCGTGCGGGTTAACCTTCGGATCGTCCTTGATTTGCAGCACCGAAGCATCAGTTCCCTTGAGCTTTAACAAATCATTGGCTGCCAGCAAAGCCAGGGAGCGACCCTGGTTAGCTGGGTCGCTGATAATGCTGATGGTAGCGCCGTCTTTGATTTCTTTGAAACTCTTGACTTTCTTGGAAAAAATCGCCAAGGGCTCCAAATGGATTCCTTTGCCGGCGGTGAACTTGTAGCCGCGGGATTTAGACTGATTCTCTAGGTAGGGAACCGTCTGGTAGTAGTTAGCGTCAATGTCGCCACCAGCTAAAGCCTCGTTAGGCAAGACATAATCGTTGAAATCTTTCACATTAAGTTTCAACCCGACCTTCTTAGCTTCGCCGGAGTCTTCGAGATATTTCAGAATCTTGGCGTGAGGAACCGGGGAGGCACCCACGGTCAATTCGGTGAGTTTATCACCAGTGCCGCCAGAGGAGTTTTCAGAGGTGGAACCCCCGCAAGCACCTAAGGTCAAAGCGAATACACCAGCCGCTGCAGCGGCAAGGCTGCGCGAGAATAGGCTTTTCATCTAACACGTCCTTTCAAAATGCTGTTTAACCGAAAGTGAGTTTTTCCATAGGAAAAACTCACTGTGCGCGGGAGGGGAGTCGAACCCCCACCCCATCACTGGGACACGGACCTGAACCGTGCGCGTCTACCAATTCCGCCACCTGCGCTAGGCTGCCAGTTAAACTGAACGCCCTAAAAAGATACCTAAACTATGGCTAATGAGCAAATTAAATCTACCAGCCTGTTATAAGTGGCGTAACTTTAGGGGTTTAACCCCGGTTGAGTGTCCCCAGAGCAAAAAAGCAAGTAGAATGATGGGTGAATGTTTCACAGAGAGGAGGGTCACGGCTTATGGGCGACATGTTTCAACCGAATAGTGGTTTTCCGGGGTCTTCGAACCTCAACCAGGTTACGCCCCAGGTGCCGCCGGTGAGTTTGAACATGCCACCGCAAGACGCGAGTCAGACTATCCCGGGTATAAATCCCTCTAGTCCCGATGCCTATGGATATCCGCCCTACGAAGGACAGGTTCCTTTCCCCGCTGCGAGCATAGGTGGGGATAATGTTGCGGGCTACCCAGCGGCTCCTTCTACTGGACAGGGGTATCCACAAACGCCTCCGGTGCCCTATCCGAATATGGGTCAGGGATTGACCCCGGGGCAATACCCCGTGCCTCCTAGCGTGCCTGCGTTCGATAGTGCCACGCCGTCGCGCCGCTACTCCGATGAACCGATGGATGTTCGTAAAGTAGCGCAACTCGCCGAGGAACAACACCCCGATTTAGCGGATTTACGCACTCGAGTGCCTTTCAATATGCCCGGTTTAGTGCCGGCTTCAGTCAGTCGCTCTTCGCGACGTAAAAGTCGCCAGGCCAATGCCCAAGACCCCAGCGTTACTTCCAATGCGAATCCAGGCGGCTTCACCCTTCCCGGCGATCCCAATGCAGCCTTATCCTTCAAGGAACTGCTGGGACAACCGGTTTCCAATGTGGCGGCCTCGACCATCGCCTCACCCAAAGAGCTAGAAGACTCTGATGGGCTGCAGTTCCGAGCCGTGGGTCTCTCGGTAGGTTCGGTTCCGGAACCAGATATCCGCTACCCCATCCCTTACATCGCGAGGGAGCACCCATCCTACTATACGGGCTACGAAGTTTCGCTAATCATGGAATCTATCCGTGATCCCGAGCATGCTCGTCAGGTTCTAGCTCGTATCGTGGCTGTGCCTCGCTGGGTGCGTTGGGTGATTTCCATATTCTGTGGAGTTTGTGGGGCTGCTGTATCTGCCTTGAACGCCTTTTTGTCTCTGATTGCTTTCATGGCCGTAATGACGGTTGTTTTGATGTTCACCTACGCATTTGCCTCCCGCATCGGTTCGGGGCGTTTCTATGACCCGACGGGATACAAAACCATCTGGCTGGGAGCTTTCATGCCCATAGGCTTGCTATCCGCCACTATTGTGGCGCGTTCGCTGATTTCTCAACCTTGGTTGTCATTAATAGCCTTTGTGGTCACGACATTCTGCGGGATTATCTGGACTACCTGGATTCAAGAGTTTCAAATTAAACGCTTACTGTCTTCAGAGATTCAAGATGCTTCTCAAGACCAGTCGAGCCTTGCTCGCGCCTAGTTCATAGTCCCGGAAAGCGCTAGGAGCGGCAAAATTGAGGCTAGCCCAATGCCTAAACCCAAAACCGAAATCCCTACAGCGGCTCTAAGCAACAGGTTTCCTGGTAGTTGTCGGTCGTGAAGGCGACGGTTTTGGAATAGAGCAAGGGCAGCCGGCAGACTGAACACCGAAATCCAAGAGCCAAAGACCGGAATTAGGCTCACCAGTGAAGCCACAAACAGCGCTATCACCACCGCAGAGGTTTGCTGTTGGGGCTCGTGATATCCACTCGAGACAAAAACTTGCGTCGGGTCTACCTCTGCGGTACCGGGAAAATGCGAGACATAACCTTCACTCACCCTCCCAGCCTATCTCAAAGAGAGTGCACTGTCGTATTAGACTAGGGACAGCGGTCTAGCAAAGGAGATATCGTGGCGAAAGTCGCTGCAGACAAGCAAAAATCTTTTTTAGCACATTGGAAACTACATGGGGACGGTAAATCCATAACCACCGGTGAAGTAGTTCAACCCGACGAGCGCCTGACCTGGCCACGTACCTTTGGTATCGGAATGCAGCATATCGTGGCCATGTTTGGGGCTACTTTCCTGGTGCCGCTGCTAACCGGGTTTTCCCCCGCCACCACTCTCTTTTTCACTGGACTAGGCACTTTGTTGTTTATCGGTATCACCGCCGGGCGTCTGCCCTCCTACCTAGGTTCCAGTTTTGCGCTAATCGCCCCTATAGGGGCAGTAACTGGTTATGTCCAAGGTGGCGGTGCCCCAATAAACTCCGCCAAGATGGCTTTAGCGCAAGGCGGGGTGATTTCAGCAGGAGCACTGCTGTTAGCTGTCGGACTGATTGTACACTTCGCGGGAGCGGTGTGGATTGACCGAATCATGCCCCCCATTGTCACCGGAGCGATTGTATCGCTGATTGGTTTTAACCTGGCTCCTAGCGCTTGGAACAATGTAAAACAGGCTCCGGTCACCGCCACGGTCACGATTATCTCCGTGCTGCTAATCACGGTGCTTTTCAAAGGTATCATTGGTCGACTCTCGATTCTCATCGGGGTTTTGGCTGGCTATGTTTGCGCCATTATCCGTGGGGAAGTCGAATTCGAAGCCATTTCTAAAGCCGATTGGGTGGGATTCCCGCAATTCCACACCCCAGCCTTCGACCCGTCCTTCCTGGGACTGTTCTTGCCGGTCGTCTTGGTGTTAGTGGCAGAGAACATTGGCCATGTCAAATCTGTGGCCGCCATGACTGGGCAAAACCTCGATGATCTTTCTGGACGGGCTTTAATGGCCGATGGTTTATCCACCATGATTGCTGGAAGTGGTGGTGGTTCCGGAACCACCACCTATGCGGAAAATATCGGAGTTATGGCCGCTACCCGTGTCTATTCCACAGTGGCTTATATTGTGGCGGCTCTGGGAGCGATAGTGCTTTCGATGCTGCCCAAGTTTGGGGAAATCATTGCTACGATTCCTCCCGGGGTTTTGGGGGGTGCGGCCACGATACTCTACGGCATGATTGGGATGTTGGGAGTGCGTATCTGGGTGCAAAATCAAGTGGATTTCTCAGATCCGGTAAATCTGAACACGGCGGCGGTAGCGATGGTTATGGCTATAGCCAACTACACCCTAAAGATTGGCGATGTCAGTTTCGAGGGCATAGCCTTGGGATCGTTGGGAGCTATTGTTATCTATCATCTGATGCGCTGGATTTCCAGTATCAGGGGTACTTCTTTAGAGCAAGCCTCACCGGCTTCCGCTCCGGCCGGAACCGAACTGGATTCGATTGCCTATCGCAAACGCCACGTCAACGCAAAAATGAAGGGTAAAACAAAACAGCTCCGCGCCACTGAAAGGAATCCTGGCGCTGGCGGTGACAAGGCTAAGAAAGGGGATGGCACCTCATGAATCCAGCACCCAACAGCACCTGGGGGGAAGTAGTCGCGCCCCCCACCGATTCCAAGGCTGCTGCTGTCCAACGTAAGGTTCGCCGCCGTCGGCTCTTTGCTAAACAGTTCGTCTTACTGGGGTGGATAATATTGGGGATGGCGGCGATAACCGTCGCGGCGATACCTTTCGCCACTGGAATCTTTACCCTGCCATTCGGCAATAGCTTTACCCTCTCGGAAGAAGCCAAAGCCAAGGCTCCGCCCTGTCCCCCCAGCGGCACCCCAGTAGCGTTGAGTCAGGTAAAGGTCAGTGTCTATAACGGTTCTTCGCGAAACGGTTTAGCTAAAGAAACCGCCGAGCGGCTCAAGACTTTTGGAGTCGGGATTGAAAGTATTGGTAATGCCTCGGAATCCTATGCCGGTTCAGCGCGCATCACCACCGGCAAGGCTGGAATCACGAAAGCGTATTCTTTGTCCCGAGCTTTACCAGACTCGGAGGTGCGCATTGATTTATCCAAAAAAGACCGCATAAAGGTGTTGTTGGGAGAACAATTCCAGGGGGCATTGTCCAAAGAAATTTTGGGGGGAGGCGAGCTGGGGAGCTACCCTGAACCTAGCGAAAAATGCTCGAAATTGGACTAATTTTGCCTAAATCATCGTAGAAACTCCTAAGAGTAAGAGTGGGGTTAGCTATGATTAAACCAGCAGTAACGTAAATGGAGGAAGCGTGGGTCTGTTTAGTAAATCCGCAAAGAGCCGCAGCAGCGGACCAGCACGGCCGTATCCAAAGTCTTTTGCCGGCTGGGAAGCCCCGTCTACTTTCGCCACTGTTGCGGATTCCATGGAGTTCCAAGCTGAATTCGAGGCCTTGTTTGCGGGGCGTAACCTTGATGACATCAACGGAGCCGAATTCGACGACTGGGCGTACTTGGTGCGCGAACGTAATAATCCCGACGATTACGCGGCGGTTTGTATCTGGGTGCAAGGACATTTCATCGGGCGTCTCGACCAGGCCACGGCCGGGAAATACGTTGTAGAGATGAACGGCTTGGACTCCCAGGGACTGAATCTGGTGGTGCCGGCACACCTGTGGGCGCAGCGCACCAAAACCCGCCTGGCTAACCGGGTGACCTTAAGTCTGCCTCCGGTGGGGGCGGTGGGGCCGGTGAATTTCTTCCCCAAGCGAGCCTTTACTATTTTGCCTCCGGGCGATGAGATAGTGCTAGAAGACTTCGAGAATTACGTGGAACCGTTGCGTCCCTTTATTTCCACGGGGAAAACCGTACCGGTGGCGCTGGTTATGGTAGAGGAACAGTCGAATCTGCACGCGTATTTGGACAAGAAAACCTATGTGGGGCGGGTTCCTGATATGCAAGCTGAGCTGATTATCCCCTTGGTTCGCGCCGCCGTGTCACGCAAGTTGATTCCGGTGGCGCGCGGTTTACTGACTGGTTCTAATATCCGTAATGACTTGTCGATTGTGACGGGTAACACCAGGACAGTGGGTACCAGCTGGGTGCCCACTCATGACGGCGGGCGCTAAGCAATCGTTAGCGGGTCACTGGGTATCCCAGCAAATGCCGGTAAATTTCGGTAATTACACCAAGGCGGCGGCTACCGCCGGGTCGACCCGGCCGAAGTTGTAGTATGCGGCGCAAGCTCCCTCGGGGCTGACCATGCAGGTACCCACGGGGTTTGCTGGGGTGCAAGCGGTGCCAAATACCCCGCACTGCCAGGGCTTGAGTGAACCGGTAAGAACTTGTCCACACTGGCAGCTTGGTGGGTCGCTGACGCGTAAATTCGGCAGGTCAAAACGCTTTTCAGCATCGTACTTCGCGTAAGCGGTGGCGATTTTAAACCCGGAGTCGGGGATGAAACCCAGTCCGCGCCACTCGAAGGTATCGCGGTGTTCAAACACCTTAGCCATCAGGTTCAGCGCGGCCGTATTGCCTTCGGGAAGTACCACCCGGGCGTATTGGTTTTCCACCTCAGCGTGACCGGATGCCACTCGACCTGAAACGTATTGTTCTATCAGCATTTCTACGGCTTGGAGGATATCGAGGGGTTCAAAACCTGTCACTACCACCGGCAGATTGTATTCGCGGGGGATAAACTCGAAGGCCTTGGTGCCGGCAATGGTGGCGACGTGTCCCGGTCCGATAAAGCCTTTGATACGTCCCTGGTCTAGCCCCAGAATAGCGCGCAGCGGGGGTTCAATACGTACGTGGTTACAGAAAATCGAAAAGTTCTCTATGCCTTCTTTTTCGGCGCGATCTAAGGCCACGGCGGTGGAAGGTGCCGTGGTTTCAAATCCCACTGCAAAGAACACCACTTCGGCGTGGGGATTTTCCCGCGCAATCTGCAGGGCATCGAGGGGGGAATATACGAAACGAATGTCACATCCTTGTGCCTTGGCTTGTTGTAGGGAACCTTGGGTGCCGGGAACCCGCATCATGTCACCGAATGTCGTGAAAATAACCCCGGGTTGCCGCGCCAACCACCCCGCGTCGTCTACCCTGCCTAGGGGGATGACACACACCGGACATCCCGGTCCGTGAATCAACTCGAGGTTTTTTGGTAATAAATGCTCCAAACCGTGACGGTAAATAGTGTGAGTGTGTCCCCCGCAAATTTCCATAAAGGCCAGGGGGGTTTCGAGTTTGGCGGCGAGTTTTTTGATGCGTTCTAGCAGGGCTTTAGCAGCTACTGGGTCGCGGTATTCATCGACGTATTTCATGGTGGTTTGTTGTGTTCGCCTCCTGGGCTAAGTTTCTCGTTGTGGCGCGCTTTCAGGCTCGGGGTGTTCGGCCTTGGTTTGGTGGTTTGGGTTCGGTGGCCTCGAGTGCAGTTATTTGGGGTGGGTTCATGAGTCGCGAGGCTAACTTATGGCGGAAGTCGCGAATGAATCCAGCTCGGATTCGAAAGTGTCACCCCCGAGTTTTTTGATTTGGTCTAGAGTGGCGGCCGCTTCCGCAGCATCAATCTTGGCCAGAGCAAAGCCGACATGCACCAAAACCCAATCCCCAACGTCGAGAGTTTCCCCGGACATGAGGTCAACGGAAATTTCGCGGTTTACCCCCGATATCGACACAGTCGCGATACGTTGCGCGGCTTTCTCAAAATCCACGATTTGAGCCGGTACCCCTAAGCACATTTGGGTCTCCTTTTCCTAGTTTACTGAACAATTTAACATATTCTGGGAAGGGGGTCTCCCACCAGGGTATCCACCATGCGGGTGCCCCCGAAGCCGGTGACCATCACTACTGCGGAAGCAGGTTGGGGGACAATCTTGCCGACAATCGCGCTCGATTCCCCCCCAGGTAACGCTTGGATAGCGGCGAGTGCCGCTGCGGCTTCCGATTCTGGAACGATTGATACAAACATTCCTTCATTGGCGACATACAGCGGGTCGATACCTAGGATGTCGCAGGCTCCTCGAGTCATCTCGTGTACCACCAGTTTTTCTTCGTACACGGCCACGCCCTTGCCCGAGGTTCGAGCCAGTTCGTTTAGTACCGTGGCCAGACCTCCCCGGGTGGCATCACGCATCCACCGGGTGTTTGGGGCGGCTTTGAGTAGCGCTTGGGTTAGGTGGTTTACCGCCCGGGAGTCGGTTTCGATTGGGGCGGCTATGGCTAAATCCCCACGTGCCAACATCACTGCCATGCCGTGGTCGGCAATAGGACCGGAAATAATAATCGCGTCACCATCGGTAACCAGTGAGGCTCCCAGATTCACCTCGGGGGGGACAATTCCCACCCCGGCGGTGGTGATGAAGAGTCTATCGGCCGCTCCTTTGGATACTACTTTTGTATCGCCCGTTACAATTTTGACTCCAGCTCGGTCGGCCGCATGGTGCATATCAGCCACTACCCGGCGTAATACTTCGATTTCCAAGCCTTCTTCGATAACAAAAGCGGCGGAAATTCCAAAGGGTACCGCCCCGGAAACCGAGAGGTCATTGATTGTGCCGTTAACCGCCAGGTCGCCAATTGAACCGCCGGGGAAGAAAATCGGATTCACCACGTAGGAATCCGTGGAAAAGGCTAGTTTTTCGCCAGCACCTAATGAACAGCCAGCCTGTTGCGCCAAGTCCGTCAGATTCATCACCCCGGCATCGGTCAGCTCGTTGAGGGTATCGTTGCCATATTCCGCGACGAAAACCTGGTCAACGAGTTGGGCAGAAGCTTTGCCTCCGGCACCGTGAGCCAGGGTGACGAAGTCGTCTTTGAGTTTGTCTCCTCTAGCGCGCACCTTTTCGATACGACCCAGCACTTCCGCTTCATCAGCAGCTCGAACCATCATGCCTCCACTTTTGTAATTGCCAGTCCGGCGTGAACCAGGATTTTATCCCCGGGCGCTACCGGGGCGACCAGGCTCACATCCACGGTTTCCTTGCCACTTTCACTCCGAGCCACAGCGGTGGTCATATCTGGGGAAACATCAAGAATCTCGAGGGGGCGAGCCTCGTCAGAACAGGTGATACAGACTTCACCGCGTGGATTGTCCACCCCCAGATTCGTCAAGGAAGCGCTCAGTTTATCTGATATTTTGATTTCAGTCATTAGATGCTTTCCTTAAGACAGGCAAGAAAATCCTTTGCGTCTGGTTTTGAGCTTGCAAGGTCATGATACTCTCCTTGGTTAAAACTGCGCTATTGTAAGCCTTTGCTTAGCACAATTCGATACTATTACATTATACTGACCATTTGGCAAAGTTTTATAAGTTATCATAAAATCGGGTAGTGGCATGTGTCGGCAACAAGGACACGGGGAAAGGACATAAAGAAGTGACCTACAGCTTAGAGCCCTGGCGTGAAGGGACTTTGGCCGAGAATATCGCTAAAGCCGGTGTTTCGCGGCGTGATTTCATGAAGTTTTGTTCTTCGCTAGCCGCGATATTCGCGGTGGGTACGCCGGTGATGGCCAATGCGAAGGCCTTGAGACCTAGCACCGAGCATATCGCCAAAGTTTTGGGTGAGGTGAAAAAGCCACTGGTGGCGTGGCTGCAACTCCAAGAATGCACCGGCTGTATGGAATCCACGCTGCGCAGTGGCGGTACTACCGTGGAAGAGGTCGTGCTGAATCTGCTCTCCGTGAACTACAACGAACTGGTAATGGCGGCCTCCGGGGAGGCTGCCGAGAAAGCTCTGGAGGAAGTCAATGCCCAAGACCATATTCTGGTGGTAAACGGCTCTATCCCAGTCAAAGATGGTGGGATCTACTGCACTATCGGCGGTAAATCCGCCCAACAGGTTCTCGAGGAATCTGCCGAAAATGCGTCGATGATTCTGGCGGTGGGTGCCTGTGCGGTTTATGGTTCGGTACAAGCCGCTCGCCCCAACCCCACCGGAGCTGTGGGAGTGGATGAAATCATCAAAGATAAGCCGGTGATTAACGTCGCTGGTTGTCCCCCTATCGGCGAGGTGATTACCGCTACCCTGGCCTATATCTTGACCAAAGGTAAAGCCCCGGAACTCGATGCCGAAGGTCGTCCACTCTTCGCCTATGGCCAGCGAATCCACGATTCTTGCCCCCGACGCCCCCACTTCGATGCGGGACAGTTTGTGCGTACATTTGACGATGCTGGAGCCCGCGAAGGCTGGTGTCTGTACGACGTGGGATGTAAAGGGCCATCCACTTTCAGTCCTTGTCCCATTGTGCAGTGGAACCTCAAATCAGGCTGGCCCATCGGTGCCGGTCACCCGTGCATCGGTTGCACCGAAAGGGACTTCTATGACCGTTTCACGCCTTTCTACAGCAAGCTGCCAAATGTGACCGGCTTCGGGATTGAAGCCACTGCCGAGCAAATCGGTTGGGGCATGACCGCCTTGGTGGCCGGGGGAGTGGCAGTACATGCCGGGATTACGGCCGCGCGAGCGGCCGCAGATCGCAGAGCCACCGCGAATTCACCGATGGCAGCTTTCGGGGATGCCCCTCATGAATCCTCGGAGAAACCTGCCAACAACACCCCAACCCCTAGCAGCAACACCGACCCGAAGAATAGCGAGGACTAGAGCCATGGCGACCCAAAAGGTAGTAATCGACCCTTTGACCCGTATCGAGGGACACCTACGTATAGAACTGGAAGAAGAAAACGGGAAAATCAAAAAAGCCTGGAGTGAATCCACCCAGTTTCGTGGCCTGGAAAAAATCGTGGAAAACCGAGACCCACGTGACGTATGGGCCTTTGTACAGCGCATTTGCGGAGTGTGCACCTCTGTTCACGCTATTGCCTCGGTAACGGCTGTGGAAAACGCAATCGGGTCGAAGATTCCGGACAATGCCCGGCTGATTCGCGGATTGGTTATGGGATCCCAAGAGGTGCAAGACCACGTGATTCATTTCTATCACCTCCACGCCTTGGACTTCGTGAACGTGCCCAATGCGGCTAAGGCAGACCCCGAAAAAACCTTGGAGTTTGCGCATTCCATCGGGTCGAAGTGGCGGGGTAATAACTTGAAACGCTTTACCGAGGTGCGCCAAACCATCCAACAGGTTTTGGAATCCGGACAGCTCTCGGTGTTCACCGGGGGGTACTGGGATCACCCGGACTATCGCTTACCCCCCGAAGCGGATCTAATGTGCGTGGCACACTACCTGGATGCCTTGGAATTTCAACGTTCTATGATTCGAATTTGCACGGTTTTTGGTGGGAAAAACCCCCACCCGAACTTTTTGGTGGGTGGAATGGCGTGCTCCATTGACCCGGATTCTTCCGAGTCCATCAACCAAGTCCAGATGGATCAGGTACGCACCTGGATTGAAGAAACTATTGAATTCGTAAACGACTGCTATTACCCGGACGTGCTGGCGGTGGCGGGGGTTTACAAGGATTACTTCGATATCGGGGCGACGCATCCCAACTACCTGGCCGTAGGATTAGCCGGTTCAATGTTTGGAGGCGATCCGAGCGAAGCGCGCATTTCCGGATACGGACGCGGACACGGACACGACGAAGTAAAACCGGGGGTCATCATGGATGGAAACCTCGGCCAGATCCTACCCTTCAATCCCAAGAAAATCGAGGAATTTGTCACTTCAGCTTGGTATGAATACTCGGTGGGAGATGATAAAGGCCTGACCCCAGACAAGGGGGAAACCATTGTAAAGTACACCGGGCCAAAACCGCCATTCAAATGGCTGGGTGATAATGATAAGTACACCTGGAGCAAGGCACCGCGCTATGACGGCAAACCGATGCAGGTCGGCCCTATCGCCCGCATCATGTTGTCCTATGCGCAAGGCTATGAACCCACCGTGAAACTGGTTAATGCGGCCACAGAAAAACTCGGTATTACGGTAACGCAGCTCAACTCCACTATGGGTCGGACACTTGCGCGCGCCGCCGAAGCGGTACTTTCTGCCTCGCATCTGATGGATGACTATCTGGCTTTGCAAGAAAACATTAAGAACGGCAATATTGATGTTTTTGACCCCAGCCGTTGGGAACCCAAGAGCTGGCCCGAGGAATGCTCGGGATTTTCCCTAATCGAGGTGGCGAGGGGCAATCTGTCCCATTGGGTAACTATCAAGAACGGCAAAGTGCGAAACTACCAGGCGGTGGTGCCAACGACCTGGCTGGCGGGGGGACGCGACGCGAACGGGGTGCCCGGCCCGTATGAAGAGTCCCTCATGGCTACGGGGGAGCATCCCCTGGTGAATCCCAAAGAACCTCTCGAAGCTTTGCGTACGGTTCATTCCTATGACCCGTGCATGTCTTGTGGGGTGCATGTTTTGGATGTGGACGGCAATGAGGTAACCAAGGTGGTTACCTCATGAGGCCCGATGAAAGTACCAATCGCAACTCTAACTATGTCCCACAACGGCAGGTAGAGTTCTTTTCCAGTGGAGAACAATCCCGCGAAAAACGCAAACCCGGGGTAGAAGTCGGCGGTGGCCTGAGCGTAGGGGGTTTGTCCTTGCGGCGCCTGCTGACGATGGCGGCTGTAAGCCCGGCTGACAGCACCGATCCGGTGGATGTGGCGCTTAGAAACTCGCTGCGTTTCCTGTTTCGCCACGGCGCGCCGGAAACAGGTGTTTCCCGCGAGGACTTCGATCCGGCCAAAGACCGCCGTTATTCTCTGGCGCGGGTACACGGTTTTCAACGTACTAAGGATTCTCCTGCCGAGAAAACTGTCATTATTCGCGGTGACTTAGAGTCGGTGATGAACGTGGCTAAACCCAGCCACCAAGACCGCATCTTACTGCGAAAAAATGCCCAGATGGCAGGGTCTCGCGGGTATCGTTGTCTGGCGGTGGCTTCCGCCACGGTGGGGGATAACGGCGAGCTGGGAGCCTTTCGGATGGAGGGCTTCGTCAATGTACGCCCGGTAGGGACGGGCTTGCAGGACGAAGACTTAACCCCCACTTCGGACGACTGGGTGCGCTTGCAGCTGTGGTCGGCCGGTTTGCGTTTCCTGCATTGGCTGAATGTGGTGCTGATTGTGCTGCTGTCGGTAACGGGATACTACATCATGGATCCCTTCTTCGGTGACACGTTCTTTAGGGGAATTGAAACCGGGTTCCTTATGGGGTGGATGCGTTTCATCCACTTTTCCTGTGGGTTTATATGGATTGCAGTGGGATTGGCGCGGGCTTTTATCGCTTTCTTTTCGAAGGATCGCTACATGCGCTGGGAGACTTTCTGGCCGATTCACAGCAAAGAGGATATGAAGAATCTGGGTCGCACCCTGGGTTTCTATACGTTTCTGCGCAAGGAAGGCCCACTGTATGTGGCGCATAATCCTTTGCAGCAGTTGACCTATACGTCTATCTACATAGTGGGTGCCCTCCAGATGCTCATCGGGCTGTCGCTCTATGCGCTTTATCACATGTCCAATCCAGTGTGGGCTTTTATAGCGTTGCCCTGCAGTTGGTTCGGGATTCCCATCATGCGTTTGCTTCATGTGATGATAATGTTCCTGTTCTGGTGGTTCGTGATTGCTCATATTTACCTGGCGTTCCGGGCGGATTCTTTGGAGCGTCACGGTGGGGTTTCCGCCATGATTAGTGGTGGGGTATGGATGCGCCGCACCTCTCGTCCCGTTGACGCGCCGGAACTGTAGGGTGTTTGTTATGCCGGTTCATGAGATGCCAGTCAGCACGGTGCCCAGTCCCGTGGGACGACCCAATCCCGGGTTCTCTGGAACGCCCAGTACAATCTGGGCTGGGGCGAAACACACCGTGTTAGCGGTGGGAAACTCGATTATGGGCGACGATCGGATTGGGCTTGAGATTTTATCGCGACTGCAAGGAATGCTTAGGCAGCGTCCTTCTTGGGATGCGGCCGTGCAGCGCGGTGAACTGGCTTTTGTCGAGGGTGGAATCAGCGGTATGGAACTTGTACCGGTCGTTCAAGAATCTTCGCGGCTGTTAATTCTGGACTCTATTGCTCCGGGGGATTCACGTCCTCCGGGTCAGGCTTTACGTTTACAAGGTGACCATGTGCCACGCCTGCTTTCCATGAAGCTTTCTCCCCACCAGGTGGGCTTGTTAGATGTGCTAACGGCGGCACGTCTAACTAAACGGGAACCAGAGGTAATCGAAGTGGTGGGGGTTGTTGGTGCCAAGGTAGAGCTTAGGCTGGGGATGAGTCGTGAAGCAGCCTTCGGTTTGGAACAAGCGGTACAATATGCGGTGGATGTGTTGGATGAATGGCTGGGCTAAAACTGGAACGTATGATTTAAAACGGTCAGTCCAGTTTCGAGGTGTTAGTGGTGGCCAGCATCGAGCCGGTATCAGTACCGGCTGCAGGTGCACCGACCGTGTCGGGGCAATCCCACTCCACCCATTCGATTTCGAATTCCCGACCCGTGGCGAGTTGCCCCGTCGGGGTAGCACACACTGGGCAAAGCAAGGCGAAAAATTCGTCTATCGTGACGTTTTGCCGGCACTTCGAGCAGTAAACCGTGGCGGGAATAACATTCAGTCGCAGTTGGGCATCCTCGCAGATAGTACGGTCGGTGGCTATTGGCCACGCCCCGTAAAGTGCTTCGGGCACAGCTCCGCTCAAGGTGCCCACTTTCAACGAGACCTCGTTTACCTTGCTGGCCGAGGCAGTGTCTGCCGCTTGCAAGATGGCCTCCACCACTGCTGTGAGCAAACCTAGTTCGTGCATAACCATATTTTCCAAGGGGAAACCATGAAAATCAACCTTAACGAAATTATTGATCCCACCGAGGGACACATCACTGTCAGTGTCGATACCAAGGGGCACCGACACGCTCGCTTCGACCTGCAGGGCTTGCCGCGGGTAGAAAGCCTCTTGGTGGGTAAATCAGCAGCCGAGGCTCTTAAGATGACCGAACGGCTGTGTGGACTCTGTCCGGTAGCGCACCACCTGGCGGGAACCCGAGCCTTGGATGGTTTAGTGGGGGTTCGGGTGAAATCCTATGCTGAGATGGTGCGTCGCTTGTTACACTACGGATCTATGATTGAGGCGCATTCCTTGCGTTTCATCGCTGTGGATCGTGAAGCGGGAATAACTTTGAAACAGTTTTCCAAACAGATGCTTACCGGGGCGGGTTCTCCGGGTCACTTCCCCGACACCGCCACTCCCGGAGGGATTCAAGTGGAGCCGAAACTGGAGGATTTGCAGGTGGTGGCAGACGGCCTCGAAACGGCGTGTGCGGCCGCGCAGCGGGTGGCAGTGGCGTTACAAAACCAGGGCAGAGGCACCCAAGTACAAACCGAGATGCCTTTTGCTGATGTGGCTTTGATTGACGATTCAGGATATCCCGACGTGTTTGGCACCCGGGTTCGCATAGCTCACAATGGGGAAGTTCTCGAGGATTTTGACTTTTCCCAGTGGCCGGAAAAAATCGCCGAAGAAATTCCTGGGAGTCCTGCCCCGCGACCCTATATTGTAACGCTTGGTAAAAAAATGGGTCGCTATCGGGTAGGGCCGGTGGCGCAATTGTCGGTGGGAAAAGTTTCCACGCCCCGGGCTGCGAGTCTCCAGGCACAGTGGTTATCAGCACCACCAGATGCCGCCCTGGCTCGCGCCATTATTAGCTTGCATGTATTGGAACTAAGCGGAGAAATAGTCTCGCAACTCATGAAAACGAGCGAAAATTACCATCTAGACGAGCAGGCGTCAACAACTAAGCAATGGCAGGCGGGAATATCCACCGGATTAGTGGACGGGCCGAGGGGTATTCTCGCGCATACCTACGAAGTCAATGCCGAGGGGATTATTACTCGCGCGGTAATCCTGACCCCCACCGCTCAAAACGAACCGTGGTTGGCGGCACTCTTGACGGCCGCTACTACCGGTGACACCGACGAGACTCGACGTGAGGCGGCTTTGGAACAATCGATTCGGGAAGCCGATCCGTGCTTGCCTATCAGCTCGGCACCACCCGGGCAGATGGGATTAAAACTGGATATTGTTAATGAATCATAAAGTGATTTGGAGTCACAAAAGGGAGGAAAACAGAATGTGCGTGGGGGTACCTTGTCGAATTCTTTCAATAGGTGACGGGCCGATGCCCATGGGGCGTATCGACGTAGTCGGACAGATTCAAGATGTCTGCCTGGCCTATGTGCCCGAGGCTAAGGTGGGGGATTATGTCTTGATTCAAAACGGATTTGCGATGAGTCTGTTGACCGTCGAAGAGGCTGAACAATCCTTGGAAACCTGGGTGGATTTAGGAATGGTAGAACCCGAAATTTTGGCACAAGCCAAAGGCGCGGACGAGGCGGTTTTGGCAAGGAGTATTTTTTAGACCAGTTAGTTAAAAAGCCTTCCGAATTTGTAAGATATCCGTGTGAGGCAACCGGAAACACCAAATCTTTATCTCAGTGGACACCTCGCCGCTTGGTTTAAAATTATCGCCGTTGGGGTGATTACCTTTGTCGCCTTCGAGGCCATCGCGGTTGCTACCGCCATGCCATTTGTGGCCGAGTCACTCCACGGGGAGCGTTTCTACGCTTTGGCGGCGGGAATACCGTTGGCGACCCAGCTTATTACCACCGGTTTAGCCGGTCCCTGGGTGGATGCTAAAGGCCCCCAACAAGTCATCATTATCGGAATTGTCCTGTTTTTATCGGGACTGGTGGTAGCTGCCTTGGCACCTGGAATTTTGGTATTCATAATTGGTCGCGCTCTGCAAGGCGTGGGGGGCGGGATGCTGTTGGTGCCGCTCTATGTGATGGTGGGCTCCTACGTTATCCCCAAGAAACAAGGTGCCTTCTTTGCGGCTTTCGCCATCGCGTGGGTGCTGCCGAGCCTGTTTGGGCCGCTGATTGCCGGTTTTTTAGTCGATTACGTGCATTGGCGGTGGGTGTTTGGGATAACCCCGTTGGTGATGGTGCTGTTTTTCCCATTGGCATGGGTTAAATTCAGGAAATTCCCCCAAATTCACGAAAAGATGCCTCTGAAAATGCGCAAACGCTTCATGTTCGCCACCCTGGCCAGTGGAGTACTGATTGCGACACTCCAGATTCTTTCGGGTTTGAAGCCAGAACAGTTTAGTATCTATGTCTTGGTGCTAGCCTTGGGGGTATCAGTGTGTCTGTTCCTTTCTATCCGCCATCTTGTACCGACTGGTACATTCTTGGTGCGGCGGGGTGTGCCCGCCACCATTGCGCTGCGTGGTTTGTTGAACGGAACATTTATCGGGGTAGAAACTTTCCTGCCCCTGATGCTAAAGAATATCCACGGCTGGGATCCGACCCACGCGGGGCTAGTTCTGACCGCCAGTGGGGTCACATGGGCGATTGGCTCCTGGATTCAAGGTCGGTGTCCCGGTACTAAACCGCTGCGATGGTTCTCAGTTATTGGACCGGTCGGTCAACTTCTGGGAACCTTGATTACGATGCTGTCTGTTATCCCCGAATTTGGCGGTTGGTGGGTACTGGTGGGTTGGTGTTTAGCGGGATTTTCTACCGGAGTGATTTTCCCCGCGACCTCGGTGCACGCTTTGGGGTTGACCCCGGCTAGTAAACACGGCAAGATTTCTTCCGCGCTCCAGGTGGCCGACACCTTCGGCTCCTCTTCCTTGATTGCCTACGCGGGGATTGTCTATGCGCTCACAGCCAGTTTCGCCAATTTTTCCTTCGCATTCACTATCGGGCTGATGTGCGTACTGCTGGTTTTTGCCATCTGGGCTGCCGGTCGGATTTTCCCCGAAGAAACTGGGATTTCCGCTAGCGCCTCATGAACCCAGTTGATAGGCTAAAGAGCAAACCTATCGGAAAAGAGGAGAATTATGGAAGAAGTAGCCGAACTCAGCAGCCTGCTTACCGCATTCTTTGTACCTTTGGTTGTGATAATAGTGCTACTGTTTCTCGCCAAAGGGTCGCTGTATGTGGTGAAACAACAGACTAACTACATCATCGAACGTTTCGGAAAGTTCCACAAAGTTTCCCTACCGGGATTGCGAATCAAAATTCCCATCGTAGACCGTATTGCCAAAAAAGTACCCCTGCGCATTATGCAACTCGACTCGGTGGTTGAAACCAAAACCAAGGACAATGTTTTCGTCACGATTCCAGTTTCGGTGCAATACCAGGTGCAAAACGTGGCGGATTCGTATTACCGCCTGGCTGACCCGGAACGCCAGATTCAGTCCTATGTTTATGACCGGGTGCGCACCTCGCTGGCCAAACTGGATTTGGACGACGCGTTTTCCTCTAAAGACCAGATTGCCCAGGACGTGGAAACCACCTTGTCTACGGCCATGAAAACCTATGGTTTTGCGATTATCAACACCCTGGTAACCGATATTAACCCCGACCCGACCGTGCGTGCCTCCATGAACTCCATCAACGCTGCCCAGCGGGAGCGGGAAGCCGCGATTAGTCTGGCAGAGGCCGAGAAAATCAAGATTGTGAAACAAGCCGAGGCTGATGCAGAATATAAGCGCCTCCAGGGCGAGGGTATCGCCCAGCAGCGCAAGGCGATTGTGGACGGGTTGGTTGAACAATACGAATCCTTGCGCGATGCCGGTATCGGTAACGAAGCCCAGGAAATGCTGTTGCTCACCCAGTATTTTGATACTTTGCAGGAAGTGGCTAAAGCTTCTAATACGCAAACGTTGATGTTACCTTCCAACCCCGGTGGGGTCAGTGATGCTATGGCTGAGCTGCGCAACTCGCTTTTTGTGGCTGCTAGAGCTGGGCAGCAGACTTCTGGTGCAAATTCCAGACAAAAAAAGGAATGAATCGCTTTTAGCGATAATAAACTTGGTAAATAGACTGGTGGTAGTAAGTGAATAAAGATATTGCAGCCCCTCGTTGTTTGGTAGTTTTGGGCGTAACGGATGCTTTAAACCGATTGGTACAAATTTCGGGGAAGGATGATTCCTGGCTGGATTTTAATGGCTATGATTTCGTAATCGCAGCCGATAGCGGTCAAAAAATAGCCAGGAAGTTGGGCTTGAAGATAGACATTTATGTGGGTGACTTTGATTCTTCTATACGCCCGGAGGGAATCTTGAGGCGCTGTGAAGGGAAAACCAGAACTGTAGAAGATTTGGAATTGATGTCTCCTCACTTGCTGGCTTCTGGTGAAGACACGCCTGACCCTGCGGATTTAGAGCAGCTAAGTGAGGCTGAAAGGGAAGTTCTCAATCAAGAACCCGTAGCATCTGAAATCGTAATTCTTCCCGAGGTAAAAGACCTCACAGATTCGGAAGCCGCTATCGATTTGGCTTTCGAGAGAGGGTTCCGTGACATAGATGTCTTGGGAGGAATTTCTGGACGTATAGATCACACCATGGGCAATATGGGGATTCTGTCTAAGTACGTTGGACAGGCGCGAATCCGTTTCTTTGATGGTATCAATTACGTAACCATGCTCGAACCGGGCACGCACCTCGTGAAACCACGGGGCTATCACTATATGGGATTAATCGCTTTCAATGAAAATGTTGTCGGTTTGACCATAGAGGGAGCCAAATACGAGGTGACCAATTTTACGCTAACTCCAAACGCCACCAGGGGAGTGAGCAATGAAATTACAGGAGATTACGCCCAGATTACTTTCCAGCAGGGGAAACTGCTGGTAATCAATTCTCGTGATATCGCCTAGGATTTGATACGCAGCAACCTTAATTGTACCTATTGGTACACTAATTTCGTAGGGTGTGGTGGTTCTGGTTTTCTCCGGATTGGGCAAGACTCAGGTTGTTTCGATATTCTAGCGCTATGATTCGTGGCGCGATTTTTGATTGTGATGGAACTTTGCTGGATACGATGCCGCTGTGGCGAGAAGCAGCCGCGAGGTACCTTTCTGGACTGGGTATCGAGGTAGACAAGGCGCTAGGGGCTAAGTTCTTTGAAATGACTGTGCCGGAGTCTGCACAAGTAATTCGCGACGAGTTTAACCTGGACTCCACGGTGGAAGAAATTACCACGGGAATATATGAAACAGTCGCGCGGGAATATCACGATAAAGTCGGGCTAAAACCAGGGGCGGGGGAGTTTATTAAGGCTTTGACACGGCACGGAATTCCTCTTACGGTTGTCAGTTCCGGCTCAGAAGCCTTGATTCGTCCGGCGTTGGCGAGGCTGGGCTTGGAACAGAATTTTATGAAGATTTTGGCTTCCAGTGAGACCGGGTTGCATAAGCGTCAACCGGATATGTTTCTGACGGCCGCCCGGCTTATGGGAGCAAAACCGGAAGACATTTGGGTTTTTGAAGACGCGCTCTATGCTGTACGAATTGCCAAAACAGCAGGTTTTCATCCGGTGGCTATTCGAGATGAAGCGAGCCTCGCCGAGCGTGAGGCGTTAGAAGCCGAGGCTGAAGCCTATTGGGAGGAGTATCCTGCCGAGATTCCTGCCGCCTGGTTGCGCTGACTGGTGGCGCTGGGCTGTGCTTGCCCGTTTTGGGTTTTCTGACCGGTGTAGGGCTTCCGTTCACTCTTACCGGGGACTCGGGTTCATGAGTCGCCAGGAAATATGTTGCGATGTCTACAGACCCTGAACAGGCGCTGCTTCGTAATAATTGCGCTCAGGAAATTCTCGCGCGACCATGCCCCTTTTGCCCAACCCGGATTGCGCCCTTTTCCAGGGTCGCCTCGGTGACTCTGTGCGGTGTGTCACTGGTGTGTCACACGTCACTTTTCTAGCCCTCCGAAGACAGCCTTGACCTGGGGTTTTAGTGGAGCGGGCGACGGGAATCGAACCCGCCTTTACAGCTTGGGAAGCTGTCGTTCTACCGATGAACTACGCCCGCGATTTGGAACCATCCTAGTATGTCACATTTTGCCCGTATTGGGCAAAATCACCTCATGAAACGGCAAAATCTACAAAATGCCCCGACCCCACCCCGAAGTTACCCCCGACCGCGCCGCAACCGGTAGCATAGTTTCGTGTTGATTTCAGACCGTGACATTCGCGCTCTCGTTGCCGAGGGACGCGTGATTTTGGAACCATGGGATTCGACCATGGTACAGCCCGCTTCCATTGACGTGCGTCTCGACAGGTATTTCCGCCTCTTCGATAACCACAAGTACGCCATGATTGACCCCGCCAAGGAACAACCGGGACTCACCCGGCTCTTCGACTCAGGGGACAAACCCCTGATTCTGCATCCGGGCGAATTCGTTCTGGGCTCTACCTTCGAACATGTCACACTCCCCGATAACATTGCGGCACGGCTCGAAGGCAAATCCTCGCTGGGGCGCCTGGGATTACTGACCCACTCCACCGCTGGCTTTATTGACCCGGGTTTCACCGGGCACATCACCCTGGAACTGTCCAATACCGCCACCATGCCCATAGCCCTGTATCCCGGGATGAAAATTGGGCAACTGTGCTTTTTCCAGATGTCTTCCCCTTCCGAAGCCCCCTACGGCAGTGGTGCCAAAGGTTCGCGCTACCAAGGACAGCGTGGCCCCACAGCCTCGCGTTCCTACCTGAATTTCAGTCGCGTCGAGGTGCCATCCGGACGCGGCATCACGGAGGAATAGCCGATGCTTTCTCCTAGCTCCCCCCAAGATTCCCTGGATTTAGAAACCGCCTCACCCTTCCATCTTTTAGTGGTGGGCGACGACGTTTTACCGGAAGAAATCGACATTTTGGCGGCTCAAATTTGGCCACAATCCAACCGCTCGGGATTGGGTCTCTTGGAGCTGACTTCGGGGGCATACCTGACCGGGCCGTGGCATTTAACCCCCGAAGCTATTGTGAAACTCGGTTTGCCCTTGTACCTGGAATTTGCCTATATCATTTCAGTTCCTGCCCTACGGGGCAAACCTGTCCCGCAGGAGCTGTGGGGTCGAGACCCCCTGTGGGATGCTTTCCGGGAAGGCGGACCGGAGGGTCTGGAACTTGAGGTTTTAAATGGTACCAGGCGCATGGCGCGTCGCTTGGCGGGGGCGCTGCGATTTTCTACCGGACCTATTATTGTTCCCGACCCGGATTCGGCGGTGGAAATGCGGGTGTTCTCAGAAGTATGGCTGGAGCCGGCCGCCTGCCTCCAGATATCTCAACAGGTGTTTCCCCAAGCGAAACTGGAACTGGGAAACGCCCCGGATGGAGATGTTTCGTCGGGACGTAATCAACGCCTTACGACCGCCGCAGCGCGTGCCACTCATGACCCCGATGGATTGCGCGCCCGTGCCCAAGAGGGGGTCAGCCCCGACGAACGTGCCTGGCTGCATGCCGAAGCCGAGGCTTTTGATGAGGCAGCTATGTCCATGCCGCCGGTCTTGGATGCCTACGCTATCAGCGTTGATATCACCCCGATGTCGGCAGTTCACGTTATTGTCAGTGGGGAAACTGCGATTCCCCCCGCTTTGGGACACCGGGAGGACGGTCTAATCAGCTATGATCTGCGTTGGATTGCCCCCGATATGGCGCTCACCGAGATGAACAAGCCGCGCCGCGCCTACCGCTTGGATCGTCTCAAAATTATCGAGGCAATCGAGAACCTTGCGAAACCCCTGGCGGCTGCCACCAACGGGGTCATTGTTGATGCTGACGAGTTCGTGGTCTCGCTCTAGGCGTTTTTAGCGATGCCGGCTTAAATATTGTAGGTGTCGGAAATAACCGGGTGGCTTTTGTTGTACCACTTCGCTGCTGCCTGCACGGTGAAGCGCTTGGTTATGGCCAGCAGCACCCCTGACAACACCGCGAATGTGACAATTTCGGCTAAACCGACTTCTAAATCGTCGTCTTCGGGTGGATTTTTGCCGGTGGCGACCTTCCATCCGAGTTTCACGATACTGTCGCTCAGCAGTCCCGCCATGGCTACTGCACCCAGATTTACAATTTTCCAGCTAATGTTCATCTGTCCTTCCTTGTGATGATTGTAGTGTGTTTTGGATTTTTGGTGGGGTTCATGAGTCGTGGGGGGAAATTTACCCTAAGGGGTTATCTGGAAGCCGGTACTCACTGCCGATTTCCAGGGTGTCAGAAATTAAACCTTCCTCCCGTAGTTGTACCAGTCGTTCCACTATTTCGTCTCGAAGCGTCCAGGGATCCACCGAGTTGAGGTAAATCCGGGTGGCTCCCTCGAATCCGGCAATAGTCGAGGTGCGACGCTTCAGCAGAATCCGGAAACGCATGGGAATCTCGAGGTCTACCGGGCGGTGATACCATTCTTCATTAGTGGGGATTTCAGGACCAAGCGCGCAGTGGAAAGCATGCAATACATCCGAGATTCCGTCTACCTGTTCGCGTGAATACTCCCACGGCAACAAGGCAGATCCCAGCGGCCACACTGCGAGGGTCGGATAACGATGCCCGAAATCAGCGAAGCCAATGGCATGTTCATTACCCAAAACCGCCATTTGACGATGCGCCGCATAATGTAGAATCTGGTTGTATATCAAGGGGTTCTTCTGGACACGCTGTGCCTCTTGCTCAATTTGTACCCCGTATTCATCAACTGCAACTAGTTGCTTATGGAGGTGGTCGAATGAGGCTCCGGCGGGTCGCAGCCAGTTTTGGAACGCGGTGACGTATTTGACCGATTGGTTTAAATTATATAAATCCCGCATGGAGTCAATCGTGTAACCGGTATAGGCACGGTGTTCCGCCACAGTCAGGGTTCCGGCAGAGGCATTTTGAGTGTCACTAGTGGCGCCGTCTACATAATGGCGTCGGGCGATAATCACGTCGTGCCCCCCCGCGAACAACCCGTTGGCGTATTGCACCAGCTTTTCGTCTGGCAGGTCATTGGGGTCGCCCTCCCCTGAGGCGCGCAGTCGCATCTTAACTACGTGCAACACGTGGTCATACCCTTCCGGAGTAGCTAGATAGGCGGCCATCCGGCGGTTTTGCTCCACCGTGGGGTAATGGTTGTGATTCAGGTGCCAGTAGTCATAGGAGACAATCTCGAAAAGATTGGGGATACGTCGGAATTCTGCCACCATATCGTGCATGGATTTTGCGGGTAGACCCTCCAACTTATGGAAATGCCCGTCTAAAGATTTGACCAGTCGGGATTTTTCTGGCGGAGTATCATTGTAACGGTCGATACAAAACGCGCAGGTGGCGGTGAAGTCTTCAGGTTTTAGGGTGTGCCCGAGGGGAGTGGAGCTGCGGTTATGCTGCGCATTGGGGCGCTTGTTTCGCCCAGGAACAGTCCACACTTGGGTTCCGGTCAGAGGGTTACGCTGTTTGATGGTGCCGTCGGGAAGTCGCACCAAGGGATCGGGATGAAGGTTCAGTTTGTCACGGGCAGACGCATTCATAAGTACCGGCTGACACCTCTTTTCAAATCGGGATTTCTGGGATTCAGTGATTCATCCACGCCCTAGCTTGACCGGAAATATCGTCGAGGAGTGCCTTGGCCTCCTCGACGCGGTCGGAGGGAACAAAAATGTGGGTGTGATAGATGCCAGAGAAAATATTGGAGGGAATGGAACGGGTTGACAATACTTGAGAGATTCCAGAGTTCAGCCCGACTACATCAAGGGAACCCGGGGCGGAAAGCGTAATTATGGTGTAGAGCTCCTGTAAATCCAGTCCAACTTTTTGAGCATCTTCCAAGCTCAGAGCCACGGTAACGCCCTCCTGTTCTCGAATCAAAGCCATCGGCTCGACATCGGGTGGCAGCTCCGCCAGGGAAGCAAACACGTAGGATCCCCCAACTTTCGGGTTGATTTTCGCCAGCATCTGTTCATACGTAATAGAGTTTTCGCGCATCCAATTCCTCGTAGTACCTAGTGTAGCTGCCTCCGAGCTTGCAGCTTCACAATTTTAGCATTCACTGGGATATCTGGGGGTGTCTTGAGTAAAAATAGCTTAATTCGCCCCGCAGCTTATTCGGTAACGTTGGGGGTTCCTCGGTTCACTGCTGCCGAGGAATTCCCCGGGGTCATGTCACTAGCCGCCGCTACTAAATCTGCTGCCGGCGAAGCGTATTCCCAGCCAATTAATGTGGATCCATCAAAGTGGAGGCTTGTCACCGAGGCCAGGGCGCACTGGCGCTGTCGTGGATCGTGAACCAAGGGTTTGCCTTCCACCAGACGGCGAAGCATCCAGATAGGCAGTTGATGGGATACTACCAGACATTCTCGACCTGCTGGGGTGTGTGCCCGGGCGTGGGCGATGGCGCGAAACATTCTCGAGGCGATATCTCGGAAATGCTCCCCCCAACTGGGCAACCAGGGGGCGCAGTATCGCGGCCAGTAACGGGGGTTAGTCAAGATATTGCCGCAGTTAATCTGTTGCCCTCGAAATTTATTTCCCGCCTCGGTTAAACGTGAATCGGTTTGTACCGGGAGGTTAAAAATCTTGGCGGCGGGAGCCGCGCTCTCTTGGGCACGTTGCAGGGGTGAGGCGAAAATTGCTGCAATGTCACGGTTGGTATCAGCCAGCCAAGTTGCCGTAATCGAAGTCATTTCTTGACCGCGCTGGGTCAATCCGAAACCAGGGAGTCTCTCGTATAAGACACCCTGAGGATTGTCTACCTCACCGTGTCGCATGACATGAACTGAAGTAATGGGCATAAAATCCTCCTACCAAGAATCCTTTGTAATCTGTCTAGTTTTTTCGCCGCCGTCGCCATACCCGCACGGGTATCTGGAATAAACGTTTCAGTACGTGGCGCCACAGCACCTTGGCCGTCCACACACTTCCGACGATGGTGGCTGGCAGTAGGGTAGTTCGCGCCGCGAGCGCCACCGAGGGACGCCGCCGCGCGAAGTCATAAATAGGCCAGTGGCGATGTTTTGCTAAATTGCGCAGCTTCCATTCCGGGTTTACCACGCAGGGGTGACCCACCAGGTTGAACAGTTTTTCGTCAGACATGGAATCGGAGTACGCATAGCAACTAGACAGGTCTAGGTGGCGTTCTCTCGCCAAATCCCGTACTGCCTGTGCCTTCATGGCTCCGTGGAGCAAAGACTGGGGAATTTTCCCGGTGTAACGGCCGTTTTCGTCAACTTCCACTACTGTTCCCAATCCTCCGGTCAATTCGAGTCGATAGGCCATCTGTTGGGAAATTTCACGGGGTGTGGCAGAAACCAACCAAACTTCGTGGCCGGCATCGAGGTGTTTTTGGACGATTTCCAAGGTGCCGGGGAAGAGGCGTTCTTGCAGGAAACGGTCGTAGAGTTCTTCTCCTACCAGGATAAGGTCAGATTCCAGCTTTCCCTTCAAAATCCGTAAGGAACGCTCTTTGACCATTGCCAGGCGATGCTTGTTTTCACCAAAAACCACGTAAAGCAAGGACTGCCAGGCGGCGAAAAAGAAGAAATCCAGGCCGAAATAGCCCCGAGAAAACAAATCGCGGGCTAAATACCACGTAGAAGCACCCCTGATGAGAGTGCCGTCTATGTCGAAAAAAGCTGCGGTTTTAGCCACAAGATTATCTTACTGACTACTAGCCGTGAAGGGAGTAAAAAGCAGCGAGCCAGGAGTGTTTCACCTGGCTCGACTTCGCTTTACTTCTTATTACGACGCTGGTGGCGAGTCTTACGAAGCAGTTTGCGGTGCTTCTTTTTTGCCATCCGCTTGCGGCGTTTCTTGATTACAGAACCCACGCAGACCTCCTCTAATTTATAAAACCATGCTGCTGCGCTGGGAGACAGCCGAACAATTCTAACGAGTTTTTAGGACAAGAACCAAAACGCGCAACGAACTACTGTGCAGCTGCTTCAGATTCATCTCCAATTACCCAACTATCCAGGTTGGACTCAGAGAGTTCTTCCACCGCTTTCAAAGGAACCCGGAAGGAACGCTTGACGCGGACGGCAGGCAGCTCACCGGCATGTACCATGCGGTATACCGTCATCTTCGAAACGCGAAGGAAATCCGCTACTTCGGCTACAG
The DNA here is from genome assembly GCF_000160615.1 of Mobiluncus mulieris ATCC 35243. Taxonomy (GTDB): domain Bacteria; phylum Actinomycetota; class Actinomycetes; order Actinomycetales; family Actinomycetaceae; genus Mobiluncus; species Mobiluncus mulieris. The sequence goes on along the minus strand of NZ_GG668520.1, from coordinate 72,294 downwards.
TAAGGAACCGCGGTGCCTGATTTTGCGCCATTCGTGTCATCCTGCTCTTGCTAGTTGCTTCTTTAACTGCGGCCACTTTGGTCACAGGGAAAACTTCTGTACCTTAAAAATATAATCTTTTTTTGCCCAGAAGTGTTAGTTCTGGACAAACTGTTAGTATTCTACCTTCAAAACTCTGGTTTTTACCCTAAATGACGTAACTTCGGGTAACGTAAAAACCGCGTACCCCCAGAACCTAAATCTGGAGAGAAAACAAGCGCTCTTGGGCATCCCGCAGGGTGGGAAAACCGGAGGCTGTGTCGAGAGTAAGGCAAGACAAAGTGAGATTCTGGCAGACACTGCGTGAAACCACCCAGAAGTGGTGGAGCGATTTTGCTCGTAAAAAACCGGCTCGTTTCACCCTACTGGTTTTTTTCTGCATTATTGCCCTGGTTACGGGGTTGCTGATGCTACCAATTTCCACGGCGGATTCCCGACCTGCCAGTTTTGTCGATGCTCTGTTCAACGGTACTTCGGCGGTATGCGTCACCGGACTGACCACGGTTCCTACCGATTCCTATTGGTCCACTTTCGGACTGGTGGTGTTGATGTTCGGCATTAAAATCGGGGGTCTGGGGGTCATGACTCTCGCTTCGATTCTTTCTCTAGCGGTGTCGCGCCATATTGGTCTGTCGGCTCGACTTCTCGCGGCGGGGGAAAATAACTCCAAACTGGGCGAGGTAGGTTCGCTTATCAAGATGGTTGTCCTCGTGTCTATCACGGTGGAACTGAGTATGGCAGTCTTGTTCTTCCCGCAGTTTATGGCCATGAAATACGGAATTGGACAATCCGCCTGGTACGCCATTTTCATGGCTATAAGTGTGTTCAACAACTGTGGCATGGTGGTTATTCCCGGCGGAATGCAACAATTTGCCTCCAACTTTGGCATTTTCTTCCCTCTCACGGTGGGAGCTGCTGTTGGAGCCTTGGGCTTCCCGGTGGCACTGGACGTGACGCGCAATTGGAAACATCCCCGAAAGTTCAGTTTGCACACCAAGCTGACTTTGACTACCTACGGGGCGTTAACTGTGGTGGGGGGTGCAATAGTAGCTATCTTAGAGTGGGATAATCCAGCTACTTTTGGCCGTCTGGAGCCGATGGGGAAGTTCTTGGCCACTGTCTTGCATGGAGTAAACGCTCGGTCGCTGGGAATTTCTAATGTTGACTTTTCCGAGGTTACCCAAGCCACCTGGTTTATTGATGACATCATGATGTTCATTGGCGGCGGCTCGGCTTCTACCGGCGGGGGAATTAAGGTGACCACCTTTGCGGTTATGGTGTTGGCAATTTTGGCCGAAATCCGCGGGGATCGAGACATAGAAGTTTTTGGTCGTCGTATAGGGCCGAGCACGGTACGTTTGGCGGTGGCAGTGGTGGCTCTAGGAGCGGTTATTGTCGGAGCAGCCACCACCATCATGCTAGAGATTACCGGATTGCCCCTGTCGGAAGTTCTCTTAGAAGTTATCAGCGCTTTTGGCACTGTAGGGCTTTCTACGGGGATAACTGATAACCTGCCGGATTCAGCCAAGATTTTACTCTCGCTGTTGATGTTTACCGGTCGTCTTGGCACCATGACTTTTGGGGCAGCATTGGCCATGAGGACAAGGCGGAAGGTGATACGATTTCCCGAGGAGACTCCTAGTATCGGCTGAAGCTCACCGGGGGCTTTAGGCGTACAAGACGTATTCGTAAGGGGAACCATGACTGTCCAGAATTGGATTTTCCCTCACCTCGAAGCACAGGTGGGGGCATGGCGGCGTTTTTGGGTGCTGTTGGTAGCCTTCCCTAATTTGTATGAAGAGATTTTCCGCAGTACTCCTTTAGAACAGTTCTGTTTGCATCTAGGCGATAAATCCATGAGGCGCCTCATGATGGATGCGTACACGCGAGCTCAGGCGAAAAAAGAAAAACGTGCCCTAAAAGCCTTGCAAAACGGGGCTAATGTTCGCGATATTCCCGGTTCTGATGTGGCGATAACTTCTTTACGGTTGCGATATAGCGAGATTCTTGATGGTCTTAGAAACGGTGTTTCTCCAGAACAGTTGCCCCACCTGGTAGAAAGACTTTCTGCCGCTAGTGTCACCTACACGTTTTTCCCGGATTTACAGCCCCGGGTTGGTGACCAGTTACTGGGAATCAGAGGTCGGAAAGTTGCTGATAAAATCGCATCCTTTTGGTTGAGCCTGCCGCCCTTGGAATATCTTAACCAAGAATTTCATCCCCTGGCGCAGCACTATCGAATCCCGTTCCTGGACGAAAAAACCCAGCACACTGTTTCCACGGTGGAGTCGGTGGTGCGTGAGCCACGTAAAATCCCCGGGTACGGTGATCCGCACGCGGGAACGCATCCCTCAAATTTTCCCTACATCGTTAGCTATATTGGCCCGACTCCCCCGGTGCCGGATTGGTCATCGGGACTGTCCTTCCCGGAGGCTCCCTTGGTACAGTTCCCGTGCACGGTGGATTTATTTGATGCGGATTGGACGGGATGCGAGCTGCAACCAGAAAATCCTGCGCAGCGTTTCGAGAATCCACCTGCCCCACCCTTTGAGCGAGCCTACAATGTCAATTCCCTGACGGCTTGGGTCGATTTAGTCACTCGCTATCCCCTGGAATTCACCAATCCTCTGGTGAAAACCGAGTTCCAGCGTCTTTCTGGGAAGGACGCGATTTTCCTCGGAATCGATTGGGAGGAAGCCCGTAAGGATTACGACGTGATTCATTTTTGCTTTCAAGCCGTCTTAGAGTGCGCGGATGTCGGAGTGGAACTTGATGCTGCGCGTCTGGGGGAAAACTTTGATGGCGTGGCGCAACTGGCGGCTTCTGGCCAGAAATACGTGGCGATGATGTACCAAGTGGTTCCCGGATCCACAGTTTGGCTCAACCTCTAGGTGAATTGTTTTGTAGGCCGGCGTCAAGATGCCTAGGGTCGGTTGGCGAAGTCATCTAAAAGCTTCCCGTCTCCCGATACGATAATGAGGTCATTAGCCGCTACCACCGTATCTGGTCCGGCATACTCGAAGTGCTGTCCGGGCGAGATTACCCCCAGGATATTAACTCCGTAGTGACGTCGCACATCGGATTCTGCTAGGGTGAATCCTTGGATTTCTGCGGGGGGACGCATTTTTACGATAGAAAATCCCTCGCGATCCATCTCGACATAATCCAGCATGCGCCCATCAACCAGGTGAGCGGTGCGTCTTCCGGCATCAAATTCGGGGTAAATCACGTGGTGGGCTCCGATGCGGCGCAGAATCTTTCCCTGTTCACGGCTGACTGCTTTGACCCAGATTTGTTCCATACCGATGTCAACTAGATTGGCGGTTATCAGAACGGAGGCCTCCAGAGCGCCCACTCCAACCACAGCCGCCGAAAAATCCCGGGCACCAAATTGTTCCATGGCATCCAGTCGGGAGGCATCGGCTTCCACCACGGGGAAAATCGGAGAAAATCGTTCCACCAGTGCGGAATCCGATTCTACTCCGAGGATTTCTCTTTCCAAGGAGTTGAGTGTCATTGCTACGGCTGACCCGAAACGACCCAAGCCAATCACGAGTGTTCCCGAAGATTTTTCCTTTTCTGCCACACAAAAAGTTTACCCGTAGTCAGGCTGGGTATGTGACGAGGTCTCTTGTATTCCTGCCGGTGGGGTTCCACTTCGGGTCTCATCCCCCGCAAATCCCCAGGTAGACAGCTAAAATAACCATTTGTCCTGACAAAGTTGGGATGTTTTTCTCAAGTTTTGCTGTTAAAACGGAAATTGGTTCGGATTATGCCCACAAAGCTAATGGGGAGCTGTTTAAGGACGAAATGAATGAACGTGGCAGAGAACTGCCTCGAAACCGAACCAAGGATGGAAACCAATGAGCGATTCGAACACCGAGAATCAGCGCTATTCCAGCGAGGTGTTCGCTATAGCTTCGGCGGTTACCGCTGGGATGAAGGTTTCTGACAATACTCCGGCCTTTCCCAAGATGGTGGCGCCTTCCAATGTCACTAAGGCTACTTCGTCGGGAGCATTCAATTCGATGGGATTGGTGGAGGCGGTGAACAAACTGGTGGGACAGCCACCCTTCAATGTTCCCGCTGCTGGGATTGTGGATATCCTGGGTTCTCGTACCGTGGCAAATCAGGGATTTGCTGCCTAAGACCAGACTTTTCGATAATTTCCTTCCTATAGACAACGAAGTGCGCGGAAAAATCCGGGCACTTCGTTGTCTATTCTCAGCGATTCACGTGATTTCAGTCGCCTCGTTCCAACTGTTAGCGTTGTGTTCGACTCGGCACAGAATTTAACTTGGAATTTACATTCATTGAACCTCTTGTTAACCAGACCCCCGTAGGATTCTTAGTGATGCGGGTTTCGCCGGATGAAACGGCGTTAGTCCGCAGCCACTCTCGATGACTTGTTTGTAAAGAGAACGGAATGGACGCAGCGGTTTTTATTATTCTCGCAATCGTGGTTTTGACCGCGCTTGCTTTTGACTTCACGAACGGATTTCACGACACCGGTAACGCCATGGCTACCTCCATAGCTACTAAGGCATTAAAGCCGTTTAATGCGGTGGCGCTCTCGGCGGCGCTAAATGTTGTAGGGGCGTTTCTTTCAGTTCACGTGGCGGCTACCGTAGCCAGCGGCATTGTCGATTTGGGTTCCTATAATCTCGATAATCCTCAAGAAGGCCTGAACCTGCTGATAGTGGTGTTTGCGGCTCTGATTGGGGCGATTTTGTGGAATCTGCTCACGTGGTTGCTGGGATTGCCTTCTAGCTCCTCTCATGCCCTGTTCGGCGGCATGATTGGTGCGGCTTTCGCGGCTATGGGTTCTCAAGGCGTAGAGTGGTCTTCCATTGTGGGGAAAATTGTCATTCCAGCTTTGGCTTCTCCCGTTATCGCCGCACTGGTTTCCGCCACCGCCACTTTCCTGATTTACTGGGTGACTAACACGATTCCCAACCGTCGCAAGGTAGAACACTTTCGCCACGGCCAGATTATTACTGCCTCGTTGATTTCGCTGGCTCACGGTGCGGGGGATGCCCAAAAAACTATGGGGATTATCTTTTTAGCCTTGATTGCTACTGGTAACGCCACGGAAACCCAACGGGTTCCGGTGTGGGTGATTGTGGTTTGTGCCCTGGCTATCGCCTTGGGAACCCTGTCCGGGGGGTGGCGCGTGATTCGCACCTTGGGTAAGGGCTTGGTGGAAATTGAGGCGCCTCAGGGGATGGCAGCCGAAGCCACTTCAGCGGCGATTATTCTGACTTCCGCTGCGGGCGGTATGGCGTTGTCAACCACCCATGTAGCCACTGGGGCGATTATCGGCACTGGACTTGGTAAAAAAGGCAGCAAAGTACGCTGGGGTGTCGCCAAGCGCATGGTTTCCGCTTGGGTCATTACGCTGCCCTGTGCGGGGCTGGTTGGCTACGCTACTTGGTGGATTGCGGCTCTATTCGGCCAGGTTCATCCCTTGATTGGAGTTTTGGTTGATTTGGCTCTGCTCTTGACAATGGTCGGTATTATCTTGGTTCGCTCCCACCAGGATAAAGTGGATGCCAATAATGTTAACGAAGATTGGAGCCAGGATTCCAAGGCTTCGGAATCTGCCCAGCAGGCTACTCCGCTGGAGGTGGAAAAGGCTTTGGAACAAGACATCGAAGAAATCCTGGGTGCCAGTATGGATGCGACAGCGGCCAGCGTCCAGATTCCAAATGTGTCGCGGCGTGAACATATTCAGCGGTTGCGCGAAGAGCGTTTGGAGTTGGCCGCCAGGCTGCGTGATATCGAGCGTGAACTGGAAGAGATTCTCTTTGCTGATGAGTCTTTGGTTGCGCCCCAGCATGATTCCACTGTCCAGGATTTGGTAACGGCTACGCCGCATCAGGTGGCTGCGTCGCTGCCTCCTGCTGATGTTGTCCGCCCGGATAGTGAAGACAAGTAGCACCAGGGAAAGGATTTACTGATGACTGCGGTACAAATAATAGAGGCTATTTTGCGGGTGGCAGCCTTGGCCTTGGTGTTTGGAGCTGGGGTGCCGACTCTGTTCGCCTTGGGGATGCGGGCTCATGCCGGACGGGCGATTCGCGATGAATCGGGGACGGTGGTGGATGATACCGAGCCCAGTTCAGTTATGAAACTGGTGGGATGGCTGGTTTATGCCGTCTTGGCTGTCGTGATTCTGCTGGGTATTGTCTGGCTTGCTAAAGATTCGATTGGGTTCTATACGGGTTGGCATCCTTTTGGTAGCTTGGGTGCGGTTCATTAAATGGTTTCATGAGGTGCCATCCGGAATTCGCTGGGTAGCTGCAAGGCCAAATTCTTTTGGGGTTCTAGAAATCCTGCAATTTCAAAGACTTGAGTCGGGTCGACTCAAGTCTTTGAGTTTTAACTGGACAAACTTCCTGACCTGTCGTAAACTTGAGTCATAAGAACTCAAGATTTGCGGATGGTGCAAATCTTGAAGCTGCGCCGGAGACGGCGCAATCCACTCATGAACAAAAATTAACAAGAAGAAGGAAGCAACAATGGCAAAGGCAGTAGGTATTGACCTTGGAACTACTAATTCCGCCCTGGCGGTGCTGGAAGGCGGCGAACCCACTATTATCGCGAACGCTGAGGGGATGCGTACCACTCCTTCGGTGGTGGCATTCTCAAAGACGGGTGAAGTTCTGGTCGGAGAGGTAGCGAAACGCCAAGCGGTAACCAATGTGGATCGCACCATCGCCTCGGTGAAGCGCCACATGGGTACGGACTGGAAAGTGAAGATTGACGACAAGGAATACACTCCGCAAGAGATTTCGGCGCGAATCCTGTCTAAACTCAAGCAAGACGCCGAGGCCTACCTGGGGGATAAGGTTACTGACGCGGTTATTACCGTTCCGGCCTACTTCAATGATGCCCAGCGTACCGCTACCAAAGAAGCCGGCCAGATTGCGGGGCTGAATGTTTTGCGTATTGTCAACGAGCCCACCGCTGCCGCATTGGCCTATGGCCTGGAAAAAGGCAAGGAAGATGAACTCATCCTAGTCTTCGACCTGGGGGGCGGTACCTTCGACGTGTCCTTGCTGGAAGTTGGCAAAGATGACGACGGGTTTTCCACTATTCAGGTTCGCGCCACTAACGGTGACAATAAGCTCGGCGGCGATGATTGGGATCAGCGCATAGTGGATTGGCTGGTAGACCAGGTTAAAACCAAGGATGGGGCGGACTTATCCAAGGATAGGATTGCTTTGCAACGGCTGCGTGACGCGGCAGAACAGGCCAAAAAGGAGCTATCCTCGGCCATGAGCACCAACATTAACTTGCAATACCTTTCTATGAGTGAAAACGGCCCGATTCACCTGGACGAAAAACTTACCCGTGCCAAGTTCGAGGAAATGACCGAGGACTTACTGCAACGCTGCAAGACCCCGTTCAACTCGGTTATCAAGGATGCCGGGATTAGCCTGTCCGAGATTGACCACGTTGTGTTGGTGGGGGGATCTACCCGGATGCCGGCGGTAACGGAACTGGTAAAGGAACTGACTGGGGGGCGCGAACCCAATAAAGGTGTTAACCCCGACGAAGTTGTGGCCGTGGGAGCGGCACTGCAAGCCGGTGTTATCGAGGGCGACCGTAAAGACGTGCTGCTCATTGATGTGACCCCGCTGAGCCTGGGTATTGAAACCAAGGGCGGGATTATGACCCCGCTGATTGAGCGGAATACGGCTATCCCGACCAAGCGATCCGAGGTGTTCTCTACGGCCGAAGACAACCAGCCTTCGGTTTTGATTCAGGTCTATCAAGGTGAGCGCCAGTTTGCTCGCGATAACAAGCCGCTGGGAACTTTTGAGCTGACTGGAATTGCGCCGGCTCCTCGTGGTTTGCCCCAGATTGAGGTGACTTTCGATATTGATGCTAACGGTATTGTGCATGTTTCCGCTAAGGATCGGGGAACCGGCAAGGAACAGTCCATGACCATTACCGGCGGGTCTTCTCTCCCGAAGGACGAGATTGATCGCATGGTGAAAGAGGCCGAGGCTCACGCCGCAGAGGACAAGAAACGCCGCGAGGATGCCGAAGTGCGTAACGGAGCGGAGCAGGCAGTTTACCGTATCGAGAAGCTCTTGAAAGATAATGCCGAGAAGCTTCCCGAGGACGCGGTTGCGCCGGTGAAAGAAGCGGTAGAGAACCTGAAGAAGGCTAATGAGGGCGAAGATATCGAGGCTATTAAGGCCGCGATGAGTGCCCTCGAAGAGAAATCTCAAGCTATCGGTCAAGCGCTCTATGCCAATGCCCAGAATGAGTCGGCGGGTGAAGAAAAGACCGAGGCTCCTAAACCAGCCGAGAACTCCGGTAGCGATGATGATGTTATTGATGCCGAGGTTATCGACGAAGAGGAAAACAAGTGAGTGACGAGAAAGTGAATGAACAGGCACGGCAAGCTTATGCGGCCTCGCAAAAAGAGTCCGATGCGGCTCATGAACGCGACGCGCAAGCCAAGTCCAAAAAGACGCCTAAAGACCAGCCCAAAACGAACGCGACTACGTCAGGCGGCGACACGGTAGAGTTCGGTTCGGCGGACGCGGCTTCATTAGGTGCCAGCGAAAAATCCGACGTAAAAGAGCCACCGACTGGTCAAAAAGAGTCATCTGGCTCGGATAAATCGGAGGTAGCTGACCTTGAGTCCGAACTAAACTCGGCACAAGAACAGCGTATTAGCGAGCTTAAACAAGAACTGGAAGCCATGAAAGACGACTTGGCACGAGCTCGGGCGGATTTGTACAACCTGCAACAGGAATACAATGCCTATGCCCGCCGCACCAAAGCCGAAGTTCCCCTCCAGCAAGAACTCGGGGTGGCGAATGTAGTCAATGCTTTAATGAGCGTGCTCGATGACATTGACTTGGCGCGCCAACACGGGGATTTAGTGGGGTCTTTCGAGGCAGTAGCTAACAAACTCGAGCAAGCTCTCGAGATGAAGTTCAAGGTGAAACGCTACGGGATTAAAGGCGATACTTTCGACCCGAACCTGCACCAGGCCATCCAGATGCTTCCTGGAATGGAAGGTAAAACCCATGTGATAGATCAGGTAGCTCAACCGGGCTACCTGATGGGAGAGCGCGTCTTGCGACCCGCTATGGTGGTGGTAGCGGGAGCCGAGGCTGCAACCGAGACGGGAGCCAAGGAAAGCAACGCTACGGCTGGTGAGGCTGCTAAAGATGCTAGCAATACGCACGTAGAGGGTAAGTGAGTAACAATGTGTCTGCCTAAGGCAGTAGACCTGGTGGAAAGGAGGAAAACCGATGGGTTCTAATGATTGGCTTGATAAGGATTATTACGCGGTTTTAGGGGTCTCTAAGGGTGTGTCCGATAAGGATTTGAAAAAAGCCTACCGTAAACTTGCCCGGCAGTACCATCCGGATCAAAATCCGGGTAACCGCGAGGCTGAAGAAAAATTCAAGACTATCGGGGAAGCTTATGCGGTTCTTTCTGACCCAGCACAGCGCAAGAAGTATGACGCCTTGCGAGCTATGGCGGCGGGAGGACCACGGTTTAGGGCGGGGGCATCCCGGCACGGTACGGCCGCAGACTTTGAGGACGCCTTTTCCGCCATGTTTACCTCCGGTTTTGGGGGAGGAAACGGCGGTTCAGCGCGCTATACGGCGGGAAACCCGGATTTAGGCGATATTCTTAATATGTTCTCTAATGCGGCCGACGCGGCAGAGCGGAGTCGGAATTCTGGGGCGGGGGCGAGTTACCCCGGTTTCGGTACCACTTTCCCCAATACCTCCGCCTCGTCCTATTACGGCAACACTGCCCGCCCCGCCGGGGGTTCCGGGTCAGGAAATGGTGAAGGAAACGGGGGGAGTAACCGCTGGTTTTCCTTTCGAGCTCAAAATGGTGCGGATATTTCGGCTTCCACCAAACTGACCTTTAAACAAGCCTACAATGGGGCAACGGTTCGATTGCGACTGCGTGAAGAAACTATCACCGTCAGAATCCCTCCCGGGGTTCACGATGGGCAAAAGATTCGTCTGCGGGGCAAGGGTCAGCCTGGTTCTAATGGTGGTGAGCCCGGAAATTTGGTGGTGACCTGTTGCGTCGAGCCGCATCCCTATCTGCACCTTGACGGCAAAGATTTGTGCTTCACCTTGCCGGTGACCTTCGCGGAGGCCGTACAGGGCGCGTTGATAACCGTGCCATTGCCAGATGGTTCTACGGTGAAAGTGAATGTGGCGGCGGGAACCCAGTCGGGTGAGGAAATCCGTATCCCCGGCTACGGTTTGAAAACCAAGTCCGGTCGAGGGGATTTGCGTTTGCAGATTCAGGTGGCAGTACCTAGGGATTTATCCAAGGCTGCGAAACAGGCTATGCAGGCTTTCACTGAGGCTACGAAAAACGCTAATCCGCGTGCCCAACTGGATAGGTTGGTGGCACTATGAGCCTTTTCGACGAAATGACTACTTGCCTGGCGAGGCTTCGCGAGGCTGGGGTGCGTTTGGAAGCGGCGCTTTGCAATAGTGAAGAACTCAGTGAATTTGAGGTTCAGCAAGCGTGGGTTCAGCCGCGTTTTCGGATTGGAGATGCCGCGTGTCTGGCGGGGATGCATCCGCAAACTTTGCGCCAATATGACCGACTTGGCCTAGTGGTTCCGGGGCGAACCGGCGGTGGGGGGCGGCGGTATTCCCTGCGAGACTTGTCTCATTTGCGTCAGATACAGGTGCTTTCCCAAGAGGAAGGCGTTAACTTAGAGGGAATCCGGCGCATTATGGATTTGCAGCGCCGAGTCGAGGAACTGGAACAAGAGAACACTCAACTGGCTTTGGCCGCAAAACTGTCCAACCGGGTGTTTGCGGCTTCCTCTGCCGGGGAAGTGACTTCCTTGAGCTGGGGGCAGCGAGCGGAGAAAACTCAATCTGTTGGTTTCCCCGTGTCTCGTTCCTCTGCTCTGGTGTTGTGGCAAAAATAAGGAACTGTGGTGCAGACAGACTGTAACAGTCAGTCCAGCTTTTGTACCATTAGTTCCAAAATATCGGTGTGAATTAAACCTGACTGTGGGGGCAGCAGGTCAAAATGGGAGCGAATAATCATGGAACAGAAATTAACTACTAAGTCACAAGAGGCAATAGCATCGGCGTTGCAAACGGCTGCGGCTGGGGGAAATCCCACGCTGGAACCCATACATATTCTGAGCGCCTTGTTGGAAGATCATGAAGGGATTGCCTTTCAAATCTTGCAAGAAGTCGCCAATACCGAAGAGGTTTCCCGGGAAGTACGGCATGTCTTGGTAACGTTACCTGGAGCTTCCGGGGCATCAGTGGCGCAACCGCAACCCTCCCAAGCAGCCTTGAATATTGTGAACCAGGCTGGGGTGGCTGCTAAAGAACGCGGGGATGACTATGTTTCTACCGAGCATCTGCTGGTGGCTTTGGCGCAAAGCGAAGGGGAGACGGGAAAAATCTTGCGTCGCGCCGGGGCAACCGATAAGAAGCTCCTCAAGGCCATTAACAAGTTTCGGGGGGAATCGAAAGTAACTTCCCCCAATCCCGAAGCCACATTCAAAGCTTTAGAGAAATACGGTGATGACCTCACCCAGCGGGCGATGGACGGTAAACTTGACCCGGTAATTGGTCGTGACGCCGAGATACGCCGTGTTATTCAAGTCTTGAGTCGACGTACTAAAAACAATCCGGTGTTGATTGGGGAGCCTGGGGTGGGTAAAACCGCTGTGGTAGAAGGTCTGGCACAGCGAATTGTGGCCGGGGATGTGCCCGATTCCTTGCGACACAAACACCTGATTGCCCTGGACTTGGGGGCTATGGTTGCGGGGGCACAATACCGTGGTCAGTTCGAAGAACGCCTCAAGGCGGTATTGGAAGAAATCAAGAACGCCCAGGGTGAAGTCGTTACTTTCATCGACGAACTGCACACCGTAGTAGGGGCGGGAGCGAGTGAAGGCTCGATGGATGCCTCGAATATGTTGAAACCCATGCTGGCTCGCGGAGAGTTGCGTCTCGTGGGAGCCACCACCTTGGATGAATACCGAGAACACATTGAAAAAGACCCTGCTTTGGAACGAAGGTTCCAAACTGTGTTTGTGGGCGAACCCTCGGTAGAGGATACCATTGCAATTTTGCGCGGCATTGCTCCCAAATACGAGGCACACCACAAGGTGACTATCGCCGATGGGGCGCTGGTGGCAGCCGCGCAGCTGTCTAACCGTTACATAACTGGACGGCAACTACCTGATAAGGCAATTGACCTTATTGACGAAGCGGCCTCTCGGCTGCGCATGGAATTGGATTCCTCGCCGGAAGAAATCGATCAGCTGCGCCGCGAAGTAGATCGTTTGAAAATGGAGCTGTCCTATTTGGAATCCTCTGATCCTAACCGTGAAGATGCTGCTACCAAGGAAAGGCTCGAAAATCTACAATCTAATCTGACCGAGAAAAAAAATGCCTTGGATCGGTTGAACTTGAGGTGGGAAGCCGAAAAGGCTGGGCACAACCTGGTCGGCGAATTGCGGGTAAAGCTCGACGAGTTGAACACCGCGTTGGAGCAAGCCATGCGTGAAGGCAGGTGGGAAGACGCTGGACGTTTGCAAAACGGGGAAATCCCCCAGGTAAAACACCAAATTGAAACCGCCGAAAAACATGATGCCGTTTCAGCTCGGCATGCCACTCATGAAGCGGGGGAAGGCGAAACCGAAACCACCCCGATGATAGCCGAAAAGGTAGATGCCGCCGAGATAGCCGAGGTAGTGGCTTCATGGACCGGGATTCCCGTGGGGAAATTGCTGCGCGGCGAATCTGAAAAGCTGCTGCATATGGAGGACTACTTGGGTAAAAGACTGGTCGGTCAAAAAAACGCGGTGCGAGCCGTGTCCAATGCGGTACGTCGGGCGCGTGCCGGAGTGGCCGACCCCAATCGTCCTACCGGATCATTCTTGTTCCTTGGTCCCACGGGGGTCGGGAAAACTGAACTTGCTAAAGCCTTAGCGGAATTCCTCTTCGATGACGAACGTGCCTTGACTCGTATAGACATGAGTGAGTACGGCGAGAAGCACTCTGTGGCAAGATTGATTGGGGCGCCCCCGGGATATGTAGGTTACGAGGAGGGCGGGCAACTTACCGAGGCGGTGCGGCGTCGCCCTTATAGCGTGATTCTTTTGGACGAGGTAGAAAAGGCACACCCCGATGTCTACGATATTTTGCTGCAAGTCCTTGATGATGGTCGCCTCACCGACGGACAGGGACGCACCGTGGACTTCCGCAATGTCATTTTGGTGTTGACCTCTAATCTTGGCTCCCAGTTCCTCACCGATCCGACAGCTGACCGTCGTGAGGTACAAAAACAGGTGTTGGATTTGGTGCGGGCGGCATTTAAACCGGAGTTTTTGAATCGGCTAGATGAAACCATCCTCTTTGACGCCCTTTCTACCGAGGATTTGGAAAGAATCGTGGATATTCAAATCGCCAAGATGGCGCAACGTTTGAAGGAAAACCAACTATCCCTTGAGGTGGAGCCTTCGGCGCGTTCTTGGTTGGCGTTAACTGGCTACGACCCCACCTACGGGGCGAGGCCGTTGCGCCGCTTGATTCAACGCGAAATAGGCGATCAGCTGGCGGAAAAGCTGCTATCCGGAGAGGTGAAACGTGGTGCCACTGTAGTGGTGGAGGCTCCTGATTTCACTGCCGGGGAACTTGTGGAAGTCGGGGATCTCAGTGAACTAACCGGGCCGATGAACGAACAGTACCGGCTGCAGCTAAGAGTAAAAGCTGATTAATGGACTGATATTTACAAATTCTAAGAGCAAAATGCCGTGTCTAGGCCATATGCCAGTTATATTTATATGCAGGATGAGGTGTACTTCCTAGATGTTTCTGGGAAACAGAGAAAATAGAATTATTCTTTGAGTATTTGGAGATGAAATGCCCTCTAGTGATAGGCGTACGCGAGGCTCCTATGCCTCTGGGTTAGCACGGCGTGAAGCGATTCTCGATGCGGCGGTGGATTTGCTGGGAGAAGTTGGTTATCACGGTATGTCCTTGCGTGATATCGCTCGAAGCGTGGGGATTTCACATCCGGGGGTTATCTATCACTTCCCATCCAAAGAAATCCTGTTGATGAGTGTAGTTGATCGCTACGAGAAAGAAATGGGTTTTGACTTTCGGAAACTCGCGCAGCTTGATGCCATGGCCTTGCTCGATACGTTGCTAGAGGTTTTGTCGAATGTGGCGACCAACGCGACCATCATCGAAGCCGAATGTATGCTGTTGGCTGAGGCCTCTTCAGAGTTGCATCCCGCTCATGATCACTACGAGGAACGCAACCGGAAGTTCCGCACTCTTTTGACGCAAGCCTGGACTGAGCTGCAGGCACAAGGGCTTGCACATACCGCCTTGAAAGCCCGTGATATAGCGGTGCTCCAAATGTCGCTGTTTGATGGGATTTTGAGCCAATGGCTCTATACACATGAAAAGAACTGTCCCGGGCAGATGGCGCAGTTCTATCTGAGCATGTTCACCCCGGGAGCCACTCAAGAGAGCCTGGGTCGCTACCGCGAGGCCGGGTGGCTGCGCTAACCTAGTTGAATTCCATCGAGTTTTAGTTAAGTCCAGCTGTGGTCGCGGAGCTAGACCGAATCCGGCTGGGGTCGATAGAGTTCGCTTGAACAGGAAAGGAAACCGCGTGAATACGGTGGCTTTCGGGGAACTGTCCCCCGGGCATATCCCGCTGCGTCACGAGGTGCCTTTCCCCTATGCGTTGGCGGTGCTATCCCGACAGGGCAGCGGGGATATCTATGTGTGGACTGGTGGCTCCAGCCGCGCGGATCTGGAACAGTCATTCAAATGGATGTCGGTGACCAAGGTCTTGGTGTCAACGGCGTTTTGGGTACAGTCCTTGCCGCAGCTGGACGGCCAGATTCTGCCCTTGGATACTTCAGTTCCCTCTCCAGCTCCGCCGGGGGTCACCTTGCGGGATTTACTGGCGCACTGCTCGGGACTGCCTTTTGACAATCCACATCCCGACGGGGTTCAAGACTCCAAGAATCAGCTGGGAGTACGGCTCGGAATTACCAGTCCACAAGCAGCAACCATCGCCCCTTTTACGAAACGGATTTACTCCAACTACGGTTTTGAAGTGGCGGCGAGTTTCGCCGCCACGAAACTCGCTATGCCGTGGACACAGTGGGTGGCGCGAACAATCCTCCACCCTCTTGGAATGAGTGATACAAAACTGGTGGGTTCACCCGCCTGGGGAGCCACCAGCCCGATAAACGATTTGGCTAAATTAGCCGCCGAGCTGCTCAACCCTACCAGAACTCCGCTGAGCTCCAGTGATATCGCGGGCTTCGCCCGCCCAGTACGCCCAGGTTTGCGCGGCATGCTGCCCGGATATGGACACCACCGCGACAATCTGTGGGGAACCGGGGTCGAGATTCACGGACATAAAACCCCGCACTACCTGCCCCCAGAGTTTCCTTCCGAGGTCTTTGGACACTTTGGACAATCGGGTTCCTTTATCTGGGTTGACCTTGGCGCGGGGGTGGCCGGCGTTTTTTTGGGAGGCCAAAACTTCGGTTCCATCCACAAGGCGCTATGGCCACAGTTAAACACCCAGATGCGTCACTTGGCGCTTAGTGCCCAAGGCTAGGCTCCGCCAAGGCCTAGGGGAGCCGGCGGGGATAGGCTCGCACCCACGCCCACATCGAGATAGCGGCCGCGTGTCCCACGTTCAAAGAACGGGTGGAACCATACTGGGTAATTTGTATCAAATGGTCCAAAATCTCTTGAGTCGCGGGGGTGATACCCGAGGACTCTTCCCCGAAAATCATCAAGCAACGCCGGGGCAGCTCGCAGCTCTCCAAGTTTTCGGCGCCAGGAAGGTTATCCATCCCCACAATAGTCAAGGCTTTTTCAGCAGCGTAGGTCGCCAAAGCGGCTGGCACCTCATGAAATTGCAGATGCAGATAGCGGTCGGTAACCATCGCGCCGCGACGATTAAAACGCCTCCGCCCTAAAATATGCACCTGGCGCACCCCCAAACCGTTAGCGGTGCGGATAATCGAGCCGATATTGAAGTCATGCCCGATATTTTCTACGGCTATCTCCAGGCAGGGTGCGGATAAATCCTCGGGATGTGGGTTTAACTCCCAATCCAACTGGGCGGTGATAGCCGCATTGCTCCAATAGCGAAACCGGTCGGGAACATTGCGCCGGTCACCTTCTCTCAGTAAAGCCGCGTCGTAACAATCCCCCATGGGCAGCGGCTGATCGGTCGGCCACGGTCCCACCCCAACCTCAGATTCTTCATCAGAATAGTTCGTTTCTTGCACGCATTCACTCTATGCTAGGAATGTGAAAAACAACGACCCGCAACTGTCAAGACTAACCGAATTGGTAAAAACCCTGTCCGTGGTGCACGGCAAAGTCACCCTAGCCTCCGGGAGGGAGGCCGATTTCTATGTGGATATGCGCCGCGCCACCCTACACCACGAAGCCGCCCCGCTAATTGGGCATGTCATGATTGATTTACTCGAAGAAAACGGCTTCCCCATCTCCGAGATAGATGCGGTGGGGGGACTGACAATGGGAGCCGACCCGGTGGCTAGCGCCATGCTGCACGCGGCGGCCGCCCGGGGGCTAGACCTTGACGCTTTCGTAGTGCGGAAAGTTGCCAAAGACCACGGGATGAAACGCCAAATCGAAGGACCTGAGGTGGCGGGCAAGCGCGTGGTGGTGTTGGAAGACACCTCGACCACCGGGGGCTCGCCGCTCCAGGCTGCGAATGCCCTGGAAGCTGCGGGAGCTAAAGTGGTGGCCGTGGCCGTGATTGTGGATCGCGACACCGGAGCTCAGCAGCGAATTGAGGAAGCTGGTTATCCGTATTTTGCGGCCTTACACCTAGCGGATTTGGGTCTGTCCTAGAACCGGGGTTTACATTTGCGACTCGACGATACGCGAATTTGCGAACAACTGATTTTCTCCGGCCATCAAGGCGAAAAAAATGGAGAAAAGTGAAAGAATATAGGGGTCATATCGACAACAAAAAGAAGGAGTTTTACTGTGCCTATTGCAACCCCAGATGTTTACAAGGAAATGCTCAAGCGCGCCAAGGAGAACAAGTTCGCCTATCCCGCTATCAATGTCACCTCTTCGCAGACCTTGACAGCAGCTTTGCGCGGTTTCTCTGACGCTGAGTCCGATGGCATCATCCAAGTGTCGGTTGGCGGAGCGGAGTACTGGTCTGGTTCCAGTATTAAAGACCGTGTCGCTGGTTCCCTGGCTATGGTTGCCTATGCCAAGGAAGTTGCCAAGAACTACCCCGTAACGGTAGCGCTGCACACCGACCACTGCACTGAAGACAAACTGGCCTCGTGGACAGAAGCTTTGATTGACCTCGAAATTGAGGAAGTTAAAGCTGGCCGCTTGCCATTCTTCCAGTCCCACATGTTCGATGGTTCTTCTATCCCGCTGGATCGGAACCTGGAAGTCGCCAAGCGCTTGTTGCCGAAGGCTGTGGCTGCCAATACCGTCCTAGAAGTTGAAATCGGTGTTGTTGGTGGTGAAGAAGACGGTGTGGTTGGCGAAATCAACGAGAAGCTTTACACCACCACTGCAGACGGCATCAAGACGGTAGAGGCTCTGGGTCTGGGCGAAAAAGGTCACTACCTTACCGCCTTGACTTTCGGGAATGTCCACGGCGTGTACAAGCCGGGTCATGTGAAGCTGCGCCCGGAACTGTTGGGCACCATCCAGCAGGAAGTCGGGGCGCACTTCAAGGCGGGTGACCGCCCCTTCGACCTGGTGATGCACGGTGGTTCCGGCTCTACTGCCGAGGAAATCGCCACCGCTGTCGCCAACGGTGTAATTAAGATGAACGTCGACACCGATACCCAGTATGCCTACACTCGTCCAGTTGCTGACTGGATGTACAAGAATTACGAGGGCGTACTTAAGGTTGACGGCGAGGTTGGTATCAAGAAGCAATACGACCCGCGTGCTTGGGGCAAGGCCGCCGAAGCTGGGATGGCTGCCCGCGTGGTTGAAGCCTGCCAGCGTCTTGGATCCGATGGCACTATGATGAAGTAATTCCAGCCTTAGAACTGAGCGTTGGGGGAGTCCGTAAGGGCTTCCCCAACGCTTTTAGCTTTGTACCAACCGGTTCAAAATCCAGTTTGTGCGACCGAATCAATCGGATTCACAGCGCAGTGCAAAACAACCTATTTCACAGTGCCCGGTTGAAAAAATGTGAACCAAAGTACCGACGCATCAACCAGCGGGGTGCGAAACGAGAGGCCGCTAATACAATTTTGTAACGAATGGTCGGGGTGACCAAGGCTCGGCGACGGCGCGCCGCCTCAATAGTTTCTTGTACCACTAGAGAGGGGTCGACGAAACTAATTTTTGGCCATACCCCGACGTTCATCCCGGCCGCTTCATGAAACTCGGTGTGCATCAGCCCCGGGGCTACGGCGGTGACGGACACGCCGGAGCCACGCAATTCGGTGCTTAGGGATTCCGAGAAAAACCGCACCCAGGTCTTTAGTGCCGCATAGGTTCCCATAGCGGTGTAGGCGGTCGCAGAGGACACATTGATTATTACTCCACCACCGTGTGGCTGGGAAACGGGGACTCCACAGCGTAAAAAGTGTACCGCTCGGTACAGTGTGGGGTTTTTTCTGTGGGGTTCATGAGGCGCCACTCGGGAAACTCGGCGTAGCATCGCGCGTGCCCCTTCCCAGCTTAATCGAGCCACGACACGTCCCATCAGCTCTAAAGCCTTTTCTTCCTGTGTCCAATCTCCGGACACAAATGTTTGTCCGAGTCCGAAGCCCGCATTGTTAACCAACACGGCAACGGGGCGCGATTCGTCATGCAGACGCCTAATTACCGTATTTTGTCCTGCCGCAGTGCTTAGGTCTGCCGTTAAAACTTCGACTTTCACCCCGAGGGTGGCGCGGATTTTCCCGGCCAGGGCTTCGAGACGATGTGCTCGTCTGGCTACCAGAACCAGGTTAAGGGGTTCGGCGGCCAGTTGCCAAGCAAATTCTTCCCCTAAGCCGCTGGAAGCCCCGGTGATTAGTGCCCACTTCATATCGTATCCTTTGTGTTTTCAGGTTTTGTCCTTTAACCTTAAAATGAACAGTACGTCGTAGGCCAATGTTGTTCTCGCTGGTGTGTCGGCGAGGATTTGTGGCGTTGGGAAATCCCCAACGATTATCAGGGGGGAAGTTCGCTTTGAAAACCAAAATTACCGACCAGCTAGAAGCCATGATGGATGCCACTTTTGGCACCAAGCAACAACGTGAACAGGAGATTAATCCGCCAGTTAAAGAGCTCAAGTACTGGCTTACTGATATGGATGGGGTTCTGGTTCATGAGGAGCAAGCCATCCCCGGTGCTGCGGAGTTTTTACAAACCTTGCGGGATAAAGAGCGTGAATACCTTGTACTGACAAATAACTCGATTTTTACCCCACGTGATCTTTCAGCGCGTTTGGCGGCTTCCGGGTTGGAGGTTCCCGAGGAACGTATCTGGACTTCAGCCTTGGCCACGGCCTCTTTTTTAAAGACCCAATCCCCGAAATCTACTGCCTACGTGGTGGGAGAAGCTGGGCTGACTACGGCTTTGTACCAGGCTGGCTATGTTATGACTTCGACGGATCCCGAATACGTAGTATTAGGAGAAACCCGCTCCTATTCTTTTGACCAGATTGCCACGGCGGTGCAGCTGATTAGCAAGGGTGCGAAGTTTATTGCCACCAATCCGGATACCACCGGACCGACAGCGGACGGTCCGATTCCCGCTACCGGGGCGATAGCCGCGATGATAACTGCCGCCACCGGAAAGAAGCCGTACTTTATCGGTAAGCCTAATCCGGTTATGTTTCGCACTGGATTAAACAGAATTGGGGCTCACTCCGAGGAAACCGCGATGATTGGTGACCGCATGGATACGGATATGCTTGCTGGGGTCGAATCCGGACTGCATACCTTCCTAGTGCTGACGGGTTCTACTAAGGCCGAACAAATTTCGGATTTCTCGTACCGCCCCAATGAAGTCATGCCCTCCATAGCGGATATTATCGAACGGGTTTGAGTGTGACCTTTAGATAAAGGGAAAACGGTGCGTATTTCCACTTGGAACATTAACTCTATCCGAAGCCGCTTGCCCCGGGTGTTGGATTTTTTGTGCCGCTCAAACGTTGATGTCCTTGCCATGCAAGAAATCAAGTGTCGGGTTAGTCAGTTTCCCGTTGAGGCTTTCTTGGCTAGTGGGTATCAAGTTTTTGTTAATGGCTTGAACCAGTGGAATGGGGTGGCTATAGCAGTGCGCGCCGATTTGGACGCACAGGTTTTAGGCACTGAATTTAGCGGGAAAATTCCCCAGCCACCTTTTGGCAAACCGCCGGTAGTTGAACCGAGAGCCTTGGGGGTTCGCGTGGCGGGAATCGAGTGCTGGTCACTCTACGTGCCCAACGGCAGGGAAATAGATAATCCCCATTTTGCTTATAAACTGGCGTGGTTAGAGGCTCTGCGTTCTCATGCGCACACCCTGTTAGCTGCTAACCCCACAGCTTTAGGTCTGTTCATGGGAGATTTTAATATTGCCCCTTGCGACGAGGATGTCTGGGATATTCAGGAATTCGTGGGAGCAACCCATGTTTCCGTTCCAGAACGCGAGGCTTTTGCGCGGCTGCTCCAATCCGATACTCTGGCACAGGCTGTTAGCCTGGATGAAACTGCAATTTCCCGTATTGGAACAGACAGTACAAATTGCGGGGGCTTAGTGGAAGTGACCCGACAGTTCGCGCCGGGATGGACATACTGGGATTATCAAAAAGCTAGGTGGCGGCGCAACCAGGGTATGAAAATAGACTTCGCCCTGGCCACCCCAAATTTGGCGGACAAGATTACGGGAGCTTTTATTGGCCGAGAGGAGCGCGACGGGGAAAAACCCTCCGATCACGTCCCGGTGGTATTAGAACTATAAGTCTGAGAGTCTAGGCTCCCAAGAGTGCTGCCTCATCAGGTTTCGAAGGCAAAATCTTGCGAATATAAGAGTCAATAGCCTCTTTCATCGGAATCTCTCGTTTGGCATTTTCCGAGAGGAACCAGCGGTGTTCTAGCACCTCATGAAAAATTTGAGCGGGTTCCAGCTTAGCCTGTAATTCCGGGGGAAGCGCGGCCACAATCGGTTCAAAAACCTCGGTGAGCCAACGATGCGCTACCAATTCCAGTGGGGCGTCATTGAGATTATTTAAGGCTCGGTAGGTTTGCATGTCGTTAATCATGCGTCGTCCCTGATTTTCTTGTACATCCAGGCCAGTTAGGCGCATCACCTGGCGGTGATAGTGTCCAGAATCCACCACCTTCGGTTTAATCAATAACCTCGAAGTACCACCGGTTTCATCAGCCTTCATTCGCAGCTCGCCCACGTCGAAACCCAGGTTGTTCAAACGGCGAATCCGGTCTTCTACCCGCCAGCGCTCCGAAGCGGAAATGGCTTCTTCCGACGTCAGTTCGTTCCACAGAGCGTCATAGCGGTCTTGAATAAGATTTCCGATTTCAATGGCATCAGCATCTTCGTCCAAAACCCCACCCGCCTGGAGATCCATCAGTTCCCCGATAATATTCGTGCGTGCCAAATCAATATCATAAGACCGTTGTCCAAAGGACAAGCCTTCGGGATGTAGCTCTCCGGTTTCTGCATCCACCAGATATCCGGCAAAGGCTCCGGCGTCCCGACGAAATAGGGTGTTGGACAAGGATACGTCGCCCCAAAAGAATCCTGCCAGGTGGAGGCGTACCAAAAGTACCGCCAAGGAGTCAATCAGACGCGTAGCGGTTTCGGGTCGCATCAATGAAGTGAACAAAGCTCGGTAGGGTAGAGAAAAAGGCAGATGCTCAGTGATTAAGGCACTGTTGAGTTCTTCGCCGGAATCGCTGGTGCGGTTGGTGACAACTGCTAAAGGGTGAACGGTGGGCTGCTCGAGGCGAACTAAATCCCGCAACAGGGCGTATTCTCGTTGCGCCACCTCGGCAGAGATTTCCTTGACTGCCAAAATACGTTCTCCCAGGTTCACGAAACGCACCACGTGGCGAGAAATTCCGTGAGGAAGGGAGGCGATAAAAGGCTCGGACCACTCTTTCAGTGGCAGATTCCACGGTAAATCGAATAAATCCGGCTCGGTAGTAGCAGCGGTAATAGATAGTGCAGACACGTTCAAATTCTTATCTATTTTTCTCTCAAATGCTAATTACATACAGCATTACTAGCCCCGAGTTAGTCGGTCGGAGACGGGTAACCGTCTCCGACCGACTAACTCGGCAAGGAGTAATTAACCTGACTATTCCGGCAAACGCATCCCGGTGGAAGCACTGAAAACGTGCTGGTGTCCGGGGTTAATCTTTACATTTAACACGCTGCCTGGCTTGGGGGCGGTACGCGGGGGAACCCGAACCACTAGGTGGTCATCCGTAACTGAACCCGAGGTTCCGGCTTCGTCGCCCTGGAAGTGCCCATAAACATAAGCGTCGGATCCCAGTTCCTCGGTAACATCAACAATCACTGGCATAACTCCCGGGCCTTCTTCGGTGGTTATGGACAGGTCTTCGGGGCGGAATCCGATGGTAACCTCACCGTTATCCGCATCCACCATGGCGGAACGCTGTGCTGGGGAAATCGTTAGCGTGGCTCCAAAGAGTTTAGCTACCTCGCCCTCGACTCTGAACTTGCGTAGGTTCATGGAGGGGGAACCAATGAAGCCGGCTACGAATTCGTTAGCCGGAACCTGGTACATTTCATCGGGGGTTCCTGCCTGTTGGAGGATGCCGTCTTTTAGCACTGCGATGCGGTCGCCCATCGTCAAAGCCTCGGTCTGATCGTGGGTCACATAGAGTGTAGTGACCCCCAGGCTACGTTGCAGCGAGGCAACCTGAGTGCGGGTTTGGACACGCAGCTTGGCATCCAGGTTCGACAGGGGCTCGTCCATCAAGAATACTTGCGGTTTACGAACAATGGCTCGTCCCATGGCCACGCGCTGCCGTTGCCCACCGGAAAGTGCCTTTGGTTTGCGATCTAGATACTGCGTCAAGTCCAAGGTCTTCGCAGCTTCCTCGACTCGGCGATTAATCTCGTCCTTGGGAGTGCCGGCAATTTTGAGGGCAAAGCCCATATTGTCGCGAACTGTCATATGCGGGTACAAAGCGTAGTTCTGGAACACCATAGCAATGTCCCGATCTTTGGGTTGCACATCCGTGACATCCTTATCGCCGATTAATATCCGACCGGAGTTGACCTCTTCCAAACCGGCCAGCATCCGCAGCGAGGTGGATTTCCCGCAGCCCGAAGGCCCCACCAGAACCAGAAACTCCCCGTCCTTAATCTCTAAATCTAGAGCATCAACTGCGGGAACAGTAGACCCTGGATAGATACGGGTGGCCTTATCAAAAGTAACAGTAGCCATATCAAATTCATCCTTTCACCGGCAGGTACGTGCCGGACGTTCCGAGTAAAAGGTAGTAGCCTAAGGGGCGGAAACGGCTCCATTGCCCTACCGTCGAAGTTATCGACACCAAATAGTATGCCAGAAAATCCAGAGCGTAGCTAAGTTTTTATCTCGTGTTTGCCCGATTTCTTTCGGTATTCTGAAACTATGACCGATTCCCGCCACCTGTTAGGACAAGATGTTGGTGGATATGTGCTGGAAAGACCCCTCGGGAAAGGGGCTTCCGCCACTGTCTATTTGGCGCGTAATATCGAGGGTAATCAGGTGGCTTTGAAACTTTTGTCCCCTGATATTTTCCTGGGGGAACGCCGTCATGAGGATGAATTACCCGGTCGGCAGCGACTGCGTGCCGAGGCGGCGGCTTTAACCAAACTCGATGTGCCGGGAGTGGCGCACGTGTTGGATCTAGAAATTGACTCGGACGTGGCAGCGTTTTTAGTAACCGAATACATTGCCGGTTCCACCCTGGAAGAAGATGTGCGCCAAGGCGGGGCGTGGCGACGCGAAGATGTCTATGAATTGGGCACATTGCTGGCAAAAACTTTGCAAGCGGTTCATGCCCGAGGAGTGTGTCATCGGGATATTAAACCGGCCAATGTAATTCTTGGAACGAATGGTCCAATTTTGATTGACTTCGGGATTGCCTTTGCTACCGGGGAGGCGCATCTGACACAAACGGGTTTGGTGGTTGGTACCCCGGGGTTTATTTCTCCCGAGGTTATTTGTGGTAATCCGCCAAGTTACGTTGATGACTGGTGGTCATTAGGAGCCACTTTACTATTTGCTCTCACTGGGAAACCACCCTTTGGGGCAGAATCTCAAACTGTGCAGATTTCCAGGGTTCTAGCTGGTAATCCGGCTGTTGAAACGCTTGATGTAGATTTAGCAACCGTCTTTAGGGATGCATTAGCTCCCCAAGAGTCCCGGAGCGCTGACTTTAATGCAATTCTGAAAGCGTTAGCTGTTCCGCTGCAAATTTCGTTGCACGATAAGGGTGGTTGTACCGAGCGGTACAATATAGAGTCTCCCACAACTGTATTAACCCCCGCCGTAGAAATAAGTCCGATTCCGTCAAGCCCAGAACTTTCCTGGCAACTAGAGGCTTCCCCTGAGCGTGGTGAAGAAGAGGAAACCGCTCCTGATTCGAAGTTAATCCCCCTGCTGGAGTCAGAGTCCCCATTAGAAAATGAAGATTCCGAGACCTTGTCGGTTTTCACTCCAAGAAGACTGCCTTTCTTGGTGCTAGCAGGGATTGTTTCCTGGGCTCTTTTGGGAACCCGCGAAGAACTCATTGCCGGGGTGGCGGCACCGCTAATTTTGTGGCTGTTCGCGGCTGCGGGCTGGCAAACACGTGCGAAACATAAACTCTTTTCTGTACCTACAGCGTTGGTTAAAGGGCTGTTTACTGCTCTGCCAAGTGCATTTGTTATCGGATTTTTCTTGGGTGGTAGCCTTGCAATCAAAACCGGATTATTCCCCCACTTTCCTGGAATTAACACCACGATTCTTGGTTTTTCTGGACTAAGTATTCCACAAACTATGGTCTTACGACTAGGGATGCTGGCGATAGGGGGCGCTTTAACCTGGTGGCTGCCGAGCTCTGCCCCCGCCAGAACCGGGGCACGTATCGTACTGCGGAGGTTTTTTCCACAGTGGGGAACCCGGTTTTTGGTCGGGGTAGTACTTTTATCCGCCGCGTTTTTCGTCGTCGTCCGAGCCTGAAATAGTGAGATGCTGGCAATATAATGGGGATTTCGAACCGTGTCAGGCCGCGATGAGTGCAAACTTTGGTTTATATCCCAAGATGTGAGAAAATCGCTATGAAAGCAACCGCCACTTTAGCTCAGTTGGTAGAGCACCCGCCTTGTAAGCGGACGGTCAACAGTTCGAGTCTGTTAAGTGGCTCCGTTCCAACGGATACCGAGTCGGTTTTCGGTGTTTCTTCGGATGATTAAACCCAGAAATAAGGATGGAACCATGAGTGGCTTGGAAAATATCATGGCACCTGATTGGGCCAAGGTGATGCAGCCAGTAGAATCCCAGATTCACGCCATGGGAGATTTCCTTCGAGCGCAAAACGCAACTGGGCGTGGGTATTTGCCTCCGGGAAAGCAAATATTCAACGCATTTACCCGGCCGATGTCTGCAGTGAAAGTACTGATTGTGGGGCAAGACCCCTATCCCACCCCGGGGCACGCTATGGGTCTCGCCTTTTCGGTAACTCCAGGTACAGAAATCCCGCGATCCTTACAAAACATCTTTAAGGAACTCGAAAGTGACCTTGGTTTTAAACCGCCCAATTCAGGGGATTTAACTCCCTGGGCGAATCAGGGAGTGATGCTACTCAATCGTTGCCTCAGCGTGCAACCCGGGGCGGCCGGTTCCCACCGGGGCAAAGGCTGGGAAGTCATCACAGAGTTCGCGATTCGAGCCCTGGCCAGTCGGAAAGATAAAGCTTTGGTGGCTATCCTGTGGGGGAATGATGCACGTTCTACCAAGCAATTCATGCCCCAGATTCCGGTTATTGAATCCGTGCATCCCTCGCCACTTTCCGCTGCTAGAGGTTTTTTCGGTTCGAGACCCTTTAGCCGAGCCAATCAGCTACTCCAAAGCTTGGGAGCCACTCCTGTGGACTGGCATCTGGCCTAATTCGGCGTGTTTAATACATTTAGGCGTGGCACATAGCAAATCCCATTCTGATTAGCTACCTTTAAAACTGTGAGTGAAGCGCAGTATCCCGAGGACGAATTCGACCGGATTGGTAAACGGCTGCCGCAAGGGGCACACCGACCCGGTCAGCCCTGGTGGCACGGGTTTTTACCCTTCGTTATTGCAGTTATTGTCGCCCCGTTACTGGCCTGGGTTATGTTACTGTTGATAAACTCCCATCCGGCGGATACCAGCACCGCCGACGTATCCTCGAAAGCTAGTCAGCCCGCAAATCAAAGTGTTTCGTCTGAGGCTACGCAAACACCTCATGAATCGGAAGCCGGAGACGAAAGCCCGGCCGCCCCGGAAAGTCCCTCTACCAGCGAAAGCCCCACGACCCCCGAAACCACGGGTACTTCGGCGGACAGCTCGAATGCTGCCCCGCAAGAGACAGAAGGGGGTAGTGTTGACAAATCCAGCTCGGTGGAGGTGTTTAATGCTTCTGGGATTAATGGTTTAGCCGCAGGAGTTAAAGCCAAAATTGTGGCTAAAGGATACGCCACGGTGACTGCCAGCAACTTTACGGGAACCAAACCCAAACAAAACACCATCTACTACTCGGCCAACCACGAAGCTCAAGCCAAAGAGATTCAACAGGTGCTGCAGATCGACATGCTGGTGCAGCAGCAAGGAATCAGTGGGGTGCAAATCGTGTTGGTCGAGAAGCTTTGAATCTGTAAAACTTGCACTCTCGAGTCTAGAGTGCAAATATTGAGTTAGCACTCGGATAAGGCGAGTGACAAAAAAGATGGTGAACGAGGTAAGTCTGCACCAGAGACAGGAACTGGTATGGTCAAGCCGTCCGTCGCGGGCGTTCCCCATCACCGCAATACTTACTCAAGCGGAGGTAAAACTAAATGGCAAAGATGATTGCCTTTCAGGAAGAGGCTCGTCGCGGCATGGAGCGCGGCCTGGACTTGCTGGCTGACACGGTGAAAGTTACTTTGGGACCCAAGGGTCGCAATGTGGTGTTGGAGAAAAAGTGGGGTGCACCCACGATTACAAACGACGGTGTATCAATCGCCAAGGAAATAGACCTGGCTGATCCCTACGAAAAGATTGGGGCGGAACTGGTCAAGGAAGTTGCTAAAAAGACTGATGATGTGGCTGGTGACGGCACCACCACCGCAACTGTTTTGGCACAGGCTATCGTGAAAGAAGGATTGCGTAACGTCGCTGCCGGAGCCAATCCGATTGCTTTGCGCCACGGTATTGAAAAGGCTGTGGATGCGGTGGTGGAACGGCTGATTGCTGATGCGGTTGAGGTCAACACCAAGGATCAGATTGCGGCTACCGCCTCGATTTCTGCCGCTAACGAGGCTATCGGCGAAATGATTGCCGAGGCCATGGAAAAGGTAGGCGAGGAAGGCGTTATCACCGTTGAAGAATCCAATACTTTCGGTTTGAACCTCGAAGTCACCGAAGGGATGCGTTTTGACCGGGGCTACATTTCCCCGTACTTTGTTACCGACGCTGATCGTCAAGAAGCCGTTCTGGAAGATGCCTACATTCTGTTGGTAGACCACAAGATTTCCACCATCAAGGACTTGGTGCCGTTGTTGGAAAAGATTATGCAGGCCGGGAAGCCATTGGCGATTGTGGCCGAGGATGTTGACGGCGAGGCATTAGCCACTCTAGTAGTCAACCGAATTCGTGGTGCCTTGAAGGCCGTGGCTGTCAAAGCACCGGGTTTTGGGGATCGTCGCAAGGCTATGCTGCAAGACATGGCGATTTTGACTGGCGGTCAGGTTGTTTCCGAAGACGTCGGTTTGAAGTTAGAAAATGTGGGTATCGAAGTACTCGGTACCGCCCGTAAGGTGGTTGTCACCAAGGATGACACCACTGTTGTTGATGGCGGGGGAGATAAGGAGCTCTTGGCGGCGCGCATCAAGCAGATTCGTGCGGAGATTGAAAAGACGGACTCTGACTATGACCGTGAAAAACTCCAGGAACGTCTGGCGAAACTTGCCGGTGGGGTAGCGGTTATCAAGTCTGGTGCAGCCACCGAGGTGGAACTCAAAGAGCGTAAGCAACGCATCGAGGATGCGGTGCGTAATGCCAAAGCTGCTAAGGAAGAAGGCCTGGTTCCCGGTGGTGGGGTGGCTTTGATTCAAGCCGCCAAGGAAGCCTTTAGCACCTTGAAGCTCGAGGGTGACGAAGCCACCGGTGCCAGTATCGTTGAAGTTGCGGTCGAAGCTCCGTTGAAGCAAATTGCTACCAATGCGGGTCTTGAAGGTGGGGTTGTGGCCGAGAAAGTTCGTAACCTGCCTAAGGGACAGGGGCTGAATGCTGCCACTGGTGTGTATGAAGACCTTCTGGCTGCTAAGGTGGCTGACCCGGTGAAGGTAACCCGTTCTGCTTTGCAAAACGCCGCTTCTATCGCAGGTTTGTTCCTGACCACCGAAGCCGTGGTTGTGGACAAACCAGAACCTCCGGCTCCAGCGCCGGCGGCTGGTGGTGACGACATGGGTGGGATGTACTAGACCACTACTCCGGTCGGTGACCGATAGCTAGATACTTTGGGCGGGACGGCTTAGGCCGTCCCGCCCAAAGTATCTAGGGCAAGATTCGGGTTAGACCTTCCCAGCGAATCGCGGGGCACCTCTTGGCGATTTAATCCAAGTTTTTGGGTATCACAATGCGTTTGAGACCTTGAATGTTAGGACAAAACCTGATTGTTTAACGTTGGAAACCTGGGGTTTTACCCAAAAAATATCGAAAAAAACCTAATAAAGCCTGAGAGCTTCCCGAAAAATAAAACTAAGGATACAATAGTATCTGTCAGGAAAAACCGCAGACCTTCACATCTACAGGGAAAAATGGTGAACTAGTCGCCAGGAAACCTGAATGAAGGCTTAGAGTTAAGGCAGGATATGATGAAACGACTGATTGGTGCAGCAATGGCGCTAGTGCTGAGCGGATTTATGGTTCCTCTAGCCGGTGCGGCCGCCCAGGCTCCCTCACCCGAATCGGTTCCGGGCAAGTCTGGTTCCTCGGTTGAATTTGTGCAGCTTGATACCCTGACCGATGGTCCACAGGTTCGCGCTCAGGGTGCTTCCTTGGCGGCTGGCGAAAACAACCAAAACCTGGGTAATGACTTGTCTGTTCCTGCCGGGCCGGAAGTTGTCGGGCAGAGCCGTCCAGTTGCTAAGTCCGGAGTTATGCCGCAAGCCCCGCAGGCCGCCCCTAAAGGTGACGTGTCGAAAATCAACCCTAATTCTCCCCGAGCTTTTGTGGCATCCCCGATTCAGTCGGTTCCTGGTGTGGTTTCGTTCCTTCTAATCATGGGGCTGTGTGTGGGCGCTGGTCTTGGAGCCGCCTGGGCTATTTCTTTGATTACCGGCAAAAAGATAGACCTCGGTTTCTCTCGCTAGAAACGTTTCCCTCTTTTGAGGAGCATCCAATAGCTGAGATAATTCTAATGAGCGGAAGGCAAAGGCCTTCCGCTCATTAGAATTATGGAGGTATTGAACACGGTTAATTCTTAGGAAACCGCAAAAAGTGAGGCTGCTTGGGATTCGGCTTGTGCATAGGTTTGGGAAGCAGTAGCTAGTTGTAAACCAATCTGGCGCAGATTATCCTCAACTACGGTTTGAGTGGCTCGCCATTGCTGCGCCAATGACTCGAAAGCGGCTGATGCCGTGCCGGTCCAGGTGGATTGCAAATTCACCAGATTCGCCATCATCGCTGAAACCTGGTTCCGAACTTCTTCCGCGCAAGCCTGGGTTTGGCTCGATGCCATCGAGACGGCTTCGCTATCGACTTGTAACTGCATATTCTTCTCCTTTACGTAGGTTTTTTAGGATGAAAGCCGTATTGGCTTTCTGATACCCAGACTAGAGAAAACTGGCCGCATGGCCTAGTAAAAAAAATTCACCCTGTGGAAACAGGGCGAAAACAATTTCTTGTGGAAAACTTACTTTTTCGGGTCTGACATGGGCTTTAATAAACTTTCCTCGGGTTTTAAGGCTTTAATAACCATGGTGTCCATAATCTCTTCGACGTTTTCCAAGCTGGACCCCAAATCAGCATCGTCTATGGGAGCCAAGGGATTCACTTCTTCCGTATCAGTGGAGTCTGTTGGGCTTGGCGTCAGAGCTTGTGTCAATCTGGTTGCTGGCTCCGCCGTCGTGTCGGTTGCCGGGGTGGCTGCTGGTTGGGTAACCACAGGGGCTTGAAATCCTACAGCACTCTTCCTCCCTTCGGCGGGTATGGATATTTTTTTGGAGGATACCTCGGAATCCTCCGAAAAATCACCAGGCTGGTGAGTCTGGGGGGATTCCGCCGGCAGCCCCCCAGCCTTTAGGAGACGTTCCTGCTCGGCTCGTATGTTTTCTCGTGCCGGTTCTTCCCAAGTACTAGCCATGTGCGTATAGAACAGTTGCGGGCGTGCCAGGAGGCTTACGATGATGCTCAGGCGCGTCTGGCGGAACTCGGCATCAGAATAAGCGTGATACTCCTGGCGAATTAAGCGCAAATAATCCAGATAATCTTCGGGATCAGCGGCTAAAACTGCTAAATCAGCATCGGATAGCACTTGGGCATCAATATCTTCATTGGATTTGTGCTGATAGAGGCTTTCAATCAAGGCTACAACCTTGGCCACAGTCTCACGGGGCATACCTACTGATTCTAATTTTTCGGCAGCAAAACGGGCGGAAGCGAGAATATCAATGCCACCTAGTCCTTGTGCTATCGCGTCTGGGGAAACATCAAAGATAGCACCGTGAAACCACGCGGCTAGCCGCAAGGCTTCAATATCGCGCGCCTGCTCGGCCAAGAACTCAACATTTTCCAGGGTGTCTTTCAAATGGGTGAGGTTGTGATAACAGCGCTCTGGTGCAGACCAAACCTGAGCCAACTGTGTGGCCAAAGCCTCTAGGTCTCCACGACTGGCGGTGGCACCCAAATTGGAACTAGACCGGGCAAAACCAGAAATGAGCCACTGAGGAACTGTCTCAGTCATACCCTCGACACCCCATCTTTCCTTTGTAAGCCGTTAGTGATTGCCCATTCGGACATCCCTGGCAACCACGCCAGTATATCTTGAATCAAAGTTTCGGGGTAACTTAGCCCCAAATACCTTCATTTAGGTATTTGGTGGTGGGGGCGGTGGCGGGGGTGGGGTTGGTTTTGACCGGGTATGCATGGTGCTTTCCGCTGGTACATGAGGTGCCTGACAGGGCAGCTTGATGCGGACGGTAGCCCCACCACCCGGGGTGGTCAGCATCGCCACCGTGCCGTTATGTGCCGAAACGATTCCCGAGACAATGGCTAAGCCCAAACCGGTACCGCCCGTGGTGCGAACCCTCGAAGCATCGGCGCGGAAAAAACGCTCGAATACTTTCTCGGCATTCTCCGGATCTACCCCTAAACCATGGTCACGAACTTCAATAACGGCACAGCGTTGATAAGCCGGAATCTTAGAAGCCTCCGAGACCCGTAGGTTACGTCCCATTTCATCGGGCCACATGCGGTAGCCAACCGCAATTTCCACGGCGGTACGCGGTGGTGTGTGCTGACGTACATTGGACAACAGATTCGCAATTACCTGAGAAATTTTTTCTGAATCAACCACCGCGTACACCGGTAGCACATCTTCGATACTTTCGTTACCTAAATTCAACAGCGCCACGGGGCGTTCGGGATCAATCACCGTCTGGTCGGAAAGTGCATTGCGTGCAATCGCAGTCAAATCGGTGCGTTCAAATACCATGGGACGGCGTTCGTCTAGACGTGCTAAAGTCAGTAAATCTTGTACCATGTTTCCCATGCGGGTAGCCTCTGACTCGATTCGAGCCATGACTTCGGCTTGCCGTTCCGGCTCCACCCCACCCATCCGGTATAACTCTGCGTAGCCTCTGATAGCGGCGGTGGGAGTGCGCAGTTCATGAGACGCATCCGAAACAAAACGGCGCATTTTTCGTTCGGAGAGCTCCACAGCTGAGAACGCCTGTTCCAAGTGCGAAAGCATGATGTTTAGTGAGTTTGAGAGGGAACCCACTTCGGTGGTGGTAGGAGCCGGAGGGATACGTTTGCTCAAATCCCCCGCCGCGATTTTATTCGCCACGCTTTCTATCTGATGCAGAGGTCTAAACGCCCGTCCTACTAAAATGTTGCTCAAAAATGTGCCAACCATGGCGATAATCAGGGTGGAAATCATCACGGTAATGGTCAAAGCCTGAATCATGTTCTTTTGTGGAGCCATCGACAGCCCTACCGTCACTGCCCCTGCAACCTTTTTATTTTGGGTCAGCATGATAGAAAGAATCCGCCAGTTTTGCCCCTCCTTAGTTGAAGGTACGGTGGTACCTGGCATTATCAGGGAAGAAGAAGTGGCGATAGCGGGAATATCTTTTTCGGTAGGCAGGGAGCTGAAAGTAGGCACCCCCGCCTCACGTTTGGTGGTGTCGGTGACAAACTCACGGTCAGGTTTGTTAAAGCTCTTCATGAAATGCACATAGACGTAATAGTCATTGGGCAGCATTTTGTATAGTTGTGAGTAGTCTTCGAGATTAGCCGCATTGGGGCCAAGCACCCGTGCCGCCGCCGAGAGTTGGGCATCTTGCTGATTCGTCAGATAGGTACTGAGAGACACGATGGTGACAATTCCACCAGTGGCTAGGGCAATCAGCATAGAGAGGGCAAACAGCACCGTTAATCTGGTCGTCAAAGCCAGAGAATTCCACGTTTTAGTCGGTGCTCGCACTGGCTGCCCCTTTGCGCTGTTAGAAGGTCAAAACATTTTCGTAACCATGGGTGATTGCGAACGATTCTATTCGTTGGGATCGCGCAGCAGATAGCCCACTCCGCGACGGGTTTGAATCAGCGATGGGGGGATATTCCCGTGTTCATCAGGCACATCTAGTTTGCGCCGCAGATAGGAAATGTATGATTCCACAATCGCTGCATCGCCTTCCCAATCGTATTCCCACACATGGTCGAGAATCTGGGATTTGGATACTACACGTCCCTCGTTGACCATCAAATAACGCAGCAGCTTAAATTCGGTGGGGGACAAATCAATGAGTTTTCCGTTGCGATGCACCTCGTAGAGATTGTCATCCAGCTCCAAATCTGCTACCCGCAGCAGTGGCTGCTCTGAAGAACCGTGTTTGGTGCGACGCAAAATCGCGTTGATACGCGCCACAACTTCTTCCAGCCCGAAAGGTTTGGTGACGTAGTCGTCACCGCCGGCCTGCAGTCCCTCTACCTTGTCGCGCATGTCGTCTTTAGCGGTCAGGAACAGGATTGGCATATCAATCCCGGCGGCGCGAAGTTTTCGGGTGACCGTAAAGCCGTCCATATCAGGCAGCATTACATCAAGAATCACCAAATCGGGTTTCTCAGTGGTGGCTAAACGCAAGGCTTCGGTGCCATCTCCGGCGCTAAACACTTCATATCCGGCGAATCGGAGCGATGATGCCAAAAGATCACGAATATTTGGTTCATCGTCAACAACGAGAAGACGTGCTTCAGTCACTGCAGGTTCCATAACCATCCCTCTAACTCGGTAGCTTTGCTTTGAACTTCGGTTTCGCACCCCCCTCAGGATACTCTATCGCTGGGTACAAAAACGGGCAAAGCGCTTAAGTCAATCCTAGTAGCAAATGGTGGGTAATGGTTGAATCTGGAGGCAGTTTCGGGTGCTTTGGGTTCATGAGGTGCTAACGGGACTCCGTCTCGAAGTGAGATTACCCCACGAGGTTTCGAGGGTTTAGCATTTGGGTTATGAACCAAGATTTTGAACCCGAGTGTGCCCAGACCCCGATGGCAGCAATCGCGCCCCCGATATCGGTGCCGATTACTCGCAGCGCTACCCTAAATTTCGGAGTTATCGGGATGGGCGCGGTGGGACCAGTATTGGCGGCTGCCTGGAAACAGGCGGGGCATAATCTGGTGGGGGTTACCGCGCGTTCCGCAGGTTCCCGAGAACGCGCGGCGGCCATGCTGCCAGGGGTGCAATTTGTTTCACCCCAGGAACTTTGCGCCCAAGTGGATTTGCTGGTGTTTACGGTGCGAGATATTGAGTTGGCGGATTTGGTCGAAAACCTCGCTTCGCAGGGGGTTTTTCGTACCGGACAGCTGGTGGCTCACACTGCTGGCGCCTTTGGCTTAGAGGTTCTATCTCCGGCTGCGGAATCCGGAGCCATTCCTTTGGCTTTACACCCAGCGCAAACATTCTCGGGAACATCCTTGGATCTAGCTCGCCTGCATGGATGCTTCTGGGCGGTAAACGCACCCTTAGCGTTGCTGCCGGTAGCTCAGGCTTTAGTGTTGGATATTGGGGGAATCCCACGAGTGTTGGCGGATGGAGCCCGCCCGCTTTACCATGCTGCCCTGGCGCATGGGGCGAATCACCTGGTCACCTTGGTGACGCAAACGCTTCGGGCACTTCAAGTGGCGGGAATTGAAGATTCGGCTAGTTTCGCGCAGCCTCTCATGAAAGCAGCTTTGGAACGAGCGTTACAAGAAGGGGAAGCAGGACTGTCCGGCCCCATCAGCCGCGGGGATGCCCCCACCATAGCCAAACATCTGCGGGCTTTAGAAAACGGGCAATGGCGCGATTCCGAAGATTTAGACCCGGCCTTGCCCCGAGATGACCTTGCCGATTTACCCAGTACTTACCGTGCCCTGGCTGCAGCCACTGCCGCGCGGATATTGAATCGTGGGGGGATAAACGAGTTGCAATACAAACAAATTGAAGGCATTCTAGGGAATTGTGCTCCTGCCAGGCAAGAAAGGTAAATAGTAGCTAAGATGGAGCTATGGACGCAGATATATTTAACCCTGCTGGGGTGAAATTCAAGCCGATTTCGCTGAAATCTATTAGTGCTCGCTACATAGTGTTGTTTATTTGGATTGCCGTTATTGCTATCGCTATCGCGTTAGGGGCTTTTTTTTCACACCAGCCCTTAATCTATACTGCGGAAGCCGTTCCTGCTGTGTTGTTGATATGGCGGATGTGGTTGATTCCACGCCAAGTGCGTGCCTGGGGCTATGCTGAAGGGGAAAAAGATCTTTACATCCGCCGGGGTATCATGTTCAGGAAAATGTGGGCGGTTCCTTACGGGCGGATGCAATTTGTGGATGTGACCCAAGGTCCCATAGATCGGATGTTTAGGATTGCTGATGTGAGCTTGAAAACAGCGTCCGCAGAATCCGATGCTTCTATTCCAGGATTGCCGCGAGAGGAAGCCGATCGAGTTCGTGTGATTTTGACCGAACGTGGCGAAGCATTGCGGGCGGGATTATGAGTGAGAGTATTTCCCTTAACAGCGGTATTTCACCTGATTCCCCCAACGATAAACCCGTTTTGGAGGCGGGTTCCGCGCAGCATTCTGTACCAGAAGGTACAGAGGTGCCTTTGGATGTTAGGGTCGCTGCATCTGAGGCAAATCTTGTTCGGGATGCGGATTGGAAGCGGGTGCATCCTTTTACCCCGTTAGCGGATTCCTGGGCTATCATCGCAGCTTTATTTTTAGCGTTAGGTAGCCAGTTACAGGACAAAGATATTTGGGAAATGCTGAAGTATGTTGGACATACTGGACAGCTCGTATGGCCTTTTCTGCTTTTCGTGGGGGGCATAATCCTGGTTTTAGTGCTAGTAGTGCTCTACAGCTACCTGGAGTGGCGGGTTACCAAATACGCTATTACCGACCAAGCGGTATTGTTCCGCAAAGGCTTGATTTCTAAGAAAGAACGCCATATGCGTTTGAATCGCATCCAAGCAGTGGATGTGATAGCACCCCTGCTGCCACGATTGTTGGGTTTGGCGAAACTACACGTGGATTCGGCGGGAGCCTCGGGATCCGAGATAGACATAGCGTATTTGAAAGTTTCGCAATGTCAAGATTTGCGTGCCGAAGTGCTGGCCAAAGCTGCCGGTTTAAAGACGCAATCCGCTAATTCCGCAACTGGTGATGTGAAAGCCTTGGAGGTGGCATCCTCGGGCATTGTGGGGGATTTACCCGCTGCTGCCATGCAGGCTCCAGAGGTGCCCCTTTACGAGATTCCCACCGGTATGCTGATTGAATCTAGACTGCGATCCATCAGCACCTGGGTGTATATCGGATTGGTTGCGGTATTTATTCTTGGACCAATCTGGCCGGCTCTGATGGTTTATCTGTCCGGGAAAGAAGAGAACCTAACCGCCGCCCTTATCGCTACTCCAGCAATGATTGTCGGGGTAGTGGTGGTGCTATCCGGGGTGGTTGGCTCGATTATCAGAGATTTAAACAAAGGATGGAACTTTACTGCGGCCATGTCGCCAGATGGAATTCGCTTGCGACACGGACTGACCACTCATGATGCCCAAACCATTCCCCCTGGGCGAGTTCACGCCGTAGTACTCGAACAGCCTTTCCTGTGGCGTGGCAAAGACTGGTGGAAGGTAGAACTGACTATGGCGGGTTATCAAGGCAATGACCAAGCCAAGAAAAACACCAGCTCTCATGTGTTACTGCCGGTGGGAACTCGCCAACAGGCCTTGCAGGCTTTGTGGATGATGGAGCGGAACCTGGGGGTGGTTACTGAC
This sequence comes from Mobiluncus mulieris ATCC 35243, assembly GCF_000160615.1. Taxonomy (GTDB): domain Bacteria; phylum Actinomycetota; class Actinomycetes; order Actinomycetales; family Actinomycetaceae; genus Mobiluncus; species Mobiluncus mulieris. The sequence goes on along the minus strand of NZ_GG668520.1, from coordinate 35,513 downwards.
CTTGATGGACAAGAAATTGGAACAGCTGGTACAGACCTTTTGGAAACCATGATGTACGGTTCTGGGGCGGCACCGGGTATGTTTGTGCCTCCGCGTCGTGACCGCTGGTTGGACTGGATTACCTGGAATCGCAAGGCAGCCATGGTGACCACCACGATGATAATGATTCGTGATGGGCGAATTACCCACCGGGTTTCTTTCGTGCCACATTCCCGGATGCAATCGGTAGCAATCGACCAAGGACCGCTGGAACGGTATCTAAAGCTAGCGAATGTGCATCTGCACCTGGTGCCAGGTGTGGTTCCCACTTGGGTGTATCATCTCGAAGAATCCCAGGCCGAGCGATTGTGGGAATTGCAGGTACGTCATGCGGATATGGCTCGGGAGAAAGAACCGCCTGCGGAGTGGATGAAACGCATTGTCAATGCCTTTACCAAACAATCTGAGGAGACGAAAACCAATGCAAATACTGAAAACGCGTGAGGAACTTGCAGCTTGGCGCGAGACTGTATCTGGAACGCTTGGTCTAGTTATGACCATGGGAGCATTACATGAAGGGCACCTGGAGCTGGTGCGAGCCGCCCAGGACTTTGCTGACACGGTCTTAGTTACCGTGTTTGTGAATCCCACCCAGTTTGCCCCGGGTGAGGACTTTGAAACTTACCCGCGCGACCTGGAAAGCGACGCTGAAAAACTCCGTCAAGAAGGCGTGGATGCGTTGTTTGCCCCTACTCCTGAGGTAATGTACCCCGAAGGCGAGGCGCAAGTGCGCTTTGATCCAGGACCGGCCGCGAAGATTCTGGAAGGAAAAACCCGTCCCACTCACTTTGCTGGCGTACTGTTGGTGGTCGGGAAAATGTTCCACCTGACCCGCCCAGATATTGCCTGTTTTGGCAGGAAAGATGCCCAGCAGTTGGCAATCGTCACTCAGATGGTGAAGGATTTGGACTTTTCGGTACAAATTGTGCCGGTGGAAATCTGTCGCGAAGAAGACGGCTTAGCCATGAGCTCGCGCAACCGGTATCTGTCCACCGCACAACGCGAGACTGCCTTGGAACTGTCGCGTAGCCTACAGTGGGGTGTGGAAAACGCCGGGGAATACGGCTCACAGGCTCTGGCAAGCGCGGTTCATGAGCGGCTAGCCGCAGTTCCGGGCATTGAAGTGGACTATGTGGCTTTGGTAGACTCCGAGGGATATGTGCCGATTACACAGGCGGGCTATCACGGGAAAGCCACCTTGGCTCTTGCTGCCAAGGTTGGGAACACCAGATTGATAGATAATGTGGATTTGTGGATGTAAGACAACAGGGGCTGGCACCTCATGAATCCGTACTTTTGTGAAAACGGAGCCCTGCCGTAACCTATAAACGCGAAACAAGGGGGAAACATGCGGATGCGCACCATGATGAGCGGGAAAATTCACCGTGCCACGGTAACCGATGCCGACATTAATTATGTGGGGTCTATTACTGTAGACGAGGAACTTTTGGAGCGCGCTGATATTTTGCCTGGAGAGCGAGTGGATGTGGTGGACATCAATAATGGCACTCGACTGACTACATACACGCTGGCTGGAAAACGTGGCAGCGGCACAATCCAGATGAACGGGGCGGCCGCCAGACTGATACAACCTGGAGATCTCGTAATCATCATTGCCTACGCCACCTTGGACGACGAAACCGCGCGCAGTTTCGAGCCGTGCGTAGTTCATGTAGATAATGAAAATCATCCTTGCTAGTTTGCTGTTAATTCGTAGAATGGGTGTGTAGCCCAAACGGATTTAAGCACAAACTGAAGACGGTTTGCCCCACCCCAGAACCTGGGGGATATCCGAAACCAGACACAAGCAAAGAAGTATCAATGGCGCACACGGTAAGATGAAAGCCTGTCCCTCGTTAGCGCCGAAAAACTTGTGGAAAATCGCGGGAAACCCTCGAGGCAGATAAGGCCAGGACTTAGTCCAGATTCAAGAACAAGTGTTCCAAATGTCTGATGTTTTCGGTCTTTTCCGTCTCGGAGGCACCCGCAGTTCCTTGCAAACTGGACACCATCAGGGCGAAACTGGCTCGATCCAGCTGCTTGGAACAACTGTTCAACTTTGTGATTAGGGTAGCAGCATCCGGGTGGCGGTCAACCATGGCGAAAATCTCGTCTAAGTTCTGCCTGGCTTCAAGCAAACGCGCCAGGAACGTGTCTGTGTCCGTTTTATCTAAATGCATTTTTTCCTCTGCTAGTGCCTTGCCGGGATGCGGGTGCTTTAAAAGGATTTTACCCACGTCTTCAACCGTGTAAAGGGTTTTTAGGGCGAGAAAGATGGATTAGACTGGGATGGTGGCTAATAATCAAACTGTGAACAAAGAAACAATGGCGAGCGCAAACCCGGAACCTGGTGATGATGCTCCCGAGCAGATGCGGATACGCGCCGAAAAACGCGCCCGGATGCTCGGAGCTGGCAACACACCCTATCCGGTTCATGTAGATATCACCACAACCATCACCGAGATTCGTGAAAAATACCCGAATCTCGAGGCCGGCGAAGAGACCGATGACCTGGTAGGAGTGGCTGGTCGGGTACGGCTAATGCGCTCCTCGGGCAAACTCGCTTTCGCTACCTTGCAGGAAGGCAACGGGAACACCATTCAAATCATGATATCTCAAGGGGAAATCGGATCCGATTCTCTTGCGGCGTACAAAACAGATGTAGACCTTGGTGATCACCTCTATGTTCACGGGAGAGTGATTAGCTCCAAACGTGGTGAACTGTCTATTTTTGTTGATAAATGGCAGCTGACATGCAAATCTTTGCGTCCCTTGCCGAAAACCTATACCAACGACAAAGGAGAGGAAGTCACCCTGTCGGAAGACACTCGGATACGCCAGCGTTACCTAGATATGATTACCCGCCCTGCCGCCCGAGACATGGTGCGAAATCGTGCTAGGGTGGTGCAGTCCTTGCGGCGTTACCTCGATGAATGCGGGTATATCGAAGTAGAAACCCCGATGCTGCAAGTGATTCACGGTGGGGCAGCAGCCAGACCCTTTGAAACCCATATGAATGCCTATGATATGCAACTATATTTGCGTATCGCCCCGGAGCTGTTCTTGAAACGATGCCTGATTGGGGGAATTGACAGGGTTTTTGAGATTAATCGTAACTTCCGCAACGAAGGCGCGGATTCCTCGCATTCACCAGAGTTTACAATGATGGAAGCCTACTGTGCCTACGGGGATTATCACCAAATAGCGGATTTAACTCGCGAAATGATTCAACGCTGCGCCCGTGAAGTTTATGGTACCGAAGTAGTGACCCTCAATGAGGGGCAGAAATTTGACTTGTCCGGGACTTGGCGGTGGATGGATTTATACGGTTCTTTATCGGAGGCTTTGGGACAGCAAATTGATGTCAATACTCCACGTGATGCTCTGGTGAAAATCGCAGGAGAACATGACATCGAAGTGGAGGACTACCATGTGACTGGCAAGATTGTCGAAATGCTGTGGGAAACCCTGGTTGGAGATCAAATCTGGGAGCCTACCTTTGTGGCGGATTTCCCCGAAGACACCTCTCCGTTGGTCAAGGGGCACCCCGAGAAGCCTGGCCAGGTGCAAAAATGGGATTTGATTATTCGCGGCTTCGAAGTGGCCACCGGGTACTCGGAACTAAACGACCCGGTAATTCAGCGAGCAAGATTCGAAGCACAGTCCCTTGACGCTGCCAAAGGGGATCCCGAAGCCATGCAGTTAGACGAGGACTTTCTGGTGGCTATGGAACACGGTATGCCACCAGCTGGTGGCATGGGCATGGGGCTCGACCGGTTGCTTATGACCTTGACCGGGCTAGGAATCCGTGAAACCATCACCTTCCCTCTGGTTAAACCAATCTGATGCCTGGAGCCGGCAGATTCGCTCCCAGTCCCAGCGGGCGGATGCATTTCGGGAACCTCCGCACCGCCGTAGCGGCGTATCTTTTTGCCCAAACTACTTCCCGGCAATTCCTGGTTCGTGTCGAGGATATCGACACTGGTCGTTCGCGTTCTGAATACGCTGCGGCAGGATTACAAGATTTGCGGGCACTGGGATTGGAATCCGAATTACCAGTGGTATACCAGTCGGAACGCCACACACTTTACGAGACCGCTTTGGAACGACTGATACAAAAAGGCTTGGTGTACGAGTGCTACTGTTCCCGGTCGGATATCGCAGCTGCGGCTAGCGCTCCGCACGGAAAACCGGGAATATACCCAGGAATCTGCAGGGATTTGCCGCAAGCTGTGCGAACTACGAAACGGCGGGAATTGGCACAAAAAGGTCGTCAGCCAGCTTTACGGTTGCGTGCTCCTGAGGGGGTCGAGTTCCAGGTACAAGACGATTTGCTGGGTACCATCACCGGGATGCTCCACGATTATGTGTTGCGTCGCAGTGATGGGGACTGGGCCTATCAACTGGCTGTGGTGGTTGACGATATGGAGCAGGGCGTTGACCAGGTGGTGCGGGGAATGGATTTGTTCTCCTCGGCGCCTGTTCAGGCCTGGCTAACGGAAACCCTGGGCGGCGCAGCACCCCGATACGCGCACATACCGTTGGTATTGAACGGAAATGGCCAGCGTCTCGCCAAACGGGATGGTGCAGTAACACTGCCGGAATTGTGCGCCCAAGGTTGGGACAATCGAGGGGTGCTACTGCGGATTTTATCCAGTCTAGGCTGGGAAGAAGCCGCTAATTCCCGCTGGCGGGATTACTCGATTCCAGAAATACTGGAACAGGCGGTACATTCCTGGAATCCACGAATGGCACCTCATGAACCCGTCATTTTCGGTGGAAACGACGGAAAATTCGCGAAATTCTCCACGGTAAATGCGAACCGGTAGGCTTCCACTCTCGACTCCAAGTTCCGGCGTATGATTTTATCTGTTCCTCGGCCGGATAAGCCGGCAGAGCCGCGTTAACCAACACAGTTCGGATATCCACCTCGCCGGCTACTGCGGCAGCCACCGCCTGGAGCAATGGGAGCTGTTCCAATAAATCGGGAACCCGTTGTTCCACTAGTTTCAACGCCAAAGGCGTGGTGGGAACACCCTCGACCGTATGCCCTGCTGCCCGCATTTGAGCCTCGGCATCCCGGGGATGCTCACCGCGCCCCAAGCGCATTCCAAAAAATTTATTGCGTCCCGAAACCCCCGTGACCTCTAAATCTCCCACCCCGGCCAGGCCGATAGCGGTTTCTTTGCGTCCCCCCATGGCTTCACACACCAGGGACATTTCGCGAAGCGCTTGAGCGAAAACCGCCGCACGCAAATTGGACTGAGGGGCACCCGTGGCCTCTTGGACACCCTCCGTCACCCCCAAGGCAATCGCATAGACATTCTTCAAAGGAGCCAGCACCTCGATTCCCGCCACATCATCGGTGGGAAAGGCACGGTAATAATCAGTGCGTACCGCTCGGGCATAATGTACTGCCGCCCCCAAATCATCGCAGGCAAATACGGTGGCTGTAGGTTCAGAAAGTGCGCACTGCCGAGCAATCACCGGTCCGCCGATAGACAACACCGGCGGTAACGTCGCGCCTTCGGCCGCAGCAATCTTTGACATCGCTTCGGCTAACAGTAAAATCTGCCCTTCCGAGGTTTCCACGAAGCCCTTTGTAGTCAGCCACACAGCCCGCACCCGGTCAAAATAGGGCGCGAGACGTTTGGTAATAGCCGGAAGACCGACCGAAGCCACACAAATAGCCAGCACTTCTGATCCGCGTATCGCGGCCTCAAGCTGACGTGACCGAAAAGTTTTTACATGCGGCGCCAGGGGGGCTTTAGTCGCGGGATGCGGTTTGCCAGCCGCATAAGTATCCAGAACCGCATCATCAAACTCGGTTCCCCACAGAGAAACGTCCCAACCCGTGTCTATCAACGGACGACACAGTGCCGAACCCATCGCGGAAGCGCCGATAACTGCTATTTTTGCCATATCTACACTCTAGCGCTTTCTGTCCGGTATATCGGCCAGGTATCCAGGATGTTTAACGGGATAAACAACGATTCCGCCGTATTTTGTATCGAACGATACAAATTTTGGTGGCGGGCTGGGAATTATCGGAAAGTAGCGTGTGTTTAGCGGTAGGATTTCCCTTATGCTGCATCACACTGTTGCCTTGAGCGCGCGCGACCATTTCGCTATCTTCCTGGGACGTTTCGCGGCCAGAGCTTCACGCCTTACTGGGCATGGCAGCGGTGGGATGATAGGAGGGGAGGTTGCGATGCGGGTTGCCCCGAGGTTGCTGGAACACTTGGCTCGCGGTAAACGTATCGCGCTGATTACCGGCACCAACGGGAAAACTACTACCACTCGGATGCTGTTTCAAGCCTTAAAAACCCAATCCGAAGTAGCCTCTAATCAGGGCGGGGACAATATGACGGCGGGGATTCTAAACGCCTTGATACGTTGCCCCCAAGCTCCGCTTGCCGTTTTAGAAGTTGACGAAATGCACCTGCAAACCGTGGCACAAGCCACTAAGCCAGCGGTGATTGTCTTACTAAATCTGTCTCGAGATCAGCTGGATCGAGTGGGGGAAATAGCAGTAATAGAACGCAAAATCCGCCAGGCCGTAAACGAAAATCCCCAGGCACAAGTGGTGGTAAATGTGGATGACCCCCTCATGACCTCGGCGGCTTGGGATGCGTCTCAGCCGGTGTGGGTAGCTGCCGGTAAAGGTTGGAGCGGGGATTCCCTAACTTCGCCGCGCACCGGTGGGGCGATTATCTACACTTCGTCCCCGCCAAAATTGGGCACAGAAACAGCTGGGACAGAGGGCAGAGAATTAGCTGATAGCGTGGAACCGCTTGCTTCGGGTAGTGACACTTTGGTGTACTGGCAATCCGTGCCTATAAATACTTTGCTTTCATTAGGTGATAGTCGGAAACTTGAAGCAAACCCCGAGGTTTTCGCCCGACCGAGTCCCCGTTGGATTTGGCGTGCAGACAGTTTCGCCGCCGGCGATAAGCTCTGCGCCATAAATATCCAGTCACATACCGAGACCGAGTTCAGCGTCAATCTTCCAGGTCGAGCCAATCGCAGCAATGCGCTACAGGCTTTGGTGGCTGCCTTGGCGTTAGGCGCAGATGCATCCGAGGCAGCACAGGGTATTTCGAAGGTGCAAAACGTGGCTGGACGCTATGCCCAGCTCGATATCAAGGGGCGTAAAGTTCGGATATTACTGGCCAAGAACCCCGCCGGGTGGATGGAATCTCTGACGATGTTGAACCCAGATGCCCGGCTGATTGTAGGAATAAACGGGCAGCGTGCCGATGGCATAGATTTATCCTGGCTCTGGGATGTAGATTTTGAACGTTTACAGGGCAAAGCCGTTATCGCAACCGGGGAACGGGCAGCGGATTTGCAGGTGCGTCTCAACTATGCAGGGTTGGAAACCATCTGGGCATCTCGGCCAGAAGATGCTTTGGAAAAGGTGGAACCTGGAGCCGTAGACATGTTGCTCAACTATACGGCTTTTCGAGATGCCTGTGCTGATTTTCGGGCGAAAGGATGGATGCCATGAGCCTTCCTGATGTCTTTAAAACCTCAACCTTGCGTATCGGGGTGCTCCTGCCGGAAGTGTTGGGTACCTACGGTGATGGGGGCAATGCGGTGGTATTGGCGAGGCGCAGTGAATTACGCGGTGTCCCAGCTGAAATTCAGCGTATTGGGGTTACAGAGTCTATTCCAGACAGCCTGGATATTTATACCTTGGGTGGAGGCGAAGATGTGGCGCAAACTATTGCCTCACGTCGGCTTCAACAGGAAAAAGGACTTTACCGAGCGGTACAAAATGGGTGTCCAGTTTTGGCTATCTGCGCAGCCTTTCAAATCCTGGGGGACTGGTATACAGATTCTCGCGGTGAACGTAGCCCCGGGGTAGGAATCCTGGATGCGGTGACTCTTCCGCAAGGAGCACGTGCTATCGGAGAGCTGGTAACCTCGGCGCGAGAACTTGATTTAGGAGTGAGCTTGAGTGAGGCTTTAACAGGATTCGAAAATCATGGAGGATCAACCGTTTTAGGTTCTCAGGCGCAGCCTTTGGGTTTCGTGCAAGCCGGGGTAGGTAATGGCCAACCCGGTGTGGCGCCAGAGCTTGATGACGGTATCAGCCGGGAAGCGCGAACCAGTCCCGAACATGGACTCACGGTGGAAATTCCCGACGGATACCGGGCTTTCCAGGATGGTAAACCTATCGAAGGTGCGGTACAAGGATCGATTATTGCTACCTATATGCACGGACCCTGTCTGGCACGTAATCCGCAACTGGCTGATTTACTGCTGGCACGCGCGTTTGGAACAAGTATTCCAGATTTGCCGTCAATGGAGGAAATCCCCGGGGTGCGACGTTTGCGCCAAGAACGCTTGGCAGCGGCGGGACTTAAATAGCGCCTCAGATAAAGGCTGCCGGATTGTAATCGTCGAGGTTTATTACCTGGATGCGTGGCAGTGGAGCGTTAAAAGCGTGAATCTCGCGTTCTAGGTCAATAATTTTTAAGCCCTGTTCCTCAAGAGAACGCAGCTCACCACTTAGGAATTCGTCGAACCCCACCACGGCCACCCGGTGCCCGTTACGTAACAAAGTCTGTAGTTGCGGTTCAAAGTCGCCATCGTGAGAAACCAAAACAATATTACCTTCACCCCTGGCGGCAATAGCATCCAGGGTGCGCTGGATGCCAACGTCCACCACCTGCTCGGTTCCTTCGGAAGACAGCGGAATGGGAAGATAGTTCATAGCTAAGAGTGCCTGGACAAAGGTCATGGGCATGTGTGCGGTGGCGTTGAGAAAAAACAGTGCCTTGGTTTCACCGGCGTTGTTTTCTGCTACGTAGTCTCGAACCCGATCCCAGCGAGGACGTTCGTCGGGATCGGGACGTCTTTGTAACACGCTCAAGCCTAGGGTTGCGTCGATGTTCTCGCCATCAACCAGTAAATAGGTAATTTCTTCTTCGGGTATTTGTAGTTTCATGCTGGATTATTTTCAACCTATACATAGAGTTTTTGTTCAATTTATACGGATTTAAACAACTCTGGCAAGTTTACTTGTCTGATAAGTGGGTTTTCCAGTGGAAATACAACATATCCGCCGCAACGTTAACCAATCTTGGCTTGGAAACCAGCGGGTAAATCGTTTTGAACTTGCACCAGCATCTCGGTGCATGTGTTCAACATTGACATGGCTATGGTGGAATCCTGGTGTTGCTTCAGCTGGATTTGCGCCAGCAACTGGTCACAGCGTGCCAAATCCACCAGCATCCTGGGCTCCAGATTCTTGCGCCGCAATCGCAAATCAGTTTCCAACAGGGAACGCAACTGCTTGGTATGCTGGAGGCTCGAATCAAAGTCCGCCGGCAACTCTCTAAACTTGGATTCGATTTCCGCTTGCTGTGCATAGGCATAGTAAAGACTTGCCTGAGCGCTGCGCAGCTTCACCAGTGCTTCGATAGAATCAGCCTTTCCCATTAAGGCGGCATTCGCATTATTCAAGGCACGTTCCGCCATGGTGATTTCTGGGCCAGAGGCATTGCTGTCTTGGCTGCGGATACTATCCACATCCAGACTCAAGTTGACTTTCAAAGTACTGAGCTCGTCACTAACCCACCCGAGGTAATCCTGTAGTTTCAAAATATTATCCGCCGCGAGTTTGGCTTGTACTATGGCTCGTTGCGCCCCGCGAGCATAGCGAGAAGCTGTCTGCTCATCGCCCTGCTTGATACTTTCCTGCCCAGAGAGAATCCCCTTATAGGATGCTTTGAGCAATTTAGTTGCCTGGGATAGATTGGCGCGAGAATGCGCGATAGGGGCAGAAAGGTAGGACTCATTGAGGATTTGCTGCGCGCTTTGCGCGCCAACTATCTCCTTGCGGATTTGGTTCCAAAGAGATGCCAACCGGTTCAGGTCTGACTTTATAGCTCCAACTGGGTGGCATTGCTTGGCGTACTGTGAAACTTCAAGAGTGATATCTTGGCGTAATTTCGCGATTTCTTCAGTTATTTCCTGGCTGCGTGGAGTGCTGATGGCACCATCTGTTCCGGCCAGCTCGGCCAGTAAAGCAGCGGCACGATTTTGGGTGGCGCCTAATGAATCCGCAAAAGGAGCCGCAACCGACGCACCCAGCAGCAACTCGACGATACGCAAGTCCTCTTGCGCGCCCCAAGACAGCACTGCCAGTTCAGAAATCTGGTTCAAAACCATGGTATAGTTAACTTCCTCTTGGGAATCAGATATACCCGCATCGGAATCCACATTGGTTGACATGTCTCTATCGGTGGCAACGGCGACTGGAGGTGTCACTTTCATGAGGCGCTGGTTCGCGACAGCCCCTTCGATGGGAGCATTTGCGGTCGGGGGACATTTATCCACAGCCTCGTGTTCTTCGTCACGGTCAGCTTGCTCCACTGAGTCAAAATCAACCTTGGTGCGTTTGTGCGGAGCTGTAGAAGCACGTCGATACAGCGCTACCGCCAAAAACACGGCTACCACCATAGAGGCTAGCAAAACAACAATTAGCCATCGGTTCGTCGAAGACTGAACAGCCTCTCGCGTGGCAGTTTCGGCAGGATTAGTGGGAGTAGCAGTAGAACGCATCAACAGTTGCTGAGCAAAAGAGCTGATACCCGAGGCAAACTCACCGGTAGAAAACTGTGGAGCCGCCGCGTTCTTAGCCAGTTCATCAATCTGAGCACTATTGAGTTTTGAACCGCTGGTGGCCGTGGCCGAGAACTGTTTGTCAGCCATGTTGAGAGACAGATAGTAAGTGTCTGGTTCATTACTGGTGAGCTCGGCGGTGCGAGTATTCCATTCATCCGGCGTGAGTCCTGAGTAGTCGTCGAGGACGGCGACATAAAGTTTCAGACCGTGGGTTTTCAGGGATTCCACCGAGGATTTCACCTGGTAAATGCCGTCCTTCAGTACATCCATCGGGTCATATATCTGAGATTCGGAAAGATCCAGGGGATTAGCAGCGGGTAGGATGGTATTGCCTGCTGTGCCGGTCATGCTAGCCAGCGACTGTGTCGAGGTCACAGTTTCACAGGAAGCAAGTGGAGCAGCGTCAAAATCGGAAGGACGTGCGGTCAAGGCTAAAGCGCTGGTGGTGCCGGTGAAACTTGCCATGATAAGGGTCAAACCGGCAGCTAGGGCATGTATTCGTTTCAATGAAGTTTCTCCGTTACTTGTTTCAGGCTGGAAAATTCCAACCTGTATGACTAACTTTATCTTAGCGCCGTCTTGATATTAGACTGGTTAGGCGCGCTATTTTGGAATTGATGAGCGCAGACTTGATTATCGTGGAGTTTTAGCGAGGACCAGGCAAGACCTGTGGTCAATAAGGAGTAAGCAGTGCCAAACGGAAAGGTAAAGTGGTACGACGCGGACAAGGGGTTCGGCTTTATCACTGGGTCGGATGGGATTGAAGTATTTTTACATGCCTCCGCTCTGCCCCCTGGTGTCACCGAGCCCAAAGCCGGAACGAGAGTTGAGTACTCTGTGATAGACGGTAAACGTGGAGCACAAGCCATGAACGTGACCATACTCGAGGAGATTCCTTCTCTAGCCAAAGCACAGCGAAAAAAACCGGGAGATATGGTGGTTATTGTGGAGGATCTCATCAGGTTGCTCGAAGATGCCTCTACCCGGCTGCGTCAGGGGCACTATCCGGATAATGGCAAGAGAATCGCAAAGATTCTAAAAGTAGTAGCCCAGTCATTCGAAGCCTAAACGAGCTACGATAAGTAAAGAAACCAAGGATTTTGGGGGATTCGTGGTAAGTAAGAAAGTATTGGAAAACACCACGGCACAGCCCGATAGTGTACTGGCTAAACAGGTTGACTTCGCCCGGGAGGCTTTGTCAGATATCGCCAAGGCCGAAGAAATTGGGGAACACCTTCGGGTTGAATCTGCCGGTGAGCGGGTGGTCACCCACTTTTTTCAATGCCTGAAATTCGGATACCGTGGCTGGACGTGGGCGGCAACTCTGGCGAGAGTTCCGCACGCCCGTTTGGGAACCGTGTGCGAAACCGATTTACTGCCTGGCGAAGACGCCTTGTTGGCGCCAGCCTGGACTCCCTGGGCGCAACGCTTGCAACCGGGGGATTTGGGTCGTAAAGATGCCACTCCTTACAATCCCGATGACCCGTTTCTTGATCAAGGATACGAAGCCAGCGGGGAAGACGCGGATGAGCTCGCCTTGTGGGAGCTAGGCTTGGGACGAAAGCGTGTCATTAACCGAGCGGGACGAGATGCGGCGGCCAAACGTTGGCTCCATGATTTACATTCCCGCACCGAACTTGACCGGAACGGCAATCTTCCCGAAAACCCCTGTTCCACCTGTGGGTATTTGTGGAAAGTTGATGGCTCGTTGCGTCTTGTTTTCGGGTTGTGTGCCAATGCTTGGAGTCCCGATGATGGGCGTGTGGTGGCGATGAACCACACGTGCGGAGCACATTCCGAAACAGACACCGACATGACCCCTAGTTCTTTGCCGGTGGGTGGGATTTTTCTTGACGATAAATCCCTTTTGATAGAAGACCTTTAATCCGGGGTTTGCCAACCACTAGTCGGAAACGTTAGCTTATTAGTCGTGAGTAGTAGTGTAATAACGGGTGCCGCCCCGAATACTCTTAGCGGCAAAATCGACAGTTTTTTTGAAATTTCTAAACGTGGTTCTACCTTCGGCCGCGAGGTTCGTGGCGGGTTTGTAACTTTCTTTGCGATGGCTTACATCCTGGTGTTGAACCCGATTATCTTGTCTCACGCCCTGCCCAAAGGTGGGTCTATTGCGATGCCCGATATCGCAGCCGGAACCGCCTTGATTGCGGGGATTATGACTATCCTGATGGGGGTGGTGGCGAATTATCCTATGGCTTTGGCTGCTGGGCTGGGGTTAAATGCTATGGTGGCCTTTACCCTGGTGCTTGGTTCCGGGCTGAGCTTTCAAGAAGCTATGGGATTGATTTTCTGGGAAGGCGTGGTTATCACCGTATTGGTGCTCACCGGCTTTCGTGAAGCCGTGTTTCGTGCGGTGCCTCGCCAGATGAAAACCGCTATTTCGGTTGGGATTGGGCTGTTCATTGCGTTTATTGGACTGATTAACGGCGGGATAATCCGTCCCCAAGGCGGTACGGTAGTGGGCTTGGGCATCAACGGTTCGCTAATGGGTTGGCCGGCCTTGGTTTTCGTCTTTGGGTTTTTTCTCACTGTGGTGCTCTATGCCGCGCGAATAAAGGGATCCATCTTGATTGGCATCATGAGCTCCACTGTATTAGCTGTAATCGTGCAGTTGTTTGCCAAACTCGAAGTGAAATCCGACAAGGTTCCTACCGGTTGGGGACAGACTGTGCCACAGTTGAGCGTTGATTCTTGGCATCTGCCTAGTTTCGGTTCCCTGGGGCAAATCGACTTTTTCGGGGCGTTCGGGAAAATGGGACCAGTGGCGGCTCTCTTGGTGATTTTCTCGCTGATGTTGGCGGATTTCTTTGACACCATGGGTACTATGGTCGCAATCGGCGAAGCAGGGAATCTTTTGGATAAAGAAGGTAATCCCCCTCGTACCAAGGCGATTTTGATTGTTGACTCGTTGGCGGCTATTGCCGGCGGCTTGGGTGGAGTGTCCTCGAACACTTCCTATGTGGAGTCCTCTACTGGGGTGGGGGAAGGCGCCCGCACTGGTTTTGCCGCTGTGGTTACCGGAGTGTTGTTCCTGGTATCGATTTTCCTGGCTCCCTTGGTGGAAATTATTCCCTCCGAAGCGGCTTCAACCGCATTGGTGTTTGTTGGTTTCCTGATGATGGTACAGGTGACAGAGATTAACTGGAAGAACCTAGAAGTCGCGATTCCTTCCTTTATGACCATTATCTTTATGCCATTTGCATATTCGATTTCGGTGGGTATCGGGGTTGGTTTTGTGACTTTCCTGGTGGTGAAACTGGCGCGTGGCAAGATTCGGGAAATTTCGCCGTTGATGTGGATTGTATCGATTTTGTTCGTAATCTACTTTTGTCTCGGCCCCATCCAGGCATTGTTATCTTAGACGGCTTCATGAGGTGCTTGCCCGAATCTCGGCGCGTATGTCGAGATTCGGGCAAGCACCTTTTCGGGTCTAAAGCCTGTCGATGATGTAATCCAAACAGGCTAGTAGTGCCCTGGTGTCATCCGGATTAGTGGCGGGGAAGGTGCCGATACGCAGCTGGTTTCGCCCCAAAGAACGATAGGGATTCACATCTACAATTCCATTGTTTCGTAGCGTTTTGATGAGTATAGTCGTGTCAATATCATCCGAAAAATCAATGGTAGAAACCACTGGAGAACGTTTTTCCGGGTCAGCAACGAAAGACGTGGCGAAGCTCTTGGATTTGACCCAAGTTTGAATCGCCTCGGAGGATTCACGCACCCGCTTTTCAGCTCCTTGCAGTCCCCCGAGCTTGTCTTGAATCCAACATAACTGAGAGTGCAGCAACTCCAGGGTTGCAATCGCTGGGGTGTTCAGGGTCTGGTTTTTACGTGAATTGTTGATAGCTTTTTCCAGGTTCAAAATAGCGGGAATCCAGCGGTTTTCTTCTGGGTTTGCGGTGATTTTGGCAGCGCGAGCCACTGCCGCCGGGGAAAGGAACGCGAACCACAGGCCGCCATCAGCTCCCAGGGCTTTTTGGAGTGAAAAGTAATAAGCATCGGTTTGTGAGATGTCGACTGGCACTGCACCGGCAATGGAAGTCGCATCCACCAAAACCAGCTGTTTTGGGTCACCTAGGCGAGTTACTGGAGCTACTGCTCCCGTGGATGTTTCTTGTTGCGGCCAGGCATAAACATCGACATCAGTGGCTACATCCGGCAATATTGAGTCTCCTGGAGTGGCCGAGGTGAGTCGAGGTTCTTGTAAAAAGGGAGCTGCTGTGGTTTCGATGGCAAATTTGTTGCCAAATTCTCCAAATACGGCGTGAGCCGCCCGGTTTTGCACCAGACAACAGGTAGCTATCCCCCAAAACGTGGTGGCACCTCCGTTTCCCAGCACTACCTCGTAGTCTGTCGGCAGCGAAAAAAGTTCGGCTAGTTGATGTTGACAAGCCTTGACTAAATCCTTAACTGGAGTCTGGCGGTGTGAGGTGCCCATCAACTGGGAATGTTCTAATTCCTGGAGCTGTTGGGGTCTTATCAGGGATGGTCCGCAGCCAAAGCGGCCATCTTGAGGCAGTAGTTTATGGGGAATTTTGAGATTTTCGATATTGCTCACGTTTTGATTATGCCATGAAAGACTGCTGGGTTCGGGTTTTGATAGCGGGGCAGAGTGCTAGTTTTTTTGGTAAATTGGTGGTGATACCCGACCCAGGCTACGGAGTTACCCATGAGTGAACTAGTGGATACGACAGAAATGTACTTGAAATCCATCTACGAGATGTTGGAAGACGGGGTTCCGCCGATGCGAGCACGCATTGTAGAACGTTTGGGGCACTCGGGTCCTACCGTATCCCAAACCGTAGCGCGGATGGAGCGTGACGGTTACGTAGCGCTCGAAGAAGACCGCCGCATTGCTTTGACTAAAAAGGGGGTATCTTCTGCCACCGAGGTGGTTCGTAAACATCGCCTTGCCGAGCGACTGCTTACTGATGTAATCGGTTTGCAGTGGGAATTGGCACATGAAGAAGCTTGCCGTTGGGAGCACGTAATGAGTGAACAGGTGGAGGCGCTGCTGATACCGTTGCTTAACAACCCACAGACTGATCCGTATGGAAATCCTATTCCGGAAAAACCTCAAGCCGGCAAGAGTGTGAAAGCCATTGACGGTGGGGTGTCTCTCGAAACTTTTTTCCGTAAGAATCCTCGGGGTGGTGAAGCCACGATTTTGCGAATTGGGGAGCCTTCCCAGGCAGTTCCCGGGTTTTTGTTCAAACTTGCTGCTGCCAAAATGTTACCTGGTTCCAAGGTATCTTTCAGCTTTGATAGCTTGGAACGCCTAGGAATTGCCCTAAACATATCCGCAGGTGAGACTACAGATGGCAATGAGAAGTCCGTGGAAATTCCCGAGCTTCACTTCAAGCACTTCTTTGTAAAGCTTTAGTAAAATCTGTAACGTTTGGGTCTCGAAACCGAGAAATTGTTATCCAAATGTGACTTTTTGTTTTTCTTGTAGTACGCTAGAAGCACCTTCGCGGCGAGGATGAAACTGCGGAGTCAAATCTGAAGGATTACGAAGGAGACATTCGTTGGCAAGTACGACTTCTCGGGCGCGGCATCGCGCTGCCACCAAGCCGGTTACAGCTTTTGATACTCTGAAAGACACCCTATCTGCGGTAGATGGAAAGAAAGGGCTGATGGTGGCAGCCACCACCGGTCTGGCTCTTGGGACTGTCTGGGCGGGAACTGCTATAGCTTCTCCGGAGGCTCAGGAAACTGCCCCGCAGGCTGCGGCACCGGTGGCGACCCAGGTGGGGGATGCGGTAGCCCAAGCGCGCTTGGCAGTGGCCGCTAATCCCGAGATTAACGTGCCCGAAAATGCTAACTGGGTCGAGGGGCAGGTAGAGATTCCGGTTCAGCAACAGGCTGAACCCGAAGCGCCTCAGGCTCAAAGTAACACTGCGGAGAATCAGGGCGGCAGGGATACTGCACGCAAATCAGTGGCTCGTCAAGCAGCCACAGTATCGCAGGGCACCAACACGGGAGCCTGGGCGGGGCAAAGCGGAGTGGCTGCTTCCATCCCCACTAATATCGCTGGCGGTTCCATTGCCGATATTGCATTGCGCTACCAGGGGGTTCCCTACGTTTATGGGGGCACCACTCCTAGCGGTTTCGACTGCTCTGGTTTTGTCGGTTATGTTTATCGTCAGGCGGGAATCTCACTGCCTCGTACCTCCTGGGGACAAGGTGCTTCTGGTTCAAAGGTTTCCGCAGGTGAAGCTGGTGCGGGGGACATCGTCTACTACGGTGGGCATGTGGGCATCTATCTCGGTGAAGGTAAAATGATACACTCCCCGCGTCCCGGTGAGCGAGTGGAAGTCGTGAATGTTTACGGATCTCCTAGTTACGTTCGTGTAGGGAAATAACCTGGATTTTGCTGGAGGGGTTTGCTGCCCCTCCGCTTCCATATTTGCATCCTAGATAGATTCTGACTTTCGGTTTCTCGAAATGTGGATGCACTCATTAAGATTGGTGCTGTTGGCCCTCGTAGCTCAGGGGATAGAGCAACCGCCTCCTAAGCGGTAGGTCGGCCGTTCGAATCGGCTCGGGGGCACCATTGCGACTTAGAATCGGGCTCCCGTGCATCCCCGATTTAGAGGTGCCCTAGAATGGTTTCTCTTTACTCTGAAACGGTACCTCTTTGGCGTGGTAACGCGACTTTCAGGCCTGTAGTCAGTATCGTGGACTTGTGGAGAACGAAGCGAGTAATGCCGATTGCGAGACAGAGGCGCTGGAACCGGTACGAATAGATTCGGTAGCCTCTCGAATCGAGCAGTGGTCTACAGAGGCTAACCAAGCGCCGGGGGGTAGTGCGTTGCGAAACCTTGACTCCCTAGATAACTTGCTGGATTTAACTGGTTCCCATCCCGCCGGTATCGCCCAGCTCTACGGAGGCAGACCTACGAAGCTGTCTGCCTTGTTCAGAGATCCTCTAGACTTAGGATCAGCGCGTTCGGTGTTGTCTCGAATTGATACCGAGAAACAACAGTCACTGGCTCGTTATGGACTGTATCCCACCTACTTGGTGATGGGGGTGGCCTCATGGACGCAGCTACCACCCTTTAGAGATGAAGAAAGAGGATTGCGACCCGATTTATCTCATTTCCGGTTGCAGCACTTCAATTTGCCGGTGTTACTGCGTCCTTTGGAGCTTGAAGCCACCGGTTCAGATTTCACCCTGGTGATGGGTGGAGAAGTTATTGTCAATCCCGTCTTCGAAAAGGCATTTGCCGACAGGAACATCACCCTTGATTCCCATCAGGTCTTAGAGCTGGATACTCGCACTGATTTTGATTTTCGCCAAGCCTTGCAAACGCTTAGAGAATTAGGTTTAAACCACATTCCTAGTTTTGATTTAAAGGAAAATTTGCTGGTAGCGAATCTAGGGGTTTCGGGGGCAATCCTAGCTAGTGATTGGAACAAGATTTCGTCTATTGCCTTGGAAAATCCCTTGGTAAGAGCCTTTGCCGGTGATATGAGCGCCAAGGAAGAACTGCTGTCTCCCCTGGCAGAGACCTCGCCAGAAGACCGTGACCCAGACTACGAACGCGGAATAGGTGATCTCGATGTTTCCCAGGCACGGGTGATAGAGATTGCGGCATCGGGCAGATCCTTGTTTATGGATGTTCCTCCCGGCGCCCCCGGTGCCGCCACAGTGGAAGCAGTGGTGGCAGACGCAGCAGCTTCAGGCAGACAAATCTGCTATGTGCCTGGGGTGCGTCGTATCGGTAAGACAGTCTTGAACGGACTGAAACAAGCCAACTTGGGAGATTTTATTCTCGACCTCACGGGTTCCAAAGAGTGGCGAGCAAGTTTACGCGACCAGCTTTTAGCTACCCCGAACCAAAACGAGCCGATGGCGCCGGTGCCCTTAGAAGAGCTAAGCGTGGCGCACACTAAATTACGCGACACCAGAGAAAAACTTCAAAACTACACCAGGCGTTTGCACATGTCTCGACAACCCTGGCAGGTCTCGGCTTATCAGGCCTTGCAAGCCCTGGCAGATTTAACCAGCGTTAAGCCAGGGCCTCGAACTAAGGTGAAACTGGAGTTGGGAACTCCCCTAATGCGCGACCAACAAGGGCGCGAGTCGGCGCGGGTTTTGTTGCAGCGGGCTCAAGAAACGGGATTGTTGGATCCCCAGTTGGAGTATTCTCCATGGCGCAGCGTGGTGCTATCTACCGAGGCTGATGCCCAAGATGCGATTTCAAGAATCCGCATTCTGGCCACTGAAACGCTGCCTGCCTTGCGTCGATACCAAAACCAGGTATCTGAGCAAACAGGACTGGTACTTCCCGGAACGCTTAATGTCTGGAAGGAACAGCTCGGGATGCTCGAAGGAGTGGCGCGAGTCCTTGAGGTATTCAAACCAGAGGTTTTTGAAAAGTCTGCTGCAGATATGGTGATTGCCACTGCCAGTAAACGCTGGCGTCAAGAACGTTCTTTGCCGATGAAATGGAAAGAACGCAGAATCTTGGTTAAACAGGCACGTGATTTGGCTCGCTCTAAAACCACGCCGCGTGGTTTCCACCACGAGCTGGTAAAGGTACAAAGCTATCGAGATTTGTGGCGCCGACACGCCCTGCCGGGTGCTTGGCCGCGAGTTCCCGAAGATTTGCCAATAGCAAAAGAGCTATCGGAGGAAGTTTTTTCGCAACTTAATGCTTTGGAACCCATCCTTACCCAGGCCGATGGTGTCTCTGGACGGGTTCCCACAGCCTTGCCTTTTGCCGAATTAGAAGCTTTGTTGCATTCTTTGAATGCCACCAGTAGCCAGGCGCAACAAATGCCCTCTCAAGTGCAGCTGCTAAAGGAAATGCAACAGATGGGGCTAGAGCCTTTGTTGGATGACTTGCGAAACCGCAAGGTAGCTCCAGATTTAGCTATGCAGGAACTAGATCTAGCTTGGTGGTCCTCAATCTTGACCGAAATCCTGAAGAGCGACCCGATTCTCGCAGCCGTAGACGGTGCTGCTCTCCACGACATGGTATCTCGACTCCGCTCCCTGGATTTAGCTCAAATTGAGTCTTTGTTCTATCCAGTGGCGCGCGCTATTTCCCTGCACACTAAACAGGCACTGAGTAGTGACCCACAACTAGAACAAAAACTGCATTCGGTGCTTGACTCCGCTAGCGCCAGGGAGCTGGGGGATTACAGTCGTTTGGCTCCGCTAGTCAAAGCCTTGCGCCCAATCTGGGCAGTGTCGCCCTTTATTGCTGGCCAGCTCTATGGCACAAATACTATCGATTTACTAGTTTTAGATCACCTTGACTATTTGAGTGTTCCTCAGGTGATGCCGCTGATAGCGCGGGCACGTCAGATTGTAGTTTGCGGGGACGCGCGGAGGGTCTGGCCGGGTTTCACCCAAACTGCGGCCAAAATTTTACCCACGGTTGCTCTGAAATCCGATTTGGGCGAGATTCCGGAACAGGTTGCGGCTTTCCTCGCAACTCATGGATACGAAAACGCAGTTATACCCGTCCCCTCACCAAGACCTGCCTCTTTAGTGAACCTGCACCTGGTAGCCGAAGCGAAAGCCCCATTGTCTCGCGATCATACCCTGGTGATTTCACGTCCCGAGATACACCGGGTCGTGGAACTATGTCTAGACCATGCCCTGAACCGTCCACAGCTCAGCCTAGCCGTGGTGTGTTTCAACCCGGCCGCAGTTGGAAAAATCCGTAAGGCTCTGGCAGATGCTCGCGTAAAAATCTCTCAAGCCCAGGCGTATTTCTCTCATCCCCACGGGCGGCCTGCAGTGGAGCCCTTTGTGGTAGTGGATTCTTCCCAAGCGGCGGGTTTGCGTCGTGACGTGGTGATTTTGTGTCTGGGGATGTCTAAGACACCCCAAGGACGAGTGCAACTAAACTTTGGTCCGGTATCGGGTGCCTCGGGGGTGGCTCATGTGGTGGGTAGCCTGGAGGTGGTGCGACAAAAACTCGAGATTGTGTCGGCCTTCGCAGCCGAAGAAGTTGATGCCAAGAAAGTCAAGAGTCCTGGAGGGAAAATGCTGATAGAACTTTTGGCCTCAGCCGGAAATCCCGAAGGGATGGCGCGCGCGCTTACCACACCAGAATCATTCAAAGCCGAGCCCGATCGGCTACTAGTAGATTTAGCGGAAAGGTTGTGGCGGCAAGGGTTAACCGTAGTGCCCCGTTTCGGGCTGCCGCACGGCATACAGATTCCGCTTGCAATTGGCCATGCCGATTTACCCTCAGAGTTGCTAGTGGCAGTGCTGAGCGACGATGACACCTATGTGCAAGAGCCTTCATTGCGGCGGCGTGAAAGGCTGTGGCCGGCTAGGCTAGAGGCCGCTGGGTGGAAGGTAGTAACTTGTTACACCAACGAGGTATTTGCCGATCCTCAAGCCCAGGCACAACGCGTGTTCAATACCCTATCGCAAGCGTTAAATGAGCGTAAAGGCCAGCTGTCGATTCCGATTATCGCTACTCCACAGTTTGAAACCGAGCCCGAGGAAGAAAAAGATTCGCTTGCGGCTAAACCTGTTCCCAGCAGCGAGGCGGAAGCCCAAGAACCTAAAGAAAAATCAAAAAAGAAAACGGGCAAAAGCCCGAAGGGAATCCAAAAAGAGGGAAGGGACTCAAAGGATTCTGCGGGAAGTAAGAAAGGTAAAGCCAAGCTGCAGCTAGTTGCTAAGAAGCGTGGAGTTCGTCCTCCTATTGCTAAAGGCTTACCTCTGGCAGCCTACGGAGATGACCAGCTAGACGAACTATTGGAATGGATTTGTTCCGACGAGATAGAACGCAGTGAGGATGAACAGGTCAAGGAGCTGCGTGAAGCTTTAAACCTGGCTAAGCGTGGGGCGCAGGTTGACGCGGTGTTGCGCCGCGTAGTGCAGCGTCGCAGTGCCGCATTGTAGGTGTCCGAATGGAGCATATTGTACCCACTCGTGCACGCCACCACCGACGTGTAACGTTTATCGCCCCACAGGATCGTGGGAAAACCGACCCTTTCGCTCCGGCTGGATTTAGCGCTATGGAACCATCTCCCGAGACCCCAACTGAAGTTGATTCATCTAATGACAAGCGAACCATTGAAAACCTGCCCCCGCATTTCGGGAGACTGTAAAACTTGGAGACATCATGGGCTGTTTTATCCCCAATTTCGCAACCCTGAATATCCTCCGACCTGCGATTTTATCTGTCCGGTGGAGCATAGGGGATTCGAACCCCTGACCTCATCATTGCGAACGATGCGCGCTACCAACTGCGCCAATGCCCCAAGCGACATTGATTCTATCTCAAAACTAAGCCTGAATGCCAATCCGGACTTGGGCGTGTCGAGAAAATGGCTCTCATCAGTGAAGAATCACCAAAATTTCAATGGGTGTCGGGTGTCCGAGCGCGGTTGCGGCTAGGTTTTTAGGCGCGGCGGCGATCTAGAATATTTTGCAGATTAATCGTGCCACCCTGGATTTCCTCGCTGGACAGGGCTGTGTCAGCTGGGAGGACTCGTGCCGATTTCGGACGCATCGGTACCGCTGCCTCTTCCCAGTCCGAATCGGTAGCTGCGGCGCTTATCACCACTTCACGGTGCTGGGCATCGGATTGCAAGGTATAGGTAGGAGCTGGGATTCCCACCAGTTCCCACTTTTTGCTATCACGAGGGGAATCGACCAGTGGCCGGGCAGTCGTTTCAGCGTCCGCCTTCGGGCTCAGTTTACTGTTTTGGGATTCCTGCGTGATGGTTTTGTTTTCACGGGCTACCTCTTCGATACTTTGTACCGACTGGTCAAGGCTCTTGGTCTGAACCACTAGTTCAGGAATGGTGTGTTTCTTGGTGCGCAGTAAAGCATCTGACAAAGTTCCCTCCGAAGCGTTACGCAGGGATTCCTGAGCTACCTTTGCCCAGTGGTTATTGTCACGGTTGCGTCCGGAAATCAACGCTGCACGGCCGGTCGGGCTCTTTTCCAGACGACGTTCGACTTCCCGAATATCCGCAATGAACTGTAAATCTTCTTTACGTCCGTTTTTCGCCGAAACAGTGCCCCACGCCAAGGTCAACAGGACTCCGCCGACTGGACCAGTCAGTACCCACCAGGCGAGGAAGCCAAAAGCTGCGAAGCTGGAAACCAAAATACCCACCAAAAGCAGTAGCGCCAACAGAATTGCTCGCAGGCGAGCCGAATTGGCGCGCGCGGAAGTGGCTGCAGCACGTTGTGCTTTGAGGTTTGTGTAGCGTCGTAAATCTTGGGCGGTTTTAATAGGGCGGGTTGCGGGGTTACTGTCAGTTTTAGAGTTATCTCTGCGATAAATTGCGACTTCTACTGAACGGTCGGCATTGGGAGTGTCCGTCACGTCCAACACCCGCACACCCTCGGAGAAACGGTCATTGTTGCGAGACTGCCCCATCATGCGTCGAGACTTCGCAACTTGGGGCAACAGCACCACGGTAACTACAAAAGTCAACCCAATTAGAATCCAAGCAGAGATACTCACACCCTAAAAATAGCGACCGTTTGGTGCAAAACAGCGATGCCACTCCGAGGACGGGTTTTCTTTGTCACCAGACCCAGTCCCACTAGATAACGACAGTCACAGCATTCACTTTGGCAACAACTGGGAGATGAAATAGTCAGGTTGCCATTCCTCTAAAGTCACCGCAAAGCAGCGATGATCCGACCAGGCTCCGTTGATATAGAGATAACGTTGCCGCAGTCCCTCCTCGCGTATTCCAAGTTTTTCTGCCACCCGTAGAGACGGAGCGTTTTCCGGGCGAATATTAATCTCTACGCGGTGCAAGCCATACTCGCTCAGGCACCAGTCCAGTACTGTAGCCACTGCCAATGGCGCCAAACCTTTACCTGCAAAACTCGAGGCCACCCAGTACCCCACCGCTGCGCTCTGGCTGGCACCGCGCTGGACGCTGCCAACTGAAACCTGTCCCGCTAAATGTCCTTCGGGCAGAATCGCAAAGCACAGTCCCAGTCCTTCCCGGGCGTTTTTCGCCATCGAGGCAATGTATTCTTCCACGGTGATGGCTGGAGCCATGCCCGGAGGAGCATTCGATTCCCACGGTGCCAACCAGGCGTGATTACTGGCACGAAGGCGTTCTACAGCATAGAAATCCTGGCCTTTCAAAGAGCGAAGTTCCAGCCAATCCCATGCGGCGGACAAACTGCGGGTGTGCAAATCTAGCTGCTGTATAGACACCCGCGAAGAGGCTCCCGGGTAATAGCGTCGTTTTCGCGTTTTACGCATCTTTTTGTCAATCCACTCGCTAAACAAAGCCACACCGTTTATTGTAAAACCATGCAGTGCAGCATGGTGTCGGGTTCTACCTGAGTTACGTCCTCGGGAACCACCGCGAAAGCATTGGAACGAGCCAAAGCTGCTAGCCTGGCTTGAGGATGCCGGCCGAGAACCTCCCCCCGATAGTGTCCCGGATTCCCCGTCAAAGCAATGGGGACGAACTCGCGCCTTCCCGCTGGAGATGTCCAGCCTTGAGTCATGGTGGCTGGTACGGAGGTGCGGTACAGTACGGATCGACCCGCCATTTTGCGTAAAACCGGGCGGATAAAGGTTTCAAAGGCTACCTGGGCGGCTACGGGATTACCCGGCAAACAATACACCGGGACTTCTCCAATTTTGCCGACTCCGAGCTGCCTTCCGGGGGCAATCGCTACATTGTCAAAACGCATTTCACCCAAGGAAGTCAACACATCCTTTACCGTATCTGCGGTTCCATAGGACAAGCCGCCGGTGGTTAAGATAACATCGGCACGAACCAGCTGATCTTCGATGGTTTCGCGCAGCTTGCCCCGGTCATCCCCGACCAAAACTCGAAATGTTTTTGCATCGCATTCCTGGCAAGCGGCTGCGAGAGAATGCCCGTTAGCGTCATTTATCTGACCCGGCTCTCGACTTACCCCGGGTTCTACCAGTTCATCACCTACCGCAATCACCACCACTCGTACTCGAGGATGTACCCACACGTGGCTTAATCCCAGGGCAGCTAACAGAGCGATTTTCTTGGCATCGAGTCGTTGTCCAGCATCTAGCAATACCGCGTCGGGTGACACGTCTATTCCTTGGGGAATCACAAAGGAACCTTGGGGGTAGGACTGACGGATTTCTACCTCTGAAAGACCCATATCACTGGCCTCGAGAGGCACCAAGGTGTCGGCTCCGGGGGGGATGGGTGCCCCGGAAGCAATCCTGATGGCAGTGGCGGAAACCAGCTGAGTCCAGGTAGTGTCTCCGGCCAGAATTTCAGCCGTTACCGGCAGAGTATAGGGGGGGGCTCCTACGGTAGCACTAGCAATAGCGTAGCCGTCAATTCCTGCGCGGTTAGTATCTGGTAAAAACGAATCCGAGACAATATCGCGGGCTAAAACACAGTCAACGGCATCTTCCAATGGTACGGCCAATCCCGGGAGCGGGTCGGCGGCCAGTAAACACAGGTTAAGATGCTCCCCTACCGAGCGCATCAGTTGTTTCCTTCCCCTTCCGTAGTTTCAAGAGATGAGGTGGTGTTTCCCTCACCCTGGCAAAGTAGGTGGCGCAAGCGTTCCTGCAAATCGGTACCCAGGAACTTGTGTTCCAAGGAAAGCTCGGCTTGAGCACGAAGGTATCCTCTCATATTGCCAGTGTCAAAATGACGTCCCCGAGACACCACGCCCCAAACACCCCCACCCAGCTCCGGGGGCGTATCCGCTAGGACGGCCAGCGCATCGGTGAGTTGAATTTCGTCATTGCGGCCAGGGGGAGTGCGTTCCAATACTTCGAAAATCTGAGGACTCAGCACATAGCGACCCATAATTGCATAGGGGGATTGTACTTGTTCCGGGGTGGGTTTTTCGACAATCCGGGACAATCGGAATACCTTGTGGTTCCCGGTTATTTCCGCAGTGAAGGTTTCACGTTGCGCGGCAGTGGTGGAATACGCCCCGACTTCCTCCAGGCTGACTTCCATAAGCGCCACTACACAGCCCGAAGTATGCTCATGTACCCGCAGCATGGTTTGTAACAGCGGGTCTTCTTCGTGGAAAATATCGTCGGGCAGCTGCACCACAAAAGGCATATTTCCAATGGCTTCTTTCGCCTGGAGCACGGCGTGTCCCAAGCCGCGAGCCTGTTCTTGCACTACAAAGTTCACTTGGGGAAACTCTATGCGTGGGCATGGATTTTCTTCTGGTTCTGGACTGAAAAACTCGCGTAAAGCTGGTTTCTGGGGGGAAGTCACTACGTGGAACTGTTCGATTCCAGCCCGAACTCCCTCTTCCATGACGGTGAGAATAACGGGGCGATCTACCAGGGGTAGCAGTTCCTTCGGGATTGATTTTGTCAGTGGATACATCCGATTTCCGCGGCCTGCGGCAGGGATGACAGCAGAGGCAACCTTTTGTTTCATAGCTCAAGCCTAAATGTATTGTTGAAGTAAATCCTGACAAACGGATCGAAAATAGGGCACAATGGTTAAGTGATTGCAACGGAGCTTCGTCTTCCAGACCTGCGTGGTCAAGAACCGGAGGACGCAAAACAGCAGTTGAGGGGGATAATTCGTATCTCTCGTAATCGGCTTAACCCTTCGCAAATCGAGGATGCGGGTAGGAGTATCAAGGCTCGAGCCCTGGAGCTGGCCGCTGATTTCCAGACGGTGGCCTGCTACATTTCGGTGCGAACCGAGCCTCCCACCTTGGATTTGGTCGAAGAACTATATCAACAAGGTAAAAACATCCTGATTCCGAAGTTGGGGCCGAGGCTCAACCGTGACTGGAGCTATTATCGAGGTAAGGAAGATTTAGCGGATTTGTCCCCTAATCGTCCCAAGGAGCCCTCCGGGGATGCCCTGGATTCCTCGGTGCTGGCTGCGGCTGAATTCGTGTTTACCCCGGCGCTGGCAGTGGATCGGGAAGGCAATCGTTTGGGACAAGGAGGCGGCTGGTATGATCGCGCCTTGCCCTATGTCAAGACCGGTACTCCTGTTTTCGCGCTGCTGTACAGCAATGAACTGCTGGATAACATTGTTTTACCAACCAATAAATACGACTATCCCGTGACTGGGGTGGTGACCCCGGACTTCGCGTTCGAACTGGCTGACTCTTCGTTCCAAACCGAGGGTATTTTGCCGACTCAAACCGGTTAACTTTGCTGGAATTGCCGTAAAATCTCAGGTAGATGCACGTTTGTAGGTTTTTCCACAGGCTGTCGTTTGGGTCGTAATTCACAGGGCGTGGCGGCTTCATTAGGTGCCAGTGAGGGGCGTTCGTAGCCTGAAGGTATGAGATTTAAACGATTTTGGAATTGGCGCTTTCCCCTGGCGGCGGCCTTGGCTGCGTTAGCACTAGTGGTGGGTGCGACTATATTTTTGCCCCGTCCTGCTGGGACTAGAGCCTTAGTGGCGCGTGTCCCGATTTGTGCGGGATGCGAAATTAATCCCAAAGATTTGCGCGAACGTCGGCTTGATCCAGGTGCTTTACCTCAGCATTACTTTGTGCAGGCCGGTGAAGTTGCCGGGAAAAAGGCTGCCGTGGCTCTAGAACCAGGTACAGTTGTGGCACCGGGTTTATTGTTGGAAAACTCTTTGGCTGATTTGGCACCCGGAGAAGTTGCCTTTGCTCTCTCGGTGGAAGACCCGGCGGTGGCTGGGTTTTCGAAGACCGGGCAAATCGTAGAAATCTGGAGTTCCAGCCCGAGTGTGGACAATCAGCTGTTGGCCACTAATGTGCGAGTTTTAGGAATGGAGGCTGCCAAAGACAGTCTGCTAGGAGCCACGAGTTCCAAGGCAATCGTCTATTTGGGGGCCAGTGAAGAAGCAGCGCGCAAGGTGGTGGCGGCGAAGTCTTCCCATGACTTGTCTTTCGTGTTGCGAGGCTAGGGTTCATGAGGGGTTGGCCGAAACGGGTGTTGTCCCCCCAGGCCTCTGGGGGGACAACACCCGGGGCGAGGATTTAGACTTCAGGTCGGTCTAAATCCTCGAGTTCACCCACCATGGTGTAGAGTTGCGCATCGGTCATCCGCGATTTGGCGGCGGCATCAAAGTCGTGGGCAATTTCCCCGTGATTCATCACCAACATCCGGTTACCAAAGTTCAAGGCATCCTTTAGGTGATGGGTAATCATGATTGCTGTCAGCCTGTGTTCGGCCACCACGTTTGCGGTGTAGTCTAAAATCTTGTGCGCGGTTTTTGGATCCAGGGCAGCCGTATGTTCATCGAGCAACAGCAACCGGGGGTTTTTCAAGGTGGCCATAATCAGTGCCACGGATTGACGCTGTCCCCCGGATAGCACCCCGATTTCGGTGTCGAGGCGGTCTTCTAGTCCCAGTTTCAAGGGAGCCAATAATTGACGAAACTCTTGGCGTTTGCTTTCGTTCATCGCGATTTTGAAGCCGCGTGGTTCGCCGCGTTTAGAGGCGAGCAACAGGTTTTCCGCCACGGTCATGCGTGGAGCAGTGCCCTGCTTCGGATCTTGGAAAACTCGGCCAATCATGGCGGCGCGATCTTCTTCCGGCAGTCGGGTTACGTCAGTTTCATCAATCTTGACCCGCCCAGAATCCGCCAAAATAGAACCCGCAATCACATTGAGCAAAGTGGATTTTCCGGCTCCGTTTCCCCCGACGATAGTAATGAAATCCCCTGCAGAGACCTCTAGGTTTACCCCGCGCAAAGCGCGGTAGGCGTCAGCGGTGCGTTGGTGGAAGGATTTTTCCACCTGTTCCAAACGCAACACGGTTTTTGTACCGCTCGTTCCATTTCTGGCCGGGATCTTCGATCCAGAATCGGGTGCAGTTTGCATGTTTTCTCTCCTTTTTCCGAATGGCACCTCATGAATCCGTTCCTTGTGACGCCGCCGTTTCCCGGGACAACCCACGGCGAATCTGACGCTGGAAAAAATACCTTTGCAAAGTCGGAATCGACAGGCACAGCCCCAGAATCACAGCCGAGAATAACTTGAAGTTATTGGGGTCAAAGTTGAAACGTAACACCACCGCCAACAACAGCCGATAGACCACCGAACCGAAGAAAATTGTCAACAGTCGCACCGGCAAGGACACATTGGGAATCACGACTTCGCCGATAATGATAGCTGCTAGTCCTATCACAATCGAACCAATGCCCATCGAAATATCGGCATAGCCATTATCGGAAGCCACCAAGTAGCCGCTCAAGGCAATCAAGGCGTTACCCAGCATGTATCCCAGCATCGTCATCTCGGCGGTAGAAATTCCCAGGGACTTGGCCATTGTGGGATTATCGCCAGTCGCAATCAGGGCTTGCCCCATATCGGTGCGGAAAAAGAAGCTCAACAATCCCACCAAGATTCCGATTACAATGAGCCCTAAAACCAAGGTGTCTACGTTGCGCGGCAGCCCCAAGTTTCCCAGCCAGGTTTTCAGCGAGGACAGTCCCGCCACCGAGAGATTCGCTCTTCCCATGAAACCCAGATTTATGGAATACAGCCCGGTCATGGTGATAATTCCGGCCAAAAGTGAGTTGATTTTGGCTTTCGTAATCATCAAGGCAGTGATGGCGCCGGCCGCAGCCCCCACCAGCATTACTACCAGTAAAGCCAGCAGCGGGTTTACCCCCAGGATCAGCAGCGGCGCTCCCACCGCAGCCCCCAGCGTGAAGGAGGCTTCGGTGGTCAAGTCGGGTTCGTTGAGGATACGGAAGGTGATATAAACTCCCATTCCCATTACGGTCCAAATCGCGCCTTGGGATAATGCGCTCAAGATAATATCCATGTTGTTTCTTTCGGTTTCGTTTCATGAGGTGTTAGCCGCAGTCTAGGCGTAGCTATTCTTTAGAGGCATCCTTGGCTTTCGCCATAATGTCTTTAGGAATCTTGATGCCCAGTTCCGTGGCTACCTTAGAGTTAATAACGGTTTCCAGCTTATTGGTGAACACGACGGGGTAGTCTGCGGCTTTTTTACCTTCAATCAGGTCGGCCACAATATTGGCGGTGTCTAAACCGAACTGGCGTTGGTTGAGTCCCACCGTGGCCAGTCCGCCTTCGGCAACCATGCGATCTACTGCGGGGATAACCGGAACCTTGTGGGCATTGCAGGCCGAGGCGAGGGTGGGCATTGCCGAAGCGATGGTGTTGTCATTAGGGGCGAAGACCACATCTACATCCTCGGCGAGCTGTTCGGCTACTTGGGCGAGTTCATTGGTGGTGGTGATGGTGGCTTCTTTGAGAGTCAAGTCGTATTTGGGAGCCAAGGTGCGAACCTCGCCCAGGAGTTCCGCCATGTTTTGGGAGGAAGAGGAATAAATTATTCCCAGGCGTTTGGCGTTGGGTAGAACTTGTTTGAGGAATTTCAGCTGTTCTTCGACGGGATTGTGATCGGCCACCCCGGTGACATTCACTCCTGGTTTGTCGTTGTCTTTGACCAAGCCGCTGCCTTTGGGGTCAGAGGCGGCCGAGAAAATCAGGGGGATGGAGTTTTGAGCAGAGTTAGCCAAGGCCTGGGCACCTGTGGTGGTGATTCCAACCAGGTAGTCCTTTTTGTCAGCTACGAACTGGTCAGAAATGGTCTTGAGTAGGGTTTGGTCACCCTGGCCGTTTTGATAGTCAATCTTGATGTTTTCCCCGTCCTTGTATCCCCGGTTGGCCAGGCCATCGTAGATGCCTTGGCGAATATCGTCCAAGGAGGGGTGACTCATGAGTTGTAGCAGGCCAATCTGGATGATTTTGCCCGAGGCATTCTTGGTATCGGGGCTGGTGGTACCCGCTGCCTGGGCGGTCGTGGAGTGTTTCATGGTACTTAACAGCGGTAGGCACAGGACAAATACCAGGAGGCATCCGACGAGGATGGCTCCGAACAGAGAGATTTTCTTAGTTTTCATGGTTGTTTTCCTTTCTAGGTTTTGCTTGTGAAAAGCACTCTAGTCGAAGGAAAACCCCCATGACCAGCTCTTGCTTAGTATACGAGATAAAAACGTCCATATAATGATAATAATGCGAGGTTAGGGTGAAAGAGCGGGAAGTCTATGTGATTAATAAGGGGTGTATAACCAATACCAATAAGGCAAGGTGATTATTTTAAAAACACCTCTATAAGGTTTTGAAACAGTAAGTTTAGCTAATCCTAAAGTAAATTAAAGCCGGCTTGACCTGGGATTATGTGATTATCTTGTGATGGTCTTTACGAGGCTTACTAAAGTGCGCAAACTTAATTACGTAAGCCGCAATCGCAACCTGAAAGGATATTCAAATGACTACTCAACCTGTTGTTAGCAACTGTGCTTTGTTGGACTGCTCCTATAATCACGATGGCTGCCAAGCCATCGCTATGAACATGGGAGTCAAAGGATGCACCACGTTCATCGCGCTACCCCAAATTGGGGGACGTTCTGTAGCTGGTGCCGTAGGTGCTTGCCAAAAGGCTGACTGCACCTTTAACGAAAACCTGGAATGCCAGGCAGAAGCGGTAAAGGTTGGCGGAAAAGACGGAGAGTGCCTGACTTACCACAAGGCCGCGTAAGACGATTTAGTCTGTTTAGCTTTGCGCCGCGAGAGCGGCGCAAAGCTTTATTTAAATCTTGGGGGTCTGCCAAGGGCAGACCCCCAAGATTTAAGATACGGGCGCGCGAAAATGGCACCTCATGAAATCCGAAAAAGCGAAGATAACCGACGGGGCGAGCACCTGAAATTGGCACCTCATGAACCCGAAGCAAAACAGCGAAAAGGCGACTGAACTGGGACACGGGAAGCAGCTCATGGACGGGCGGCCACCACGTTACCCAAAACCGTAACCACCCCGGTAATCATCAACTGGGTGGCAATCGCCGCGAGCAACATGCCCGAAAGACGCGTCAAAACCGCCACGCCGGAACCACCCAAAACCCGCAAAATCGGGGTAGCAAAAAACATCGCTACCCACGAACACACCAAAACCAGGAACACGGCACCAGCCACCCCTATCATCAACAGCGGTTCGTGATGGGCAGAATCCATCTGTACCATCAAGGCCACAATTGCGCCCGGACCCGCCAAAAGTGGTGTCCCCAGCGGCACCGCCGCAATATTGAACTCGCCTTTTTCGTTATTCGGCTTTGACTCCTCGCCCGTGAGCAGCTGCAAAGCCACCAAAAGCAGCAACAGCCCCCCAGAGATTTGCAGTGCCGCTGGGGTAATCCCCAGAATCCCAAAAAGCTTGAAACCAAAAAACCCAAAAACCAACAGGATTACAAAGGCCAAGGCATTGGCTTCCCAGGCGGTGCGGCGACGCTGTTTTTCGTCCAGATGCGCTGTCAGCGACATGAACACCGGCAGGTTTCCCGGCGGATCAATAATGACGAACAGGGTGGCAAAAGCAGAAATAAACAGGCTCAACGCCGCAGTCAAAGTAAATCCCTTTCTTGAATCGTAGACACAGTGATTACTGATACAGGCTACACGGCTGGGATTATACCTGCTAGGAGGCAACAGGCGATAAGTCCGCCCACCACCAGGCGGTAGATAATGAAGGCGTTGAAAGAATGTTTAGAGACAAATTTCAGCAGCCAGGCAATCGAAAGGTAACCCACCACGAATGAAACAATCATTCCAATCGCGGTTGAACCCCAGCCAACAGTTTTACCAATCGTTCCAAAATTAGAGATGCCTTCCAAGGCACCGGCCGCTACCAGGGCAGGAATCCCCAGGAAGAAAGACAAACGCGTGGCTTTCACCCGGTCAAAACCCAGGAACAGTCCGGCAGAAATCGTGGCTCCAGAACGGGAAACTCCCGGAATCAGCGAAAAACATTGCACCAGGCCAATAATGAATGCCTGGGGGATGGTCGTGGCCGAATCGCGACTCATGCCCACGTGACTTTTGACGGAAAAACGATCTGCCCCAAAAAGCACCACCGACCAGAGCACCAAACCGCCGGCCACGAACCACATGGAGCGCAGCCCAGTTTCGATGAAGTCCTTGAGTGCCAATCCCACCACCGCAATCGGAATAGAACCCAGAATAATCGCCCAACCAAAGTGGTAATCGGGGGTGAGGCGCTTTTCTTTACTGACCAGTCCAGAGAGCCACGCCTTAGCGATGCGCCAAATGTCGCTCCAAAAATAAACTACTGCCGCCAAAATCGCGCCGATTTGGATTACCGCCGTGAAAGCTACCACCCCAACATCCGCTATGTCTTTTCCGAGGAAAAATTCGGCCATCGTGAGGTGTCCAGTCGAAGAAATCGGCAAAAACTCCGTAATCCCCTCAACCACACCGAGTAAAAGCGCTTCCCACCACGTCATGCGTTTATCCTACACGTCATCAGGTTTTGGGATGTACTTTGGGTGTCTGCTATGCCAGGAATTCACGCGAAAACCATCGCTAGTGTTTTCACGTGGCAAACAGGGGGGGTTGGTAGACTGAGAGAAAAATCTGTGCTCGACGGAAGGAGGAGTATATGCCTGAACAGGGAAACTCCCTAGAAGTTATTGACCTCTATAAAACATTTGGGGAACGCGAGGTACTCAAATCTGTGAGTTTCAAAGTAAGCCCTGGGGTGTTGATGGGTTTTGTGGGTGCCAATGGGGCAGGCAAAACCACCACCATGCGCATCATTATGGGGATTACCAAAGCGGATAAAGGTCAGGCGCTGTTTAACGACGCCCCGGTAGACGACACGGCGCGAACCCATATTGGCTATATGCCCGAGGAACGTGGCCTGTATCCCAAGATGAAGGTCGGCGAGCAGTTGGTTTACTTTGCGCGCCTGCATGGGCTTAGTAAACCGCAGGCGGCTAAAGCTGCGCATTACTGGATGGATTGTTTGGGAGTGCGCGAGCGCGAAAAGGACGTGTTGGAAAAACTGTCCTTGGGCAACCAGCAACGAGTACAGTTGGCGGCGGCGTTGGCCAGTAATCCCCAGGCTTTGATTCTGGACGAGCCGTTCTCCGGGCTAGATCCCTTGGCCGTAGACATCATGAGCGGCGTGTTGCGCGAGTACGCCGAGCGCGGAGTGCCGGTGATTTTTTCTTCCCACCAACTGGGATTGGTGGAGGATCTATGTACGCATGTGGCCATTATTTCTAAGGGAACCATTGTAGCTACTGGAGAAGTGGAAAGTCTGCGTACAGAGTTATCAACACCGGCAGTGCGGTTGCGAGGAAGCGCGGATGCATTAGGTGCCGGTGCGGATAAAGCCCGCGAATTGGAACGAACAGTACATAATTTTAAGAATGAACTGGTTGTGGATGTGGCCTCGGATTCCGCAGCGGCTAACCAGATTTTGGCGACAGCACTAGGAGCTGGCACTGTGAGTGATTTTAGCCCCGTAACCAAAAGCCTGGCGGAGATATTCCGTGCGGTAGTAGAACCGGAAGTTAGCGATGAATCGGAGGTAAAGTCCGGCGATGTGGCGAATCTTGAGGGGGAGGAGAAACAACAATGAAACAGGTTTTGCTAGTAGCGAAACGCGAATATGTCGTGCGGATGCGCTCCAAAGCGGCCATTATCTCCATGATTGTAATAGCTCTGCTGTTCTTGGGTGGTGGTACTGCGGCCAGGATTTTCATCCCCAACGGATTTGAACCAGACGTGATTGGTTTGACCACCCAAACTCAGGATTACGCTATGGCCTTTACTGCAGGAGCTACCGGCGATTCTGGAGGTGATGATTCGGCGGCGGGTGGTTTCACTCTCAAAGAAAATCAGTACAAGACGGAAATATACCCCAGTGAACAGGATTTGGAACGGGCAGTACAACACGATGAAGTGGTGGCGGGAGTAGGGGGAACCCTAGACGAACCGGTGCTGATTAGCAAAGGGAAATTCCCGGTGATGCTGCGCATGATTGTCCAGGCAACTCATGCCAGCGTGAAACTGAATCAATACGTAACCTCGCTGGGTGGGGATATGCGTGATTTGAGTAAGGAAATAGCCTCCACCCAGCTAAAAACCAAAAATCTCGAAACCGAACAAGCGGATGATACTGACGATGGGTACGACTTTGGCGCTTATCTGGGCGGTTTAGGGATGCTGTTGATTCTCTTCCTTGCCATCTTCATGTCTGGGCAGATGGTCGCCACTGGGGTGATGGAAGAAAAGGCCTCTCGTGTCATCGAAGTGTTGGTATCTGCTGTATCACCGGCGAGATTACTTGTCGGGAAAATCATTGGAATAACCGCAGTAGGGGTTACGCAACTGGTGGTGCTGGGCGGATCCGCCCTGGGAGCTATGGCAATTTCTGGTCTTTCGGGATCGTTCCAAATTGACTTAGGAACGCTGTCCGGCTGGCTGATTGTCTGGTTCATTCTGGGACTGGCAACTTACATGGTGCTCTATGCCGGAGCCGGGGCTATGGCCTCTAAACAAGAGGATTTGGGGCAAACCACGATTATCTTGATGCTGTTGCAAATAGCCGGCTTCTATGCGGCCATGTTCATGGTGGGATTCCCCGGCAAGAAGGATGTCCTCGACGTTGTGTCCATGCTGCCGTTCGTCAACTGCTACCTGATGCCGGCCAGACAGATTGTCTCTACCACGATGCAATGGTGGGAGCCAATACTTTCTGTGTTGATTAACTTGGCAATACTGCCGGTATTGATTTGGCTGGGTGCCAAGATATATAGACGTGGCATTTTGGCTACCGGCAGCCGCATACATCTGAAGGACGTATTCGCGCGACAGGATAGGCCTCGCGCGACACGCCGAAAGAATGGCTAAATTTAGCCAAAAAGAGGAAACCAAGTTTTCTCGATTTGACACCAACGTGCAGGTGCACTAAATTTATATACCGTTGCTGTTGCGGCCTGAAGCGGTCGATATGGTAACTATCAGGCCTTATGGCGAGTTTACGGAAGATCCGAAAGGGTTGTTCTGTGCTCGAAATAGGTCTCCCGACGGATGAGAGTCTGTG
>NZ_GG668521.1 GCF_000160615.1 Mobiluncus mulieris ATCC 35243 | reverse complement strand
GGAAACACACCCGGAATACTTTAACACGGTGGGGACTGCTGCCAGCACCATGCCCAGAACCGATCTCCCGGAGCCGGTAGGTCGATATCACAATCCAGACTAAGAAATCCCCCGGAGCCCGGATAACCGTCCTCTATGGCGATAACACCAAATCCCGTAACACTGGGTTTCCCTGAAGTCGTGACGGATCTGGCTCGACTTGTGCTGGGTTCCCGGGAGTCCGAAAATCGGCTTTTATGTACGCCGTGGACATCTATACCCTGCTAAGTTTCTCAAAACCCCAGGTCAAAGTATTTCCCATTTCCGGCAAACCCCGGAAAATGCCCCACGAATGTCCAAAACGCCAAAATCGACTCATGATTCGGCGCAAATCGTGGTTTGCGACTATGACTGTGGAAAAATCGTTTTCCACAATTGCGTCTGGCGCGAGTTGCAGGACTCTGCGCGAGGCGAGAGCATTGGCTCATGGACCCAGAATTAGAAGAATTCATGAAACTAAACCAAGGTGCGTATCCGCTGCGCGAGCTTAACACGTACTTTGGGCGTTACTCGTTGGCGTGTGCCAGCCGAGCCGGGCAACTGAAAGTAATCAAACGCTGCGTCGCGTATCTGCCGGGCACGGATAGGCGTGTCGTAGTGGCGCGCGCCAACCGGGGCCATGTCGCGTGTGTGACGGCACTGCGCAAATGGGGCGTGGATACGCTGCGTCGCCCCCGAAAGATTCATGTGGCGGTGGCGCATAATTGTCACCGGATACATACAAAAAACACGGTGATACACCGGATTCTACCCGCCGCGCCGAGCCTGTCCCGGCTATACGTCGATGACCCGGTGGCGACGGTGGTATGTGCTCTGAAGTGCGTCGACACGCCGGAAGAGCGCGAAGTAATCGTTGACTCTGCTCTGTTTAAAGGGCTGGCAACTAAGGAACAGTTGCTGGCCGAAGTTGGGGAACGCGGCTCCGTCGAGGTACGCCAGGCTATTGAACTCGGCAGCTACCGGGCGCGTTCTCCGCTGGAGACCAACGCGCGGCGCGTGCTGCGCGGGCTCGGGCTGAACGTGAAAGTCGGTCAGGTTATAGCGGGCATCGGCGAAGTTGACATGGTCGTCAGCAACGGGGTACATGAGGTGATAGTCGAACTTGATGGCTACGAGTGGCACGCCAGGCACAGTCAGTTCGTCGAGGATCGCCGGCGCAGCCGCGAATCGTTGATTAACCAACTAGCTACCCTGCGCTTCACCTGGGACGATGTCGAATCGGGACAGTTCAAGACTGATATAATCCGTTACTTCAAAAATCACGGCGGCCTGAGTGGAGCGGGCGAGGAATACGGTTCATAAGTAGGGTACTCTTGCCCGCCGGCGGTGTACCCGGCGGCGCTTGAGCTGGAATTACGAGACCCACTCGGCCTGACGCTCAGGAAAAGGCTTGTTGGCCGCGCCTAAGTGGGGATTACGAGACCCAGTCCAGGTCTCGCTACGGCCGTCCTTACTCTCGGGAATTCCAATTCAGGCCACTCTGCGGTCGCCCCAGCTCCAGGTTCCCAATCTGGAACCCGGACTGCGGGTGGTTTTTACCGATTTATTTGCGTTTTGGACATTCATGGAACGATTTTCGGGGCTTGCCGAAATCGGGAAATGCCCTGACCTGGGGTTTTCAAAAACTTACCAGGGGATAGATGTCCACGGTGCAAATAAAAACCGATATTCAGGCTCCCGGGAGCCCCAGTCCTAAACAAATCAACCCGCATATCTGAAAGCTGCCGACCACTGAGCCGAATAACCGTGTAGCCAAAGTCGGTGTCGCTGAATTCCGGGGTTAATCTTGCCCGAGACCCCTAGTTCTGAGAGAATTGAGCCTATCAGGCAGGGCTACACCTATTCGACTATTGATTTCCCATCCGCGTAGCGCTCTAAAAACTCCGCCGGAGTTAGAATCTCGGGGTATGTCAGGCGGACATCAGCAAAATCCTTGTCTCCCGTGACAAAAATGTCCACATTACTGTGTGTTGCCGCATATAAAATCGGGTAATCGTTGGGATCACGAATCTGGTACAGATTTTCCGGAATGTGTAACGGCATCACCGCCGACTCATAGTCCAGCCTCGCCAGGAACCGATCCACCGACGAGAGATAGCCAGGAAACTTCCGTGCAACCACCTCCCGGAACTCGTCAATCACATAAGTCGAAATCACCAGGTCATATTTCCAGGTAACCACTTCCATAATCCGCAAAACCTGCGGATTAGGAAACAACGCCATAGAAATCAGCACGTTAGTGTCCAGCATTACCCGCATGAGAGCGCCTACACGTTTTCGACCGACCCGGCACCCGACTTGGGGGCGCGTTCCTGGCGGACTTCTTTGACCAAGTCGACTACGTCACACTCGGTTTCGATACCGAGTTTTTCGGCCACGCCGGCGAAATCGTTTTGCAGTTCGAGCAGCGCCTGTACCGAGGGATTCACTATCACTACCCGGTCGCCATCCTCCAAAAACATTATTTTCCCACCCGTCTTCACCCCAAGTTTACGGCGTACCGCAATCGGGATAGTGATTTGCCCCTTAGCCGTGACTTTCGCTAGTTCCATTTTCTGTCATCCTCCCAATAATGCTTTTATAGTGCCACTTTTTTACAATGACATCGTAACGCTTTCACAGTGACACCCTTACAAGGAATCCCTTACTTTCCTTACTTTAAGGATACTCAAAAATACTGGCAAATAAAACCGGTTACCACGTTTGT
>NZ_GG668522.1 GCF_000160615.1 Mobiluncus mulieris ATCC 35243 | reverse complement strand
TTTAAAATCGTTTCTTCCCTGGTCACAGCGAGGGACAAAATCAGTATAAAACCCAGCGTTGAATACCAGTTTAAATATGTTTGTACCTCGGCTATGCCGAGGTACAAACATTAAGTTTTAGTGCGGCGGTTTCCTACTCTCCCACAACCCCTCGGTTGCAGTACCATCGGCGCGGGTAGGCTTAGCTTCCGGGTTCGGGATGGGTCCGGGCGTTTCCCTACTGCTATGACCGCCGCCACACTGGCGGGCTGTATATCAACCTGTGATACTGTCTCTATCAACAGGTCAGACTCACACCATAGCCCCGACATGCCATTGTTTTCCCTTGTTCCCTACAAGAAAAACAACGGCACACGACACAGGCTGGTGGGCTGGTTTTCGTATAGCGGTAGCGAGTATAAGTAACACAATAAATCACTATCTTGTTTCAGCGTGTCCCAGAATAGGCTCTGTCCCCTGGACACTATGTTTTGTTGTTGTTATCGGCCGATTAGTACCGGTAGGCTCCACATGTCACCATGCTTCCACGTCCGGCCTATCTACCCCGTCATCTACAGGGGGCCTCACCACCACAAGGATGAGGGAGTTATCATCTTGGAGCAGGCTTCCCGCTTAGATGCTTTCAGCGGTTATCCCTCCCGAACGTAGCAAACCAGCCATGCTCTTGGCAGAACAACTGGCACACCAGAGGTTCGTCCGTCCCGGTCCTCTCGTACTAGGGACAGGCCTCCTCAAAACTCCAACGCACGCAGCGGATAGGGACCGAACTGTCTCACGACGTTCTGAACCCAGCTCGCGTACCGCTTTAATGGGCGAACAGCCCAACCCTTGGGACCAACTCCAGCCCCAGGATGCGACGAGCCGACATCGAGGTGCCAAACCATGCCGTCGATATGGACTCTTGGGCAAGATCAGCCTGTTATCCCCGGGGTACCTTTTATCCGTTGAGCGACCACGCTTCCTCAAGCCATGGCCGGATCACTAGTTCCTACTTTCGTACCTGCTCGACCTGTCAGTCTCACAGTCAAGCCCTCTTGTGCACTTACACTCAACACCTGATTGCCAACCAGGCTGAGAGAACCTTTGAGCGCCTCCGTTACCGTTTAGGAGGCAACCGCCCCAGTTAAACTACCCACCAGGCACTGTCCCTGACCCCGATCAGGGGTCTAAGTTAGGAACCCACTTACAACAGAGTGGTATTTCAACAATGACTCCACCAACACTAGCGTGCCAGCTTCACAGTCTCCCACCTATCCTACACAATCGCAAGCGAGCACCAATACCAAGCTATAGTAAAGGTCCCGGGGTCTTTCCGTCCTGCTGCGCGAAACGAGCATCTTTACTCGTAATGCAATTTCACCGGGCTCACGGTCGAGACAGCAGGGAAGTCGTTACGCCATTCGTGCAGGTCGGAACTTACCCGACAAGGAATTTCGCTACCTTAGGATGGTTATAGTTACCACCGCCGTTTACTGGGGCTTAAATTCACCGCTTCACCAAAAAAGGCTAACAGTTCCTCTTAACCTTCCAGCACCGGGCAGGCGTCAGTGCATATACAGCGCCTCACGGCTTAGCATGCACCTGTGTTTTTGATAAACAGTCGCTTCCCCCTATTCACTGCGACCACAACCAACTCAAAACCGTAAAAGCCATCACCAGTCATGGTCCCCCTTCTCCCGAAGTTACGGGGGCATTTTGCCGAGTTCCTTAACCATGATTAACCCGTCCGCTTTAGTATTCTCTACCTGACTACCAGTGTCGGTTTAGGGTACGGGCGGCTAAAACCTAACGCCGAGGCTTTTCTCGGCAGCACAGGCACACTGAACTTCAACCATAAACAGTCTCACCATCAAGCCTCACCTTCGCCATTCAAGACAGCCCCCCGGATTTCCCTAAGGGACAGGCCACACTCTTAGACGCGCCAAGCCATAAGACACGCGCCAGCTACCTCACTGCGTCACCCCTGTTAACACGCTTGACTACTAAACCACGGGACCCCAACAACACCAACCCAAACAAATCCGAAAACCTGTCTAGGAAAAACATCATTGGTTAGCACACAGCTCCTCGCCACTGACGGTTTTTCGCCGGTACCGGAATATCAACCGGTCACCCATCGACTACGCCTGTCGGCCTCGCCTTAGGACCCGACTCACCCAGAGCGGACAAACCTAGCCCTGGAACCCTTAGTCATCCAGCGGGAAAGATTCTCACTTTCCACTCGCTACTCATGCCTGCATTCTCACTCCCACCAAATCCACCAGACCTCACAGCCTGACTTCAACTCTGGCAGGACGCTCCCCTACCCAACAACACCACTAACAACACTCAATGCTGCCGTGTACACGTG
This sequence comes from Mobiluncus mulieris ATCC 35243, assembly GCF_000160615.1. Lineage (GTDB taxonomy): Bacteria > Actinomycetota > Actinomycetes > Actinomycetales > Actinomycetaceae > Mobiluncus > Mobiluncus mulieris. Next base: position 3,251 of record NZ_GG668522.1, on the reverse strand, counting down.
TCGATGCCGCGACTTCGGCGGTACGCTTAAGCCCCGCTACATTATCGGCGCGGAACCACTTGACCAGTGAGCTATTACGCACTCTTTCAAGGATGGCTGCTTCTAAGCCAACCTCCTGGTTGTCTACGCGACTCCACATCCTTTCCCACTCAGCGCACGCTTAGGGGCCTTAGTCGACGATCTGGGCTGTTTCCCTCTCGACCACGGAGCTTATCCCCCGCAGTCTCACTGCCACGCTTAACTTAACCGGCATTCGGAGTTTGGCAGACCTCAGTAACCAACAAGGCCCATCAGTCAACCAGTAGCTCTACCACCAGCAAGAAACACGCAACGCTGCACCTAAATGCATTTCGGGGAGAACCAGCTATCACGGAGTTTGATTAGCCTTTCACCCCTACACTCAGCTCATCCCCCCGGTTTTCAACCCAGGTGGGTTCGGTCCTCCACACGCTTCTACACGTGCTTCAACCTGGCCAAGCGTAGATCACCCCGCTTCGGGTCTATATCATGCGACTCAACGCCCTATTCAGACTCGGACTTTCCCTACGGCTACCCCACCACGGGTTAACCTCGCCACACAACATAACTCGCAGGCTCATTCTTCAATAGGCACGCCATCACCCCACAAGGCTCTGACGGATCGTAAGCGCCCGGTTTCAGGTACTATTTCACTCCCCTCCCGGGGTACTTTTCACCATTCCCTCACGGTACTAATACACTATCGGTCACCAGGAAGTATTCAGGCTTACAAAGAGGTCTTTGCAGATTCAAGACAGATTACACGAGTCCGTCCCTACTCGGGGACACGCACCAACCCAAACGCATTCCAACCACCTACGGGGCTATCACCCTCTACGGCCTGCCATCCCAGACAGTTCAACTCAAAACACGCCAAAAGCCCTGCTCCCATGCGGAAAGCAGCATGCGACCCCACAACACCCCACCAGCAACGCCCGCACGCTTGACACCAGTAGAGTTTAGCCATAAATCCGCTTTCGCTCGCCACTACTCACGGAATATCTTCTCCTGCAGGTACTAAGATGTTTCACTTCCCCACGTTCCCCCCAACCCCCTATCAATTCAGAGATTGGTGACCAGCAACAAAACTGGCCGGGTTCCCCCATTCAGGCACCCTCGGATCAAAGCCCGCTCGACAACTCCCCGAGGAATATCGCAGTCCACCACGCCTTTCATCGGCCCCTGGTACCAAGGCATCCACCGAACGCCCCAAAAAACAACCAACAAACAGTTACACCAGAAGAACAAACACTAAAACAAGAACAAAAAAACTTGCATCACAGATACTCGCACCACTATACAAAAACCAACCAACCAACCAAACCAACCACAACAAGACAAAACCCCACTGCAGCCAGCCGGCCAGGCATGTAAGCCCAAACCCCGATAGCGCCCCCACCCAAAACAGGCAGAACATGTAATCCATCCACACGCATATCCATAAACCAGACAACACCAAAACAAAACAAAACAGTCCAGTCAACGATGCTCCCTAGAAAGGAGGTGATCCAGCCGCACCTTCCGGTACGGCTACCTTGTTACGACTTCGTCCCAATCGCCAATCCCACCTTCGACCGCTCCCCCCAAAAAGGCTAGGCCACGGGCTTCGGGTGTTACCAACTTTCGTGACGTGACGGGCGGTGTGTACAAGGCCCGAGAACGTATTCACCGCAGCAATGCTGATCTGCGATTACTAGCGACTCCAACTTCATGGGGTCGAGTTGCAGACCCCAATCCGAACCGAGACCAGCTTTAAGAGATTAGCCCCACCTCACGGTATCGCAACCCTCTGTACTGGCCATTGTAGCATGCGTGAAGCCCAAGACATAAGGGGCATGATGATTTGACGTCATCCCCACCCTCCTCCGAGTTAACCCCGGCAGTCCCTCACGAGTCCCCACCATAACGTGCTGGCAACATGAGGCAAGGGTTGCGCTCGTTGCGGGACTTAACCCAACATCTCACGACACGAGCTGACGACAACCATGCACCACCTGTACACCACCCCGAAGGCCACACCATCTCTGGCATGTCGCAGTGTATGTCAAGCCTTGGTAAGGTTCTTCGCGTTGCATCGAATTAATCCGCATGCTCCGCCGCTTGTGCGGGCCCCCGTCAATTCCTTTGAGTTTTAGCCTTGCGGCCGTACTCCCCAGGCGGGGAACTTAATGCGTTAGCTACGGCGCAGAAACACAGGATAGCATCCCCACACCTAGTTCCCAACGTTTACAGCGTGGACTACCAGGGTATCTAATCCTGTTCGCTCCCCACGCTTTCGCTCCTCAGCGTCAGTAACGGCCCAGTGACCTGCCTTCGCCATCGGTGTTCCTCCTGATATCTGCGCATTCCACCGCTACACCAGGAATTCCAGTCACCCCTACCGCACTCAAGCCCGCCCGTACCCACCGCAGACCAACAGTTAAGCTGCTGGCTTTCACGACAGACGCGACGAACCACCTACGAGCTCTTTACGCCCAATAAATCCGGACAACGCTCGCGCCCTACGTATTACCGCGGCTGCTGGCACGTAGTTAGCCGGCGCTTCTTCCCCCGCTACCATCAACACACCCAAAAGCATGCCTTTTTCACGAGAAAAAGGAGTTCACAACCCGAAGGCCTACACCCTCCACGCGGCGTCGCTGCATCAAACTTCCGTCCATTGTGCAATATTCCCCACTGCTGCCTCCCGTAGGAGTCTGGGCCGTATCTCAGTCCCAGTGCGACCGACCACCCTCTCAGGCCGGCTACCCGTCAAAGCCTTGGTAAGCCATCACCCCACCAACAAGCTGATAGGCCGCGAGCCCACCCCATTCCAGAAAAAACCTTTCCAAACCACACCATGCGATGCAGCCTGAATATCCAGTATTAGCAGCCGTTTCCAGCCGTTATCCCAAAGAAAAGGACAGGTTACTCACGTGTTACTCGCCCGTTCGCCACTAATCCACCACAGCAAGCTGCGGCTTCATCGTTCGACTTGCATGTGTTAAGCACGCCGCCAGCGTTCGTCCTGAGCCAGGATCAAACTCTCCAACAAAAAACCAAAAACAACCCCAACCAAAAAGCCAGAGCCACAAGATTTCAAGCCAGAAAAAAACCTGACAAAACCCCGTTATTCACAAACAGAAAACGAGACAAAAACACTAACAAACCCCACCCCAAAACAGGGCAGGAAAAAAACAAAACGCGTAAACAAAAAACAAAACACTATCGAGACCAAAACCAACAAACCCACT
>NZ_GG668523.1 GCF_000160615.1 Mobiluncus mulieris ATCC 35243 | reverse complement strand
CCCGAGTTGCACAGGTTTAGTGACCCAGCTTGTTTAGGATTTTCTGGGTTTCGGGGTTGATTTCTGGTTGGGCTGTGATTTGCTGTCCTCCGGGTAGGCTTATGGTGATTTCCCGGAGGGGTCGTAGGGTTCGGACGAGTTTTTTGGGTGTTATTCCGGTCTTTTGGTACAAATACCGGGATACGGCGAGGGCGGCCATGACGATGGTCAAGTGAGCTTCGATAGCGTCTTTTTGCCGGTGGAATATCGGGCGTGCTCGCAGGCCGGTTTTCGACATGCGGAAGGATTGTTCCACGTGCCACAGTTCGTGATACGAGTCGATAACCTCTGTTGCGGGCATCAACGTGGCGGGAAGGTTTGTGACGTAGCCTTTAAGTCCTTCGAGTTTCTGGGCGCGTTCAAAGGCTTTCTCATCAAAACTACAGCCACTACGAGTGGTTTTGACGAACCTGGGTCGACGTGCGGGTTTTATCCCGTCTACCGCGTCTAGGGCGCGACGACGCTGCGCCTCTAAGGTAACAGAGTCTCTCCTGGCGCGTTTCGCGGAGTACTGCCACACCGCCCGCCACGACGTGCCCATCGTAGGGTTCCATACGGGTTCGACCTTCAGCTTCTTGTTGTTGACTTTACTGTTGGCATGCCGGGGTGTGACCGTGTCGATAATCTGGCTGTCGGCGAAGTAGTCTCCGTTCCAATAAAAATGCGACTCTAAATCATGGGGTGCTTTGGTTTGCCTAGAACCGACAATGAATTTGAATCCGGCTGCGTCCAGAGCCTTGAGGTTCTCGTTGCTGAGCATGCCCGCATCGGCTACCACAACGAAAGAATCCAGGCCGTGACGGTCTTGGAACCCTTTGATAACCGGCAGAAGGGTTTTGGTTTCAGCCTTGTTACCCTCGAAACACCCTATTTCCAGGGGGAACCCGCTACGGTCTACCAGCAGGCCGACCACAATCTGGGGGTCAACACGTCTTTCTTTCGAGTAACCAACTTTACGCAAGCCCTGGTTTTCCCCGCTGTCCTCGTCCTCACATTCAGCCTCGAAATACAGGGTAGTCACATCATACAAAACCAAAGAAAGGTCACCAGACCTCGAAGCGTGTGTGAAGCAGGCCTCAGCCAACCGAGAACGATAATCCCGCCCCGCGCAGCGTTGTAGACAGTTATTGAAAGTATTACGATGCGCCACCTCAACACCGAGTTCCCCAAGAATCCGTATCGTATCCGACTTAGACGCAGGCTCCACAATACGAGCCAAAACCAACTGCTCAAACACGCTATCGTCTATAGCCTGGTCGAACCCAACAGCCCGATACGCCCCCCGGAGCACCGCCCACAGTAGTGCTGATGACTGATGCTGCACTTTCGGCGTAGAACAAAAACCGGTATCCAGGGAATTGAAATCGAATTCCAGCTACCCAGGACGCAGCTCTTTGCGCCCTATCTCAAGTAAAACCGCGAGTTTAGCCTCATCATGAGCCGAACCAAGATGCTTCAAAACCCGGTTCACCCGACCTTGCTTTTCCACTATCTGTACCGCCACAGCACCCGAGGCCGTTCTCACTTTACGCAAAAAAGGCGACATAACCCTAGTCTAACCAAAAACACCACCACCAATTAGTGACCCAAAACCACCACCCCAAAACCCCACCACCAGCACAAACACCCCAAAAAACACGCCATATGCTACAAATATGTGCAACTCAGG
>NZ_GG668524.1 GCF_000160615.1 Mobiluncus mulieris ATCC 35243 | reverse complement strand
ACCCCCAACAGCCACGGCAATGGCCAAGCCCGCCACCCCGGCCAGCACCTCATGAACCCGCCGCACTGCCGCACTGCGAACTTGAATCCAGGGAAGCCTTTCGCGCGTCGTTGGCGCTATATAATTTTGATGTGGCGGTTTTTGTGGAGGCTCATGCTTTGAAGCATGGACTAGATGAGGCAGAGATTGAATATGCTTGGAATCATCTGGTCGCCACGAAGTTACGGTTCGATGGTTCGATGCCGCCCCGATGGATTGGTTTGGGCTCTCTACCGGATGGAAGAATGGTGCAGATGGTGGCCTCGGAAAGCGGATTTGGCGACTGGTATGTTTTCCATGCGATGACCCCACCAACCAAAACATTTTTGAGGGAACTTGGTATTGATGCAAGGAAGAGAAAGTGATTATCATGGCGGATTTTGTGGCGGTAAACGGTCAGGTAATGACCGATGAGATGATGGAGCGTTTGGAGTCGTATTACGCGCGAGGAGAATTTCCCCCGGGGGAATATTCGGTGGGTGAGGTGATTGACGGGTCACCGCCTTCGATGAGGTCTGGCGGTGTTACGATTCCTGTCCAGATACCTCTAGAGACTCAACGCGTTATAGCAAGTCGGGCTAAAGAGGAAAACACCACCCCCGGTGAACTGGTTGGTGCCGTGCTCACAAGAGTTTTCACCGCGCCCTGATGGTTTTATACCATCCAAAAAACCAAGAGATTAGCGTACTTTTCGCATGTTGACCGTGAAAGTAGGTGCATCGTTTAAGGATTAAGAACGCCCCGTTACCGCTGCATGGTAAGGCTGGCCGCCACTGTAAACTAAGCCCGCCATCGCGGCCAACGCCTCGTGAACCCGTCCACGCGTACCCCGCGAAAGGTAGGCCGATCTCTTGGTTTCATTGAAAGGCTGGGATAAAATCGGTGTGTGAGCGAAGTTTTGAGTGTGGAGCTGTCGGCCGAGGATAAGGCGCGTCTGGAATGGGCCAGCGAGAAAACTCAACGATCCGAGGCTGATTTGCTGCGCGAGGCCACCCAAGAATACCTCGATGACCTGGAGGACTACTACCTGGGCGTGGAAGCGATGCAGACCTTGGAGGCAATCCGTACCGGCAAGGAAGACACGATTTCTTTGGAGCAACTGGAACAGGATTTAGGGTTTTACAACACGCCAGTAGACCCGGCTATATCCAGGCAGATTCAATGACACGAAAAGTCATCTTGTCCCGTGCTGTTGACAAATGGTTGCGTAAAGCAGACGCGCGCGTGGCGCGCAGCATCAGGGATGCGATACGGTGGATAGCCGCAGCGGAAAACCCGCGAGTTAAAGGTAAAGCCCTGACAGGGAACCTCGCGGGGCTTTGGCGTTACCGGGTGGGTGACTACCGGATTGTATGCCGACTAGATGATGCGGAACTGACGGTGCTGGTGTTGAGGGTTGGGCACCGCTCGAACGTGTATCGTGCGAGCCGGAACCAAGATTCCAGTTGATTCTTGTAAGCCTGCCCTGGTCTAGTGGACTCGCATTAGCGGCTGGCAAGACTGGGGTTTACAGAAGGACGCCAACACGCCGACATGTCGATATGCCTATCCGTCGCTAGCGGATAACACTGTTTCTGGGGGCGGGTTCACGAGGTGCTGGCCGGGGTGGCGGGCTTGGCCATTGTCGTGGCTGTTGGGGGTCA
>NZ_GG668525.1 GCF_000160615.1 Mobiluncus mulieris ATCC 35243 | reverse complement strand
GGCGTGTAATACTCCTTTGAAACGTAATGGAAAGACTTCTTCTGGTTCTCAGCGTTGGCGTTGTAAGGAGTGTGGAAGGTCTACGGTCGGAAAGATTGATAACTCTGCTAAAGAGCTTAATCGTTTCCTGAGCTGGCTGTTGTCGCGTCAGCGGCAGAAAGATATGCCCGGAGCGGGTCGGACGTTTCGTCGTCATGCAGCTAAGTTCTGGTGTTTATGGCCGTTCTCTCCGATTGTGGACGAGGTTCATGACGTGGTGTTTGTCGACGGGATTTATCTGGGGCGCAAGGCCGTGGTTTTGATTGCCTGTACTCGTCAGCATGTGTTGGGCTGGTATGTGGCTAGGAACGAGAACATTAACGCGTGGAAAGCCTTGCTGGATCGGATAGCGCCCCCCGCTTCTAGTCGTGAGTGATGGTGGGTCAGGTTTCAAAACCGCTAGAGCAGCTTCTTGGCCGGGCACGCAGGTCCAGCGTTGCACATATCACGCGTTTATGCAGGTACGACGTTACATCACTATGAATCCGAAGCTGCCAGCCGGGAAACAACTCGGGAGAATAGCTCGCGACCTGTTACATGTCCATAACGTGGAAGAATCTCTACAATGGCTGGTCGGGTTCAACAACTGGTGCCTGGAATGGGAAGCCTTCCTCGCGGAAGAAACCATAAACGAATACGGCACAAGATGCTTGACCCACGAGAAACTCGTTCGCGCCCGGGACTCGCTAATTAGGCTCATAAAATCCGGTAACCTGTTCACCTATCTCGATCCTGATCTCGCAGACCAGACCCTGACCTGCCTACCAGCAATGAACAACCAGATTGAAGGCGGGATAAACGCTCAACTCCGTGCCATGCTCAAAGACCACCGCGGAATGAGCCTGGCCAGGCGAATCAAAGCGATTTTCTGGTGGTGCTACCAACACATCGAAAACCCCGCGACTCCAGCAGAAATCCTGAAAATAATGCCTACGGATACGCAACTCGAGGAATACTACCTAAACCAGGAAAACCTACACATCACCCAAAGAAACCTCCCCGGATGGGGCGACGCAATCATCTGGAACGAACTCCACCACACCACCCCCTACAACAACACATGGGACTAACCCCCCAGACACACAATTTGTCCTTTAACCC
>NZ_GG668526.1 GCF_000160615.1 Mobiluncus mulieris ATCC 35243 | reverse complement strand
AATAACCGCAACTAATAAACTAACTAAGGTAAGGAAGTGCGATGATACGAGTCGCAATCAATGGTTATGGCAATCTGGGACGCGGGGTGGAAAAAGCGGTGTCGGCCGCCCCGGATATGGAACTGGTGGTGGTCTTTACCCGGCGGGATCCCGCCACAGTGAAAACCGCAGGCACCCCGGTGGTCAGTGTGTCTGAAATGGCGCAGTACCGCGACTTGGTGGATGTGTGCGTGAACTGCGGCGGTTCCGCGACCGACTTGATGGAACAGGGGGTGTTCACGTCTGGCCTGTTCAACACGGTCGATTCTTTTGACACCCACGCTCGAATTCCCGAACATTTCGATGCGGTGGATGCGGCGGCACGCCGAGCGGGACACGTGGCTTTCATTAGTTGCGGGTGGGATCCGGGGCTGTTTTCCATGCTGCGCGTGTTGGGCGACGCGATTTTGCCACGCAGCCAGGCCACGACCTTTTGGGGGCGTGGCGTTTCCCAGGGACATTCCGATGCGATTCGCCGGATTGAGGGTGTGGCCGATGCCCGGCAATACACGGTGCCGGTGGCGGAAACGGTGGCCGCAGTGCGCGGCGGCAGCCAAGAGAAATACACCGCCCGCCAAATGCACCGGCGTGAATGCTATGTGGTGGCTAAGCCCGGTGCGGACAAGGCGCGGATAGAGGCCGAAATTAAGTCGATGCCGAACTATTTCGCGGACTATGACACGAACGTGACGTTTATCACGACCGAGGAAATGCAGCGCGACCACGCGGGTTTACCCCATGCGGGCGAGGTAATCCGCAGCGGCGAAACTTCGCCGGGGGTGTCCCAGTCTATGATTTTCCAGTTGCGATTGGATTCCAACCCGGAGTTCACCGGCGCCGTGTTGGCGGCCGTGGCCAGGGCTTGCGTTCGGAAAGCCACGCGCGGCGAGCGCGGGGCTTTCACCATGCTGGACGTGACTTTGGCGGAGCTCTCGTGGCGCGACCCCGCAGTCTTGCGCCACGATTTCCTCTAAATTCATGAGGCGCGAGCCGAAATCGCTGGCGATAGCCTGGAATGTGACCTTGGTCACATTCCGCGG
>NZ_GG668527.1 GCF_000160615.1 Mobiluncus mulieris ATCC 35243 | reverse complement strand
CCCTGACAGTTACACAAAACGGCATCACCGAAAAACTGCCCACCACCGCAACCGACAAAAACGGATTGCCGGTACGTGTAATATACCAAAAAAATCAATCTGGTATAGAAATTCGCACGGTTTTGGTGTACCAGGACAGGGATGTCTGGAAATGCATTCTAGGAACCGGTGGTGGTGCTATCCTAGGTGGAGGTAGCCTAGGCGCTGCCGGAGTGGGTGTCGGAACCGTATTTCCTGGTATAGGCAATGTAGCAGGCGGAGTCGGAGGCGCCATAATTGGAGTCATTGGAGGGGGGATGAGCGGTGCCGCAGCGTCCTGTTTCTAGAAAGAATATTTCGTGGTGGATTATTATCCCAATTCCGATACTGGGTGCATGTTCTGTTTTGCTTTTCTACGCACTCGGGATGCCCCTAAAGGAAGCGCTTCTTGAAAACAACATTCTCAGAGCATCATTTGCTTGTTTTGTTGCTCTTATTTTGATAAGAATAGCCCTGAACACGCAAAATCAGGATAATAATACTCCGGAGAATTAGATATATCCAACGATATATCCTTAACCAAATAGTCTGTGGAGGGTATTGGTATTACCGATATCCTCCACAGACTTCCTCGTCATCATCACAAGCGAGATTCACATCCTCGCGTTAAACACAAGATTGACGCATTCTGCGTAAGTCGGACGGTGGTGTGCTCATTTCTCTGGTTGCGTTTTCGTCGTAACCTTTCAGATGTCAAGGGTCATCGACATCAGGAGCATGAGGTACTGCGACGACGGTTGGATGTTTTGTGCTACAACTCGAAATGTCGCTTTCACAGGACACAGTGTCCGGCTGTACTCCTCGAAATAGTGTCTTGACCTGCACGGATATAGAATATCG
>NZ_GG668528.1 GCF_000160615.1 Mobiluncus mulieris ATCC 35243 | reverse complement strand
GTCAATCAGGCCTTGCTCCAACTCCGGAACTTTTCTGGCCACTGTCCCCGTGATTGCCATGAAAGTCATAAACGCGCCTACTAGGATGACAGCCCAAAGCGCGGTTGATTTTGACCAGCGCAGTAGTTCGCGTAGGAACCATTCAAAATAATTCGGTGTGGTATTCATGGCTATTTTCCTTCCTGAAGTCTTTGATAGGCGGCTTCGCTGGCTCCCAGCTCACCGCGAGTAAATTCAAGTTCCACCAGTTTCCCTTGGTGTACCACCACACTGCGGTCGGCTAGGAAATCCAGCTCATTTAGGGTATGCGTGGAAATCACTACGACTTTCCCACTATCACGCAGCCGTTGCACCAGGTTACGCACCACCTGCACCCCATCCATATCCAAACCATTGAAAGGCTCATCCAAAACCACGACCTTGGGGCGAGGCAACAGCGCGAGAACAATCTCGGCCCGCCGACGCATCCCGGTAGAGAGCTTATCGAAGCGTTTTTCCCAAAAACTCGCCACACCAAGTTCCTGGGAAAGCCGCGCCATTTCAATGGAAGGCACCCCGTGGATACCACCCCAGTACAGAATCATGTCCCGCACACTCATCTTCGGCGGCAGGCCATGCGCCTCGGTGACCACCCCAAACACCTGGGAGCGATGCGCCAGACTACGTACTGGTTTGCCCCCATAGGTAACACTACCCCGCGCGGGGGCAATATCACCCAACATCGTGGCAATCAAAGTAGACTTCCCCGCCCCATTGGGGCCAATCAGCCCGGTGA
>NZ_GG668529.1 GCF_000160615.1 Mobiluncus mulieris ATCC 35243 | reverse complement strand
GGTCGGCAAGTTGGGCGCTTTTCGGGGGTGCTGGCAGAAATCCGGGGTTTTTGTGTGGGTGAGTCTCTGCTATCTTGAGTCTCACCCCCATTTTCTCCCGTATTTCTGCCAGGCTTCGGGATAGAACCTATTGGGTGATGCCGGCGCGGGCGGCGGTGATGGCCAGTTGCCCGCGGCTTTTGCATCCAGTGTGGGCAAGTATTTCGGAAACATAGGAACGGACGGTGGTGGGGGACATGTGTAGTTCTTGGGCGATTTCTTTGTTGGTTTTGGCGTCGAGTAGCTGGGTGAATACCGATTTAAAGCGTCCAGGCAGGGTGTCCACCGCGTCGATGAAGTCTTGATATTGGGTTTGGGTCAGGGATTTTTCGGTGTAAGACTGGGTGAGGATATCCGTGGGTCGCGAGTCATAGACGGTCTGTCCGGACAGAGCCTTTTTGATATATTCAGCCACCTCAGCTGGCGTGGTGTTTTTGGTGAGGAAGCCTTGGACTCCCGCTGCGAGGGCTTGGGCCAAGGAATCCTCGTGTTCAAAAGCGGTGAGCATGATGATGGTGGTTTGGGGGTAGCTTTTGCGGATGAGTTTCGCGGCCTCGAT
>NZ_GG668530.1 GCF_000160615.1 Mobiluncus mulieris ATCC 35243 | reverse complement strand
GTTGCGGGGGAAACAGTATTCCTCGCGGGCGATACCTTGGGTGAACCAGTCCCGCCGCGCGTGGAACTGCCCGAATGGGTGCGCGCCGAGCCTTTCAAGGTCACGCACCGCGAGTACTCCACCGGGTTCTATTTCCCGGATGCTCCGGTTACGGAATCCACCCAGCGGGGGAGTTACATCAGCGAGTGGCTGTGGCTGGGGACAGTAACCGGGTGGGAAGCCGGGGGAGAGTCCGGGCGCGAGTCCGGGCGCGACGGCGGGAAAACCTCGACGGAGGAACCCCCTGAATACGCCGATAAAGGTGCGGGTCGGGTTACTTTGATTTCGAGAAATAAAATACTTCCGGGAGATGTCGTCGAGGTACTGGCACCTCATGAACCCCCGTTTGAACTGGAAATACCCGCCACCGGCATCCGCAACGAGGCGGGTGAACCAGTCACGGAGATAAACCACCCGGCGCACGCCTTTTCACTGCCCAGCAACCGTCCCATTCCCGTGGGAGCAATGCTTAGACGCCGCGCGTAGCGGTAACAGCGAGCCTTTCTGTTATCGGCCTGTGCCATTTGTTATCGGCCTATGCTGCGGGGCAG
>NZ_GG668531.1 GCF_000160615.1 Mobiluncus mulieris ATCC 35243 | reverse complement strand
AATGCGTGTATGAGGATTCATGCAACAGGCAGTGGGATAAAGGCTCTCTCGACAAGGTGTGGATTACGGATTTCACGTATCTGCGAAGTGGGCAGGGCTGGGTGTATCTCGTGGCGGTGCGTGACGCTCATACTAAGCGTGTTATCGGCTATGCCATGGGGGTGAGCCAGGTGACTGGCCTGGTGAGGCAGGCTTTAAATATGGCGTATGCGTGTCGGGGACGTAAACCCGCAGGGCTGGTGTTGCATGCTGATAGGGGATGTCAGTTCACGTCTAGGGAACTAGGTGAATATGCCAAGAAAGCCGGGTTGACTCTCTCGATGGGACGCACCGGGGTGTGCTGGGATAACGCGATGGCTGAGTCGTTTTGGTCAACATTGAAAATCGAGTACTACTACCGGCATGCTTTCAGGACAAGAGAGGAGGTTTATGAAGGGGTTTCAAGCTGGATTGAAGGGTTTTACAACCGTAAACGACTGCATTCCAGTATCGGCATGATGCCACCCGTGGAATACGAACTCAAGATGAGTCAAACCGCCTGGAAACAGGCAGCCTAAACAACCAACCC
>NZ_GG668532.1 GCF_000160615.1 Mobiluncus mulieris ATCC 35243 | reverse complement strand
AAAGGCTTCGCGGTTGTAGCCGGGGAAGTAAAGGATTTAGCCTCGGATACCGGAAACGCCACTAGTGAAATCGGCGATAAAATCACCCAGATTCAAGCCGATATCGAAGAAGCCGTCACCGCGATAGGTGAAATCACCAACATTATTTCCTCAATCAACGACTACCAAACCACCATCGCGGCGGCGGTAGAGGAACAAACCGCAACCACCAACGAAATGTCACGCTCCGTTTCGGAAGCCGCTGATGGCATGTCCCAAATCTCCGGCTCGATTGCTTCCCTGGCGCAAACCGCCAAAGACAGCCGCACCGCCGTAGACGGAATGAACGAACAGTTCGTCCAGCTCCGTGCCGCTTCCGGCTCGCTCAAAAAACAAGCTGAAGCCTTTAAACTGTGAGCACTGCGAGTCTCTAGACTTTCAGATTACTACCCCACAACGTTTGCCCCCCGGAAAATTCCGGGGGGCAAACCGTTAGAAGAACACAGCAACTTTAGGGCAGTTGC